>CAZQWC010000007.1:0-201219 GCA_964597055.1 uncultured Sphingorhabdus sp.
TCGTCAGGCTCATAACCTGAAGGTCGTAGGTTCAAATCCTACTCCCGCAACCAAAGACAACAGCCCGGCCATTGGTCGGGCTTTTTTTGTATCTGTTCACCGAAAACACAGTGCCGGATATCGAAACGCCGCGTCTCTGCTTGCAGAGTTGCCCTAGCCGTGACAGCTTGCAAAAATTGTTTGAACAGCGGGGACTGAAAATGCGGCAAATTCATAGAGCAGCCTTGTGGGCGAGTGCAGCCATGCTGTTTTCGTCGTCGCATGTCGCTTACGCGCAGGCGGCACCGGCTGACGAAAAGCCTGGAAAATGGGATGTCGCTGCCCCGCCGGGATTGACGACACGAGAGATTGCAATCGACGTCGGTGAAGGGTCGTGGATGAATATTGATGCCAGTCCCGATGGGAAAATGCTGGCTTTTGATCTGCTGGGGGACATCTACACCCTTCCCGTTTCTGGCGGCACACCCACACGCATTGCCGAAGGCTTGCCTTATGAAACCCAGCCGCGTTTCTCGCCCGATGGCAAACGGATTGCCTTCACATCGGATCGCGGCGGCGGCGACAATATCTGGATAATGAACGCCGATGGCTCGAACAAGCGGCAGTTGACCAAAGAGGAATTCCGATTGCTCAACCAGCCCAGCTGGAGCCCCGATGGCAGATTCATCGCCGCGAAAAAGCATTTCACAACAGGACGTTCACTCGGGACTGGCGAAGTTTGGCTATATCATGTTTCGGGTGGCGGCGGTGTGCCTTTGGTGAAAAAGCCCAATGAGCAACATCAGAAAGAATTGGGTGAGCCCATCTTCGCCCCTGACGGTCGCTATATCTATTTCACCCGAAATGTAACACCGGGCCCGATTTTCCAATATGCGCAGGATTCCAACGGTCGCGTGTTTGATATTGACCGTTACGATCTGGAAACAGGGGAAACCGAGACCGCTGTTTCGGGTGCAGGTGGCTCGGTGCGCCCGACGCCATCCCCTGACGGCACAAAAATCGCCTTTGTTCGGCGCGAACGCACCAAATCCAAGCTGTACATTAAAGACCTGGCGAGCGGCGATGAGCGCAAGGTTTATGACGCGCTCGATCAGGATGTGCAGGAAACCTGGGCCGTCACCGGTGTCTATCCCAATATGGACTGGTCACCTGATTCAAAGAGCCTGTATTTCTGGGCAGGTGGCAAGATCCGAAAGCTGGACTTGTCGAGCGGAAATGTAAGTGCAATTCCGTTCCGTATCACCGACAGCCGTGCGGTGATTGATCCACCCCGACCGCCCGTTGAAGTGGCACCAGCAGAATTTGAGACCCGCATGCCGCGCGGTGTCGTTACTTCACCTGATGGGCGCAATGTTGTTTTTGAAACCTTGGGTAAACTCTGGGTCAAGCCCGCTGCCGGAGGTGCTGCCCGCAGGCTAACGTCGGCGGTTGAGGAGATGGAGGCGTATCCGAGTTGGTCGCGCGACGGCAAGACCGTCGTTTATGTCGCCTGGACCGACAAGGGGCTGGGCGAGGTCCGTTCGATTGCGGCGTCTGGCGGTACATCGCGCAATCTGACCCAGCAATCCGGCCATTATGCACGCCCACGTTTTTCACCCGACGGCAAAACCATTGTGTATGAAAAAGGACAGGGCGGTGGGTTAGTTTCCAGCCGCCAGTCGGACGAAGTAGGCATCTATCGGATCGCATCGACCGGAGGCGTTGCCACCCGTGTAACCAAAGGTGGATCATCACCGCATTTCGGCAATCTGAACGATCGCATCTATTACACTGAAGCCGGACAGAACAAACGACAGTTGGCGAGCGTTGATTTTAATGGTGAAGCCAAGCGCGTCCACGCATCGGGCGAATTGGCCACGGTTTTCGAAGTATCGCCCGATGGACAGAATTTTGCTTTCCGGCAGAATTATGAAGCCTTTGCCATGCCGCTCATGCCCGGAACGCAAGATGTCGGGGCAAGCTCATCCGGAGGACCGCTGCTCGTTGTAAAAGTCAGCAGCGGTGGAGCGGACTATATCCATTGGAGCGGTGGCGGTGATCGCCTGTATTGGGCGATAGGGCCGACCTTGTTCCAGGCCCCAACGTCGGCATTTTTCCCGTCCGGCCCGCTTGCCAAGGACGCCAAAGCTGCGAAATTTGAGTCTCCCAAAACCGGGCTTTCATTGTCGATGCCTGTCAAGGCCGCCCGCCCATCGGGCATCGTGGCTTTCACCGGAGCCCGCATTGTCAGTATGTCGGACAAGTCTGGCGGTATCATCGATAATGGCGTTGTTCTGGTTGAGAACGACCGGATCAAAGCGGTCGGACGTGTGGGTGAAGTCGCCATTCCGGCAACCGCCAAATCTGTCGATGTCACCGGCAAGACCATCATCCCCGGTCTGGTCGATGCCCATGCGCACGGCCCGCATGGCGTTGACGAATTCACCCCGCAGCAAAATTGGGTCAACATGCTTGAACTGGCCATGGGGATCACGACGCGACACGACCCGTCGAGCAGTGCGGCAACCGCCTTCCCCGCGCTCGAAATGCAACGCGCAGGTTTGATTATCGGTCCGCGCAGTTTTTCGACGGGTGAGATTGTTTACGGTGCAAAAGCAGCAGATGTCTATGCGCAGATCGACAGTTTTGACGACGCGCTGGCGCATGTCCGGCGTTTGAAGGCGCAGGGCGCGCATAGCGTGAAAAACTACAATCAACCCCGGCGGGAGCAGCGGCAACAGGTTGTGGCCGCGGCGCTTAAGGAAAATATCCGCTCGGTCGCCGAGGGCGGTTCGCTCTTTGGTATGGATATGACGCTGATCGCCGACGGCAACACTACCGTGGAACACAATATCCCGCTTGGCGTGTTCTATGACGATGTGCTGCAATTTTATTCAAAGTCGAAAGTCGGTTACACACCTACGCTGGTTGTGACCTATGGCGGTCCTGCGGCTGACCCCTATTGGCGCGCGCATACCGATGTGTTCCGTCATCCATTGCTGCAAAAGCACCAGCCGCCCGAGGTTTTAGCTGCCAATAATGCACGCCGGGAAATTGCACCGGAAGAGGATTATGTTGACGATGACAGCGCACGCGAAGCGCATAAGCTGGCCAAGCTGGGCGTCCCTGTTGCAATCGGCGCGCATGGACAAGAGGCCGGAATAGCCGCCCATTGGGAACTCTGGTCCTTTGTTCGTGGCGGCATGACGCCGGTCGAGGCGCTGGCCGCGGGAACGATAGAGGCAGCCCGCTCGCTCGGCTATGACAAGGATGTCGGCTCGATCGAGGCAGGAAAGCTTGCCGACCTGATTGTTCTCGATGCCGATCCAAGCAATGACATCCGCAATTCGGACAAGGTTGCCAAGGTCATGATCGGTGGTCGCTTGTTTGATGCGGCGACGTTGAATGAAGAAGTTACCGGCACGCGCAAGCGGCTGCGATATTATTGGGAGTAGTCATCGCGCACATCGGGAAACTGGAATTGCGTTTTTTTACGATTGCACCGGCTGCCACATGGGGATAGCGCAAGGGAATGTCCGATTGCGATACCTGCCTGGTCCGGAACCGTGCGATTTGTTCGGCGTTGATGCCGGATGAACTGGCGGCGCTCAGTAAGCTGGGGCGCAAGCAAAATGTAACACGCGGCCAGACGCTCGTGTGGGAAGGCGATGAATCGCTTGTCGTTGCCAATGTTATTCAGGGCGTCCTGAAGCTTTCGGTATCGACGCAGGATGGCCGTGAACAGATTGTAGGCGTTGTTTTTCCATCGGATTTTATCGGCCGCCCCTTTGGCAAAGAAAGCCCTTACGGCGTCACCGCACTGACCGATGCGGAGGTGTGCATCTTCACACGCACCGCGTTTGACGGCTTTGCCAAGGAACATCCCGATCTGCAGCACAAGCTGCTCCAACGCACGCTTGATGAACTCGACCGTGCGCGGCAGTGGATGATGCTGCTCGGTCGCAAGACCGCGAGCGAGCGGATCGCCACCTTGCTAATCGAAATATCCGACCGCCTTGGTGCTGTCGGGTGCAGTGCCATCGCACCCTTTCTCGACAAGTTCGAATTGCCGATGGATCGCCAGCAAATGGGTGATCTGCTTGGCCTCACAATCGAAACGGTCAGCCGCCAGCTTACCAAGCTGAAAGAGGCCGAAATCATAGAATTGCCTGACCGGCGCAGCGTTGTCATCAAGGACCGCCGCAGGCTGGAAAACATCGCAACAGCTGCCTGACGGTAGTTGCAAAATGTGCAAGTCTGATTGCTTGACTTAGGTCAATGCGGACTCGCGTGGTCGTTGCGATGCGCTTTGATGCCAATTCCCCTGTCCAAGGGGAAAAGTAACGGGGAAATATCATGGAAAGATTGATGATGCGGGGCGGGGCTTGGTTGGCCATAGCTTTGGCCTTGCTCCTGGCGGCAGCAGCCAGTGCGGATTGGGCCTTTTCGGTTCATATGAGCATTGCCTGCCTTGCTGCTTTGATTGCCGCCTTTGCAAGCGCAAAGGGATTTGACTTCATCACCCAACGCTATCCAGCGTTGTCGTCACAGGCCGCATCGACCTATGATGACGATCTGATCCGGCTCGGGGTGATCGCGACAATTTTCTGGGGCTTGGCCGGATTTCTGGCTGGCCTGTATATCGCGCTGCAACTCGCTTTCCCGGCTCTCAATCTCAATCTGGAATTCACGACTTTCGGACGCTTGCGGCCGCTGCATACGTCGGCGGTTATCTTCGCGTTCGGAGGAAATGCGCTGATTGCCACCAGTTTCTACGTGGTTCAGCGCACCTGCCGGGCGAGGCTCGCCTTCCCCAGTCTCGCCCGGTTTGTCTTCTGGGGTTACCAGCTGTTCATCGTGCTCGCCGCCACTGGCTATCTGCTCGGCGTTACCGAGGCGCGCGAATATGCGGAGCCTGAATGGTATGTCGACCTCTGGTTGACGGTGGTCTGGGTGTCCTATCTTGCGGTGTTCGTAGGCACGATCCTGCGCCGGAAGGAACCGCACATCTATGTGGCTAACTGGTTCTATCTGGCCTTCATCATCACCATTGCGATGCTGCATCTGGTCAACAATCTGTCGATGCCGGCAAGCTTGCTTGGGTCAAAGAGCTACAGCGCCTTTGCCGGCGTACAGGATGCGCTGACCCAGTGGTGGTACGGCCATAATGCGGTGGGCTTCTTCCTGACTGCAGGCTTCCTGGCGATGATGTATTATTTCGTGCCGAAACAGGCCGAACGTCCGGTCTACAGCTATCGCCTGTCAATCATCCACTTCTGGTCGCTGATCTTCCTCTATATCTGGGCGGGTCCGCACCACTTGCACTATACCGCGCTGCCCGATTGGGCGCAGACGCTCGGCATGGTCTTCTCGATCATGTTGTGGATGCCCAGCTGGGGCGGGATGATCAACGGTCTGATGACGCTCAACGGCGCATGGGACAAGATCCGCACCGATCCGATTACCCGCATGTTCGTGATGAGCCTCGCTTTCTACGGCATGTCGACCTTTGAAGGGCCGATGTTGTCGATCAAGGCCGTCAACAGTCTGTCACACTATACCGACTGGACCATCGGCCACGTCCACTCTGGCGCACTTGGCTGGAATGGCATGGTGACCTTCGGTTGCCTCTATTATCTCGCACCGCGTCTGTGGAATCGCCAGCGTCTCTATTCGCTGCGCATGGTCAACTGGCACTTCTGGCTGGCTAGCGCAGGGATCGTTTTCTACGCCTCGGCCATGTGGGTCTCGGGCATCATGCAGGGCCTGATGTGGCGTGAATATGGGGCCGACGGTTATCTCGTCTACTCCTTCGTCGAAACGGTCGATGCGATGTTCCCGATGTACCTGATCCGCGCCTTTGGTGGCTTGCTCTACCTTGCAGGTGCCTTGGTGATGACGGTCAATATCTGGAAGACGATCGCCGGCTCGCCGCTCCGTGAGGAGCTGCCAATGACCGAAACACCCTACAATCCTGAAGCGGACCGCCCGGCGGTTGCCGTACCGGCCGAATAAGGAGCAACGACAATGGCATTCCGTATCATTGAACATGGCAAGCTGGAACGCAACGTTGCCCTGCTTGGCCTCTTTGCTCTGGTCACCGTCGCAATTGGCGGTCTGGTGCAGATCACGCCACTCTTCTGGATCGACTCTACGGTTGAGAAGGTGGAGGGGATGCGGCCGTACACGCCGTTGGAGCAAGCCGGTCGCAACATTTACATGCGTGAAGGCTGCTATGTCTGCCACAGCCAGCAAGTACGCCCGTTCCGCGACGAAGTGGAACGTTATGGGCAGTATAGCCTGGCAGCGGAAAGCATGTATGACCACCCGTTCCAATGGGGATCGAAGCGTACCGGGCCTGATCTGGCGCGGGTCGGCGGGCGCTATTCAGATGAATGGCACCGCGCGCATTTGAAAGATCCACGCGCAGTTGTGCCTGAATCGATCATGCCACCTTATGCCTTCCTCGCCGAACGCGATCTCAATGCCGGTGATATGACCAAGCACCTGACCGCGTTGAGCCGGGTCGGCGTGCCTTACAGCAAGGAAGCGATTGCCGAGGCGAATGCTGACTTGGTCGCACAGGCCGATCCCAATGCCGACAGCGAAGGGCTGAAGAAGCGCTACGCCAAGGTCCAGATCCGCGACTATGACGGGGATCCGTCACGCGTCACCGAAATGGATGCCTTGGTTGCCTATCTGCAGATGCTGGGCACGCTGGTTGACCACAAGAAAGCGGCTGCACAGCAGGTGCCGAATGCGGAGGCTGCGAAATGAATTATGAATCCGCACGGGCATTTGCCGACAGCTGGGGGCTGGTATTCACCGTTCTCCTCTTTCTGGGGCTCATCGGTTGGACGTTTCGCAAGGGGGCAAGCCGCGACCATGACGCTGCGGCGAACATGATTTTCAGGGACGACGACAATGGCTAAAAAACCTGGTGACGACACCCAACGTATCGACCAGCCCACGGGCACGGCCTTTGTCGGCCATGAATGGGACGGTATCGAGGAACTGAATACACCGCTGCCGCGCTGGTGGTTGTGGACCTTTTACACCACGATCATCTGGGCGCTGGCCTATGTCATCATGTACCCGGCATGGCCGCTGGTCGATAGCGCGACCAAGGGGATGCTGGGCTGGACGAGCCGGGGGCAGTTGGCCGCAGAAATACAGGCGGCGGATGCCAAGCGTGCGCCATTGGTGAATGCGCTGGCCGCTATCCCTGTCGAGCAACTGGTTGCCGACCAGAAGCTCTATCAGGGCGCAGTTGCTGGCGGTGCTGCCGCATTCAAGGTGCATTGCGTGCAGTGCCACGGATCGGGCGCGATTGGCTCCAAGGGCTATCCGAACCTGAACGACGATGACTGGCTGTGGGGCGGGGATATTGCCGCAATCCATTATACGTTGACGCACGGTATCCGGAACCCGGATCATCCCGAAACACGGGTTTCCGCCATGCCTGCTTTTGATGGCGTGCTGACGCCTGCCGAAATTGCTTCGGTTGTCGGCCATGTTCAGTCGCTGTCTGGCAAGGCCAAGCCCAATGCCAAGGGTGCGGAACTGTTCGCGACCAATTGCGCTTCGTGCCACGGGACTGATGGCAAGGGCCTGCGCGAATTTGGTGCGCCGAATCTGGCAGATGGCATCTGGCTCTATGGCGGAGACAAGGCGACACTGACCGAGACGGTAAAATATAGCCGTCAGGGCGTGATGCCGCGCTGGAATGATAAGCTCGACGCAGCTACCATCAAGATGCTCGCTGCTTATGTCTACTCGCTGGGCGGTGGTGAAGCCACTCCGGCTGCCGCGGCTCCTGCTGCTGCACCTGCGAAAATGGAGGCTGAGGCGGCCAATGGCCAACCTTGATGACCTGATGGGGGCGGACAACCCGCTCTACGAAAAGCGCAAGGGCGTCTACCCCAAGGCGGTCAACGGCTTCTTCCGGCGATTCAAATGGGCGATCATGGCGATCACCCTTGCCATCTATTATGTCACGCCGTGGATAAGATGGGATCGGGGGCCGCACGCCCCCGACCAGGCCGTATTGGTCGATCTCGCCAATCGCCGTTTCTATATGTTCAACATCGAAATCTGGCCGCACGAATTTTATTATGTGGCTGGCTTGCTGGTGATGGCAGGCATCGGGCTTTTCCTCGTCACCAGCGCGGTCGGCCGCGCCTGGTGCGGCTATGCCTGCCCGCAGACTGTGTGGACCGATCTTTTCCAGCATGTCGACCGCTTGGTGGATGGCGATCGCAACGCGCAGATCCGCCTCGAAAAGGCTCCGTGGGGGCCTGAGAAAATCTTCAAGCGTTTGGCCAAATGGTCCATCTATCTGTTCATCGCCTTCTGGACCGGCGGTGCGTGGATCATGTATTTTGCCGACGCACCAACGCTGACGGTTGATTTCTGGACCGGTCAGGCGGCACCTGTTGCCTATGCGACAGTGGGCGTATTGACCGCAACGACCTTCATCTTCGGCGGCTTCATGCGCGAACAGGTGTGCGTCTATATGTGCCCATGGCCGCGCATTCAGACCGCGATGATGGACGAAAAGTCGCTGATCGTCACCTATCGCGAATGGCGTGGCGAACCGCGTGGCTCGGTCAAAAAGGCAGAGGCGCAACCCGGAAGCTTTGGCGACTGCATCGATTGCAACCAGTGCGTTGCCGTCTGCCCGACCGGTATCGACATCCGCGAAGGGCCGCAGATCGGCTGCATCACCTGCGCACTGTGCATCGACGCTTGCGACAGCGTGATGGAGCAGATTGGCCGCCCGCGCGGCCTGATCGATTATCTGACGCTCGATGATGTCGCGACCGAAAAGGCGGGCGGCACGGCGCATCCTACGCTGAAGACATTGTTCCGCCCACGCACGCTGATTTATTTTGGCATCTGGTGCCTGATCGGCCTCGCCATGCTGTTCACGCTGGGGCAGCGGACACGGCTGGATCTGACTGTCCAGCATGACCGTAACCCGCTTTATGTGCAGCTGTCGGACGGCTCGATCCGTAACAATTACACCGTCAAAGTGCGCAACATGGAAACCCGCCAGCGCGAGGTTGAACTGGTGGTCAAGGGGCTGCCGGGCGCCGTCGCATGGACCAGCACCGGAACGCGCGAAACTGCAACCGATAGGGTGAAGGTCTCGGTCGCGCCCGATACGGTGCAGAAAGTTCGCCTGTTTGTCGTCGCCCCGACCGAAGGCTCGGCACGTACCGATTTCGAAATCCAGGCCGTCGCGCTGACGGGTAATGAACGCGGCGACAGCGATAGCGTGCGCTTTGAAAGGCCGGAGACAGCACAATGACAGATATGATGCGCAAGCCTTTTACCGGCTATCATATGGCAGCCATCCTGATCGGCTTTTTCGGAATCGTGATCGCGGTCAACATCTACATGGCGAAGGTCGCCATCGGTACCTTTGGTGGCACCGTGGTCGACAACAGCTATGTGGCGAGCCAGAACTACAATGAATGGCTGGCCGAGGCCGACCGCCAGAGCAAATTGGGCTGGTCGATTGCCGCATCGCGTGTCGCAGGCGGCAAGGTTGCCCTGAAAGTCGCTGACAATGGTGCAGCGGGGCAAGGGTTTGTCATATCGGCGCGCGCCATCCATCCGCTGGGCCGCGCGCCGGAACAGGCGCTACGCTTTGAACCGCAGGGTGATGGAAATTGGTTGTCTGCCGAGGCGCTGCCCACCGGCCGCTGGACACTCCACTTCGAAATGCGCCGTGACGCTGACCATTATCGCACAATCGCCGACGTGAAATGAACGCACCTGCGCCCCAGGCATCGATAAGCGCACTGCCGGAAACACTGTTTGCGGTGCCGGGGATGCGCTGTGCGGGGTGTATTTCAAAGATCGAAACCGGGCTGACGCAAGTGCCGGGTATTGCCGCAGCCCGCGTCAATTTCACGGCCAAGCGGGTGGCAATCAGCCATCTGCCCGAAACCACGATCCCCGAAATCCAGCGCGCGATGGCCAAGCTGGGCTTTGAATCTCAGCCGCTGGGGGATGAGCTCGCGGGCTTCTCTGATGAAAGCAGCCGTGAACTGCTCAAGGCTATGGCCGTCGCCGGTTTTGCGATGATGAACATCATGCTGCTGTCGGTTTCGGTCTGGTCGGGGGCTACGGGGGGAACGAAAGACCTGTTCCACTGGCTGTCGGCGCTGATCGCCCTGCCGACCGTCGCCTATTCGGGGCGGCCATTCTTTCGCTCGGCATGGAATGCGCTCAAAAACCGGCGGACCAATATGGATGTGCCGATAGCAATCGGCGTCACCCTGACGACGGCGCTGTCGCTGCACGAAACCTTTGTCAGCGGCCCGCACGCCTATTTCGACGGCGTGGTCATGCTGCTCTTCTTTCTGCTCACCGGACGCTGGCTCGACAGCGTGATGCGTGATCGCGCGCGCGATGGCGTCTCGGCGCTGCTCAAGCATAAGGCGGCAGGTGCCTTGGTGCTGGCGGAGGATGGCACATCGGGCTGGGTCAACGCCGATGCACTCAAAATCGGCATGGTGATGCTGGTTGCTGCCGGTGAGCGGTTGGCGGCAGACGGCATTGTCACCAAGGGGCGGTCGCAATTTGACCTGTCGTTGCTTACCGGGGAATCGGTTCCGGTCTTGGTGGCGGTAGGAGACATGGTTCACGCCGGAACGCTCAACGTCGACGCGCCCGTCGAAGTCCGGATAACGGCCGCAGGTGCAGCCACCGCACTCGCCGACATTGCGCGGTTGATGGAGGATGCCGGGCAATCCAAGTCGCGCTACGTCCGCATAGCAGACCGTGCCGCGCGCTATTATGCACCCGCTGTCCATACGCTCGCCTTGCTGAGCTTCGCCGGCTGGATGCTGGCGGGGGCCGGATGGCACCAGTCTTTGCTAATCGCGGTTGCGGTACTGATTATCACCTGCCCCTGTGCTCTGGGGCTGGCCGTTCCTGCCGCGCAAATCGTCACCGCAGGCGCACTGATGAAAAAGGGCATACTGGTCAAAGATGGCTCTGCGCTCGAGCGGTTGGCAGAAGTGGATCGGGCGCTGTTTGACAAAACCGGCACACTGACGTTGGGGCGTCCCGAATTGGTGAACCGCGAGGCGCTCGCCGCATCGGCCAAACCGGTCGCGCTGGCCTTGGCGCGCACCAGCCGCCATCCGCTGTCACAAGCCTTGCGCCGTGTGCTGGAAGCCGAAGGCGTGGCAGCGGCTGACATCACAGATATTCAGGAGATTGCCGGTCAAGGGGTCGAGGCGCTTTACGGGTCGGAGAGGGTCCGCCTTGAGCGCCCCGATGCGAGGAGCGCCGGTGCGTCGTTGGCCGTGCAATTCCGGCAGGGCGATGCGCCGGCGATTGTCCTGACCTTCGAAGATGGCATGCGCCCGGACGCACAATCGGCGCTGCACCAATTGCGGGCGCTGGGCATCGAAAGCAGCATCGTTTCCGGCGACCGGGCCGAGGCTGTCCAACCCGTTGCACGCGAACTGGGCCTGACCGCGCAGACCGGCATGCACCCGCAAGATAAACTGGATACGATTTCGCGACTTTCTTCCGCTGGTCACAAGGTGTTGATGATCGGCGACGGCCTGAACGATGGCCCTGCCTTGGCAGCCGGGCACGCATCTCTCGCCCCGGCTTCGGCCAGCGATGCGGGGCAGAATGCGGCGGATGCCGTGTTCATGGGCGACAGCCTTTTGCCCGTCACCATTGCGATCCGCGCGGCCCGTGCCACGCAACGGATTGTCCGCCAGAATTTTGTCCTCGCGATCGGCTATAATGTGGTCGCAGTGCCCTTGGCGATCATGGGGCTGGTCACGCCGCTTATCGCCGCACTGGCCATGTCCGGTTCGTCGATCATCGTGGTCGCCAATGCGTTGCGATTGAAAGGGGCGGCCAAATGACCGGCATCCTCGTTCTCATACCAATAGCATTGGGCCTTGGTCTGCTGGGATTGGGGGCCTTTTTCTGGTCGCTACGCAGCGGGCAATTTGAAGATCTTGATGGTGCCGCTTTGCGCATATTGATCGACGACGAAGGGCCGGGTGATGATTGAGCGTCGCGTCAATCCCTGGGTTGCCCTGCTCGCGTCGCTGGCGCTGTCCATGCCCATCCCTGCAGCGGTGCAGGCGCGTTCGATCATGGTGTCGAACTGCATGGGCGGGATGGATCGCATAAATATACCTGCAGACCCCACCCAGCCCAGCGACCATGGCTGCTGCAACAAGGGCTGCCACGCCGCCAATGACCGGCGCAAAAAGAACCAGGGTTATAGCCAAGACGACTGCTGCTGAGCGGCTAACAGTTCTCTCGATACTCTGTTCAAGCACCGCATCCACCCAACAAAAAAGAGGCGGGCTCTTGCGAACCCGCCTCCAGAGGGAGGAGCTTGTTATGCGCAGCTTAGAGCTTGAAGCCCACGCCTACGCCGAAGACTAGCGGATCGATATCCACGCCCACGCGCTGCACTCCGGCAGCCGTCGTATTCAGGCGGGCATTGGTGTCCATCTTGATATATTTGACGTCAAAGTTGAGGAACATCTTCTCGTTAAGGTCGATGTCGATCCCGGCCTGCGCGGCCCAGCCAAAGCTGCTGCTCAGATTGACGTTGGTCTGGCCGACAGCGGCTTCAAGGCCGTTCGATGCCTTTTCCTTGTAGAACAGCGTCCAGTTCACGCCGGCACCGACATAGGGGCGCACCTTGGCTTCAGGCGCAAAGTGATATTGCAGGGTGACGGTCGGCGGGAGTACCCAGGTCGATGCCAGCTTGCCAATGCCCCCGGTGGTTCCGGTTGTGCCCGATACGCTGTGCTTGGTCGTCGCGGCGATCAGTTCGATGCCGACATTGTTGCTCAGCATGTGCGTGATGTCGACTTCGGGTGCGACGGCATTGTCGACCGATACGGTTTCAGCCGGGAATGCCGGGTTGATGCCCGTCGAATCTTCATTCGGCGCAACGACAATTCCGCGGACGCGGATGAAGGTATCGCCTGCTTCGGCCATGGCGGGGGTTGCCGCCATTCCAGCCATCAGGAGAGCGAGTGTGGAAATCGTTTTTATCTTGGTGCTCATTATGTAACTCCCTGTGAGCGTTGGGTTATGGTTTTTTGCAGGTGTTCAGTCCGACCAACCTATAGGCCGGACACCAGCGGAAGAGTCCGGTGAGCAGCGGGACGAGCCCGATCCACCCCCAGACGGTTTTCGGCCCGACAAAGACGAGCGAAATCAAAATAATCCCCGCGACAATCCGCAGGATACGATCAGCATTTCCGACATTGGCGTTCATGATGTGATCCTTTCAGATGGTTTAGCGCGACAGCATCAGCGGAATGCGTGACTGCATCGTCAGATAGCGGGTGACCCCGCCGAGCAGCGTTTCACGAAGCCGCGAATGGCCATAGGCACCGATCAAGATGCAGCCAGCACCGTGATCAAGGGCGAACTGGTGCAGCACATCATCGGTATCGCGCACGCCGGGTTTCAGCTGGTGCAGCTCTGTCTTGATGCCATGACGTGACAGATATTCCGAAGCACCAAGCTGCGGAAAATCTTCGCCGCCATTGCCGATGGAAACCAGATGTACCGCAGAGGCTGCTTGTAGTGTCGGCAAGGCGTGGCGAACTGCACGTGCCGCCTGTTCCGATGCATTCCAGCCCACGACTACGGGTGCAGCGGGATCAACTTTGTTACACCCGGTTGGGACAACCAGAACCGGGCATCCGGCATGAACGACGACTGCGTCGACGATGGGCAGTGGATGGGCAATGTCACCCTTGGACGGACCAGCCTGCCCAAGCACGACCAGATCGGCAAGCGATGATGCGGAAACCAGTGTCTGGGCAACATCGCCGTCAAAAGCCTGCCAGTCCCAACGGACATCTTCCTTGGACAGGCGGTCCTCGATACGCTTCTGCAAGGCGTCTTGTGTCTTGCGCAATTCTTCGATCAACACGCCGCTGGTGAACATGCCTCCGGCTGGATCGAAGGTTGCATAGGCACCATAAGGCGTCACATGCATACATGTAAGGTGCGCGTCATGCGCGCGGCAAATATCGAGTGCAGCCGACACCCGGCCATCAAGGCCACTGTCGTCATAGACGTGAACAATTACTGATTTCAGCATTGCAACTTCCCCTGCAATTCCGAGTTGATGGTGCAGACAATAGATTGGCTGCGGCGGTTGTCCTTGACCGAAGACAAGGAACTTCTTGACTGAGATCAAAGCGAAACCTGGCTCTGATCCCTAGTTTCCGGGCATTATGTGGCCATATTTCCCGGATCTCTTGGCGCGGCCTGTACCGCGTTACACCAGCTACCCCCCGGCCACGCAGTTCACCGATGCCGTGGGCGCTGATGCGCAGGCGAAGGCGCTGAATGGCGTTGTCAGCGGGACGCCGATTTCGCTCTACGCGCACATCCCCTATTGCCAGTCGATCTGCTGGTATTGTGGTTGCAACACTGGCGCGGCGGGGCGGACGCAGCGGCTGCACGCCTATCTTGAAGCGCTTGAGGCAGAGATGACTCTGGTTGCGAAGATGCTGGGCGGGCGCGGCAAGTTGCAGCGAATCGCCTTTGGTGGTGGCAGCCCCAACGCGATCGAACCCATCGCTTTTGTCCGGTTGGTTGACCGGCTGGTGACGATGTTTGCAGGGAATGAGCCTGACATATCGGTTGAAATCGATCCGCGTGCTTTCAGTCTCGAATGGGCAATGACGCTGGCCGTGGCTCAAGTCAGCCGGGTCAGCTTCGGCGTGCAAAGTTTCGATCCCGAAATTCAGGCTGCCATCGGGCGCATCCAGCCGGTTGAAATGATCGAAACCTGCATGGCGTCGCTCCGTGCGCGTGGCATCCGTTCGATCAATTTCGATCTGATGTACGGCCTGCCGCATCAGACCAACGAAAGCCTGCTTGGAACGCTGGATCATGTCGTCCGCATGCGGCCCTCGCGCATTGCCTTGTTCGGCTACGCGCATCTGCCACATATTTTCCCGCGACAGAAACGCATAGACGCCGCAGCACTGCCCGGAATTGAAGCGCGTTTCGAACAGGCGGCGATAGGGTATGAAAGGCTGGTGTCCGAGGGTTATGTGCCCATCGGGTTCGATCATTTCGCGCTGCCAGATGATTCGATTGCAATTGCGGCAGCCGAAGGCAAGGTGCGGCGCAACTTTCAAGGTTTCACCGAAGACCAGTCTGATGTGCTGATCGGCTTTGGCGCCAGCGCAATCAGCCAGTTTTCAGATGCTATCATACAAAATGAAAAAAATCCAGGCGCGTACCGCGAGATTGTGGGCGCTCACCAACTCGCCGGACGGCGCGGCTTGATCCGAAATGCCGATGACCAAATGCGCGCGCAGTTGATTGAACAGCTACTTTGCACCGGACGCACCGATGCGGCCTGGCTAGGGAGTGATGCGGGTGCAATGGCGTCGATCAAGCAGCTTGAGGACCGTAGGCTGATGGTGCGCCATGGCAACAAGATCGAAATGACCGAGGCCGGGCGTCCTTATGCCCGCGTGATTGCTTCGCTATTCGATACTACCCTTCCGGCACTTGGCACCGGATCGTTGGCGGCCTGATTCTTACGCGGCGCTATTTTCTGCCCAGATCAGGAATTCGACATTACCTTTGGGGCCGGTGATCGGGCTTTCGGTAAGTCCCTTTACTTTCCAGCCGCTGCCTTCGAGCCAAACCGACACCTCGTTGCACACGCGGGCATGCACCGCTGCATCGCGCACGACGCCGCCTTTCCCGACTTCACTCCGCCCCGCTTCAAATTGCGGTTTTATCAGCGCGATCATTTGGGCCCCGGGCTTGGCGAACGACATTGGTCGTTCGAGTACTTTGGATAGACTGATAAAGCTTGCATCGCAGACGATGATGTCGACCGGCTCCGGAATATGTTCGGCAGTCAAGATTCGCGCGCTGGTCTGTTCGTGGACGATCACACGCGCATCCTGTCGCAACCTCCAGGCGAGCTGGTTGGTTCCGCTGTCGACAGCATAAACCTTTGCTGCGCCGTTGCTGAGCAAAACATCGGTGAAGCCGCCGGTGGAGGATCCAACGTCGATCGCAACCATGCCGGATACATTGATGCCAAACATCTCAAGTGCGTGCGCCAGCTTGATGCCCCCGCGCGAAACCCAGGGATGGTCTTGTCCCTTGACGCTGACTTCTGTATCTTCGGCGACTTGCAGCCCCGGCTTGTCGGCCTTTTTGTCGCCGAGCATTACATGCCCCGCCATGACAAGGGCTTGCGCACGCGACCGGCTTTCGGCGAGGCCGCGCTCGACGAGCAGTTGGTCTATCCGGATTTTCTGTTTGGCCATGGTGATTTGGGGCCTAGCCCAAAGCCGCACGATTGGCCATAAGGCTGTCCATGCGGTTGAACCATTTGATCCTGTTGCCCTTACTCGTTCTCGCGGCATGTGCTCCATCGAAGCCCGCTCCGGTTCCTCAGCCAAAGCCACAGCCAAAACCGCAGCCGGTTCCTCCGACCGCTATCGATGCCCCCAAACCCGTCCGCCCGACCGGGGAGTGGATTGACTGGCCGCTGGCCCCCGGCACGTGGGTGTACCGTACTGACGCGCGTGGTTCGCTCGCGCTGTTTGGCCCGGCCGGTGCCAATGCAACGATGACCTTAAGGTGCGACAAGTCCCGCGGTCGCATCTATTTGTCGGTCAATGGCAGCGGACATAGTGGGACGTTCCTGATCCGCACAAGTTCGACGATGAAGGCTTTTGAACCGGTGCAGGTATCCAACGAGCCGCCCTATGTTGCCGCCGAAATCATGCCCCGTGACGCCATACTTGATGCGATAGCCTATAGCCGTGGTCGGTTTGCGATTGAAGTTGGAGGATTGCCCCCGCTGGCCATTCCGAACTGGAATGAAATCAGCCGGGTGGTCGAGGATTGCCGCACCTGAACCTGCGCATAAAAAAAGGACCCGTATGGTCCCGCGCAAGAGGCAAGATATTTGCCAGAAAAAAATCGAAAAACAAGTCTTGTTTCGAAGATTCGCTTGATTCAAATTCGAGTCGCGGAGGGCAAGCAGATGCATGACGCGAACAGTTTTCAACAATCGAAAGGAGGTGATCCGATGTCTCATGGTTCAGTTACGAGGTCGGACATTTCCGTTCGGGGGATCGGCTGCTGATTTCAGCATGAATACCACTCCCGGCAGCGGCACGTCCGGCTGCTGACCCATGTAAGGAAAGGGTCGCTCCCCACCGGAGCGGCCCTTTTCGCTTGTCCGATTAGCAAGTTCGTCGAAAGCGGCTGGTAAGCTGGCGGCGGCACCCTACATTGCAGCGTGAAAGTCGAGGATCGAACATGGCATTTATGAAGGGCGTCTGGCGGTTTCTGGTCGGCATCAAGGACGGACTGGCGCTTTTGTTCCTGCTCGTCTTTTTCGGTATGCTCTATGCGCTGTTGAGCGCAGGGCCCAATCCAGGCGCTGTGCGCGATGGGGCGTTGCTGATCGAGCTGGACGGGTTTGTTTCCGAACAACCTGCAGCCATCGATCCGGTTGCGGCTTTGATGTCGCAGCGTGCGCCAATGCGTGAATATCGGCAGCGCGACATTGCGCGTGCGCTCGAACTGGCGGTAAAGGATGAACGCATCAAGGCCGTGGTGCTCGATCTCGATCGCTTCATGGGCGGCGGTCAGGCTAGCCTCGCCGCATTGGGCGAGCGGATTGACGCCGTCCGCAAGGCAGGCAAGCCCGTTTACGCCTTTGCCACAGCCTATAGCGACGATGGCTATCAGTTGGCGGCGCATGCCAGCGAAATCTGGGTCGATCCGTTGGGCGGCGTGCTGCCGACCGGGCCGGGCGGTTCGCGAACTTATTATAAGGGCCTGTTCGACCAGCTTGGCATCAAGGCGCATATCTATCGCGTGGGCACATTCAAAAGCGCGGTCGAGCCCTATATGCGCGCCGACCAGTCGCCCGAGGCCGAAGTCGCGACGAAGGCACTTTACGACGAGGTGTGGGAGCAATGGCGTAGCGATGTCACCAAAGCGCGACCCAAGGCCAAACTCGATGCGCTGCTCATAGATGCGCCTGCTGCCGTCGAGGCGGCAAAGGGCGAACTAGCTCAGTTGTCGCTGGCTAACGGGCTCGTTGACAAATTGGGCGATCGCATCGCCTTTGGCAAATATATTGCCGCGAAAGTGGGCGAAGGTCGCGAGGAGAAAATCGGCACCTTTGCCGAAACCCGCCCGGCAGCCTTGCTCGCCGCACATAACCCTTCGCGCGAAGGCTCGCCCATTGGCGTCATCACCGTTGCAGGTGAAATTATCGACGGTGAAGGTGGCGCGGGCGTGGCGGCGGGGGATAGTGTATCCGAATTGATCTACGACGCGCTGAAAAATGACGATCTGAAGGCTTTGGTCATTCGGGTCGATTCGCCTGGCGGATCGGTGACCGCGTCGGAAAAAATCCGGCTCGCCTTGGTCGAAGCGAAGAAACGCAAAATCCCGATCGTCGTTTCGATGGCCAATCTGACCGCCAGTGGTGGTTACTGGATTTCGATGCCGGCCAACGCAATTTTTGCCGAACCTTCTACCATTACCGGTTCGATCGGTATTTTTGGTGTTCTGCCATCGGGCAAGGAGGCGCTCGCCAAATGGGGGGTTACCACCGACGGCGTGCGCACGACTCCGCTATCGGGCGAACCTGATGTGCTTGGCGGGATCAGCCCGAAATTCGACCGGTTGGCGCAGGCGACGGTGGAAAAGGGCTATCGCGATTTCCTGACCCGCGTGGCGGAATCGCGCAAAAAGACCGTCGAGCAAGTCGACGCGATTGGTCAGGGCCGCGTCTGGGCGGGCGGTACTGCGCGGCAATTGGGATTGGTCGACCGGCTGGGTGGTCTGGACGATGCTTTGGCCGAAGCGGCGCGGCTGGCAAAGCTGGAGAAAGGCAATTGGCACCCGCTCTACATCGAGCCCGTGCCCGATTTTGCCAGCACCTTGCTCGGCGGGTTGATGCCGGAGCCGGCGCAGGCGCACATGCCGACCGATCTTTTCGGACGCGCAGCTTTTGAGCAGCAATTGCTATTTGACCGGATTGCCGCCGACCTGCGGCTGCTGTCGGGTGTTCAGGGCGCGCAAGTGCGTTGTCTGGAATGTGGCGTGGTGGCGGGGGTGCCTACACAGCCGGAGGGCGGGCTAAACAAGGGCTGGTTAGAGCTGTTTATACGACATATTCGCTAAACGTCGCCTCGGCGCAGGCCGGGGCCGCAGGCGGTACACTCAGGCAGAGCAGTATAAACCGTTAGCGGCCCCAGCCTGCGCTGGGGCGACGAGAGTGTTTCACCCGCTCCGGAATGCATTTGTAATCGGATAACGCCGGTCGCGGCCAAAATTGCGGCTGCCCAGCTTGACGCCGGGAGGGGCCTGCCGCCTTTTATATTCGGCGATGTACAACAACCGCTCGATCCGCTCGACCACTTCGCGCGGGTGGCCGCGCGCGGTGACTTCATCGACTGACAATTCCTGTTCGACCAGCCCGAGCAGGATATCGTCGAGCACCGGATAATCCGGCAGGCTGTCACTATCCTTCTGGTCGGGTCGCAGTTCGGCGCTGGGCGGACGGGTGATGATCGCTTCGGGCATTACCGGGCCATCGGAGCCAAGCCCGATGCGCGGCTTATGTGTGTTGCGCCAGCGTGAGATGGCAAACACCGTCATTTTGTAGGCATCTTTGAGTGGGTTATAACCGCCCGCCATGTCGCCATAAATGGTCGCATAGCCAACGCTCATCTCGCTCTTGTTGCCAGTGGTCAGCAGCATGTGGCCGAATTTGTTCGACAGCGCCATTAACGTGACACCCCGGATGCGCGACTGGACATTCTCTTCGGTGATGTCGACGTCCTTGTCCGCAAAACTGCCCGCAAGCATCTCGTCAAAGGCCATGACTGCCGGATTGATAGGTATCGTATCGAGTCGACACCCGATCATTTCCGCACATTCTTTGGCAAGGTCGAGGCTGAGCTGGCCTGTAAAGCGGCTGGGCAGCATCACGCACCATACGCGGTCCCGGCCCAAAGCGTCGGCTGCAATCGCGGCGCAGATTGCGCTGTCGATCCCGCCTGAAAGCCCCAGCACCACGCCGGGAAAGCGGTTGCGATCAACATAGTCACGCAGCGCAAGCACCATGGCTGAATAGATGTCCGCGGGATGGTCTTCCCACACCGCAAGCTCACCGCCTTCACAGACCCATCCATCGGTCTGCTTGTGCCAGCGGGTAATCCGCAAATGCTCCTCCCAATCGGGCAAATGATGGGCGGCCTTTCCGTCGGCATTCAAAACGAAGGAGCATCCGTCGAAGACCAGCTCATCCTGTCCGCCGATGCGGTTTAGAAATATCAACGGTAGGCCGGTCTCGGCGACGCGCGCGGCAAACACCTGTTCCAGTCGCCGGTCATCCTTGTCGATTTCATAGGGGCTGCCATTGACCGAAATCAGAAGTTCCGCACCTTGGGACTTTAGGTGCGAGCAAACCGTGGGCAACCAGCCATCTTCGCAGATCGGCAGACCCAGCTTGGCCCCGCGAAACTCTACCGGTTCCGGCAGAGGCCCCTGCGCGAAAATGCGTTTCTCATCGAAAGTGCCATAGTTAGGCAGCTCGTGCTTCTTGCGTATAGCCGCAACTTTGCCGCCATCGAGCAGCGCTACGATGTTATAGAGCGCGTCGCCTTCCTTCAGGATCGAACCCACCAACATCGCCGGGCCGCCATCCGCCGTTGCCGCCGCCAGCCTCTCCAGCTCTTTCGCCGCAGCCTGCTGAAAGGCGGGCTTCAGGACAAGGTCTTCTGCTGGATAGCCGATGAGTTGCTGCTCCGGAAAAAGCACCAGGTCGACGTCCCCGGCCTTTTCCCGCCATGCGAGCATGGCATCGGCATTGCCTTTCAGGTCGCCCACGCGTTGATTGAGCTGGGCCATGGCGATGGATAGGGTATCGGTCATGGCTTTCTTCCTATTGTCCACAATCGAGGCGGGCAAGGCGATTGTCTAGGTGGGCCCGCTTCGTTAGGGGAGCAAACGAATCAATTCATATCCTCGTCACCCCCGCTAAGGCGGGGGTCCATCACCGAAGGGCCAAAATTCAACGGCAGGTGATGGATTCCCGACTGACCTCTGGTCAGTTTATCCTGAGCGCCTGCCTTGGCAGGCAGTCGAAGGGCGGGAATGACGAAGTTGGGGACGGGGTTTAGAAATGAAACTGATTACCGGCAATTCCAACCTTCCGCTGGCAAAGGGTATCGCCGAATATCTCGGCCTGCCGCTAACCGATGCCAGCGTCCGCCGCTTTGCCGACAACGAGATTTTCGTCGAGATTCACGAAAATGTTCGTGGCGAAGATATGTTCGTTATCCAGTCGACCAGCCATCCGGCGAATGACAATCTGATGGAACTGCTCATCATGATTGACGCTCTCCGCCGCGCTTCAGCCAAGCGTATCACTGCTGTGCTCCCTTATTTCGGCTATGCCCGGCAAGACCGTAAACCCGGACCTCGCACGCCGATTTCGGCCAAGCTGGTGGCCAATCTGATTACCGAAGCCGGGGCCGACCGCGTGCTGACCGTCGACCTCCACGCCGGCCAGATCCAGGGCTTTTTTGACATTCCGACCGACAATCTGTTTGCCGGGCCGGTGATGAGCGCCGACATTCTCGAACGCCATGGCGACAAGCCGATCACCGTTGTCTCCCCCGACGTCGGCGGTGTAGTTCGCGCGCGGGGGCTCTCCAAGCGCATCAACGATGCCCCACTCGCGATCGTCGATAAACGCCGTGAGAAGGCAGGCGTTTCCGAAGTGATGAACATCATCGGCGACGTGAAGGGGCGTTTCTGCATCCTCATTGACGATATCGCCGATAGCGCCGGAACATTGTGCAACGCTGCCGATGCGCTCAAGGCCGCCGGTGCTTCCGACGTTGTCGCCTATATCACCCATGGCGTTTTGTCAGGCGAAGCGGTCAACCGCGTCAACGCATCAAGCTTGCGCAAGCTGGTGATCACCGATTCGATCATCGCCTCTGACGCTGCGCGCGATAGCGCCAAGATCCGCCAACTGCCGATCGCGCCTTTGCTGGGTGAAGCGATCAAGCGCATCGCCGATGAAAGCAGCGTTTCGAGCCTGTTTGACTAAGGCTGCTGCCGCTCCAACGCCCTGATATGTAAAGCCATGTTGCGCTTTGCTGAAAAGCAGGGCAGGGAAATTTACATGATTGGGGCAAGGGAGATTGAATTGGCGGGGCGACTCGCCGATGTGGCTGGGGGCGTCATCCGTCCCTTTTTCCGGGCCAGCTTTGATCATGAAGCCAAGGCGGATTCCACGCCGGTTACAGAAGCTGACCGTGCGGCGGAGGCCGCGATCCGCGCGATCCTCGATGTAGAATGCCCAACCGATGCGATTGTTGGTGAGGAATATGGCGAGAAGTCCGGCACCTCTGGCCGAACATGGGTGATCGATCCGATCGACGGTACCATCAGCTTCATGGCCGGTCGCCCGATTTTCGGTACGCTCATCGCCTTGCTCGAGGATGGTTGGCCGGTGCTTGGCTTGATTGACCAGTGCATCAACCGCGAACGCTGGATCGGCGTGACCGGACAGGGCACAACTTTGAACGGCAAGCCGGTTTCGACCCGCGCCTGCCGTGAACTGGCACAGGCGTCGCTGGCGACCAGCGGCCCGCAATATTTCAGCCAGCATGACGGCGACCATTTCATGGCCCTTGCAGCGCAGACCGCGCACAAGCGGATGCTGTTTGGCGGCGATTGCTACAATTACGCGCTGCTCGCTTCGGGGCATATCGACATCGTTGTCGAGTCAGGCCTCAAGCTGCACGACTTTGCCGCGCTTGTGCCAGTCGTTGAGGGCGCAGGCGGGATGATGTGCGACTGGAATGGCGAGATGTTGCACGCGGGCTCCGAAGGCCATGTCATTGCGCTGGGCGATCCGGCGCGGATGGAAGATGTTGTCGAGGCGCTGGCGTGCAACCACTAAGCTCTGTCGGCGACTATCGATTCATCCTTCCAGCGCCTGAGCTCAGACGCTATTTCAGCAGCTATTATTTCGTCGAAATCGCGACGCCGGGGGGCGTCGAACTGGACGACCTGCTCTATCCTGAATGGGCAAGTGCCCGGTTCATGCTCGAAGGGATGATTCCAGCCAGTCTGGTGCCCGATCCAGTTGTGCCGGTGCCGCGGGCATCGATGACCGGGCCCACCGGGCGGGCCTGTCATGTGCGTTGCTCCTTTGCCCGTATGGCAGGAATTGGCATCTTGCCTTTGGGCTGGAACCGTTTTGTCGGTGAAAGTGCGCACCTTTACGCAGATGCTGTATTTGACGTTGAAACCGAACCAGCGTTCGGGATTTTCGGTGCGATGTGGCGCGATATAGCTGGAATGCGCGATCATCGAGAGATTGCGGATGTGTTTGACCGCCATTTGCTGGCCGCACTCGGCTCTGAGGTTGATCGGGAAGATGAGATAGAACGGGTGCACGCCGCTTTGGCCGATCCCGAGATTACCGATGTTGGGCAACTTGCGGAAAGGCTGGGGCTGAACAGCCAATATGTCGAACGGCTGTGCCGCCGTGTTTTCGGTTTCCCGCCCAAAAGATTGCTCCGTCGACAGCGGTTTTTACGGTCGCTGGCACCGCGAATTTTCGATCCAGCGCTGAAATGGGTCAAGGTGCTCGACGCGAGTTATCATGATCAGGCGCATTTCAGCCGTGATTTCCGCGACTTCATGGGCATGTCGCCCAAAGCATTTCTGGAAATGCCGCGCCCCATCAGTAAAGCGGCGCTCAGGGCGCGCGCCGAAGCACTGGGTCAACCGTTGCAAGTATTGCATGGACCCTGACACCATTCCCGGCTTGACGCGCCTATCGGCGGTCGCGATGAGTGGCGCTATGCAGGGGATGGTAGAATGACCGGAGCAGGCGGCTCCAGCCATACGCGGTTTATAGCGCCGCACCCGCGGCTGCAGCCGTATTTGTCGGTCTATTATTTTACCGCCATCGACAGTCAGGATGGAGAGCCTGTCCGCGACTGGATGAACCCTGAATGGGCGAGTGTTCGTTTTCGCTATAGCGGCGACACGCTGGGCGGGTTTGTCGGGCAAAATCTGCGCGACATTCCGCCAGCGCATTTTGTCGGGCCGACCAGCCTTGCGGGGCCTTTTGCTGCGCGGCATGCGCGGATTGCAAGCATCGGTTTCCTGCCAGCCGGTTGGAGCATGTTTATCGACCAACCCGCAGATCTGTGGGCAGATCGGCTCGATGATGCCTCGCTCGTCGAGACGCCTGTCGCTTTTGCCGACATGATGAAGGCAGCGGTGTCGTCGCAAAATCTTGACGAAATGGCGGCTCGTTTCGATGCCATATTGCTCGATGCTCTGGACAACCGGCCGCTGATTGATGCTGCCACTGAACAGCGGGTGCGCGCGGCACATGTGGCGCTGATGGATCCCGAAATCGCCTCGGTCGCCCATTTGGCGGAGCGGTTGCAGCTTTCCATTGCCCAGTTGCAGCGCTTCTCTCTGCGCATATTCGGCTTTTCGCCCAAATTGCTGCTGCGGCGGCAGCGCTTTGTGCGGACTTTGGCAGTGATTATGCGCGATCCCGAAGCAAACTGGTCCGAGGCACTGGACATGCATTATTATGACCAGGCGCATTTCAACCGCGATTTTCGCCAGTTTTTCAAGATGAGCCCGCGTGAATACCGGCAGCATCCGCATCCGATTATCGGCGCGGCATCGCGAGCGCGGATGGCTGCGCTGGGTGATCCGTTGCAGGCGCTGCAAAAGCCTGGCGCGGGCAACGGGCACTAAATCGGCCTTCACGCTTGCATTTCTGCGCGAATCCCGCTAGGCGCGCGCCTTCCGAATGAGCAGGCTGGCTAAAAGGGCTGCCATGTTTGCTCGCTACGGATTTCCAAAAGGAGACCGAAATGCCCAAGTTGAAGACCAAGAGCGGCGTCAAAAAGCGCTTCAAGCTCACTGCCACAGGCAAGGTAAAGCACGGCGTAGCCGGCAAGCGCCACCGCCTGATCAGCCACAGCGGCAAATATATTCGCCAGAACCGCGGCACCGACGTGCTTAGCGATTCGGATGCGGGTCACATTCGCCAATGGGCGCCGTACGGCTTGAAATAAGGAGCGCTGAACCATGGCACGCGTCAAAAGGGGTGTAACCACCCGCGCCAAGCACAAGAACATCTTGGAGCAGGCAAAAGGCTTTTATGGCCGTCGTAAAAATACCATCCGCATCGCACGCCAGGCTGTCGAAAAGGCCGGCCAATATGCGTATCGCGACCGCAAGGTAAACAAGCGCAATTTCCGCGCTCTCTGGATCCAGCGCATCAACGCCGCTGTCCGCGCCGAAGGCATGACCTATGGCGTGTTCATGCACGGCCTGAAGCTGGCTGGCGTCGAACTCGACCGCAAGACGCTTGCCGATCTTGCGATGAACGAGTCGGCTGTGTTTAGCGCCATAGTTGCGCAGGCGAAGGCAGCGCTGCCGAAAGCAGCATAAGCAACACTTCGAAACATGCGCAAATGGGCGTGGGCGGCACTTGCCGTTCGCGCCCATTTGCTTATCAGGCGAACCGATATGAGCGATATAGCGACACTCCAGAACCAGATCCTCTCCGCCATCGACGCGGCAGACACGCCCGACGCGCTTGAAGCCGTTCGCATCGATGCGCTTGGCAAGCAGGGCAGCGTTTCGGCGCTGCTCAAATCACTGGGGCAGATGTCGCCCGAGGAGCGGCAGGTGCAGGGGCCGATGATTAACGGTCTGCGCGAAGCGGTGACAAATGGCATCGCCGCCAAAAAGGCCGCGCTGGAAACCGCAATCCTCAATCAGCGGTTGGCCACCGAACGGCTGGACATGACACTGCCCGCGCCCGAAGCGCCGCGCGGCACCGTCCATCCGGTGAGTCAGGTGATGGACGAATTGGCCGAAATCTTCGCCGATATGGGCTTCGCCGTCGCCGAAGGTCCCGAGATTGAGGACGACTGGCACAATTTCAGCGCGCTCAATATCCCTGAAACGCATCCGGCACGGGCAATGCACGATACTTTCTATTTTCCTGACCAGATGGCGCAGGATGGAAAGAAGATGCTGCTGCGTACGCACACCTCGCCGGTGCAGATCCGCACCATGACATCGCAGGAGCCGCCGATCCGCATCATCGCGCCCGGCCGCGTCTATCGTTCGGATAGCGACGCGACGCACACGCCGATGTTCCACCAGATTGAAGGTCTTGTGATCGACAAGGGCATCCATCTGGGGCATTTGAAATGGACGCTGGAAACTTTCCTCAAGGCCTTTTTTGAGCGCGACGACGTCGTATTACGCTTGCGCCCCAGCTACTTCCCTTTCACCGAACCCTCGGTTGAGGTCGATGTCGGCTATTCGGTGGTGAAGGGCAAACGCGTCATAGGCGGCAGCGAAGGCTGGATGGAGGTGTTGGGCAGCGGCATGGTCCACCGCAAGGTGATTGAGGCCTGCGGGCTCGACCCAGACGTTTGGCAGGGCTTTGCCTTTGGCACCGGCGTCGACCGCTTGGCGATGCTCAAATATGGCATGGACGATCTGCGCGCTTTCTTCGACGGCGATAATCGCTGGCTCCAGCATTACGGGTTCAACGCGCTCGATGTGCCCACACTCAGCGGAGGAGTAGGCGCATGAAATTCTCACTCTCCTGGCTCAAATATTATCTCGAAACCGATGCGACCATCGATCAGGTTGCCGATTGTCTCAACCGCATCGGGCTTGAGGTCGAAGGAATCGAAAACCCCGCTGACAAGCTGGCGGGTTTCCGCGTTGCAAAGGTACTGACGGCGGCCCCACACCCGCAGGCAGACAAGTTGCAGGTGCTGACAGTCGATTCGGGTGACGGCAATCCGTTGCAGGTCGTGTGCGGTGCGCCCAATGCCCGCGCGGGGCTTGTCGGCGTGTTCGGCATTGAAGGTGCGACCGTGCCTGCGAATGGCATGGTGCTGAAAAAGACCGCCATCCGCGGTGTTGAATCGAATGGCATGATGTGCTCGGTCGCCGAACTCGAACTGGGCGACGATCATGATGGCATCATCGAACTTCCCGCCGATGCGCCTGTCGGCATGGCGTTCGCCGAATATGCCGACGCCAATGATCCGGTGATTGATGTCGCCATCACCCCCAACCGGCAGGATTGCATGGGCGTGATGGGCATCGCACGCGATTTGGCAGCGGCTGGCCTTGGCACGTTCAAGCCGGTCGAAGTACCGACGATAAAGGGTAGCTATCCTTGCCCGACCGAGATCCGTACCGATGATCCAGAAGGCTGCCCCGCCTTTTACGGGCGCGTCATTCGCGGCGTCAAAAACGGCCCATCGCCCGACTGGATGCAGGCGCGGTTGAAGGCTGCCGGGCAGCGCCCGATTTCAGCATTGGTCGATTGCACCAACTATCTGATGCTCGCCTGCGGACGCCCGGCGCACGCTTATGATCTGGCGCAATTAAACGGCGCGGTTGTGGCCCGCCGTGCGAAAGATGGCGAGATGGTGACTGCGCTGAATGGCAAGGAATACACGCTCACATCAGAAATGACGGTGATTGCTGACGACAGCGGCGTGCATGACATAGCTGGTATCATGGGTGGCGAACATTCGGGCTGTTCGGATGACACCACCGATGTGTTGCTCGAAATCGCCTATTTCACGCCGGAGCGGATTGCCAGGACAGGACAGGCGCTGGCGCTGACTTCGGATGCGCGCAGCCGTTTTGAACGGGGCGTCGATCCGGCATTCCTCGACGATGGCCTGGCGCTGTTGACCGATCTGATTGTCCAGACCTGCGGTGGTGAGCCGAGCGAAGTCATCCGCGCCGGACAACCGCCTTTGGAACGCAAGACAATTGCCTACGATCCGGCGCGCTGCGCCGCGCTGGGCGGCATAACTGTGCCTGCGGACCGCCAAAGGGCAATTTTGGAATCGCTCGGATTCGAAGTTGCAGCCGACTGGGCAGTAACCGTTCCGACATGGCGCCGCGACGTCGACGGCTGGGCCGACCTGGTAGAGGAAGTAGTGCGTATCGTCGGTCTCGATAACGTGGTTTCCACTCCGCTACCCCGCGCCGATGGCGTGGCGAAGCCGACGGCAACCCCGCAGCAAAGCCTCGAACGCAAGGTACGCCGGGCCGCTGCTGCACGTGGGTTGAACGAAGCGATCAACTGGTCGTTCCTGCCGCAAAAGGAAGCCGACGCCTTTGGCGGTGGCATCTGGAGCCTCGACAATCCGATTTCTGAGGACATGAAGGTCATGCGTCCTTCGTTGCTCCCCGGCCTGCTTTCGGCGGCGCAGCGCAACATGGATCGTGGAGCCTCTTCGGTGCGGCTGTTTGAAATAGGTCGGCGCTATCTGGCTGATAGCGAGCGGCTGACCTGCGGCATCGTACTGGCAGGTGAAAAGGCGCCGCGCGGTTGGGCGACGGGCAAGGCTGCGAAGTTCGATGCCTATGATGCCAAGGCCGAAGTGCTGGCACTACTTGCTGCGGCGGGCGTAGCCACCGACGGACTGATGGTCATGGGTGAGGCGGGGGATCATTATCACCCCGGTCAGTCGGCTACGCTGCGCATGGGGCCAAAGAATGTGCTTGCAGCTTTTGGCACGCTGCACCCCGCGACCGCCAAGGCGTTTGATCTGGACGGCACCGTCATTGCCGCCGAGATCTTCCTTGATGCGATCCCTGCGAAGAAGGGGACGGGCTTTATGCGCCCGGCCTTCACTCCGCCGGCCTTGCAGGCGGTGACCCGCGACTTTGCCTTCCTCGTTCCCGAAACATTGGCGGCGGGTGATCTCGTTCGCGCCATCCGTGGTTGCGACAAGGACAATATCGTCGCCGTCCGCCTGTTCGACCGCTTCGCGGGGCAGGGCGTACCTGAAGGCCAGGTCAGCCTTGCCATCGAGGTAACACTGCAGCCGGGCGACAAAAGCTACACCGACGAGGAGTTGAAAGCGATCAGTGACCGGGTCGTTTCTGCAGCAGCAAAGCAAGGCGCTACACTACGCGGCTAACGCGTTCGCTTATTCAATGCACAAACAAAAAAGGCCGGGGCGCAAACCCCGGCCTTTCTCTTTCACTCCTGGGAGAGGGTGGGAGGAAAATCAGAAGCGATATTCGATGTTGAACGTCGCGGTGCGCGGCGGGCCGTAATAGCCAATGATCGAATTGCCGAAGAGCGCGCCCGGGAAGTTGTAGCCGCCGACGCGATAGCGTTCGTTGGTCAGGTTGCGCAGGTTGACCGAAAGCTTGAATACGTCATCCGGCGATGTCCAGGCTGCCGAAGCATCGACCAGGAAATAGCCGTCGGGATCAAGCGCCGGGGTCGGGATTTCGAACATATAGGCATCGCTGCGCAGTGAGACCGCCGGAGTGAACGAAATCCTTCCGCCCAACAGGTCGCCCGATGCCGTTGCCGACACGCTGGCGGTAAACTTTGGCGTGTTCTGGAATTCGCGCGCGTTCGATACGTCGACCGGGGTGGTGCCACCCGCGATGAAGGTTAGGAATTCCTTATAATCGGCATTGGTGTAACCAACCGCCGCATTCATCGAGAAATTCGGCGAGGGGACAGCGCGCAGTTCAAGCTCAGCGCCCCAGATATCGCCCCGACCTGCATTGTCGACAAAGCTGGCAATGCCGCTGGGCAATGCTGGCACCTGCACGGTCACTTGCTGGTTCTTGTACTTTGACTTGAATACAGCAACATTTGCGAACAGCGTGCGGTCGAGCAATGCGCTCTTCACGCCGATTTCGTAGCTGTCGATGGTTTCGGGCTCATAGCCATTGACCGTGGTCGGCGTCAGAATGGCGTCGCCGCGCATGTCGAACCCGCCCGATTTGAAGCCCTTGCCATAAGAAGCGTAGAAATTCAGATCGTCGTTCGGTTGGTAGCTCAGCGAGACGCGCGGCGTCAGTTTTTCGAAGCTGCGGCTATTGGTGTAGTCCGAGCGCAGTAAACCGGGAACAGCGGCGGCATTTCCGAACTGCGGGCTGCGGATGCCGGTATAGTTGCGACGGAATACGGTGCCGGTCTTGTCGTCCTTGGTATAACGCAGCCCGGCTGAAAGCTTGAACTGATCGGTAACGTCAAAGCTGACATCGGCGAAGGCCGCATAGCTCTTGGTCTTGACCGTGCCTGAGGTCAAAGTCGTTGTGTTGAGCGCGCCCAACACCGTATCAAACGCCCCGCTGGCGCGTGCGTCGAGATAATAGAGCCCGGCAACACCCTGAATGCGGTCGCCTTCGAACAGCAACTGCAGTTCCTGCGTGAACTGGCGGTCGTCATAGAAAGCGGGAACGTCAAGAACGGGGCCTGCGGTGTTATCGAAATCGATCAGCGTGTCGGTGTGGCCGTCACGATAGGCCGAAATCGTCTTGAAGGTCAGCGTGTCCGACAGGCCGAATTCGCCGGTCAGCGATACGCCTTGCGTTTCGACCTTATTGTCATCGCCAATGCCTGCGCGGGTATCATAGACGCTGGCGGTCGGCTCGAACGCAGCTACGCCGCCATTGCCGACCAGACGGGTGCCATGGCGCGGGTTCGATTTGTCGATGATCTTGTCGGCAGCGACGCGAATGAAGACGTCTTCCGAAGGAGCAAATTCTGCCGAAATACGGCCAGCAAGCACATCCTTGTTATAATGCTCGGCGCCTGTGGTGAGGTTCTTGCCGAAACCGTCGCGCTGGTACCATGCGATGGCGCCACCAATCGAGAAGGTGTCGCCCAACGGTACAGTGACCTGACCGATCAGGTCGATCTGGTTATAGGCGCCATAAGAGCCACGCACCTTACCGCCAAACTCATTGCCGAGCTTGTTGGTCACATATTTGACCGCGCCGCCGATGGTGTTGCGACCATAAAGCGTGCCCTGCGGCCCGCGCAGCACTTCAACGCGTGAGACGTCGAAAATGTCGAGCACAGCACCCTGCGGGCGGGCGACATAGACGTCATCGACATAAAGCCCAACACCGGGTTCAAAGCCCCAAAGCGGATCCTGCTGGCCGACGCCGCGGATGAAGCCGATCAGGGTCGAGTTCGAACCGCGTGCGATCTGCATCGTCATGTTCGGCGCCTTGTCCTGCAAGGCGGTGATGTCGACAGCGCCCTGTGCGGCAAGCGTGTCGCCCGAAATGGCGGTCATCGAAATGGGAACGTCGATCAGGCTTTCTTCGCGGCGACGTGCGGTAACGATGATTTCGCCGCTGGCGTCGGCTTCGTCTGCTGCTGCCTCATCCTGCGCCCAAACAGGGCTGGACAAAGTGGTGACGCTACCAAGGGCGATTCCCGACAACAGGACCGCGCGTGTAAATGCTTGGAATTTCATGATACCCTCTCTTCCGTCCACTCGAAGTTGCGGCTTTCCCGCAATTTTCTGCTTGCTCCATACTGAAAGTTGAACCATCTTTCAACTTCTGGAAAGGGATTTTTGCAAATGGTCGCGGTGCGTGGCATGGATGCAACAATGACGGGGGAAGATAAGGCGCCGCGTACCGAACGCGGCCGACGCACACTGCGTGCCTTGCTGGATGCTGCCCGTGCCGAATTCGGGGAAAAGGGCTTCCACGATAGCTCGGTGGTCAGCATCACTAGCCGGGCTGGCGTTGCCCTAGGTAGTTTCTACACCTATTTCGATTCGAAGGAATCGCTGTTCCGCGCGCTGGTCAAGGATATGTCGGGGCAGGTGCGCGACTATGTCGCACCTGTGCTGCCAGGCAAAGGCGATCAGATCGATGCAGAAGGGCGCGCACTTTCCGCCTTCCTGTCCTTCGCGCGGCAGCACAAGGAAATCTACCGGATCATCGACGAAGCCGAATTTGTCGCGCCCGACGCCTGGCATGCGCATTATGGCACCACGGTTGACCGTATCTTTGAACGCCTGAAGGCCGCAGAGGCGCGCGGCGAAATCGCGGGGCCGGTCGATGAAGCCCATGCCTGGGCGATCATGGGGATGAACGTCTTTCTCGGGCTGCGCTATGGCGTACTGGGCGAAGAGCGTGCTGTCGGCGAGATCGCCGATGTGGTGAACGCGATGCTGCGCGATGGTTTGACCAAGCGCTAGTCCGCCCAGCGGCGGATCAGATTGTGGTACAGCTTGGTCAGCCGCAGCACTTGCGGATCATCGCCGCCGCGCTCAGCGGTCAGCGCTTGGACCGACTGATCGAGGTCGAACAGTGCCTCACGCGCGCCACCGTCGCGAACCAGCGATTCGAGCCAGAAGAAGCTGGCGATGCGTTCACCGCGCGTAACCTCGGTCACATGGTGCAGGCTGGTTGAGGGATAGAGCAGCATGTCGCCCGCCTCCAGCTTATAGGCCACCCGTCCGAAATCGCCTTCGATCGACAATTCGCCGCCGTCATAGTCTGCAGGGTCGTTGAGGAACAAGGTTGCCGACAGGTCGGTGCGCATCTGCGTGCCGTCGGGCAGGAGCCGGATCGCATTGTCGACATGGTCGCCAAAGCCTTCGCCTATGCCATAGCGATTGAACAAAGGCGGGAAGATCCGCTTTGGAAGGGCTGCGGACAGGAAAAGCTGCGATCGGGCGAGCCCTTCCTGTACCACCATCCGGGCATGGGCTGCGGCTTCGCCTGCCTCGGGCAATTGGCGGTTGCGCTTGGCGAGCGCGGCCCCAGCCCCGCTGGTCACATTGCCGTCGACCCATTCCGCAGCGGCTATGGTACGGCCAAGCCCCCTTGCCTGTTCACGGTCGAGCAGCTGCGGAATGACTATCAACATCGCTAATCCTTACATCTTCACGGCAAGCGTCAGGAATGCCGACCGTCCGGGGGCGATATAGGCGAAGGGGCTGCCCGAACGATAGATCGCATCATAATAGCGTTTGTCGGTCAGGTTGTTGATGTTCACCCGCGCTTCCAGCCATTCGGTCGGCTTGAAGCGGGCGATGGCGTCCAACCGGACATAGCCGGGCACATGGGCATTGCCCGCAGCCAGGCTGCCACCGAAAATCTTGCTTTGATAATGCACCTGACCGCCGACTTCGACGCGATCGCCCAGCATCACCGTCGCCAGCAAATTGGCGCTGTGCTTCGGAATGTTGGCGAACGGCCGACCGACATTGGCGGCATTTGTCGATTCGACGATTGTGGCGTCGGTATAGGTATAGCCGCCGAACAGTTGCAGCACGTCGAAAAGCGTGCCGTTGACGCCCAGCTCGACGCCGCGTGAGCGCAGCTTGCCGACCAGTTCATAGACATTGCCGCCGATATTCTCGCGCGCATTGGCCTTGGTGATCTGGAATGCTGCAGCGGTAAGCAGCAGGTTGCCGTCAGGGGTTTCCCATTTCACCCCGCCTTCCCATGCACGGTTGCGTTCGGGTGCCAGATCCTGCGTCTGCGCCGCGATGCCGTCATAGGAGATGCCGTTGCCGTCCAGCTGTTCACCCGACGGGTTCGAGGAGGTGGCGAAGGAGGCATAGAGCGTCAGCAATTCGCTCGGCTTCCAGGTCAGACTGCCCTGATAGTTCGCAAATTGCACATTGTTGCGGAGCACAGTTGCGGTGGGAAGGCCGTTGCTTTGGTATCGCAGCGAATAGCCATCAAGGCGGGCGCCGACCGTCGCCCAGATTTGCGGCGTGAATTTTATGGTGTCGATGACATAGGCCGACAGTGATTCGACCGAAACTTTGGTCGGGCCATTCGCCGCATTGGCATAGACCGGGATCGTGTAGCCGAGCACCGGGTCGGGGTTGAGCAAATTGCGGATATAGGTTGTCGGTGTGGAGATGACATTGCCCGCCGAATCCTCGACAAAAGCGTCGATCAAAAGCGGCAGCGTGCTGACTTTTTCCTTCGCATATTCGCCGCCAATGACGAGTATATGCTTGATGCCGCCGGTGTCGAAACGCGCGGTGGCATCGGTGACATTGGCGACATAGCGGTTGGTGCCAAAACGGCGCTGGCCGCCTGCAGTGATCGTGTAATTGGCCTCTCCCACATCAACGCCGGTCGCGGGGCATGCGCCCGTTGCGGTTCGGGTAAAGCGGCAAACCGATCCGGGGGTGCCAACCAGATAGCGGTTATAGGTTTCGCCCATACGGGTGACCGAACGGAAACTTAGATTGTCGATAGGATCGAAATCGATGCGGATCGTTCCGACGTCGGCACCATTTTCGATAAAGTCGCGTCCGATCACGCCATAGAAATTGTCGCGGTCAACCTTGTAGGGCTGCTGTGTCGTCGTATCGAACGGATGGCCGAAATCGGGTATGCCCTGCATGCGGTAGAGATAATAGTCCGCGGTCAGGCTCAACGTATCGGTCGCTTGCCAGAAAGCGGAGATCGCGCCGCCATATTTTTCCTGGTTCACATAATCGCGGCCCGGTGTGTCGCTGTTCTGGTACAGGCCGTTGACGCGAACAGCCACGCGATCATTGAGCGCGATGTTGATATCGGCGGCACCGCGCCAGTAATTTTCGGTGCCTATTCCGGCTTCGACATGGGTGTAGGTGTCGGTGACTTGCGGGCGTTTGGATTCGAGGCTGACGAGGCCGCCGGTTGTGCCGCGTCCGCCGAAGCTACCCGATGGGCCCTTCACAATCTCGATCTGCTCGACCGCGAAAATGTCGCGGCTGGTGACGCCGGGGTCGCGCAGGCCGTCGATATAGACGTCGTTGCGCGCTTCGAACCCGCGGATGAAGATGCGGTCGCCAAAGGCATTGCCGCCTTCGCCGGTGCCCAAGGTGACACCGGGGGTCGAGCGCACGACTTCGCGGAAGCTGTTCGCGCCCAAATCTTCGATCACTTCCTTGGGGATGGCGATGACGGTTTTCGGGGTGTCGCGCAGCTCTTCGGTAAATTTGTCATTCTGCGATTTTTCGACCTTATAGGGTGCATTCGGATTGGCATTGGGGTTCGCCGCCTCAATCCGCGAGCCCGTCACAATTATCGGCGCGCGGCCCGATGCCGCCTCTTCATCCAGCATTTCTGCATGCGCCGCCGCAGGGACGATGGCCGCCGACAGCACCGTGCCCAGCAGAGCTCCAAGCTCCAGCCTTGCAGGCTTGGTTGGTGGTATCGAATTGGCGCGAACGGATGTTCCGGTTGTGGACACGGACATGACTACCCTTTTGTTGAGATTGAATTGCAATAACGTCGCAATTGCGAATCAATCGCATTTAGTCAACCCCAAAAGGAATGAAACATAGGTCAGGTGTTTCTGGATTGTTGACGCCAACCCCGCTATGCGCCCCGCCTATGACGACTGCACCCTGGGCCAAACGCCGCACCTTTGCGATCATCTCGCACCCTGACGCGGGTAAGACCACGCTGACCGAAAAACTGTTGCTGCAGGGTGGCGCGATCCACCTTGCTGGAGAGGTAAAGGCGCGCGGCGCAGCACGGCGTGCGCGCTCGGACTGGATGAAGATCGAGCAGCAGCGCGGGATTTCGGTGACGTCATCGGTAATGACCTTCGAGAAAGACGGCATCACCTTCAACCTGCTCGATACGCCGGGGCATGAGGACTTCTCCGAAGATACCTACCGGACGCTGACCGCTGTCGACTCCGCGATCATGGTGATCGACGCCGCCAAGGGTATTGAGCCACAGACGCTGAAACTGTTCGAGGTTTGCCGACTCCGCTCGGTACCGATTATCACCTTCGTCAACAAGGTCGACCGCGAGGGCCGCCCCTGCTTCGAAATCCTCGACGAGGTTGCCGATAAACTCGCGCTTGACGTTTGCCCAATGAGCTGGCCGGTCGGCATGGGTGGCGAGTTTGAAGGCATTTTCGACTTCGCCAGCGGTAGGCTCACCCAGCCTAGCGGCGACAGCAAGGCCTATGAAGGCAAATCGAGCCAGCACAGCGACATCAACGATCCGTCGCTCGCGGAGAAATTGTCAGCCCAAGGCCTCGCGAAATTCCGCGAAGAGGCCGAACTGGCGCAGGCCGGTTATGCCTCGTTCGATCTGGAAGCCTACCGCCATGGCGACCTGACCCCGGTCTATTTCGGCTCGGCTTTGAAAGAATTCGGGATTGAGGAAATGATCGCGGCCATCGCCAAATTTGCGCCACCGCCGCGCCCGCAGCCGAGCGAAGCGGGCACGATTACGCCCGACAACAACGAAGTCACCGGCTTCATCTTCAAGGTGCAGGCCAATATGGACCCGCAGCATCGCGATCGCATCGCCTTCATGCGACTCTGCTCGGGCACCTTCAAACGCGGGATGAAGCTGACGCCGTCGGGGCTGGGCAAACCGGTAGCGATCCATTCGCCGATCCTCTTCTTTGCGCAAGACCGCGAGATTGCCGATACTGCCGAACCGGGTGACATCATCGGCATCCCCAATCATGGCACGTTGCGCGTGGGCGATACGCTCTCCGAAAAAAACAGCGTACGCTTCACCGGCCTGCCCAATTTCGCGCCCGAAATCCTGCGCCGCGTCGTGCTGCGCGATCCGACCAAGACCAAGCAGTTGCGCAAGGCCCTCGACGATCTTTCGGAAGAAGGTGTCATCCAAGTATTCTACCCCGAAATCGGTTCGAACTGGGTGGTCGGCGTGGTTGGTCAGCTGCAGCTTGACGTACTGATCAGCCGTCTTGAAGCTGAATATAAGGTAGATGCTTTCCTCGAACCCGCGCCTTACGACACCGCCCGCTGGCTGAACGGCAACGATGCGGCGCTAAAGGCATTCGCCCAGTTCAACGCGGGCAATATGGCCAAGGATCGCGACGGTAACCCCGTCTTCATGGCTCGCTCGTCATGGGATGTCGGCTACCAACAGGAAAAAAATCCCGACCTGGTTTTCAGTGCGACGAAGGAACGGTGAATTAAGTAAGTTCGTCATTCCCGCGTAGGCGGGAATCCATCATCTGACGGCCAAATTTCATCAGCCGGTGATGGACCCCCGCCTACGCGGGGGTGACGATTTGATGTGATGGCCTGTCAAGCCGCAGGTCGAACTTCGACCGGCACGCCGGAAAAAGCTGCATTGCCCGACAAGGGATCGAGTGCATCCTCCTCGGTCAAATCGTTGACGCTGGCCCCGGCATGCGCCTGTGCCACCGCCATCGAAACGCCGGGCAGATTGTGCCCCCAGCCATGCGGGATTGAAACCGTGCCCGGCATCATGTCATCGGTCACTTCGACCGGCAGGCGGATCGCGCCGCTTTTCGATGCCACCTCTGCCAGCGATCCATCGCCCAGGTTGCGCGCGCGGGCATCGTCTGGGTGGATCATCAAGGTGCAGCGTTCAGGTCCCTTCACAAGGCGCGGGCTGTTGTGCAGCCAGCTGTTGTTTGAACGCACATGTCGCCGCCCGATTAGCCGTAGGCGGTCATCACCCTGCTGCGCCAATGTCGCATGCAATCGGTCAAGATCGGCAATCAGGCTTGCGGGCGCGCAGTCGATCCGCTTGCTGGGCGTGCCCAGCCGTTCGGGCAGCCGCCCTGCCTTCAGCGGTCCGAAATCCTTGCCACTCGGTTCGGCTTCAACCTCCGCCAGCGATACGCCATAGGGGCCGACCTTGAGCAGATTATCCAGCAGTTCGCGCGGCGTTGCCCGCTCGATCGGAACGCCTGAAATCGCTTCAGCCAGTTTGCGGATGATCTGCCAGTCGTGCAGCGTCCCTTCCTCTGCCTCGAACAACGGCCTCGAGAATTTCCCGAAATTGCGGATGGCGATGGGTAGCAGGAACAGCCCATAATGCTCGCGTTCCAATGGCCCCACCGGTGGTAGGATGTAATGCGCGCGGCGGCTGGTCGCGTTGCGGTACATATCGATCGACACCATCAGATCGAGGCCTTCGAGCGCCGCATCGAGGCGTCGGCCATTGGGTGTCGACAACACCGGATTGCCCGCAACAACGAACAGTGCCTTGATCTGGCCTTCACCCGGCGTTTCGATCTCCTCGGCCAGCGTCGCCGCCGGAAATTCGCCCATCACCAATGGATGGCCTGAAACGCGCGAATGGCGGCGTCCGATTGATCCCGGCCCTGCCATCGCTACCGTATCGACCAAAGGTGTCGGGAAGAGCAGCCCGCCCTCGCGGTCCAACTGGCCCGAGGCGATGTTGATGAGTGCGATCAACCAAGCGTTCAATGTGCCAAAGCTCTGCGTGGCCGCGCCGATGCGTCCATAAAGTGCCGCAGGCCCGTTCACCATGCGATCAGCCAGCCATTCGATGTCGCCAAGCGGAACACCGGTCTGCGCCGCAGAAATGGCGCTATCAAAGCCCGACAGCGCATCGGCCACCGCATCCAGATTTTCGATATAATCGGGAAGTGGAGGGCGGGCCGGATGGGCGAGCACAGCCTTCAGCAATGCTACAAGTAGCAACCCGTCGGTTGCCGGGCGGATGAAGAGATGCCGGTCGGCGATTTTTGCGGTCTCTGTCCGCCGCGGATCGATCACCACCAACTGGCCTCCACGCTTTTGCAACGCCTTTGCCCGGTTGCGGAAGTCGGGCACAGTCCAGACGCTGCCATTCGACGCCAACGGATTACCGCCCAAGATGATCATCGTTTCGGTGCGGTCGATATCGGGCACGCCCCACAAACCTGAATGCCCGAACAGGGCAAGATTCGCGACCATATGCGGCATCTGGTCAACGGTGCTCGCCGAATAGATATTCTTAAGGCCGAGAGCCTTTTTAAGCTCCCCTGAAACCAGCGAATTGGCATAGCTGTGGGCATTGGGGTTGCCGATATACATCGCCGCGCTGTCCGCATCGCGCGCCAGTATCTGGCGGGTGCGCTCACCGATTTCGGCAAAGGCCTGATCCCAGCTGATTTCTTCCCAACTGTCGCCATTACGCTTCAGCGGCTTGCGCAGCCGGTCCGGATCGTTTTGGAGATCAGCCAACGCGGTCGCCTTGGGGCAGATATGCCCGCGCGACAGTGCATTGTCGGGATCGCCCTTGATCGAAATGATATCGCGCCCCTCGGTGGTAACAATGATCCCGCAATTAGCCTCGCAAATGCTGCAGGTGCGGTGGTGGGTAATGGGCATGGGCGACTCTCTCCTCAACGGGCAAGCTATCCGGTTTGATGGGGGATGCAAGCATCGCTGCGTGACCAAAAAAGCTCTCGTCATGCTGAACTAGTTTCAGCATAACGCACGACGGCTGTGTGTTATCCCGAAACAAGTTCGGGATGACGAACTGAGGGAGGAATGCACGCCAATGACCGACCATATCCTCGTCATCGACGAAGGCACCACATCGACGCGCGCTATGCTGTTTGCGAAAGACGGGACCTGCCTTGGCAGTGCGCAGCGGCCGTTGACGCAGCATTATCCGGCGCCCGGCCTTGTCGAACACGACGCAGCGGAAATCTGGGGCCTCACGCTCGAATGTGCGCGCGAGATGGTGGCGCAGGCGGGTGGAGCGCATGCGATTGCGGGCATCGGGATCACCAACCAGCGCGAAACGATGGTCTTCTGGGATCGGCGCACCGGCGAGCCGCTGGCGCGGGCGATTGTCTGGCAGGATCGGCGCACCGCGGAGAATTGTGAGGCGCTAAAGGCGGCGGGCCATGAGGCTGATGTGCAGGCGAAGACCGGGTTGTTGCTCGATCCCTATTTTTCGGGATCGAAGATCGGTTGGGCGCTAAAGAATTGGCCGCAATTGCAAGAGGTGGGCGAGCATCTTGCAGTCGGGACGATCGAAAGCTACCTCGTCTTTCGTCTGACCGGCGGAAAGGTGCATGTGTCGGACGCCAGCAATGCCAGCCGCACCGCGTTGATGGCGATCGGCAGTGGCGATTGGGACGATGGACTGTTGAGCCTGTTCGGCGTTCCGCACTCGATCTTGCCGGAAATCTGCGACAGTGCAGGCCAGCTCGGGATGACCGACGCCAGCCTGTTCGGCGCACCGATTGCGATCACCGGCATGGCAGGGGACCAGCAGGCGGCGCTCATCGGCCAAAGCTGCCTCGAACCCGGCCAGACCAAGGCGACCTTCGGCACCGGAGCGTTCGTGCTTACACAAACCGGGCGCACCCTGCCCAAATCGACCAACCGGCTGCTTGCGACCGTTGCGTGGCAATTGGGTGGGGAGCGGCATTATGCTCTCGAAGGCTCGGTCTTTGTCGCAGGCAGTCTGATCCAGTGGTTGCGCGACGATTTGGGGCTGATCGACGCCTCGCCCGACACCGAGCCGCTCGCGCGCAGCGTCGAGGATAATGGCGGGGTCTATCTGGTTCCCGCGCTTTCGGGTCTTGGCGCGCCGCACTGGCAACCGGGCGCACGCGCCGCGATCCACGGCCTGACTTTCGCCGCGAAGAAGGCGCATGTCGCCCGCGCCGCATTGGAGGCGATGGCGCACCAGACCCACGATCTCAAAACAGCCTTCGCCGCTGACGGTGCCGACTGGGCCGAGCTGCGCGTCGACGGCGGCATGGTGAGTAACGGCTGGATGGTGCAGGATCTGGCCGACATATTGGCGGTCGAGGTCGAACGCCCCGATTTTGTTGAAACCACCGCGCTGGGCGCGGCGATGCTGGCGGGGGTTGGGGCAGGACTATACGGCTCGCTCGCCGAGGCATCGGTGATGCGCGGTAAGGTGGGCCGATTCAGCCCGGCTATGGATAACGCCGCACGGGAAGCACGATTGAGCGGGTGGAAGGATGCGCTGGGGCGGGTTTTGGCTTGACTTTTTATAAATGTTCCTAAAATGTTCTAATTGCTCTTTGACGTTGTTGACCCATCTCTTCCCGGATAATCCGGTGACTAACGGGCAAGAGCATGTAGGAAATTTCCTGACGCGTGACTTTTCGAAAATGCAAATTTTGGCGTCACTTGCGTCACCCTGATTGTCACAATGGGCAGCGCGGCGCACTGTGCGGTAGTGTATAATTTGTCATCTTTGACGGCAGGGAGGCTCTGAAAGCTTGCGTTTTTTGGTTCACACGAAGCCACGAAGACACAAAGAGGGATCATTCGGCGAACCCACTTTCAAGTTTTTGGTATTTCCGCAAACCCAAACGTAGCCGATTTGAAAATGCGCTGCGCGCAAACACGACATCTTCGTGTCTTCGTGTGAAACAATCTGGCGCAACCGCTCAGCCGGGCAACACACTTGATGGGCGGCTTTCGGAATCCGTTCAAGTGAGACTTTAGTGAGACCTTTGACGCAATTCTGCGGTTTTCGGGAAGTGTGCCTAACGCCCCATCTTTTTGGCACGCCTACGCTGTACGCTCGAGCCAATCCCCATCGCCTCGCGATATTTGGCGACGGTGCGGCGGGCGATGTCGAAGCCTTTTTCTTTTAACATATCGACCAGCGTGTCGTCGGAAAGGATATCGTCGGGGGCTTCGGCATCGATCAACGCCTTGATCGCAGCCTTCACCGCCTCTGCCGATGCACCATCGCCGTTGGCTGACGCGACGCCGCTGGAGAAGAAATATTTGAGATCAAACAGTCCGCGCGAGCAGTGCAGATATTTGTTGCTGGTAACGCGGCTGACGGTCGATTCGTGCATTTCGATCGCTTCCGCGACCTGGCGCAGCGTCAGCGGTTTTAACCGCGATACGCCCTCGCGGAAAAAGCCTTCCTGCTGCTTCACGATTTCCTGCGCGACCTTCATGATCGTGCGCTGGCGCTGGTCCATCGCCTTGATCAGCCAGTTGGCATCGGCCAGCGCCTCGTTAAGCCAGTTGTTCGCCGCCTTGTTGCTGCCTCCGCCACCCATTTCGGCATAATAGGTCCGGTTGACCAAAAGCCGTGGCAAGTTGGCGCTGTTGAGTTCGATGGCCCAGCCTTTCCCTTGCGCTGTCACGAAAAGATCGGGGGTTACGGCTTGGGCCGCGTCGTCGCTGTCGAAACGCAGGCCCGGCTTTGGGTCATAGCTGCGCAGTTCGACCAGCATGTCGCGCAAATCTTCGTCATCGACCCGGCACAGCCGCTTGAGCTGGTCAAAGCTGCCGCGCGCGACCAGATCTAGATTGTCGATCAGCCGCGCCATGCAGGGATCGTAGCGATCCGCCTCTTTGGCCTGCAACGCAATGCATTCGGCCAGATCGCGTGCACCAACGCCGGTAGGGTCAAAAGTCTGGAGCAGGGATAGTGCCTCCTCCATCTCCGTCATCGGAACGCCGAGTCGATAGGCAATCCCCATCAGGTCCGCGCCTAGCCAACCCGATGGCTCAATATGTTCGATCAACTGTTCAAGCAGAAGCAACTGCCGACCCGACGTACTTGCCCCGGCCTGTTGCATCAAATGCTCGCGCAACGAGATATCGGGGGCCGCGAAGGTGTCGAAGTCCGGCCCTTCCCCAAAGTCGGAACCGCTCGACGATACGCCGTTCATTCCCAGCATACCGTCGGCCCCTGCACCGCCACCCTTACCGGGTTCGAATGTCTCGTTCGAAAAATCGGTGTCGAGCGCCTCATCCCCGGTGCCGAAATCGCCGTCGTTCATCAGCTGGTCGCTGCCGAGGCTTTCGGTTGAAGGGGGCGCCTCTGCGATGTCTGGCGCATCCGCTTCGCCAGCATTATCGCCTGATGCCATTTCGAGCAGCGGATTGCGCTCAAGCTCTTCAGCGATGAAGCTTTCGATTTCGAGCGACGACAGCGCCAGCAGCTTGATCGCCTGCTGCAACTGCGGCGTCATCACCAGCGACTGGGTCTGTCGAAGGTCAAGGCGGGGGGCTAAGGCCATATTCGGGTCAGCCGACAGGGGATGCAGTTACACGCGCCACCAGCGCTAACTCACATCTCGAACCCTTCGCCGAGGTAAAGCCTGCGCACATTGGCATCCTTGATCAGATCCTCGGGCGATCCGGCGAACAACACCTGACCACCATAAATGATGCAGGCGCGGTCGACGATGTCGAGCGTTTCGCGGACATTATGGTCGGTTATCAACACGCCGATGCCGCGGTTCTTAAGCTCTTTCACCAGATCGCGAATGTCCGAAATCGAGATCGGATCGATGCCTGCGAATGGCTCGTCGAGCAGCATGATTGACGGGCTTGCTGCCAGCGCGCGCGCAATCTCGCACCGCCGCCTTTCGCCACCGGACAATGCCATCGCCGGAGAGCTCCGCAATCGCGTAAGGCCGAATTCATCAAGCAACTGCTCCAGTCGCGCTTCGCGCGCCGACTTGTCGGGTTCCGCCATTTCGAGCACTGCAGAGATATTCTGTTCTACCGTCATGCCCCGGAAAATCGAGGTTTCCTGTGGCAGATAGCCAAGGCCTAAAATGGCGCGCCGATACATGGGAAGACGGGTTATGTCTTCGCCATCAAGCATGATGCGGCCCGAATCCGGTTTCACCAACCCCATGATCGAATAGAAGCAGGTGGTCTTGCCTGCACCATTGGGTCCAAGCAGCCCGACGACTTCACCCTTGGCAACCGATAGCGAGACATCGGTCAGCACCGCCCGCTTGTCATAGCTTTTGGCAATCGACACGACAGCAAGGCCAGACTGCATTGCAGCGTCTGTCAACGCACCTGTTATCGGCTCGTCGCTATGGGCACCCGTGCCATTGTCGTGGGTTAATACCATCCGGCGTTCATCCTTTGCCTGTCTGACGCAGAACTTAGTCGTGCCTGCCCGACAAGAAAAGGAGGCAATTGCTCCAATTGGCAGGATTTATGCATGAAGCGCGGAAATTGCGCCGAAACGGATCAGTTTTTGCGTTTCGGAACCGTAAATGTTCCTGTGACGCGACCGCCTCCGCTGGTCGTTCCAGGCACCGCAGCCCCTCCGCCGGTAATCGTCGAGCGGCCGGAATTGAGGTCGATGACGATCCGCCCGCCATTCAGCCGGTTGGCCCCTTGGGTCAGCCGCACATTGCCAAGCAGCGTAATTAAACTGCTGTCGAGATCATAAATTGCCGAATCGCTTGATGCGCGCAAATCGCCTTTTGTGATGTTTACGCCACCCACGGCATCCAGCCTGTTGACGTCAATTCCGCCGTTGCTGCTATAGGCAGCGGTTACGCGCGAAGCCTTTAATCTCAGTCCGGCTTGTGTTGCAGTGACGCCACCGGTCAGGATAACGCGATTGGCCTTGTCTTGCAGCTCGATCGCTCCGGCGTCGAAATCGACCGGGGCCGAACTGTTATGATTGCGGATCACCTGTGCGGGCGCCGCAACCGAAAGCAGGACACCTGTGGCCAGCGCGCTAGCAGCCATGATCGGGAAAAAGCCTTTGCTCAACATGCCTGCTACCTAATCTTATTCTGGTCGATGCGCAAATGTGCGCCGCCTTCGAGTCTGACAATCCGTGCATCGACGTCGGCGCGGAGTTTTCCGGCGCTGAAGCTGCCCACATTCATACTTCCATTGACAGGACCGAAGCTTTCAATCTGCCGCGTTTTCATCGCAAATTCGACATTGTTAGCGGTCAGACTAAAACCATCTCCGCCCTTGAACGAAAGTGGGCCGACCACGCGAACACGTTCGGTTTCCATGTCGTAATAGCCCTGCCCGGCGACAAGACTTGCGGGGCCGCTGGCCATCATCATCTGCGCGGTAAGGTCATTCAGCTGAATACGGGGTTCGGCACTGCTCTTCTGAACTGCGCTGCCACCTCGGAGAGAGAAGGGGCGGCCCTTGCTGTCTTCTCCGCGATATAATGCTTCTGTAAGCCGCATACGTTCTTTGGCGAGATTCACTTCGTCCTTCGCCAGTACGAAGCTCATTTCCTGTGTGTTCGAGAAAGGTGCGACGGCCAAAACCGCAAGCAAGACGCCGATGATGCTCGGCAGGGCGACCCTTAGGACACGCACAAGGCGATCATGCGCACCCCCGGGAGCGGCAAGATATTGCCGTTTGGTTCGTTCGCGATCTGCCAGTTCGGACATAGCCTATTGTCGCGCCTAAAGTGTCAATGTCGGGTTAGGCATGCGCAAAAATGTCGGTTTCCGGCCAGCCCATCAAGTCGAGTCTCGCACGATGCGGCAGAAAATCGAAGCAGGCCTGGGCAATTTCGGTGCGACCTTCACGTTCCAGCCGACCGACAAATTCAGTGTGCAGTCGGTGCAGATAACGCACATCACTTGCTGCATAATCTTTTTGCGCTTCGCTCAGCACTGGCCCGCCCCAGTCACTTGACTGCTGCTGTTTCGAGATGTCGGTGGCAAGCAGCTCCTTCACCAGCTCTTTCAGCCCATGTCGATCGGTAAAAGTCCGCGTCAAACGCGAGGCAATTTTGGTGCAAAACAGCGGCGCTGCAACGACACCCAGATAATGTTCGATGGCGGCCAGATCAAAACGGGCGAAGTGAAACAGCTTCAACCGCGAAGGATCGGCTATCACCCGTTTCAGATTGGGTGCTTCATAGCTGCTGCCGGGGGCGAATCGGACAAGATGCTCGTCGCCGCTGCCATCCGAAATCTGCAGCAGACAGAGGCGATCACGTAACGTCTGCAGACCCATCGTTTCAGTGTCGATGGCAAGCGGCCCTGTGCCGCCAAGGACGTTGTCGGGAAGATCCTCTTCATGAAGAAAAACGGCCATTCGTGCTGCTCGATCCTGCTAGTCTGTACTATGCGTTCCGCTGTGCCCGACTGCGCCATCCAAGGCAAGTTCCGAGGCAATTTACGTCCCGCAATATTTGCTATCGCAATGGCGGGCAATGCAGTATAGCTTTTGCGCGGCAGAGCGGTTGGCAATGCGCGGGAAATGCAGGGTATTCGTCCTATCCTGCATGGATCGAAAGAGGCGGGCGACGAGAAAGTATTAATTCGAACATGAGTTTCAATGACAAGCGTCGTGGCCGTGGCCGTGACAAGCGTGATCGTTTTGGCGACGATAATTTCGGCTTTGAGGCCCCCTCATTCCCCGGCGAATTGCGTGGCGGTGAGCGTTCCGGCGGTGGTTTTGGTGGCCCCCGCGGCGGCGGTGGCGGCTTCGGCGGCGGCGGAGCAGGCGGGGGCGGTGGCTTCCGCGGACCTCCGCGTGGCCCGGCAATGCCCGCTCAAGTAATCGGTTCCGGCAAGGGAATCGTCAAGTTTTTCAACGGTCAAAAAGGTTTTGGCTTCATTCAGGTTGATGACCGCCCGGATGATGTCTTTGTCCATATCAGCTCTGTCGAACAGGCGGGCTTGACTGGGTTGGCCGAAGGCCAGCCTCTCGAATTCACACTGGTTGATCGTGGTGGCAAGGTTTCGGCAACCGACCTCGTCATCGACGGTGAACCGATGCCGGTTCCCGAGCGTGCGCCCCGCCCCGAACGCAGCGGTTTTGATCGTGATCGCGGTGGTTTCAACCGTGGCGGTGATCGTGATGGTGGGTTCCAGCGCGGTCCGATGCGCGAATCGACTGGCGAACGCGCCAATGGCACCGTCAAATTCTTCAACGACATGAAGGGATTCGGTTTCATCCAGCGCGACGATGGCGGCGAAGATGTGTTCGTGCACATTTCGGCCCTAGATCGTTCGGGTGTTGGTCCGGTGACCCAGAATGACCGTCTGGCTTTCGACATCGAAGTCGATCGTCGCGGCAAATATTCTGCTACCAACGTAGAGCGTCTCGCCGAATAGGGCTTGGCTTATCGCAGATACGAAAAGGGCCTCTTTCGAGGCCCTTTTTTGTTGCAGGTTCAGCCGATTGTTTGTCTCAGAAACCATTCGCGCTGTTCCGCCTGATCGGTCCAGTCATCGAGTATTCCATCGGTTGCATTATCCCCCGCCTCGCCAGCGAGTTCTTTGACCGATTTCAAAGTATTGATTAGCGCCTTGTTATCGGACAGCAACTCCTTGAGCATCGCGTCAGCGGATAAGCCGTCCGCGTCATTGTCCTTGACAGACTGCTTGGCTGCGATGTCACCGATTGAGGTCAAAGTCCGTTTCCCCAATTTACGGACCCGTTCGGCGATCAGGTCTGTTGTTCCAATCAGCTCCGTTGCATGCTCGTCGAATAGCAGATGATATTCCCGAAAATGCGGCCCCGATACATGCCAGTGAAAGTTCTTGGTTTTTAGATAGAGTGCAAAATAGTCGGCCAGCAAGCCATTGAGCGCGTCGGCCAAAGCCGTGGTGCTGTTACTTCCCATGTTGATTCTCCTTTGAAAGAAATATGGCATCAAGGTCTGATCGTTTCCAACGATTATAAATTGATAGATTGATCGTCGCAGGCGATTAAAATGGTTTTTGGACGACAATGCGAAGCCATGGCCCCTGCTTGCCATCATATCCACCGCCAATGCCTTCGACGACATCCAGCTCATTCCATAATGCAGCTGCTTGATAAAAGCGGATCAGCTGTTCGCGATCAGGATAATTGAAATAGCGGCCAAAGCCGTCCCGCCCTTCACTGCCGCCGCCTTTATACGTCGCCAAGTGCCAGCCGCCGGGTTTCAGCGCTGCCCAGATCAACTGCAAAATATGACAGAGATCATCGCGAGGGACGTGCAACAGTGATGCTGAAGCAACAATGGCATCGAATTCCCCCTCGGCATTCAGTTCGTCAAAACGCATCACATGCACCAGCCTGCCCAGCCTGGCTTTGGCCTGTGCAGCGATAGCGGCACAACCGTCAGTTGGTGTTACATCATGGCCTTGTCCAGCCATATAGGCAGCGTCTATCCCCCCACCGCATCCCAACTCCAATATGCGCGATGCGGGACTAAGACGGGTTAGGAAATCGGGAATATGACGGCTAACTCCGCCCGATCCGCTTGCGGTGTAAACCGGCGCTTCGCTCTCATAGAAAGCCAGAGTTGCCGGATCGTAACCGCTCATCGCGTGGGAACAGGCACGTCACCGCTATAATCGTAAAAGCCACGCTTGGTCTTGCGACCCAGCCAACCGGCTTCAACATATTTCACCAACAGCGGGGCAGGGCGGTACTTGGAATCGCCCGTGGTGTCGTGCAGCACCTTGATAATCTCGAAACAGGTATCGAGCCCGATGAAATCGGCGAGTGTCAGCGGGCCCATCGGGTGATTGAGGCCGATCTGGCAAGCCATGTCGATGTCGCGGATCGAAGCGACACCCTCGCCGAGTGAAAAGCAGGCTTCGTTGAGCATCGGCATCAATATGCGATTGACGATGAAGCCGGGAACATCCTCGGCAAAAACCATCGATTTGCCCAGCGCGTCACCGAACATTTTGACTTTTTCAACGGTCTGTTCCGATGTGGCAAGCCCGCGAATGACCTCTATCAGGCCCATCACGGGCACCGGATTGAAGAAGTGCACACCTATAAAGCGCGCCGGATCGGGTGACGACTGCGCCATGCGGGTAATGGGAATGGACGAGGTGTTGGTCGCCAGAACCGCCTGATGACCAAGCACCTTGCCTACTTCGTCGAAAATCTTACGCTTGATGTCCTCACGCTCGGTAGCGGCTTCAATCACCAGTCCAGCGGAGGCCATGGGCTCGTAGCTGGCAACAGGTTCGATACGCGCGATGGTTTGTTCGGCTTCAGCCGCACCGATCTTTTCGCGCTCAACAAGGCGGTGGATCGCTTTTGCGATGCCATCCTTACCCGCCTTCGCACGGTCCAGATCTATGTCGGACAGCAGCACATGATAGCCCGCTGCTGCACTGACCTGCGCGATTCCCGCACCCATCTGACCTGCCCCGATAACTGCAACTGACCGCATGCTGACGACCCTTTCGAATATGTTCGGCGTCCCCCTAGCGCAGCGGGCTGGTTCACGATAGACTGTTTGCCATGAGCTTGCTTTTTGCCAGAGCCTTATTGGCCGTATCGTTCGTGACGGTGCCTTCGCAGGCTGCGCCGATTGAACTGGGTAAGCAATTTTTCCATAAGGACTGGGCCGCCGCCTGCGACAATACGCTGTCATGCGAAGCCGTTTCGTTGATGAATGACAGTCAAAATGATTCAGTGCCGACCATCAGTCTGTCGCGCGCAAGCGATGTTGCCGGATCGGTGCAAATCAAAATCTCGATCGCCGAACCCAAAGGTGATCGCTATCGCTTGCTTGTAGATGGCCGACAGATCGACAGCGGAATACTCGCCAAGGGAGAGTACCCCATCCGGGTTGAGGGCGCCGCAGCCATGAAGTTGGCGCGGGCTATGGGTCGCGGACGAAAATTGATCATCCGTGGAGCAGATGATGCCGTTTTGGGTCAACTCGGTCTCAACGGCACTGCTGCCGCATTCACACATATAGATAGTGTCCAGAACCGCGCCCGCACCCCAACAGCATTGTTCGCGTTAGGCAAAAGGGCATTTCGCGCCAAAACCGCCCCATTGCCGGTGATTACTGCCAGGCGCATCGGCAAGCAGGACATCATTCCCGACGCCGGTGCTATTGTCGGCCTCGTCGAAGCTTCGGAATGCGTGGAAGCAAGCTCAGGCGTAACCGAAAATTCTGCATATAGTCTCGGCAGACATGATGGCACTTATCAGGCGTTGGTGATGCTCAGTTGCGGCAGCGGCGCGTACAATTTCTCTTCAGCCCCCTTTATTGGCACTTCGACCAACGGAAAGAAATGGAGCTTCGTACCTGCCCGTTTTGACTATCCGACAGACGGCGTGCAAAGGAAAGACAGTGTCAATTTGCTCGTCAATTCCAGTTGGGATGCCGAGAAACAGCAGATCAGCAGCTATGCCAAAGGCCGTGGTATCGGTGATTGTGGCAGCGCCGAAACTTATGTCTGGGACGGTATGATGTTTCGCCTGGTTCTCGCTTATGCGATGGATGAATGTCGCGGCTCGACCGACTGGATGACGCTTTGGCGCGCCAAGGTGGAATTTCGCGACTAACCTTTTCGTGCCTTGAGCAACAGCTCAGCGACACCATAGGTCCGTTCATTGTCTACATCGATAGCGAACGCGCCATCGGGAGTGATTTGAGGCACAACGCGCACACCGAAACGGCGAGAGATTGCCTTGAATGCCTTGTCCAATGTCCACCAGCCGAGGCGGAAGCGGATCAGGTTGAAGATACCGAAAGCCTTGGCGATTCGCGCGCGGTTCTTCGCAAATTGCCCGCCTTCGCGGAAGGCTTCGGTTGCTTTGAGTGCTTTGGCGTTGCGGAGCCAGAAGACGTTGCAGTTGGAAATTGCAACATCCTTGAATTCATAGAATTTGCGTTGTCCGTCCGGATGCGCGGCGCGGATGGACTCGCGGGTTGCTAGGACAACCACGGCATCGCCTTCGCTTGCTAGTGCATCGCGGTGCACGCCTTGCAGATAGCCGCTTTCGGCGAGAACATTGTCTGCGGTGGTGATTAGCAGCGGAAAAGCCGCATCCCTTCCAGCGAGCGCGATGGCATGTTCGACGCTTTCAACAATGCCTGACTGCGCCTCGCACAGCACCAGTCGACCGCTGTCGGCTAAGGCAGCGACAGCGGGGAGATCGGCAATGACCGCCGGATCGTGGATCGAGATAAAGACCTTGGCATCAGGAAAAGCAGGCCCCACCGCCTCGACCACCCATTCGAGCAGCGGCTTGCCGTTGATTGGCACGCGGCACTTGTGGCTTACGCCTGCCCGTTCAGCGAGCGGATCGAGTTTACCGTCGCGCTTGCCTGCGAGGATAAGAATGGTCGGTTGGTCGGTCATGCGCCGCCTCTTAGCATCCGCACAAAAAGGGGCAAGCTTAGGCTGGTCAACTATCGGTTTTTGCACTAGGCGCGGCGGCGAAAAGGAATTCGGGATTTCTATGGCAAACGCGCTTCGCATAGGGTTGGCGGGACTGGGAACGGTAGGCACTGGCGTCATCCAGCTTATCGAGGAAAACAGCGCATTGATTGCGCGCCGTGCAGGCCGCCCGATTGAAATTACGGCCGTGACAGCGCGGGATCGCAGCAAGGATCGTGGCGTGGACCTGACACCCTATCGCTGGGTTGACGATATGGGCGAGCTGGCGACTGCAGCAGATGTTGATGTGGTTGTAGAGCTGGTCGGCGGGTCGGATGGGCCTGCGCTGACATTGGCGCGCGAGACAATCGGCGCAGGCCGAGCTTTGGTGACAGCGAACAAGGCGATGATCGCACATCACGGCGCGGAACTGGGAGCGCTGGCCGATGCCAAGGGCGCGCCACTGAAATTTGAGGCAGCTGTTGCAGGTGGTATTCCGGTCATTCAAGGGCTGCGCGATGGTGCAGCGGCAAACCGCATTGACCGTGTTTACGGCATTCTAAACGGCACCTGCAATTTCATCCTCTCCGCGATGGAGCGCGATGGCCGTGATTTCACGGATGTTCTGGCGGATGCGCAAGCAAAGGGTTTTGCCGAAGCCGATCCCAGTTTTGACATTGATGGTGTCGATGCGGCGCACAAGCTGTCGATCCTCGCATCGCTCAGCTTTGGTGCCGAAATCGACTTTGCCGGGGTCGATATTCGCGGCATCCGCAAGATTATCGCAGCCGATATCTCCCAGGCGCAGGCTTTGGGCTATCGCATTCGCTTGATCGGGCTCGCTGAGGTTGATGGTGAAAATGGCGGGGCCTCGCTGTTCCAGCGGGTTCAGCCTTGTCTTGTTCCGCTCGACCATCCACTTGCCAATGTCACTGGCGCAACCAATGCGGTTGTCGCCGAAGGCAATTTTTCGGGTCGATTGCTGTTTCAAGGCGCGGGTGCGGGTGACCGGCCAACGGCCTCTGCCGTCGTGGCGGACCTTGTCGATATTGCGCGTAAGGAAACCGGGCCGGCTTTCTCGATACCCACGACAGAGCTGGAAAAACTGCCGCGCGCTCCCGCTGCGCATCGCATCAACAAGACCTATTTGCGCATGCTGGTCGCGGACCGGCCTGGCGTCCTTGCCGAAATCGCAGCCGCAATGCGCGATGCAGGCTTGTCGATCGAGAGTCTGATCCAGCGTGAAGTAGCCGACGGTTCGGCGCTAATCGCCATGGTCACGCACGAAGCGCGCGAACAGGCGGTGTCGGAAACGCTGGCGGCGCTTACAGATTCGGACAGCCTGCAGGGCGAGCCGATGGTCATGCATATTTTAGCGAATTAGTCAGCCTGCAGCAGGTTGTCCTCATTCTTCAGATACCACCATTTCGGGTTCGGGCAGTCCTCTCAAAACTTCTTCCAATGGTATGGCAGGGGGAGGGACATAGCCAAACGCCATGCCAAATCCACCGGTGAAGGGCGGCTTGCAGCCCGTCCCCGGCACACATGCCGCCGCGCGCTCTGTTGACACCGCTTCGCCCCGAATGATGCGATCGGGATCAATCTCTCCATCTTTGAAGACACGCTGGCGTCGTGAGTCTTCGCTTTCGCCACAGACGACAATGATGGATGCGTCTTCCGGCTTCAGACAACCATTTTTGTCGGATGCTGTCAGCCGCTTCGATGCCGCGATCATCTCGGCAACTTTTGCATCGGGCAAAGGTTGCGCATAGGCGGTTACATTCGCACTCGAAATCAGAAAGCATGCGAACGCGAGGGACCCAATTCGATGCAAGATTTTTCCCCGCCAGTGGAGATCGGAGTCGTAGCTAGTCACTGCGACGGTAACGCCGGATGAACAGATGGACTAAAGTTCGTCGCGATCACCGCTAATTTTCTTTTCCATATTGTCAGCGGTTTCGGCGGCAATATCCATTATCACCTCCAGCTGTTCTGCCGACAAAGTGTCGGGCAGTTTGATTACGAAATAGAGTGCATCGAGTTGCACTTCCCAGCTGCCGAGTTTGTTCCGCTGGCTGTTGTTCAGCAGCAAAAGCGCCTGTTCTGCTCCGATACCGTCTTTGCCTAACCGCGCTGCCGGTGAAAAAATCTCGCGGATCACAAGGCCCCGAACGGTCTCGCTCTTGCCCCGCACAAAAACCAGTTGGGAGCGGCCTTCATTCTTATAGGCATAGGTGACCTTGAAATCGCCATCGGTGTCGATTGTGTATTTCAACCCGCGATCGTCGAGCCGCGATTGTACCGATTCATCGACGACTGGCAGTCTGGAATCAGGCTGCGGTGCTGCGGCTGCGGCAAACAAACATAGCGAAGCAAATATGGTCATCTATACCTCCACCCTCGCAATCGGCGAGGGTTCGGCAGATTTCAAACATTATGCGAGCCTAGTGCATATTAGCACGCTCGACATTATGCCCTTGCCTGTCTAATCGTCGCCGCAAATCCGGTTAGGGAGCAAATTTGGATGACTGAGCAAAGCCAGACCATGGACCGCGTCCTGGTTCTTGAAATGGTCCGCGTGACCGAAGCAGCAGCGATGGCAGCTGCCAGCATGATCGGGCGCGGCGACGAAAAGGCCGCTGATGCGGCAGCCGTTGAGGCGATGCGTGCGGCGCTGAATGAACTCTATATGGACGGTACAGTCGTAATCGGTGAAGGTGAGCGCGACGAAGCGCCGATGCTTTTCATTGGTGAAAAGGTTGGGAATGCTCCCGGTAAAGGACCCAAGATCGATATCGCACTCGATCCGCTTGAAGGGACGACGATAACGGCAAAGGCGGGTCCGAACGCAATGGCCGTGTTGGCTGTCGCTGAGGAAGGCAACCTCCTCAATGCGCCCGACGTCTATATGGAAAAACTTGCAGTCGGTCCGGGTTATTCACCAGGCATCATCGATCTGGCGAAAACTCCGACCGAAAATGTGATGGCTGTCGCGAAGGAAAAGGGCGTGCCTCCAGGCGAAATCATCGTCTGCGTCCTTGATCGTCCGCGCCATGAAAAGATCATTGCTGAATTGCGCGCTTTAGGATGCGGTATCATGCTGATTCCCGATGGCGACGTGGCCGGCGTGATTGCGACCACTGATCCCGATACGACCATCGACCTCTATATGGGTTCGGGTGGGGCGCCTGAGGGCGTGCTGGCAGCTGCAGCGTTGCGCTGCGTCGGTGGCCAGTTCAAGGGCCGTCTATTGTTCCGCAACGATGATGAACGCCTGCGCGCGCGCAAATGGGGCATCGAGGATCTCGACAAGATTTACGATCTTGAAGAACTGGCCAAGGGCGACTGCATCTTTGCAGCGACTGGCGTGACCAGTGGCTCGCTACTCGAAGGTGTGAAGCGCACCCGCGATGGCAGGATCACCACCGAAAGCGTTGTGATGCGCGCGTCGTCGGGCACTGTGCGCTGGGTGAAGAGCGAGCATCGCCGGGGCTAATCTCTTCGCAGTTGCAATAACTGCAAAAATACAGTGAATTTACTGAATTGGCGACCTGCAGTGGTGACGTTATGTTGCGATGCACAAAAACAATGCATCCTCTCCACGAAAGGCTTATGCCATGATTAAGAACCGTTTTGTTGTCGCTGCTGTGACCATATTTGCGATTTTGGGTACTTCTGCCCAAGCGGGAGATTATCGTACGTTCAAGCGTGACGGTGTCACATACACCTATCGCGTGATCGAAAAGGGTGACCAGCGTATCATCGTCGGCAAAAGCGAGAAGTTCGGTTTCAGCCAGAAATTCAGTCTCACAGTTAAAAATGGTCAGGTGAATGGCAATGTCGGCGACAGCCGCGTCGCATTTGCAGCAACCGATACGTCCAATTCGAAAGTGTTGCTCGCTTCCGATTGATTAAGTGATTGCGGTTCTGTGCCATACTTAGCCTTAGAGGCGCTGGTGGTTCTGGCCTGACAAGGTCAAAAAATCCCCAGCGCCAAGCCTTCTGCCACGGCCGCGCCCAATTCGCGTGCCGTGGCCAGATCGGACCCAGTGATGATTTTTGGCGCGAGGATTGCCTCAGGCGTCTGCGCATGGGTGCAGACGATCAAACTGTCGGCAATCCGCCTCAGTCGCCAGCCGGTTGCGATGCGTTCGGCCTGTCGAACTGCGTTGCTGCCGTCTGATCCGGCACAGACGATCAGCAAATATGGGCGACCTTCGATCCGCCCTAGGCAGGGATAATAGCTACGGTCAAAAAAAGCTTTCATCACTCCGCTGATTGCTGCGAGATTTTCGGGGAAGGCGAAAATATAGCCATCGGCGTCCAGCAGGGTTTGCGGACTTGCGGCATCGGCATGAAGCAGCACGGTCGCCACATCTTCCACGGAGCCGGATCCGTCCGCCGCGGCTTCGGCCAGCGCTTGTGACCCGCCGGTCATGCTGTGCCAGATTATGGCCAGCCTCTTCATGCCGGCTCGGCTTCGCCAACGCGCGGAATATATGCAATCTGAGGATTATGCTGCCAGCTGTCGAGCGCCCTCACAAGATCGCTTCCGGAAAGGCCCAGCGAAGCTGTATTGCGTAGCGGATGCACCCAGACGGTTGCCGCTTCGGCCAGTTCGCGATCCAGCACAACCCGCACTTCACCACCGTCGTCATTCATTGCACCCAGTGGTGTTACCGAACCCGGCGTTAGCCCCAACAAACGAAGCAAATCATCCGCTTTGCCAAAGCTTAGCCGTTTTGATCCGATGGTGTCCGGTAATGCCTTCAGGTCGACCCGAATTTCGCCTGGTACCGTGACCAGCCAGAACTGGCCGCCATTGTCTTTCAGGAACAGGTTTTTGGTATGTGTGCCAGGAATATTGGCATTCACATCGCGGCTTTCATCGACGGTAAAAACCGCCCGATGCTCCTCGACAGCATAAGCAATACCGAGGAGCCTCAAGTTTTCATAAAGTTTGGTTTCCGCGTCCAATTCAGGGCATGCGGTACATGGCGCAGACTTTATTACCTGCCGGATCGCGCAGATAAGCGAGATAAAGCTTCATCGCGCCGCCATCACGAACGCCCGGCGGGTCTTCGATAGCGGTGCCACCATGGGCGAGGCCAGCGGCATGCCAGGCATCGCATTCTTCGGGCGACTTGGCAGCAAAGCCGATCGTGCCGCCATTGGCGCACGACGCAGGGTTGCCGTCGATCGGAATGCTGACCGAGAAAATGCCAGTGGGCGTGAACCAGAAGACACGGCCTTTGTCGTCTTGCGCGCCCGCACTATGGCCTAGCGCGCCCAGTGTGGCATCATAAAAAGCCTTCGATTCGCCGAGGTCGTTTGCCCCCAGCATGATATGGCTGAACATAGTCACTCTCCTTGGTTGAAACTCAATAGACCACGACGCTGCGGATGCTCTTGCCCGCATGCATCAGGTCGAAAGCGGTGTTGATCTCCTCAAGCCCCATGACATGGGTGATCATCGGGTCGATCTCGATCTTGCCCTGCATATACATGTCGACGATCTTGGGCACATCGGTGCGGCCCTTTGCTCCGCCAAAAGCCGTGCCGCGCCAGTTGCGGCCGGTGACGAGCTGGAACGGGCGGGTGGCGATTTCCTTGCCAGCTTCGGCAACGCCGATGATGATTGAGGTGCCCCAGCCGCGATGGCATGCCTCAAGCGCGGTGCGCATCACTTCGGTATTGCCGGTAGCATCGAACGTATAGTCGGCCCCGCCATCGGTCATCTCGACAATCTTTGCGACCACATCCTCGCGGCTCATTCCCTTTGAATTGAGGAAGGTGGTCATGCCGAATTTGCGGCCCCACTCCTCGCGGTCCGGATTGATATCGACGCCGATGATAGCGTTGGCACCCGCCAAGCGCGCACCCTGGATTACGTTGAGGCCGATGCCACCGAGGCCGAAGACCACGACATTGTCGCCCACCTGCACCTTCGCGGTGTTGATCACTGCGCCAACGCCGGTGGTCACGCCGCAGCCGATATAGCAGCTCGACTGGAAAGGCGCGTCCTCGCGGATTTTGGCGACCGCGATTTCGGGAAGAACGGTGAAGTTGGAGAAGGTCGAGCAGCCCATATAGTGATAGATGGGTTGGCCCTTATAGCTGAAACGCGTGGTGCCATCGGGCATCAGGCCTTTGCCCTGTGTCGCACGGATCGCGGTGCACAAATTGGTCTTTCCAGACAGGCAGCTTTTGCACTGGCGGCATTCGGGAGTGTAGAGCGGGATTACATGGTCACCGGCTTTGACCGAAGTCACGCCCGCACCAACCTCACGCACAATCCCTGCGCCTTCATGGCCGAGTACACTCGGGAAAATCCCCTCGCTGTCAAAGCCGTCGAGCGTATAGGCGTCGGTGTGGCAAATGCCCGTCGCCATGATCTCGACCAGCACTTCGCCCGCCTTCGGTCCTTCCAGATCAAGCTCTACTATCTCGAGCGGTTTCTTGGCTTCAAAGGCGACAGCAGCGCGGGTTTTCATCGATGGTAACTCCCTTTTCTGTTCACGGCCTTATTGAGCGAAGAGCACGTGCGCAACACCCGAATGCGGCTTTTGCATCAGGGCACCAGCACCATTTTCAAAGCTCCCGCCTCGCGCCGGTCGAACATATCATAGGCATCGGCGCCTTGGCTCAACGGCAGGCGGTGGCTGATATAGCGTTCGGGCTTTAGGCGGCCCGATTGCACCAGCGGAAATAGTGCGGGCAATTCCTCGGGCACTGAGCAGGTGCCGACGCGGAAGGTCAGGCCGCCGGCAAAGGCGCGCTCAAGCGGGAAGGGGAAGCGGCGCGATTGCTGCACGCCGATCACCGACACCGTCCCGCGAACCCTTACACAGCGTAGCGCGAAATCTACGGTCGCGTCGCTGCCGACCACCTCGACGACACAATCGAGCCGACGCCCCTTGGTGTCTTCCTTGATGCGCTCCAAAGCTTCATCGGGATGCAACGCAATCGCGCCGACCGCCTCCGCCAATGCGCGTCGTTCGGGGATGGGGTCGATGGCATAGACGACATGCGCGCCCATCACGAATGCAGCCTCGACGGTCATCAATCCTATCGGACCAAGGCCGATCACGCCTACGCTGCTGCCCGGGCGGATATCGGCATTGCGAGCGCCGAACCATGCGGTTGCCATCGCATCGGTCATCATCAAGGCTTGGTCTTCGCTAATGCCGTCAGGGATTTTAACCGCGTTCATGTCGGCGGCAGGCACGCGGAAGGCCTCGGCCTGCACGCCCTGAAGCCGGGCGGACAGCCCGTAACAGCCGCTGGCATTGTTCTCGCAATTGTTCACCACGCCGGAAAGGCATGACCGGCAGGCGCCGCAGCCGACGGCAGCGGGCATCATCACCTTGTCGCCAACCTTCACCCGCGTCACAGCACGACCGACCTCGACGATTTCGCCAACGGCTTCATGACCGACGCAAAAACCGGTGTCTTCGGAAAAGCCATGGCCGTGATAGATATGCAGGTCGCTGCCGCAGATCGAGCAGGCGGTCATCTGGACGATGGCATCGCGATCGGATTCAAGTTTCGGGTCTGCCATGTCATCATGGCGGATATCGCGTTCGCCGAAATAGCGCAGGGCCTTCATGCCAAACCTTCCAAACGATAGAAACGGGCGGCAGTGCCCGCAAATAATTGCGCTTTTTCGTTTGCCGAACCGCCAGCCGCGATGCGTTTGAACGCATTCCACAATGTCGGATAGTCGGCACCCCAGCGATCGACGGGGAAGTTGCTTTCAAACATGCAGCGGTTCGCGCCGAACAGTTCGATGCAGCTTTCGATATAGGGACGCCATGCCGCCGCCAAAGTTTCGCACGACGGACGCACATCCGGCCCCATGCCTTCGAAGCCGGGGAAGGGCATGCCGAGGCCACCCAGCTTCATATGGACGTTGGGCAGTTCGGCAAGGCTGGCAATGCTGGCTTTCCATCCGGCGAAGCGTTCATCGCGTTTGCCCGCATAGCGGCCCAGCCCGACGGGTGTGCCGACATGGTCGATGACCATACGCACGTCGGGGAAAGCGCGGGCCAGTTCGACGGCTTCGGGAAGTTGAGGTTCCACTACCCAGATATCGAGCGAAAGCTGGCGCTGAGCAAAATGCTTCAGCGCCGAGCGGACCTGCGGTGACGCACACAGATTGGGGGCTGCATGAGCGAGGGGGCCAAGCACGGCATTATCATCATCGTGCGCCATCATGTGGCGGATGCCGCGAAAGCGCCCGCCACCCGCCGCCAGATGCGCGTCAAGCACTTCGGCGACAGAATCGCCCAAACCAAGATCCGCATGCCCGACTATTCCGGCGCAGGCGCGGGTCGATCCATAAATCCCGCTCGCGGCCATAGCAGCGACGCCGTTGACGAATTCGGTTTCACCGACCGGCTGCATCGCCTCTGGCCCGTCGGCGCGGTAAAACGCACCGCACTGGACATAAACGGTGCCGATCACATTGTGCCCACTGCCTGTGTCTGCCAGCAATTCGTCGAGCAAGTAGCGCGGCGACTGGCGCAAGATCGCCTCGAACGGGTGCGACATTTCGGCAGGCAGGAAGGGCAGGCGCGACCGCCAGTCCCACAAATGGTGGTGCGGATCGATGATCGGCAGATCCGGTTCGAGTATCGCTTCGCTCATATCCTCCGCTCCTGTCCTTCCCAAAATGGTTCGCGCAATTTGCGCTTGAAAATCTTACCTGAATCTTCGCGCGGCAGGCTGTCGGCAAAATCGATCCGGCGCGGAACCTTATATCCAGTGAGTACCTTTTTCAGTTCCGCCTGTAGCCCCTCGGCCGTCAGCGATGCACCCGGCATCGGCTGCACCACCGCCATCACGCTCTCGCCAAATTCTTCATCGGGAATTCCGAATACCGCGCAGTCGGCGACGCCCGAAAGCTTATGCAACTCCGCTTCGATCTCGGCGGGATAGATGTTCGCACCGCCGGAAATGATCATGTCGTTGATCCGGTCGCACAAATAGAGAAAGCCGTCAGTGTCGAAATAGCCCATGTCGCCAGGCGTGATCAGGCCGTATTTCTCCATCGAAGCGCGCTTTTCAGGCGAATTCTGATAGGTAAAATTGGTGCCATGGCGGCCCTTGCCGATGACTTCGCCGATGGTTCCCGGTGGCACGTCATTTCCCTCAGGATCGACCACGCGCAGCGTAACTCCCGGCTGAACCCGCCCGACCGAGCCGGGGTGGGCCAGCCACTCTTCGGACGACAGGCAGGTGACATTGCCCATCTCGGTCGAGCCATAATATTCCCAGATCACCGGTCCCCACCATTCGATCATCGCGCGCTTTACGGGCGGCGGGCAGGGCGCGGCGGCATGGGTTACATATTCGAGGCTCGACAAATCATATTTGCGCTTCACCTCTTCGGACAAACGCAGAAGTCGGTTGAACATGATCGGCACCATGTTGAGATGCGTGATCCGTTCCTTTTCGATCAAGGCGAGCAGCGCCTCGGCATCGAAGCGCGGACAGATGACGACATTGGCGCCGACGCGGATCGAGAAGGAGGAATGGGCGTTGGGGGCGCTGTGATAGACCGGGCCGATAACCGCGGTGGTGATCGTCGCCGGGTCGCGTTTCCCCGCCAGTACATCAGTATAGCCATAAGACCAGCCAAGCATGGTGTTGACCGCCTCGGCCTGTTCCGGCGTAAACGCTGCGCGGCGCACGCCCTTGGGCCGACCGGTGGTTCCCGATGTATAGATGATGGTGCTTGGCGCCATTTCGGCCTCGCCCGAAAAGGGGGCTGCCGCATTGACCATTTCATGCCAGCGCGGCAGCCCTTCAGGCTGAGGGGTCTCGGATATGCCGTAAGCATCGCGGATCTCCGGCGGGGTTTCGACGATGATGACCTGCAGGCCGGCCGGGATAGCTTGCTTGATCGGTTCATAAAGATCGGCATGGATCAGGAGCAGCTTCACGCCGCTGTCAGTCAGCAGGTAATTGGCCTCGTCCGGGGTGTAGTGCCAGTTGACCGGCACCGGATAGATGCCCAGCATTCCCGCACCGAATGCCGCCTCAAAATAGGCGATGTCGTTGCGCAGGTAGAGCGCGATGCCGTCGCCGCTTTCCACCCCCAGCCCTTGGATGACGGTTGCGGCACGCCGTGCGCGTTCGTCAAACTCTGCCGTGGTCAGTATGCGCTCGCCGCTTTTGATTCTGCCCATCGCTCTCTCCCTCGCGAACCTCAGTAGATGGTGTAGCCCCCGTCGATGACGATGGTGTCGCCGGTGTGGTTGCGCGAACCCCGGCTGGCGAGATAGACCGCGATGGCCGCGAAATCGGAGTCGTCGAGCCAATCGCCGGTGGGAACGCGGCTGATCACCGCATCCGTGAACTTGTCCCATTCCTGCAGGCCTGCGGTCATGCCCGACCGGGTCCAGCCGGGCAGCACGCTGTTTACGCTGATGCCGTAACGGGCGAACTCGACCGCCATCGCCCGCGCCATCGCAACGACCGCGCCTTTGGTCGCAGCATAATGTTCGTTGCGCGCCGCGCCGTGGATCGCCGAGGTAGAGGAGATCGCAACCAATGAACCGCCGCTGTCACCGGCCTTGTGCCGCTCAACCATATGCCGGGCCGCTTCGCGCAGGGTGAACAGCACGCCGTGGATGTTCACTTCCTCAATCTTGCGAAAATCCTCGACGCTGATGTCGAACAGGCTTGTGCGCGAGATCGAAATACCGGCATTGGCAATCGCCTGATCAAGCCGTCCGAATTCGATGATGATGTCTGCCACGCCCTTGGCGACGGCAGCTTCGTCCGACACGTCGATTTGTGCCGATCGCACCTCGCCGCCATGCACGCGCAGCTTTTCCGCCGCCTCGGCATTGCGTTCGTCATTGGTGCCCCAGATGACGACGGTTGCCCCATGGGCGGCAAGGCCATCGGCCATGCCAAGGCCGATGCCGTTATTGCCGCCGGTGACGAGCGCAACCTTTCCGGTCAGATCAAAAAGCGATGCCATCAACCCCTCCTCAACGCTCGTTCATCGCAACATATTCCTTGATCTTCGCCTTGCCGAGCTGGCTCATATGCACTTCGTCCGGACCATCGGCGATGCGCACAAAGCGGTTCAGCGTGAAGAAGCGCGCAATCGGCGTATCGTCCGAAACGCCCATCCCGCCATGCGCCTGAATGGCTCGGTCGCAAACGGTCTGCGCCATTTGCGGAGCGACCACCTTGATCGCGGCGATCAGGTCTTTCGCGACCTTGTTGCCATAGCGGTCCATCGCATCGGCGGCCTTCAGCGTCAGCAGGCGCGACATTTCGATCTCGCAGAAGCTCTTGGCGATATCCTGCCGGATCGACGACTGGTCGGCGAGCTTCTTGCCGAATGCAACGCGGCTGTCCACACGGCGCGCCATGATCTCAAGCGCGCGCTGTGCTTGCCCGATCGAGCGCATGCAGTGGTGGATACGGCCCGGCCCGAGGCGACCTTGTGCAATCTCGAAGCCGCGGCCTTCGCCGAGGATCAGATTGCCTTTGGGCACCCGGACATTTTCGAAGCGCAGTTCGGATTCTCCGCCCGGCGAATTATGCGAACCGAACACCGTCTGGTGGCGAACAATGGTGATGCCCGGCGTACTGGGCTCGACCAGGATTTGCGAATGCTGGGCGTGGCGTGGGGCGTTGAAATCGGTCTTGCCCATCACGATCCAGATGTCGCAGCGCGGGTGCATAGCGTTCGAAATCCACCATTTGCGGCCGTTGATGACATATTCGTCACCATCAGGGGTGATCGACAGTTCCAGGTTGGTCGCGTCCGACGAAGCAACCTGTGGTTCGGTCATCACATAGGCAGAACGGATTTCACCGTTGAGCAGCGGCTTCAGCCATTTTTCCTGCTGCTCGGGCGAACCATATTTGGCGAGCACTTCCATATTGCCGGTGTCTGGGGCCGAGCAGTTGAACACCTGGCTCGACCAGGGCACACGGCCGAGCAGTTCGGCAATCGGTGCATATTCCAAATTGGTCAGGCCGGGCGAGAATTTGCCATATTCATGCGGCAGGAACAGGTTCCAAAGATCCAATGCCTTCGCTTTGGCCTTCAGATCCTCCATCTTCGGCCATTCTTTCCAGATATTGGCCGGGTCGGTCACGAAGCGATGATAGTCTTCCTCATTGGGATAGACATGTTCGTCCATGAAAGCTTGAATTTGGGCGAGAAGCCCTTTGACCTTGTCGCTATGTTCGAAATCCATGGGATAGTCCTTTCAGAGGGAAAGCCCGCCATCGACGATCAGCGTATGACCGGTGACATAAGAGGCGAGCGGGGAAGCTAAGAAAATGGCCGCGCCTGCCATGTCGGCAGGCAGGCCCATACGGCGTTGCGGAATATTGGCGAGCGCGCCGGCAAGCCGTTCTGGGCTTTGCGTAGTTACCTTGGTCAGCTTGGTATCGACAAGGCCGGGGGCGAGGCCATTGACGCGGATGCCTTCGGGGCCCCAAGCCTGCCCCAGCGTCTTCGTGAGGCTGATCGCACCTGCCTTGGATGCAGCGTAGGCTGGATTACCGATGTTGGCCTTCAGTCCTGAAATCGAACTGACGATGATGACGCTGCCCTTGCTTTCGAGCAGCTGCGGTTTGAACTTGCGCGAAATGTGCATCAGGCTGTCGAGATTGACCGCCATCACGCGGTCCCAGCCGGGACGCTCAAATTCGCCGCGTTTGTATACGACTGTGCCTTGGCAGAGCACCAGCACGTCGAGGGTGCCGAAGGGGGCGGCTGCCGCTTCGATCGCATCGGGATCGCTGACATCGACGCAGGTATAGCCTAGCCCGCTCAGGTCCGAACCATCTGCTGGGTCATAGTCGGAGGCATTGGCACGGGTCCCCCAGACATGGACCTCGGCACCGCGTTCGCGAAAGCCATGTGCAATGCCATTGCCGATCCCGCTCGATCCGCCGACAACCAGCACATGTTTGCCGGTAAAATCGGTGTCGTTCGCCATAGAGGATTTTCCTTTCAGCTGATGCGCCGCAGCGCGCGTTCAAAGAGGTGGATGGTGTGTGCGTGCAGACGGTCGCCGGTTTCGCGCGGTGCCTTGCCCGCGCAAGCGCGCGCATGCGTGCCTTCGAGGATGATGCCGAGCTTGTAGCAGGCGAGTACCGCGTACCAATCAAAGTCCGCCAGATCGCGGCCGGTCAACGCCGCGTAATGCGCAACCAGTGCGTCAGGGGTGGCAAAACCCTCCCATGGGATGATCGCCACGTCGGTTGCGTGCGGGTTGCCATTTTCAGGCCATGTCGCGACCAGCCAGCCAAGGTCGAGCAACGGGTCGCCCAAAGTGCACAATTCCCAGTCGACCACTGCGGCCAATTCACCGCTGTCGTTGCGGAACAGCACATTGGCGAAATGGAAATCGCCATGGATGATGCCGGGCTGGAAGTTTTTCGGGCGATGTGCATCGAGCCACTTTGCGACTTTGGCTACGCCAGGTATCGCATCGGGCCCGGTCCAACCCGGCATTTCGGCATAGCTCGCGAGTTGCGAAGCCCAGCGCCCGACCTGCCGCTCGATCCAGTTGTCGAGTTTGCCAAAGCCTTCGAGGCCCACCGCACGATAATCCACCTGACTGAGTGCTGCGATAGCTTCCACCATCGCCAGACCCATTCGGTGTCGGATCGCAGCGTCGCTCGCATGGAGCGTGGGCAAACCCTGCGTTGCGTTGAAACCTTCAATCGGCTCCATCAGGTAGAAAGATGCGCCGATCACATCCTCTGCGGGGCACGCCGCGATCAGCTCGGGGTGCGGAACGTCGCTGCCCTTGAGTGCAGCCAGTACGCGAGCCTCACGGCGCATGGTTTCGTTCGAATTGGCGCGCAAAACGGGCGGCGGGCGGCGCAAGACATAGGAACGGCCAGACCTGCTGAACCGCAGCAATATGTTCTGTGTGCCGCCCGCCAATGTGGTGGCCTCGACAATTGGCCCCTCTCCAAGCCTTTGCCCGTCCATCCACTTTGCAAGCGCTGCAAGATCGACTCCGTCGATCATATTCTCACGAATCCTCTCTCATTTATCCAAATGGATAATGCAGTTGACGTAATTATGAGTCAAGCCTAGCCTGAGGCTATGGCAAGCACGGCCCCGAAACCACGTAGCGATGCGGCAGAGCATCTGAAGGCAGTTGCCCTGCGGCTGTTCGCGGAAAAGGGAATCGACGGCGTTACCGTGCGCCAGATTGCCGAGGCTGCCGGGCAGAAAAACCATGCCGTTGTAGGCTATTATTTCGGTTCGAAAGAGGCGCTGGTTCGTGAACTGATCGTCGACGGCGCGCGCGCGATTGATGTTCGCCGCAACGCATGGCTGGATGCTTGCGAGGCGAAAGGCGGACCGCATAATGTTACCGAAGTAATCGAAGGGATGATCGAAACGTCGCTCGATCCGGACGCAAACCCGGGCGATGAGAGCTTCAATCGCTTTTTCACATTGCTCGGCCTATCGCACCGTGGCTTTTTCATGGAATCGCTGGAGGGGCGTTGGAACACCGGATACCAGCGTTGTCTCGATCACCTGCGCCGGCTGATGCCCGTAATGCCGGCAGCGAAAAAGAATGAGCGTTTCGTTTTCCTTGGATCCACTTTGGGCGCCATTCTGGCATCGCGCGAAAGTGAGCTGTCAGACAAATCCCGCCCGCACCGCATGTGGCAATCGGGCGCGACGCTGAAACATGCGGCAAAGGTAATCGCTGCGATGATAGAGGCGCCATTTCGCTGAGTTTTCCGCAAACTGCTCCATAATGTTCATCCGGGGAGCAGAACATCCTAAACGGTATGCGGCGAAGCTTCACGCCAGCGCTACTGGTATGGCAGACGTTCAGGCGTCGACATTTGCCAAGCCGTGCGTGCCCATTTGCGCAGTTCCCGTCAAACGACGTATCTATGCCCTTCGTTCTATCTTCGATGCGGTGCAGCCTGCCGCATATTGCGATGTAAACAATTGTATCTTTACTGCGATTTTTGATTGGCATTAAGTATATTTGCCATCTTTCTGTTGTTTAACTTTTTGCACATGGGCATAGTTTCAAATATAGTCGTCCCAGTTTGATACGGATTTTAGCTGCGGGTTTGTCAGGAGAGGTGTCCCGAATGGATGGAAACGACCAGCCAGAGGCCAAGCGCCCTGAAGCGATAGCGTCGAACGCTGGACCAGCCTCTCTTCTGGCCCTTGAGCCGCGCATGATGTTTGCGGGGCGGCGGTTGCAACAGCCGATACCACGCTCACAACGACGCTGGTTGATGTCCGCACCGTTCACGGCCTGGCCGAGATGTTCCGCGAAAATCAATCCGCCATCGCTGACGGTCCACTTGGGTTGCGGTCGAGCTATGGTCCCCACGCAGTCTTCATGGATAGGGGTGTGGATAGAAATATTGTCTTCGCATCCTTCGATCGCGACGAACATCGTTCGTCCGACATAGAATATAGCGCTTTTCAGACGCTTCAAGCTGTCGAAACTGAAGACAGTCTTCGCGATATAATTTTTATCGACACCGCCGTTGCGGGTTATGAACAGCTGGCGAGCGAATGGGCTAATCGTGGCACCGTTATCCTGATCGACAGCAGTCGGGATGGCGTCGACCAGATGATGACCGCACTGGCGGGAATGAGCGACATCAACGCAATCCACATCGTCAGCCACGGAAGCGCGAATACCGTCTTTTTAGGTACTACCCGCATCGGAACGGATACGATTTCGGGCAGCTTGGCCGCTTCGCTTGCCTCCATTGGTTCGAAACTGTCCGTAAATGGCGATATCTTGATTTATGGCTGCAATGTAAGCCTCGATGACTCTGGGCAAACATTTATTGATGCCTTTGCAAGGGCTACCAGTACCGATGTTGCGGCGTCGAATGATGTCACTGGTTCTGTTGCCGAAGGTGGCGACTGGGAATTGGAATCCCGAACTGGATTGATCGAATCCCAAACACTGCTCTCCGAACAGTATCAAGGGCGGTTGCAACTCGTTAACACTGGGGTTTGGACGATCGCTGGCAACAGTGCCAGTACAACAATTGATGGCATAACTGTTACCATCACTTATGTGAATTCGGCTGGAGCTAGCTGGACCAATATTCAAAATGGCACGTTTAACAATATTGGCGCTTTCTCCCAAACCGGGGTTGCGGGTGGCGCGTCGCTGGATGCGGTATGGAGCACCCCTAGCGATACCGAAGTCGGGCAGGTGACCATCAGTTTTTCGGCGCCGATCATAAATCCGGTGATCAATTTTGACCGATTAGGCGGCATTTCCGGAGATTCGAACAGTTCGGTCTGGACGTTGACCAATGCCGGTGCGAGCTTAACCCGATTGACCGGCCTGACCCATTTCCAGGTCAATACCGCAACCAACCAGATCTTCCGCACCTTGGATCAATCACAGCAGGCTGGAGCGACAGGTGAAAGTAATGTTGACGGTACACTCGGAACGGCTGCAGGCAGCGTCAGGGTCAATGGAACATTCTCCTCCCTTACTTTCAACGTGCGCATGGAAAATGGTGCTACCGGCGGCTCCGGTATCGGCGACGGACTTGAACTGGGCGTTACTTTTGACGCTCCGCCGACGGCGCGGAACGATGCATTTTCGACCAACGAAGACACTACGCTTTTCGGCAATCTTTTCGCCAACAATGGGTCGGGAGCAGATTCGGACCCGCGTAACGACGCGCTGACAGTCACCCGCATCAACGGCGCAACCTTTACCGTCGGCACACCAATCACGCTCGCCAGCGGGACGTTGACGATTACCAATGCAACCACGGGTGCATTCACTTTTGTGCCCAATGCCAATGTCTCGGGCGTAAATCTGCAGTCGTTTACCTATACGATCGCTGATCCTTGGGGGAATACGTCTACGGCAACGGCGACGATAACCGTCAATCCCGTAAACGATACGCCAACTATTTCCGCTCCGGTTAGCTACAGCGGAACCGAAGATACTGCGCTGACTTTAAACGGGCTGACGATGGCGGATATCGACGCTGGAACCAATTCAGTCCAGCTGACGATATCGGTTCCTGTGGGCGTGGGCACGCTTAATTTTGCTTCGACTCCTTTCGTTACCGTCCTCAACAACGGTACCGGGAGTGTTACGCTTCAGGGACAGCGCGCCGCGATCCTGAATGCCGTCAACAGCGGTGCGTTGACCTTGGTGCCGGCGAGCAATTTCAACGGCTCAACCACGGTTACCTATATATTCAACGACCGAGGGAATACCGGCATTGATCCGGGACTGACCGGTGATGCCAATAGCGAAGAAGCGCGGACAACATCGACGATTTCAATCGCACCGGTCAACGACGCGCCTACTGCAGTCGGCAGCTTGCCGCCGCAGTCCAATCTTGATGGTGCCAGCGGCATCAACGTCGTAACTGCTGGCGGCTTTGCCGATGTTGATGGGCCAACGGCCACATATAGCGCGACGGGATTGCCCACTGGCCTCAGCATCAATCCGACGACTGGCGTCATCACCGGCACGATCGATCGCAGTGCCAGCCAGACCAATGGCGGCGTATATAATGTTGTCGTCACCCGCTCTGACGGTAGCTTGAGTGTGACTCAGGCCTTTAGCTGGACCGTTAGCAATCCAGCACCTGTCGCCAACAATGACGCCTTGTTGACGGTCAATGAAGATACCGCCGGAACGACGGTCAATGTGCTTGCCAATGACAGCGACCCTGACGGCGATCCGCTAACCATCACTGGTGCAAGCGCGACCAATGGGACCGTCGTTGTAAACGCCGATGGCACGCTGACGTTCACGCCCAATGCCAATTATAGCGGCTCGGCAACGATCACTTATACCATATCTGACGGCCAGGGTGGAACGGCAACCGCTACGGTTCCGGTAACTGTGGTGGCGGTTAACGACGCGCCCGTTGCTACGCCGATCGCGCCGCAAAGCACCAGTGATGGTGCCACCATATCTGTACCGGTTGCGGGGAATTTCAGCGATATCGATGGCGGCGCACTCAGTTTTAGTGCAGCCGGTCTGCCGCCCGGCCTCTCGATTGATCCTGTGACTGGTGTCATCTCGGGCACCATAGCGCCCAACGCCAGCCAGTCTAACAGCGGAGTCTACACCGCGACCATCACTGTTTCGGACGGCAATGGCGGAACGGCGACGCAGACCGTCACTTTTAACGTTTCCAACCCGGCACCGACGGCGACAAACGACACGGCGGCGACATCGGAAGACGCCCCTGTCACAATAAGCCCGTTGGCGAACGATACCGACCCCGATGGAGACCCACTGACCATCGTTTCGGCGAGCGCTCCCAATGGCACGGTCACGATTAACCCCGATGGCACCGTAACCTATACGCCCAACCCCAACTTCTTTGGCACCGACACGATCACCTACACGGTCAGCGACGGCAATGGCGGCACTTCTACGGCAACAATCTCCGTTACCGTTGGCGCAGTGAACGATGCGCCAACGCCGGTCGGCACTTTGCCGCCACAGACCCATGTTGATGCACAGGCCGGGATTAACGTCCCGACTGCAGGTGGCTTCACCGACGTCGACAATGCTACGCTCAGTTACAGCGCCACGGGTCTGCCTGCGGGATTGTCGATCAACCCCGCAACCGGCGTCATAACCGGAACCATCGACCTTGCGGCGTCGCAGGGCGGCGCGGGCGGGGTCTATTCGGTGACGGTCACGGCGACCGATGCTGGAGGCTTGACCGCGACGCAGACCTTCAACTGGACGGTCACCAACCCTGCACCTGTCGCCGTCAACGATACCGCGACGACCAACGAAGATACGCCCGTCCTGATTCCCGTGCTGCCCAATGACAGCGATCCCGATGGCGATCCGTTGACGGTGATTTCGGCGTCGGCATCTGTCGGCATCGCGACGATCGTTGGTAACCAGGTGCAATATACCCCGCCAGCCAATTTCAATGGCACTGCGACGATCACCTACACGATTAGTGACGGCAATGGCGGCACTTCGACCGCTACGATCACGGTTACCGTCAACCCGGTTAATGACGCGCCGGTGGCAACGCCGATCGCGCCACAAAACACCAGCGATGGGGCCACCATATCTGTACCAGTTGCCGGCAACTTCAGCGATGTGGATGGCAACACTTTAAGCTATAGCGCCACCGGCCTCCCGGTTGGATTGTCGATCGATCCGGTTACCGGCGTCATCTCTGGCAGAATCGCGCCCGATGCCAGCCAGACCAATGGCGGCGTGTACACCGCCACGATCACGGTATCCGACGGCAATGGCGGCACGGTGACGCAGACGGTCACCTTTAACGTTTCCAATCCGGCACCTACAGCGGCCAATGACAGCGCCTCGACGCCAGAGGACACCCCGGTCACGATCAGCCCTCTCGCCAATGATAGCGATCCCGATGGTGATCCGCTGACTATCACCAGCGCGTCCGCGCTAAACGGTACGGTCACGGTCAATCCCGACGGAACGGTAACCTACACCCCCAATCCGGGCTATAATGGTACGGATACGATTACCTACACCATCAGTGACGGCAATGGCGGCACCTCAACCGCCACAATCACTGTGGCCGTGGCCGACGTCAACGATGTACCCGTAACGTCGGGTTCGATCGGCAATCAGACCAATCTCGACAGTCAGACTGTCAACCTGCCAGTCGCAGGTGCGTTCAGCGACCCCGATGGTGATACGCTGACCTACACGGCGGCAGGTCTTCCGGCGGGTCTGACGATAAATTCAACGACGGGTGTGATCAGCGGAACAATTGACCGGTCGGCCAGTCAGGTGAATGGCGGTGTTTATTCCATCACCGTTACCGCCAGTGACGGTCGCGGTGGCACCGTTACCCAGACTTTCAGCTGGACGGTGACCAACCCCGCCCCGGGCGCGGTCAACGACAATGCGACCACCAATGAGGATACCGCCGTCCAGATCCCGGTGCTGGCGAACGATGTCGATCCCGATGGCGACCCATTGACCGTCACCGCAGCAAGCGCAGGCAATGGCACTGTTGTCATCCTGCCCAATGGCGCGCTTCAATATACGCCCAATTCGAATTTTAACGGCACCGATACGATCTTCTATACGATCACCGACAGCGAAGGCGGGGTGTCTACCGCGACAGTGAATATCACGGTCAACCCGGTAAATGATACGCCTACAACCGTCGGGCTTCCCAACCAGAATGGGGAAGATGGCTCGACGGTGAGCATTCCGACAGTGTCAGCATTCAGTGATGTTGACGGTGACACGCTCACCTTCAGCGCAACCGGCCTGCCGCCGGGACTTTCCATCGACCCGGCAACTGGCCTGATTACTGGAACCTTGCCAGCCGATGCTTCGGACAGCGGCCCTTATGTGGTGACCGTTACCGCGACCGATCCTTCGGGGGCGCTGGTGACTACCAGCTTTGTATTCGGCGTGCAGAATGTGCCGCCGGTTGCGACCAACGATACCGCCAACACACTCGAAGATGTGCCGGTCACTGTGGCTGTGCTGACGAATGACAGCGATCCCGATGGCGATCCATTAACGATCACCAGCGCTAGTGCAAATAATGGTACGGTGGTTGTTAACCCGGATGGGACGTTGACCTTTACGCCAGCACCGAATTTTAATGGCGTTGCAACAGTCAGTTATACGATTTCCGACGGCCAAGGCGGCGTGGCAACTGCTACGCTAACCATCAATGTGGGCGCGGTGAACGACTCGCCCACATCGTTACCGATTCCAAACCAGGCCAGCACCGACGGCGCATTCTATTCAGCCAACGCTGCACCCTTCTTCAGCGATATCGATGGCGACGCACTGACATTCAGTGCAACAGGCCTGCCAGCAGGCCTTTCGATCGATCCTGCGACCGGTGTGGTCAGTGGAACGATTGATGCCAATGCCAGCCAGATAAATGGCGGGGTGTACACGGTCACGATAACAGCGACCGACCCGAGCGGTGCGACCACCAGCCGTACGCTGACTGCGACGATTACCAATCCAGCGCCGACCGCGGTGGCCGATACCGCAACCACTGCTGAAGACACAGCGATACCGGCGATCAATGTGTTGGGTAACGATACTGATCCCGACGGTGACCCGCTGACCGTGACGGCTGCCAGTGCGCCCAATGGTACGGTTACGATTAATCCGGATAGCACGTTGAATTACGTGCCCAATCCGAATTTTAACGGCACCGATATCATCACCTATACAATCAGCGATGGCGATGGCGGTTTTTCGACCGCGACGGTGACTGTCACGGTCACGTCGGTTAACGATGCGCCGGTTGCGGTCAATGATAGCGCGACGACCAATGAGGACCAGCCGGTCACCATTGGCGTCCTCGGCAATGACAGCGATGTGGACGGCGATCCTTTGACCGTCACCGCGGCGAGCTCGCCCAACGGGACTGTTGTGATCAATCCCGACGGCACGATCAGCTTTACCCCCGCTCCCAATTTCAACGGGCCGACGACGATTACTTATACGATCAGCGACGGCAATGGTGGTACGGCTACCGCGACTGTCAATGTCACCGTCAACGCCGTGAATGACGCGCCGGTGGCGAACCCGTCCACCGCGGCCACCAATGAAGATACGCCGGTCACTGTTCCGGTGCTGGCCAACGATACCGATATTGATGGCGATCCGCTGACAGTGACGGCGGCATCGGCGCCGAATGGCGTCGTGACGATCAACCCCGACGGTACCGTTACCTATACGCCGAACGCGAATTTCAACGGCACCGATACGATCACTTACACGATCAGCGACGGTCAGGGCGGCTTCTCGACCTCTACGGTGACGGTCACCGTCAATGCAGTCAACGATGCACCGACGGCTACGCCGATTGCGCCGCAGGTCGACAATGATAATGACGCGGTCAATGTACCTGTCGCTGGCAATTTCAGCGATTTGGACGGCAACACGCTGACCTTCACCGCTACCGGTCTGCCTGCAGGGCTGTCGATCAGCCCTACCGGCGTGATTACGGGCACCATCGACCCTGCAGCTTCGCAGGGCGGGCCGAATGCCGACGGCATCTACAGCGTTACCGTCACGGCTAGCGACGGGAACGGCGGTACGGTGAGCCAGACCTTCAGCTGGACAGTCGAAAACCCGCCGCCGGTGGCGACCGATGATAGCGCAACGACCAACGAAGACACGCCCGTCACCATCGCTGTGCTGACGAACGACAGCGATCCGGATATCGATCCGCTAAAAATCACAAGCGCTACTTCGCCAAATGGCACCGTTGTGATCAACGGCGATGGCACGATCACTTTCACGCCAGCGCCAAACTTCAATGGGCCGACGACGATCACCTACACGATCAGCGACGGCAATGGTGGCACGTCCACCGCGACGGTCGCGGTCACCGTCAACGCAGTGAATGATGCGCCGGTTGTCGATACACCGCTGCCAGCGCAATCGGGTGTAGACAATTCGCCTGTCAACATTCCGGTTGCCGGCAATTTCAGCGACCTTGACGGCGATACACTAACATTCACCGCTACCGGACTACCAGCGGGCCTTTCGATCAGCCCGACAGGAGTCATCACCGGCACAATCGATCGCAACGCCTCGCAGGGCGGCCCAAATGCTGACGGCATCTACACTGTCACCGTAACCGCCAGCGATGGCAATGGCGGTACGGTCACAACGACCTTCACCTACACGGTGACCAACCCGGCGCCGACAGCAGTCAATGACTCGGCAACCACAGCGGAAGACACGCCTGTCACTATCGCGGTGCTGACCAACGACACCGACCCGGACGGTGATCCCCTGACGGTGACTTCCGCCACATCGCCCGATGGCTCAGTGGCAATCAACCCAGACGGCACGATCACCTTCACGCCCAATCCGAATTTCAACGGGCCGACGACGATCACTTATGCGATCAGCGACGGCAATGGCGGCACTTCGACCGCGACGGTCACCGTCGATGTGACACCCGTTAATGACGCACCGGTCGTTGATACGCCGATCGCGAACCAATCGGGTGTCGATGGCAGGGCGGTCAGCATACCCGTCGCTGGCAATTTCAGCGACCTCGATGGCGATACGCTTGGGTTCAGCGTAACGGGTTTGCCTGCCGGTTTGAGCATTGATCCGGTCACAGGTGTCATCAGCGGCACGATAGATCCCAACGCCAGTCAGGTGAATGGCGGCGTCTATACCGTCGCGGTAACCGCCAGCGATGGCAATGGCGGCACGGTGACGACGAGCTTCACCTATACGGTGACCAATCCGGGACCGACTGCAGGCAACGACACGGCTACCACGAACGAGGATGTGCCGGTCACCATTGCCGTTCTGGCAAATGACACTGATCCGGATGGTGATGCGCTCACCGTCACCGCCGCGACCTCGCCTGACGGCACCGTTGTGATCAATCCGGATGGAACGATCACCTTCACGCCCGCTGTGAACTTTAACGGCTCGACAACAATCACCTACACCATCAGCGACGGTAATGGTGGCACTTCGACGGCGACAGTTGATGTAACGGTCAACGCCGTCAACGACGCGCCTACCGCAGACCCGCCGCTGTCTCCGCAAAATAATCGCGACGCCGATAGCGTGAATGTAGACGTCAGCCCGAATTTTGCCGATTTGGACGGCGACACGCTCGGTTTCAGCGCTATTGGCCTTCCCGCAGGGCTGTCGATCAGTTCGACAGGTGTTATCACCGGAACCATTGACAATAGTGCATCGCAAGGTGGACCGACCGGAAATGGCTCCTATACCGTTACGATCACGGCCAGCGATGGCAATGGCGGAACGGTAACATCCAGCTTCATCTGGGCGGTTACCAATCCAGCCCCTGTCGCCGTCGACGATGCCGCGACCACGGCAGAAGATACGCCGTCTGCGCCGATCAATGTGCTAGGCAATGATACCGACGCCGATCTCGATTCCTTGACCGTAACATCGGCAAATGCGCCCAATGGTACCGTAACAATTAATCCAGATGGTACGTTGGTTTATACCCCCGATGCGAACTTCTTCGGCACCGACATCATCACCTACACCATCAGTGACGGTGAAGGCGGTACTTCGACCGCGACCGTTGAAGTAACCGTCACCGCGACAAATGATGCTCCGGCAACCAGCGGCCTGCCCAATCTGTTCGACATCGACGGTGCGGGGGTTTCCGTGCCGGTTGCTTCTGCCTTCAGCGATGTCGAAGGCAACACATTGACGTTCAGTGCCACCGGTTTGCCGGGTGGTTTGTCGATCAACGCGGCGACCGGTGAAATAACCGGCTCGATCGATAACAACGCCAGCACGATTGGCGGAGGTGTCTATAGCGTCACCATCACCGCTGATGACGGCAATGGCGGTGTCACCTCCACAATCTTTACCTGGACTGTCGCCAATACGGCACCAACTGCGAATGATGACACAGCGACGACGTTGGAAGACACACCCGTCACCTTCGATGTCTTGGGCAACGATGTTGATAATGATCCGATTCCGGATCCACTTTCCGTCGTATCAGCTTCGGCGACGAACGGCAGCGTGACCATAAACCCCGATGGTACGCTAACCTTTACGCCAGAACTTGATTTTAACGGCACGGCAACCGTCACCTATCTGATTACTGACGGCAATGGCGGCTTTTCGACTGCAACAGCGCTCATCACCGTCGGTTCCGTCAACGACGCGCCTGACGCTGCGCCCCTACCCAATCGTGCGAACCTTGATGGCGATACGATCAGTATTCCTGCTGGTACCCAGTTCAGCGATCGTGAAAGTGATACGCTGCAATTCAGCGCGACCGGCCTGCCGACCGGGCTGTCGATTGATCAAGTAACCGGTGAAATCAGCGGCACAATTGACCCTGCCGCCAGCCAACTCAATGGCGGCGTTTATACGGTTACGGTTACGGCTGATGACGGCAATGGCGGGCTAACCAGCATCAGCTTTGTCTGGAGCATCACCAACCCCGGGCCGACTGCTGTAAATGACAGCGCTAGTACGAACGAAGATACGGCGGTTAACATCGCGGTGTTGACAGGAGTGGGTGCTGATACAGACCCTGATGGCGACGTTCTTACGGTAACGGCGGCGAGTGCGCCGAATGGCACTGTTGTGATCAATCCCGACGGCACCATCACTTACACGCCCGATACCAATTTCAACGGCACCGATACGATCACCTATACGATCAGCGATGGTAATGGCGGCACCTCGACCGCTATTGTCACCGTCACAGTCGATCCTGCCAATGATGCACCCACGGCGACGGCTCTCCCGGCGCGCGCCAATGTGGATGGCGCGACGGTGAATGTTCCGGTTGCGGGCAATTTTGCCGATTTGGACGGCGATACCCTGACGTTCAGCGATGGTGGCACGTTGCCGCCGGGCCTGACGATTGATCCCGTTACGGGCGTAATTTCCGGAACAATCGACCCCAGTGCAAGCCAGGGTGGCGCGGGCGGTATTTACACCGTCACCATCACCGCCATGGACGGCAATGGCGGAACCGTTTCGGCGACCTTCAGTTGGACAGTTACCAACCCGCCGCCGGTGGCCGTTAATGATACGGCCGCGACCAACGAAGATACAGCGGTAAATATTGCTGTGTTGACAGGGTTGGGTGCGGATTCCGACCCCGATGGGGATCCGTTGACGGTAACCTTGGCCAGCGCACCGAACGGAACTGTCGTCATCGAGCCTGATGGCACGATAACCTATACGCCCAACGCTAATTTCAACGGCACCGATACCATCACTTACACCATCAGCGACAGCAACGGCGGCACGTCAACCGCAACAGTCGCCGTGACGGTCAATTCAATCAACGATGCGCCAGTTTCGACACAGATTGCGCCGCGTACCAATCCAGACAACACTATTGTTTCGGTTCCGGTCGCTGCCAATTTCAGCGATGTCGACAATGCAACACTCGCCTTCAGCGCGACGGGCCTCCCAGCTGGCCTAACCATCGATCCGGTGACGGGCGTGATCAGCGGGACGATTGACCGCAATGCGTCGCAGCCGGGCGGCGGCATCTACAGCGTCACAGTAACGGCTACCGATGCAGGCGGTCTTTCTACCAGCCAGACCTTCACCTGGACGGTCACCAACCCGCCGCCGGTTGCGGTCAACGACGTCGCAACCACGCCTGAGGATTTTCCGGTCAACATCAATGTGCTGGTAAATGACAGCGATCCGGACGGTGATCCGCTGACCGTCACGACGGCAAGTGCAGGGAACGGCACGGTCACCATCCGTCCGGATGGCACGATCGACTATACGCCCAATGCCGATTTCAACGGCAGCGACACGATCACCTATACGATCAGTGACGGTAATGGCGGCACCTCGACCGCAACGGTGACCGTCGCCGTCGGCCCGGTCAACGATCCGCCGGTTGCGGTCAACGACTCGGCATCGACCAACGAAGATACGCCCGTGACAATCGCTGTCCTGGCAAATGATAGTGACATTGACGGCAATCCGTTGACGGTGACGACCGCGACATCGCCCGATGGCACCGTCGTCATCAATCCCGACGGGACGATCACCTTCACGCCCGATGCGAACTTCAACGGTGTCGCAACGATCAGCTATATGATCAGCGATGGCCAGGGTGGCACGTCAACGGCGACAGTTACCGTAGACGTCAATCCGGTCAACGATCCGCCAGTAGCGGTCAACGACAATGCGACAACGCCGGAAGACACGCCGGTAACCGTTGCGGTGCTGACCAACGACAGCGATGTTGATGGCGATCCGTTGACGGTGACGGCGGCGAGTTCGCCCGATGGCGCGGTGATGATCAACCCGAACGGTACGATCACCTTCACGCCCAATGCGAACTTTAACGGTCCGACGACGATCACCTACTCGATCAGCGACGGCAATGGCGGTACATCGACTGCAACGGTGACGTTGACTGTCGCGCCGGTAAACGATGTGCCGGTCGCCAACCCGTCGACCGCCACCACCAATGAGGATACACCCGTCATATTGCCGGTATTGGCCAACGATACCGATGCGGATGGCGATCCATTGACGGTGACGGCGGTCAGCGCGGCCAATGGCACAGTTACCATTCTTCCCGACGGAACGGTGCGCTATGTGCCCGATCCAAATTTCAACGGCACCGATACCGTAACCTACACGATCAGCGATGGTCAGGGCGGTTTTGCAACCTCCACGGTCACCGTGACGGTCAATCCGGTCAACGATGTGCCGGTCGCGGTCAACGACAATGCGACGACGCCCGAAGATACGCCGGTTACGATCCCCGTGCTTGCCAATGACAGCGATGCCGATGGCAATCCGCTGACAATCACAGCGGCAACATCGCCCAACGGCACCGTGACGATCAATCCCGACGGCACGGTTACCTTCACGCCCAACCCGAACTTCAACGGGCCGACCACGATCACCTATACGATGAGCGACGGTCAGGGCGGAACAACAACCGCGACCGTTGCGGTTAATGTCACCCCGGTCAACGATCCACCGGTTGCGGTAAATGACAACGCCACTACCGCGGAAGACACGCCCGTACGGATCAACCCGCTGGTCAATGACAGCGATCTGGACGGTAACCCTCTGACGATCACCGCTGCGACCTCACCGAACGGCACGGTAGTGATCAATCCGGACGGCACGATTACCTTCACGCCCGACCCCAATTTCAACGGGCCGACAACAATCACCTACACTGTCAGCGATGGCAATGGCGGTACCGCGACCGCGACGATTGCGGTCAATGTCACGCCGGTCAACGACCCGCCGGTGGCGCTCAACGATGTGTTCACAATGGACGAAGATACGACCGCGCGTATCCCGCTCCTGTCGAACGACTTCGATCTGGACGGCGATCCGCTGACCATCACAGCGGCCAGTTCGCCCAACGGTACGGTGGTGATCAACGCCGATGGAACGGTCAGCTTCACGCCTGCGCCGAATTTCTTCGGACCAGCGACCATTACATATACTATCAGCGACGGGCGCGGCGGCACCTCGACCGCCATCGCGACCGTCAATGTGGTCGATACCAACGAGCTGCCAGTTGATGGTGATGAAGCGATATCTGCCATTGGCGGTGTGATCACGACCATCAACGTGCTCGACAACGCGACCGATCCGGAGCGCGATCCGGTTTCGGTCTTCTTCGCCGAGGTTGAAAGCGGTGAAGGCACAGTATCGATCAACCCGGATGGAACGCTCAACTATACTGCTCCCCCTGAATTCCAGGGTGTTGCGGTCATCCGATACATCGTCAGCGACGGACGTGGCGGCTTCGACATTTCCTTTGTCACCATCACAGTGACGCAGGCCAATGCCGATATGAACGCGCTGCTCGGCCAGAAAGCAACGCCGGACATGCCCGATGGCTGGCGCGTGGATGAAATTTTGGACCAGAGCGCAAAGTTCATCACTGTGCCGTTGATCGTCGATGAGACCGTAAACGACTTCCGCTCGCTCAACGGAACTCCCTCGCTTTTCGGCCGGAGACCTTTACTCGACGCGGTCAATGGCATCGGATGGCTGCGCGGCACGCCGGAGCACGATAGCGAAGGCCATCCGATCACTGAAACCGTCCATTATCTCGATCGCATTCGCGACCTGCGTTTCGGTATGGACCGGCTGTTCGATCCTCGGATGGGCGATTTCACTATCGAAACACTGACCGGTTTCTCTGTCCGTCAGCTTGATAGCGGTAATGATCAAATTATGATTGAGTCGGTTGCGCGCGATCGGGTGATTTACATGGAAGTGCGCGATATCGGCAGCGATACCGATCCGCGTATCACCGAATATCAGCTAAGGATGCGCGATGGATCGGCGCTTCCGGAATGGATACGGATGGACGCTCGCGGCCTTGCGATCATCGAACGGCCGGTCGATGCGGAAGAAGTCCGACTGGTCGTGCGCGCTATTCGTGCCGATGGTGCAGTCATCGACATTGCTGTCGTCGTGCAGGGTGCGACAGGTGAAATCCAGCTTGATACCCCGCTGGCAGTGAAGAAGATCAGCGCTGCCGAACCCCTTGCAAAAACCCTGGCTGCCGCGTCGGCCGCCGCAATCGAAGAGGCGGCCCTTCTGGCGGCAGCCTTCAACAGCCAAGCCTGAGGAATGGACAAGATGAATACGAAACTTCTGCTCGGACTTTCGATGACCGCCTTTCTGGCCGGCTGTCAGGTGACACCGGAACCGCTAACGCCTTCGGATCTGCAGACTGCGGCGGAGAAAAATTTCCAGACAGTCGATGCGGAGCAGGAACCTGTCGCAGCCCCTATCGATCTCTATGAGGCAATGGCGCGCGCGCTGAAATATAATCTCGATTACAAGGTCGAGATGATGGACGAGGCGCTGAAGACGCGCGAGATGAACCTGTCGACCTACGACATGCTGCCACAGCTTGTGGCGAGTGCCGGCTACGCAGGTCGCAACAATTATTCAGGCGCGAGTTCGTTGTCGCTCATTACGCGTCGGCAGTCGCTCGAACCGTCGACCTCAGCCGAAAAGAATCTGTACACCGCTGATCTGACGCTCAGCTGGGACGTGCTCGATTTTGGTTTGTCCTATGTCCGGGCCAAGCAAAAGGCGGACGAGGTCCTGATCAGCCAGGAACGCCGTCGCAAAGTTGCAAACCGCATCATCGAGGATGTGCGCACCGCCTATTGGCGTGCGGTCAGCGCGCAGCGTTTGCTGGACAAGCTGCAACTGTTGGAAGATTCGGTGACCACGACGCTTGAAAATTCCGAACGCCTCGCCGAGCGCCGCCTGTCCGCACCATTGACTGCGCTAACCTATCAACGTGAGCTGGTGGAAATCCAGGGCAATATCCGCCGGCTGCAGCGTGAGCTGGTGATCGCGAAGGCGCAGCTTGCTGCGCTGATGAACCTGAAGCCGGGAACCGAGTTTAGCCTCGTCCTTCCTGATCGTGGCGAAGCGATGCCCGATGTCAAATATAGCGGCGAAGACATGATGATGACCGCGCTGCAGAACCGTTCCGAACTGCGCGAAGTTAGCTATCGCCAGCGGATCAACGCCAAGGAGCTGGACGCGGCATTGCTTTCGGCACTGCCCAGTTTCCGTGGAATATTGGGCGTGAACGTCGATTCAAACGACTTTCTCTACAATAATGACTGGATCCAATATGGGGCCCGCGCCAGCTGGAACGTGCTGAACCTGTTCCGCTATCCCGCCCAGAAAAAGGCAGTAAAGGCGCAGGATGATCTACTTCGGCAGCGCGAGCTTGCGCTGACTATGGCGGTGATTACGCAGGTTCACGTCGCGCGTGCCCGCTTTGCACATCTCACTGAAGAATTGTCGACAGCATCGCACCAGATGCGGGTGCAGGACAAGATCATGACGCAGATCCGCGCTGGACATAAGGCTGGCGCGATGAGCCAACAGACGCTGCTCCGCGAGGAAATGAACACGCTGATCGCGGAAGTTAAATACGACATTGCCTTTGCCGATGCGCAAAACGCCTATGCCAACCTGTTTGGCTCGATGGGTATTGACGACTTCAGCCCCGATGTTACCGGCCGCGAGGACGTACAGACGTTGCGTGCGTCGCTCGCAAAACTGTGGAATGATCGCTCGCTGGCAATGAAGCCCAATTGAGGTTGATAGATGGACACGCAAGACGCCGCCGAAACACAGCAAGGCGGCCAGGACAAACTCCGTAAATGGGGGCTGGTTGCGCTGGCCGTCGTTGCCGCCGGCGGTTTGGGTATCTGGCTGGGTGGTCAGGGTGCTGAAGAGCAATGGCCGGATGAACCAACCAAGGTCGCAGCCGTCCCCAACGCCGATACAACCAAAGTCGGGGAGGCAGTTAGCACCCCCGCGGAAGAAATAGTGCGAGGCGTGATCAATGCGTCCAGCGAGTCGACGATCGCCTCGAAAATGACTGCGCGGATCGTTGCAATGCCTTATGGCGAAGGGCAAAGTTTTCCGGCAGGTGCATTGCTGGCACGCTTCGATTGTTCTCAGATCAGCGCCCAATTAAATGCCGCGAAAGCTGCAGCAGCGGCCTACCGCAAGACCTATGACACCAATGTCGAGCTCGACCAATATGAAGCTGTCGGCAAGAATGAAGTTGCGGTGAGCAAGGCCAATCTGGGCAAGGCGGAGGCGGAGGCGAATGCTGTAGCCACCCAGCTTGCAGATTGCGAAGTGCGTGCGCCCTTTGCCGGTAAGGTGGTGGAACAGATGGCCCATGCGCGCGAGGTTGCGGCAAGCGGCCAACCATTGCTGAAAATCCAGAGCGGACGTGAGGTTGAACTGGAATTAATCGTGCCCAGCAAATGGCTCACTTGGTTACAGCCAGGCGCGGCCTTTTCGTTCAAGATCGATGAGACGGGCAATGTGATCCGCGGCAAAGTCAAACGTTTCGGTGCCTCGGTTGACCCCGTGAGCAAGACGATTCGCGTGACTGGCGTGGTTACCGAACGTAACGGACTGGTGCTGGCAGGGATGAGTGGAACGGCCACATTTGACGATCTGCGTGCCAGCGGAGGTCAGGCTGCTCAAGCCGGGAAGGCCGATGGTCAGCCGTCCTGAAACCGGATCGGCGGTTACCCCGCTTCGTCCGGCGCAACCCGAAATTGGCGGGCTGGCCGAACTGTTGCGCTATGAAAGCGATGTAAGAAAACAGGCCAGCGTCGATGAACTGATCTATTTCGTCGCCAATGAAAGCCGATCGCTGCTGGGCTATGATCAGATGTTCGTCCTCCGGCACACGATGGTGGGCGAAGGATTTGCCGTCCGCGCCGCGTCAAGCCTCGCGACCATCGACCGCAATGCGCCATTGGTGCAGGCCATCGAAAAATCGGCGGCGCACTTTGGGGATGCCGCAAAGCTGCTCGATGCCGAGTCTGTTTCCGATGACCCCGCTATTGCCGACTATCCATTTCACAACTGGTTATGGAGCCCGTTAAAGGCCCGCGACGGTAGGGTGTTTGGTGGACTGCTATTGGCCAGATCCACACCGTGGACCGAGGCTGATATCGTCCGCGCAGGCCGCCTAAACGAGACAATCGGACATAGCTGGCTCGCACTGACAGACGGCAAACCCGTGCGCCGGATCGCACGGCTGGATAGCAAATCCAAACGTTGGCTTGCGGCTGCTCTCATTATCGGCGCACTGTTTCCGGTCCGCATGTCGGCGCTGGCTCCGGTTGAAGTTGTGGCGGCCAAGCCGTTCATCGTTTCCGCACCCTATTCGGGCGTCATTTCGCGTGTCGAAGTCGCTCCCAACGCCACTGTAAAGTCAGGCCAGCCAGTCGTCACCTTCGAAGATATAAAGGTCCGCAACGAATTGCAGCAAGCGCAGGAACGGGTCGCTGTAGCGCGGGCAAAGGTTGAGCGCGCCACCAGCGCAGCCTTCGCCGATAGCGATCAGGCGCGCGAAATCGGACCACTCCGGGCCGAACTGGAACTTGCCGAAGCCGACTACGCCTATGCGCGCGACATGATGGGCAAGGCGCAGATCAAGGCGCCGCGTGCTGGCATGGCCATCTATAGCGACCGCCGCGATTGGGAAGGCCGCGCGGTAAATGTCGGCGACCCGATCCTGCAAATCGCCGATCCACGCGACATCGCCTACCGGATCGACCTGCCCACCAAGGAGCAAATGCGGCTCACCCCCGGTGCTGAGGTCAAGATCTGGCTTGATGCCCAACCCTTATGGGCGCTGGAGGGCAAGGTTGAAACCGCCAGCTATCAGGCGCGCCCGACCGCCGACGGCATTTTGGCCTTTGCGGTTACCGCCAAATCGATGGGCGGCAATCCGCGCATAGGTTCGCGCGGCACGGCCAAGCTGTACGGTCAGTGGGCGCCGTTCCTGTACACATTGCTTCGCCGTCCGATTGCGAGTGCGCGGCAATATCTGGGCATATGAGCGGGATTGCCATAGAACCGGCCAGGATCGGGATACCCGGCTTGCGCCAGGAATTGCGCATCGAGCCCGGTGCGCCACTGGTCAACGGAGCGCCCAGCTGGACATTGTTTGATCCCGTCCGGCACAGCTTTTTCCAGTTGGGCAAGACCGAGTTTGCCATATTCTCGCGCTGGGCCAATGGCGAGCTGGAACGCGTCGGGGACGATCTGGCCAGTGCTGGCTTAACCGGGGCTGAGGCTGACCGGACGCTGGCGCGGGTTATCGACTTTTCAGTGACCAATCAGCTGACCGTCTCCCCTATTGGAGACAGCGTCTCGACCTTTGTCCAGCAACGCAAAGCGCAGCAAAAGGCGTGGTGGCGATGGATGGTCGACAATTATCTGTTTTTCCGCATCCCGCTGGTCCGGCCCGCGCGCTTTCTGGAAAACACGGTGGAAAATGTTGCCCCGCTGATCACAATGAAGGCGGTCTGGTTCTTTGCTGCGCTGGCGCTGTTCGGCTTCTACCTCGTGTCGCGGCAATGGGATGCATTCCTTGCCTCCTTCCTCTATTTCTTCAGCTGGGATGGCGTGATTGCCTATGCCTTCGGGCTTTCGGCGGTGAAGGTGATCCACGAACTGGGCCATGCCTATACCGCCACGCGATATGGTTGCCGCGTGCCGACCATGGGCGTCAGTTTCCTTGTGATGTTCCCGGTTCTTTACACCGATACAACCAGCGCGTGGCGGCTTCGTTCACGCAAACAGCGTCTAGCGATCGATTGTGCCGGTGTAACCGCCGAACTGATGGTCGCAACGCTGGCGACGCTGGCATGGGTTATGGTGCCCGACGGCGGACTGCGCAGCACGCTGTTCGTGCTTGCAACATCAAGCTGGGTGATGAGCCTTGCGATCAACCTCAACCCGTTCATGCGCTTCGATGGCTATTATGTGCTCGCCGATGCTCTGGGTGTCTCTAACCTGCAGCCGCGCGCCTTTGCCCTCGGACGCTGGAAGATGCGCGAATGGCTGTTCGACCTGCGCGAACCGGCGCCGGAAAATGTTCCGCACCGCCTGCAAAGCGGAATGATCCTCTATGCATGGATGACCTGGGCGTACAGGCTGGTGCTATTCGTCGGCATCGCCTTGCTGGTCTATCACCTGTTTTTCAAATTGGTCGGCATCATCCTGTTTGTCGTCGAAATGGCAGTGTTTGTCGCCCGCCCGGTCTGGAACGAATTCAACGAATGGTATGCCCGGCGCGACCGGATCTTTGCTCGACGCGGCCGCTGGTGGCCATGGATAGGTGGCGGCTTGCTTTTGCTCGCATGCCTTCCGCTTGATCGCCATGTCAGCGCGGTGGCGGTATTGGCGCCGATCGACGCTGCGCCGCTGGTTCCGGGGGATGCCGCCCTGATTGAACGGATCGCGGTCCGCAATGGCCAATGGGTCGAAAAAGGCGCTGTCATTGCGGAACTGGCCTCTCCAGAACTCGCCACTTACGGGAACCAGCGAGAGGCCCGCATCCGTCAACTTGAAGAGCAGTTGGCCCGGTTGCCTGCAGATAAACTCGATTTGGCCAACCGTTCTGTATTGGAAGGTGAACTTGCAACCGAGAAGGCGGCGCAGAGCGGCACTGAGCGCCAGCGCCAAAGGCTGGTCTTGCGCGCGCCTTATGCGGGCATTGTCACCGATCTTGGCCCGGATATGCATGCCGGGCGCTGGCTAGGCGGTGCGGAACCAGTTGCGCGGATCGTTTCGACGGGGAAATATGACATTCAGGCCTATGTCGAAGAGGGCGATATCTGGCGGGTTGAGCGTCAGGCAATGGCCCGCTTCGTTCCCGACGATCTGGCCCAGCCTTCCCGCCCCGCAAAGCTGGTCGAATCGGCATCGGCCGCGCTCGAGATACTCGACCAACCGATGCTGGCTTCAACCAATGGAGGACCGATCGCAGTCAATGAGGACAGCGCCAAACGGCTGAAGCCGAGGGATGCGCTCTATCGCTTCCGCTTTGTCGCGCCGATCGACAAACGGCGCACTGCGGCCTCGATCCAGCCCGTCAGCGGTAAACTGATCATTGATGCGGAAGGGACCAGCTTGATCGGCGGTTTGCTCCGGTCGATTGCAAGGATTTGGCGCAGTGAATCCTCACTCAGCTGATATGCTTCCGGACGAACCTCTGGAACTGACCCGCTGGCACAGCTGGGCAGCCAAGGATCGCTTCCCGCTCTATGCGCTGGTTGCGGTGCTGCTCTCCTTCCTGATCGGCTATGGCGCGTCGCACTTTGCCAGCATTCGCGACGCCGCCTATGAAGTAACCGGCCGCATCGGGGCACCGCCGCCCGTCGAACTCCTGCTTTTCCGAAAGGTGGATCCGGATACCGCACGCAGTGCGAACGCCAAGGTACCCTTGACCCAATTGCCGGTTCCGCCAGCCCCCGCCTTTGTCTTTCGCGGAAGCCCGATCGATTTCGAGAAAGCTACCGATTGTCTCGCCGCCACCATATTTTACGAGGCAGGTGCTGAAAAGATATCGGGTCAGATGGCGGTCGCGCAGGTTGTGCTCAACCGGGTTCGACACCCGGCCTATCCCAAAAGCGTGTGTGGCGTGGTCTTCCAAGGCCATGAACGCAACACCGGTTGCCAGTTCAGCTATACCTGCGACGGTTCTATGGCGCGCCGTCCATCGGTACAGGCCTGGTCGGGTTACCGCAGTCTTGCCCAAGCAATGTTGAAGGGCATGGTGTACCGGCCAGTTGGCCTCGCCACCCATTATCATACCGATTGGGTCCTGCCAGCATGGAGCGCCCGGCTAGACAAGGTGCGCGTTGAGGGCACGCATCTGTTCTTCCGCTATCACGGCTATTGGGGAAGCCCGAAGGCTTATCGTGGCGCGGTCAGCGGCTCCGAAACGGCCTATGCGAAGCTGGCCGGACTATCACCCACACATAGCGGAAAATCGCCCGAAGACCTCGAGTTGCTCGCTGAGGGCGAAGCCGCCAACTTCCCCGAAGCTCCTGACCTGGAGCGTGTTTCCACGTCCCTAGATACCCCTGATCCCAACAAAGAGGTTTTCCTGATCTATGTCGATCCGCTGCTCGATGCATCGGCGCTAACGCGGATGGCAGAAAATAGCTGCGGCTCGCGCAAGACTTGCAAAGTTTTCGCATGGGCCGATCAGGCGCTGCTCCCCCAAGGCCTCCCGCTCGAACCCAGTGATCGGGCATCGATGGCCTTCAGCTATATCCGCAATAAGAAAGGTGCGGGTGCGCAGAAGTGGAATTGTGAGCTGTTCCCCAGAGAATCGCAATCGGAGTGCCTGTGACGGGCCTCCAAAGCATCGGCTAAAAAAGTTCCATGGCAAATTGGAAATGGCGGAGACGGAGTCCGACTAAATTAGACAGTTAGGCGTTGAAAATATTATTAAAATTATGAGATCTATGCTCTCGCACCCACACTTATCCCCACACTTATACCGATATATTCAGCGCGAATATCTAATATTGGCTGCTTTTGTGTGCACTTATCGAAATGCCTTATCGGCTGTGATTGATGAACTTCCAGTCAAGTTCTGCAGCCCCGCTATTTCCGGTCTTAAGGTTTCGCGCGAACAAGACGATCCGGTATCGGCCTGTTGCTGGCGTCGCGATTGTGCCAGCGAAACGGCCGGGCGCTTCGATGAAAGCTAGCGGTGCAGAGCCGAGCAGCCTGCTGCCTTTCCAGACGGTCGCTTCCACTTCATACTCGGCTGCATCCCAGAAACCGCCTGGTGTAATCGGACAGCCGCACATCAATTCCACCTTGGCGTCAACCCAGAGTCCCTCATCCTTTCGGGCTATCTGCGGAGTTATCGCGAGCCCAGGCAATTCGATAGTCCAGCCATCGCCAATCGTCAGGTCCTTGCCAGGCAAGACCCAGCGTTGCGATCGGACTGTAACCGCTGATTGCGGTTTTGCATTCGGTCCCGTTATGATCGCTTCGACAAGCGTGGGTCGATCAATATCGATCGTCGCAAGAAAAGCAGCGGCATCGGGCGTTGCGCGCAGCGGGCTACGCCCGCTCGCTTCCATGATTTTCTTGGTGTCGCCGGTGCCGCCCTTGGTCGTTCCCTTAACGAGAAGCCTGCCGGTACGAGCATCTCGCAGTGTTACCGCGGCCCCGCCCATGCTGTCGCCGACGAACTTGGCATCCGCGCTGATCACGCGCACGGCAACCTTCGTCGGCTCGGCGCTCAACTGCGACGGCGTCAAGCCTAGGGCAGCCGTGCCGATTGCGAGCTTTATGTGTGATAGCATAAAAGTTTTCCCGCTTGTGAAGCAGTAAGGCACGGTCCTGCTCGTCCTCACTTGGTCGAGCGTTTCGACGGTGCCAAATATCATCCGGGCCTAAATTTTGGAAACCGATTTTTCGGCTGAAACTTTTTCAGTTAGCTATTGGCGGCTGGTGGCAGCTTACACGAGCAGGGCCCGGACTGGAGGAGGTTGAGTCCGGACCCTGCTGTCACCAGACAGGCAACGCCAGTCGATGATTATTTGACGTTTACGGTGCGCAGATAGGGGCGATGTTCGACCCAACCCTGCGGGAACAGGGTCGCGGCTTCTTCATTGGCGATTGACGGCGGGATGATGACATCCTTGCCCGGTGTCCAATCCGCAGGGGTTGCAATGCGCTTGGCATCACTGAGCTGCAATGCATCGATAACGCGAAGGATTTCGTCAAAATTCCGTCCAACGCTCATCGGGTATGTCATAGTCAGGCGGATCTTCTTTTTCGGGTCGATGATGAACACCGAACGCACAGCCGCCGTTTCGCTCTGATCGGGGTGGATCATTTCATAGGTCTTGGCAATGGCCAGATCGGTATCCGCGACAATCGGGAAGGTGAGGTTGGTGTGCTGGGTGTCGTTGACGTCGGCAATCCACTCATGATGTTCTTCAACCGAGTCGGTTGAAAGGCCGAGCGGCTTCACATTGCGCTTTGCAAACTCATCAGCCAATTGCGCCGTGCGCCCCATCTCGGTCGTGCAGACCGGGGTGAAGTCGGCAGGATGGCTGAAGAAAAAGACCCAGCTGTCGCCAGCCCAATCGTGCAGGCTGATTTTACCCACCTGGGTGTCGACGGTGAAATCGGGGGCGATATCGCCAATATGGAGAGACATTTGCAATTCCTTTTCTAGAATTTCGATGAATTGAAAATGCCACCCACGGCACATAATTACAAACACAATATATCGATTAATGAAAGTGAATGTATGAATGGATGTCAGCGATTGCCGATTTGCAACCGCTTCACCGCCAGCGCGGCCATCATTGGCCGGTGGCTGATCAGAATTAGCCCGGTGTTGCTATTGGCCAGCCACCGGTCCAGCCGATCGATCAGGCGGGCCTCTGTCTCGGCGTCAAGACCTTCGCTCGGCTCATCAAGTACCAGCCAGGGTCGTTTCGCCAGCAGCGCGCGTGCCAGAGCGATTCGCCGTTGTTGCCCTCCAGAAAGCCGCGCGCCACTCTCGCCGAGCCATTGGTAGAGCCCCTCAGGAAGCCCCCGGACAAAGTCCGAAGCGCAGGCAGTATCGAGGGCCTGCCACATATCGGATTCGCTTATGCCCGGCCGCGCCATGCGCAGATTGTCGGCAACCGAGCCGGCGATCAGGCCGGACTCTTGCATTACTGGCGCTGATATTTGCCGTAAGATGTCTAGCGGCAGGGTACGCGCATCGATGCCGTCGATTAGCAATTTTTCGGGTGCATCGACACGAAGCCCACCCAGCATTGCTGCAAGCCGTGTTTTACCAGCTCCGGACGGCCCGTCGAGTAACAGCCTTTCACCCGGCCCGACGATGAAGCGACTATTTCCACTGGCAAATTCCAGCGTCGGGGCGGCTGAAAGGGGCGTTTCATCCTCCACGGTTCGAACGGGTATAGCCAGAAACGCTTCAAGCCTGACTATAGCGTCCGCTCGTTCGGTTTCCCGAAGGTCACCCATCACCAATTGCCCCCAGGCCTCGGCGGCTCCCAAGGCAGCGAGGGCGCCCAGAGCGAGTAATGGTGCAGGCGCATCGGCCAGCACGAACATCGCTGCGAGCATGACCGCCGTCAGTGCAGTTTGGCCGGACTGAACCATTGCTTCGATACGCGTAAATTGCAGACGTGCGTCATCATGTGCCTTCGCTGTCTCGTTCAGCGATTGTGCGACGCGCTGCTCAAGGCCATAAATGGCAATGTCGGCACTCGCGCGGGCAAAATCGGCATAGTCGGCCCGCAGCGCGGACAAGCTTTCCGCCAACTGGCCCGAAAGTGCCAACATCCTTTCCCGGGCGAAATGCAGGGGAAGCCATCGCAGCAGAGCCAGCGCGACCAGCCAGGGCAACCATGCCAGACCGCCCATTGCAACCACACCGCATGTTCCCGCCTGTGCTGACCACCAATGCGCGGGTTTGCCCAATCGGTGAACCAGATCATTTTCGATCCGATCGACATCGCTGCCGAGGCGGGCGGCAACATCGCCGCTGCGCTCGGCGAATAAGGCTTGTGGTTCGCGCTGCGCCAATTGAAGAAACAGTGTCGGCCGCAATTGCGCCAATGTCTGCAGTGCAGCCTTATGGCCGATCAATCGCTCGCCATAGCGGGACAGCGTCCGCGTTATCGCCAGCATCCGGATTGCGGCGCTTGGCAGCAAATAGTTGAAGCCGCGCACCGCGACGAGCCCGCCCGCACCTGCTATCGCAGCGCCGGTCAAAAACCAGCCTGAAAGCGCCAATAAGGCAATTCCGGAAAGCGCGCCAGCAATGGACAGCGCCATTGCGGTGCGATTGGCCGCGCGCTGGCCTTTCCCGCAGTCTTCGAGAAGCGTCTCTATCATTGCAATTCCAGCACAGAATGGCTTGCCGCGACCAATCGGGCGTCGTGGGTGGCTGCTATGATCAACCGGGATTGGGCTTCTTCAGACAGCAGGTCGATAACTGCACGGGCAGCAATATCGTCAAGATCTGCGGTAGGCTCGTCGAGCAACAGCAATGGGCGGCCAGATGCGATGGCGCGCATCAACCCGAGGCGCCGTCGCTCGCCGCCCGAAAGGCCCGAGCCTCTATGATCAATTATGGCGTCGAGTCCGTTTCGCTCCCCAAACATGCTTTCGAGGCCGAGACGAGCGGCAAGTGCCAATAGAGCATCGTCATCATATTCGGTTCCACATGGGGTAATGTTGATGCGCAGATCGCCACGAAAAAGCGCGACTGTTTGCCCGGCCCATGCAACCTTGCCAGTCAGCGCAACGGGATTGATCGCCGTTTCATCGGCGACAAGATCACCCTGATTTATTGGTATTAATCCCGCAATAGCCTTCAACAGGCTCGATTTTCCCGATCCCGTTGGACCGTGCAGAATGTGTAGGCCGGGTGATGACCAGAGGCAGTTGACGGGCCCGATATGCTGACCATCAGGGTAGCGAAGCGCAAAGTTCCGCAATCCCAATTGCTTCGGCATGGTTTCGAGGCGCGCCGAATTGTCAGCCTGATCAATTTTCGCCACTTCCTCGTCAATCCGCAACGCGGCTGACTCGCCCTGCTGTTTTTCATGATAGGCGGTCGCCAGACGGCGAATGGGCAGATAGAATTCCGGCGCCATCACCAGAGCATAAAAGGCCTCGGTCAGTCCAAGTTGCTCGGGCGCCCGAAAGGGTAACAATCCGAGGAGCGAGAAACCGGCGTAAACAGCGATCAGCGCGACCGACAATGCAGCAAAAAACTCCATGATAGCGCTGGAAGCAAAGGCGATCCGCAGCACATGGACTGTCCGGTCAGCGACTTCTTTCGTAGCTGCCCCTAGGTGACGACCAATCCGCTCTTCAACACCAAAAGCAAGAATGGAGGGCAGGTTCTGTACCCGGTCGACGAAAAGTCCTGACATGCGGGTAAGTGCTGCGAGCTGCGCATCGGATTCTTTGCGCGCGGCGAATCCGGCCAGCGCCATTCCGAGCGCAAAGGGCAACAGTGTTGCCAGCATGATGGCTGCGGCCACCCAGCTCGCCGGAGCGACGAGCACCGCAACCAGCAAAGGCGACAGCGTGGCAGCGGCTCTGATAGGAAGGTAGCGGGCCACATGACCCTCAATGGCTTCTGGATTGTCAATCGCCAGGCGCACATCCTCGCCAATGAGGCGGTTGCGCCGTGTGCCTGAAACCAAAAGCATTTGATGAAGTCGCGAACGCAGCTGTCCCTTGTGGAAGGTTGCGGCCTTCTGTGCTGAATAGCGTGCGGCAAATTGTGCCACCCCTCTCAGGATTCCGCCGCCGACGATCAACATCACAGCTGTTCCGATACCGAACCAGACGCTCGATCCGGCGACGGCGCTTATGCAATTGGCCAGACCTGCGGCGAACATTGTAGCGCCAAACACATCGGCAAGCCACCAGCCCACAGGCGCCATATGCGGACGGCTAGGCAATGTGGAAAGCCTGAGGTGAGCGTTGGATGGCATTTTGAAGCTTGACATTAATTCAATTCTATAGATACATTATTTGTATAAATGAAGTTCATTTTTTGAGTCGAAGGCCTCCCCTGCATATCGCTCGCGGTGCCTAATATATGGAGCAATTCGATGGATATGGCAGTTGTAGAATTGTCGCGGCTGCAATTTGCGCTGACGGCAATGTATCACTTCCTTTTTGTTCCGCTCACGCTCGGCCTGTCTTTCATCCTTGTTATCATGGAGAGCATCTATGTGATGACGGGCCGCGAAATCTGGCGGACGATCACCCGTTTCTGGGGCAAATTATTCGGTATCAACTTCGTACTCGGTGTCGCGACCGGGATAACGATGGAATTCGAATTCGGCACCAACTGGTCCTATTACTCGCATTATGTCGGCGATATTTTCGGCGCACCGCTCGCGATTGAAGGCCTAATGGCCTTTTTCCTTGAGGCGACTTTCGTAGGGCTGATGTTCTTCGGGTGGGACAAATTGTCACGGGTCAAGCATCTGATGGTGACCTTCATGGTCGCCCTCGGGTCCAACCTCTCGGCGCTCTGGATTCTGATTGCCAATGGCTGGATGCAGAATCCGGTCGGTTCGAAATTCAATCCCGAAACCATGCGAATGGAAGTCACCGACTTCTATTCAGTTTTGTTCAACCCCGTTGCCCAGGCGAAATTCGTCCATACCGTAAGTGCGGGCTATGTCGCCGCTTCCGTGTTCGTTCTGGGTGTTTCCGCCTGGTACATGCTCAAGGGCAAATGGGTGGGTATCGCCCGTCGTTCGATGATGGTCGCTTCCGCTTTCGGCTTGGCCGCTTCGCTCTCCGTAGTCGTTCTCGGGGACGAATCGGGCTATGCGTTGACCGACAACCAGAAGATGAAACTCGCCGCGATCGAGGCGATGTGGGAAACCGAACCTGCTCCCGCCGGATTGGCCATATTTGGAATTCCTGACATGGCTGCGCAGGAAACGCATTATGAAGTCAAGATTCCCTATGTACTCGGCCTGATATCCACCCGCAGCCTTTCTGGTGAAGTCGAGGGCATCAACGAACTGGTGCTGCGCGCGGATGAGCGTATTCGCAAAGGCATATTGGCCTATGATGCTGTTGAAAAACTGAAAGTTGATCGCGAGGACATGGCAGCACGCGAAACCTTTGAACGGCATAAGGCTGATCTGGGTTATGCAATGCTGCTCAAACGCTACATCAGCGATCCGCGTCAGGCGAGTGATGCCCAGATTTTGCAGGCTGCACGTGATACGATGCCCAATGTGCCGGTGATGTTCTGGCTGTTCCGTTTCATGGCCGGACTTGGTTTCTTCTTCATCGCCTTCTTTGCAGCAGCTTTCTATTGCGCATCGGCTTGCGGCTTTAACCGGAAATGGTTCCTCCGTCTCGCCGTAGCCATCATTCCGTTGCCATGGTTCGCCATCGAATTTGGCTGGGTATTGGCCGAAATCGGACGCCAGCCCTGGGCGGTAGAAGGGGTCTTGCCAACCTTCCTCGCGGCTTCCTCGCTCTCCATTGCGCAGATCTGGACCACAATAATCGGCTTCACTCTGCTCTACGGGACGCTGGCCGTTATCGAAATTCGCCTGATGCTCGCGACGATCCGCAAGGGGCCCGTCGAAGCACCGCATCATGACAACAACGGGCCTGCCAGCCTGCCCGGTTTCGGCTACGCGCCTGTACCTGCAGAATAAGGGAGAAAGATGATGGGACTTCCCCTTGATTATGAAACGCTGCGCCTGATCTGGTGGCTGTTGCTTGGCGTGCTGCTGATCGGTTTTGCGCTGACAGACGGTTACGATTTGGGCGTCGCAACCCTGATGCCGTTCATCGGCAAAACCGACGAAGAACGGCGCATGGTCATCAACAGCATTGCCCCGACATGGGAGGGTCATCAGGTGTGGTTCATCCTCGGCGGTGGCGCAATTTTTGCCGCATGGCCCTTTGTCTATGCGGTTAGCTTCTCAGGTTTCTATCTCGCCATGTTTCTGGTTCTGGCCGCGTTGATATTACGCCCTGTGGCATTCAAATATCGTTCGAAGCGGCCGGATGCAGCGTGGCGCAACCGTTGGGACTGGGCGCTGTTCATAGGTGGGGCGGTGCCTGCGCTGGTCTTCGGGGTTGCCGTGGGTAATGTACTGACAGGCGCACCTTTCCGCCTAGACAGTGACCTACGCAGTTTCTTTGAAGGCAGCCTGATCGGATTGTTCCATCCATTCTCCTTGCTTGCCGGCTTGCTCTCGGTGGCAATGGTTGTGCTTCACGGCGCCGGTTGGCTGTCGGTGAAGATCGAACCTGGCCCGGTGATGGATCGCGCCCGCCGGATCGGATCGGTAGCAGCGATCGTTGCAATCCTGTTGTTCGCTGCGGGCGGAGCGATGGTCGCCTGGTATGGCATGGGTTTCCGCATCGAAGGTGTTGTAGATCCCAATGGCCCTTCCAATCCGCGGTTCGTCAAGACGGTCGCCGCCTCCGGCGCATGGCTCGATAATTACAGCCGCTATCCATGGATGGTTATTGCACCTGTGCTGGGCTTTGCAGGCCCTGCGCTCGCTCTGTTGGCGATGGCAAAACGCAGCCACCATCTGCTGATTGCGGGCTCTTCCTTGGCGACAATCGGTATCATCTCAACAGTCGGACTGTCGATGTTCCCCTTCATCCTACCAAGTTCGATTGACGCGCAGTCTAGTCTAACCGTTTGGAACGCTTCGTCGAGCCATCTCACGCTGTTCATCATGCTGGCCGTGACGCTGATCTTCCTACCGCTTGTGCTGGCCTATACCGCTTGGGTGATGAAGGTTCTTTTCGGGCGTGTCACACTCGCGGACGTTCGCACCAACCCCGACTTTTATTGAACAAGGGACTTGCACCAATGTGGTATTTCGCATGGATATTGGGCTTGGGTCTGGCAGTGGCCTTCGGCATTATCAACGGGATGTGGCACGAGTTCAGCCTACCCGAAGATGAGGATCCCAATCTGTGATCCGCCTGTTTGGGCCGGCCGTGCTAGCCGCCTTGACTGGATGTTCGGGCACGACCGAAGCACCGCCCGCACAGCAAAAAGTTCAGCCGCAAGCTATTGCCGACCGCTTCCAGAAAGAGCTGCAGGCCGAACTGCAAGCGGCATTGAAAGCGGGCGGTCCGACGGCGGCAATTGGCGTTTGCCAACAGGCTGCACCAGCCATAGCCGCGTCACTTTCCGACGAATATGGCGTCGTAGTGCGGCGGATCGCTCTGAAACCCCGCAATCCTGCAGCAGAGGTTCAAGGCCGTGCCGAACAGGAATTGCAGGCGATGTCTCAGGCCCCACTGAATGCATCGGGTAAACCCGCCATTCGACAATGGGGTGAAGGCAACAAAAGCCATTGGATGCGCGCTATCCCGATGAAGGAGGAGCCTTGTGCGGTTTGTCATGGAACATCGATTTCTGCGCCGGTCAAGGAAAAGCTCGATGCGCTTTACCCGGAAGACAAAGCCACCGGCTTTTCTGAGGGCGATCTGCGCGGAGCGATTTTGATCAGTATGACGGCAGACAATTGAAATGAGCGGGTCAATCTCACCCGCCAGCTGCAACTTGCCAAAAGTATTGGTTCCGGTTTTGCTTGCCATCATCCTTGCGCTGCTAGCCTTCATCTATTTCGACGAGAGCAGCGCCGAACCAAACTCCGGCGCCACTAGTGCACAAATCGCAAAGGGTGCGGGCGATCACAGGACGGCAGTTTCTTTGCCACCCGAACATGTCGCGCATGTACTGGGAGAAATGCGCGGATTGATGACGGCGTTGAGCGACATCCAGAGTGCCCGCACCACCGACGATCTGGCTGCCATCGCAACGGCAGCGGAACAACAGTCCCCGGGCCAAAGAGGAAAGCCCCCCGCTGGGCTGCGTGAGGCCATGCCTGAGGCTTTCCGGCTGATGAGCCAAGAAATGCGCCAAGACTTCGCGCTTGTTGCCGAGGCCGCAGCAAAAAGGGATCGCAAAGCGATGGACAACCATCTGTCTTCGGCCATGACCAAATGCGTCGCGTGTCACGGTGGATACCGGTTGGAAACGAAGCGCTGATCTTCCTGACCATTCGGCCTCGACTACACAGTTACATTTTTTGCAGTAATGTGTATTATGGGAAAATCAGTAGTTCGGGGGTGACGGAGTGACAGTTACGGACAATATGGCGCACAGCCTGCAAATTGGCGATGCAGCGCCGAATTTTCAGGCGCGCAGCACGCAGGGGAATATCAGCCTGTCTGATTTTCGAGGCAAATGGCTCGTCCTCTTCTCGCACCCAGCAGATTTCACCCCGGTATGCACCAGCGAATTTGTCGCACTGGCCAAAGCCAAGGACCGTTTTGATGCGATCGGCTGCGCGCTCATCGCCGTATCGGTCGACAGTCTCTATTCGCATTTTGGCTGGATCAGCGCGATCCGTGAGGGGCTGGGCGTGTCGCTCAACTTCCCGATTGTCGAAGACCCGTCGCTGGTCATTGGCCGCGCCTACGGAATGATCTCGGACCGTTCGCAGGATGCTTCGGCGATGCGGAGCAGCTATTATATTGATCCGGAGGGCATAATCCGGGCCGTCACGACTTATCCGGCGACAATTGGTCGTTCGGTTGATGAAATGCTTCGCATCGTTGCAGCCTTGCAGCGCGTGGATCAGGGCGGCGCGGTGACGCCGGAGGGTTGGCATCCAGGTGATCCTGCGCTGATACCGCCGCCGCTAGACGTGCAGTCCTTTGCTGAGAGGGCCAGCGACCCGCTGTGGTTCTATAAGTTTGAAGGCGGCAGCAAATGACCGGCACTGTGCATGACATAGTAGAGCTTGCCGAACTGTTCCGTGTGCTCGGGCATGAGACCCGGCTTGGCCTGGTGGGCAATCTCCATGACCGGGGCGAGTCCAGCGTTGGCCAGCTTGAAGCCGTTTCTGGTGTGGGCCAACCGGCATTGTCCCAGCAACTGGCGGTTTTGCGAAAGGCAGAACTTGTGTTGACCCGCCGCGAAGCCAAGCAGGTATATTACCGCATTAATCCAAGCAAGATATTGCTTTTGAAAGGTTTCCTGGCCGCACTTGCAGCAGACGAAGTGGTCTTGAAACAACCTGTAAGCCCGCCGCCGCCTACGGCAGGGGCTGCTGGTTTCGCTCGCATAATCAGCTAGTCCGTGTGAATAGGGTCAGGTTACCCTATGCCGCCTTGGAAACGTCTTCCTTCGGACCAAAGCGGTCGCAAAGCATATCGATGATCGCCTTGATGTCATCATTGGCAAGGCTGTAAAAAATCGTTGTGCCGTCGCGTCTTGTAGCGACAACGCCGCTACCCCTGATGCGAGCCAAATGCTGTGAGACGCTTGATTGAGACAGGCCGGATAGTTCAACCAATTCGTTTACCGCACATTCGCCATGCTTCAACCGGCACAACAGCAACAGCCGTTGTTCATTGGCCAGCACTTTAAGCAATTCGGCCGCCTGTGACGCGTTCTGTGACAGCGTGGCCATTTGGATATCTGCAAGGTTCATGGCGTCGCCATATCCTTTCCGTCGTCGCGTAACACAATATAAATTGCCGGGATCACCAGCACCGTCAGCAAGGTTGATGAGGCCAGCCCGAACAGCAGCGAGATAGCAAGTCCCTGGAAAATCGGGTCGCTAAGTATTGTCGCAGCCCCAATCATGGCGGCGGCTGCCGTTAGCACGATCGGTTTGAAACGGATGGAACCAGCCTCGATCAGCACCTGGCGCAAGGGTTTGTCCGGCGCCTGAGCATGGCGGATGAAATCGACCAGCAAAATCGAATTGCGGACAATAATCCCGGCGAGTGCGATGAAGCCGATCATCGACGTAGCGGTAAAGGGTGCCTGAAACAGCATATGACCCAGCACGATACCTACCAACGTCAGTGGCACAGGCGTCAGAATGACCAGCGGCAGTTTGAAACTGCGGAACTGGGCAACGACCAGCACATAGATTCCGAGCAAGGCGACCATGAAGGCAGCGCCCATGTCCCGGAAAGTAACCCAGGTGATTTCCCATTCGCCATCCCATAACAGCGTCGGCGTGGACTCGTCGTTGGGTTGGCCGTTCAGACTGATTACCGGCTTCACCAATCCCTTGGCTGCCCAATCAACCTCGTCGATCGCCCTGTTGACTGCGAGCATACCGTAAATCGGTGCCTCATAATCACCCGCCAGCTCGGCGAGGACCATGTCGGCCGAGCGCCCATCCCGGCGGAAGATGTTGTGGCTGCCTTGGTCATTTTGAGCGCTGACCACTGCGCCAAGCTCGATCAATCCGCCATTTGGGGCCTGGGCCACCGGCGTAGAAGCCAAGGTTGACGTCCAGGATCGCGCAGATTGCGGCAGCGCGACCGTGATCGGCAGAGGCGAGCGCCCATCACCGCGCGGCACATAGCCGACCGTCTGGCTGCCCAGCAGTGCGCCGATGCTATCGTTGATTTGGCGTTCGGATAGGCCGTAAAAGTCGATCCGGTCGCGTTCCGGGATCAGCCGCAATCTGGGCCGCTGAGCACCAAAGCTGTTGTCGACATCGACAATATAGGGAACCGACTTAAAGATCTTTTCGACCTCCAGCGCCGTCTTGCGGCGGGTCTCGGCATCGGGGCCGTAAATTTCGGCAAGCAGCGTCGCCATCACCGGTGGTCCCGGTGGCGTTTCAACGACCTTGATCGAAGCGCCTGCAGGCAGCTTCAATGTTTTCAATTTTTCGCGAAGGTCCAGAGCGACATCATGGCTTGAGCGATCACGATCATCCTTGGGAGCGAGCGTCACCATGACATCACCCATTTCCGGGCGTGCCCTCAGGAAATAGTGGCGCACCAGGCCGTTGAAATTGAACGGCGCAGAGGTGCCTGCATAAGCCTCCATCGAAACCGTTTCGGGCAGTGAGCGTGTGACAGCGGCCACATCTTCCAGCACCCGTGCCGTGTTCTCCAGAGCGGTTCCCTCAGGCATGTCGACCACCACTTGAACCTCCGACTTATTGTCGAAGGGCAGGAGCTTCACCGTCACGGCTTTGAAGTAGAACATCGAGCAAGCCAGCAGTGTCGCTATGCCTACCCAGATCAGGAAGGTCTTGGCGGACTTTTGGGTGTCGATAATGCGATGTGCGACCTTGGCATAGGCGACACCCAGCTTGCCGCCATCCTCTGCATGGCCATGGCCACCTTCAAGCGTTTTGCGCGCAAAGCGGATCATCAGCCAGGGCGCGATGACAACCGCGACGAAGAAGGAAAAGACCATCGCTGCCGAAGCGTTGACTGGGATCGGCGCCATATACGGCCCCATCAGTCCCGAAACGAACAACATGGGTAATAGCGCGACAACAACGGTCAGCGTCGCGACAATTGTCGGGTTGCCCACTTCCGCGACGGCTTCGACCGCTGCATCGATGCGGCTGCGGTCATCGTCCATTGCCCAATGCCGGGCGATATTCTCGATCATGACAATGGCATCATCGACCAATATCCCGATCGAGAAAATCAGTGCAAACAGGCTGACGCGGTTGATGGTGAAACCCATCAGGTTTGATGCGAACATGGTGAGCAGGATCGTGGTCGGGATGACAACTGCCGTTACACCTGCCTCGCGCCAGCCAATGGCAAAGCCAATCAGCGCAACGATCGAGATTGTGGCCAGCGCGAGATGAAATAGCAGCTCGTTGGCTTTCTCATTAGCGGTCTCGCCATAATTCCGGGTTACCGATACCTCGACACTATCGGGTATCAGGCTGCCTTTCATCAGCTCAAGCCGTTCGAGAATGGACTCAGACAGGACGACTGCGTTGGCGCCGCTGCGCTTTGCAACAGCCAGACTGACCGCAGGGGCATTATGCCATTTGCCCTCATTCTTGGCCCAGCGCCACGCGCGCGCCTGATCCTCACGTGGGCCCTGATCAACATTGGCAACGTCGCGCAGATAGACGGGTGCGCCGGTTGCCGAACGCACTGTCAAAAGCCCTACTTCCTGTGCGGAGGTCAGCGTGCGTCCCGCAGAAACCGAGATGGCCTTGCCACCCTCGCGTATCGTTCCAACCGGAAAGGATCGGTTCGCCTGTCCAGCCGCTTCGATAACGCTGCCTAGGGGCACGCCATATTGGCTGAGCTTAGCCGGATCAGGCTGGATACGCACTTCGTCGGGACGACCACCTGTAATGAAGGTCAAACCGACATTGTCGACCTTGGCGATTTCGGTGCGTAGCTTGCCCGCAAGCTCATAGAGTGCCTGGTCAGACCATTGGCCGACCGCGCCGGGTTTGGGCGTCAATGTCAGGACCACGATAGGTACATCGTTGATCCCGCGCACTGTCACCTTGGGGTCGGGTATGCCTACAGGGATGCGATCCCAATTGGCCTGCAGTTTCTCGTTGATGCGGATGGCGGCATCTTCCGGGTCGGATCCGACAAGGAAGCGCGCGGTCACCATCACGCCATCATCTTCAGCCTGCGTATAGACATGCTCGACACCGTCGACGCTCTTGACAATGGTTTCGAGGGGAATGCCGACCAACTCGACAGCATCAGGTGCAGCAAGGCCTGGGGCCATCACCTGGATATCGACCATCGGAACACTGATTTGGGGTTCTTCTTCGCGCGGAATCGCCATCAAGGCGAGCAGCCCGACTGCAATCGACGCCAGCAGCAACAGCGGCGTCAGCGGAGATGTTATCGTTGCGCGGGTCAGCCGCCCCGATATGCCCAGATTCATTTCCTGCCACCCGTGGTGTAGAGCGTGTCGCCTTCACCGACGCCGCTCAATATCTCGACCATTCCAGCCTCGGCGGCGGGCGCCAGCTGCACCGGAACGCTCGACAGGGTGCCATCCTTGGCGACGACATCAACATAGTCCATGCCATAGCGGGTCGAGACAAATTTGCGTGGAACGACAATTGCGTTGCGTTGCCCAACTTCAACCGTCGCGCTTACACGGCGCCCGACCGAGGTTGTAGCGAGGCCGGAAACGGTGGCATCCACACGTACCCGGCCCCCGGCGATGGCAGGATAAACCTGCACCACCTGCCCGACGAGCGACCCGGAGGGCATATCAGGATCGGCAAGAGAAATCCGCGCACCAACGCGGACTTTGTCTACCAATGATTCAGGAAGGTCGAGCCGCACAATTGGCTCGCCTGCAGTAATGGTGGCAACAGATACGCCGGGCGCAACCGCAGAGCCTTGCGGCACATCGGCACGCAGAACCCGGCCAGATGCAGGCGCTATAATTGCGCCTTGCCCGGCAACACTCGATACCGCCCCTTGCTGTGCGCGTGCGGCGGCCACCTGCGCATTGGCGGCGCGTGCGGCGGCTTCGGCCTGTTCCAGACGCCCCTTGGCATAAACATTCTGGTTGTAGAGATAGCGGATGCGCTCCAGTTCGGCTTGCGCACGGCCTGCTTCCGCCTGTGCCGCTGCAATCTGCGCGCCAAAGGCCGCAGATTCATATCCAAGCCGGGTGTCGACCACCATTCCGATCCGTTGGCCTTTTTTGACCATGTCGCCTTCGCGCACTGTCAGGCTCTGCAATATGCCCGGGATCCGCACCGTTGCTTCGGCCATGTCGCGAGTTGTGATTTCGGCGCCGACCGCTTTCATATCCGCCATCGGCATGGCTTTCAGCAGCAACCGTTCACCACCTTTGGCGGCTTCGGTTTTCGGCGCTGTTGCTTGCTCGCTGCCGCCACAGGCTGCAAGCGGTAAGGTCAAGGCTAACAGCAACGACAGATAGGAACGGCTACGCATCGGGTTACTCCTCAACCGCGAACAATAGGGAGGCCAGCAGACTTCCACGCGCCAATGCCGCCCGCGAGATGCGTTTCAATGGCGGCCTGTGCCGACGCGCATTTGTCGAGCGCCATGGCTGAGCGCTTGCCGCCCGCGCATTGCAGCACAACTGTCTTTCCGCCAGCCTCAGGAATAAGCGAAGCCTGAAAGCGGGACAGCGGCATGTTGATCGCGCCTGCGATATGACCATCTGAAAACTCGTCGACTTCCCGGACGTCCACCAACAAAACAGCATCGTCCTTGAGCATTGCATTGAGCTCTGCAGCACTGATTTCCTTATGTTTGTTGCCGCCGAAACCGAACATGGGAACCTCCAAATCAATTTGTATATTGCATATATCGTTTAATTATCATATTTAGTCAATATACGAAAATCAGAATGATGGCAGGAGACGATCATGACGACCCCCAGGATAGTGGTAATAGGTGCCGGACTCGGCGGAACAATCGCGGCCTATGAAATCAATGGCGCGGTCGGCAATCGTGCGGAAATCCTGATGATTTCCGACTCGGACACTTACTCCTTTGTTCCCTCAAACCCTTGGGTCGCGGTTCGTTGGCGCGAGCCGGAGGCCATACAGGTCCACCTGCCACCGATCTTTGCCAAAAAGGGAATCGGCTTCACTTCTGCGGGCGCCAAACGCATCCATCCGGCAGAAAAAAGGGTTGATCTTAACAATGGCGAGTCAATCAATTACGATTATCTTGTAATTGCAACCGGCCCCGATCTTGCATTTGACGAAATTGAAGGCTTTGGTCCAAATGGCGGTCATACCGTTTCGGTATGTCATACCAGCCATGCTTCCGAAGCCGCAGATGCCTTTGAAGAATTCTGCAAGAACCCCGGTCCAATCGTTGTCGGTGCTGCGCAGGGTGCATCCTGCTATGGCCCTGCTTATGAATTCGCCCTGATCCTCGACACCGAGTTGAAGCGCCGCAAGATCCGCGACAAGGTTCCGATGACCTTTGTCACCGCCGAACCCTATATCGGCCATCTGGGTCTCGATGGCGTCGGCGATACCAAGACTCTTCTCGAAAGCGAGTTACGCAACCGCCACATAAAATGGATTACCAACGCCCGCGTTACCAGCTTTGAAGCAGGCATGGCGCATGTCGAGGAAGTGGCGGACGATGGCTCGGTCAAGTCCAAACATGATCTGCCCTTTGGCTATTCGATGCTGTTGCCTGCCTTCCGTGGTGTTCCGGCGGTGCGGGATATCGAAGGATTGACCAACCCGCGCGGATTCATCCTTGTCGACAAGCACCAGCGTAATCCGAAATTCCCCGAAATTTTCGCATTGGGAGTGTGTGTGGCCATTCCTCCGACAGGGCCGACACCGGTCCCGGTCGGCGTACCCAAGACCGGCTTCATGATTGAATCAATGGTAACCGCCATTGCCGAAAACTTTGTCGAAATACTCGATGGCAAAGAACCTACGCACGAAGCGACATGGAATGCGGTCTGCCTTGCTGACTTTGGCGATGGCGGCGTAGCCTTCGTTGCTCAGCCGCAAATTCCGCCGCGCAACCTCAACTGGTCGGCGAGCGGCAAATGGGTCCATCTCGCCAAAATCGGCTTCGAGAAATATTTCCTGCGCAAGATCCGCAAGGGCGAGAGTGAACCATTTTACGAAAAGCTCGCCCTTCATGTGATGGGCATTCGCAAACTGAAAATGTGACGAAGGGATCTGACAATGACACTTGATCGAGCTGTATTGGCTTTTGCAGGAATAGTGGTTCTGCTGGGTATCGTTCTGTCGCTGACCGTCCATCCTTATTGGGTGGGTTTGAGTGCCTTTGCCGGGCTGAACATGCTGCAAGCTGCGTTCACCGGTTTTTGTCCCGCTGCGAAAATCTTCAAGGCGATGGGCGTTGCCCCGGGGGTTGCATTCAAGTGAGAAAGTCGGCGCTCGTTCTTGGCCTTTCAACCTTCGTCTGGGTGATGCCGCTGCACGCGACAACGCTTGAAGAGGCGATTGCTGCAGCAAAAGAGCATGCCCCCGAAATTGAGGTTGCCGAGGCCGAAAGCGACATCGCCAAGGCACGGCTGAAACAGGCCAAATCGGGCGGACGGCCAAGTGCAACTCTGTCAGGCACTATTGGTGCAGGGCGACTGGACCCCAAGGGTTATTTCGGGCTGACAGCAGACAATGTAACGCCTGCCGCTGCCCAGTTGGTGATCGAGCAGCCCCTGTTTACCGGCGGCAAAGTTTCGGCCGGGGTCGAACAGGCGCGTGCCGGCATCGCAGCGGCCGAGGCTGGTGTAATTGCGACCGAAACCAATCTGGTCGCAAATGTTGCTGCGGCCTATGGGTCTGTGATTGCCGCCGAAACCATGATGCGCCACTTTGCGCAGTTGGTAGACGAGACCGAGGAGATTGAGCGGCAAGCGCGCCTTCGTTTCAGCGTCGGCGAAAGCCCCAGAACCGATGTCGCGCAGGCGCAGGCCCGGACGGCAGAAGCAAAGGCCGGTTTGGCTCGCTCCGAAGGGCAATTGGTGACAGCGCGCGCACGGTTCCGGTCATTGACCGGACTTGAGGGAAATGACTTGCAATCCTTGCCTGCCAGCCCGCTGCTTCCTGCAACACTCGACGATGCTGTCGCTCAGGCTGAAGCCAACAACCCGCAACTCGCACAGGCCGAGGCAGGCGTGAAAGCCGCTCAAGCCGGATTGAAGGGCGAAAAAGCCGATCAACTTCCCATGGTCAGTGCCTTTGCAGAAGGTGCGGTGGTGCGCGACCAGTTTTTCCCGGGATACAAGGCCGATAGCGCAACGGTTGGGGTCAGGGCCCGTTGGCAGATTTTTAGCGGCGGGCGCGTCTCCGGTAAGATTGCCGAAAGCGATGCCCGGCTGCGTGTCGCCGAGGCGCAATTGCGCGCTGCCCAGGATGCGATCCGCGAACATGTCCTCGCGGCCTTCTCCGGCGTTCGCACAGCTACCCTTGTTGAAACCGCAGCGCAGGAGCAGGAAAGCGCCGCGCGTGAGGCACTGCGCAGCGTACGTGAGGAAGTGCGCGTCGGCATGAAGCCGCAGCTCGCCTTGCTTGATGCCGAACGTGAGGCGATCGCTGCCTCTGCTGCGCTGGAATCCGCACGTACAGACCGCATCGTATCGGGTTATCGCCTGCTCGCGCTTATCGGCGCGCAATGAAACAGAACCGGAAAGGCTTCTATTATGGCAATTAGCAAAAATCTCCAAAACGGGACCCTGTCGGTGCTTGGGGCATTGGCAATATGCGGATGCGCTTCCCCTTCACTCGCGGTTGCCAAAGCGGATCAGGAGGCGCTGGTTGCCGCGCTTGACGACGAGTATCGTGCGGAAGCGATCTACGCGGCTGTCATAAGCAAATTTGGCGAAGCGCGTCCCTTTATCAATATCATTGAAGCCGAACGACGGCACGCCGCTATGGTCAAGGCCGAAATGGACCGTCTTGGGATCAGCTATGCCAAGGCCAATCCCTGGCTGGATAAGGAGCAAGCTCCTGCCTCACTGCTTGAAGCGTGCCAGCAAGGGATTGTCGCCGAGCAGGAAAACATCGCACTCTACGATAAATTGCTCCCGTCCATTCAGGATGCACAAGTTCGCGCAACCCTCACGAAACTGCAAGCCGCTTCACGCGATCGCCATCTTCCAGCCTTTGAGCGTTGCGTCGCCCGGGGTGGTGCGATGGGTCGCGGCCCTGGGCGTGGAATGAACGGACAAGGTCGCGGGCAATAAAAGCGGGCTACCGCAAATAAATCAGAAAGGAACCCTCCCCATGCACAAGGATTGGGCCGCCATGGCCAGCGAATTGTCCGGCGCGATCAAGCAGGTCCGCCTCGGCAGCCCCGAAGTGACCAAAGCCTTTTCGGCGATGGCGCAGGCGGCGACTGCGGGCGGTGCTGTCGACACCAAGACCAAGGAACTGATTGCGCTTGCCATATCGGTTGCGATCCGGTGCGATGGCTGTGTTGCTTTCCATGCGCAAGCGGCGGTCAAACATGGTGCGACGCGCGAAGAGATCATGGAAGTGATGGGCATGGCGCTGTATATGGGCGCCGGCCCCAGTCTAATGTATGCCGCGCAGGCAGTTGAGGCTTATGACCAGTTCAAGGAGGCGGCCAATGGCTGACGCAATCATCGATCAGGCGGCGGCGATAATTGAACGCGGCAAATCCGCGCCGGTTGTCGTCAAAACCTTCTTCGACGAAGACACCTTCACTGCGACGCATGTCGTCAGCGACCCGGCAACGTCCAAAGCTGCCATCATCGACTCGGTGCTTGATTTTGATGCACCGTCTGGCCGGACGTCGACCAAGTCAGCTGATCAGGTGGTAGAATATGTGAAGAACGCCAATCTCGACATCGAATGGATTTTGGAAACGCACGCCCATGCCGACCATATCTCTGCCGCGCCCTATTTACAGGAACGGCTGGGTGGAACGCTCGCGATTGGGGCAGAGATTACCCATGTACAGGGCGTGTTTGGCAAGGTTTTCAACCTCGATGATCGCTTCAAGCGGGATGGGTCGCAGTTCGAAAGGTTGTTCGGCGATGGGGAGACATTCAAGCTGGGCTCGGTTGACGCGATTGCCTTGCATGTTCCGGGCCATACCCCAGCCGACATGGCCTTCGTCATCGGCGATGCGGCCTTTATCGGCGACACGCTCTTCATGCCGGACTATGGCACGGCCCGTGCTGACTTTCCGGGCGGCGATGCGCGTACCTTGTTCCGTTCGATCAAGCGGCTCTTGACGCTGCCCGGTGAAACACGGCTCTTTCTGTGCCACGACTATAAAGCGCCGGGCCGTGATGTCTTTGTTTGGGAAACCACTGTCGCAACCCAACGTAGCGGCAACGTCCATGTCCATGATGGCATAAGCGAGGACGAGTTTGTTGCGATGCGTGAAGCCCGCGATGCGACGCTGGGTATGCCCAAGCTGATCCTGCCTTCGATCCAGGTCAATATCCGTGGCGGGCACTTTCCCGAACCCGAAGCCAATGGCAGCCGTTACCTGAAACTGCCGGTCGACGCGTTGTAAGCCGATGATGCTCGAGCCCTTCCAATATTGGCTCGGTGGCGGGGCCGGGGCTTTGGTCGGGTTCGTTCTTGGGCTGGTGGGCGGAGGAGGCTCGATCCTCGCAGTGCCGCTGATGGTCTATCTGGTCGGAGTCACCAATCCCCATGTGGCTATCGGTACCAGCGCGCTGGCCGTTGCAGCCAACGCGCTGGCCAATCTGGTCCCGCATGCGCGCAAGGGCAATGTTATCTGGCGCTGCGGGGGCATGTATGCCTTTGCCGGAGCGATAGGGGCCTTTGCCGGTTCGACCATTGGCAAGGCAGTCGACGGGCAGAAACTGCTGCTGCTGTTCGCGCTGTTGATGCTGGTGGTCGGCGCGATCATGCTCAAGAACCGCAATGACATCGGAGATCCGGGGGCAAGTTGTCATCGCGAAAACGCCCCCAAGGTGATGGCCTATGGCGGCGTGACAGGTCTATTCTCTGGATTTTTCGGGATTGGCGGGGGGTTCCTCATCGTTCCTGGTCTGATCGCGGCCACTCATATGCCGATGGTCAATGCAGTCGGGTCTTCCCTGGTTGCCGTTGCTGCTTTTGGCCTGTCGACCTCGTTCAACTATGCCCTTTCGGGGTTGGTCGACTGGTGGTTGGCAGGGGCCTTTATAGGCGGCGGCATCATTGGCGGATGGCTCGGCACCATGGCCTCGACGCGCCTCTCGGGCAAGAAAGGTGCACTGAACACCTTGTTCGCTCTGCTGATCTTTGTCGTGGCTGCCTATATGATCTACCGCGGCATTGGGGAACTCTGACTAGCTTTACTGCCGCAATTTGGTGATTTGGCGCGATACAAGCCAGGTCACGGGCAAAGCAGCGACAAATCCCGCTGCGGCCGCAATCATGATCGGTTTGCCAGTATCAAGCTGCATCGTCAAAACGGCGACAATGGCACTCCCCATCATGGTTGTGGCGATCACAAAAAACAGCGCGAACATCAAACGACCGGTCATGTAGCGTCTCCAATCATTACGGAGCGATATGTTGCACAGTGATCGGCGCATTGATTTGGGTCAACGTCAACAGCCAAGACCCGCTCGATTGGCGGTCTTTCTGGACTATCTGAGATATATGGGGGTGCATAGTGTGGCGGAGACGGAGGGATTCGAACCCTCGGTACCGGATTTACCAGTACGACGGTTTAGCAAACCGTTGGTTTCAGCCACTCACCCACGTCTCCTGCGCGATTGGCGTGGAGGGGCCTATAGCGAGCCAGTAACAAGGCTGCAATGCCTATTACATCGTGAAATTTGACTCGTTTGGGCGCGAAAGTGACTCGACTCATCGCCGGTTCATTGTGCGCGCCCTAAGCGCATCGTTAGCCCTTTGCCCAAATATGGAGGATTGCGACTTATGACCGGCCTGACCCTGCAAAAATTCGGGATCCGTCTGGCGCTCGTTTTTGCCGCGCTATCGCTGATGGCGATGCCCGTTAGTGCGCAAATCCAGACTGTCGATCCCAATGATGCCATCGATGCCGATCTGGGTACACCGCCCAAGGTAGAAACGCCGAACCCCACCGACATTCCAACCGATCCGCCGATTGAAGGCGACACGACGGTTGCGCCGGGGATGGAAAGCACGACAGCCCCTTCCACTGTTCCGCCTGCGGGGGACCAGTCGACCTATCAGGAAGATGACCTGATTGGCGCGGCCGAAGGTGTGTTTGGAAAGGGTGCACAGGGCCTCGGCAAGTTGATCGAGGATATCCTGAAAAAGCAGGGCAAGCCAAATGGCTATATCGTTGGCCGCGAAGGCGGGGGCGCGCTGGTGGTAGGACTGCGTTACGGCTCTGGCACATTGCACCACAAGGTTGAAGGCGAGCGCCCGGTCTATTGGACTGGGCCATCGATTGGCTTCGACGCAGGTGCCAATGCGGGCAGCACCTTTGTGCTGGTCTATAATCTCTACGATACCGAAGACCTGTACCGCCGCTTCCCCTCGGGCGAGGGGGTGGCCTATTTGGTGGGCGGGTTTAACGCGTCATACCTGCGGCGCGGCGATATTGTGCTCATCCCGATTCGCGTTGGTGCCGGACTGCGGCTCGGCGCCAATGTCGGCTACATGAAGTTTTCGAAGAAGCAGCGCTGGCTGCCATTTTAAGCCCCGGGTCGCACCAAATAGGGGCTAATGGGCGTCCTTCGGGACGCCCTTTTTTTATTTCGCGCGGACTTCTTCCATGCGCTTCAGGTAGCGCGCGAGCACATCGATTTCGAGGTTGACGGCGCGACCGGCTGCCAGCTCGGCTAGCGTGGTGACGTCCCAGGTGTGCGGGATGATGTTGACAGTGAAATGCGCACGGCCATCGCTTGCATCGGTCACGTTGTTGACTGTCAGCGATACGCCGTCGACCGTGATCGAGCCTTTTTCGGCGATATAGGGCGCGAGCGCGGCTGGAGCGGCAATCGTCACCTTATGCGAATCGCCAACGGGTTCGACAGACAACACCTTACCGACGCCATCGACATGGCCGGTAACGATATGCCCGCCCAGCTCGTCGCCCACCTTCAATGCGCGCTCAAGGTTGAGGCGGCGGCCTTGCGTCCACATGCCGCTGGCGGTTTTGCTGACGGTTTCGGCCGAGGCATCGACCGCGAACCAGTCTGCGCCCTTGTCAACGACGGTCAGGCAGCAGCCCGAACAGGCAATCGACGCGCCCAGATCAACGCTGCCCATGTCATAGCCGCAACTGATGACAAGCCGCAGGTCGCCGCGTTGTTCGGTGGTGGTGATGGTTCCGATGTCGGTGACTATGCCTGTGAACATGGGATGGCCTCGTAGACTTCGAATCTATCCTTGCCAAGCATCCGCGTGTCGGAAAGCTGCCAGCGGCCATGCGCCGCTGCGAGGTCTGTGAGGCCGATGTCGCCAAGGCAGGGCTTGCCGCCACCGATCAGGATCGGCGCGCGGTAGAGCATCAGCCGGTCGACCAGCCCAGCGCGCAGGAAGGCGCTAGCGGTCTGCGCACCGCCTTCGACGATCAGGCTGTTGCAATCGAGCGAGGCGATATCTTGCGGTGTGCGGATGGCTTCCCAACCCTCCGGAGCGCTACCGCTACCGAGCATGATGCGGCGGGGGCTGCGCGCTTCAAGGCCGGGCAGGCGCACATCGAGTTTGGGGGCATCGGCGCGCACCGTGCCTGCGCCGACGAGGATCGCGTCGCAGCGTGCGCGCTCAAGATGGGCATGAGCACGTGCTGCCTCACCCGTTATCCATCTGCTGCTGCCGTCCGCCATCGCGATGCAGCCGTCGAGTGAGGTCGCCAGCTTGAGCGTAACATGCGGGCGGCCTTTGGTGATGCGGGTGACGAAACCGGCAAGGCCTGCGCGCGCTTCCGCCGTCATCGCATCGCGCTCGACCATGATGCCTGCAGCTTCCAGCCGGTCAAAACCCTTGCCTGCGGTGCGGGGATCGGGATCGGTCAGCGCGCCGACGACGCGCGCGGGTTTGGCGGCAATCAGGGTATCGGCGCAGGCCGGGCCGCGAGTGCTTTCATGCGCGCAGGGTTCCAGGCTGACATAGACAGTTGCACCTGCCGCAGCGCTTCCGGCCTGGGCGAGCGCCACTGCCTCGGCATGGGGGCGGCCACCGGCTTGTGTCCAGCCGCGCCCGATGACGACACCCTCCTTTACGATAATGCAGCCAACCGAGGGATTATTTCCAGTCCGTCCCTTGCCGCGTTCGGCAAGCGCAATCGCGGCGGGAAGCCAGCGTCGATCTTCTGCCGAGACAGCTATTTCGATGCTCCCACACGCGCGGCGATGTCTGCCTCTGCCTTGGCGCGCCGTTCGGCCTCATCCTTCTGGGCCTCGGCGTCGAGCTTCTCGACATCCATGCCGACAGCGCTGCCCAGCGCCTTATAGGCCTCACGTTCGCGCGCGCGCATCACGTCTTTTTTCTTCTGATATTCGCGGATAGCGGCGAGGCTCTCTTCCACCGAACGATCGGCGGGCCAGCTTTCGAAATAGGTGACGGTCGGCGGCGGCGGAGTCGCCTTGTCCATCGCGTCGAAATAGAACATCGTAATGATCGTCGCGGTCGGCACACAGGCGAGCAGCAAGATCAACAGCCGCCCGCCACGCTGTTCGCGCATATAGCCGAACAGGTCGGCCATTCCGCCTTTTAGCGATGCATCCTGGAAGAAACTCATGCGGCCTGTGTAGGGATTGCGGAGGCGGAATTCCAGTGGGGATGATTCCCCTCCCGCAAGTGGGAGGGGAGTTTGTAAATATCAATCGATGGTGAACCGAACACTCAGTGTCTGCCAGTCCTCAACCGCGACATCCCCACGCGTAGCAGGCATAAAACGCCATGCCTTCAAAGCCTGCTTGACTGTCGCTTTGCCGAAATCGGGATGGGTGGCACGTACCACCTGCGCCTCGCGCACGCGCCCATCGCTCCCGATCAGCACGCGGACGGTGGCGCTGCCCTCAATCTCGCGCTGAAGCAGGTTGGACGGATAGTCGGGTTGGAAATCCCGGGCAAAACGAGGGTCACGTGTTGCGGCGCGGAATATAGCGACGGGCGGTTCGACTATTGGTTCCTGGAACCGCACTTCGCCGCCGCCCTTGCCATCGGTAACGGTGGTGGTTTCGGTTCCGCTATCGCTGGTGGTGATGTCGTTTGCGGTATCCGTCATCGTATCGGTCTGGCGCGGCGGCACATAGACATCGTCCTTGATCGGCTTGGTGTCTGTGTCCGGCTTTATGTCGTCGACCGGCGGAGGAAGCGGCTCGACGGGTATGCTGCGCCCCTCAAACGGATCACGCTTGAACTCTTCGACAATTACCGGCGACAGCGCGACCGCCAAGATGATGCTGCCATTGACCCCGATGGCAAGCGCCATGCTCGCGGGGTTGGAGCGTTTGCTTTCGGTTGCGTAACTCATTGCAGCTCCTCTCTCCTGTAGCTGTGCGGCTACCGGCCCGGGAGCAAGCGCGACTAAAGCCCGCCCGGGCCGATAGTCGCAATTATATGATACAACATAACATACAAATGTCAATTGCAGGTGTAGAGAATTTACAACGCAGTCGATTTTGAAAAACCGGAAAAGGTTTCACGCAGAGGTGCAGAGGTCGCAGAGTTTGGAACGGCGCGAACGCGCCTATATTCATTTCACGCAAAGACGCGAAGCGGTTAAGTTGGCACATCGCCACCTTTGCGCCTTTGCGTGATGAAATGAGTGGTGCTGCGCGCCGCAGTCAAAATTCTCTAAGTCCTCTGCGCCTCTGCGTGAAATAAAAGTTCTAAGTCTTGATCGCGCAGATCACGCCCGAAGAGCTGACCACACCCAATATCTCCGGATCCTGTAGCGCCTTGGTGCGCTTGACGAATTCCTCGATGGTGATCTGGCTGGCCTTCTTGCCTCGCAGTTTCTTCAGGCCATTCAACTTGTTGAGTTGAAACAGCGACAGCCGGTCCACCATACGGTCAGCCATGCAGCCTGCTATCGGTTTGGATAGTCCGGCATCGGTCAACGCCGTGCGGATGCGCGTTTCCGGCGTGGCGCAACCCGCAAGGGTCAAAACAACGAGGGGAACGAGCAAGGCGGCCTTCATACGCCATGTTCCTTCGCACGCGCGACGCATTCCATGATGATGCGCTTGGCTTCGTCGACATCGCCCCAGCCGTTGAGCTTGGCCCATTTGCCGGGCTCAAGGTCTTTATAGTGCGTGAAGAAATGTTCGATCTGCTGCAGCACGATGGGCGGCATGTCCTTATAGGTCACGACGTCGGCATAATAAGGGAAGGTGGTGTTCACAGGCACGCACAGCAGCTTTTCATCGCCGCCCTTGTCGTCTTCCATCAACAGCACGCCTACGGGTCTGCACTTGACCACCGCGCCCGCAACAATCGGCGAACGCGCAACGACCAGCGCGTCCAGCGGATCGCCATCTTCACCCAGCGTATGCGGGACAAAGCCATAATTGGCCGGATAGCGCATCGGGGTGTGCAGGAAGCGATCAACGAACAGCGCGCCTGATGCCTTGTCGAATTCGTACTTCACTGGCTCGCCGCCAATCGGAACTTCGATCAGGACGTTGAGGCTTTCGGGCGGATTGTCGCCGGCGGGGATTAGGTCGATACGCATGGGAGGCTTGCCTTTATAGTTGTTTGGCGCGGCCCCTAGTCGAATATTGCGGCTTACGGAAGGCTGAATGGCTCGGTTTGGACGAAAGTTTGCAGTCCCTCATCCTCCCCATCGACTAGCGATGGGGAGGTGGCATCGCGAAGCGATGACGGAGGGGAATTGCACCGTTGCAGTCCCCTCCACCATTCGCCGCTTCGCGCCGAACGGTCCCCCTCCCCATCGCAAGTCGATGGGGAGGACTAGTTACTATTCCACGGTAGGGGAAAACCCGCTAGGGAGCCGCGCAGTTAGTTAGAGGCGGTACCAGCCCTCTCCCCCACCCGACCACCCATAGGGTATAGTCATTGGGTGGTCGGGTGGGGGAGAGGGCCGGTGCGGAAACAGATAAAGATGGCAAAGATTCAGACCCCACAGCCCGTCCGCGGCACACAGGATATGTATGGCGAAACCGAAGAGCGGTTTGCGCATGTCGTTTCGACTTTTGAGCGCGTGCGGCGGCTTTATGGTTTCAAGGGGCTGCAGCTGCCGGTGATCGAACCAACTGCGGTGTTCGCGCGTTCGCTGGGCGAGGCGACCGATGTTGTGTCGAAGGAAATGTACACGTTCGAGGATCGCGGCGGGGATTCGATCACGCTGCGCCCCGAATTTACGGCAGGGATCGCACGCGCCTACCTCACCAATGGCTGGCAGCAGCATGCACCGATGAAAGTGACCGCGCACGGGCCGCTGTTCCGGTATGAACGCCCGCAAAAGGGCCGATATCGCCAGTTTCACCAGATAGACGCTGAAATCATCGGCGCGGCAGAGCCAGCGGCGGATGTCGAATTGCTGGTGATGGCCGACCAGCTGCTGCACGAACTGGGCATCAAGGAAGGCGTGACGCTGGAATTGAATACGCTGGGCGATGCCACCAGCCGCGATGCGTGGCGCGCGGCGCTGATCAGCTATTTCAACGATCATAAGGATGTGCTGTCCGAAGACAGCCTGTCGCGGCTGGAGAAGAACCCGCTGCGTATCCTCGACAGCAAAGACCCCGATGATCGCGGCGTCGCCCATGCCGCGCCCAAGATCGACGAATTTTTGAGCGGCGAGGCGCAGGACTTTTTTGGAGCTGTGACTGCCGGGCTGGATGCGGCCGGCGTGGCCTGGACGCGCAATGCAAAGCTGGTGCGCGGCCTCGATTATTATCGCCACACCGCGTTCGAATTCACCACCGACCGGTTGGGTGCACAAGGCACCGTTCTGGGCGGCGGACGCTATGACGGATTGATCGAAAATCTGGGTGGGCCTGCGACGCCTGCAGTAGGTTGGGCTGCGGGTATTGAGCGGCTGGCGATGTTGGTGGATTATGACCAGCAAGACAAATTTGACGCAGTGATAGTAGTTGAGAATGATGAACGGCTGGGTGATGCACTGCGGCTTGCTCGAAAGCTACGTAATGCACAGTTTATTACGGATATTGTTGCGACGGGATCGGCTCGTAAGCGCTTCGATAAGGCTACAAAAATCCCTGCACACGCACTGATTTCATTCACAGTAACAAGTGAAGGTGAATCGGTACGCATTCGTGGCGATGGTGGAGAAACTGCAACGCGTGTCGAAGATGTCGTGGTTAGTGGTGAATGAGCAGACGTATGAGCTTCAATTGCCGTCACCCTGAACTTGTTTCAGGGTCCATTTCTCCTCTCACCCCTTCGGTTGCGGCGGCACGATGGATGCTGAAACAAGTTCAGCATGACGATGAGGGAGAGGTGGTGCAAAACCTCTTCGTGTCTTCGTGTGAACTAAAATGACCGCAATCTCCCCCCAACGCATCGCGCAGATCGAGGCGCGGTTTGCCGAGCTTGAGGCACGGATGGCGTCTGGCACGCTGGAGGGCGATGCCTTTGTGCAGGCGTCGAAGGAATATTCGGAGCTAGAGCCGGTCGCCAAGGCCGCCGCTGCGCTGCGCGGGCTTCGCGGCGAACTGGCGGGGCTGGAGGAAATGCTTTCGAGCGATGATGCCGACCTCAAAGCCATGGCTGCCGAGGAAATCGATGGCGTGCGCGAGCGGATCGAGGCGGGCGAGCATGACCTTGCCATCCTCCTCCTCCCCCGCGACGTGGCCGACCAGCGTTCGGCGATGCTCGAAATCCGCGCAGGCACCGGCGGAGATGAGGCGGCGTTATTCGCGGGCGATCTATATCGCATGTATGAGCGCTATGCGGGCCTGCAAGGCTGGAAGGTCGAGCCGATCTCGATGAGCGCCTCTGACGTGGGCGGGTTCAAGGAAATCGTTGCCGCGGTTTCGGGCGCTGGCGTGTTTGCCAAGCTGAAATTCGAAAGCGGTGTGCACCGTGTGCAGCGCGTGCCGGTGACCGAAAGCGGCGGCCGCATCCATACCAGCGCGGCGACCGTCGCGGTGTTGCCCGAGCCGACCGAGGTTGATGTGCATATCGAGGACAAGGACCTCAAGATCGACGTCTACCGCGCTTCGGGCGCGGGCGGGCAGCATGTGAACACCACCGATAGCGCGGTGCGCATCACCCACGCGCCGACCGGCATCGTCGTCACCTGCCAGGACGGGCGCAGCCAGCACAAGAACAAGGAAAAGGCGATGCAGGTGCTGCGCGCCCGCATCTACGAAAAGGAACGCGAAGAGGCGCAAGGGGCCGAAGCCGAGGCGCGCAAGGCGATGGTCGGCAGCGGCGACCGCAGCGAGCGCATCCGCACCTATAATTTCCCGCAAGGCCGGGTCACCGACCACCGCATCAACCTGACGCTGCACAAGCTGCCCGAAATATTGGAGGGTACCGGTTTATCCGAACTGGTTGACGCGTTGATATCGGAAGACCAGTCTGCACGCTTGGCGGGGATGGACGCCGGTTAAGTCAGGATGGCATCACGTTTAAACATCACCGTAGCCCTGAGCCTGTCGAAGGGCGCTTGTCTGCTGGGCGTACTTCGACAGGCTCAGCACTACGGTTTTGTGTAATGCCATCCTAATTCAAATTTTTGACCGCAAAAGGAGAGTGCGACGATGAAATTATACCAGTCAGTTGGCCCCAACCCCCGCGTTGTCCTCTTCTATCTCGCCGAAAAAGGCCTCGAAATCGACCGCGCCTTTGTCGACATTCGCGCAGGTGAAAATCGGCAGGGCGAGTGGCTCAAGAAACATCCGCGTGGCGGCATTCCCGTCCTCGAGCTCGATGATGGCAGCCTGATTTCCGAAGCGACGGTGATCTGCGACTATCTCGACGAGCGTTTTCCTGAAAAGCCGCTAGTCGGCGCAACGCCTGAAGCGCGGGCAGCGGTTCGTTCCGCGATCCGCCATATCGATTACAGCATCGGCAGCCCGATGATGAACGGCTTCCGCAGCGCCGAGGGCCTGCCGATGTTCGAAAACCGGATGCTATGCGTTCCCGAAGCCGCGCCAGGTAACAAGGCCTATGCGCAGGATGGCTTGCGGCAAGCGGATGAATTGCTCGGGCGGCAGGCCTATGTGGCGGGGGATAGCTTCACGCTCGCGGACATTGCCTTGTTCTGCTGGGTCGAATTTGGCGCGATGGTGGGGCAGGGGATGCCCGACGATGCAGCCAACCTGAAGGCGTGGCGCGACAAGGTTGCCGCCATGCCGTCAGCAATTGCCAGCGCTGATCCTAAGCACGGGTTGGCCGACTAACCTCAAATTGCGATTTCAGGAAATGCCGGGACGGGTTGGTGCGAGACCAGATAAGCAACCAACCCGTCCATGGCGTGTGGGTGTTGAACATCTATCCTAATGCAGCACCCGTGCCAATTTCAAGCGGCCCATAAAATACAATGCGTTAGATGGTTTTCACGTCGTTAACATTTTGGCCATTGTAAAAATCGCCGACAATTTGACACTGTTCAGGTTTCGCCATTCGTAGCTGGCGGGATGTCGTTCGTCGAAGTCTATGTTTACAGTCGTAATCGAATTGACTACGCCTGTAGTCGAAAATGACGCAACATAGGTAAGGTGTGACTGTATGCCCGAACGTATCAGTGAGGCGGAACTGGCGGTTATGGAAGTGCTTTGGGATGAAGCCCCGCTCACCGCCACCGATGTTGCCGGCAGGGTGGCGCGCCAGCGGGAATGGTCGTTAGCCACGGTCAAAACCCTGCTTTCGCGTCTCGTCGCCAAGGAAGCGATTAGCCATCATCTCGATGGCCGCCGGTTTCTTTATTCACCTCTGGTCGAACGCGAAACCTATGTCACGCGCGAATCACGCCGCCTGGTTGACCGTTTTTTCGGGGGTAAGCTGATGCCTCTTGTCGCGCACCTCGCCGAGCAAAAAAGCCTGAGTGATGACGAAATTGCCGAAATCGAAAAGCTGCTGAGAGAGATGAAATCATGACGGAGTGGCTGAGCGATACATTACTGGCGACCAGCGCGCTGCTGTTGCTGGTACTTTTGATCCGTGGTCCGGTAGCCCGGCATTTTGGGGCCGCGACGGCCTATTTCCTCTGGGCCTTGCCAGCTGCCCGCCTGTTCATGCCGACGCTGACCAAAGAGGTGGCGGTGCCTACGCTGCCTGTTGACATGACGGCCGCCGACGGTGCGCGCGATGTGGCGCTTACTGCAGTGGCGGGTGGTGGCCAAGCAGCCGCGTTCGTCGCGACATCGGCTATCGACTGGACCGTTATCGGCCTGACCCTATGGCTGGGCGGCGCAGCTTTGCTGTTCATCGTGCAGATGTACCGTTATGCTGCCTTGCGCGAAGAATTGCTTTCCGACGCGGTCGACATCGACCGGATTGATGGCATTCGCATCATTCAAACTGACCGTATCGAAGGCCCGCTTGCCTTTGGCCTGCTGCGCCGTTTTGTTGCTGTACCACGCGACTTCACCCACACATTTTCCCCCCGTGAGCGCGATCTGGCGTTGGCGCATGAACTGGCGCACCATCGCGGTGGAGACCTGTTTGCCAATATGGCGGCCTTTATCGTTCTGTGCCTGATGTGGTTCAACCCGCTGGCATGGATGGCGTGGAGCGCCTTTCGCTTCGACCAGGAGGCAGCGTGCGACGCGCGCGTAATCGCTGGGGCCGATGCGTCCACACGACAAACCTATGGCCGAGCGCTGGCGCGCACGGCCACCGAAGGACTGCCGGCCTTTGCGATGGCCTTGAACAGCCCACGCACACTTATTCAAAGACTGAGGAGACTGACAATGAACGAGACCAGCAAGGTCCGGCGCCTGACTGGCAAGCTGGCGATACTTTCCGCAGCAGCAATCGCCTTGCCATTGACGGCTACAGTAGTTCCGGTTTTCGCCGAAGATGAGCCCGCCGCGACCGATGCCGACAAGAAAGTTGCAATCAAAAAGCACAAAGTCGTGGTCGTGAAAAGCGCAGACGGTAAGCCGGTAGTGATTGATACCAAGGGCGATGCAGATGCGCCGTTCGTCAAGACTATCGAGAAGGACGGCCGGACCATTGTTCTGCGCACGAACAAGGAACTCAGCGAAGCTGAAGCGGAAAAGATGGTCGCGGAAGCAGAAAAATCACGCAAGGAAGCAGAAGCGGCAGTCGGTGAAGCCACAATTGCCCTCAGCGTAGCAGAAGCTGCACGCGAAGATGCAGATGAAGCGCGGGCGCATGCTGATGCTCATAAGGCGCGCGTGATCGCTGTGGTCCGTAATATCGATGTTTCATCGTACATCCCCGAAATCGACATTAAAGAAATCCGGGGGAACTGCACCGAGGGTCAACCCGTCAGCACTGACGTCACAGGTTTTGATGGTAAGAGCACGTCGCGGGTGAAGATCGTGATGTGCGGCAAAGGACAGGCCAAAATTGCCCGTATCGAAGCCGTAAAAGGGTTGAAAGAGGCGCTGAGGGAAATCCGCAGCGAGGACGACATGCCTGAATCAATCCGTAAGGACGTTGCCAAAAAGCTCGAAGAAAAAATCTGGGATATGGAAAAACAGATCAAGGCCGACAAGGATGCGAGCGGAGACGCTTAATCACATTCTGGAGCTCACATGATAACTTCGACGGGGCGGGTCAGATGATCCGCCCCTTTTTCATTGCCCCATTGCATAGGCGCTACCATATAGGCTGCCATGAGCGATTGGCCTGATACGATCCATGCTGGGGAAACCGAGCAGCACGAGCCGCTGGTGCGCAGGGTTCTTGCGCCGAACCCCTCGCCCTACACCTACACGGGAACGCAGACCTGGTTGGTGGGCGCGGGTAACGAGATCGCAGTAATCGATCCAGGTCCAGCTGGAAGTGGCCTTAGCATCGGCGATCCCAAGGATATGAATGGCGAGGGCCATGTCGAGGCCATTTTGCGTGCGGTCGGCGATGCCCGGATCACCGCCATTCTCTGCACCCATACGCATCGCGACCATTCGCCCGCTGCGGCACCCCTCAAGGCGCTGACAGGGGCTCCAATCATTGGCTGTGCGCCGCTTTCGATTGCAGATGATGGCCCGCGCGCCGACAGTGCCTTTGACCCTGATTATGCCCCTGACCGCATCCTCACCGACGGCGAACGGATTTCAAGTGAAGGCTGGACCATCGAGGCGGTCGCAACGCCTGGTCATACGAGCAACCATCTTTGTTACGCGCTGGTCGAAAGCGGGGCGCTGTTCACCGGCGACCATGTGATGAAATGGTCTACCAGCGTTGTCTCTCCACCCGATGGAGACATGTCTGCCTATATGGCTTCGCTGCAAAGGCTCTATGACCGCGAAGATCGCGTCTATTATCCTGCGCATGGCCCGGCGGTCGACAATCCGCGGCAGTTGGTGCGCGGCATGATCGGCCACCGGCGCATGCGCGAGCGGCAGATATTAGGCCTGCTCGAGCAGGGGGCTCAGGTCATTCCCGATATGGTGACTGAAATGTACAAGGGTCTCGACGAGCGTCTTAAAGGCGCGGCAGGCCGCTCGGTGCTTGCGCATCTGGTCGATCTTGAAAAGCAGGGCCGCGTGGCGCTGGATGGTGAGGCATGGCAGTTGGCAGCCTGAGCCAGAACGAGCTGCGCAGTTGGGCGATGCGCGGTGCCGCGCTCGCCACCCCGATCCTGTTTATCCTTGCCGTCTGGTGGGCGATTGACGGGTTCCGCAGTTTACGTGATGGCCCGGCGCCGGAAACGGTAGCCAGTGCCAGCCTGCAGGGATTGCGCGAACAGAACCGCCTTTCCGCTTTTGCCGCCAACTATGCTGCGGTCGTTACCAGCGAACAGCGCCGCTTTGGCCTTTCGGCGAAAAAGACGCTGATCATGCAAGGTTTGGTGCGTTACGAGGTGGATCTCGCGAAGTTGGGAGAGAAGGACGTCCGTTGGGACGCCGACTCTGGTACGTTGCGCGTTAAAATCCCGCCAATCGAAACCGCGCCACCGCAGATCGACCTTAAAACCATCCAGGAATATGGCGAGAACGGCATATTGCGGGCGTTCACTGATGTGGACGACGTGCTCGATGATGCCAATCGCGACAAAGGCCTTGCCGAATTGACGCGACAGGCCAATGGACCGGTGCCGATGACGCTGGCACGCGACGCGTTCAAACGCGCGGTCAAGCAAAATTTCGAAGCTCCGCTGCGTGCGGCAGGCCTCGATGCCAAGGTTGAGGCCTATTTCGCCGACGAACTTGGAGTTGATGTGACTACCCGCTGGGATGAATCGACACCGCTGGAAGAAATCGTCGGAAAATGATTTGATTCACGCAGAGGCGCAGAGAACGCAGAGAGTCAAATCCAAACCCTCTGCGTTCTCCGCGCCTCTGCGTGAAATAACATTTGCTCGCACGAAGACAGGAAGCCACATAGTCATTATGTTATATGCATTGGTTTCGCCCGATTGGAGTTGAAAAATGAACGCCCCCTCCCGTGAGTCCTTGCAAGGCCTAGACTTGCTCGCCGAAATCAACCGGCTGAAAAAGGAACGCAACGCCGTCATCCTCGCGCACTATTACCAGAAGCCCGAGATTCAGGACCTGGCCGATTTTGTGGGTGATAGCCTTGAGCTGTCGCGTCGCGCCGCGGAAACCGATGCCGATGTCATCGCCTTTTGCGGGGTCAAGTTCATGGCCGAAACCGCGAAGATACTTTCGCCGCAAAAGACAGTGATACTTCCCGATATGGCGGCGGGTTGCAGTCTGGAGGATGCCTGCCCGCCGGGCCGGTTCAAGGCCTTCCGTGACGCACATCCAGATCATATCGCGCTCACTTACATCAACTGCTCGGCTGAGGTGAAGGCGCTCTCCGACATCATCGTCACCAGCAGCAGCGCCGAAACCATTCTTGCGCAGATCCCCAAGGAACAGAAAATCATCTTCGGTCCCGACCGGCATCTGGGCGGCTATCTCAGCCGCAAATTCGGGCGCGAAATGCTGCTTTGGCCCGGCGTGTGTATTGTGCACGAAGCGTTCAGCGAGACCGAGTTGCTCAAGCTGAAGGCGCAATATCCCGGCGCTCCCGTTGCGGCGCACCCGGAATGTCCGCCGCATATCATCGACCATGCCGATTATGTCGGTTCGACCAGCGGCATATTGAAATATGCCAAGGAAGTGCCCGGAGACACGGTGATTATCGCAACCGAGCCGCACATCATCCACCAGATGCAAAAGGCGCTGCCGGAGAAGAACTTCATCGGCGCACCGGGTGCGGATGGAAACTGCGCCTGCAACATCTGCCCCTATATGGCGTTGAACACACTGGAAAAACTATACCTCGCGCTCCGAGACCTGCAGCCGCAGATCGAGCTGGACGAAGGCGTCCGGCTGGCCGCCAAGAAGAGCCTCGACCGGATGCTCGAAATGGCCTCGAAAACGGTCGGGCAGGGCGATTTGGGGCGCAAGGATCTTGCGACGCCCAATCCATGAGGCAGTGGCTGCATATTGCGCTAGGCTTGGTCGGGCTGGCGCTGACTGCCCCATCTTTCGCCAACCAACCCGACGTCTCGATCACCGACGAAGGGCAAGTCCACTATTATAACGGGGAGGGCCGCCCCACCCGGCTGAGCGCTCCGGGCAAGTTCAAGCAGGCCGCGTTAGCGCCCGATGATCGCACAGTGGCGTTCATCGAAGTGTTGGTAGAGGGCGCACCGGCCTATGATGACACGCGCACGCAATTGTGGATCGCCGACGGGCCAACAGGGCAAGCGCGCATCCTGTTCAAGCCCCGCCCGGCAGACGACCGCAAGGCTAATATGGCGGCGCTGTGGAATCCGGTTTTCTCGCTGAATGGCGGTTTCGTCTATGTCGAGTCCGAGGCTTGGGTCACCTCCGCTGCAATCCACCAGATTAATGTGAAGACCGGCGCGGAGAAATATGTCGTCGATGGTTCGATCCACGCGCTGGTGCGGACCGGGCCCTATCGGGGCTATTTGCTGGTGCAACGGCATCTTTATCCGAAGAATCCCGAAGAAGGAGCCTATGACGAGGTCGATCTGATCCGCCCTGACGGCAAGTTCATCCTTGCCATCCCGGGTAGCAAGGACGGTGATCCGGTCGAAGCGGTCGATACCTGGATCAAGGCCAAAGGGTGGAGCGCTGCGTAGCTCGAACCAAGGGTATAGACTTGATTCGCATCTGCTCAAAAATCATTGTATAATCTTGCAAATTTGGAGTCGCGCAACTGAAGTCAGCTTGCGTTGCAGCTCCAGCCAAATAGGCTTCGCGCTCTTTAGATACCTGGGGTGTGGCATTCGGCCATGCAGGGCTAAAACCGTGCTGCAAACATGCAGCACAAGGCATGAAAGGAAGCGTTTATGGCTGAAGATTGGCTGGCAGATGTCCGCAAATATGTCGCGGATGCCGACGAGACAGTGGTGAAGGCGATTGTGCGATATTGCGGCATTGCGCTCCAGAATCGTGACAGTTCGCTGGTGGCATTTTCGGACGCCAAAGAAACCGACCGTGTTCGCGAAAATTATTTGAAGAAAAAGCTCGGCCTTACCAATAGCGATGCGGAGCTCGACGGTGCAATTGCCGCAGTTGGTGACCGGATGAAGGAAGACCGGACGAAGAACCGCGTCACGGTTTACTATCTGCTTGCTGAACATTTCGGCCTGCTTAGCGTCTTTGGCGGGTCAAGTGCATCTGCCGCACCGCTTGCGGCCGCAGCCGGACTGGGCGCAGCTGCAGTGGCGGGAGCAGCGGCCACAGCTGCTGCAGCGGAACCGGTTATTGCGACCCCGCCACATGCGTCTGAAACAGCGCCTGCTGCAGCGGCACCTGCCTATGCGGCATCGACTTATGAGGATGAAGACACTGGCGGCGGTGGCCTCGGCTGGCTCAAATGGCTTTTGCTGGCGGCTTTGCTCGCCCTGCTGCTCTTCTTCCTGATGCGCAGTTGCTCGCCGGAGGCAACCGCCCCGGTGGATGATGGGATGACGACCGAAGCAGCCGGTGGCGAAGCCGCTGATGCCGCAGCAGGCGACGCAGCGGCAACAGCCGCCATTCCGGAAGGTGCCGGGGTGGTAGCCGCGGATGTCGATGGCAAACCCAAGCTGACGGTCTATTTCGACAGCGGCAAATCGGATGTCACCAATGACCTTGCGGCAGCAGCCGCAAAGGTGAAGGCCTATATCGATGCAAATCCGACGGCGAAGCTTGCGGTTTCGGGCTATAATGACCCAACTGGCAATGCAGCCGTCAACGCGGAAATCTCGAAAAAGCGGGCACAGGGCGTTGGCAAGGCGCTGGAAGCTGTCGGCATTCCGGCGACTGCCATCGATCTGGTCAAACCTAGCGATACGACCGACATGTCGGGCGACAACACCGCCGCGCGCCGGGTTGAGGTGACTGTCCAGTAAGTAAATCGCGATAATGACAATGAGGGGGCGGCTACAGAGGTGGCCGCCCCTTTTCTTTGCACAAATCGGGACTATGGTCAGCGCATGACTTGGATTGTTCCTGTCCTGCTTCTGGTTGCAGCCTTTGTCGGCTTTGGCGTCTGGCGCGGTCGACAATTTGGTGAGCTGGCACGGCGTGGAATGCCAGTCACGGGACGCATTGTGCGTAAATTCCGCGCTGCAAATGCAGATATCTCGGGAAGCAGGAGTCGCCGGCTTTCCTTTACCTACACCGGCCCCGATGGCCGGGAATATCGCCGAGCCGCTTCGGTGAGTATCGGGAAATGGGCCGAGTATGAGGAAGGGAGCGAAATTGCTCTCATCTGTCTGCCTGACAATCCGGGCGTCAGTGCGCCAGCCTGGCTGGTCGATTTGGCGCGTGAGGCGCTGGCGAAACGCAAATAAGGGAAATAGCGAAAACCATGCACATAGCTTTCAACTTGCCCGGCTTTGATCTGGCTGCCTTCGTTCGCGCGACGCTCGCTGAAGATCTGGGGCCTACCGGTCGCGATGTGACTTCTGAAAGCGTGATCCCGGCGGACATGCGCTTTGCTGGAGTTATGGATAGCCGCGATGCCATCGTTGTAGCTGGGCTTCCCATTGCCGCTGCTTTTTTCAAACATCTCGAACCTGATATCGAAATCGAAACGCTGGCGCATGAAGGCCATGGGGTTGAGGCCGGCGCAGACCTGATGCGGATACGCGGCAAGGCGCGGGCGATGCTGACGGCGGAACGATCGGCGCTCAACACGGTGCAGCATCTCTCCGGCATCGCCACGATGACACGGCGCTATGTGATGGCAATTCGCGGGACCGGCTGCACATTACTCGATACGCGCAAAACCATCCCCGGCCTTCGTGTGCTTGAAAAGTATGCGACGCGGATGGGCGGGGCGACCAATCATCGCATGGGGCTTTGGGACGCCGCGATGATCAAGGATAATCATGTTGCGGTGGCAGGCGGTGTTGCGGAGGCTGTCCGTCGGGCCAAGGATGCAGGTGTTGAACGCATCATCCTGGAGGTTGACCGGATTGAACAGATCGAGCCGGGGTTGGCAGCCGGGGCGACGCATCTGTTGCTCGACAATATGGATGTTGAGGAATTGAAAGCGGCAGTGAAATTGGTCGATGGTCGCGTGCCGACCGAAGCGAGCGGGGGTGTGACGCTCGAAACCATTCGCGCCAAGGCCGAGACTGGTGTGACCTTCATTTCGGTTGGCCGCCTGACCCAGAGTGCACCGGCTGCTGATATCGGGCTGGATTTCGATGTGGTCTAGGTTCGCGCTGGCGCTGCCGGCGCTCGCATTGCTTGCCACGTCGACGCCGCATGAACCGGCGCTGGCGCAGGCATGGCAGTGCCGTCCACCTGCAAGCCTTCCCCGCCCGGTGCCGGAATTTGCCAAGCCGGGAGAGATACGGCGCACAGCTGTCGACGGATATATCCTTGCACTCAGTTGGAGCCGTGAACATTGCCGTGGGAGGGAGAAAAATCCTGACGATGCGCTGCAGTGTGGCAGGACGATGGGCGAATTCGGCTTTATACTTCATGGCCTTTGGCCCGAGGCTAAGGGCCCCAACTACCCGCAATGGTGCCGTAAGGCGGAGTTATTGTCGCGCAAAACGGTGTCGCAGAACATCTGCATGACACCCTCGGTCCAGTTGCTCCAGCATGAATGGGCCAAACATGGCACCTGCATGGCGCGAAAACCCGAAACCTATTTTGGTGCCGCGCGGTTGTTGTTCGATGCGATGGAATTTCCCGACATGTATCGCCTGTCTCGTCAGGGTGAAAGGGACGGCACTCTAACGGCTGCCCGACTGGCCGAGGAATTTGCGATCAACAATGAAGGGCTTTCGGACAAGGCGATCAAAGTCAAAACCAACCGGAGAGGCTGGCTTGAAGAGGTACACATCTGCCTCGATAAAAAATTCAAGCCGCGTACCTGCCCAACCTTCGTTCGCGGTGCTTCGGACAATGCGCAGATCAAGATCTGGCGGGGAACCTAGCCCTCGATAATCCGCGTGCCTGGATGATGTTTGTCGAGATGCTTGCGGATGATGCGCAGATTCTTGCTGTTCGATCGCCAGATGAAATCAAATGCATCGCCCACAAGCGGTATGGCACCCAGCGCAGTATCGATGCCGACATTGGCGGTCATGCGCATTAGTTGCCATTTTGACATGCCCAGATTGCGCGCTTCCCACACCATATAAGCCCCCATGGCAGCAGTAATCAGGTCGCCAATGACCGGGACCAGTCCTACGACAGAATCCAGGCCGAAGGGGATTTTGGTGCCCGGTATGACAAAACTGCGTTCGAGCAGTTTTTCCAGCGCTTCCACCCGCTGACGCACAGAATGCGGGTCAGTTCCCATGCCGGGCAGGGTCTTGGCAAGCTCTTCAAACTGGTTCTGCGAAATGGGCATGGTGCCTCCTTATTCCGCTTATGTCGGGTCGCGCCCCAGATATTGCAAGGGATGCCATCCGCGCGGGTTTTGCGCAAAGCCCAACAGGCCATCGCGTACCAGCGACCAGCGGACCGGATGGGCGATGGGAATGTAGTTGCGGGTAGCGATCAGTTCGCGCTCGGCCTCCCCCCAAAGCCGGATGCGCTCCTCTCTCGAGCCGGCATTGCGAGCTTCATCAAGAAGCTGATCTGCCTTTTCGGAGCATATGGGCGTAACGCGGCAGGAAAGCTGGTCCAGATACCAGCCAGGACTGGAAATATCCGCTACCCGGTCAATCAGGACTAGGTCGGCCGGTTGCGCATAAGTAACCCGCTCTACTTCCAATCCGATACTGGCGAGGTCGCTTCGCAAGCGGGCAAATAATATGCGGCTCCCGGTGCCACGTGGCATGGCAATTCGTAGGGGACGCACAGGGCCGCTGGCCCCTTCCCAAGAAGCAATTGTTGATCTTGCCCGTGCCTTACGTTCCTGCGCATTCAGGCTTGCCCAATCGGGACGGGGTAGCTTTTCCCTATTCGCGAGCGTTTCGGGGGCCAGGGTAAGTGTTTCGCGCCAGTCGGTGATTCCGAACGACGTCAGCATGCGCGGTCGGTCGATTGCCATGGCAAGGGCGTCGCGATTTGACGGGTTTGACAGAAACGGGCCGTCAGCGACGACAAGTAAACCGAACAATCCAGGCACTGCGTCAAACCGGGTTTGGGCCTCATTGCCATTGGTGGCAGTCAGCAGCGGCAGATGTTCAAATTTCCCATTCAAAACGAGATCGTTCTGGCCGAGCGCAAATCGTGCGAGCGAACGCGAGGGTGAATGTGCCGCCAAAGTGATGCGGTTTTCGTCGAGCGCAATCGCACCATTGCTCTCTTCCAACCGGTTGCGCAGCTGCAAATTGCCGGAAATGCGTTCGGCCGTCATCGGGCCGGAACCATTTGCCTTATGGATCAGCCCGAATTCAGGCTGAGCAAGCAGCTCAAGTAGATTGGGGGTAGGGGCGCTGAGCCGGATTTCAACAACCTTGCCCGTCATGGGCAAGATGCGGTCAATTTTGGAAAGCTCATCGCCGAAGCGGCTCACGCGCAGTTCGTTGATGCGCATCCGTAGCGAGGTGGCAACCTCCTCTGATCGAACCTCGCGGCCATTATTCCAGCCGGTTTTCTGCAACCTGAAAATATATCCCAGATCATCGTCCGTCACGATCCAGCGGGCTGCGAGCGCCGGTACAACTTTGCCCTCATTGTCGAAAGCGACGAGTCCCTGTGCAGTGGCATTGCGCAAATAGGCCGAGGCAGGTGACAGCGGCATTCGCCCGACGGAAATTTCGCGCGGGCTGTCTTCGACAACATCAACACGCAATCGGCTGTTGTCGATACCGTCCGAACAGCCTGTAAGAGCGAAAACGGCACCAAAAAGGGCCGCAAAGACGATGCGTCGAATCACTGCGATTTCCACAAGGTCCGGCTCGGATGAACATTACTCGGATTATCCTGCCACCCGCGGATAGCCGGACGCACCAAAGTGCGCGTGGCGTAGAAATAGAGCGGCAATATCGGCATATCGGCTATCAATATCCTTTCCGCGTCCCGCATCAAGTCCGCTCGCTTTTTCAGATCAGCTTCCGCAAGTGCGCGGTCAATTGCTTTGTCATAGTCCGGATTGGAATAGCCCGAGTAATTTTGAACGCCCGCGTCGCTGTGATGGACTGTCAGGAAATTTTCCGGCGCAGGCAGATCTGCAATCCAGCCCGATCGGGCCAGTTGAAAATCGGCCCGTTTCAAGCTGTCAAAGTGCAGGCTCGCCTCGCTGTTGAGCAAACGGGCTTCCACGCCAAGCTCACGCCACATCGTTGCCATAGCAACCGCTGCGCGGCGATGTTCGGTGGAACTGTTAAAGCGGATTTCGAAACGCAGCGGGCGCTGTTTGCTATAGCCCGCCTCACGCAACAGGGCCCTGGCCCGCGCCAGTCGCTGCTTCTGCGCCCAATTCGCCCATGCCGGCTTGAAAGTGGCGCCGCCGTCGAGGCCAGGTGGCAACAATCCCCATGCGGGCAGGTTTCCTGCATCAACCATTTTGTTGGCGATCCATTCACGGTCAATTGCCATTGCGAGCGCAAGCCGGACGCGGGAATCGTCGAATGGCGGCTGGCGGGTGTTGAAAGCAAAATAATAGGTGCCCAGAAACGGCGCATTGCGGGCGATTGCCGGGTGCTTTTCGCGCAACCAGTGATGGCGCGCTGGTGTGTACTCGCTCCCAATATCGGCACCGCCCGCCAGTACCAACCGCATGGCAGAGTTCAGATTGTCCATTGGCATCCAGACGATACGCGGTGAACGCGGCTGGCCTTCATGCCATCGTGGGTTGGCATCAAGCACAAGTTTTTGACTTAATTGCCAGTCGGACAACCGATAGGCCCCGCTGGTCACTAGAGGTCGATCCCCGGTCCATTTGTCGCCGACCGTGTCGATCCGGTGGAATGGGAGTGCGGCCATGGCAGGATGGGCAAGCAGGGCGGGAAGCTGAGGAAAGGGGTTTTTCAAAGCGACGATAACGGTCCGCTGATCCGGTGCAGCCACCGACTCAATTATTCCGAAAAGTGCACCGTGCGGGGATCCGCTTTCTCTGTCACGGATACGATCAAATGCTCGACGGAAAACATCAGCATTCAGCCTTTGACCGTCGGAGAAAGTCAGTCCGGGACGCAAGCGAAAGGTCCATGTGCGACCATCAACGCTAGTTGTCCATGTTTCGGCCAAACCAGCCTCCGCATTGCCGCCAGCGTCGAAACGCGTCAGACCCTCGAAAAGGTCCGCTGCTATTCTGGAGGAGGCCAGATCGGACACCATTTGCGGGTCCAGTCCGCGAGAGTCTGCTTCAGTGAGCCTGATTATCGCGTTGTTGAACTGGGTTTGCTGCGGCTCTCGTTCCCCGCATCCAATTAGGAACAAAGCAAGGAGCGGATAAAGCCAACGCATTATTGAAGTCTAGGCCGTCCCCACGCCACGGGCAACCGGCCATTCGCATTTAAGGAGAAGTTGGTGCGGACGGCGGGACTTGAACCCGCACGCCCAAAGGGCGACAGATTTTAAGTCTGTTGCGTCTACCGGTTTCGCCACGTCCGCACGTAGATGCGCATGGCACAGCCAGCTGCGCGATGCCAGACTTCTGTTGAATTTTGCTGCTTGAAAACGGCAACAGCCTATTTGTTCAGGCGTTCACGGATTTCCTTGCCTGGCTTGAAATAGGGAACACGCTTTGCCGGCACATCGACGGCGGAACCTGTGCGCGGGTTGCGCCCCTTGCGCGGTTGACGCTCACGGGTTGAAAACGCCCCAAAACCGCGAATTTCAACACGGCCTCCATCGGCCAGTCGCTGAATGATCTGGTTGAAAAACAGATCAACGATCCGTTCAACTTCCTCGCCCGTCATGCCGGGATTTTCGGCTTCCAGCTTTTTAACCAGTTCAGATCGGATCATGGCCTATGCCTCCACCGTTTACCGACCCCAACCGGACTCGGTTTTGCCGCTTAACTTCGCTGATGGTGACAGAAAAGCCTCACGCTTACAATGGTATTATGTCGATTTGTAAAATCGAACGCCTACAAAAAAGGGGCCGTTCCATAACGGAACAGCCCCTTTCTATAACCTTTGTTATGATTACTTCTTGGCGCCCTTCAAGGCTTCGCCAAGGATGTCGCCGAGCGAAGCGCCCGAATCCGACGAACCATATTGTTCCACAGCCTGCTTTTCTTCGGCCAGCTGCAGCGCCTTGATCGAGAAGTTGGGCTTCTTCGAGCGATCGAAACCGGTGATCATGGCGTCGAACTTCTGGCCGACCTGGAAGCGGTCAGGGCGTTGTTCGTCGCGGTCACGGCCAAGGTCGGCACGCTTGATGAAGCCGGTCGCTCCGTCTTCGCCAGCCTGTACTTCAAGGCCGCCATCGCGAACTTCAAGGACGGTGACGGTGACGGTCGCGCCCTTTTTCAGGCCGCTCGACGAAACGGCACCACCAGCGGTCGGGGCACCCTTTTCGAGCTGCTTGATACCGAGGCTGATGCGTTCCTTTTCGTGGTCGACGTCGAGAACAATAGCCTTGACCATTTCACCCTTGCGGTGGAGGTGGAGAGCGTCTTCACCCGAAATGCCCCAAGCGATATCCGACATGTGCACCATGCCGTCGACATCGCCATCGAGGCCGATGAACAGGCCGAATTCGGTCGCATTCTTGACTTCGCCTTCGACGGTCGAACCAACCGGGTGCTTTTCTGCAAAGGCTTCCCAGGGGTTGGACTGGGCCTGCTTCAGACCAAGGCTGATGCGGCGCTTTTCGAGATCGACGTCCAGAACGATAACATCGACTTCCTGACTGGTCGAAACGATCTTGCCGGGGTGGACGTTCTTCTTGGTCCAGGACATTTCCGAAACGTGGACCAGGCCTTCGATGCCGGGTTCGAGCTCGATAAATGCACCATATTCGGTGATGTTGGTGACGGCGCCATGCAGGCGTGCACCGACCGGATATTTCGCAACGGCACCTTCCCAGGGATCCGATTCCAGCTGCTTCATGCCAAGACTGATACGCTGGGTGTCGCGGTTGATGCGGACGATCTGCACCTTCACCGTGTCACCGATGTTGATCATTTCCGACGGGTGGTTGATGCGCTTGTAGCTAATGTCGGTGACGTGCAGGAGGCCATCGATGCCGCCCAAGTCAACGAATGCACCATAGTCGGTGATGTTCTTGACAACGCCTTCAATGATCTGGCCTTCAGTGAGGTTCAAGATCAGGCCCGAACGCTGTTCAGCGCGGGTTTCTTCAAGGATGGCGCGACGCGAAACAACGATGTTGCCACGGCGACGGTCCATCTTCAGGATCTGGAACGGCTGCGCGATATCCATCAGCGGGCCAACATCGCGCACGGGGCGAACATCAACCTGCGAGCCGGGAAGGAATGCAACTGCACCGCCGAGGTCGACAGTGAAGCCGCCCTTCACGCGGCCAAAGATGACGCCGTCGACGCGGTTGCCAGCGGCGAACTCGCCTTCCAGCTTGTCCCAAGCGGCTTCACGGCGTGCGCGATCGCGCGACAGCACGGCTTCGCCGTTCATGTTTTCGACGCGGTCGACATAGACTTCGACTTCGTCACCGACGTTGAGGTCAGCTTTCTGGCCGGGCATCGAGAATTCGCGCAGGGCCACCCGGCCTTCGCTCTTGAGGCCGACGTCGATCATCGCGAAGTCGTTTTCGATTGCGGTTACGGTGCCTTTGACGACGCGGCCTTCAAAGCCACCTTCGGCACCACCGAGTGATTCGTTGAGCAACGCTTCAAAATCGTTGCGGGTTGGGTTTGGCGAAGTTGCCATAGCGAAATACCTTACCTATGTTTTTACTGGCCAATCGGTTGGTTCCGATGGTCTTTGACCAGACTGCCCTATTGGCCCCATGCCAATAAAGCGTTCAAATACAGATAGTTAACGAAATACATCGTCACCCTGAACTTGTTTCAGGGTCCATTTCGCCTCGCAACCCTTCGGTTTCGGTTGAGCGATGGATGCTGAAACAAGTTCAGCATGACGGGGATTTGCATTCCGCAAAATACTGGCCACTCAACCCATCTGAAGCTTGTGCTCCACCACGGCAATTGCGGCTTGAACGGCCGCGCCTATAGTCAAATTGCCCGTATCAAGCAAGTGCGCGTCTTCTGCAGCTTTCAGCGGGGCATCGGCGCGTTCGCTGTCGCGTTTGTCACGGGCGCGGATGTCAGCCAGAATGGTCTCGTAATCGACATCGACACCTCGGCCTTGCATTTCCTTGAAGCGCCGGTCAGCTCGGATTTCAGCAGAGGCCGTGACGAAAAGTTTCACATCGGCATGCGGCGCGATCACGGTTCCAATATCGCGCCCATCAAGCACCGCGCCGCCGGGCTGGTTGGCAAAGTCTACCTGACGTTTGTTGAGTGCTGCGCGCACCTCTGGATGGACCGATACGCGGCTGGCAAGCCCGCCGGTTGCCTCTTCGCGCAGCACGGGGTCGTCGAGAAGACTGTCAGGGAAAGTGCAAGCAACCAAAGCGTCGACGGAGTTGTCTGCGTCGCCGTTATTCAGTTCCACCTGCCGCCCCACCGCACGGTACAGAAGGCCCGTATCGAGCCAGGCCAAGCCATAATGTTTGGCGAGCGCCTTTGAAATTGTACCTTTGCCCGAAGCCGTCGGGCCATCGACTGCAATAATCATCGCGGCGCTTTAGCGCTGCCGAGGGAACTCGGCCATTAATTTATCTGATAGGCGTCAATTCGCGCGTCGAGCAATTGGTTGTTTGCATCAAACAATAATTTGAACCAGCCGCCATTGTTGAATGCTCCGCCGCAGGAAGCAATGCCTTCGCCTTCACCGGCTTCGCCGGGCTCCAGACAATCGATTTTGATTTCGGGGAGAAAGGCACGGACGCGTGCAAGAACCTTGTCGCGCGAACGCGCCATCCCAATGTTAAGAGCTGGCAGCGACGTCGTACCTGCCCGCTTCACCGAAATAGTCTTGATCGCAATTTTGTTGTCCACCAGCACATGCTCAACCCCGGACGGATCCTCCCAGGTGCAAAGGATCATGTCACCATCGCATTCCTCGCCATTGGTCAGCCGACCAATTACGTGTGCTTTGGTTGGAACATTCATTGCAAAACGCGAAAAGCTGACATCGGCGCGTTTGAACGGGTCTGCGATAGTTTTGCTCTGCGCGGGGGGCGAGCAAAGGGCAACTGTCAAGCTGAACAGGCCAACAAGTATTCGAGTTCGTATCATTTCGACTAACCCTAAGAAAATAATGCAGCCCAATCCTCACACTGAGCCGGCATCGGGGTCAATTAAAACGATGGCCTAGTACGTACCAAAAGCTAGCGTGAAACGCCCCTTTGCAGGCCTTGCAACATCATCTCGAAGGTCGGAAAACTCGTCGCAATTGGTGTCACGTCGTCGACAGTGATAGCTTTACTGGCGTTCTGGCCTGCCACGGCAAAGCTCATCGCGATACGGTGGTCGAGTGCGCTGGCGATAGTCGCACCAGCAGCAAAAGCGTCGCCGCCCCTGCCGTCAATGATGAGCCCGTCCTCGCGTTCTTCCAGCTTCACGCCGATCGCGGAAAGCCCCGTCGCCATCAGCGCCAGGCGGTCGCTCTCCTTGACCCGCAATTCGTCAAGGCCACTGGTGGTCGTGCGGCCCTCGGCCATACTGGCGGCGACAAAGAAGACCGGGAATTCGTCAATCATGCTGGGCGCGACATCAGGCGGCACCTCGATGCCCTTGAGCGCCGAATGCCGGGCGGTAATATCCGCAACGGGTTCACCCCCGACGACGCGTTCGTTCGAATAGCGGATGTCTGCACCCATCGCCTCGAGCATTTTGAAGATGCCGGTGCGTGTGGGGTTCATACCGACATGAGTGACGGTAACTTCGCTGCCCGGCGTGATCAGCGCTGCTACAATCGGAAAGGCTGCGGAAGATGGGTCACCCGGCACGTCGATTGTCTGTGGTTTCAACTCTGCTTCGCCCATCAGGCGGATATACCGGACACCTTGCGCATCGGTTTCGACCGTCAATTCGGCACCAAATCCCGCGAGCATCCGCTCGCTATGGTCGCGCGTCGGGATCGGCTCGATGACCTCGGTAACACCCGGTGTGTTAAGCCCGGCCAGCAAAATCGCCGATTTGACCTGAGCCGATGCAACGGGCAGGTGGTAGCTTATTGGCACTGCCGGACACAGCCCACGCACCATCAGCGGAAGGCGTCCGCCCGGGCTAGCCGTGAATTCGGCTCCAGTCAGCGATAGTGGATCAATCACACGGCCCATCGGTCGCTTGGACAGGCTGGCGTCGCCGATGAAGATTGCGCGTATTGCATGACTGGAAACCAGCCCCATCAGCAGCCTGGTCGAGGTGCCGCTGTTGCCCATGTCGAGCGCGTTCTGCGGCTGCAGCAGGCCGCCCACACCCACACCGCTTATGCGCCATTCGCCTTCACTAGTGCGTTCGATGGTCGCGCCCATTGCCTGCATTGCTGCGGCTGTGGCCAGCACATCCTCACCTTCGAGCAAGCCTGATACGCGGCTCTCGCCAATAGCGAGTGCCGATAGCATCAACGAACGATGGCTGATCGACTTGTCTCCCGGCACCTTCACAGTGCCGCGGAGTGGGCCGTTTGCGCTGAAGGTGGCGGGGCGGGGTTGGGCGCTGTGCATAGGCTGGGTGCTTTGCTTTCAGGCTGCACACAAGTCAACGCTTACACTTATTTTTGACAGGCGCGCTCTGCTGTGGCAAGGGCGGCGCCTGTTTGCAGCGAGTCTCCTTTGCGAGCCCGCATTTCACGCAATTTTGAAAGGATTAGAGGCCCACCATGGTGAAGGCTGAATGGGGAACGAAGCGCACCTGCCCGAAATGCGGCACGCGATTCTACGATCTGACGAAGGACGAACCGGTTGAGTGCATCGAATGCGGCAACCAGTGGACGCCCGAACCTGTACTGAAGTCGAAACAGCCGCTTCCTTTCGAAGAAATCGAAAAGAAAAAGGACGATGCCGACCTGGCCGATGACGATCTCGACATTGACGTCGATGCAGTCGACGGTGACGTTTCGCCCGACAATGATGTAGACCTTGGCGGTGACGAAGATCTTGGTGTTGCCGGTACCGAAGGCGACGGTGACGACCAATAAGCGAAATTGAAAGCGGGAAGATGGCTCTGCTATTTTCCCGCTTGCAAATGCAGGGGCAGTGCGGCTAAAGGCGCGCCTCTGAATTACATAGCCGCCAAATATTGCGGCGTTCGGGGCCTTAGCTCAGCTGGTAGAGCGCTACACTGGCAGTGTAGAGGTCAGGGGTTCGACTCCCCTAGGCTCCACCATTTCCCCAAAGCATCCTGCATTGTTGCGGTCCTTTAGATGTTGTCCTGCATCGTGCACACAACGGGTTGCATGGTTAGAACTTTGTTGACGGTTGCTGCACGGTTGATCGAAAGTGACGTCGAGTAACTGTACTTTCGGTTCTTCTCTGCGTCTTTGCGGATGTCTCCATCAATTTGCACCGCATCCTTTTTCACCTCGGATTCGACCTCCGAATAGCGCTGTTCAAAGTCTTTCTGGCAGCCAGAAAGCAAAAACAGCATCAACAACAAGATGGGCCGCATCAATAATCCTTTCGGTAGCGCACGCTGACATTGGATGTGCCGTAGCTGCTCAATTGGCTGAGAATCGATAGAGCCGGGGTCAGGCTGATTTCGATCTGGCTTGCGGTATAGCCACGAGCATCCGTGATGATTTCCACATACACATCATTGGTAATATATTGACCAAGCGAGATGGCGGTGCCCCGGCCAGCCTGTTCGTCAGCATTCAATATCCGTAACCGATCGAGGCCGGTGGCGGATTGAAGCACGCCGAGCGGATTGAGCCCGCCGGGCGCAGCGCGCAGGCTATTGAGTGACGCGGCCAGCTGCACGGCCTGTATTGCCGACAGTTCGGCAACGGAATTGCCAAACAGGATCCGCGCCATTATCTCATCTTGTGGCAATGCGGGCGTCGATGAGAAGGCGATGTCCGGTTTGTTGCCGGTTCCACGCACTTCGACGCGGACCGTCGTGCCGTCAACTTCGGCGGCTGCAATGACACGCAGCGACGGATTGCTGAATTCCCCGCCGTTGAATGTCAACCGCCCGGTTTCAATTCCGAACGACCGTCCGGCAAAGCCCAATGTCCCGCGAACCAGCTGCAAATCGCCCGTGATGAATGGCATGTCGGATGTCCCGGTCACCCGCAAATCAGCCTTCCATTCGGACTCCAGCCCCATGCCGGAAATGTAAAGTTCGTCCGATGCGACCAGCTTGATATCCAGTTTCCAGTTTGACGGCAGTGAGCTGACAGGATTGGCATCGCCGGTTATGCGTGTTGGTCCAGTAGCGGATTTTCGCCGGATTCCTGTTAGTGTCGTCACACTCGCAGCATTTTGGCGGATGATACGGAAGCGTGTTTCGGGAAGTGCCAGTGTGCCGCTGACTAGCGCGCCATTGCCGGGCGAATTGGTTACTTCGATTTGCCCCGTTGCAGCCGTTGTTATCAACTCGCTTTTGGCCAGCCTGGCTTTTTCGAGGTCGAGGTCTATTTTCGCCGGGAACCCCTTTTCGAAACTCAGGTTGATGACGCCTTGACCACTGACCGAGCCTTCGCCGGCTTTGGCAGAAATTTCGGTCAGGTTGAGCACGTCATTGCTGAAAACGCCGCGAACCCGCAATTTGGTCAATCGCGTGCCGTAAGTTTCGTTTTCATAGACCAGATTGTCCGATCGCACCGATCCGGTCAGCATGGGTTCGCGCAGATTGCCCGAAAAATCGGCGGCGACCGCCACCGGGCCAACCAGGCTCTGATTGGCGAGGGTGGCTAGCGAGAACAGCAAGTCAGATGGGCCGTTATAGCGTATGCCACCTGAAAGCGGCGCATCGAGCACCTTGTCGATCCAGTCCCTCGGGCCGTCGGGCAGGGCACCCAGCTTCACCTGCAATCGCCCGACCTTTGTTCTTTGGCGCTGGATCACCGCAGACAGACCGCCCCCCGACGCGTCTAGGTTGCCTTGCAGGAAAAGATCCACAGGCTGCGATGGAGCGCCGAGGCTGTTACGCCGAAAGCGTTTGATTTCAACCCGACCCTGAGCTTGCGGAATGGCGTCCGTTGAAGATTGTTTCCAGTCGATCAGACCGGTAGCACGTCCTGCCAGTTCGAAACCAGGCAACATTGGATTGAACACTGCCAGATTGACATTCTCAATCTTTGATCGAATTTGCAGCGCGTCGGCGTAGCGCCCTTCAAGCCGGACGGTTCCGTTGCCGACTTTGATGCTCGAAGGCAGAATAGTATAACCCCGCTGTTCCGGTACAATCCGCACTGGCGTGGCGGAGGTGAAGGCTACCCCATTTGCCCGTCCGCGCAGCGCAACGGTCCACAGTTTGGGCTCCAACCGGCTGTTGGCTGCGATGCGGAACGGGAAAGTGCTTTGCCCCTCGACAAGGAACTGCGCATTCCCTTGTCCATTGCGGTAGTCGATTTTGCCACGAGCAGCGCCGATGAAGAGTTCGTCGATCGAACTGTTACCCAGTTGGACATCGGCCAGCAGCTGCGGCTGTTCAAACAGGACTATGTCGGCATCAATCATACCGCGTCCGATGCGCAATGTCTTTTGCCCTTGCAGCACCGCATCGGTGGCTGTCGCCTTGATGACAGCGCGTTGATAACGGCCCTGTGCCGAAAGATCGGCAATGCCGTCAAAACCGGCACCCTGGCCGATCAACTGGCCGGCGAAAGGTCCAGCCGCCATTTGCTGCAACCGACCGCCAAAGACTATCCCCGCGAAATTGGCGCGCTTCACATCAAGAACAAGGTTTTGGGTCCCCGACAGGATATCGATGTCCCCATCGACCGGTCCATAGTCGGTTGCGGCATCGAATAGCACCGAAAAGCCGTGCGGCGTTCGCGTGACCAGAGCGCTCAAATCCGCCAGCCCGATGCCAAGGCCGGGGCGCTTTGCGGTGACCCGGGTGATGGGATCGGTCAGCGTGCCGGTTACAGCAACACCAACTGGGCCATATTCGGTCGAATAGCCGCTGCCGGTAAAACGCAAGGCACCGCTATCCATGACATAGCTGCCGCTCCCGCTATTGAGTCGCAGTTTCGGTGCCGTCATTTGCGCTGAAGTAATCCGCAAAACCCCTTTTTCGGTAAGCCCGATACCGGCGCGAACGAGCATCCGCCCGCCAAGGAAATCCCGCACACCATCGCTGAACAACTGCGTCGAGCGAGCCCTTACCGTACCCGACAGGGCATAATCGTCGCGCATCCGGCTTTTGAGGCCAAGATCGGCGTCGATGTCAAAGAGCCCAACCGACTCTATCCTGTACCGATCAATCTTGCCTTTGATGCTAGCGGCAAGTTGGCCTTTGCTGAAATCGGCCACGCCTTTCAAAGACGCTGATATGCGGTCCGAGCGTAAGCTGAGCCGCTCGCTCAACAGGCGTCCGTCATTATAGGCGAGATCGCCGTCGAGCCTGATATTATCGAGTATCCGCTTGTCGGTAACATCGAAGCCGGTCATGCGCCGAGCACGGGCCGAAACGGGTATGCGGTAGAAATCTCCCGCAGATCGGGCCACGCCCTTCGCTTTAAGGCCGTAAAAGGAAAATTCGCCCCAGCGTAAAAGGTCCGCATTGACCGTATAATCAATTTGCGGGCTGGCAATCGGCCCGTCGATCAGCAGCCGACCGGTAGTGCCCTGGCTATTGATACCACCGGATAGTGATACCGTTCCCGGCATCCGTAAATTGACAGCCATATTTTCAAAGCGGCTGTCGTTCAGGTCAACCGTGCCATCGGCATCCAGACGGCCCTTGTCCGACACCAGATTGCCGACGATCTTCGCTACGCGGTTCTGGTAGTCTGCCACAAGATCGACTTTGAATTTCGGGGCAAGCAGGTTGCCGAGCATATTATCGCCGCTCACCGCGCCAGGGACTATCTCTCCATTGGCCGAAAATTTCCCGTTCGTGGCAGAAATTGCCAAATCAGCGCTACGGTTGCCGCCTGCCTCTGCCTTGACTGTCCCGGCCCACCGGGTCCAGCTGCCTTTGCCATCAAGCTTTGCTTTAACCGGGGCATTGATGCCCATCAGGCCCGATGCCAGCCCGTCTGCCGGGCCATCCAGCAGCAAGGCCATATCGAGGCGGTCCTTGTCAGGAATTGCATCCAGACGCGCCGTCAGCCTGTCACCTTGCTGGGTTTGTGCGGCTATATCGACCAGCGCCCTTGTATCCACGATGCGTGCTTTTGCCTGCAGTCCAAGAACATGTTCTTGGCCGGTTATCGACTTGTCAAAGACGATATGATCAAGTTGCAGCCGGTCGATCCTGATGTCGAGGTCGGGGAAGAATGGCTCGCCGCGGTCCGGGATGACCCGCAACTCCGGCAAGCGCCGGACGAACGCCTCATTCGCGGTGAATGCGTCGATCGACAGCCTGCCATAAAAATAATCGAACGGATGCCAGTCGAGTGCGGCCCTTGGCACGGTAGCAAAAGTGCCCTGGTCATCCTGGAGGCGGACATCGACCAGTTCCGCCTTGCCATAGATCGATCCTTCGATCTGCCCAATGCGGATGTTGAGGCCGTTTTCAAATTCGAACGCGGCGACCTGTCGCGTGATAAATCTGTGCCCGGAAGATGTGTCCAGCCAGTAGTGGAAACCGAAAAGGGCAGCAGCCAACAAAAGGGCAATGATCGCGACACCCGCCAGCCATTTCCACAGCGCCTTCAAAATGCCTGCCCCAACGACACATAAAAGGAGAAACGCGATTCGCCTTTGCGGCGGTTGACCGGAGTCGCCACATCGATGCGCATTGGCCCAAAATTGGTGTAGAAACGCCCGCCAAGGCCGACGCCGAACCGCCAATCGTCGAACTGCGGCGTGCTTTCTGGATAGACCTGACCAGCATCGACAAAGGCCACCGCGCCGAAATTCCCGAAGCGGTAGCGGACTTCGGCTGCAGCCTCGTTCAGGCTTCGGCCGCCGATCGGATTGCCTTCAATGTCTTTGGGGCCAAGTTGCTGGTAACCGAAACCGCGCACCGATCCACCGCCACCGCCATAATAGCGACGCGATGGCGGTAGGCTGTCGCGTCCCGTGCCGATAATCGATCCCACGCGCGCGCGCGCGGCAATGACCAGAGATTCGCCGATTGGCTGGTAATAGCTGCCATCCAGCATACCACGGAGGTAAAAGCGGGATCCCTGGCCGAGCGAAGTTTCCGGCGACATTCTGAGATTCAGGCGGAAACCGCGACTGGGGTTTAAAAGATCGTCGGACTGGTCGAAGCCGAGTTCGGCGGGCAGGGCAGCCACATAATAGAGCTTTCGATCACGTGCCAAGCGTGTGATTTCGAAGAGGCTTTCATAAGTGGCGAGCAGCTCGAAACCGACGGCATAAGTCAGTGTCTTCTGCCAAATCGGTGTTGACTGGTAGGATAAGTTTCCTGCCAACCGCCCTGTATAGGCATCGAACGCATCGTAATTTTTATGTGCAGCCGAAAGCGACAATTCGATTGTCCGGTCGCGTCTTCCTGCATTGGATCGGTTGAAGATCACGCCCAATGCCTGTTCCTGGGTGCCTAATATACCGCTTACGGACAATGCGCCTTCGGGTGGGAAAAGGTTGCGATGGGTCCAACTTCCCTCGGCACGAAAACCCCGACTGGTTTCATATCCAGCGGATGCGGCAATTGTTCGAGTCGGTCCCGCTTCCTGCCTGACGAGCAGGTCGGCATAAGCGGTGCCATCGGGCGCTGTTTCGGTGCTGGCGACCGGTTCGATCGAAACAGTAGACAATAATCCCGTAGCAACAAGCGCTTCACGCAGGTCGTCGACCTTACGCGCATCATATAGTTCGTCAGACGTAAACCGTCGCAATATCCCAACATGGTCCGCGTCAAAAACCGGATTGCCCTCAGTCAACACTTTGCCGAAATAGCTCTTGGCCCCGGCTGCAACCGGCAGAGTATAGTCGCCAGTCCCCAGCGTTTCGTCGAGGAGGATATCCCGCTGGCCTATCTGTGCAAAGGGATAACCGTTTTGCGGCAAGGCCAGCGATATCTGCGCTTCGGCGGCTACGATCTCGTCGGCAACAATTGGGTCGCCAGTCTGTGGCGGGAAGTTCGGTCGGATAAGGTTTTCGGTAATATCAGCAGGCGCATCAAAGACGATGGAGCCCAGTCGATAACGCTGGTTGGGCTGGATCCGAAACTCGACCTGGACGATTCTGTCCGCGCCATCTGTCAGTTTAGAGGACAAGTTGACCTTGCCGTCATAATATCCTTCACTCGACAAAATGTCGTTTAACAGCTGCTGGTCTGAGCGTGCCCTGGCATTGACGACCGAACGGCTTTCTGCGGACCCTCCACTGAGGCTTAAACTGGATAGGTCGCGGAAACGTCTGCTAATCCGGTCAAGGGTTCCGGCATACTCGCCTTCCGCTTTCAGCCCGTCGATTTGGACGGTGTATCTGACAAGATTCTCGGCATCGTCTCCGACGGAATTGAGATCGTCCGACAAGGGCTCAGCTGCGAAATTTTCGAGCGACGGTAGTGGTGCGTCGATATCCAGCCCGATTGGCTCAAGTCCCTCGTCTTCAACCTCACTAGGCTGGGTAGACGATTCTTGTCCTTCTTCGTCGCCGATTTCGTTGAGTTCAGGGATTGCTCTGGTGAACTCTTCATCCGAAATAATCGGCGGCACCGGGTTCGCAGCCGACTGCGCTACCGCGCCTTGTGCGAGCGCGACGGCAAAACAAGTCAGGCTTGTTGGTAGAGCGTTCATTATAGAGAAAATTTCTCCAACCTCCCGATAGTTTGACTGCTCTATCTATCGCCACCGAATGTCAATTGCCGACTTTTGCTGTAGTCGACACATCGTCGCGGCCGTGGCTAAAGCCGAGATGAACGATACGACGCTCACCCCGATGCAGTTGGCGGTTCGCGCTGCATTCTTTGCTTGCGACCGACTATGGCCGGGCTATTCAAGAAACCGAAGTGAGCGGGAGGCATCGTGGAAACTGGTAGCGTTAGAGCAGGCAATCTATTCTCGGGCTGGCTGCGTGAGCCTTTAGTGCATTTCCTGCTCGCCGGCCTCGCCATATTCCTGTTTTCAATGTTGCGCGGGGAAGAGGCGGATGCGTCGAGCCGGACTATCAATATCGATGAAGCTCAGGTCGGCAGACTGAGCGAAGCCTTCGTCCAAACCTGGCGCCGGCCGCCGACCCCGGATGAAATCGACGGGATCATCCGCGACTATGTCAAGGAGGAGGTTTATTATCGTGAGGCCTTACGGCTGGGTCTGGATGTCGACGATACGATCATTCGGCGCAGGCTGCGGTCGAAGATGGAAACGCTTGCGGTTTCAGAGGTCGAATCCGCAGTACCGGATGATGCGACATTGCAGGCCTGGCTCGACAAATATCCGGAGCGTTATGCCCAATCGGCGACTATTTCCTTTGACCAGGTCTATATCGGTACGGATAGCAGTCGCACTCCCTCAACTCTCTCCAAAATCAACGCAGGGGCGGACTGGCGCGAAGCAGGCGAGGCCATCACGCTTCCGGCGACTCTGGCAGAGGCCGATTGCGACAATGTAGCACGCACATTTGGGACAGCCTTTGCAGACGAGCTTTTCGCGTTGAAACCCGGCACGGCTTGGACAGGTCCGCTAATGTCCGGCTTTGGCGCGCACATAGTCCGCGTGCGTTCGATCAAAGCGCGCGGAAAGCCAAGACTTGCCGAAGTTCGGCGTCAGGTCGAGAATGACTGGCGCGCAACAACCGCCAAACAGCGCGAGGCAAAGGCGTATCAGGCGCTACTCGACGGCTATACGATCAAGATTGAAAAGCCGTGATACGGGCACTTTTGCTGATCTTTGCCGCGCTGTTTGCAACTGCCCCGGCAAGTGCCGATGAAATGCGGCCCGGCTATTTGGAATTCAGCCAGAATACTGCCACAGACTGGCGTCTCGTCTGGAAGGCCCCTCTGCGTGGCGGGGTGACACCTGACACGCGGCCTGTGCTGCCCGATGGCTGCGCTCTCACGGGGGCAGCCGAACGTCAACGGGCCGCCGCGGCGGTGATATTGACAAGTGCCGTCAGCTGCAATCGCGAGGTGGCAGGGCAGAGCATTGGTCTTGCAGGCTTTGGCGCAAGCCAAACCGACGTGCTGGTCCGCGTATCACCGCTGGATCGACCAGTTCAGGTTCTGCGCCTGACGCCAAAAGAGCCGATGGTACTAATCGCGACCAAGCCCGAACGGTGGCAGGTCGCATGGACATATTTTGTCACCGGCATCGAGCACATCCTCTTCGGCTATGACCATTTGCTTTTCGTCGTCTCACTGGTGCTGCTGCTCTCCGGCGTATGGACGATTGCAAAAGCGGTGACCGCATTCACCGTTGCGCATTCAATCACCTTGATTGGCACGACGATGGGACTGCTTGGCCTGCCGCAACGCCCGGTAGAGGCGGTGATTGCGCTCTCGATCCTGTTTCTCGCAGTCGAAATCGCGAAGAAGCGTGAGGGTGCACCCCGATTGTCCGAACGAATACCCTGGGTCGTCGCCTTCGGCTTCGGTCTGCTGCACGGCTTCGGTTTTGCGGGGGCTTTGCAGGAAATCGGATTGCCTGAAAGCGATGTTCCGACGGCGTTGCTCACGTTTAATCTGGGGGTAGAAGTTGGCCAGTTGGCAATTGTGCTGGCGGCGCTTGGCCTTTTTTATCTGTTGCGCCGTTTTGCCAAGGCCATCGAAATGCCGGTACTGAAATTTGCAACCTATGCCATCGGTATTACGGCAAGCTTTTGGTTTATTGAGCGCACATTTGCCTGAATGCATAGTTTAGCGCCCGACAAAGTGCAGCGCGGGTCCGTGCATTTTTAGCCATTGATCCGCGCTTTTGCGGTCACCTTCGTAAAGTGCCTCAAACCAGTCATAAAAAGCAGGGCTGTGGTCCATATGCCGCATATGCGCGACTTCGTGGGCCACCACCGAACGGCGGACAAAAGGTGGTGCCATCACCAACCGCCAACTGAGCGAAATTGTGCCGCGTGATGAACAACTGCCCCACCGGCTGCGGGGATCGCCCACCGACAAACTCGGCGCAATCTCTCCGGCCCTATCGCAATAGTCCTGCAAGTCTTGGGCGAACAAAGTCCGCGCCTCTTCGCGCAGCCAACGGATGATGCGTTGTCCCACCATTTCTTCCGGGCCACCGAGGCGCAATTCGGCGCCTTCATCGCCCATTGTCCGGAGAACACGTCTACTGCCATCTGGCAGCCAGACGATTTTATGTGGTTCACCAGAAAAGGCGATGGTTGCCCCATGCCCTATCGCGACCGAAACAGGCGCCGTCTCAAAGCGGGAGGCAATCCATTGCCGCTTTTGTGCGACAAAATCGAGCGCGGTGGCCGTCGGGGCATAAACCGGCATGGTGATGCGGATTTCGCGGCGTACGGTATCGGCGCGCATCGAAATGCGCCGCGCTTGCCGGGTCCGCTTTATCCGGACAGGAACCTGTTCGCCTTCGATGTCGACCATTGGGTCCCCACCCTTTGGGTCAGAGAGGCTGTTCGACAATATGGTTTTCAAGCGGTCCAGCATGGAGTTCGGATATTGCCCGACCTTTGACTGATATGCCAGCCCGATGCACGGCTTCCCTGTCTCCACAGACCAGATAATGCCAATCAGGCAGTTTTTCGTCTTTTGCACGCAGCACATACGCACAGGTGGATGGCAGCCAAGGATATTTATCGATGGTACGACGCGACAGCCTGATGCAATCGGGCACATGCATTCGCCTGTGCCGGTAGTCGGCGCACTGGCAGCTGTTCAAATCGAGCAGTTTGCACGCGACATTTGTCGGGTAGATGCGGCCGGTATCTTCATCTTCAACCTTGTGCAGGCAGCATTTACCGCAGCCGTCGCATAGTGCCTCCCACTCATCGCGGGTTAGTTGGTCGATAGGGCGTTCCCAGAAGGGGGTGTCGGCCAAGTCAGCGCACCCATTTCGCAAGTTCGGCTGCAACCAGCTTTGGATCACCTTCATTGGCGTCGGTATTGGGCGTGTCGGCGGGTAACAAAGCCAGCGGTTTTCCATCTGGCCCCATCAAATAGGGAACTTGGCTGTGTCCCATCAAATAGCTTTCGGGGCTGGATCCCTCGACCCGTTCATAATGAATGGCAAAGGCTTTGGCCGTGGCCGCAATCTCCCCATCGGTGCCGGTCAGGCCAATCAGGCGCGGGTGGAAGGCGCTGACAAATTGCTTTAGCACCGCCGGCGTATCACGACCTGGGTCAACGGTGATAAACATCGGCTGCACCTTGTTCGCCAGATCGGGATGGGCTTGTTCGAACGCAGTCAGCCCGGCCATCAGATGCTGCATATCGGGGGTGCAGATGTCTGGGCAGTTGGTGTAACCGAAATAGACCAGCCGGTATTTTCCTTTGAACTCGTCATAGCTGCGCTTGCGACCATCCTGATCGGTCAGTGTGAAAGGGGCGCCGATTGCGGCACCAGCAAGCGGCGCTTCGCTCAGCGGTGGTTGGGCAGGACCCGAATTACAGGCCGACAAGGCAAGGGCTGCGATAAGAAAAGTGACATTTTTGTTCATGGCGGTGCCAGCATTGGTCTGGTAGGGGCGCGAATTCAAGTTCGCATTTTTTGATTCAGGACAGGGGATATGATCTCAATTCGTGCGGCCCGACGTGGCTTCGTCCTTTCAGTGCTCGCTTCTGTGCTGGTGGCAACGCCAGTGCTCGCACAATTTTCTGACGGATATAATTTCCTGAAGGCTGTTCGTGAACGCAAGGGCGAGGACGTCGAAAAATTCATCAATGAACCAGGCTCGGTCGCATTGCGGACCAAGGACGACGCGACTGGCGAAACCGCATTGCACATAGTCACCCAGCGACGCGATCTCGATTGGCTGCGTTATCTGCTGCAAAAAGGGGCGGACCCTGATTTGAAGGACAAAAAGGGTACCGCGCCTTTATTGCTCGCGACCCAGCTTGGCTGGATCGACGGTGTTCAGGGATTGGTAAAATATAAGGCGTCGGTCGACATCACCAATCGCAGCGGCGAAACCGCACTTATCCGCGCGGTGCAATTGCGCAATCCGGATATGGTGCGCGAACTGCTGAAAGCTGGAGCGAACCCCGACAAGCGGGATACTATTGCCGGACTCAGTGCCCGCGAATATGCCGCGCAGGATGGGCGGAACAGTGCGATCCTCGGCATCATCGAGCGTGGCGGTAAGACCGACACTCCCGCCAACGCTGGCGATCTGGATTTTTCAGGGATCAGCGACGTTAAATAGCCGACTTCACACTGGCTCGAATTTCATTGCTGCACCATTCATGCAGTAGCGCTTGCCCGTGGGCTTCGGGCCGTCATCAAAGACATGGCCGATATGGCCCCCGCAACGCGAGCAGTGAACTTCAGTACGGGGCAGATGCAGGCCGTAATCCGCCTTTGTCCCGATTGCGCCGCGTATCGGCCGCCAGAAACTGGGCCAGCCTGTACCACTTTCATACTTGGTCAGCGCGTTGAACAGCTTCTGCCCGCATCCTGCGCAGACGAAATTTCCGCGTCGCTTTTCGTTGTTGAGCGGGCTGGAGAAAGGCGGCTCAGTTTCCTCCCTACGCAGCACGCGATAGGCCAAGGGAGAGAGGATCTTGCGCCACTCGGCATCGGATTTGACTACTGCGAAAGTCTTGCGTGCGGTTGCAGTTGACGTCCAAAGTGCAGCGGTGGCCAGACTGACTACGCCACCAAAGGCGGCTTTCAGGAAAGTACGCTTTGCGTATTCATTCATACCGAACCCCTTTCGCCTGCTTACCCGTAGATACGTTCGAAGCAGGCAAAAGGTTTCATCCCGCGATCAATATTTGCTGAGTTCGACGTCCATTGAGCGATAGCCATGGACGAAGCAGCCGGCGACGCGGACTGGTTCTGCAACGACATTCGGGCGGAGGCGGCGTTTGGCCATTTCTTCGAGAAGCACACGGATCTGCAACTCGGCCAGACGCGCACCGACGCAGCGGTGGATGCCATAGCCGAACGACAGGTGACGGCGCGCATTTTCGCGGTCGACAATCAGCTTGTCGGGATTGTCGAACACGGTTTCGTCTCGGTTTGCCGAAAGATACCACATGCCGATCTTGTCGCCTGCCTTGATCGGTGCACCGAACAGATCGTGGTCCTTGAGAGCAGTGCGGCGCATATGCGCGAGCGGCGTCTGCCAGCGGATAACCTCGCTGACTGCATTGGGGATCAACTCCGGATTCTTCTCCAGTTTCTCGCGCTCATCCTGGAAGCTGTGCAGGCCATAGGCATAGCCCGACATCGAATTGCGGGTGGTATCATTGCCGCCGACGATCAGCAGGATCAGGTTACCCATATATTCAAACTGGTTCATATCCTTCATGGGCGAATGGATCATGCGGCTGATAAGGTCGGGTGCTTCGCCCCTGTCCTTCCGTTCATCCCACAGGCGCTGGAAATAGGCACCCATTTCGAACATTTTGGCCAAGCGCGCCTTGCGCGTTTCTTCGGTACGGAAAAGTTCGACATCGCCTGCCCAATCCGACCATTCGGTAAGAAGACGGCGGTCCTCCCAAGGGAAGTCGAACAGCAAAGCGAGCATCTGCGTCGTCAGTTCGATCGACACCTTGTCGACCCAGTCAAAGGCAGTGCCCACGGGGAGCGAATCCAGAAGTTCGCCGGTGCGGCGGCGGATGTCGCCGGTCATGCGCTCCATTTCACCCGGGGTGAAGGCCGGTGCGATGACGCGGCGCTCTTCAGTGTGCTTGGGCCGGTCCATCGCGATAAACATCGGCATGACGATGCGTTCGTCTTCGGGGATGGGTTCATCGAGGGCTTCGTCGTCAACCAGCGTGATGCCGCCATGTTCGAAAGAGGAGGAGTAAATGTCGGGCAAGGCCTCGACATGCTGGATGGCCTTCAGCGTGGTGACATTCCAATAGCTGCCAAAGCTGCTGCCCTCGACCTTGTTAATCGGGGCCTGCTCACGCATTTCCTTGAAAATCGGATGCCAGCGATCTTCAGCATAGATTTCAGGACGGGTGACGTCCCACTCATGCGGGCACTGAACGACCTTCCAAGGCAGCTTCTCGCTGGTTTCGGTTGCCGATGTATCGAGCACAGGGGCAGTTGCCATTTTAGACTCCTCTTCTTTGCCGTGAAGAGTGCCACTGCTGACAATAATGTCAATCCCGTTTCGATAAGCAACTTAATTTGCTGTTAGCAAATCATCCGGGGAGTTTGACGAGGCCGAACAGTTTCTTGCCGCCCGTATCCTTGATACGGCCAGCGCTGCCCGATTTCATCACATTGCGCCTGAACAGATAGACGCCGACGCGCAGGATGATCAGCACGAACAATGCCTGCCAGACCACCGCGAGCAGATGCGGCCACAATGTCGCATCCTGCGCGGCTCGAGCGACCATAGCGAAAGGCGATGTGAACGGGAAAAGGCAGGCGAACAGTTCAATGGGCTCACCCATTTTGGTGACTGTGTACATGGCAAGGAAGAAGTTGATCAATTGTGCCATCGTCACCGGCATCGACAGTGTCTGCACTTCGCGCACCGTCGCCGCCATTGCGCCAATTCCGAGGAACAGCGATCCAAGAATAAGATAGGCCATCGTGAAATAGACCACGCCGAGCACGACAAAGAGCGGCCAACCCACTGCGGGTGTTGGCAGGCTGGGCAAAGCAGGGCCGGACAGGCTTGCAAGACCGACGCCGACGGTCGACCATACGGCGATACCGACAAATGCCATCGCCAACATTGCAAACAATTTGCCGAGGAATACTGCATCCATGGGAACAGCAGCAGCGAGGATTTCGATGATCTTGTTCGCCTTTTCCTCGACCAGATTGGACAGCACCATTCCTGCCAGCAACATGGTCAGCATGAACAAGAGTACCTGGGTCGCCTGCGCAGTTACCAGCCGCTTCTGCTTTTCGTTGCCTGCGCTGCGCTCGACCAGTCGGGTTTCGACAGTTGGCAGCACCATTGCATCGGCATTCTTTGCGAATGCAGAGAGCATCGCAACCTCGCCCTGATAGCTCTCGATTGGGCCGCGTGTTCCCGTGAGTACAGGCTTTTGCAGCGTACCTCCCAAAACTGCCGCAAGACCGTTGGCTTTGTCGTCGAGCAATTTCTCTGGCGGAACATCGCGTGCGGATTGCGCCAATTGCTTCAATTCAGGCAATCGCCGCTCGCCAACTTGTGCGGCGAGTGTAGAGCGTGCGGCGAGCAACTGGCGGCTATCCTCGGCAGACATCGCGACCCCGACCACCGGACGGTCAATATCGCGTGCGACCTGCCCACCCAGCAAGCCGGCGGCCCCGCCGACCAGCAAAGGGAACATCGGTCCCAAAAGGAAGAAGAAGAAGGCCTTGGAAAAAATGATCGCCGTGAAATCGCGGCGGCCGATGACAAATGCGGCGCGAATAGTTTCTATCATAGCAAGTCCTCCGCCGTCGGCGCATCCATTTCGGCGGCGGCATCCTCTCCGGCGATCGCGACGAAGGCATCATGCAGACCAGGGCGCTCGATCGATAAGGATTTGACGCCAGCCTTGCCTTCGACAAGTGCGGTCAATAGCGGCTCTGCACCACTGTCGGGCAGAGTGAAGTGCCACCAATTGCCTTCCTGCCGCGCGTCGGCGGGCAATGCTTTGCGCCAAGGGCCATCCAAGTTTTCGGTTTCAAGATGGACCTGCGGGCGCAACCTGTCCCGCGCGGTCGATACCAGTCCGTCGAAACTGACCTTGCCCTTGGCGATGATTGCAATGCGCTCACACAGCCGCTCGGCATGCGCGATGACATGGGTCGAAAAGATGATGGTTACGCCACGTTCGGCCTGCGCCCGGATCATACGTTCCAGCTTCGCTTGATTGAGTGCGTCGAGGCCCGAGAAGGGTTCATCAAGGACGATAAGTTTGGGATCGTGAACGATCGTGCCGAGCAATTGCACGGTTTGCGCCATGCCTTTGGACAATTGCCGTATCTGGCGATCCGCGGCGTATCCAAGGCCGGCCTCTTCCATCAGTTCGCGCCCGCGCTGCTCGGCCTCTTTCAGAGGCATTCCGCGCAGGGCACCCATGAAGGCGATGGTGTCGGCGGCCCGCATCGACTGGTAGAGTCCGCGTTCTTCGGGAAGATAGCCCACCAGTTTGGATTGACTCAATGGGCGGTCAGAGCCGAGCAACGTGCGTGTGCCTTCATCGGGGTCGATAATCCCCAGCAGCATTCTGATCGTGGTCGTCTTGCCGGCGCCGTTCGGCCCCAATATGCCATAAATGCTACCTTCCGGCACATTCAGGTCGATACCGTCGACCGCGCGGAAACCATCGAACTGCTTGACAAGCCCGCGTGCCTCGATTGCATGCATATTGGTAGATCGCCCCAAAGTTAACCGATACCCGAATAGGGACTGCGCGTGAAAAGACACAAGACAAATTTGGTTAACGCCCTGAAGGAAAAGGCGAGGGCGGAGGGTTTTGCCGATTGCCGTGTGGCTCCTGGCTATCTCGCACCTGAAGCGGGTGACCGCTTGCGTCAGTGGCTTAATGAAGGTCGGCATGGCGACATGCTCTGGATGGTCGATCGCGTCGACCAAAGATCGAGCCCTGACGGCCTATGGCCCGAAGTACAGTCAGTCATCATGCTGGGCATGAGCTATGCGCCCGAAACCAACCCTATGGCTCTTGAGGCGCGGCCAGAGCTTGGCCGCATATCGGTCTATGCGCAGCGCAAGGATTATCATGACGTCGTCAAAGGTGCGCTCAAGCGTTTGGCGCAATGGTTCGCCCATCAAACGGGCAGCGAGGTGAAGGTGTTCGTTGATACGGCACCGGTGCTGGAAAAGACCCTCGCCGAGGCAGCCGGGCTGGGTTGGCAGGGCAAGCACAGCAATCTCGTCAGCCGCGAAAATGGAAGCTGGCTTTTGTTGGGCGCGATTTACACAACTGCAGTGCTGGAGCCTGATGTTGCAGGGCGCGACCGCTGTGGATCATGTACTGCCTGCCAGACTGCCTGTCCGACAGATGCCTTCCCAGCGCCCTATCGTGTCGATGCGCGCCGCTGCATTTCCTACCTTACAATTGAGCACAAAGGGCCGATCCCGCACGAGTTCCGGCGTGCGATGGGCAACCACATCTACGGCTGCGACGATTGCCTTGCCGTTTGTCCGTGGAACAAGTTTGCTCAAACTGCTGCCGTGCACAAGGCGCTGGCGCAGCGGATGGAATTATCGGAGCTACCGTTGGCCCGGTTGCTCGCGCTCGAAGACAGTCAATTCCGGCAATTGTTTGCAGGGACCCCAATCAAGCGGACCGGGCGCGATCGCTTCGTCCGTAACGCGGCGATTGCTGCGGGGAATAGTGGCGATACTGCTCTGGTCCAGCGGCTGATGGAATTGCTCGACGATGCAAGTCCGCTGGTTCGAGGCGCAGCCATCTGGGCGATCGCGCAGTTGGACGAAGCCAAATTTTTCACGGAAAAGCGTGAGCGACTCAAATTTGAGTCAGATGAAAATGTGCGGTCCGAATGGATGCCAGACGTAGCTTAAACCTACTTTCGTCACCCCCGCGAAGGCGGGGGTCCATCACCGACGGATTAAATTTATGCCGCGGGAGATGGATTCCCGCCTTCGCGGGAATGACGAAATCCGTGTATGAATTGCTTTGGCTTTATCGCGCCATCAGCGCATTGACGCACTGCGCGCGGTCCACTTCGGCCCCGTCGCTGCGCCGCGCGTCGACATGGGTTACAATCTCCGCGCCATTCTTGCCGTCGGGATAGAGATAGGCATCCAATATGCAGGCGCGACCGCTGAACTGCAGCTTGCGGCCCTGCACTTCGATGATGTCCAGACGGGGTTGACCGAACATGCGGACCAGCGTTCCCATATCCTTGCCCATGACCGCTTCCAGCCCTTTGGATGAAAGGGTCGGCCGCGGCGCGGGCGCGGCCGTGGCAGGCCTATCCACCGGCACCGGTGTGCTTTGCGGACGTTGGGGTTCGGCACTCGCGCCGCCGCAAGCCGCCAAAGTCGTCGTTGCGATTATGACTAAAGCACATTTCTTCACTTGGTTGTCACCCTGAATTTTCCATGCGCCATATGCACGGAAGATGCGGTGGCGACAACCGGGACAACGAATTGCAGCAGCGGCACCATCATCCCTGCCGCGCCAGCAAGGCCGAGCATCAGCCTCTCGCCCTTGCCAAAGGCGGCAAGATGATGCCCGTGCCGCGCGACCAGCATATCCTCCAGATCGCGCCCGAGCAGCAGGGCATTGACGCCAAGGAACACCAACGGCGCGCCGATGCCGGTAATCAGCAGCACCAGATAGAATGGCAGCGCCAACAAATTATATCCCAAAGCGCGCATGGCCGAGCGCATACCCATCCGCGCCGACTGCCAGTTGCTTGGCCGCTTGCCGCGTGCGGCCTCGAAAGGATAATGCTTTGCTTCGATGATATCGATGATGTCATCGGAAAAGACCCATGTAATCGCAATTGCGATCATCCGGAACAGGACCAGTCCGCCGATTGCCAGCACGGCGATGGCGGCGACAGCACTCAACCCGCCATCATTGGCATAGCCGAGGGTATGGAACAGCCAGTCTATCGAAAACCAAAGGCTGACCCCCAAGAGAACGAAGGACAACAGGGTGAGCAGCATCACCCGCGCGAGGATGCGCATGATGCCCTTGTCCGAAAGACTAGCGAAGCCGAGCGAGATGGCCCTGAACATTCCACCAAGATAGTGCGAGTGTATTACACATGCAAGCCACTTGCCCTTTTGTGCTAGCCGCATTAGGGCGCGCCAAACCTTTTGCAGGAAGTGTAAATGACGCAAACCCGCTACGACGTGCTGGCCATCGGCAACGCAATTGTTGACGTGATTTCAGACGCCGATGATGCCTTTATCGAGGCGCAGAATCTCAACAAGGGCGGGATGACGCTGATCGACGCGGAGCGCGCGCAGTCGCTTTACGATGCCATGGGCCCCGGTCGGGAAATCAGCGGCGGAAGTGCGGCGAATACGCTCGCCGGACTTTCGCGGCTTGGCCACAAGACGGCGTTTATCGGGCAGGTGGCGCAAGACCAGCTCGGCGATGTGTTTGCGCATGACATTCGGGCAACTGGGATAGATTTCGACGTACCCGCGCGCCCCGGCCAACCGCCTACCGCGCGCTGCCTGATATTGGTGACGCCGGATGCGCAGCGCACGATGAACACTTTTCTTGGCGCGGCGCAGTTCCTTCCCGAAACCGCGATCGACAAGTCGAAGATCGAAGCTTCCACCTGGCTCTATCTCGAAGGCTATTTGTGGAACGCGCCTGAATCGCGTGCGGCGATGACGGGCGCAATTGCCATTGCCAAAAATGCCGGGCGCAAGGTCGCGCTCACGCTGTCTGACGCCTTTGTTGTTGATGGCCATCGCGAAGAATTCTTCGCGCTGATGGATGATGGTTCGCTCGACCTGCTCTTCGCCAACGACACCGAAGTGCGCGCGATGATGCAGACCGAGGATACCGAGGCGGCTGTCGCGGCTCTGGCGGCGCGCGTTCCGATGCTGGTTTGCACGCATGGCGCGGCGGGGGCTGAAGCGCATCGTGGTGACGAGCATGCGCGCGTTGGTGCAGAAAAAGTCGATCGCGTGGTCGACACCACCGGTGCGGGCGATCTGTTCGCGGCGGGCGTCTTTGCGGGCCTCGCCGAAGGCCGCAGCCTCGAGGATTGCCTGACCATGGGAGCCGTCTGCGCCGCAGAGGTTATCAGCCATTATGGTGCGCGGCCCGAAGCGGATATCCAGAAGCTCGTCGCCGAGCGGCTGGGTTCCTAATAGGGCAGCACCCGCACGATATCGGGCCAAATACCCAAGCCCCAGAAAATGTAGCGCGCAAAGCAGCTGAAGGCGAGCGCCGCCCCGGCGGCCTTGGTTGCCCAGTGCATGCTGCCGATCGTCTTCCTGTCCCACATCACGAGCGGGATGATGAAGGCAAAGGCGAGGACGTTGCTGATGACATGTCCGGCCATATTCGGCGGGAATAACGGCCAGCGGCCCAGCCCCGGTTCAACCATACAGATGGTATAGACCAGCATGAAGCGCTTGTGCGCCTGCGGGTCCATCCGGTTGCGCCAGCCCATCCAGAGCAGGAAGGCCATGGCGGGAATGGCGAGCAAAGGCACGGCCGACCAGCTATCGGCGTCGATAATCGGCGGATGCAGCCCGCGCGGAATAGCGTGCAGCGATGTGAAATAGATGATCGGCAGGATCGCCGCGCCCAGCGCCAAGCCCCAGACGCCGAGCCGGCGGTGGATATCGCGCCGCTTCGCCGCGACCAGCCGGATTTGTGTGTAGAATATCGCCAACCAACCGGTCGCAGCAATGCCGTGCGCCACGGTCAGCGCGGTCAAAGGCGGATTGGGCCTTGGATAGCTGACCATCTGGAACAGATAGAAGCTGGGCGCAAATCCGATGAAAATCGCGATGATGATGGCGAGCGCCATGCGCCCGTAGAAACGACGCTCGGCATCCTGGCCCGTTGCGCCAGCGAACTTGGCGTTTGTCGCCATACCCCTTCCCCCCGGAATTATGTTCGGTGCGACCCGAAAGGCTGGGATTTTGTTGCGGTGTCCCGCCTTGAGACAGCTTGTTACATATTGGTGACGGCCTGTGAATCGCCCATTTGACCTATATCGGTGGATAGGGGCTGGAGTGCGGCAGGCCGAAAATTGACCAATATCAATTCGCCCGCAGCACCGCCTGTGCCACTGTCGGCATAAGAGAGGATGAAGATGCAGGACAGGGCAGCAAAGCTGGCGCTAGTTGAGCGCAGTCTGGAGCGCGCGGCGGACGCCATAGGCGATATCACCGCGCCGCTGATGGCGCGATTTTACGCCGCGCATCCGGCGGCACAGGCGAGTTTCGAACATCACGGCCTCGGCAAGCGCGCCCTGCTGGAGGCGGAGATGGTCGGCAACGTCCTCTATTGCCTGATGACCTGGTTCGAACGGCCAGAGGAGATCCGCATCATCCTCTATGATTCGGTGCCGCACCATCAGGAAACGCTGAAGGTCGATCCCGGCTGGTATGAAGGCATGCTCTGGGCGGGGATCGAACTGATCGAGGAAACGCTGCCCCCTGATGCAGCAGACGAGCGCGCCGCGTGGGAGGCGATGCGCGTTGGCCTCGCCGAGACAATCGCCAAGGCGCGCAGCTTTATCGGCTGACGGCAAACATAGCAGGTGCAGTCGACCGCCCGACCGGCTATGGCCGCATGATGACAGGATGTATCAAGGGCCAATGCCATTGCGGCGCGGTAACGGTGGAGGTTGCCGCGCAACCGCCGTTCATCAACGCGTGCAATTGCGGCTGGTGCGGAAAGCTGGGCGTGTGGTGGGGCTATTATGCCCCCGCCGATGTCCACGTGATCGGCGCGACCAAAGGCTATACCCGCATCGACAAGGCGGAGCCTGCGGCAGAGGCGCATTTCTGCCCCAAATGCGGCGTCTGCAGCCATTTCGAACGCCCCGCTTCCTTCATTGCCAAGCGCGGCCCGGCGGACATATTGGGCGTCAACATGCGGCTGTTCGAACGGGAGGCGTTAAGCGGGGTGCAACTGCTCTATCCCGATGGCCGCAACTGGAGCGGCACCGGCCCGTGGGATTTTGTTCGCGAGGGCGAGATTTTGTAACGATCCCTCTCCCGTTGGGAGAGGGTTGCGAAAGCTTGGCGACGTGTCGCCTAGCTGTAGCTGGGTGAGGGATATGGCTTTTGGGGACTGTCCCAAGCCCGGATATGTCCGGGTGCAGTGGACTGTCCCTGAAAGCCAGTGCGCGACCTGTCGGGGACAGTCCACGGCGCTTGCGCTTGGGACAGTCCCCTTGTGGCGGCTTTATCCCTCCGCAGGCGGAGCAACCGTTACGGGGCCGATTTCCTTCAGGCATTCCTTGATCGGCGCCAGGTCTTCCATGCTGGTGGGCGGGTTGGCGATCAGGTCTTGCACGCTTTTGCCCGTCATGAACTTGTCGGCGGCGCAATCGCAGACTTTGTTGAGGTCAACATTCACGCCCTCGGGCACCTGCCCCTCGGCGGTCGCGGCGCAGCTGGAAACCAGCGACTGGCGCACGGTGGATTTCACATTCTCGTCCAGTGCCCCGCCTTCGCCGCAGGCGGAAAGCGCGAGAAGGGCAATCGGGGCAAGCGAAACGGCGGCAAAACGCATCTCGGGCAACTCCTCTGACTGGGTGCTGCCGATATAGGGAGCCGCTTGGCAAATTGAAGGGGGCCGAAACCCCCTTCATCGCATCGCTCGATTGTCAGTTCATCTTATATTCGGGCAAGGTGAAGGTCAGGTTCTTGTCCATCTTGTACGAACAATATCCGCCCGGCCCAGTGCCACACTGGCCGTCAATCGGGCTGATCCCGCCGCCCACACCACCGGTCGCGGCGATATAATCGGCGGCGAGCAGGAAGGTGCTGTTATAGGGAATGTTGGCAGAGCAAACTTCGCTCCACCATTGCGCGCCGTTTACCGTGGCCCGCGAATTGGGTACTTCGCTGCAGCTAAAGGCGAAATTTGGCTCGGTGCGCAAACGAAGGCCGAGCTGGGCATGCTTGCGATAGAAAATCGAAAGCTTCCGCGTTTCGATGATTTTGCTGGCATCCAGTTTCGGCGTGGCCCGCGGGGCCGCTGTCCGTGTTTCGCCCGCTGAAACCAATTGTGTTCCGGCAAGCGCGAGCGCCGCAAAACCGGCAAAGAATGATAAACGCATAAATTCAACTCCTCCTAGCGACCCGGTGCGCGCTAGGTGCTTGATAATGTCGCAGGATGCAAGCCTGTTGGGATGGTAGTTGCACTATCCCGATGGCCGGGCATGGGATGGCACCGGCGAGCGGAGCTATGTGAGCGAAGCGGTGGATTTGTGGGGGATTGGGTTCACGCGGAGACGCGGAGAATAGCAAAACGGGGACATCGTATTCGGTGTCCCCGGCTTTGCGGGAGGATTGGCGCTGCCGCTAATTGGGAGTTAAGTAAACTGTCGCCGTAATTTCGTACGTAATTTCGTAATTGCCGTAATTCTTGTCACCGTAATCCAGTACCACAATTTCAGTTTTTGACTGATGTGTTGCAATACGGATGTGTCAGTTGGCAGTTTTCTTCTCCCCCAAGACCTCCATCTTGCTTGCGCTCGATATGATCATATGAGGCGGATTTGGTCGGGTCGAGATAGCCATTACAGATGGGGCATTTCATCGCCGACGCGAGAGCATTTTTCAAGAAAACCGAAGTTTTCACATCATCGCTAAAATCTGCACCCGGCTTTGATCTGATTGAATACAATCTACTTTGTAAGCCAATTTTCTCCGCCAAATCATCAATATTTATTTCTTTTTCACCGGAGTTTGCCTGGTCGATAATGAATTCTAAAACGTCACGGGCACCTTGCAAGCGCTTGACGCTACCCAATGCAGAAATCAATAAAGTCAAAATAGTTTTGTGCCGGTTCAAGTTTTCTTCGATAACACCTCGATTTTGCGAAAACTTTTTGAACCAAGCCGAGTCATTATTTTTTAGTTTGTCTCCAACCATGCTGAACATGGCTTGCAACAAAAGGTCGTAATGGCGGCCCTGGGAGGTGTAAAAATAGATGAGCGGGTGCAGTCCAAGGCTTGCGGCCCCGTTGCCAACCATTCTTTGCACGATCTTTTCAAATTTTGCCAGAAGCAGAACGGTTTGGCTTCCGTCTCCATCGTCCTCAAAATCTTCAACAGACCTTTGTTGCCCGTCAGCCATTTCAGCTAAATTTATCAATAGATTGAGTGCCTGCGTTGAGGCAGCAGAACCGCCTAGTGGCAGGTCCAGGGTTCTTACAGGCGACGAGAGTTCGGGAGAAAATAGTGCTTTGTGAATTGATCTAGAAAGCTCCCTAATTTTGCTTTGGATGTCATCGGGAAATTTTGACCAATATTCGTTACCGGTTGCCGCGCGAACAACCGAACGAGCCAAGATTGCCGGAGCTTTACGTCTGTTCTTTAGAATGCGGCTTTCCGTGGCATCCAAAACGGATCCTTGGGTGTTGATCTTGAAAAAGGACGATTCCGCTTTGTCGGCATCGCCGGTTATCCACTGAACCTGAATCCCACGGGTAGCAAAATTCATCATTTGACTGGAGGTTTGCAAATCTGACTCGCCTGAGCCTTCGGCTATGCGAGAAGCGAAGTGCTGATATGTCCCAGTCCTAGATGCAATTTCTTTTCTTGTTCGCTCAGCAGAACGCTTCTGATCGCCGGGAATAGTTTTCTGGAAAAATTCGTATGAAAGTGGTCCATCGCCGTAATCATCATTAGCCCAGGCAAGAAGGGCACTCAATCGGTGACCCCCGTCGATTACGAAGACATTTGTGGCCGACTTCCATAAAATAACGGCCGGTATCAGTTCCCCATTCAAAAAACTTTCGATCAGCGTCGCAATTTGCTGAGGACTCCATTGCGTCGTTTCACGTTGAAAGTCAGGTTTTCGCAAGAGCTTATAAAGAAAATTACTCGAACCTACTAAGTCCCTTAAAGAAATTTTTTCAAAATTGTCGAGCGACTGCGTTGCTGACTCTTGGCCGTCCTTCGCTGCAAAATCAGATCGCGCAATGAGCGCGTCCATGTTTGTGAATATTTTGGGCATCGCTCCCCCTTACAAGCAATTTTCCTGCAAGCCCGAAATCTCGATTGCATCAGTCAATTAAGTTCGAAGATATAATCGTACATTATGTTGTGTCAAATATTCGAATTCAGGGGACACAATACTAAGTTCGAAGATATAATCGCGGAATTCACGGGACAATACTCAATTCTCATACAGCTCTCTGCGCCTCTACGAATCTCTGCGCCCTCTGCGTGAAATGATCTGGCGCGGGGTTGCAGGGTGGGTTGGCGTGGCGGTGAGTTAGTGCAGCCACTCACCTGCCCCTCCACCATGCTGCGCATGGTCCCCCTCCCCGTGCCGGGGAGGTATTACTTCCCCCGCTCCAACAACGGCTTCAAGTAATGCCCCGTATAGCTGGCGGCGACCTTAACCACATCTTCCGGCGTCCCTTCCGCCACAATCTGCCCGCCTTTAACGCCTCCCTCCGGCCCCAAATCGATAATCCAGTCCGCGGTCTTGATCACATCCAGATTATGTTCGATCACCACCACGCTATTGCCCTGCTCGACCAACCGGTGGAGCACCTCCAATAGCTTGCGCACATCCTCGAAATGCAGGCCGGTGGTGGGCTCGTCCAATATGTAGAGCGTTTGCCCCGTCGACCGCCGCGACAATTCCTTGGCGAGTTTCACGCGCTGCGCCTCGCCGCCTGACAGCGTAGTGGCCTGCTGCCCGACCTTGACATAACCGAGGCCGACCTCGGCCAGCATCGCCATCTTGTCGCGGATCGGGGGTACGGCCTTGAACACCTCCACCGCATCCTCGACCGTCATGTCGAGCACATCGGCGATCGACAGACCCTTCCACTTCACCTCGAGCGTTTCGCGGTTATAGCGTTTGCCGTGGCATTCCTCGCACGTCACATAGACGTCGGGCAGGAAGTGCATCTCGATCTTGATCAGGCCGTCGCCGCTGCACGTCTCACACCGCCCGCCCTTCACGTTGAACGAAAAGCGGCCGGGCTTGTAGCCGCGCGCTTCGGATTCGGGCAGGCCGGCGAACCAATCGCGGATGTTGGTGAAGGCGCCGGTATAGGTGGCGGGGTTGCTGCGCGGGGTGCGGCCGATGGGCGATTGGTCGATGTCGATCACCTTGTCGCAATGTTCAAGGCCGGTCACCTTGTCATGCGCGCCCGCGATTACCCGGGCGCCATTGAGCGTGCGCGCCGCGGCGGCATAGAGCGTGTCGATGGTAAAGCTCGACTTGCCCGAACCTGACACGCCGGTGATGCAGCAAAATGTGCCGAGCGGGATGCTCGCGGTCACGTTCTTCAGGTTGTTGGCGCGTGCGCCGTGCAGCGTCAGTTTCTTGCCATTGCCCTTGCGCCGCTTCTTCGGAACCGCGATTTCGCGGGTGCCGTTGAGGTAATCGGCGGTGAGCGATTTGGCCTTCAGGATCGTTTCCAGCGTCCCTTCCGCCATCACTGTGCCGCCATGCACGCCAGCACCGGGGCCGAGATCGACGATCCAGTCGGCGGTGCGGATGGCATCCTCGTCATGCTCGACGACGATCACGGTGTTGCCGAGATCGCGGAGCCGCTGCAGCGTGGCGAGCAGCCGGTCATTATCCTTCTGGTGCAGGCCGATGCTGGGTTCATCGAGCACATAGAGCACGCCCGACAGGCCGGAGCCGATTTGGGAAGCGAGGCGGATGCGCTGGCTCTCCCCGCCGCTCAACGTGCCGCTGGTGCGATCGAGGTTGAGGTAATCGAGCCCGACATTGTTGAGGAAGCCCAGCCGTTCGTTGATTTCCTTCAGGATCGCTTTGGCGATTTGCGACTGGGTGGGGGTGAGTTGCGCGTCGAGATTGCTGAACCAGACCAGCGCGTCCGCCACGCTCATCCGCGTGGGTTCGGAGATGTTGGTGCCCGCGATCTTGACGCTCAGCGCCTCAGGCTTCAGGCGCGCGCCGTGGCAGGTTTCGCAGGGCTGGCTGGTCTGGAACTTGCCCAGCTCCTCACGCATCCACGCGCTGTCGGTCTGCAACATGCGGCGGTTGAGGTTGCCGACCACGCCCTCAAACGGTTTGCGCACGGTATATTCCTTGCGCCCGTCCATGAAGGTCAGCTCGACCGGCATTCCGCCGGTGCCGTGGAGGATGATCAGCCTTTGGTCGGGCTGCAGCTTGTTCCACGGGGTGGTCAGATCAAAGTCATAGGCCTTGGCGAGGCTCGCCAGCACCTGCATGTAATAGGGGCTGGGCGGGTTCGATTTCGCCCAGGGCACCACCGCGCCCTGTTTGAGGCTCAACGCCTCATTGGGGACGACCAGCTGCGGATCAAATTCCAGCCGCTCGCCCAGCCCGTCGCAATCGGGGCACGCCCCCTGCGGCGCGTTGAAGCTGAATAGCCGCGGCTCGATCTCCGCAATGGTGAAGCCGCTGACGGGGCAGGCGAATTTCTCGCTGAACACGATACGGTTGGGCGGCAGGCCGGTGCCTTTCATCGCTCCGCCGCTCACATTGCTGGGCGCAGGGGTGAAGGTCGCCCGCGCCTCTCCAAAGGCTGTCGGCACCGCATCCGCGCCGCCCATTGCCTCGGCCACCGTGCCGTCGGCCAGATCGACAAAGGCCAGCCCCTCGGCCAGCTTCAGCGCCTGCTCGAACGAATCCGCCAGCCGCGTCTGGATGCCGTCCTTCACGACGATGCGGTCAACCACGACCTCGATGTCATGCTTGTATTTCTTGTCGAGCGCGGGGGCTTCCTCGATGGGGTAGAATTCGCCGTCGATGCGCACGCGGGTATAGCCCGCTTTCTGCCATTCGAGCAGCTCCTTGCGATACTCGCCCTTGCGCCCGCGCACTACGGGGGCGAGCAGGTAGGCACGGGTGCCCTCGGGCAATTGCATCACCCGGTCGACCATCTGCGTCACCGTCTGCGCGGTGATTGGCAGGCCGGTGGCGGGCGAATAGGGCACCCCGACCCGCGCCCACAACAGGCGCATATAGTCGTAAATTTCGGTGACCGTCGCGACCGTTGAGCGCGGGTTGCGGCTGGTGGTTTTCTGCTCGATCGAGATGGCGGGGGAAAGGCCTTCGATATGCTCGACATCGGGCTTCTGCATCATCTCGAGGAACTGGCGCGCATAAGCGCTCAGACTCTCGACATAGCGGCGCTGCCCCTCGGCATAGATGGTGTCGAACGCCAGCGAGGATTTGCCCGAACCAGACAGGCCGGTGATCACGATCAGCTTGTCGCGCGGCAGATCGATATCGACGCCTTTGAGGTTGTGCTCGCGCGCACCGCGCACGCTGATGTGGGTGAGGCTCATAGACCGCTTGTTCCAGATTTGTTCGCAAAGCGCAAGAGTCGCGCTGTTCCAAAACGAGATGGCGGCGCGTGAGGGGTTTTGCAACCCGGCGCTTTTGCTGTAAATTGAACATCATGCAGCGACCTGGGGGCAGATTCGCAGCGTATCGAAACGCTTTGTGCGCGGTGCTCGGCATCGTTTCCTTGGCCGCACCCGTAATGGCGCAATCGGAGATTGTCTTCGCCCCCGGCACCGGCGATGCGACGCTCATCACCGCCCAGCCCATCGGCCCCGCATTCAAGCGCTTCTCTTGCACCGGTTTTCAGGAGGCCAAGGCGAAGCTGCTGTCTGTCTATTCCGCCGAGCACCCGGAGGGCTTGGCTACGCCGCAACACCGCCTCGACCGTTCGCTGCTCGACGAAACGCTAGCCAGCTATGAAAAACATGTCTGCCTTTGGGGCAGCGGCAGCGGGCCTTCGATGATGGTGGTCGTCGATTTCGCCAAGCGCAGCGCGGACCCGCGGCTTTATGTGGTCGATCTGGAAAGCGGGCAGGGGCTCGATAGCCCGGTGGTGGTCGCGCATGGCATCGGCTCAGATCCCGATGATGATGGCTATGCCGATGCCTTTGGCAATGTTTATGAAAGCTGGATGTCCTCGCTCGGTGCGGCGCGCGGAGGCGAACTGTATCGCGGGCGCAATGGTCTTTCACTGCGACTCGACGGGCTTGATCCATCGAATAGCGCGATGCGCACCCGCGACATTGTCGTCCACAGCTATGCGGCTGAGCGTCGGCGCTATTTCAACTATAGCCTGATGTCGGCGCGCGGCGGCAAACCGGGCACGAGCGAGGGCTGCTTTGTGGTTGAACCGCACCGACGTGACTGGCTGTACGACCGGTTGCGCGATGGCGGCTTCCTCTATGCCGGGCTTGGCAAGCAAGGCATGGAACAACGCGGCAAGCCGGTGCCCGTGCAGTCAGCGCCTACCCAATCCGCCTTTCAGCAGGTCTTGTTCCGCCAGGGGACCGGAACGGAATAAGCTGCTTTGCCTTTATCCCTGAGGTGGAGTGGGATCAGATTGCGGCGCGAACAATTTCTGCAACATGCGCTTGGCTGCAAACAGCCCCCAGATGGTCAGTGCGAGCAGCAACAGCGCAATGACCGCTGCGATTACCGGATTGGCGAAGGCCAGTGCGAGCAAACCGCCGGTTACGACATCTTCTGCCGTGGAAAGCACAATGTTGCTCACCGGTTCCGGACTGGTGTTCACCGCCGCGCGCGTCGTTGCCTTGGTCGCATGACTCGCGAGCGCAGCCCCGCCGCCCAGCAGGAAGACGATGACCTGCCAGACCGGATCACCGGCATCGACCACGGCCAGCGCCAGCATCGCTCCGCCCAAAGGCCGGATTAGCGTGTTGAGGCCATCCCAGATCGAATCTAGCCAGGCTACTTTGTCGGCGAAAAACTCGGCAACCGCTCCAAGCCCTGATATTCCGATAACCCATGGGTTGGCGAGCGCATCGAGCATTTTGAGATTTTCGGGAAGGTCGACGACGCCGAAATGCATCGCGAGGCCGGTTGCGAAGACGGTGAGGTAGAGCCGCCAACCTGATAACAAGCTGACACTCGCTGCCAGGCCCAGCAATTCGACGATACCCATCCAGCTTCTCCCCGGACAACTGCGAATGCCGCATGGTGCCAGTGTGCGTGGGTTGTGGCAAGCTTCGCCACACAATGTTTACAGTCAAGACTAACAGGCTGGCCGCCCCGCCGGGTGTGTGATGGACAGCGGGACGGCCAAGGGGGAGAGGAAGAGGGTGTCCCGCCTCAGCGTTTGCGCTGCCTTCGGGTAACACTGGTGTCGCGGGTCACATTGCCGTTTGACCGCGAAACTGTATCGGTGCGGTTGTAAACCTCGGTGCCATTGCGCGAAGCTGAACGATTTGCGGTGAAGCCGTTATCGGTGCGGGTCTTTGAACCCGTATAGCTATATTCGCCGCCATTGGGCCCGGTTCCGCTGCCGGTCGCAGTCCAGCCATTGTCGGTCTTGGTGCGCTCAACATCATAGGTCGCGGTCTTGCCGTTGAAGCCGGTACGCGATCCACTGCCGGTGAAGCCCGTGTCGGTGCGCTGGCGATCGCGTTCGGTAGTTGCAGTCGCGCCATCGCTTTTGCGGGTAACAATCTTGTCCGAACTGAAGGTTCCGGCTTCTTTGTCACGGACCGAAGTTTTCGTGCCGCTGGCCTTGGGGCCATCAAAGGTTGAGGTGCGGGTAACCGGTTCGGCGAATGCTGCGCCCGCCAGGAGTGTGGCGGAGAGGGTGATTGCTATCAGCTTTTTCATCGGGTCTGTCCTTTGCTATCTGCCGAAGGCCGTTTTCAGCGACCTTCAAACATTCAACGCACGACGTCGTCATTCCCTTCGCTTTCGGGTGCAATTTTTTCTGCTTCAGGTGGGGTCGCTGACGCTGATTGTGCGATGGCCAACAGTTCGCGGCGGATGGCGCGACGCTCTGCAGGTGTAGCTGTCCGCAATTGTTCGCGCAGTTCGCGGACGCGGGCTTGCTGTTCGGGTGGCAATTGGCGGAATGCTTCGCGCCGCGCCTCTGCTTTGGCTGGATCGATCCGCGGCTGTTGCAGTTGTTCCCCATTCGCGGCCTTGTCTTCCACGGTTGCGCCGGTCGCGGCCTCTGTGCGTTGAGCCATTTCGCGGCGCGCCAGTTCGCGCCCGATTTTGCGCCGAATTGCAGGATTTTGCAGCAGCCGGTGTTCGGCGAGCGCGCGCCGCAATTCAGGGAGTGTCACCTCACCTTTTTCAAGCATGGTCTCGATTTCCTGCCGCGCGATGGCGAGACGTTCCTGCCTTGGCAGCGCCCGAAACTCGGGATCCGAGCGCAGTCGCTGGTACAGAGCGCGCACCGCTTGGCGTCCGCTGGGTGTGGGTTCGGTTTCCGGTTGAGCCGGAGCGATGTCCTTGCTGAGGACAGCAGGTTTCGCTTTGGGTTTGGGAATATCCTTTTGCGGCAATTCGACCAGCTTGGCCTTAGCAAGCGCGTCGCTTACCATGGGGACATAGACGGGCTCGCCGAAAAATCCTGATGCGGCGGCGGTTGCGGTAGCGATACCAAAAGCGGCGACCACGCTGACAATCCGCCCCGAACGGCGCCAGCCAGCGCTGTCAAACCGTCGGCGGGCCGGAGCGCTTGGTGGCGTGATCGAAGAAGATTCGGCAGGCAAGTCACCCGCTGCGATGCGCGCGGCCAGTCGGTCGCCAAAGCCATGCGGCAACGGCGGCACCGTCAGCCGGTCGAGCGCAGCGGCGATGTGCGGCGGGAAAGCAGGATCGGTCATGCCATTACTCCCTTCCCTTCGACGCAATCGCGCAACGAAGCGCGGGCGCGGAACAGCAGCGATTCAAACGCCTTGATCTGCATGGCCAAGATATCGGCGGCCATCCTGTTTTGCCTTTCCTCATAATAAGTCAGCACAATTGCCGCGCGCTGCCGGTCAGGTAGTGCTTCGATGCACGCGGCTACAGCGCTGCGGACGTCATCCTGCTCTATCACTTCGTCAGCCAATGGACTTTCATCGGCGCGTTCAGGGACTGCTTCGTCGCCGACAAAGCGGTGGCGGCGGATGCGATCAAGGCAGGCATTGGTGGCCACGCGGGTCAGCCATGCCGCGACCCCGGGGCCACCGGCCTGCCATCGCTCGGCATATTGCCAGAGTCGCAGCAGGGCATCTTGAGCGACATCCTCGGCCTCGGCTGCATCATTCAACATGCGATAGGCGATACGCCATGCAATCTCTGCATGCCGATCAGCGAGCAGGCGCAAGGCGTCTGCATCACGCGCAGCGACACGCGCCATCAGCGCGTCGTCACTTTCGCTCGCTATCGCTTGCGCGGTTGTCGCCATTCAGCTCTGGTCCTTAGTTTCACTGCCTTTGATGCTATAACGCGCGAGTTACAAAAACCCTTCGCGAAAAAATCATGGCTTGGCAGACGCGCATTTCCATGCTGCAAAGGCAGCGATGTCTGAAGAAATATTGATCCACCCCGTCACCGGCGAAGTCATGCCGCCCGCGACCCCCGCCGCCACCATGGTGATTTTCCGCAACAATCCGGAGGGCGGCCCGCCGCTGATCCTGATGGTCGAGCGGGTGAAGTCGATGGCCTTTGCGGGGGGCATGGTCGTTTTCCCAGGCGGCAAGGTTGATGATCATGACCGCGCTTTTGCTGGGGTGCTCGATCACGGGCTCGAGCTGCAAGAAGCCGCGGCACGGCTGGCGGTAATCCGGGAAACTATTGAAGAGGCAGGCCTTGCTCTTGCGCTGGTCGGCGTTGTTGATGCAGCCGATTGCGCCGAAGCGCGCGCCGCGCTACATGACGGGGCCAGTCTAAAGGAAATCTGCGACGATAATGGCTGGACGCCGCAGTTGAACCAGCTGGTTCCTTGGGCCCGCTGGCGCCCACCTAATCTCGAAACGCGCGTGTTCGATACCCGTTTCTATCTGCTCAACGCGGGCGATGCACATCTACCTGCCGTGGTCGACAACACCGAAAACCGCATGCTGTTCTGGGACAGCGCAGCGGGCGTGCTCGAAAAGGTTGCGAAAAAGGAAGTGAAAGCGATCTTCCCGACGCTGCGCAATCTGGAACGCTTGGCGCAGTTCGATAGCTTCGCTGACACTGCCGCGCATGCCGCCGATCATCCAGTGCAGTTAATGCTCACTTATGTAGAGGAACGTAACGGCGTGCCGCATATCTGCATCCCCGAAGGTCATGGCTATCCGGTGACGGCCGAGGCGATGACTTCGGCGATGCGCGGCTAGGCGCTTGGCGATTTTCGCACAACTGCAGGGGCTGATTGGTGTTGCCCTGATCGTTTTGCTGGCTTGGGCATTTTCGGAAAACCGGAAACAGCTTCCAAGCTGGCGTTGGATCGGCGGGGCGTTTCTGCTGCAACTCGCACTCGCGCTGCTGATCGTGCGCGTGCCGGTTGTCTGGGATGCGATCAACGTCGCCAACCATGCGGTGCAGGCGATTGAAAAGGCGACTGTGGTCGGCTCGAGCTATATGTTCGGCTATCTGGGCGGCGCGCCTTTGCCATTTCCGGTGGCTGAGGGCAGCCAGCCGCCGCTGATCATCGCTTTCCAGATATTACCGCTGGTGATCGTCTTTTCGGCAATCTCGGCCTTGCTGTGGCACTGGAAAATCCTGTCATGGATTGTGCGGGGCCTTAGCTGGGCGTTGCAGCGGACGCTCGGCGTCAGCGGTGTGGTCGGTCTCGGCGGGGGCGCAAATATCTTCCTCGGTGTGGTCGAGGCGCCGCTCGTGCTGCGCGCTTATTTCGAGCGGATGAGCCGCAGCGAATTGTTCATGGTGATGGTTCTCACGATGTCGACGATATCGGGTGCGATTCTGATCCTGTACGCGACCACGCTGTCGAAGACTGTGCCCGATGCGGTGGGGCACATGATTTCCGCCTCGCTGATCTCGCTGCCCGCTGCTGTGCTGCTCGCGCGGTTGATGGTGCCGGGCGACGGCAAGACCGCGACCGACCCGGATGACACCAGCCTCAAATATGACAACAGCATCGACGCGATCATTCGTGGGACGATGGACGGGGTGCAGTTGTTCCTCGCGGTGATCGGTGTGATTATTGTCGTTTTCGCGCTGGTCGCGCTGGTCGACCAGATGCTCAGCGTGTTGCCATTGGTGGGAGGTGAGGAGCTGACGCTGCGCCGCATGTTCGGCTGGCTGTTCGCGCCGCTGATGTGGGCAATCGGCGTGCCGTGGAGCGAAGCGCCAACCGCCGGCGCGCTGATGGGCACCAAGGCGATCCTCAACGAATATGTCGCCTATCTTGATCTGGCTGCCTTGCCTGCGGGGGAATTGGGGCCGCGCAGTCAGTTGATCGTCACTTATGCGCTATGCGGCGTCGCCAATCTGGCGAGTATCGGTCTGCTGGTTTCAACCATCGGCACGCTTTGTCCCGACCGCCGCGGCGAGGCCGCGGCGCTGGGTGTCAAAAGCTGGATTGCCGGAAACCTCGCTTCCGCGATGACTGGCGCGGTCATCGGGTTGGTGACGGTGGTTTGATTGCTCAACCGTCGTCATCCTGAACTTGTTTCAGGATAACACGCGACGGCAATTCGTTGTCCCGAAACAAGTTCGGGACGACGATTAAAAAGGGGAACTCAGTCTTCCGGCGCGATGGTGACGACGAGGCCTTCGAGGCTGTCGTTCATCTGGATCTGGCACGACAGGCGCGAGCTTTCGTTGCGGCTGTCGGTCGAATCGAGCAGGTCATTCTCATCCTCGCTCATTGCCGGAACCTTGTCAGCAAAGGCGCTGTCGACGAAAACGTGACAGGTCGCACAGCTGCAGCAGCCGCCGCACAGCGCGAGCAGCTCGTCAAAGCCATTGTCGCGGATCACCTCCATCAGCGACAGGCCATTTTCGGCCTCTACATCGCGCGCTGATCCATTGCGAGAAATGACGGTAATCTTGGGCATGCGGGACTCCCCTGTTCGAAACTGTTTCGCGGGCCTGATAAAAGCGCCCTTACGTTAAGGGAAGCCTCTTTTTGTGGATAGTTTCGCCTCCGGCCTTGGCCTTGGCGAATGCGCTCCCTATGTCCGGCAACCAATAGCAACAGGATTCTCTTAAATGTCAGACCGCCACGCACCCGTTATCATCATCGGCTCCGGCCCCGCGGGTTATACCGCCGCGGTCTATGCGGCCCGTGCAAATCTGAAACCGATGATCATCACCGGGGTCGAGGTTGGCGGGCAGTTGATGACCACGACCGAGGTCGACAACTGGCCGGGCGACGATGCTGGCGTCATGGGCCCCGAGCTGATGGAGCGGATGAAGAAGCATGCCGAACGCTTCGGCACGCGGATCGTGAATGACTATATCGAGAAGGTCGATTTTTCGAAGCGGCCTTTTACGCTGACCGGTGGCGCAGGTAATTACACGGCGGATGCCGTGATCATCGCGACAGGTGCCAGCGCGCAATATCTCGGCCTGCCATCTGAACAGGCTTTCATGGGCAAGGGCGTATCGGCCTGCGCAACCTGCGACGGTTTTTTCTACCGCAACAAACCCGTGGCGGTGATCGGTGGCGGTAATACTGCGGTTGAAGAGGTCCTCTACCTTGCCAATATCGCCAGCCATGTGACGCTGGTGCATCGTCGCGACAAGCTGAAGGCCGAAAAGATCCTGCAGGACCGTCTCTTTGCCCGCGAAGCCGAAGGCAAGGTGACGATCAAGTGGAACCACACGCTTGATGAAGTGCTGGGCGATGCCATGGGTGTCACCGGCATGCGGATCGCCACAACCGACGGCAGTGGCACCGAAGATATCGAACTGCACGGCGTCTTCATCGCCATCGGCCACAAGCCCAATACCGGCATATTTGAAGGCCATCTCGATATGGCTGGCGGCTATATCAAGGTGCGTGGCGGGGCCGAAGGGCAGGCCACCGAAACCAGCGTTCCCGGCGTCTTCGCCTGTGGCGATGTGATGGACCACATCTACCGCCAGGCGGTAACGAGCGCGGGCACAGGCTGCATGGCCGCGCTCGATGCCGAGCGGTTTATTGACGCGGGCCATTGAGCGCGGCCTAACGATAACTCGTCATTCCCGCGAAGGCGGGAATCCATCACCTGCCGTTCAAATTTCAACAATCGGTGATGGACCCCCGCCTGCGCGGGGGTGACGAAACTCGGAAAGCTTTTGCAGCTTCGTCTTAACCCGCCGCTTTTGCCGGCATAAAGTTGCTTTTGCGCAGCAGCGCTGCCGACAGGAAAGCCATCAGCAAACCTACTGGCGCGATTTCGGTTAGCGTCATTGCCATGCGGAACAGCGGATTGGCATATTGCGCTTCGAACGCCTTCATTTCCGCAGTAAATTTTGCGATCTCGGCTGCCGAAGCACCCGCGGCCTGTTTGGCAGCGATTGTGCTTTCGACATAGGCACGCATGAAACTGTAATCGGTGGCGTACATATAGGCTTCCCAGCCGAGTACGTAGAATAAGGATGCAACCGCAGCGATGCCAAGGCCGACGCCCACCGCAGGCCAGAAACGGATGACGCCGCCGAGAATCTTGTCGCGATATTGTTTTACACCGACAAATACCATGCTGAGCGCAACCAGCATGATCGAATAGCCGAGAATGACGCTGTGATCGTCAATCTCTGCACCTAATATCCAGCCGATAAAAAAGCTGCTCGCAAGTGCCAGCCCGGCGATGGTTCCATAAATCCAGATAATCCGTCCCATTTCCTGTCTCCTTTAATTCAGACAGCGTCGGGCTAAGCAGCCGCGACGGGCAAAGCTATCGCCCAAAAGGGTGATTTGATGGCTGTCGCCCGTTTTCACGGCAGGATATCCAGCGTCCGCGCTTTGTGGATTGCCTCGGTCCGGTTGGCAGCCTCCAGTTTCTCGAACAGCCGCGCGACATGCGTCTTGACGGTGTTGGGGGAGATACCGAGCCGCCGCGCGATCACCTTGTTCGCCGCGCCCGAGGCGAGCAGATCAAGAACCTGGCACTCGCGCTCGCTGATGCCGAGTGAACGGATCGCTGCATCGTTGCGTTCAAACGCTGGACCGCGCGGTTGCGGGGTAAGTCGGTTGCCGACCCATATCCCCAATGCAATGAACAGTATCGCGACGATGCCGATATACAGCTCTGTGGACCAGGCACGCACCATATGCTTGTAATCGAGCCATTCGAGCAAGAACGCCCCGCCCGCCAGCGCCAATCCGTACAGGATGATGACCCTCCACATGCGAGCTAGATAACCTTCGACGTTGTATCCAGGCAAGCTACATGCGAATAGCTGCTGTATGACTCATGCAATACAGTAGTTTGAGGGAGGATCAGCATGACATTCAATCCGGCAGTGGAAACCGCGCGCTATATCGACAGTTTGGGACCGGAGGCGTTGCAGAAGGCGGCGGACTATACCAGCGCCAGCCACTGGATGCTGCTATGGGGGCTGCTTGCTTCGGCTGTGGTAACCTGGATTATTGTCCGCATCGGCATCCTAGACAATGTTTCGGCTAAGCTTGAAAATCGCGGCTGGGCGCTTCGGACCTGGCTGGTAGGTGTCACCTACTTTCTGGTTTCTGCAATCATCAGTCTGCCTTGGAATATTTATCAAAATTGGGGTTTCGAAAAATCCTATGGCCGCACAAGCCAACCGTTGTCCGATTTCCTGATGCAAGATTCTATTGGAACGGTGCTGTCGAGCCTGCTCGGCGCGCTATTCTTCCTTGGCATCTATGCGCTCATCCGCAAGGCCGGGAAACGCTGGTGGCTCTGGTCAGGCGGGCTGGCGGCTTTTGCTGGCGCAGCAACGATGATTCTCTCGCCGGTGCTAATCGAACCGCTGTTCAACGAATATAAGCCGCTGCAAGATGGCCCGGTAAAGGCCGCGCTGGTTGATATGGCGGCGGAAGCAGGCATACCTGCTGACCGCATCTTCGTCTATGACGGATCGCGCCAATCGAACAATTTTACGGCCAATGTCTCGGGACTGTTCGGCTCTAAACGCATCGCCATTTCCGATGTTGCATTGAAAGGCGCGTCGCTTGACGAGGTCAAAGCTGTGACAGGGCATGAAATCGGCCATTATGTCAGCGGCCATATCTGGCGAATGGTGGGCGTGCTGGTGCTGCTGGCAATGGTGCTGTTCTTCCTCGCCGACCGGTTGTTCCCTCGCTTTGCACGGCTGTTTGGCAGCAATGCGCAAATCGGCGATCCGACCGGTTTGCCTATCCTGATTTTCCTGGTTGGCTTTCTGGGCCTGTTCGCCCAGCCAGCCATGAATGCCGTTGTTCGTGCGGGCGAGCGTGAAGCGGACAATTATTCGCTCAAGCACGTCAACCTGCCCGACGCGCTAGCGAGCGCTTTGGTTAAGACTGCCGAATATCGTTACCCAAGACCGAGTGCGCTGCAGGAGGCGATTTTCTACACCCATCCGAGCGTTGAATGGCGGGTGCGCAATGCGATGGAGTGGAAGGCGAAGGGGTTGAAGAAGGCGGGGCGGTAGTTGTCATTCCCCTCCCGCTTGCGGGAGGGGTTAGGGGAGGGAGCGAGCGGAGCGAGAATTCTAGGCTCTCCGGCCCTCCCCCACGCGGGAGGGGAGAATTATGCCGCCTTCTTCTCCAGCCGGAATTTGTGCAGCAACGGCTCGGTATAACCGCTAGGCTGGGCAACGCCTTCATAGACCAGCGCGCGGGCGGCCTTAAGGGCGATGCTGTTGCCTTCCAGCTTTTCGTACATCGCATCATCGGCATTTTGCGCGTCAACCTTGGCGGCCATCTTGGCGAAGGCGGCGTCAACCTGTTCGGGGGTGCATACGCCGTGGAGCAGCCAGTTGGCGATGTGCTGCGATGAAATGCGCAGCGTGGCGCGGTCTTCCATCAGGCCGATATCGTGGATGTCGGGCACCTTTGAACAGCCAATGCCCTGGTCGATCCAGCGCACGACATAGCCTAATATGCCCTGTGCGTTGTTTTCCAGCTCCTGCTGCACTTCCTCCGCAGACCAGTTGTGGCCGCGTGGCGCTGCGGGAATGGTTAGCAGAGCATCGAGCGCAGGGGTTTCCTTGCTCGCCAGTTCCTTCTGAACCTCGAACACATCGACCATATGGTAATGCATGGCGTGCAGCGTCGCGGCGGTGGGTGAGGGGACCCAGGCGGTGTTTGCGCCCGATTTGGGATGGCCAATCTTTTGCGCCATCATGTCTTTCATCATATCGGGTGCGGCCCACATGCCCTTGCCGATCTGCGCCTTGCCCGAAAGCCCGCAGCTGAGGCCGATCTGCACATTGCGCGCCTCATAGGCCTGGATCCAGGCGCTCGATTTCATGTCCGCCTTGCGGATCATCGGGCCAGCCTGCATCGCGCTGTGCATCTCGTCACCGGTGCGATCGAGGAAGCCAGTGTTGATGAAGACAATGCGGTCGCGCACGGCATAAATGCACGCGGCGAGGTTTGCGCTGGTGCGGCGTTCTTCGTCCATCACGCCAACTTTGATCGTGTGCCGGTCGAGGCCGAGCAGATCTTCGACCGCGTCGAACAGGTCGTTGGTGAAGGCGCATTCTTCGGGGCCATGCTGCTTGGGCTTGACGATATAAATGCTGCCAGCACGGCTGTTGCGATATTTGCCAAGGCCGAGCAGGTCATGCATCGCGCAGAGCGAAGTGAAAAGCGCGTCAAGTATGCCCTCGGGCGCCTCGCTGCCATCGGCCAGCCGTACTGCAGGATTGGTCATCAAATGGCCGACATTGCGGACGAACATAACCGAACGCCCGTGGAGCAGTGCCTCATCCCATTCGCGGTCATCCTCGAGCGCGCGGGTCATGGTCTTCCCGCCCTTGTCAAAGCTCGCGGTCAGATCGCCGCGCATCAGGCCAAGCCAGTTGGTATAGCCCTTCACCTTGTCTTCGGCATCAACCGCCGCAACCGAATCCTCAAGGTCGATGATCGTGGTCAGCGCTGCTTCAAGGATGACATCGGCGATCCCCGCCTTGTCGGTCTTGCCCACTGGATGGTCGCGATCGATGACGATCTCGATGCCAAGGCCGTTGTTGCGCAGCAGGATGTCGTCGCCGCGGCGGATGATCGGGATCGCCGGGTCGGCAAGCTGCAGATCGCCGCCGTCCCAATCGGACCAGCTGCCACTGGCCAAGGGAACAGCTTGATCGAGGAATTTGCGCGCATAGGCGATCACCGCATCGCCGCGTTCGGTATCATAACCGCCGGGGCGCGCGGCAGGCGCATCGAGAACATCGGTGCCGTAGAGCGCATCATAAAGGCTGCCCCAGCGCGCATTGGCGGCGTTCAGAACAAAGCGGTCGTTGAGCGCGGGCACCACGAGCTGCGGGCCTGCCATGGTCGCGATTTCGGCATCAACATTCTGCGTGCCGATTTTGAATCCGGTCGGCTCGGGGACCAGATAACCGATCTCAGTCAGAACGGCCTTATAAGCCGCCATGTTGGCAATCGGGCCGGGATTGGACTTGTGCCACGCGTCAAGCTTCAACTGAATCTCATCACGCTTGGCGAGCAAAGCCCGGTTCACCGGCACAAAACGCGCCAGAATATCAGCCAGCCCCCGCCACAACGCATCAGCCTGCACTCCGGTTCCCGGCAAGGCTTTGGCTTCGACAAATTCGGCGAGAGCGGACGCAATCTGCAATCCGGCGCGGTCTACATATACGGTCATTTTTGGCTCCAGAGTGAACAATGGTGCCCGGGGAGAATTATATTGTTCGCTGGGCCCTAGCGAGACTTTGCGAATTTCTAAAGCGGAAAGTTGGATAGGATATGGTAAGCTGTTGCTGCTAAAGGGTGTTTCGATGTTTCTTGAGCGCCAATTTGTTGAAAAGCCCTGGGGGCGGGATGACCTCCCGCCCGAATTTGGCGCGCACGGCGGGCAGCGGATCGGCGAGATCTGGTATCATGGCGCAGGTCAAACGTTCCTTCCGCTTCTGGTCAAATGGTTGTTCACCTCGGAAAAGCTGTCGATCCAGGTCCATCCTTCCGAGGCTGATGCAAGGCGGCGTGGATTGCCTTCGGGCAAGGAAGAATGTTGGTATATAGTTGATGCGGAACCGGGCGCGGTATTGGGCATTGGTACGAAGCGCGCGCTGTCCGCAGAAGAATTGCGCGCCGCATCGCTGTCTGGCGAAATAGAACAACTTCTCGACTGGAAAACAGTACGTTCGGGCGACTATTTCTACATCCCGGCAGGCACAATTCATGCCATTGGTGCTGGCGTCACTTTGGTCGAGGTGCAACAAGCTGCGGACATTACTTATCGCCTTTACGACTATGGACGTCCGCGCGAACTGCACCTTGAAGATGGCGTCGCTGTGACGATTCCGGCGCCTTATGCAGATGCTCGGTCTGGCAATGTGTCGGGCAATTTGAAACTGGCGGAAGGACCGCATTTCTGGCTTCACCACATTGTGGATGATGCGGGTAAGGGCACCATAGGAGAGAGTGGGCCCTATTGGTTGGTGCCGGTATCAGGACATGCCACTCTCGGTCGAAAGCCGATAGTCCGCGGCGACTGCGTGATGGTAGATTCGCTGGAGCAACTGCATGTGGAACAGGATTCCTCGCTGTTAGTTGCTGGAATTGCGACGAGCTGATTGGTTAGCTTCGCATTAGTGCATCCTGTGACTTGAATGTAAAACAGCCTATGCTAGACAAGCCGCGTTATAACTTTGGACGGATACAAACCGTCGATCTGAGGGCTGGTTTTAATGGAAGACAGGGTGTTGGTTGCTCTTGCTGTACTGGCAGCAATGGTAGCGGTCGCGGCTTGGCTGCTGGTACGTAAGATTAGTGCAAAGCGTGCATTTGAATATCGCCAATCAGGGCGCGGGAAGGGTTCCAGCGACTAAGCAAGCGGATACTTATCCGCCATATAGGCGAGCGAACGCGCACACAGCTCTTCCAGCACCGCTTCGTCAACATCCGTCAGTTTCTTGATGTAGAGGCATGACTTGCCGGTTCTGTGCTTGCCAAGGCGCGCCATGAGTTCTGGTTGGCCCTCGAATCCGTCGATCAGATAAAGCACAGTCTGCCCCTTGCGCGGTGAAAAGCCGATCCTGCACATGTCGCCTTCGCGCCCACTTTCATATTTGTAGTGATAGCTGCCAAAACCGATGATCGACGGGCCCCACATTCTGGCAGGCTCGCCGGACAGATGCTCCATGAGTGCGCGGAGCTTCTGGGCGTCGGTACGCTGGTTGGCGTCGGCGACGGCAGCGATAAAGTCGTCGACGCTGACGGTTGTTTCCTTGGTCTTGTTTTCGGTTTTGGTCATGGCTTGTCCTCCAATTGCCAATTTATCCCTTTTGGAAGCTCAAGCCAATTCCCCACCAGTCGGACCCCAGAAAACCACCCAGGTCGAAAAATCGCCGCTGAAATCCTCGAAACGGTGGTCGACCCCGGCCTCGACAAACAGAACGTCCTGCGGGGCGAAGGCGATACGGTCCATGCCCTTCACAAACCAGCCTGACCCACTGGCGATGATATACAGCTCATCCTGATCATGCGGTGTCTGGTCATCGGTTCCCTTGGGGGCGTAAAGGCCGACGCGCATGGTGCCGTGACGGATCGGATAGTGAAACTGTTGGTTTGCAGGTGAAGTCGCAAGGATCGCCTCGATTTGTGTTTTTGAACTTTGCCAGGTCATTCGCATTCTCCCCTGTTCAGCGCCACGATGCCGCTCGCCAGCCGCCGGATGCGTTCGCGAAAGGAAAGCGGCGATACTATTTCCACTTCTGCGCCAATCATCAGCATCTCGCGCGCGCCGTGGTCGTTATTCTCGATCGCTATATTGGTGAGCGTCCAGCCATCGCTGCAAAGTTTGGCCGATTGCGCAGCGGCTGCTCCGCGCGGTGATACGGCTGCGAGCCTTTTCAAGCCTAGCGGCGAAAGCCGGAGCGTCGCGGTTGTTGAAAACAGTTCGGCCTCGAACCGCGCTTGTTCGGTCTGCCACCATGTCGCAAGGTCGAAATCCCTGGGGCGTTCGAACTCCTCGTCCTGCAGGTCGAGCGATTGGATGTCGGCGATGTTGAAGATACGCACCTTGCCATGCCCACGCGCAATCAGATACCAATGCCCTGCCTTGAGTACGAGGCCATAGGGTTCGACGACCCATTCAGCGCGTGCTTTCCAGCTTTTATAAGTCATCGCCAGCACTCGCCGGTCGAGCACAGCGCGGGCGACGCGGGACAGGAAGGGTGTGGGACGGGTAACCCGGTACCAGTCGCTGCTATCGAGATGGAATCGCCCCGCAATGCGGTTGGCCTCCTCGCTTCCGGTTTTGGGGAGCGCGGCAAGCAGCTTGTTGCGTGCCCGTGTTGCCGCATCGCCTAAGCCCATCGCCTGCGCCTCCCCCGGAAGGCCAATGAGCAGCATGGCTTCTGCCTCCGAGGCGTCGAGCCCCGTCAGTTTGGTCCTGTATCCCTCGAGCAATTGGAATCCGCCGCCTGGCCCTCTGTCGCCATATACGGGAACACCCGCCGCGCTGAGCGCATCGATGTCGCGATAGATGGTGCGGATCGAAACCTCGAATTCCCCCGCCAACTCTTCCGCAGTCAGCCTTTGCCGCAATTGTAGCAGAATCAGGATCGACAAGAGGCGGCTGGCACGCATTTTTTTCTCCTAGCAAAGAATAACTGACAAATCCTGACAGTTATTCGGTCGTATTTGGTCCCATTCACAATTCAATGAGAGGTAGGCGCATGGAAAGACGGAGAATTTTGCGAGGCAGTGCCGGGTTGCTTGTTGGCGTGTTTGCACCCTCGCTTTCCGCGCAAGCCGTTTCAGGAGGAAACATGGAATCACCTATCGACACAAACTACACCCCCGCTGGCAAAGGCATCGTCACGGGCAGAGGTGTAGGCGATTTTGATTTTCTGGCTGGCGAATGGAAAATTCGACACAAGCGGCTAAAAGACGGCACGGAGAATGAATGGCAACGCTTTGATAGCGGCGCAACCGTTCATCGCGTCCTCAACGGCATGGGCAGTATCGAGGAACTGCGCAAGGCCGACGGCACCGACATGGGAATGGGCGTGCGCGTCTGGTTGCCGCAGGAAAAGAAGTGGGCCGACCATTGGACCAGTGCGGGCAATGGTGTGGTCAACCCGCCGCAGAAAGGCGAATTCATCGACGGCGAGGGCATCTTCATCTCGAACGAGGAACTGGATGGCGTCAAATGGCTCTATCGCGGCGTGTGGGACCGGGTCACGCCAACTGGTTGCCGCTGGCACCAGTCCTCGTCCAGCGATGGGGGCAAGAGCTGGGAATGGAATTGGTGGATGGAATGGACGCGCATGGGCTAGCGTAATCGGTTTGTGCGTGCCAAAGGCGCGCACGATGTTGACTGCGTTATTTGCCTCCACCGCGATTGTCGCCTTTGCCGAGATTGGCGACAAGACGATGCTGCTTGCCATCCTGCTCGCCACCCGTTTCCGTGAGCCATTGCCGATCATCTTCGGTATCCTCGCTGCGACGTTGCTCAACCATGCGTTGGCAGCATTTGCGGGACAGCAGGTCGCCGGGCTGCTTGATGCGCCCTGGTTCCGCTGGGCCGTTTCGCTGGGCTTTGTCGCCATGGCCCTATGGACGCTGGTGCCCGATAAAATCGACGAAGATGAAGGCGAAGTCAGCCACAACGGCAGCGTCTTTTTGACCACTGCGATCGCCTTTTTTGTGGTGGAAATGGGGGATAAAACCCAGGTCGCAACTGTGGCGCTGGGCGCGCAATATCAATCTGTGTTTGCCGTCGCTGCCGGAACAACGCTCGGCATGATGCTGGCCAATGTGCCTGCGGTCTATCTCGGCGAAGAGCTGGTCAAGCGGGTACCGTTGAACGTGATGCGCATAATCGCAGCAGGGTTGTTTCTGGCGCTCGGCCTTTGGCAGATTTGGGGTTTGATCGCGCACTGAACATTGTTCAAGCGCGCGCCCCGAGCGCAGTGCCCGCTATTTGAATCCGCATCTGCTTTGGGCTTTAGCCTTTGATACGCGAAAAATGGTTCGTTCTGATGCGCGGCATGCCGCTGTCGTCATAGGTGACCGCTTCTTCAACCATCTTATTCCCATCATCCGATACGGTATAAACACGGGTTGATGCCGGATGCCTGTCTTTGGCCATCGCCATGACCATGATTTGGGGGGTAGGTGTTGCAACGGCGACGGTGTCGGCTTCCATCTGGTCGCCTTCAATTGGCACTGCGGAGCCGTTGCGTTGATAGGAAGACGTCATATCGCGGGCGCTGGCGTCGTTTCCGATTATCAAAACCCGCGTTGTCCATTTGCCCTCGCCGGCATCTGCAAAGGTGATGGTCACTGCCTTCGGACGGGCTTCAATCGGAGCCGACATTTGTGAGACATCGAGTGCCCATGATCCCAAAAGGGGAGATGCGTGGGTGCTGGCGACAGGTTCCGCCGAAACGGCTCCGGCTAGGCTGAGGCTAGCAAATATCGACGACGATAGTATAATGTTCATCTCACTATCCGGTCCGGCTTTATATCTTGCCTCTGATGCTATTTTGCCTAAGGCGGGGGAACAAGACGACTAGTACATTTGCATCGGAAACTTTCGTGTTTTTGCTTTGAGGTGCCACGACCGACACCTTTGCCCTCACACTCGGTTCGTTCCCTGCAATCCCTTCCCTTGCACCCAACCCCGCCCCCTGCTAGCGGCGCGCGCGACGGTTTTTGCGCAAAGGTTCTCCCATGAAAGATTCGGTCAAACGCGTTGTTCTTGCCTATTCGGGCGGTCTCGACACGAGTGTCATCCTGAAATGGCTGCAGGTCGAATATGGCTGCGAGGTTGTGACCTTCACGGCGGATCTTGGTCAGGGAGAGGAGCTGGAGCCTGCGCGCGCCAAGGCGGTGCTGATGGGTATTCCCGATCATCACATCTATATCGATGATCTGCGCGAAGAATTTGTCCGCGATTTTGTGTTCCCGATGATGCGCGCCAATGCCCGCTATGAAGGCGATTATCTGCTCGGCACCTCAATCGCCCGCCCGCTGATTTCGAAGCGGCTGATCGAGATCGCTCGCGAGACTGGCGCCGATGCAATTGCGCATGGCGCGACTGGCAAGGGTAATGACCAAGTCCGTTTCGAACTGTCGGCTTATGCACTCAACCCGGACATCAAGGTCATTGCACCGTGGCGTGAGTGGGATCTGACCAGCCGCACGCGCCTGATCGAATGGGCAGAGGCTCACCAGATTCCTGTGCCCAAGGACAAGCGCGGCGAAAGCCCCTTTTCGACCGACGCCAACCTGCTGCACACCTCGTCCGAGGGCAAATGCCTTGAGGATCCGTGGGAAGAAACCCCGGACTATGTCTACTCGCGCACGGCTAACCCCGAAGACGCGCCGGATTCCCCTGAATATATCACCATCGATTTCGACAAAGGCGATGGCGTTGCGTTGAACGGGGAAGCGAAGTCGCCTGCGACCTTACTTACCGCGCTCAACGATCTTGGCCGCAAGCATGGCATTGGTCGCCTCGATCTGGTCGAGAACCGCTTTGTCGGCATGAAGTCGCGCGGCATGTACGAGACGCCGGGCGGTGAAATCTACGCCCGTGCGCATCGTGGGATTGAAAGCATCACGCTTGATCGGGGTGCGGCACATCTCAAGGATGAGCTGATGCCGAAATATGCCGAGCTCATCTACAACGGCTTCTGGTTCTCGCCTGAACGCGAGATGTTGCAGGCGGCAATTGACCATAGTCAGGCCAATGTCTCGGGCACGGTACGGGTGAAGCTCTACAAGGGCAATGCCTCGGTTGTCGGGCGCAAGTCGCCGAACAGCTTGTACAGCGAGAAGGTGGTTACCTTCGAAGATGATGCTGGCGCCTATGACCAGAAGGATGCGGCAGGCTTTATCAAATTGAATGCGCTCCGCCTGCGCTTGCTAGCGCGGCAGGGCAAGGATTGAGTCTGAAGGCACCTGCCCAGTCGCACCACTATTCGTCATCCCGAACTTGATTCGGGATAACAAGCGACGGTGCGTTATCCTGAAACAAGTTCAGGATGACGATGGCCGGGGATGTGGGTAACAGACGCTATGGACTGGCCGCTTTTCAACATCTGCCTGCTGACGCTGGTAATCCACCTCATCGGCGCGCTGGCCTATGCGGCGCGGATTGCCGGGGTGCGAACGCACAAAATTGCGCTCAGCTTTGCGCTATTCAACGTGCTGGTTCTCGTCTCGCGCACCTCGAACAGTTTTCTCGGACCCTTCCTCGCCAAACGGATAGAGAATGCAATTGCTAACGGGACGGGCGAGCGGCTCCTCATGGACATGCGGCTGGTGCTGCTTTCGGCGACCGTGGCAACGATCCTTGGCGCGCTTGCGGTGCCCACGGTCCAGCGCTGGTTCACGGCCGCCATTGATGACTTCCAGCACCATCGTTCGGTAGGCAAATTGTTGTGGAGCGCGATGACGCCCAAGGGAATGAAAACGGTGGTGAAGGCAGTGAAGCTGCCGAGCAGCCAGCACTTGAAACTCTGGACCAAGCCAGCTGCGGTATCGTGGCGGGTGATTGCGATGAACGTTGTTGCGCAGGCCTTGCTGACCGTGGGCGTGATTGCCTCGCTCTATGCCGGTTACCTCCGCCCCGAATTCCGCGTGACCGCCTCGCAATTGTCGGCGGTTGTCAACGGGTTTGCGACGATCCTGCTCTTCGTCCTCATCGATCCGCAGCTTTCGGTGATGACCGACGATGTTGTAGAAGGACGGGTCAGCCAGCCCGAATATCGCCGCACAATCGTCTGGCTTTCGATGAGCCGCATTGCGGGTACGCTGCTCGCACAGGCTATGCTTGTGCCCGCAGCGGCGCTGATCGTCTGGGTTGCGGTGCGCGTGTAGGCGGTTTGGCAATCGCTTTCTTAACCCTTTTCCGCTATTTGCGCGGGCTGTGACCAAGGCAGAAACCGCAAGCGTCGATCCGCGCCCGAACTCCGCGGTCAGCACCGCCGTCGGCATGGCCGGACTGGTGGGTCTGGCGCTGTGGATTTACATCGCGCGCAATTTTGGCAGCATCGCGGCGGGCCTTGGCTATCCGGGCTTTTCTGAACGTGCGGACGGCCCCTATTCCGCATTAGTAGCTGTTGCTGCCTGCGGGCTTCCAATGGTGCTCTGGTCGCTGTTTGTCGATAAGGTGCATCGGCGCCCCTCGACTGGGCTTGATTGGTCGTTAAAGCGACCCGTCGCTGACGTCCTCGACACCAGTATCATCAAAATTGCGGGTCTTTGGGCGACATGGGCGGGGATCGCCGCGCTCTATATGCTCTGCCGCTGGTATTGGGCGGGGAACTATCTGTTCTCGATGGAGGTGTTTACCCTCATCGCCATCCCGCTGGTGATTGCCTCGGTGCCCTATTTTGTCTGGCTTGACTGTTATATGGTCAATCCGCGTGACGGTGGCTGGCATTTCGGCGCATGGATCGCAGGGCGCGACGATTGGGATGGCGAAGAGATCCGCCACCATTTGCGCGCCTGGGCGGTGAAGGGCTTTTTCCTCGCCTTCATGGTCTCGATCGTGCCGCCGGGTTTCCGCGATTTGGTGAATATGAACTTTGCCGACGTCTGGCAAAATCCGGTGTGGCTGGCGAATGCCCTGATTACGACGATGTTCGTGGTCGATGTGCAGTTCGCGACCGTTGGCTATGCCCTGACGATGAAGCCATTGGATGCGCATATCCGCACCGCCAACCCCTATCTCTCGGGCTGGGTCGCGGCGCTGATCTGTTATCCGCCCTTCATCTTGATGAATAATGGTGGCCCGCTCGACTATCATGTCGCAACCAGTGACTGGGCTTATTGGTTCGAAGGGCAGACGGCGTTGTTGTGGATTTGGGGAGCTATCCTCGTCATTCTGACCGCCATCTACGCCTGGGCGACCGTTGCCTTTGGTCTGCGCTTTTCCAACCTGACGCATCGTGGCATCCTGACCCACGGCCCTTACAGCTGGACCAAGCATCCGGCCTATGTCAGCAAAAATGCCTATTGGTGGCTGGCGACTATGCCTTTCCTTGTCACCAGCGGCAGCATGACCGATATGGTACGGAATACGGCTCTGCTCGCGCTGGTCAGCGCCGTCTATTACTGGCGCGCCAAGACCGAGGAAAAGCACCTGATGGCCGATCCTGCCTATGCCGAATATGCTGCATGGGCGGATCGTAATGCGCCGATTACTCGGAGCTTCAATCGCCTCCGCGCGCTGCTCGGCTCACGGGTGAGGGCGAACGCCCCGGCGCGTCCTGCCGAATAGGGGTTTAACCGAACGCTTAATATGATAGCCTCCCTGTACTTTAGAGGAGGAGAGTCGGCCATGCATGATATGGTTATCCGCGGCGGAACGATCGTCGACGGCACGGGCGCAGCGCGCTTCACAGGGGACATTGCAATCGACAACGGGCTGATCAGCCAGGTTGGCAAGGTCAGCGGCAGCGGCAAGGAAGAGATTGATGCCACCGGCATGATCGTCGCGCCCGGCTGGGTCGATGTGCACACCCATTATGACGGCCAGGCCACCTGGGATCAGGAAATGGCACCTTCAAGCTGGCATGGCGTGACTACAGTCGTCATGGGCAATTGCGGCGTCGGCTTCGCACCTGCCAAACCCGATCGTCACGAATGGCTGATCAGCCTGATGGAAGGCGTGGAGGATATTCCCGGCACTGCGCTGTCCGAAGGGATGAGCTGGAACTGGGAAACCTTCCCCGAATATCTCGTTGAGTTGGAGCGGTTGCCGCGCACCGTTGATATCGGCACGCATGTGCCACATGGCGCAGTGCGGGCCTATGTGCTGGGCGATCGTGAACAGCCGGGCGCGATCCCGACCGACGATGATATCGCCGAAATGTCGCGCATTGTGGAAGAAGGCGTGCGGGCAGGGGCCTTGGGCTTCTCAACCTCGCGCACAATTCTGCACAAGTCTATCGATGGCGAACTGGTGCCCGGCACCACCGCTACCGCAGAGGAACTGATCGAAATCGGGCGCGGCATGGGCCGCGTCGGTTACGGCGTGTTCGAAATGGCATCCGATCTGAAGCGTGAGTGGAAGGAATTTGAATGGATGGGCGCGCTCAGCCGCGAAACCGGCTTGCCCGTCACCTTTGCCGCGCTCCAGTCGATTGCCAAGGAATTGCCGCTGCACGAGCAGATTTCCGAAATGCGCGCGCAAAACGACAATGGTGCCAATATCGTCGCGCAGATTGCCTTGCGTGGCAATGGCATCATCATGGCATGGCAAGGCACGGTGCATCCCTTCCGTTTCTCGCCTGTCTGGGCAGAAATTGACGGTCTGCCTTGGGAGCAGCAACTGGCGAAGCTTAAGGATCCCGAATTCCGCCAGCGCATGATCGATACGCCTTCGGAAATACCCGATGTCGATGTTGCCGACCTGTATCGCATCATCGCAGGGGGCTGGATGATGCAGTTCGAAATGGGCCCCGATTTTGATTATGAACCCACGGCGGACGACAGCATCATGGCACGTGCCGCAGCTGCCGGTAAATCGGGCGTTGAATATGCCTATGACCTGCTGATGCAGGATGATGGCAAAGGCTTCATCTATTTTCCGATCCTGAACTATGCAGATGGCAATCTTGATTTTCTTGAAGCGCTGCAGGAATCGGATGATACGGTGAATTCGCTTTCCGATGGCGGCGCCCATTGCGGTACTATCTGCGATGCGGCCTCGCCGACTTTCATGCTCCAGCATTGGGTGCGCGACCGCAAACGCGGCAAGCGGATCAGCCTTGAAAATGCAGTCAAGCGTCAGTGCCGTGACACGGCGGTGCTGTATGGCCTTGAGGATCGCGGCGTGCTGGCCCCGGGCTATCTGGCCGACCTCAACATCATCGATATGGACAAGATCAAACTGGGCAAGCCCTGGCTGGCTTTCGATTTGCCGGCAGGTGGCAAGCGCCTTCTGCAAAAGGCCGACGGTTATGTCTGCACGATCAAATCGGGGCAAATAACCTTCAAAAATGGCGAATGCCTGGGTGTTTACCCCGGCGGCCTCATTCGTGGTCCACAACGCGTAGAGTTGGCGATCGCTGCCGAATAATTCTGGCTTGAGTGCTAATAAGATTGGGGCGTCCTGCGGGGCGCCCCATTTTTTTCGTGCCTAATTTTTGCTTAACCGCGCATCGCGGCACGAAGTTAACCAGCACTGGCGATAAGTTTCTCACCAGAAAAAAACGGGTTTTATTCAGGAGGAATTGAATGTCGCCGGATGCCACACTTGTTGTTTGCACTGCTTTGGGCTTTGCTTCGGTTTTTCTGGCGCTGATTATCGGGTTGTCGGATGGGGATCCCAAGGCACTCGTTTCCTCGGTCAGCAATCTGACCCCGGCTGCCCGCCGCGAAGCGCGCATAGCGCATTTGCAATATTTGACTGGTGTTGCCGACGAAGCCATCGAGGCACGCCGCAACGGCAAGAAGCTCGGTCGTTGGGAAGGCGAATGAATATCTGATCCCTGAGGGTATCTTGGTCCACCGCGGTTAGCCATCCACGCAGGCGCCGCAATCCTCAGGCAATGACGGTCGTGCCAGCCCCCGGCACGACCGTCTTTTTATATCAATTTTCGCGCGGGCCGCGGTCATTGCCTCTTGGCGCGCGCGGATGATCTCCACTGGGGCGAACGGCTCTGGGTTGTGGAGCCGGTGTTGCCGGTGCGGCGGTTCCCTGTGATACTTGAGGTGCCGGGGGTGCCTGCCATTGGCGGCGATTGCCTTCAGTCGCACGCGGCGCGATGCCATCGCCACCACGGCGCCAGCCGCGTCCATCGCCCCGGCCTGAAGGTGCAGCAGGCGGTGTTGCTACCGGTGGAACCTGCTGGGCTGCATCGCCACGATTTTGCGACCAGTCTCGGCGGCGTTCGCCACGACCGTCACCGCGACGGCCATCGCGGTTCCGGTCACGCTGCCAAATCCCGTTCTGGCCACTGCCCACTGCATTGGGGAAGCGCCCCCCACGGTGTCCATCGGCGTTTTGGCCGTCATGATGGCCGGAACCATTATAATCTCGGCGGCCGTCCCGACGACCTCTGTCATCATGGTCGCGGCGTTGGCCATGATGTTCGCGATACCATTCGTGACGACGTCCGGCCCAATAGCGGCGGTGGCTGTCGTGCATATTGTACCGCCGACCACCTCGATCGAAGATGTAGAAGCCATAGCCGGGATACCAATAATCCTGATACCAGCCGCCGCCATAGCCTATGTTGTAGAAACCACCGCGATAGTCGCAGTCATAATAGCTATCGAAGGGGCTGTACGGATCGCAGCCATAGCCGTCATCATAATAGCTGTAGCCATCGTCATAATAACCAAGGCCGACACCGGCATCATAGTAGCAGGCCGAAAGCCCCATGGTCGCCGCGCCCAGTGCAGCGATCCGCGCGGCCAGTTTTGCACGCATTCCCGTCATAAGACTTACCCCAATATGTACCCGTCGGCTCTGTTTCCCAGCTGGCCGATTCGCAGGCACGGTCCATCGTAAATCGGGAATTGCGTTCTGCCAGTTGAATTGCATCTGAATATGTCTGTTGGCTTCCGTTCAGATTTGTAACCAGCTTCTGCAACCCGCTTGCACCTTGTTAACACTAATGGCAGTAAGCGAATTAATCGAATAATTAAAACAGACCGGAGATCTCCCATGGCCCTTGCCAGCAGCGAAGCCGCCAACCCGCATTGGACGCCCCGCGCGACACCGCAATCATTGGAACATATTCCGGGTGAAAATGGCCTGCCGTTCATTGGCAACACCTTCCGCATTCTGCGCGATCCACCGGCCTTCATCAATTACATGATCGGCAAATATGGCAAGGTGTACCGGTCGAGTGCCTTTGGTGCGGTCAACCTTTCGCTGATAGGGGCGGAGGCGAACGAGCTAATGCTGTTTGATCGCGAAAAGCTGTTTTCGTCAGAACAAGGCTGGGGGCCGGTGCTGAACCTGTTGTTCCCGCGCGGCCTGATGCTGATGGATTTTGATCATCACCGCATGGATCGCCGGGCATTGGGTATCGCATTCAAGCCGGAGCCGATGCGCGGCTATGTCGCCGACATGAACCGAATCTTTGCCGAACAATTGCCCAAATGGCGCGGAGACATGCTATTCTATCCGGCGATCAAGCAACTGACACTCGATGTTGCTGCCGACGCCTTCCTTGGCGTGCCGCTGGGGCCCGAGGCGGACCGCATCAACAAGGCCTTTGTCGACATGGTTGCGGCATCGATCACGCCGATCCGTCGTCCGCTGCCCTTCACACAAATGGGGCGCGGCGTTGCCGGGCGTAACTACCTGATCAATTATTTCGGTCCGCAGATTGAGGAACGCCGTCGCAACCCCAACCGGCAGGATATGTTCAGCCAGTTCTGCCGCGCCACCCGCGACGACGGGCAGTATATGACCGATGGTGAAATCATCGACCATATGAACTTCCTGATGATGGCGGCGCACGACACCATCACCTCTTCGGTCACCTCAATGATCTGGCTGCTCGCCAAGAATCCGGAATGGCAGGAGAAGGTACGCGCAGAATGCCTGTCTATCGCACCTGCCGGAAGCGTGATTTCGCCCGACCAGCTCGATACATTCGAACTGACCGAATATGCTTTCAAGGAATCGCTGCGGATGATCCCGCCAGTGCCCTCGATCCCGCGCCGCGCGCTCAAGGATTTCGAATTCATGGGCTACACCATCCCCAAGGGAACCACCGTCAGCATCAACCCGACGGTCACGCACATGATGCCCGAATATTGGGAAAATCCCGAAGTTTTCGATCCGATGCGGTTCACGCCGGAAAATTCCAAGGGACGGCATAAATATGCCTGGGTTCCCTTTGGCGGCGGCGCGCATATGTGCCTTGGCTTGCACTTTGCCTATATGCAGATGAAGCTGTTCATGCACCATTTGCTGACGCAGGTGCGCGTGGAGGTAGCCGAGGGCTATGATCCCGAATGGCAAGCCTGGCCGATCCCGAAGCCCAAGGACGGGCTCCGGGTGCGGATGGTTCCGCTCTAGGCCTTACTTCTGCAAGGCGATCCAGGCGTCGACCTGTTCTTCGAGCACATCGAGCGGGACCGGGCCAGATTTGAGCACGGTGTCATGGAACCCGCGCACATCGAACTTCTTGCCCAGCGCCTTTTGCGCCTTGTCGCGCAGTTCGCTAATCTTCAGGCGGCCGACCATGTAGGCGGTCGCCTGACCCGGATAGATGATGTAGCGCTCGATCGCTTTCACAATCCCGCCCGGCGCGTCGGCCGAATTGTCCTCGACATATTTGATCGCCTGTTCGCGGGTCCAACGCTTGTGGTGGATACCGGAATCGACGACGAGGCGGATGGCACGGTGCAGTTCCAGCTGCAACCGGCCAAAATCGCGCGCCGGATCGGTGTAGAGCCCCATATCCTTTGCGAGCTTCTCCGAATAGAGCCCCCAGCCTTCGCTATAGGCGGTGACGCCGCCAAATTTCCGGAATGCCGGAACGTCTTTGAGCTCGGTCTGGATCGCCAGTTGCAAATGGTGACCGGGAACGCCTTCATGGTAGAAAAGCGCCTCAACCTCGGTCAGCGGCATGTCCGACATTTTGTAGAGATTGGCATAATAGGTGCCCGGGCGCGAACCATAGGGTGCGGGGCGTTGGTAGAAAGCCTTACCGGCAGACTTTTCGCGGAAGGCCTCGACCGGTTTTACGACCAATGGGGCCTGGGGCAAAACGCCGAACCATTTGGGGAGCAACGGTTTGATCGCGTCATAGGCTTTTTGTGTCTCTGCCAGATACAGCGCGCGGCCCGCTTCGCCATCGGGCGCGTAGAATTTGGGTTCGGTGCGCATATAGTTGAAGAAGGCCTTGAGATCGCCCTTCGCGCCCATCTTCTTCTGCACGACCTGCATCTCCTTATGGATGCGAGCGACCTGCGCGAGGCCCAGTTCGTGAATCTGGTCTGCCGTCATGTCGGTCGTGGTATAGTTGCCGAGAAGCTGCGCATAATAGCCAGCGCCATCCTTGAACCGCCAGACGCCATCATCGGTCCCGGCGACTTTCTCCTGCGCGGTCATTTCGGCGATCAGCGCTTCATAGGCGGGCTTCACCGATATGTTCAGCGCCTGTGCCGCATCGGCTATCAGCAGGTCCTTTTCGGTCTGACTGATCGTCAGCTTGGCAACCTTTTCCTTGAAATCGGCAAACAGCGGCGCGTCTGCGCCGTCGCCAAAGGGCGCGCCAGTGATCACATTGCGGGCGTCGCTGATAACATAGGGGTAAACCCATTTCGGCGGCATGATACCCTTGGCTGAGCGTGATTTCGCCTGGCTGATGGCTTCGTTCAGGACAGGGCCGATGCCATAGAGGCGATTAATATAAGCACGCGCATCCGATTTGCTGTCTATGCGGTGGATGTTGATCAGGAAGGCCGGGATCTGGCTCTGCGCCCCGTTCATCTGGTCAAAGATGTAACCGTAATCATTATATTTATACGCTGCCTCGCTGCGCGCGGCACGCTTTTCAAAAAGTCGATAGGAAAGTCGGTTTTCCGGAGATAGCTTGGCCGGATCAAAGCGGGCGCGCATTTCCTTCAGTGCTGAGCGCCCTGCCTCCATTTCGCGCGCCTCAGCTGCTTCGGAGCCGTCGTCCCACTTGCCATAATCGCTGTCCTTGATGCCGCGATAGGATTTGCTGAGGGGCGAGCGGGCCAGCTGCTCGGCATCAACTTCCTCGAAGAAGGCCATGATGGCGGCGTTCTGGTCGGTTTCAGTCTGCTGTGCGGTGGGCGCACTCTGCGCCAATGAAGGTGTCGCAACACCCAGACTGGCTATTGCGAATGCGAAGGCGGAAATTGCAGTTTTGGTGACACGCATGGGAAAGCTCCGGATTGATCGATTGGGCGAGCTTTACCAGCGACTGCACTTTGGTGAATACGCAAATTTTCCGCTGATCGAATGACGATGCGCGTTTATCGAAGGCGGCTCTATCCGCTGTTCCTGAGCGCAGTCGCGACGGCGTTGATCGTCAGCTGAATGCCCTCGGCAATGCGGGGGTCTTCTTCTCCGGCACGATGCCTCTTCATCAGTTCGATCTGCAGGTGATTCAGCGGTTCGATATAGGGCATGCGCAGCCGGATCGAGTTGTTGAGCGACGGGCTGGCTTCGAGCAGTGCAGATTGCGAGGTCGCGTCCAGCAGGCTGTCGTGGGCCGCGTTCCAGCCGGATTGGATTTCGCCAAACAACCGGTCGGCAAGCGCGCGATCCTCGACCAGCGTCGCATAATGCGCTGCGATTTCCATGTCAGATTTGGCGAGGACCATTTCCATATTGCCGAGGATGGTCTGAAAAAAGGGCCAGCTCTGCGCCATCGCGCGCAGCAGGCCTTTATCTTCGAAATCAGCCAGCGCCTGTCCTGCGCCATACCAGCCGGGCAGCATCACGCGGGCCTGCGCCCAGCTGAAGACCCAAGGAATAGCGCGCAAATCTTCGATCCGATCGCTCTTGGTGCGGCTTGATGGGCGCGATCCGATCTTCAGCGTGGCGATTTCGGAGATAGGCGTCATCTGGCGGAAGAAAGTGGTGAACCCGTCCGTCTCATATACCAGTCCGCGATAGGCGGCGAAGGCTTTCGCGGACAATTTGTCCATCGCCGCTGAGAAACGGTCCGCATCTGCGCTCGGCACCGGATCGGGTTCCAGCGAAGCGAGAAGCGTTGCAGAGGCTATGGTTTCGAGATTGGAGACGGCGTTGTCGACCGTACCATATTTGGCAGCGATGACTTCACCCTGTTCGGTAATGCGGATGCGCCCGTTGACCGTTCCACGGGGTTGCGCCTGAATGGCCCCAAAGGCCGAGCCACCGCCGCGTCCGACCGCGCCGCCACGGCCATGGAACAACTGCATGGTGACACCGGCTGCCTCGAATACGGGGGCCAGCGCCAGCGAGGCCTGATTGAGGCCCCAGGTCGAGGTCAGATATCCACCATCCTTGTTCGAGTCCGAATAGCCTATCATCACTTCCTGATGCCCGCGGGCCTTGGCCAGCGATTTCATCGTGGGTAGTTCGAAAAAGGCCGTCATGATGGCGGGAGCTGCTTCAAGGTCGCCAATGGTCTCGAACAAGGGCACGACCATGATTGGCGCCGCGGCTGTGCCATCGCCGTCGATGCGGTAGAGGCCTGCTTCTTTCAGCAGCACATAGACTTCTAGCAGATCGGACAGGCTGGTCGTCTTGCTGATGATATAAGTGGTAATGGCGCCGCGCCCGAAGGTCTCGTGCGCATGCGCCGCTGCGTGCAGGATGGCGAGTTCGCTATTGGCTTCCGCGCCCAACGCGGTGGCAGCTCCGCAAAGCGGGCGATTATGCGCAAGTTCCTTGGTAAGCAAGGCAATGCGCGCTGCTTCATCGAGTTCGAGATAGGCGGGTTCGACACCGGCTTCGCGGAGCAGTTCGGCAACCAACCGTTCGTGCACATCGCTATTCTGGCGCAGGTCGAGTGTTGCCAGATGAAATCCGAAAGTTTCAACAGCACGAATCAGCCGCCCCAATGCCCCTCCACTGGAAAGCGCGCCTTTGCCTTCCGACGCCAGCGCTGAAGCAATGGCGACAAGGTCACGGCGGAAGCTGTCCGGGGACGAATAGGGCTCGCCTTCTAGCCGCGAAGGCCGCGGCGGCGTTTCACCGACTATCTGGGTGTAGGTTGCGGCCAAGCGCGCATAGATGCCCGAAAGGGCTCGGCGATAGGGTTCGTCGGCGCGACTTGAGGCCACATCGCCGCTTATCTCTGCCAGATCGAGTACGGCTTGCGGGACATGCGCCAATTCCGATGAGATCGAGATTTCAGCCCCCAGATGGTGCACACATTCGAGATAGTGGCCCAACACGGTCGCCGCTCCACGCGAAAGCCCATGGTCTAGCGTTTCCGCGTTGACGAACGGGTTCCCATCGCGATCTCCCCCAATCCAGCTGCCAAGGCGCAGGAAAGAGGGCGGGCGCATACCTAGATCACGCTCCCAGCGCGCATAAAGCTTGGGCAGCGCGACAAGGAAAACATCTTCCATATAGGCGCGGGCATTTTCAATCTCGTCGGCGACGACCAGCTTCTCTCGGCGCAAGGGGCGCGTCTGCCACAGCAGGGCGATCTGGCGATAAATCGCCTCGTCGATGCGGTCACCCGACTCGGTCACGTCCTGCCCCGCATCGCGCAGCCGCATCAAAGCGGCGATCCGGTTTTTGTGATCGATCATGCTCTTGCGGCGGACTTCGGTGGGATGCGCGGTCAGCACAGGGACAATCAGGCTTTGCCCGAGCAATTCGCCAACCTTTGTGGCGCTTATACCTTCGCCCTGCAGCCGCTCGACGGCCTCGGCCAATGTTGCCCCGCCTTCCTGCAGATTGGACTGCCGATCCTCGGCCAGATTGGCGAGTAGTGAGAAGAGCATGAAGCCGCGGACGAAGGCGATTGTGTCATCAAGGTTCAATGCCTCCAGCCCGGTATCGACCGCGCCTTCGACGCCGCGATACCGGTCCACGCTGGCTGCACGGATATATTCAGTCTGTCGGAATAGCTTTTCACCACCATAAGCGCGAATGACATCGCCCAGCATCTTGCCAAGAAAGCGGATATCCGGGTTTTGCTGGATAGGTTGAGGCGAGGTGCGGTTCATTGCCGCAGAATTGCTGCGCTGCAGCGTGTCGTCAAGCGACATAGCTATGCAGGCAGATCAGCCAATCAAGCGCGCCAAGGCCTCAATTTCTGCAGCTTGGGCAGCCACGTCATTTGCGATGATAGATTTGGGTTTGTCCAACAACCCAAGCAATCCCGAATCGACCCCCTTTTCTCGCTGGGCTGAAATGAGTGCGTCGAGATCGGACAGCGCGGTGACTGAGTCGCCGCGCAGCGAATCCAGACGGGAAAGCTCTACCTGGGCGACGGCCCAGCTTTCGGAGCCGGTTGCAGACCCGGCCGCCGATTGCACAAGCTGTCGCGTCCGCCCCAATGCGCTACGAAAGGCCGATTCGGCCTTCTGATGCCGCGACATCATCTGATCGACTAGCCCTGCAAGCTCTGCCGGAAGGGTTGTGCTGAGCTGCTCTGGCTCAGTTGAAGGTTCGGCGATCGGATTGTCAGTTTCATAAGGTCGTTTTGCTAGCGACGGGAACTCGCCGTCCGGCAGTGAACAGCCGCCAAGCAGCAATGCTGCGATGACGGGTAGTGAATATCGAGGGCGATTGACGCGGTACATGCAGCGGGTTTAGGCGGCCTGCAATGCGCAAGCAAGCTTGTGCAAGCGATAGTCCAAAAACCACCTATGTTTGCGGCAAAGGCCGTTGACAAAGCCGACTCAATAAACTAGCTGCGCGCCTTCCAATGCGGGCCTTCGGGACTCGCGTCTTGTTGTTGCGCGTTGGAAATGCCCGTTAAACTGGGCGCAAAGCAGATATATAGAGATTGAGACAGAGCCATGTTCGCTATCGTGCGCACGGGCGGCAAGCAATATCGCGTCGCCGCCGGAGACAAGATCGCAGTTGAAAAGCTGCCTGGAAACGCTGGTGACACCGTGTCGCTGGACGATGTGTTGCTTGCGGGCGACGGTGGCGAAGTCAAGGACGCCAAGGGTCTGGTCGTTTCGGCCGAGATCATTGCGCAGGAGCGTGGCGAAAAGGTCATCGTTTTCAAAAAGCGCCGTCGGCATAACTATCGCCGCAAGCAGGGCCATCGCCAGTCGCTGACGCTGCTTCGCATCACTGCCGTTGGTGGCGCTGCGCCGAAAAAGGCTGCTGCCCCCAAGGCTGAAGCAAAGGCTGATGAAGCCGCACCCGCCAAAAAGGCCGCGCCGAAAAAGGCTGCAGCCAAGACCGCTGAATAATCGCAGGAGTTTAGACCATGGCACATAAAAAAGCAGGTGGTTCCAGCCGTAACGGTCGCGACTCAGCAGGTCGTCGCCTTGGCGTGAAGAAGTTCGGCGGTCAGGAAGTGATCGGCGGCAACATTATCGTGCGTCAGCGCGGGACCAAGGTGTACCCGGGCGCTGGCGTTGGCATGGGCAAGGACCACACCCTCTTCGCACTCGTCGAAGGTCGCGTCCGATTCCACGCCGGCAAACTCGGTCGCAAATATGTGTCGGTGGACACTATGGCGATCGCGGCCGAATAACATAGGACAACCAAGAAGGGTTGTCCGTCTGGACGACCCGGGGAGAGTGGCAACACCTCCCACCGCGCAAGGGAGACGGGTCATCCGGCTCCCTTTCTTTTTGCCCCATTCTCCCTGCACCCCACCCCATCAGGCGTGGAAAAATTCACAAGGCTGTCACTAAAGTGTTTCAAGGGGCAGCCGTCAGGTCAGGAGAGAGACCATGTTCGCGAGAACCGAAAGACTGTTGTTAAGACCCAGCTGGCCCGAAGATGCTGGCCCGCTCTATCGTGCGATTGCCGATGAGGGCATCGTCCGCAATCTTGCGAAAGCACCTTGGCCCTATTCGTTCGAGGATGCGCTGCGCTTTGTTGGCGGTGAACAGGACGAATTATTCCCGAATTTCATCCTCTATCTACGTACAGAGGGTGCGCCGGTGATCGTAGGTGCCTGCGGCCTTAGCGAACGCGATGGCGCGACAGAGATGGGTTACTGGATTGCGCGCAGCCACTGGGGCCGCGGCTATGCCAGCGAGGCAGGTCGTGCTGTGGTCGATATTGCGAAGACAGTCGGCCACAAAAAGCTTGTAGCATCGCACTTCATCGACAATCCCGCATCAGGTGCGGTTTTGCGGAAGCTGGGGTTCCGCCAGACCGGTCGGCGTGAGGAACGTTTCAGCGCAGGTCGGGGCTATGCCGCAACGACTGTATTATATGAGCAGGATCTGTCGGGCGGCGACAGCGACTGCTCCGATACTATGTCAATGTGGCGAGTTCGACCGAGTGGGGGTGAAGCTTTACGCGCCGCTTAGGCGTTGACGGCACGCTTTTGATGAATGGTTGGGGCTGTTCGTACGACGACGCCTGCCGACCCTTCGGTCACCAGTTTGATGGCTGCGAGTATATTCTCTCCACGGATCAAAAGCTCGCTGTCATCAATCTGGTGCGGATGGAAACCGGGGCGGAAAAATTCGGCCCAGGGCCCCATGACATTCCGCCCGATCGCGCCCTTGGCAAAACCATGGCGGATACATTGCCACCAGGCCTTCGGCTTGGACAAACCATCCTGTTGGAGCAGTTCGACCTGCCCGCGTGTACGGTTGATGAAAAAGCTCATCGATACCGCGAGCAGCAGCGCGCTGCGGGTCAACCAGCGCCGCGCGCCGCTCCACTCGCGGGTCGCGAACATCCAAACGTCAAAGGCGACAGCCTTATGTTCGACCTCTTCGACCGCATGCCAGAGCCACAGCTTGCGGAGTTCGAGATCGGTACCTTCCAGATGCCCGCGATTCTTGAGGATCTCTGCCGCAACGATCGCAGTCAGATGCTCGATGCACATTGTTGCGCCCAATTTGGTGACTTCACCGCAACCTGAGAAGAAGGACACGAACTGCTTGATCGCGCGATCAAGCGCCTCAATGTCATAGCCTGCGTCTACAATCGCCTTGTTGAAGCCGACATGCTCGCGGCTATGTGCGGCTTCCTGTGTAATGAAGGTTGTGATGTCCTGTGCCAGTTGGCCTTCGGCGCGGTCTTTCCAGGGGCGCAAAGCTTCAATCATGAAGGCTTCGCCGCGCGGAAATACGACCGACAAGGCGTTGAGGAAGGCCGTTGCGAACATGTCACCACGCACCCAGTGCCGTGCAGCTTGCTGTGCCGGTTTCGCGCGGAACTGGCGCACATGCATGCGCTGTGTGCCCGTTTGCCCCCCCGGTGAGGCCGCAACTGCGCTAAAACTGTTGGTCTGATCCATGCAGCCCAGAATAGGCGCGGCGGGATAAACCCCGCTTAATGGGAAAGGTTAATTCGCTGGAAGGATTAGCGTTTTTACAATTTTCGCAATGTGTTGCGGCGTTAACGCCACATCACACTGCGACCGGGTTTTCCGCTTCATAGCGCGCAATCAGGTGCTTTTCGTCACTATTCCACGGGTGGAAACCCGGCAGGAAATAGGCTGCCCATGCCCCCAAAATCTTGCGAAACATGCCGGGATTTCCAAACGCATACCACAAAATGCCGCGCTTCGCCTTTAAGCCTGTGATGCCATCCTGCTCAAGCAGATTAAGCATGCCCTTGATTCGTTCAGGGATGAAGCGGGTGGTGATGATCAGCATCATCATCGATTTCAGTTTCCAGCGGCGCCAGCGGCTCCAGCCCTTGGTCGCATGGAGCCAGGTGTCATAGGCGACGGCTTTATGCTCAATTTCCTCCACCGCATGCCAGCGCCAAAGGGCCGCGGCCTCGGGGTCGGCTCCAACAAGATGCTTCGGGTTTTCAAGCAATTCTCGGGCGAGGATCGCGGTGAAATGCTCCAGCGCCATGGTCGCCGCCAAGTTTACGATGGCCGGGCGGGTCTTGATCAGCTCCAGCACATGATCGACCTGTTGGTCGAGGAAGGTCACGTCGTAACCCGAATCAACGACGCGGCGGTTGAACGCGACATGCTCGCGTGTGTGCATGACTTCCTGCATCGTAAAGGCACGGATTTCCCCGGCCAGCTTGGGGGATGCGCCGTCGCGGAATGCCTTCACGCTTTCGATGAAAAAGGCTTCACCCTTGGGGAAGGTGGTCGACAGCGCGTTGAAGAAGGCCGTGGCAAAGGGGTTGCCATTGTTCCACCAGCGGTCCTGCACATGACCTTCGCTGCGTCCGAAGCGGCGGTCACGCGGAGTTATCGTCAGATCGGGGGGCGTGGGAACCGCTTTTTGCACAGCTATTTCGGTATCGATCTTGACAGGAGCGTTCACTGGTTGTCCCTTTGTGGATGGGGAAGACTTTACAGTTCAGGGCTTTTAGGGTAACTAACATTAATGTCAATAGTGAAATTCCCGATCAAGGGTGAAGCGGTCGCACGCAAACGTCTGTCGCCTGAGGCTAGTCGCCTAGCTGCGCTGGAAGCAGCGCGGGACATTTTGGTGGAGGCTGGTCCGCAAGCGGTAACTCTAAAGGCTGTTGCTGCGAGGGTTGGGCGTACGCATGCCAACCTTTTACACCATTTCGGTTCGGCATCTGGGCTGCAACGCGATCTGGCGGCCTATCACGCGGAATCGATCTGCATCGACATTGGCGAGCAGATCCACCGCTTCCGTGGCGGCGACATCGGACCGCGCGATCTGGTTGACATGATTTTTGACCATTTTGACAAGGCAGGAGCCGGGGCGCTTGCTGCATGGATGCTGCTTAGCGGGAATGAAGACGCGCTCAATCCAGTGGTAGAGGCGATCCACCGCCTTGTTGATGAAGTGGGTGAGGGCGGCCACGAAGATGGCAATCTACACAAGCTGACGATGGAACTGGTGCTGCTTGCGCTCGGCGATTCGTTGATGGGTGGTCCGCTGTCGGCCTCGCTCGGGCTCGATCGCGGTGCCGGGCGCGACATTGCCGCCGAACGTCTGGCGCAGTCTTTTGCCGCCTGGCAGGCAATGCAGAATCAATAAAGGCCTTGGCAAGCGCCGCGGGCGCTTCCTATATTCGCGATGCTGGAACGGGGCCGTAGCTCAGTTGGTAGAGCGCGTCGTTCGCAATGACGAGGTCAGGGGTTCGATTCCCCTCGGCTCCACCAGCCTACGCCTTTACGGGCTTCGGCAGGCAAGACTTCTTCTTCAGGTTTAAGCTGCGCGACGCATATTTTCGTTGAGCCAGGCTCGGGCGAGCTTTTGCGCTTCGGCAATTTCGCGTGCGGTCATCTCGTCGGAAATTTCGGCGCGGCAACAGACGGCTTCTTCGTTTCCGTTGAGTGCTGCCAGATTGAACCATTTATGTGCTTCGACCAGGTCGACATCTATGCCGCCGCTCCCGGTAGAGTAGGCTACCCCCAGATCGAATAACGCACCAGCACTGCCCCGTGCCGCGTCAGCCATCCGGCTTTCCATTAAAAAGGTCGCACTTTTCAGGCTATTGGCCATGACAAAATCCCCTCTGTTGTCGAAGGGAGTGTTCGCCCGAACGTGGCTAATAAATGGTTAACGCGAATCGAACTTTTTTAATCCGCTGCGGAGTAATGCTACTCGACAGCGAGATTATCGATCAGCCGCGTCTTCCCAATTTTTGCGGCAGCCAGCAAGCGCAGCGGTCGTCCAGTGAGCGCCGATACAGGAGTAAGCGTTTGCGCGTCAGCCAAGGCAAAATAGTCCACATTGGCGAAACCGGCGGCCAATATGGCTTTCTGCGCATCGGAGAGAATCAAAGCTACGTCGCCGCCTGAAAGGATAGCTTCGCGGGCTTTCTGCAGGGCTTGCGGCAGGGCAAGTGCAGCCTGGCGGTCTTCGGCGGAGAGATAGGCGTTGCGTGACGATAGCGCGAGACCATCCGCGTCGCGCACGATGGGGACGGCAACAATTTCGACGTTGATATCCAGATCGCGCACGAACTGTCGAATGACAGCCAGCTGTTGGAAATCCTTTTCGCCGAAGCAGGCGAGATCGGGTTCGACCTGATTGAACAATTTGGTCACCACCAGCGCGACGCCATCAAAATGACCCGGACGTGCACCTCCGCAATAGCCGCTGCTCGGCCCAGTGACGTGAATCTTTGTAGCAAAACCTTCCGGATAGACTTCGCTGACAGGTGGGGCCCAGAGCAGATCGACCCCGGCAGCGCGTAATTTGGCCGAATCTTCCTCGAGCATGCGCGGATAGGCCTCGAGATCTTCATTGGGGCCAAATTGGGTCGGGTTCACAAAGATGGATACGGCCACTGCATCGGCGCGCCGCTTCGCCTCCTCGACCAACTGAAGGTGCCCGGCATGAAGTGCGCCCATGGTCGGCACCAGCGCCAGAGACTTATCCGCAGCTTTTATGGCTCGGGTGGCGGCGCGAAGCTCTGTTAACCTATTGATGGTTTGCACGTCATTTGGGCCTTGGTTATGGCAGGTCATCGCATACAGCGCCGCGCACAGCACTGTGCAAGACGAATTTCGAAATCAAAGGTATAGCTGGCAATGGCCAAGGCACATCATATTGTATTTGCTAATGAAAAGGGTGGGACGGGGAAGTCGACCACCGCCGTCCATGTAGCCATTGCGCTAGCCTCACGTGGTGCTCGCGTTGCTTGCCTTGACCTCGATTCGCGCCAACGCACGTTGTATCGCTATCTGGAGAACCGACGCGACACTATGGCTCGGCGCGATATCCACCTGCCGCTTCCGGCCTTCGATGTGTTCGAACAGGAATCGCAGGCGCGGCTGGAAGAACAGATCGCCAAGCTGGAAGCAGACTGTGATTTCCTGATCTTTGACACGCCGGGTCGCGATGATCCTTATGCGCGCTTTGTTGCCACCCGCGCCAACACTTTGGTCACGCCGATCAACGACAGCTTCATCGATTTCGATCTGATGGGCCGCGTCGATGCCGAAAATTTCAAGGTGAAGAAGCTGAGCTTTTACGCCGAACTGATGTGGGAAGCGCGGATGGCCCGCGCCCGCGCCGATGGCACGACGATTGACTGGGTGGTGCTGCGCAACCGCCTGCACAATATGGAGGCGCGCAACCAGCAGCGCATGACAGATGCGATTGCCGAACTTTCGAAGCGTGCGGGCTTCCGCGTAGTGCCGGGGCTCAACGAACGCGTCATCTATCGCGAACTGTTCCCTTCCGGCCTGACACTGGTCGATAAGGGGCATCTCGGAAATCTCGGCACGGCACACATTGTCGCGCGGCAGGAATTGCGTGAGCTGGTTTCGGCGCTCGCCCTCCCCGAATTCGCGCAGCCGCAGCTGGTCTGATGATTCCGTTCCTTCTCCTCGTCGCTGCCGGAATAGGCTGGGGGCTGTGGTCGGGGAAATTGATGCCGAAGCAGTTGTTGCCACTGACACTGGTGATTGCCGGCGCGGTGTTATCGCTGCGCGGCGCCTGGCTACTGGGGCTTCCTGCCATCGGTGTCGGTGTTTTCTGGTTCCGCGGTATGACGCTGCGGCTGTCCAAATTGCGGCAGATACCGAGCAGCGAATATGAACTGGCCGCCGCGCGCTGGTTGCTTGGCGTTTCGGCGAATGACGATGCTGAGAAGATCAAGGCGCGGCACAAGGAGCTTGTTTCCAAAAACGATCCCGAACGCGGCGATGGTGATGAACGCAAACGTAAATTGAACGAAGCCCGCGACCTTTTGCTGGATGATTTGAAAAGGAAAAAGGGTTAGGGGCTTCCGGATACGATTGAACCGGAGTTCTCCCATGCCGCACAATTTCCACCCAACCTCGCTGCGCGAATATGACATCCGCGGCATCATCGGCGAAACCTTGGGGGCGGAGGATGCCTATGCCATCGGTCGCGGTTTCGCGACGCTGCTCGGGCGAGCAGGCGGGAAGAAGGTCGCGGTCGGCTATGATGGTCGCACCAGCTCACCCATGCTTGAAGAGGCACTAATCCGGGGAATCAATGACAGCGGGCTCGATGCAGTCTCGGTGGGTATGGGGCCCACGCCGATGCTATATTATGCCGAAGCCGTTCTGGAAGATGTTGATGGCGGCATCCAGATAACCGGCAGCCACAACCCCGCCAATTATAATGGCTTCAAGATGGTCTTCCAGGGACGACCCTTCTTTGGCGTGGATATCCAGCAACTCGGCGCGATGGCGGCGGCGGGCGATTGGGCCGAGGGGACAGGCAGCGCCTCTACGCTCGATATCATGGAACGCTATGTTGCGCGTATCGCCGAAGCTGCGCCCGACAAGCCGTTCCGCATCGGCTGGGATACCGGCAATGGTGCCGCCGGGCCGGTGGTCGAGCGGCTGGTGAAGCTGCTTTCGGGCGAGCATCATACGCTGTTTACCGAAGTCGATGGCAATTTTCCAAATCATCATCCCGATCCTACCGAGGAGAAGAACCTCGTCGACCTGCAGCGGCTTGTCGCCGAGAAACAGCTCGATTTCGGACTGGCTTTTGACGGCGATGGGGACCGTATCGGCGCGATTGACGGGCAGGGGCGCGTAATCTGGGGCGACCAGTTGCTGCAAATCTTTGCCGAAGATGTCCTCGCCGATGTCCCGGGCGCAACGATTATCGCCGACGTCAAGGCGTCGCAGGCGTTGTATGGCCGGATCGCGGCCCTCGGCGGAAAGCCGCTGATGTGGAAGACCGGGCACAGCCTGATCAAATCCAAAATGAAGGAGGTTTCCTCCCCGCTCGCCGGAGAGATGAGCGGGCATATCTTCTTCAAGCATGATTATTACGGTTTCGACGACGCGATCTATGCCGGCCTGCGGCTGATGCGCGCGTCGGCGCGGCTGGGCAAGAGCGTCACCGAATTGCGCTCTGCGATGCCCGAAATGATCAACACCCCCGAAATGCGCTTCCAGGTTGATGAGAGTCGCAAATTTGCGGTGATCGACGAAGTACTGACGCGGCTTTCGGCAGAGGGCGCGGACGTCAACGCAACCGACGGCGCGCGGGTGAACACCGCCGACGGCTGGTGGCTGCTGCGCGCATCGAACACGCAGGATGTGCTGGTCGCGCGGGCGGAGGCTTCTTCAGAGGCCGGTCTGAAGCGGCTGATGGATCGGATTGATGCGCAACTGGCTGCGAGCGGGCTTGAGCGCGGGGAAACGGTCGGGCATTAAGCCCGTGTGACCCTGCCTCCCATCATCACCGACTGGTTCATCCAACGCGGCTGGCAACTGCGGCGGCATCAGCTAGAGATGGTCGATGCCGCAGCGGAGGGGCGGCATGCCTTGCTGGTTGCGGCCACGGGGGCGGGAAAGACGCTTTCGGGGTTTCTGCCGACCTTGGCCGAACTGATCGAACCTAAGCCCCTCCCCTTCAGGGGAGGGGTTGGGGTGGGGTTTCTCAACGCCGAGCAAAGGCTGATAGACCCCACCCCCGGCCCCTCCCCTGAAGGGGAGGGGAGATTACACACCCTCTACATTTCCCCCC
>CAZQWC010000008.1:0-190845 GCA_964597055.1 uncultured Sphingorhabdus sp.
CCTTCCGTGTCCAAAATAACATTGTTTTTGGATCACCCAGAAAGGGGGCAGATCACATCCAGACGGCGCAGCCAGCAACGATGTTGCGGTTGCCATCTACAAGGATCGGATGCAGCAGGCCATGTTCACGGATTGATGCGCCCAGCAGAGCAAGCTTTTTGGCATCTTACTTTTTGAGTTGACGCTCGGGAGGTATCAGTTTGTCGGTCGCGACATATTTGACCGCGATGCGGATGTTATCATTGGCGAGAGCGCTCGAGGATACTTCATCAGCAGTCGTTCGAATGCGGCTGCGCACTTTTGCAAAATTGGACATGACGTGTCTCCGTCAAACGAACCCAGCAGCTCCGGCGCAACCAAGAGTTATTGACATACAAGATTGTCAGATACATTCTGACAACAGCCTATGTCAGATGCTGATTCGGAAAACGGTCTTTCGTGAATTGGGGGCGCTGCGGGCTTCGCGTTCGGAGAATCGACTGCATCAACATTCATAAAAAACAAGATTGAGAGAGGAGACAGGCGTGAAGGCGACGGAACTTTCCCCGGTACGCAAATCCATCCTGCCGCAATATGGCGATAGATGGGAAACGATTGCACAGCGTGAACTGCCCGGCACCGCCGAAAGCGATGCAGTGGCCATGCTGCAAAGCTGGAACTTGCATGTATTCATGCGGGCAGCGGGCGGCGTTGGTCGGTTGCGCAGCGACAATCCGATCCTGCCGAGCGACGTCATATTCGTCGAACCACCACGCGCTTGAGCCGTGGCAGGAGCCACCATCAGCGAAGTACGCATTGCCGCCGCGCATGATGGCGAAGCGGAGTTGATCGTCACCTTGACCTTCGCAAATGGCGGCCAATCCCTGGTTACTCTGGATGAGTTTGCCGCGCGAAGCCTGCTGGCATCGACGAACGCGAGCACATCCGATCAATTGATAGGCGTGGGATGGGATCGGGTGCGAGACGCGCTGATAGCATCGTCCAACCGCTTCACCGAACACACAGCATAATGAGAATTTGAGGAGAATTCGAAATGTACGATCTGGTCATACGCAATGGGCGCGTTGTCGACGGCTCCGGCATGCCTGCCTTTAATGCCGATATCGCCGTTCAGGACGGTCGCATCGCCAAGATAGGCCGGGTAGCGGAATCTGGTCGGCGCGAAATCGATGCCACGGCCAAGGTTGTCGCGCCGGGCTTTATCGATCCGCACACCCATTTCGATGCGCAACTTTTATGGGATGGCTATGCAAAGCCCGCGCTGTCGCACGGCGTGACCACCGTTGTGGCCGGCAACTGCTCGCTCTCGCTCGCGCCGCTCAAGGCCGAGCACCGGATGAAGCTGGTCGGCATGTTCAACCAGATCGAGGAAATGCCCCTTAAGGCTTTCAAAGAAGGCGTTGTCTGGGACTGGGAGAGCTTCCCCGAATATCTCGCGCGCATTCAAAAGGGCCTTGCAATCAATGTCGGCCAGCTTGTCGGGCACAGCGTATTGCGCCTGTGGGTGATGGGCGAAGCCGCAATGGAGCGCACTGCCAACCAGCAAGAAATCGCTGATATGCAGAATCTGTTGCGCGAATGTCTCGATGCCGGAGCGATCGGCCTGTCGACCAGCTATGTCGACATGGACGAAACGCTGAAACCCGTCCCCAGCCGCTATGCCGATGCGGACGAGGTCGATGCATTGGCCAGCGTGCTCAGCGAATATGGTCGTATCCTGCAAATCGTACCTGAATTTTACGATCCCGATCTGACCATCGCGCGTCTCGACCAATTGGCTGAACTGTCGATCAAATATGCGATACCGACCACCTTCTCGCCGCTGTTTGTTAGCGCCGACAATGTCGGCGCGGTGGAACGCGTCATGGCGCGGGTCGATGAACAGTTCGCGCGTGGTGCCCGCGTCTGGCCGCAGGTGCAGACCCGCCCCATCGACATCAGCTTCAGCTTTGCTGTCCCCAGCCTGCTCTTCATCCGCTTGCCCGGCTGGTACAATGTGATGCGCTTCGGCACGCAGGACGAGATCATCGAAGCCTTTTCCAATGCGGAAAGCCGGGCGAAGCTGGTTACGGAAGCCAGCTCGCAAATGGCTTTGTGGTCTTTCCTGCGCCTGCGCCATGTCGCGAGCGAGGCAAACCAGAAATATGTCGGCAAGACGCTGGCCGAAATTGGTGAAATGCGTGGTGTGAGCCCGCTTGACGCCATGATCGATCTGTCAGTTGAAGAGCGGCTGGATGCCCATTTCATCGCCGAAAATATGGGCCACAATCTGGATGACAAGGTTGGCGGTTTGCTCAAGCATCCGCGCGTTCATATCGGTGCCAGCGATGGCGGGGCGCATATCCTGTCCTTCTCGACCTATGGCGATACCGGCTATCTGTTCGGCCACTTTGTCCGCAACCAAGGCCTCCTCACTCTTGAGGAATCGGTGAAGAAGATCACCTCTGACACGGCGGCAATCTGGGGCATTCCCGATCGCGGCCTGCTGCAAAAGGGATTGGTCGCTGACATCGTCGTGTTCGATGCAGATGCAATTGATCGGGGCGTGGAAGTCTATGTCCAGGATGTCCCGGGCGATGGCAGCCGCTACATTCGCGATGCGCATGGTATCGATACCGTCATCGTTGGCGGTGGCGTCGCATGGAGTGCGGCAGAAGGCTATACCAGCGATGCGCGCGGGGCCATTCTGCCACCTGCGATCGATCCGGCTTTGGAGCGCATCGCTGCATGAGTTGGGAAGGCGTAACCGAGCGGCGCGTCGAAACCAACGGCATCGCCCTCAACATTGCTGAAACCGGAGAGGGACCGCTGGTCCTTCTCCTCCATGGCTTCCCGGAAAGCTGGTATAGCTGGCGGCACCAATTCGCACCGCTTGCGGGAGCGGGCTATCATGTCGTCGCCCCCGACATGCGCGGCTATGGGAAGAGCGATCGTCCCGAAGACATCAACGCTTATAATCAGGTCGAAGTCGTCAATGACATTATCGGCCTGATACCGGCTATCGGTTATGAAAATGCGGTGGTGATTGGCCATGACTGGGGCGCACCCACCGCATGGGCAACCGCTTTGTTCCATCCCGACAAGGTGCGCGCCGTCGGCGGCCTTTCGGTGCCCTTCATGCCCCGCTCCCCTGTGCAACCTATGCCGATGATGCGGGAGATGTTCAAAGGCCAGTTCTTCTATCAGCTCTACTTTCAGGAACCCGGCGTTGCCGAAGCCGAGTTTGAAAAGGACTTGAAGACCGGCCTGCGCAAATTCCTGGTGATGGGTGGAGGAGAGACAGACCTCACCACCCTCGCCCCGAAAAGCGAACATGACGATCTGCTGACCGGCCTGCCTGATCCGCAGGTGCTGCCGCCTTGGCTCAGCGAGGCCGATCTCGATTTCTACACGGCCGAATTCACGCGGTCAGGCATGCGTGGTCCGTTGAACTATTATCGCAACCATGATCTGACATGGGAACTGACCGAAGGCGCACCGACGCAGATCCATCAGCCTGCGATGTTTGTTGCTGGTACCGCAGACGGCGTGGTGATGATGGCGGCAGAGGCCGTAAAGGCCCTGCCCCAATTCGTCACCGATTTGCGGATCAACCGGATGATCCCGGGCATCGGCCACTGGACCCAGCAAGAGGCACCAGACGCGGTCAACGAGAGTATTCTCGAATTCCTGAACATCATCGACGGCTGAGGAGAAGCGAGCCGATGCGTGAAAAGGTTTTGGTCATAGGCGCAGGCATTGGCGGACTGTGCACCGCGTTGATGCTTGCACCGTCGGGACGCGAGATTGTCATGATCGAACGCGACGGCCCGCTCGATACGTCGGATCCCGACGAACTGTTCCGGAACTGGAAACGCAATGGCGTCGCCCATCTGCGACAGAGCCATGCCTTTCTGGCGCGGCTGCGCGTCATCATGAAGGAAGAACATCCTGCACTTATCGATCAGTTGCTGGCCAATGGCGTGCGCGAGCTGCCCTTCGACATCTGGCTGACCGAGCAGCAGGAGGAAGGCTATCAGCCCGAACCTGAAGACGAAGATCTTACCATGATCACCAGCCGCCGAACGACGCTCGAAATGACCATGCGGCGCTATGTCGAAACGCTACCCAATGTCCGGCTTCAATGCGGCTTTCGCGTCGAACGGCTTCTCACCCGCAAGGGAGAGGACGGCATGTTGCAGGTCTATGGCGTCCAGGGAATGCTCGATGGCGCCGAGACCGAATTGCACGCCGACATCGTTGTTGATGCCTCAGGCAAGGGTGGTCGCGGCATCAAGCAATTGATCGACGAAGGCGCCATCATCAAAGAGGAAAGCGAAAGCGCGGGCATTCTCTATTTCACCCGACATTACCGCCTGCTGCCGGGTCAGGAGGAGCCCGACCGGAGGAGCAACCCACCGGCATCGGGCGACCTCGGCTATCTCAAATTCGGGGTATTCCCCGGCGACAATGGCAATTTCTCGATCACCCTCGCCGTGCCGGAGGTCGAACTGGAATTGCGGCAAGCGATAGTCGATCCCGAAATCTTCCATGCGATTACGTTGATGTTGCCCGGGCTATTGCCCTGGACCAATGCCAACCGGTCTGAACCGACCGGCAAGGTCATCGGCATGGGCGATCTGGTCAGCCGCTGGCGCGACATGGTGGTCGACGGCAAACCCGCAGCGCACGGATATTTCGCGCTTGGCGACACGCTCGTGCGTACCAATCCACTGTTCGGGCGCGGCTGCTCCTTCGCAGCGGTCAGCGCCCAGTCGCTTCGCAAAGTGCTCGACACCCATAGCGGCCCGACGGAACGGGCGATTGCATTCCATGAAGCCATAAAAACCGAATTGCGCCCCTTCTATCTCAACCAGCGGCAGCAGGATCGCGCCGCAATCAAGGAAGCGCGGCGGGCGCTGACGCCAGGTGCGCGCGCAAAATTGCGCACAAGGCTGACGAAAAGTTTTATCAAGGACGGAATCGAAATCGCAATCCGGTCAGACACAAAATTACTGCGCGAAGCCTTGCGCGGGTTCCATATGCTGGAGCATCCCGATGCCTGGCTGCGCCGCCCGCGCAATCTGGGAGGCGTGCTTTACTATTGGGCACGCGGGAAACGCCGCAACGCCGCTGCCTATAGGCCAGATCCAGGCCCAGAACGGCAGGACATGCTGCAGCGTTTAGCGATCAACTATCAGGCAGATATTGACCGCATTGCATCCGAAATGGTCCGGGCGGCATAATGCTGGAGTGACAATGCCAAGTCGAACTGTGCTGCTTTAAGCGCAGACCTCGTCAAACCGTCAGGTTAGAACCAGCCCGCGCATTTCGCCGTCCGATCGCCATTCTTCAAGGACGCGGAAAAACGCAACGGACCCCTTGCCATAGGAGCTGAAACTGGCAGCCTGCTCGCTGATTTGTCCCTCGCCATTGTAATAGCCGGGCGTGCATTCCTCGAGGAATTTGCGCCGGTCAAGCACAGCATCGAGAATTTCCTGCGTCCAGGATTCTTCGGCTTCAACCGTTGGTTCCACGCGGGTCTTCTGCTGCTTGAGCGCGGCGGAAATAATATGCGCGGCATGCTGGCTCTGCTCTGCCAGAGCGTGCGGATAATTGGCGGTAAAGCCCGATTGGATGGTAGAAAAGATGAAGCAGTTGGGAAAGCCGTTGACCGTCATGCCATGCAGCGTGCGCCCGCCATTTGACCATTTCTCTTCGAGCGTGCGCCCGCCGACACCGTGAATGTCATAACCTGTGCGCCGTGCAAAACTGGTACCCACTTCAAACCCGGTAGCAAAGATCAGGCAATCAAGCGGATACTCTTTGCCATTTGCGACCACCCCGCGCGCAGTGATGCGTTCGACGCCTTTTCCGTCGGTGTCGACCAAAGTTACGTTCGGTCGGTTGAATGTCGGCAGATAATCATCATGGAAACATGGCCGTTTGCAGAACTGGTTGTAATAGGGCTTCAACGCTTCGGCGACGGCGGCATCCTCAACCACCGCATCAACCCGTCCGCGGATTGAATCCATTTTCTTGAAATCCGCGAGTTGAACCAGTTCATCCGGATCGACATTTCCACCTTCTTTTGCTGCTTTTTCGGCACGCATCCGTGCGATGACACCAAGGTTGCGGATGATGTCAGTCCAGCCGTCGGCGACGAGATCTTCCTCGGCCCAGCCGCCCGATACCAATATGTTGAAATTCTCCATCCGGTTCTGATGCCAACCGGGCGTCAGCGACCCTGCCCAATCCGGATCGGTCGGCCGATCACCGCGCACGTCAATCGATGATGGCGTGCGCTGAAAGACATACAGATGTTTTGCCGCTGCTCCAAGATGGGGCACGGCTTGCACAGCTGTCGCACCGGTACCGATTATGCCGACTACCTTATCACCAAGTTTATCGAGGCCGCCGGTCGAATCGCCGCCGGTATAGGCATAGTCCCAGCGGCTGGTATGGAATGTGTGTCCGGCAAAATCTTCGATGCCGGGGATGCCGGGAAGTTTGGGCCGGTCAAGCGGGCCATTGGCCATCACCACAAAACGGGCGCGGATGGCGTCGCCCCGGTTGGTCGAAACTATCCATCGCCGTGCATTTTCGTCCCATGTCAGATCAGTCACTTCGGTCTGGAATAGCACATCGCGGTTGAGGTCATAATGGTCGGCAAGCCGTTGTGTGTATTTGCGGATTTCCGGCCCTTGCGAATATTTCCTTTCCGGCATGAAACCGGTTTCCTCGAGCAATGGCAAATAGACATAGCTTTCAATGTCGCAGGCCGCGCCGGGATAGCGGTTCCAATACCAGGTGCCGCCAAAGGCCCCGCCTTTTTCGATCAAACGAATATCATCGATACCGGCATCGCGCAGTCTTGCCCCGGCAAGCAGACCGCCAAAGCCACCGCCAATGATCACTACATCCTTTTCGTCTGACAACGGCCCGCGTTCGATAATCTGTTCGACATATGGGTCATCGCGATAATGGGCAAACTTGCCTGCCATTTCGACATATTGATCATTCGCATCCCCGCGCAGACGCTTGTCACGTTCAGCACGATATTTGGCCTTGAGTGCATTGGGATCAAATCCGAATTCGCCGGTGCTCGCTTGGGTCTCTGTCGTCATCGTCGGGCTCGCTTTGCTAATTGGAACTGTGGTCGTTCGATCTGACAATCGCGCATTGTATGGAGTTGGCCAAAACAGGCCTGCGTCGAAGGCGCCTCTTGTCGAGCTCGCCGCACTTTAAGGGGCCAGTTAGCTCGCACGTCCAATTGCATCTACTATGACACCCAGCCGACAGGCCGCTTCGACCACATCTTCTATCGGTGTGACGAAGTCATTGATGATCCAGTCGAGGGCGATGTTAAGGATCGCGCCGACCGCACCGATTGCAACCATCCGGTCAATCGCCGAAAGACTGGCCAAGGGTGCATCCGCAATCAACTCGGCAAATGTGTCGACGGCCGTTTCCAGATATTCATCCACAACCGGGCTGATACCCCGAATTTCCACCAGAAAAGCCCGCGCATGTGCAGGCTGTTCGCGCAGCATCGCGTAATAATTGGTCAAAATCGTCCGGAGCCGATCCTGTTGCGGAACAACGTCGCATTTGGCACGCAATTCACTGACCGTATATTGCAGCGAAGCCGAGGCGACCGCTACCAGCATGTCTTCGCTGTTGGCGAAACTTTCGTAGAAATAGCGCTCGGTGAGGCCGGCCGCATCACACACGGCTTTTACCGACGAATGACGAAATCCACGTTCGCTATAAACTTGTAGCGCAGCCGTCAGCAGCTGAGCGCGCCGCTCGGCCTTACGCTCATCGGCTCCACGACCGCGCCATGTTCTTTCAACTGCCTGTGCCATATTTCAACGACAGCCTAACCGAACACGGACTTAATTGACAATCTAAATTGTCATGTTGCCACAATCTGTCTGACACGGAGATGTTCAGGCCACTTTCATAGCACTGTCATCCGGTCCTTAAAGAGGTACGTTTTGATTAGAGCGTCTTGATAATCGCCGAGAAATCGAGACCGCCCTGCCCCGCCTTGTCAAAAGCGTCGTAGAGCGCGGCGGCCTTTTCACCCATCGGCACGTCGGCATCGACCGAGGCAGCCGCCTCCATCGCCAGCTTCAGATCCTTGAGCATCAATGCAGTGGCAAAACCGCCCTGATAGTCATTGTCGGCAGGTGATTGCGGCCCGACACCGGGGACCGGGCAATAGCTCGTCATCGACCAGTTCTGGCCCGAAGCCTTGGACGAGATGTCGTAGAAGGTCTGCAGGTCGAGGCCGAGTTTCTCGGCAAGCACAAACGCCTCGCAGGTTGCGATCATCGATGCGCCAAGCAGCATGTTGTTGCAGATCTTTGCAGCCTGACCTGCCCCCGATGCGCCCGCATGGATCACCGCCTTGCCCATTGCGGCAAGGATGGGTTCGGCGCGTTCAAAGGCGCTGTCGCTGCCACCGACCATGAAGGTCAACGTGCCGCCATTGGCCGCTGCAATTCCGCCTGAGACCGGCGCATCGACCATTTCATAACCGGCTGCCGTCGCATCTGCGGTTACCTTGCGCGCGGTCGCGACATCGATGGTCGAACAGTCGAGCAGGATCGCGCCGGCAGGTGCGTGGCCGATGACATCGCCTTCATAGACGCTGTCGACAATCTTGCCATTGGGCAGCATCGAGACGACGGCCTCAACGCCCGCCACAGCCTCCCGCACGCTGGTGAAGGTTGCACAGCCATTGTCCTTGGCGCGCGCCAAAGCGTCTTCTGACAAGTCGAATGCGTTTACCGCATGCCCTGCTTTCACAAGGTTCGCGGCCATCCCGCCACCCATATTGCCGAGACCGATAAAGGCTATTTTCATTGGCGTAACAAATCCCTTCCGACGATCATCCGCATCACCTGGTTGGTGCCTTCGAGGATAGAGTGGACGCGCAGGTCGCGCCAGAAACGCTCGATCGGATAGTCGCGCAAATAGCCATAGCCGCCGAACAGCTGGAGCGCCTTGTTGACAATCTCGCTGCCATTATCGGTCGCGAGCCGCTTTGCCATCGCAGAGAAACGGCTCTTGTCGGGCGCGTTGGCGTTGACCTTGCACGCAGCCAAATAGAGCAAAGCGCGCGCGGCTTCGAGATCGGTCGCCATGTCGGCGAGCATGAACTGGGTGTTCTGAAAGTCGGCAACCGGCTGGCCGAATTGCTGGCGCTCCTTGGTATATTTGACCGCTTCGTCGAGGCAGCGTTGCGCCCCGCCCAATGAGCAGGCACCGATATTGAGCCGCCCGCCATCGAGCCCTGCCATAGCAAAGCGGAAGCCATCACCCTCTGCACCTACGCGGTTGGCAACCGGTACGCGGCAATCTTCGAAGATCACCTGCGCCGTGGGCGATGCATTCCATCCCAGCTTCTTCTCCGGCGCGCCAAAGCTGAGGCCGGGTGTGTCTTTGTCGACAACCAGACAACTGATGCCCTTGGCTTTCTCATCGCCGGTGCGCACCATCACGACATAGATGTCGTTATAGCCTGCGCCTGAAATGAACTGCTTGGTGCCATTCAGGACATAATGGTCACCGTCCAGCTTGGCGCTGGTTTTAAGCGCCGCCGCATCCGAACCAGAACCCGGCTCAGTGAGGCAATAGCTGGCAATCTTTTCCATGCTGACCAGATCAGGCAGATAGCGCGCCTTCAGCTCTGCCGAGCCGAAAGTGTCGATCATCCAGGCAGCCATATTGTGGATCGAGATATAGGCGCTGGTTGCGGGACAACCATAGGCCATCGCCTCCATGATCAGCGCCGCCTCAAGCCGCCCCAGCCCGATCCCGCCATTCTCTTCGGAAATGTAGATTGCGCCAAAGCCCAGCTCACCGGCGGCTTTCCAGACTTCGACCGGGTAATGGCTCTTCTCGTCCCACTCCCCTGCAAAGGGCGTGATGCGATCGGCAGTGAATTTGCGCGCCATATCCTGAATGGCGCGTTGGTCTTCAGTCAGGTCAAACTGGTTGGTCACTCTTTTTCCTCATTCAATTTTGGCGCCTTACAACCCCTTGGCTTGGTTTGGACAATTCTAACTGCGTCGGCATCATTTTGATTGCCATGGACCACAACAAGCTCTGGCCAAGAGGCATGCCCAGTGCGCAATACTATACCGCCTGGCTGAGGGGAATTACCTTCATAGATAATCACATCTCGGCCATTTTGTTGCCATCGATACAAAACGAAATCTTCTGACAAATTTGGCTGCACAAAAAATCCATCTGAAGAAGGAACCGTTATCGCGAAACTGTTCCCACAATATGTCATTTGGTTTGCATTGGCATCCCGCTGATCTTGGAGATTACCATTGCCAACCTCCTCAGCTTGGCAAGAACTCAAAAAAAACGAGAAGAAGCGGCGCATAGCAACGCAACGAATTCACCCCATCGTCGGAATGATAAAGGCATTCGAACCGTCGCCCCCTCCATCGGGCCAGCGGGCGGTGACTTTCTTCACCTTGGTCCAGAATTTGATACCTTCCATGCCATATTGGTCGGTGTCGCCAAAGCCGGAACGTTTCCAGCCGCCAAAGCTGTGATAGGCAACCGGCACCGGGATCGGCACGTTGATGCCGACCATGCCGACATTGACGCGGCTGGCAAATTCACGCGCGGCGTGGCCGTTGCGGGTGAAGATCGCGACGCCATTGCCATATTGGTGTTTGCTCGGAAGGCTCAACGCTTCCTCAAAATCCTTGGCGCGCACCATCTGCAGCACGGGTCCGAATATCTCTTCCTTATAGCTTTCCATATCGGTGGTGACATGGTCGAAAAGGGTCGGGCCGATGAAATAGCCTTCCTCATGCCCCTGCAGCTTGAAGCCGCGCCCGTCGATGACAAGCTCTGCGCCTTCATCGGCGCATTTCTGGATCCAGCCTTCGACCTTCGCCTTGTGCTGCGCTGTGACTACTGGACCATAATGCGCCTCATTGTCGGTCGAGATGCCGATCTTGAGCGCGTGGATCGCGGGGATCAGCTTCGCCTTCAAGGCTTCGGCCGTGTCATCACCCACCGGCACGACCACGGGAAGCGCCATGCAGCGTTCGCCAGCCGAGCCGAAGGCCGCGCCGGTCAAATCGTTGACCACCTGGTCGAGGTCAGCGTCTGGCATAACAATGCCGTGGTTCTTCGCCCCACCCATCGCCTGCACGCGCTTACCGGCGGCCACACCCCGGTTGTAGACATAATGGGCGATGTCCGACGAACCCACAAAGCTGACCGCGCTGATCGCCGGATGGTCGAGGATCGCATCGACCATTTCCTTGTCGCCATGGACGACCTGGAAGATGCCTTCAGGAATGCCTGCTTCCAAGAACAGTTCAGCCAAGCGATTGGGCACGCTCGGGTCGCGCTCCGACGGCTTCAGGATGAAGGCATTGCCTACGCTGGTTGCGACAGCGCCCATCCACAAGGGGATCATCGCCGGGAAGTTGAACGGGGTGATGCCCGCTCCGATGCCCAGCGGCTGACGCATCGAATATACGTCGATGCCCGGGCCTGCGCCCTGCGTATATTCACCCTTCAACACATGCGGCAGGCCGCAGCAGAATTCGACGACCTCCAGCCCGCGCTGGATATCGCCCTTGCTGTCGGCAATCACCTTGCCATGCTCGGCGCTCAGCATATGCGCCAGCTCGTCCATATGCTTTTCGACAAGCGCCTTGAAATCGAACATTACGCGCGCGCGGCGTTGCGGGTTCATCGCCGCCCAAGCAGGTTGGGCCTTTTGCGCAGCGATGACTGCCAGATCGAGGACTGCTTGGTCACCAAGGGCAACGCGTCCTTGCACTCCGCCATTATTGGGATCCATGATGTCGCTGAACCGCGCAGCCGCAGGCGCCCCGCCCACAAGGAAATGGTCAATCTGGCGCATTTTGGCTCTCCTATAGTCCCAGTCCGAATATAGCGCGGCCATGATGACCTATTCACGACATTCGGTAATAATCCATCATAGTCGCGCAACTATCGAATAGCAAACTTCTGCTGTTCATCAGACGAACGACTCGTTCTCTAGGCTAGCCCAGCTCGGCTGCAGAGGGCATAGAAATATCACCGATCCACTTGGAACAATCGGTCGCAATCAGCGCGGCAGCTCGCTTTCACCCATCAAGTGCAGGTCGACGGCGCGCGCGCATTGACGGCCTTCACGGATGGCCCAGACAACCAGACTTTGGCCGCGGCGCATGTCGCCACAGGCAAAGACGCCTTCGCGGCTGGTCATGTAATCGCTGACATTGGCGGCAACATTGCCGCGCGGGTCGAGCACAACTTCGGATTGCTCAACCATCCCCGGCTTGATGGGACCGACGAAGCCCATCGCCAGCAGGATCAGATCAGCCTTCAGCACAAATTCGCTGTCGGGCACATCTTCCATTCGGCCATTCGACCAATCAACGCGAACACATTCGAGGCCGGTTACCCGGCCATTTTCACCGATCACACGGCGGGCGTTGATGGCCCAGTCGCGCTCACACCCCTCTTCGTGCGAAGACGATGTGCGCAGCTTCAAAGGCCAATCGGGCCAGCTGAGCGCTTTGTCTTCCTTGATAGGCGGCTTCGGCATAATTTCGATCTGCGTCACCGAGGCCGCACCTTGACGGTTCGAAGTACCAACACAGTCAGAGCCTGTATCGCCGCCACCGATCACGATCACATGCTTGCCCGTCGCGGTCAGCGTACCGCGCGGTGCAGCGCGGGTTTCGTCATCGCCGGCATTGCGTTTATTCTGCTGGGTCAGAAATTCCATGGCCAGACGAACGCCCGCCATTTCTGCGCCGGGGATGGTCAGTTGGCGCGGCTCTTCAGCACCGCCCGACATAACCACAGCGTCAAAATTTTCGCGCAGTGATTCCATCGACACATGCACACCAACCTCGGTCGAGGTTTTCAGCACGACACCCTCAGCCTGCATCTGCATCAGCCGACGATTGATCTGGTCCTTGTCGAGTTTGAAGTCGGGGATGCCATAGCGCAGCAGACCACCCATCCGATCATTCTTTTCGAACAATGTGACGCTATGTCCAGCACGCGCAAGCTGCTGGGCACAAGCCATGCCTGCAGGACCCGAACCGACAACGGCAACCGATTTGCCTGTCTTCCGCGCCGGCGCTTGCGGCAAAATCCAGCCTTCTTCCCAACCCTTGTCGACAATCGCGCACTCGATCGATTTGATGGTGACCGGCGAGTCATCAATGTTGAGCGTGCAGCTCGCTTCACACGGCGCCGGGCAGATACGCCCGGTGAATTCGGGGAAATTGTTGGTCGAATGCAGCACTTCCAGCGCATTCTGCCAGTCACCTTCATAGACCAGGTGGTTCCAGTCCGGGATGATGTTGTTCACCGGGCAGCCGTTGTGGCAGTACGGAATGCCGCAATTCATGCAGCGCGAAGCCTGCGCCTTCAGCGCGGGTTCGGCGTGCGGGATCACGAATTCCTTGTAGTGGTTCAGCCGCTCCTTGGGATCGGCATAGGTGCGATCCTGGCGGTCCAGCTCGAGGAAGCCTGTTTCCTTGCCCATCGTCTTTACTCTGCTGCGACCGAGGCGGCTTCGAGCCGTTCGGTTTCCATTTGCTTCAGTGCCCGCGCGTAATCCTTGGGCATGACCTTGACGAACTTGCCCAGCGAGCCATCCCAATCATCCAGCAGGGCGCGGGCGCGCTGGCTGCCGGTGTGGAGGTGGTGCCGTTCCAGCAGGATGCGCAGGCGTTCGGCATCGTGGCGCAGCATGTCACCCATGCCGAAGTCCTCGACCGAACGGGGGCGCTGTTGCGGCCGCCCGGCACCGTCTTCCTCGTCACGCTCCGGCGAAATCGGGAGCAGGTCGACCTGGGCCGGGTTGCACAGCTTGGCGAATTCGCCGCGCTCGTCATAGACGTAGGCCACGCCGCCCGACATGCCCGCGGCGAAGTTGCGGCCGGTGCGGCCGAGCACGACCACCACGCCGCCGGTCATGTATTCGCAGCCGTGATCGCCAGTCCCTTCGACCACCGCAATGGCGCCCGAATTGCGGACCGCGAAGCGTTCCCCGGCCACGCCGTTGAAATAGGCCTCACCCGCAATCGCGCCGTAGAGCACGGTATTGCCGACGATGATGTTCTGGCTGGCTTCGCGGTCAACATGGGCCGGCTGGCGGACTATCACGCGGCCGCCTGACAGGCCCTTGCCGACATAGTCATTGGCATCGCCGGTCAGATCGAGCGTCACGCCGTGGGCCAGGAAGGCGCCAAAGCTCTGCCCGGCCACGCCGGTCAGGCGGATGGCGATGGTATTGTCAGGCAGGCCGGCATGGCCATGGCGCTTGGCCACTTCGCCCGAGAGCATCGCGCCGACCGTACGGTTGACGTTGATCACCTTGCGCTCAATCACCACCGGTTGCTGCTTGTCCAGCGCATCGGCAGCGGCGGCGATCAGGTCGTTGTCGAGCGCCTTGTCGAGGCCGTGGTCCTGGGTGCCCGACCAGCCAAGCGAGGGGCTGTCACCCAGCGGAACCTGATGCAGGATCCGGCTGAGGTCGACGCCCTTGGCCTTCCAGTGGTCAATCGCCTGCTTCATGTCGAGCCGGTCAACCCGGCCGACCATTTCGGCGATGGTGCGGAAGCCCATTTCGGCCATGATCGCGCGCAGTTCTTCGGCAACGAAGAAGAAGTAGTTGATCACATGCTCTGGCTGACCGGTGAAGCGCTTGCGCAATACAGGGTCTTGTGTGGCAACGCCGACGGGGCAGGTGTTCAGATGGCATTTGCGCATCATGATGCAGCCTGCGGCGATCAGCGGAGCGGTTGCAAAGCCGAATTCGTCCGCACCCAGCAATGCACCAATCGCAACGTCGCGGCCGGTACGCAGACCGCCATCAACCTGCACCGCGATGCGGCTACGCAGATTGTTGAGCAGCAAGGTCTGCTGGGTTTCGGCAAGGCCGATTTCCCAAGGTGAACCGGCATGGGTGAGCGAGGTGAGCGGCGAAGCGCCCGTCCCGCCTTCATAACCCGAAATCGTCACATGGTCGGCGCGTGCTTTCGATACGCCTGCGGCAACCGTGCCGACGCCGACTTCGGAAACCAGCTTCACCGAAATACGCGCACCGGTGTTGACGTTTTTGAGGTCGTGGATCAGCTGCGCCAGATCCTCGATCGAATAAATGTCATGGTGCGGCGGCGGCGAAATCAGACCGACGCCCGGGGTCGAATGGCGGGTCGCACCGATGGTCTTGTCGACCTTGTCGCCCGGTAACTGGCCGCCTTCACCGGGCTTTGCACCCTGCGCCATCTTGATCTGGATATCGTCTGCATTGACCAGATATTCGGCTGTCACGCCAAAGCGGCCCGAGGCCACTTGCTTGATCGCCGAACGCATCGACGAACCATCGGGCAGCGGCTTGAACCGCTTCGGGTCTTCACCACCTTCGCCGGTATTTGATTTGCCGCCAATGCGGTTCATCGCCAGCGCAAGCGTGGTGTGCGCTTCCCAACTGATCGAGCCATAGCTCATCGCTCCGGTGGCGAAACGCTTGACGATTTCGGACGCGGGTTCGACTTCGCTGATGTCGAGCGGTTTGTGCGCCGGTTTCAGGTCCATCAATCCGCGGATCGTCAACAAGCGCTCGCTCTGTTCGTTGATCGAACGTGCGAACTCTTCATATTCCTTGGGATTGTTCCCGCGCACGGCATGCTGCAGCTTGGAAACGCTATTCGGCGTCCAGGCATGGTCTTCGCCGCGGATGCGGTATCCATAGATGCCACCGACATCGAGCATGTTGCGATAGATTGGATTGTCACCATAAGCCGCTGCGTGGCGGCGGACGGTTTCTTCCGCGACCTGCGACAGGCCGACACCTTCGATGGTTGTCGCGGTGCCGGTGAAATATTTGGCGATGAATTCGGATGACAGGCCGACAGCATCGAAAATCTGTGCGCCGCAATAGGATTGATAGGTCGAAATGCCCATTTTGGACATCACCTTGAGGATACCCTTACCGACCGCCTTGATGTAGTTTTTCTGGACTTCATAGGTTGACAGCGACAGCCCTTGGCGCACGCGGATTTCCTCCAGCGTTTCAAAGGCAACATAGGGGTTGATCGCTTCGGCACCATAGCCTGCGAGGACGCAGAAATGGTGCACTTCACGCGCTTCGCCGGTTTCAACGACCAGCCCGGTCTGCATGCGCAGGCCTTGACGGACAAGGTGGTGGTGCACGGCGGCGGTCGCCAGCAAGGCGGGCATCGCAATCCGGTCCGGGCCTTGCGCGCGGTCGGAAAGGATAAGGATGTTCTTGTCCTGCAGTACCGCTTCCGTCGCAGCCCAGCACATTTCCTTGATCGCCATTTCAAGACCGGCAGCGTCGCTGGCGGCATCCCATGTCATGTCGATGGTTTCGGCACGGAAGGCTGCGTCGAGCGCCTGTTCGACCGAGCGGATCTTGGCAAGGTCGGCATTGGTCAGGATCGGCTGATCCACCTCGAGCCGCTTGTGCGTGCCCGCATCATGGCCCAGCAGGTTCGGGCGCGGGCCGATCATGCTGACTAGGCTCATCACCAATTCCTCACGGATCGGATCGATCGGCGGGTTGGTGACCTGCGCGAAATTCTGCTTGAAATAATCGTAGAGCAGGCGCGACTTGTTCGACAGAACGGCAATCGGCGTATCGGTGCCCATAGACCCCAGCGGGTCATCGCCGTTGGTGGCCATCGGCTCGAGGAACTTGCTGATATCTTCCTGCGTGTAGCCAAAGGCCTGCTGTCGATCGAGCAATGCGCTGTGATCATTGGCAAGTGCGCCATCGGCCACTTCGACCTCGTCCAAGTCCTTCAGCTTATACTGCGCGGATTCGAGCCACTTGGCATAAGGTTCCTTGGTCGCAAGCTCGGCCTTGATTTCCTCATCCTCAATGATGCGGCCCTGCTCCATATCGATGAGCAGCATCTTGCCCGGCTGAAGCCGCCATTTACGGACGATATTGTCTTCCTTGATCGGCAATACGCCGCTTTCGGAGGCCATGATGACATGGTCATCATCGGTGACGCAGAAACGGGCAGGGCGCAGACCGTTGCGATCAAGCGTCGCACCAATCTGGCGGCCATCGGTGAAGGCCACAGCGGCGGGGCCATCCCATGGTTCCATCAATGCGGCATGATATTCGTAAAAGGCGCGGCGATCGGCATCCATCATCGGGTTGCCGGCCCATGCCTCCGGGATCAGCATCATCACCGCATGGGCAAGGCTGTATCCGCCTGCGAGCAGCAGCTCGAGCGCATTGTCGAGGCACGCCGTGTCTGACTGGCCGTGCGGTATGATCGGCCACATCTTGTCGAGATCGGGGCCCATCAGGTCCGATTCCATCGTGCGGCGGCGCGCATTCATCCAGTTCACATTGCCGCGAACGGTGTTGATCTCCCCATTATGCGCGACAAAGCGATAGGGGTGCGCCAGCTTCCAGCTCGGGAAGGTGTTGGTCGAAAAGCGCTGGTGGACGAGCGCGAGCGCCGACTGGCACAACGGATTGCGCAGATCGTCATAGAAGCTGCCAACCTGTCCGGCGAGGAGCAGCCCCTTATACACCACGGTGCGCGTCGACATGGACGGGATGTAAAAGCTGCCAAGGCCCGGCAGCCCGTGCTTTTCTTCCAGCGCGAAGAGCGGATTTTGCGCCTGCTTGCGGATCGCGAGCAGTTTGCGTTCAAACGCATCTTGATCCGCACAATTTTCACCGCGCCCGATGAAAAGCTGGCGGATCACCGGCATCTGTTCGATAACCGCTTTGCCCAGGCCATCGAGCGTCGTCGGCACGTCGCGCCAGCCAAGGATGGTCTGGCCTTCCTTGACGATGAAGCTCTCGAAATTCTTGATACCAAATTCGCGTGCAGCCTCGTTCTGCGGCAGGAAGCACATGACGACGGCATAATCGCCCGGAGCCGGCAGGTTGACGCCCGCGCCCTTCGCCCAGTCACGATACAGCGCGTCGGGGATCTGGATCAATATGCCTGCGCCATCGCCCAGCAATGGATCGGCACCCACAGCGCCGCGATGGTCGAGGTTGACGAGGATCTGCAAACCGCGCTCGATGGTCGTGTGGCTTTTCGCACCCTTGATGTTCGCGATGAAGCCAACGCCGCATGCGTCATGCTCGTTGCGGGGGTCATACAGTCCCTGTGCCGGAGGAAATCCCATGGCGTACCCTTATTATCCGAATCTGGTGAAATTTTGAATCGCGGTAGCGGCAGATTCGCGCAATTAAAAGACCTGAACGATGCAAGATAGGAAAGTAATCTTGCCCTATTCGAAAGTTTGCATTTCAGACCAGGCTTAACTGGCGCAGATCCCTCACTTTAGTGGGCCTGTTTCGAAAGCGTTAGACGTCAAACTTGACACCCTGTGCCAGTGGCAGGTCGTTGCTGTAGTTGATGGTGTTGGTCGCGCGGCGCATATAGGCTTTCCAGGCGTCGGAGCCGCTTTCGCGCCCTCCCCCGGTCTCTTTTTCGCCGCCAAAGGCCCCGCCGATTTCGGCGCCTGATGTGCCGATATTGACGTTTGCGATGCCGCAATCGCTGCCCACAGCAGACAGGAAAAGCTCACATTCGCGCAGATCGATTGAAAAGATGGAGGAGGAAAGGCCAGCACCCACGCTGTTCTGCAGGGCGATGGCCTCATCCAGCTTTGAATATCGAAACACATACAGAATTGGCGCGAATGTCTCGCGAAGGGCTGGCCCGACGTGCTCTACCATTTCGACAATGGCGGGACCGACATAGACGCCGGGCCGGTCGATCCGGTCGCCGCCATGGATCCGTGCCCCAATTGCCTCAGCTTCGCCCAAGGCGGATTGCATCCGTTCAAACGCACCTTCGTCAATCAGTGGTCCGGCCAGATTACCACCATCCAGCGGATCGCCTACGGGGATGCTCGCAGCCGCAGCCTTCAGCTTCTCGACAAAGCCATCATAAATGGCCTCGTGCACGAACAGACGGCGCAGGCTGGTGCAGCGCTGGCCGCTGGTGCCTATTGCCGAGAACAATACGCCTTGCAAAGCAAGGTCGAGATCGGCCTTGTCGCTGACAATCGCGGCGTTGTTGCCGCCCAGCTCAAGAATGGTTTTGGCGAAGCGCGCTGCAGCAGCTTGCCCGACGGCGCGGCCCATCGCGGTGCTGCCGGTAGCCGAAACAAGCGCTATGCGTAGGTCGGCGACAAGCGCAGCACCGGTTTCGCGCGCACCGATGATAACCTGCGACAGACCATCTGGCGCATCTTCAAAGTCCTTCAGCACGTCGTCGAGCAAGGCCTGAACCGCCAGCGCGGTCAGCGGCGTTTTCTCGGAAGGCTTCCACACGATGCTGTTGCCACAAACCAGCGCCAACGCCGCATTCCAAGCCCAGACCGCGACCGGAAAGTTGAAGGCACTGATGATCAGTGTCGGCCCCAGCGGGTGCCATTGTTCCATCATCCGGTGGCCGGGGCGCTCGCTGGCGATGGTCAGGCCGTGGATCTGGCGTGAAAGCCCAACCGCGAAATCGCAAATGTCGATCATCTCCTGCACCTCGCCTTCGCCTTCGCTGATCGGTTTACCGCATTCGATGGTGACGAGGCGGGCGAGGTCGGCCTTATGTTCGCGCAAGGCATTGCCAAAGCGGCGGACGAGTTCACCCCGGCGTGGGGCTGGGACGGTGCGCCATGCGAGGAATGCGCTTTGCGCGTGGTCAACCGCGGCGTCGATTTCGGCGGCTGTTGCTATTGCAACTGAACCAATCTGGCTGCCGTCGATCGGGGTGAGCACAGGGAGGTCGCCGGTTGGCGTCTCTACTCCCAAACGCTCAAGCAAATTTGCTGCTTCTTGCTCCAAAACCGTCATGTCAGCCCTCTCGCTTCGTCATTCCCGCGAAGGCGGGAATCCATCTCCTAAGTGACAGGCACTACACAACCGTCCGTGTAAACAGCAAGCTGGGGAGTTGGATTCCCGCCTTCGCGGGAATGACGAAGGTTTTTGATTGAGAGGATGTTGCCCAACTCCACCAAACATCCTAAGCGCCCAACCAGTTTCAGGAGTTACTAATATGGCCGAAATGGCAGCCTTTGACTGGTCCGATCCCTTTTTCCTCGACGACCAGCTGACCGAAGAAGAACGCATGATCCGCGATGCCGCGCACGGCTTTGCGCAGGATGAGCTGCAGCCGCGCGTGATCAAGGCTTTCCGTGAGGAGGTTGACGCACCCGAACTTTTCCCACTGATGGGTCAGGCAGGTCTGCTTGGTGCGACCATTGACCCGGCCTATGGCGGCGCTGGCGCAAGCTATGTCGCTTACGGCCTGATTGCGCGCGAAATCGAGCGCGTCGATTCGGGTTACCGTTCGATGGCCTCGGTGCAATCGAGCCTGGTGATGCACCCGATCAACGCTTATGGTTCGGAAGAGCAGCGCCGCAAATATCTGCCCGGTCTCGCTGCCGGCAAGCTGATCGGCTGTTTTGGCCTGACCGAACCCGATGCGGGGAGCGACCCGGCAGGAATGCGCACCGTCGCGAAGAAAGTCGACGGCGGCTATGTGATCAACGGCAGCAAGACCTGGATTTCAAACGCACCCTTTGCCGACGTCTTCGTCGTCTGGGTGAAGAGCGAGGCGCATGGCGGGGGCATTCGTGGGTTCATCCTTGAAAAGGGCATGAAGGGTCTTTCCGCGCCAAAGATCGAGGGCAAACTGAGCTTGCGTGCCTCGACCACCGGCATGATCATGATGGATAATGTCGAGGTTGGTGAAGACGCCCTGCTCCCCGAAGTGCAGGGGCTGAAGGGCCCGTTCGGCTGCTTGAACCGTGCACGCTATGGCATCAGCTGGGGCGCGCTAGGTGCCGCCGAATTCTGCATGCACGCCGCGCGCCAATATGGCCTCGACCGGCACCAGTTCGGAAAGCCGTTGGCCGCAAACCAACTGTACCAGAAGAAGCTCGCCGACATGATGACCGACATCGCGCTCGGCCTGCAGGCCTCGCTCCGGGTCGGCCGCCTGATGGACGAAGGCCGTTTCGCCCCCGACATGATCTCGATCGTCAAGCGCAACAATGTCGGCAAGGCGCTCGATATTGCCCGTCAGGCGCGCGACATGCACGGCGGCAACGGCATTAGTGAAGAATATCAGGTCATCCGCCACATGGTGAACCTCGAAACGGTCAACACCTATGAAGGCGCGCATGATGTGCATGCGCTGATATTGGGCCGCGCGATTACGGGGATTGCTGCGTTTTAAGCGTTAAATGGGGACAGTATATATTTTTGTTTGACCACGGCCTTCGATTCACAACGCACCGGGGTTTGTCAAAAATATATACTGTCCCCATTTAACGATCTACCTACCGCCCCAACAAAGTCCTTGCCTGCCCGGCAATCTGCGCGAGCATCGCAGGCGTCGGCAAGCCACCCCGACGCGCCCGGTCGATCATCGAACGGAACATTGCCACCCGGTCGGCATGCTTGCCCAGCCATGCGGTCACGGCATCGGCATTCATAGCCTTCTGTCGGCGCAGGAAATCGAGCCGCATCGCCTGGAAATCGCGCGCGAGGCCGGCGACCAGCAAGCGCTCCCAAGGATCCTTGGGGTCCATCTGCATCGCGCTGTTTTGCGCCCAGCCTAGGCCCAGGGCATCACCCAGCAGGACGAATGCTTTGGTCAGCGCCTTCGCATCGGCCTTGCGATCGGTGGCGAGCGCGGCGAGGCCGATCGCGCCATCGAGTTGGGCAATACGAACCAGCTTCGCCACCAGCTTGGCAGGCGCGCCGCCTACTGAAAGCTTTTCGCCATAAGCTTCTGTTTGCGCAGTAACATCCGGCGTCAGCAATTCCTTGCGCGCCGCCGACAGCTCTTCGATAATCGGCGTGTAATCGGCGATTGCGGCGCCGACGCTGCGGCCTTCCTTGCCGTTGCGGATCATGTCCGCCATGTGCGCGCGGGTTTCGACCGCAACCTGTTGGAACAACATGATGCGCGTCGCTTCGGGAATTTTGGCTTCGTCAATTTCGGCCCAGAGCGCGGGCAGATCAAACAGCCGTTCGGCAATAGCAAAGGCTTCGGTCACGACGCCCAACGTGCAACCTTCTTCCTCCGCCAGCTCGAACGGATGCAGCATGCCCATGCGGTTGATCATGCGATTGGCAAGTTTTGTAGCGATAATCTGCGGGCGCAGGCGGTGCGACAGGATGGCATCGCGATGCGCCTCGGCCATCGGTTTGGGGAAGGCTGCGAGCAACTCTCCGTCCATCGCGCTGTCGGCGGCGAGCGGGCCGTCCTCCGCCGCATCTTGCGCCGCAAGCTTCGCAGTCGAGAGCAAAACTGCAAGTTCAGGGCGGGTCAGGCCATGGCCTTCGGCTTCGCGGCGCAGATATTCATCATTACCCTCCAGCCCTTCGACCGCGCGATCCAATTTGCCCTGGCTTTCAAAGATTTCCATCAAACGAACATAGGCTGGCAAATCCCCTGCCCCGCCGCTTTCGGCGATCGAAAGCGCCAGCGTCTGCATCCGGTTATCTTCGAGGACGAGATCCGCGACCTCATCAGTCATGCTGGCGAGCAGTGTATTGCGCGGTTCGATCTTCAACCTGCCAGCCGCCATTTCGGCGTTGAGCGCGATCTTGATGTTGACCTCATTATCCGAGCAATCGACGCCCGCGCTGTTGTCGATGAAGTCGGTGTTCACGCGTCCGCCCATCAGACCAAAGGCGATGCGCGCGGCTTGCGTCACGCCAAGGTTTGCACCTTCGCCGATCACCTTGGCGCGCAGATCCTGCGCGTTGATGCGGATCGCATCGTTGGCAGGATCGCCCACCTCGACATTGGCTTCGCTGGCGTCCTTCAAATAGGTGCCGATGCCACCGAACCAGAGCAGGCCGACCTCGGCCTTGAGGATCGCTTTCATCAGCGCAGCGGGCTCCATCACCGAGTCTTCTACGCCCAACAAAGCCCGAACTTCCGGCGAAAGCTTGATCTCCTTCTCGCTGCGCGCGAACACGCCTCCGCCTTTGGAAATCAGCTTGGCATCATAATCCGCCCAGCTTGAACGCGGCAGGTTGAACAGCCGTTGCCGTTCCTTCCAGCTCGCCGCCGGATCGGGATTGGGATCGAGGAAGATGTGGCGATGGTCGAATGCGGCGACCAGCTTGATCGCCTTTGACAGTAGCATTCCGTTGCCGAACACGTCGCCCGACATATCGCCCACGCCTGCAACCGTTACCGGTTCCTTCTGCACATCGATGCCCATTTCGGCGAAGTGCCGCTGGACCGAGACCCAGCCACCCTTGGCGGTGATCCCCATCGCCTTATGGTCATATCCAACCGAGCCGCCCGACGCGAAAGCATCGCCCAGCCAGAAACCGCGTTCAAGCGCGATGGCGTTGGCGACGTCGGAGAAGGTTGCGGTGCCCTTGTCGGCGGCGACCACGAAATAGGGATCGTCGCCATCGCGGATTACGACGCTGTCCGGATGAACGACCTTGTTATCGACCAGATTATCGGTGATCGACAGCAGGGTGCGGATGAAGATGCGATAGCTTTCGGTGCCCTCTGCCAGCCAGGCATCACGATCAACGCGCATATCGGGCAGGCGTTTCGGATAGAATCCACCCTTCGCGCCCGTAGGCACAATCACCGCATTTTTCACGCGCTGTGCCTTCATCAGGCCAAGAATTTCGGTGCGGAAATCGTCTCGCCGGTCGGACCAGCGCAAGCCACCACGCGCAACCGGCCCTGCGCGCAAGTGGATGCCTTCGACCCGCGGCGAGTACACAAAGATTTCGCGCCACGGCAGCGGCGCGGGCAATCCCGGCACCTTCGCGCTGTCCAGCTTGAACGCCAGCGCTTCTTTGGAAGTCGGCGCAAAGGCATTGGTGCGCAGCGTCGCCTTCACCACCGCCTGCATCAGGCGCAAGATACGATCTTCGTCAGCAGCCGCGACCTTGGCCAGGCCCGCCTTGATTTCTTCGTCCAGTTTCGCCGCAACAGCCGCGCGATCACCGGCGAAAGCGGGATCGTGCAGCACGGTGAACAGCGATACAATCGCGCGCGCAATACCGGCATTGTTGCCCAGCGCCGCAACGATGGTCGGAACACCATAGTTGAGGCCGGTCTGGCGCAGATAGCGGTGCCAGGCGCGGAGCCAGACCACCGCTTGCGGTTCCAGCCCAGCAATCGTGATCAGCTGGTTAAAGGCGTCATTCTCTGCCTTGCCATCGATCACCTGGGTCAGCGCCGTTTCGATCACATCCTTGCGCGCAAAGAGCGGCGCTGTTGCTGCGCCGCCACGCAAACCCAGATGGAAATCGTGGATATGGGCAATCTCGCCCAGCGCAGTCGGCACTTGTTCAATCACATTGAAGCCGAAATTTTCGAGCACGGGCACAATATCCGACAATGGCATCGCGCCGCCAGCATTGTAGACCTTCAGGCTGAGCGTGCTGTCATCTTTGTCGGTATCGGCAATCAGGCGAGAGATGCGGCTATGATCGCGCTCCATCGCCAAAAGGCTGATCATGTCCTGCGCTGCTTCCGTAACCGGATAGGCCACGCGGTGCGATTGCGGGAAGGCGGCGGCATAGCGCTCCATCAGGGCAGCTGCGCGCTTTTCGTCTGCAACGCGTGCCAGCTCCGCCTCAACGGCAGGCTCCCAGCCGCGGACCATCAACTGGAGGCGGCGGTCTAGTGCTGCTTCGTCGATTTCAACGCTGCGATCTTCAAGGTCGAGCAGGTAACGCAAGAGACCGATGCCACCATCCTCAAGGCCGATCGACCAGCCAAGTACGCTGGCCCCCTTGGTCTCGGTCAGCATAGCCTCGATAGCACGACGTAGGCCGGTCGAGATTTCATCGCGCGGCAGCCAGACAAAGACGAAAACATGCCGACCGAGCGCCGAACGCACCGCCAGCAGCTTGGGACGCGGACGGTCGGTCAGAGACATAGCCGTCAGCGTTACGCGCTCAAGATCGGCGCGGCTAAACGACACGAGCAGATCATGCGGCAGCGAGGTCAACGCATGCGACATCGCCTTGCCAGCATGGCCCGACGGGTCAAAACCATAGCGCGTCAACAAGTCAGACAATTGGGTGCGGAGCAGCGGGATACGCTCCGGCGGGGTTGCCAGCGCATTGCTGGTCCACAGACCACCGGTTACGCCCAGCCCTTTGATCTTATCGCCATCGCGCACCGGCACGACCAATATGTCGAGCTGTACCGCGCGGTGCACAGTCGACACCCGGCTTGATTTGAGGATCAAAGGCGCCTGCCCGCCTTCGGCAAAAAAGGCGCGGGCGCGGGCGACGCTTTCTTCCGAAAGCAATGCGGTTTCGCTTGACCGCGCTAGACCCAGCCGCGCCTCACGCTCGCCATCCCCCATGATGCGTTCATGTGCCAGTACGGTCATCGCGCCATCCATGAACCAGCGCATCAGCGCCGCACCTTCGCCCTCGGGCAGGCTGTCGGCATCTTCGGACATCGCGCCCTGCATCTTGCGCCAGTCGGTCACCGCGCAGCGCACATCTTCCAGCACCGCGGCGAGACTGTCGGCCAGAGCGCGCCGTTCCTTCGCATCGATGCGCGAGGTTTCGACATAGATGAAGCTCTCGCGCTTACCCGTCGACCCGCGCTTGTCGCTGAGCGCTGTCAGCGCGCCCGAAGCATCGCGTTCGACATCGACAACCGGATGGATCAGCCGCTCAATGGCGACATTGGCCGAGGCAAGAGCAGCCGCAACCGAATCCACAAGGAAGGGCATGTCGTCATTGATCAGCGCCACACGCATCGCCAGTCGCCCGCTGGCATCGGCAAATGTATCAACCGCGATGTTGGACTTGCCGCTCGACCGTTTCGCCGCTGTCGCGAGCATGAACTCAACTGCCTGCGCCTGTGCTTCCTTTCCGAAGCCGTCAATCTCGCCAGGCAAGGTGCGCGCCAATATTGCAGCCAGCAGGGGTTTCGCCAATTTGGGGTCGGCACTTGCCATGTCTAATCGCTCCGCGTCGTTTCAGGGCTTTTTGCCCCATTTGATTTTCCTTGCCTATGCCCCCGTTGGAACGACCAAACAACCAGATAGTTGCGTTTGAAACGAAATTTACGCCGCGGAAACGGATGCGCTTGCCGTGCGGTTACCGCTCGGTTACCACAGTTGCAGAACAGACTAACACAGAGGGGAAGCATAAATGGATCGTCGGCTGACATGGTACATCCTTGCCGGGATGATCCTGGGCGTGGTTGTCGGCTATGCCGTTCATATCGGCATAGCGCAGGACAATGTCTGGTTCGAATATGCGACCAAGACATTCAAGCTGCTGTCGGATATCTTCCTCAACCTGATCAAGCTGCTCGTCGCGCCCTTGATCCTGTCGACCATCGTCGTCGGGATTGCGCATATGGGGGACAGTTCGGCGCTCGGCCGTATCGGTTTTCGGGCGATCAGCTGGTTCATTATCGCCAGCTTCATATCGATCGGCCTCGGCCTGTTGATGGTCAATGTCTTCCAGCCCGGCGTCGGTGCGCCAGTGGATACAGTCGCCGCAGCGGCGCAGAATATCGGCGAGGTGAAGAAGCTCGATTTCTGGGAATTCATCCTGTCGATCTTCCCCAAAAACGCCTTCGAGGCGATGGCGACCAACAACATCCTTCAGATATTGGTGTTTTCACTTTTCGCAGGCGTCGCGCTGTCGGCGCTAGGCGAAAAGGGTGCGCCATTGGTCCGCGGGGCCGATGCGCTCGCCGAAATGATGTTGCAGATCACCCATTATGTGATGCGATTTGCTCCGTTCGCCGTCTTCGGCGCGCTAGCCAAGGTGGTGGCGACCAGCGGCTTGGCTATCCTCGGCACTTATTTGGAGCTGGTGGTTGAATTCTATCTGTCGCTGACAATCTTGTGGGCCATCCTTCTTTCGCTAGGTGCGATTTTCCTCGGCAAACGGATATGGACGCTGATCCGTTACATCCGCGAGCCGATGCTGATCGCTTTCTCGACAGCCTCGTCCGAGGCTGCCCTGCCAAAGCTGTTCGAACAGCTTGATCGCTTTGGCGTGCCGCGCCGGATTTCGGGCTTCATGCTGCCGCTGGGTTATAGCTTTAATCTTGACGGCTCGATGATGTATATGAGCTTCGCGACGATCTTCATCGCGCAGGCCTATGGCATGGACCTGTCGATTGGCACGCAAATACTGATCCTGTTGACGCTGATGATTTCCTCCAAGGGCGTGGCCGCTGTGCCGCGCGCCTCGCTTGTCGTCATCACCGGCACGCTCGCCATGTTTGATTTGCCAGTCGAGGGCGTTGCCCTGATCCTGGCAATCGACCAGTTCCTCGACATGGGCCGCACCGCGACCAATGTCGTCGGCAATGCGGTTGCGACCTCTGTTATCACCAAATGGGAAGGCATGCTGGAGGTAGAGGAACCCGAATATATCGAACCACCCCATGCCCCGTCGCACACTGTTGCGGGTGGCAAGGCCGGATTGGATTTGGCCGAAGATATGGTCGAGGATCAGCGGACGAAGAAATAATCAGATGCTTCGCAGGATATCGACCAATCGGTCTACATCCTGCGCATCCTGATAGATTCCGAAACCGATCCGCAACACATCACCGCGCACGTCGGTGATGACATTATTTGCCTCCAGTTTGGCGTGCAAAGACGGTGCCCCTTGTCCGCGATAGGCGAGGAAGCGGGCATGCGGGCCGCTATCGAGTGGGTTGAGCAATTCGAAACCGTCCATTGCAGCAGCATCGACAAAGCGCTGCTGCAATCCCGCGACATGCGCCGAGATGGCAACCGTCGTCAGGCCCTCACCATCGAGCATCCGGCGCACGGCATTGAAGCGGTACAACCCCGATGCATCAAATGTGCTTCCCAGAAACCGCCCGCCATCCTGTGCATAGCCAACCGCACCGGGTGGAAGCGCCAGGTCTTCAAACGCGGCATACCAGCCCGTTACCACCGGCCTCGGCGCGAACCCCGGTGGCGCGTGAAGGAAGCAGACCCCTTCCCCCGCCATCGCATATTTGTACCCGCCGGAGACATAGAAGATGCGGTTGGCGACGGCAGACAGATCGGTCTCAATCGCCATAAAGCCATGATAGCCATCAACCACCACCCACGGCCCTTCGGGCTTGGCCAATGCCGCCAACCTTTTGAGGTCGCCAATGATCGCGCCGGAGTTGAACAGCACCTGGCTCGCAAAAATCAGGTCGAACCCGCCGGCCTCCGCCGTGGCAACCAGTTCATCTGCAGGCGCACTAACCAGCACCGCCTCCCCAGCCTCTACCCAGCGCGCCATCTGGCGGCGGAAGCTGTGGAACTCGCCATCGGTCGCGAGCACACGCACCGGTCGTTTCGAAATCGCGGAAAAAATGCGGACAAGGAAGTCGTGCGTGTTGGGCGAAAAGGCGATGGTGTTTGGATCAGGCAGTTTCAGCTCACGGGCAATATGGCCCTGCGCTTCTTCCCAAACCGGCCCCATGATGCGGCCCCATTTTAGGTCTGCAAGCCGCGCCGCATCCTCCCATGCCTCGACCTGACCGTCAAAGCTGGCGTCGGGCCAGAGGTGATGGCTATGCGCAGCAAAATGCAGGCGATCGGGATTGGCGGAAAGTGCGCGGGTGAAGAGATGCTTGTGGGTCATCAATCCCCCTCCCGCTTGCGGGAGGGGTTAGGGGTGGGCGCGAGCGAAGCGAGCCTGAAACAACTCAGGCCCTCCCCCGGCCCCTCCCGCAAGCGGGAGGGGAGAAGATCAGCCGACGCCCTCACAACTCGGTCCTCAACGACCACAGCTCCGGAAACGCCCGTTTCGCCAATGTGGCTTGCAGATAGCTGACCCCCGCTGTGCCGCCAGTACCGCGCTTGCCGCCGATAACGCGCTCGACGGTGATGACATGCTTGTGCCGCCAGGTGGCCATGGCATCGTCAAGATCGACCAGTTTCTCGGCGAGCTGGTACAATTCCCAATAACGCTCCGGCTCGCGATAGACGGTCAGGAACGCAGCTTCGACGGCGGGGTTTGCAACATAGGGTTGGCTGAAATCACGACCCAGCACTTCGCCCGGAATCGGCAATCCGGCGCGCGCCGCCGCGGCAAGGGCATCGTCCCAGATGCTCGGCATTTGCAAGGCCTCACGCATCGCCGCCTGTGCCTCACGCCGGTCTTCCTGATATTTCAGAAAGCCGCCATCTTTCAGGCCCAGCATATATTCGACAGTGCGGAACTGGTCGGACTGGAACCCCGAACTCGGCCCCAGCACGTGACGAAAGCGCGTATAATCCGACGGTGTCATCGTTGAGAGGACATCCCAACTCAGCGTCATAACCGCTTGGATTCGGCTGACTCGCGCCAGCGCCTTATAAGCCGGCACCAGCGCATCGGCCTGCACCTGCGCCTTCGCCAATTTCATCTCGCGAATGATCTGCTTCAGCCACAATTCCTTTGTCTGGTGAATGATGATGAACAGCATCTCGTCATCCAGTTCGGATTGCGGATGCTGGCAGGCGAGCAGTTCGTCGAGCGCCAGATAGCGGGCATAAGTCATCTCGGTCATGCCCGACCGATACAGTTTCATTTGAAACTATGCCAGCGATGAGTGAGCGCGAGTTGGGCCAATTGGCCGGTGGCAACCCCATAGCGGGCGTTACAACCGATATTTGCGACTGCACAAAAACGGGAATGCAGCGGGTGAGTCATACAGCAGCGTTGGGCACGAAGGGGACGTTTGCAACTAAGTGGAATGCGGACCTAAAGGAACTCTTGGACGTTGATGCATATAGTCATCTTCTTCGCTGCAATTTCTGACGCCGGTGCCGCTCGCCTCTAAGCTTCATGTACTCTTTGTCCCTCGCGCACTCACTGCGGTGGTAATCGTCGCCCATTGACCTTCGAACACCTTTTGGCCCCATATCGTAAACTACGCCGCGATATTCCGGACCATAGGTTGCTGCCCATTCTGCCTTGAATTTCTGCATTGCATCCCATTCGCGCTTTTCCCGTTTCTTATTTTGAAAGTCCCTGTCCCCGGGCCTGTGGCCATATTCTGAAAAGCGGTCACTCCGTCCATCTTTGTATCCAACGATGATTTCGCCACCCCCGTGAATGTGCCGAGGATCAGGCATCAGCAAATAACCATCGCCAAGTGTTCGCCAGGTCGTCGATGACAGGTATTGTTCGGGATAAAGCCACTCCTTCTCAGCCGCTGCAATGTAGTGATGGGCGCTCATTTTCGTTATGTAGTTTATCTCTCTAACTTCCTCCTCGCTCAACATTCGCTCAAGCTGAATGTCGGTGAAATTGAACATTGCATTGCGAAGGAAGCGAGGGTTGGGCCTAAAAGTGCGTGGCTTCTGAAAAGGATCACGAACCCAAGATAGATTTGTTAGAATCAATATCTTGTTCCGGTACAGAGGAAAATAGGTGTGTGTCGCCACGTATCGAATATCGGGACTTTCATCGCCACGGCACCATTGCGAGTTTGGCTGACACTCTCGATTGTAAGAAACCACCGGATTGTCGGAAATTATAAACTTCGTCTCGCTTTGAGAAGCATCGGCAATTTGCCAAACACATTCTGACCATATCGCGCAGAATAGGCCCTGAAGGTCTTGCAAATCGAGAAGCGTCTGATTCTTGTCGCCGGATCGGACATGCTTCCGCAACCAACCGAGTCCTCTCGGAGTACGCAGTTTTTGAATACTAAGATAGGGCAGCAGAATGTTGAACGCGTCCGCGCTTACCCCATCAAATGTGAATTCTGAAAAATGGTCTAACGCAGCTGGTGCAGAATTATCCCACTTCCCGAAAAAGAACTTTTCGATCTCCCTGTTGGGTAAACCGCCCCATTCCGTCGTATAGAGGTCATCCTGCGCAAAGCACATTTTTGGCCCCCATATTTTGAGTGGATGGTGTGTGAACGCGTGCCCGTTTCTGACTTCAGTGTCTGGACGGAGATTAAGGTAATACTGCCGGTTTTGCCCTTTTGACAGGAACCGTCGTTGATACCACTCGGGCACGTAGTGGTTGTGGCGATATTCGTCTGCCATTTAGACCGTCATTAGGTGGGCTCAAATCAACATCATAACCTTTAGTGAAACAAACTGGCTCAAACCGCAACGAGAGTGATCGATCTTGCCTTGATTTCCATCCATTTCACTGTCGATCCGATCCAACCGGAATATCCGCATCGGCCCAAAGCTGGCCCTCCGGCTTTCAATATGAAGCCAAGGTTGTGGCGATCACCGAAGTTGCGAATGCCCTGCTTGCCCGTTACACGTGCAGCATGAGCAAAATCGCCAACAGCTTTGCCGAATTCTGGCCGATCTATCTGCGCGCGCATAATGTGCCGCTTTGCCGGGCGCTGCATTATGGCGCGTCGATCTGCGGCCTCGCGGCGCTTGCGCTGGTATTTGCCACGGGCAATTTGTGGTGGCTGGCCTTTGGCTTGGTCGGCTCTTACGCCTTTGCATGGGCCGGGCATTTCAAGGTCGAAAATAACGTGCCGCTCACCTTCAAGCATCCGCTCTGGTCGCTGATTGCCGATTACCGGATGTTCTTCCTCTGGGCCAGCGGGCGGTTGGGGCAGCACCTTGCCGCAGCGGGCGTAACCGCCAGGACTTAACCTAGCAGCGCGTCGAGCCATTTTTCGACGAGCAGTCCCGCCTCTTCGCGGCTGAACGGGGCATCGCCAAGGCTAAGTTCGAGCCAAAGGCCATCGACCAATGCTGTCAGCGCAACCGCCGTCAGCCTGTGGTCGCCCGGCTGGCAGGTCGAGAGCAGCGCTTCAAGGTCAGCGCGATAATCGCGGTAAATCTCTCCATGCAACGCCGCAATATGCGCGTCGGTCTTGGTCAACGCCCAAAAGGCGAGCCATGTCGAGAGCAGTTGGGGATCGGCAATCGGCGGCACGAAGCTGGCGGTCAGATAAGCGAGCAAACGATCGCGTGGGGCTTGCGACGCGGCGGCAACCGCGTCGGCCAGCGCCTTTTGCACCCGGTCGCCCGTCCAGCGATAGGTTGCTGCGATCAGCGCATCGATGCCGTCATAATAATGCCTCAGCAGGCCGGGCGAGACTCCAGCCTCTGTGCAGATCAAGCGAACTGATGTCCCTTGCACCCCATTGCGCGCGAGCGAGCTTGCGCAGGCCGCGATCAACGCCTCCCGCCGTGCATCGGCGCTTTCGCGTGTGAAGGATGATCGGGCGGCTTGCATGTTGTTATACACTCGTATAACAATTGCCGAGTCATGGCAAGCATACACACTCTCGACATAGGTCAGGTCTCTCTGGATGGCTGGACCCTTCCGGCCTGGACCTATAACGATCCCGAATTCGCGGCACTCGAAATCGACCGCATCTTCCGCCCCGGTTGGCAAATTGTCTGCCATGTTTCCGATGTGCCCAATGCAGGCGATTGGCACAGCCTCGACTATGTCGGCGAAAGCGTGATCGTGGTGCGCGGGGCCGACCAGCAACTGCGCGCCTTCACCAATGTCTGCCGCCACCGCGGCAGCCGCATCGTCGATGGTGCAAGCGGCTGCGCGAAAAAGCTTGTCTGCCCCTATCATGCCTGGACCTATGACTTGGACGGCCGCCTGACGGGCGTTCCCGACAGCGCCTCCTACCCCACGCTCGACAAGAGCAAGGCGGGGCTGGTGCCGGTCGATATGGAAATCTGGCGCGGTTTCATCTTCGTCCGCCTCGAAAGCGGCGGCCCCTCGGTCGCGGAAATGATGGCACCTTATGAAGATCAGGTCGCGCCCTACCGCTTCGAAGAATTAAAGGCACTGGGCCGCGTCACCATGCGCCCGCGCGACGTGAACTGGAAGAATGTCGGCGACAATTATTCGGATGGCTTGCATATTCCCGTCGCGCATCCCGGCCTCACTCGCTTGTTTGGCAAAAGCTATGGCGTAGAGGCCGAGCCGCATGTCGACCGCATGTGGGGCGACCTTGTCGACCGGCCGTCGAACAACTGGTCCGAACGCGCCTACCAGAACCTTTTGCCGCCGGTTCCGCACTTGCCAGAGGCGAACCAAAAGCGCTGGCTCTATTTCAAACTATGGCCCTCGGTCGCGTTCGACATCTATCCCGATCAGGTCGATTTCATGCAGTGGCTGCCAACTGGGCCGACAACCTGCCTGATCCGTGAAATCAGCTATGTCTTTGACGATGATCGCCGGGAAATGAAGGCAGCGCGCTACCTCAACTGGCGCATCAACCGTCAGGTCAATGCAGAGGACACCGCACTGATCACGCGCGTGCAAGAAGGTATGGCCAGCCGCACCTTCTCGATGGGCCCGCTATCCGACAAGGAAGTCTGCCTCAAAAGCTTTTGCGCGCGTGTCCGGGACTTGATCCCCGAAGCCCGCCTCGAACAACGCCCCGCACCGGGCTGGAGCTATAAATGACCCAAAAATATGATGCCGTAATAATCGGCGGTGGCCACAACGGCCTAGTTTGCGCATTCTACCTCGCCCGTGCAGGCATGAAGGTGCGCATCGTTGAGCGCCGCGATGTTGTCGGCGGGGCTGCTGTGACCGAGGAATTCCACCCCGGCTTCCGCAACAGCGTTGCAAGCTATACCGTCAGCCTGCTGCAGCCCAAAGTGATCGCCGACATGCGCTTGGCCGACCATGGCTATCGCGTAATCGAGCGCCCGATCAGCAACTTCCTGCCGCAGGAAAATGGTGGCTATCTGAAACTTGGCGGCGGGGTTGAACGCACGCAGGCCGAATTTGCCCGCTTCTCCAAGCATGATGCCGCGGTTCTGCCGGATTATTACGACATGCTCGAAGGCGTGGCCGATGTGTTGCGCGATCTGGCGCTCAAATCGCCGCCCAATGTCGGCGAAGGCCTGAAGACGCTGTTTGATGGCGCGAGGCAGGGCATGGGCCTCGCCCGGCTGACGCTGTCGCAGCAACGCGATGTGCTTGACCTGTTCGTCAAATCCGCCCGCACCTTCCTCGATAGCTGGTTCGAAAGCGAAGCGGCGAAAGCCGCGTTCGGTTTCGATGCCGTGGTCGGCAACTATGCCAGCCCCGATACGCCGGGCAGTGCCTATGTCCTCCTCCACCACGTCTTTGGCGAGGTGAATGGTAAGAAGGGCGCCTGGGGCCATAGCGTTGGCGGGATGGGCAATATCACCCAGATCATGGCCAAGGTGTGCCGCGAACATGGCGTCGAGATCAGCCTTGAAAGCCCGGTCTCGCGCGTCTTGGTCGATGGCGGCAAGGTCGCGGGCGTTCGCCTGGAGAGCGGCGAGGAAGTGATCGCCGAGCGCGTGATTTCGAATGTCGGGCCGAAACTGCTGTACGAGCGCATGTTTGACGACAGCGATCTGAAACCCGAATTCAAGCGGCGCATCAAGGGCTTCAAGGCAGGAAGCGGCACCTTCCGCATGAATGTCGCTTTGTCCGAACTCCCCAAATTCACCTGCCTTCCGGAACCGGGCGAGCATCACCAATCGGGCATCATCATTGCGCCGACGCTCGATTATATGGACGAGGCATTCCTCGACGCGAAGCGTTATGGCTGGTCGAAGAAGCCGATTGTCGAGATGCTGATTCCGTCCGCCGTCGATGACAGCCTCGCCCCCGAAGGCCAGCATGTCGCGTCGCTTTTTTGCCAGCAATTTGCACCCGAATTACCCGACGGCCGCGACTGGGATGCCGAGGAAGGCAAGGCCGCCGATACGATCATCGATACGGTCGAGGCTTACGCCCCCGGCTTCCGCGCCTCGATTCTCGGTCGCCAGATACTCAGCCCCAAGGGGCTTGAGCGCAAATTCGGGCTTGTCGGTGGCGACATCATGCACGGCAATATGAGCCTCGACCAGCTCTGGTCGGCACGGCCAGTGCTGGGCAACGGTTCATATCGTGGACCGATCAAGGGCCTCTATATGTGCGGTGCCGGCACGCATCCGGGTGGCGGCGTGACCGGCGCACCGGGGCACAATGCCGCGCATGTAATCCTGCGCGAAAAAGGCGCATGGCTTGGGCCCAAGTGGAACTAAAATTCCTCGCACCTGAAATATAATGTCGCTATCAGAGCGCCATGTTATCGGTGCTCGATTTGTTTCGCGTAGGTATTGGTCCCTCCAGCTCGCATACGGTCGGGCCAATGCGAGTAGCAGCGCGTTTTCTCGCGCATCTGGCGCGCCATGGCCATTTACAGAAAGTCGTTCGGCTGCAGATCGAATTGCAGGGTTCGCTGGCGCTGACCGGTGAAGGACACGGCACGCCTCGTGCAACGCTTTTGGGATTGCTAGGTTTCGCGCCCGAGACGATTGATCTGGACCAAGCGGAGCAGGCGCTGGAGAGGCTGCACCAGTCCCAGCGATTGCAGCTTTCCGAAGGCGTCGAAATTGCCTTCGATCCTGCCACCGATCTTATCCTCGATTTCGACAACATTCCGGCACTGCATCCTAACGGTATGCGTCTGCGGGCCTTCGACGCGGCGGGAATCGATTTGTCCAATCGCACCTATTACTCCACCGGCGGCGGCTTCATCGCATCCGAGCGCCAATTGCAAGCTCCGATCGAGGATGACCGCATCGCTGTCGGCAATATAGTGCCATTCCCGTTCAACAGCGGAGCAGAATTGCTGCAGTTATGCTGCGCACAAAATCTCGCGATTCATGACCTCATCTTAGCCAACGAAGATGCCATGCGGCCGCGCGCTGAGACTGAGGCGCGGCTCGATGCGATCGCACAAGTCATGCTCGACTGCGTCGATCGAGGGCTTTCCACTGAAGGCAAACTCCCCGGTCGACTGCAGGTACAGCGCCGCGCTGCGAACCTTTGGCACAAACTGCAGGCAGCTCCGTTGTCGAATGAACGCGAAAGTCTTTTCGATCGGCTCAATGCCTATGCGATGGCGGTGAATGAAGAAAATGCCGCGGGTGGTCGCGTTGTAACAGCACCGACCAACGGGGCAGCAGGGATTATCCCGGCCATCATTCGCTATTATTGCGTCGATGCCGAACGCCCCGCGAAAGACATCCGCACCTTCTTGTTGACTGCAGGTGGCATCGGCCTCCTCTACAAACAGCGCGCATCCATCTCGGGGGCAGAAATGGGCTGTCAGGGGGAGGTTGGCGTTGCCTGCTCGATGGCCGCTGCCGGTCTGGCGGCGATCTGGGGCGGAACACCAGAGCAGGTCAGTATTGCCGCCGAAATAGGGATGGAGCACAATCTGGGGCTGACCTGCGATCCGGTCGCGGGTTTGGTGCAAGTGCCTTGTATCGAGCGCAATGCCATCGGTGCGGTTAAGGCCGCCAATGCAGCACGGCTTGCGCTGCATTCGACCGGGCCGATGCGCGTCAGCCTCGATCAGGTGATCGAAACGATGCGCCAGACTGGCCTAGATATGTCGAGCAAATATAAGGAAACCGCGCAGGGCGGCCTTGCCGTCAATGTGGTCGAATGCTGACCTCGCGCCGCGCCCACCAGTAAAGCGGCAGTCCCGCGAACATCAGTAAAATGCTCAAACCGCTAGCGTCAACGCCCGCGCCCCATAGGCTCCATATGCCAAATACCAGCCCCAGCAGCGCGAAGGGCACCGCAATCTTGCGCTTCAGCGCCACCACGACACAGGCGAGATAGAGCCAGAGCGTGACCGAGGTGGTGACCAGCGCCATGAAGGTGAACAAGCCTGCCATCGATTGGCTGCTATTCGCCAGCACCAGCACGCTTCCCAATATTGTTGCCGACAAAAGACCATTGATCGGCACGCCATTGGACGTTGTCCGGGCAAACCATTGCGGCATCATCTGCCGCTTGGCCATTTCCAGCGGGACTTCTGCTTGCACGAGAGTCCAGCCATTGACTGCACCAATCGCACTGATCGCGGCAAAGGCCGCGACAAAGGATGCCGGACCGGGCGACCAGAAGGTCGAAACAAACAACTCAAATGGTGCAGGCGAAGCGGCAACCTTATCCGCGGGCAGCATCAGGGTGATGCCCGAACATACGATCAAATAGATTAGACCCGAAAGTAGTGCGCCATAAAAGGTCGCGCGCGGCACATTGCGTTGCGGATTGTCAATCTTGTGCGAAGCGGCGCAGGCAGCCTCAAAACCGATCATCGCCCAAAGGGTCATCGCGGCAGCCGTGTTGACCGAAGGAAGCGAGAGCCCTTCTTCAGGGAAAGGTGCCAGAGCGGCGGTACCTTCGCGACCGAAAATCATGCCGATAAGAATAGCGACAACGATCAACGGTGTTAGCTTGAGCAGCGTCGTTACCACCTGGAATGAACCAGCCGAGCGCACACCGAGCATGTTCACGCCAGTCATAGTCCAGATAACTGCAAGCGCGGTTAGCGAAGGATGTTCGCCCAGCACAGGCAGGAAGCTGGACATATAGGAAGTCGCCCCTACCGCGATAGTGACGCAGCCGGTCCATACCGAAACCCAGAACGCAAATCCAATCAGGAAACCGGCAAGCGGCCCGAAGCTACGCTCAACCAGCTCCGCAGGGCCTATCGCACCTTCATGGCTGGCGGTGAGTTTTGCAAGCACATGCGCAAGGCACAGCGCCCCGGCAATGGTCACCACCCAACCGGCAATCGCATTCCAGCCAAAGGGTGCCAGCCCCTGCGGCAACAGGAACACACCCGAGCCGATCATATTGCCCATGACCAGCGCAACGGACATGAAAAAGCCGAGCTTTTGGCTCGGCTTCTTCGTTTCTTCGTTCATCAATCCGTCGATCAGAAATCGCGGCTGAATTTGAGGCCGATCACCCGTGGTTTGATGATCGTATCGTAGAATGCGCCGCCAGTCGGCGTTGACGGGGTTACCCCGGTGCCGCAGACAGTTTCAACGCACGATACGCCAGTGTTCACGACGCCAAATTCATCGAACAGGTTGGTGGCAAAGGCTTCAATGCTCCACATGTCGTTCTTCACACCGAAGCTGAAGTCGACAGTGGTATAGGCACCAAGATTACCCTTGAGCGCCTTTTGAGCGGTACGCAGATCAGTCGAGCGGCTACCTGTATGGTTAGCGGCCAACTGGATATGCCCGTTCCAATCCGAAATCGGAAACTCATATCGAGCCACCATGTTACCCTTGAATTTCGGCGTTACAGGCAGACGCGACCCAGCTGGAGCCAACAAGGAGTTACCCGGTGTGGTGCAGTCAAAAGTCGCGTTCGCGATACGGCAGAAATCCCGGCGGATTTCGGCATCATTGTAGCTGAAGCCCGCATTCAGGCTGAAACCACCCTTCCGATAACCAACGTCCATTTCGACACCGCGGATGCGTGCGATACCGGCGTTACGGATTTCGGTCAGGCCGTTGGCACCGAGGAAGGAGAGTTGGATATTGTTCCAATCTTCCTGGTAAACAGCGCCGTTGAAACGGAATGCTCCAAATGTGGTCTTCCATCCGAGCTCATAATTGTCGAGTTCATCCGGGCCGTAAGGCGGCAAAGTGCCTCGGCGGTTGATACCACCCGGACGGAAACCGCGCGACCATGTGGCATACACCAACGCATCATCGTTGATCTTGTAAGTGGCATTCAGCTTGTGAATGAAATCGCTATCCGACGTGTTTTTATCCACGTTGGTGCAGGGTGCTCCATTCAGGATCGGCGTAGCGAAAGTACCCGTCGGGTTATCGCGGAATTCAGCGCCGGTGGTGGTGATGCAACGGGCAACGCCGGTATTGCCCGAATAGCCACGGGCAAAGCCGAAGAAGCCGAACAACGAGTTGTCATATTTATAAACGCGCGCACCGCCAGTCAGCGTCAGCTTGTCGGTAATGTCGAAGCTGAGTTCACCAAAAGCTGCATAGTCGCGGTCCGTGCGCTGCTGCTTGGTCAGCCAGATATTGCTGTCAGTGCCCGGAACGGTGATCGAGTCTGCGATGTTATCGATGATATAATTCTGCTCGATATTGTGCGATTGGCGCTGCCAGAACAGGCCACCGATGAAGCGCAGCGAGGCATCCTGCGGGGAAGACACGCGGAATTCCGCGAAGCTTTTGCGGTAACGGTCGATCCCCTGGATATATTGGTTGGGACTGACGGGGTTGCCCGCATTGTCATACCAATAGGCGCCATAGCCCGCGAGCGCGTCGTAGAAATAGCCATAGTCCGAATAGTCACTTTGCGTTTCGGTCTTGCGGCGCAAGTGACCGCCAGTCAGCGTCATATCCCAGTTGCCGATCTTGCCTTCGATCGTCATTGCAGCCTGGATCCACTTATCCTTGCTGCCTTCAGGATTGTACTGAACGGTCGTGTACTTGCCGGTCGACTGACCGGAGCGTTCACGCGCATAGCTGCCTTCGGTATTCTGTACCTGACCCATCAAAGTTGGCTTGATGGTCCAATTTTCAGAAAGGTCGATACCAAGCGCCAGACGTGCGCCATAGGTTTCGGCGTCGTTGTAATTCTTTTCGACCAGTGCTGCATTGTTCTGCGTCACGCCCGATGTCGCATAGGTGCGCGCGCCGGGGAGGTTATCGATATAACCGCCATCGTCACGATACCAAGCGACCAGTCGTGCCGCTGCATTTTCGCTTATCGGTGCGTTTATGAAGCCCTCGAAAACTGAGCCAAAGTCACCATGGGCGACATTGTTGATTTCCACACCCGCATTTCCGTAGAAACCCGAAGTATCGGGCGCATTGGTGACCAGCTTTAGCGTGCCAGCCATTGAGCTTGCGCCGTAAAGCGTGCCCTGCGGTCCAGCGAGTGCCTCAACACGGGCAAGGTCGTAGGCATGGATGTCGAGCGCGCCCTGAATTGTCGTGATCGGCATTTCGTCGAGATAGGTGCCAACGGTCGGCAGCGATGCCGAGTGGTTGGCATTCTCACCCGACGCCACGCCGCGGAAATAGACTTGTGCGAAACCTGGGCCACCCTGCTGGATGGTCACCGAGGGAAGGAATTTTACGACATCGGCAAATTCATTGACCTGAAGCTGGTCGAGCTTCTCGGTACCAATTGCGGTGATGGCGACGGGAACGTCCTGCAAATTCTGCTCGCGCTTCTGCGCGGTAACGACGATTTCATCGGCGTCACCTTCATTCGCTGCCTGAGCAAATGCAGGAGCTGATATCGCGATAGCACTTGAAGCCATCAGCGTTGCGACCGCTGTCCGGACATACATATTGCTGTGTGTTTTGCGCATTGCGCACCCTCCATTATGTTGCAATGCCGCAATTCCTCATATTTCTGGAATCGTGGCAAGAATTTTTCGTCAAATGACGTACGGTCGTTAATTTATTCCGAACGCTGTGGCATATACGCAACGCTGGAAAACCGAACTGCAACATTGCCGCAACGATGCACAGGCAAGACCTGAAAAGCAAAATCGCTTGCCAACGCAATGACGTGCGTTAGGGCAATGCCGAACACGGGCGGGGACCAGTCAATTTATGCAAACTTCGATGGCTTTGCTCAACAAGCGGCGTTTTTTGCCACTATTTGTCACCCAGTTACTCGGCGCCTTTAACGACAATCTGTTTAAAAATGCCATGGTGCTGTTCGTTGTTTACGGCGTTTACAACGATGAAAAATCCGAAGCTTTGTTCAGCGCGGTAGCTACCGCGGTATTTATTCTGCCCTTTTTCCTGTTGTCAGCGCTTGCCGGCCAATTGGCGGACACGCGTGACAAGGCCAAGATCATCCGCATCGTCAAATTCTGCGAAATCCTGATTATGCTGGTTGGTGGTGCAGGGCTGGTTTTGGCTTGGCTCGACATCGCAGTGACAGTGGTCGCCATCCCGCTGATGATGCTGGCGCTATTCGCGATGGGCGTGCACTCAACTTTCTTTGGCCCCATCAAATATGCGATTCTACCGCAACATTTGAAGGACAACGAAGTACTCGGCGGAACTGGCCTGGTTGAAGCGGGCACCTACATCGCCATTTTGATAGGAACAATTCTAGCCGGCATCATACCGGTCGAATGGGCAGCGCTGGGCGTCGTTCTGACGGCAATGCTGGGCTATATGACGGGACGACAAGTCCCGCCCGCACCGCCCGAGCATCAGGAAACAGGAATCGACTGGCATATTCTTCGTTCCTCGATCGCGCTGGTCAAAGGCACGATGCACATCCGCAAACTGTTTCTCGCCATCATGTCGATCAGCTTTTTCTGGACGATTGGGGCGGTGCTGTTCATCCAGTTCCCGCCGCTGGCAAAAAATGTGTTGGGCGCGGACCAGGAGGTTGCCAGCCTCTTCCTGGCCATTTTCTCGATCGGGATCGCCATCGGATCCGTCGCAATCAACAGACTGCTCAAGGGCCAGGTTTCTGCGCGCTTCGCTCCCGCCAGCGTGATCGCAATGGGGTTGTTCGTGGTTGCCTTCCACTTTGTCTGCCGCAACTGGCAAATCAACGGCGATGGCGAACTTTACACCATCGGCAGCTTTGTGAACCACGACGGTGCTTGGATGCTGCTGGGTACGCTACTGGGCATCGCCGTAGCTGGCGGGATGTTTGTAGTGCCGCTATATGCTTTTCTAACCACGACGGTTCCGAAGGATCAGACCGCACGAACCGTAGCCGCGAACAATATCGTCAATTCAGGTGCAATGGTTATCGGGTCGCTGATCGCGCTTGGATTGAGCGCAGCCGGGATCAGCATGGTGAACCAGTTGCTACTCGGCGCGGCAATGTGCCTCGTTTCGGCCTGGCTCGCTCAGTTGCTGCACAAGGCGTGCGACTGAAGGCCGAACGGACGACCTCAGGCGATAAAAGTGTAGAACGCCGTAAAAAAGGCGCCAAAGCTGACCACGAACAAATGTGCGTCTTCACGCTGCCACCATTTCAGCGGTTTGGGTTTCCATTCAGCCGGAACAGCAAACACGTGCGGTGCCAGCGATTGCCGAAAAGGATGTCGCGCACCCTCGCTCGTCTGAACCAGTTTCCTCTGCATGATGCGCACCCCTTAACGATTTCGTTACCGTGGACGTTAACGTTTCATTAGGGATGTTGGCGAGGGACAAAGGTGGTTAATAACGAATCCACACGGAACCGTATCATTTTGCTACAATATTTGTGGAGTGGTGCCCCTGGCCCGACTCGAACGGGCACATCTTTCGATACTCGATTTTGAGTCGAGCGCGTCTACCAATTCCACCACAGGGGCGTTGCGGGGGAGCCTCTAGCGAAGCTCCCGCCGGGGCGCAAGCCTACTTGCGCAATTCGCGTTCGAGAGTCTTGTGCGTGGACTTGCCATAAGGCGGTTTAAAGCCAGCCATCCCGGCGACATCCATCGCAGGCTGGCGGTACACAGCGCGCATATGGCTGAAAGTCTTGAAGCCATCCTGCCCATGATAATTACCCATACCCGACGGGCCGACGCCGCCAAAGGGCAGGTCCTCCATCGCATTGTGGAAGATCACGTCATTGACCGTCGCGCCGCCGGAAATTGTGCGGGTCAATACGCGGCTTTCCTCGGCCTTGTCGTTGCCGAAATAATAGAGACCCAACGGACGATCATGCGCATTCACATAATCTATTGCTTCTTCCATTGAGGAATAGGTCATCACCGGCAGAATCGGGCCAAAGATTTCCTCCTGCATCACTTTCATGTCTTCGTTCACATTGCGAACAATGGTCAGAGGCATCTTGTTACCATTTGAAGAGGCAAAATCCTCATTGGCCGGGTTTACTTCGATCAGTTCGGCACCCTTTTCTTTCGCATCCGCAAGATAGCCCTGCAGCCGATCATAATTGCGGCCATTCACCACGGACGTGTAATCGTCATTATTGAGCAGCTTGGGATAGAGCGTCGACACGCCATTCACGACACCGTCGATCATTTCCTGCTCCTGCTCTTTGGCAACAAGCAGATAGTCAGGTGCCAGGCAGATCTGCCCTGCGTTCATCATCTTGCCCAAGGCGATGCGTTCGCCCGCCTTTTTTTTGTCCGCGCTGCGCCCGATGATGGTCGGCGATTTGCCTCCAAGTTCAAGCGTCACAGGCACAAGATTATCGGCTGCGGCGCGCATGATATGTTTGCCAACACTGGTTGCGCCCGTGAAGATCAGGTGATCGAACGCAAGTTTTGAAAAGGCCGTGCCGACTTCGACCCCGCCGGTAAACACCGCCATTTCTTCTTCGGCGAAATATTTGGGTACAGCTTCAGCAAAAACTTCCGCCACGCGCTCGGTATATTCGCTCGGCTTGATCATTGCGCGGTTACCCGCCGCCAATATGCCCGCCATTGGCACCATCACCATGCCGATTGGAAAATTCCAGGGCGCGATCACGCCCACAACGCCCTTTGGCTGATACACGACATCGGCCTTGGCGCCGATCAACCCTAGCGGGAAAGTTGGCTTGCGCTTTTCATTTCGGGCCCAGCTTTCGAAATGCTTCTTCGCATGCTTGAGTGCGCTGACCGACGGCATGATGTCCGTCATCAGCGTCTGCTCGGTACTGCGATGACCGAAATCAGCCGACACCGCCTTGGCAAATTCATCCTTATAATCGACCAGCAACGCAATGGCCCGATCCATGCGATCTCGGCGCACCGACATCGGTTCGGGCATTGCTTCAGTAAAGGCGGCTTTTTGCTTTTCTAGTATCGTCTGCATGTCGGCGGTCATGTCACTCTCCTGATTTAATCGCTGGATTAACATTTCTGGATACGAATGCAACGCGCCTGCGCATTGTGTTGCGGCGGCCACGGGATTAAGGGCGAATCCGTAACGTCTCCCAAGCCTTAAGGAACACGTCCATGAGCAGCACCGATCCCGTCGTCATCCTTTCCTATGCCCGCACCCCGATGGGCGGCATGCAGGGCGTGTTTTCGGACGTCGCAGCGACCGATCTTGGTGCGACCGCTGTCAAGGCAGCGGTTGAACGTGCAGGCGTATCGGGCGAAGATATTGAGCGCATCTATATGGGCTGCGTTCTGCCCGCAGGTCTTGGCCAAGCCCCTGCCCGTCAGGCGGCGCTCAAGGCCGGCCTGCCCAAGTCAGTACAGGCAACTACGGTCAACAAGGTCTGCGGCAGCGGTATGCAGACCGTAATCATGGGCACCGAAGCCATTGCCGCCGGTTCGGTCGATTACGTCATCGCAGGCGGCATGGAGAGCATGACCAACGCGCCCTACATCCTGAAAAAGCACCGCAGCGGTGCGCGCATCGGCCATGACACCGCCTATGACCATATGTTCCTTGATGGCCTCGAAGATGCCTATGAACCCGGCCGTGCGATGGGCACTTTCGCGCAAGAAACCGCGAACGAATATCAGCTGACCCGCGAGGATCAGGACAATTATTCGATTGAATCATTGCGCCGTGCGCAGGAAGCAATTTCCTCGGGGGCTTTCGCTTCGGAAATAGTGCCCGTCACTGTCGTCAGCCGTGCTGGCGAAACCGTGGTCGATACCGATGAGCAACCCGGCAAAGGCCGCCCGGACAAGATTCCGACCCTGAAGCCTGCCTTTGCCAAGGATGGCACGATCACCGCTGCAACGTCTTCGTCAATTTCGGACGGTGCCGCTGCGCTTGTCTTGTCGCGCGCTTCGACCGCTCAAGCCAAGGGTCAAACACCGGTAGCTCGCATTGTCGCAACCGCTGCACATGCGCAAGAGCCATCGGCGTTCACCACAGCCCCGGTCGGCGCGATCAACAAATGCCTCGCCAAGGCGGGTTGGAGCATATCCGACGTCGACTTGTTCGAAGTCAACGAAGCCTTTGCTTGCGTCGCCATGTTTGCAATGCGCGACCTCGGCATTCCGCATGAAAAAATCAACGTACATGGGGGTGCGACGGCTCTCGGTCATCCCATCGGTGCCTCGGGCGCGCGCATCATAACTACGCTGATTGGCGCGCTGAAGCACAAGGGCCTGAAGCGCGGCGTTGCTAGCCTATGCATCGGCGGCGGTGAAGGTACCGCGGTCGCAATCGAGTTGGTATGAGCCGACGCCCTTCAAGCCCCAAACTTCGTCACCCCCGCGAAGGCGGGGGTCCATCACCGGAGGCTGAAATTTAACCGGCAGGTGATGGATTCCCGCCTTCGCGGGAATGACGAATGTAAAAAAGAACTAGAGGCTTCGAAATGAACATAGTCTTCGTTCTCTTCGACAACGTAACCCAGCTCGACTTTTCGGGTCCGGTTCAGTTCTTGTCACGGATTCCGGGCGCGAAGACATATGTTGTATCGAAAGACGGCCAGGCGGTTGCCACCGACTGCGGCTTTTCGATTCTGCCAACCGCCAGTTTCGCCGATTGCCCACAGTCTGATATTATCTGCGTTCCCGGCGGGCATGGGGTGCGCGAGGCGATTGGCGATGCTGCCATTGTCGAATTCGTGCGCGAGCAGGCTAAATCAGCAGCATGGGTAACGAGCGTGTGCACGGGCAGCTTCATCCTTGGTGCAGCAGGATTATTGCAGGGTAAGCGGGCGACAACGCATTGGGCTTACACCCAGTTGCTTCCGTTGTTCGGGGCGACACATGAACAAGCCCGCGTCGTTCGCGATGGCAATTTGGTCACCGCAGGGGGCGTTACTTCAGGGATCGATTTCGCGCTGGAACTGATGGCGCTGTCCCAGGGCGAGGATGTTGCCCGAACCATCCAGCTTGCCCTTGAATATGACCCTGCCCCCCCATTTGACGGCGGCCACCCCAGCCGAACTGCGCAACCTCTGGTCGATAACCTCAAGTCGCGCGTCTATGACAAAGCGGCGGCTGATATGGATGCTGCAATCTGCGCTGTTCTTGCAGCTGCAACTTAACGCTGGACCGACTCTGCAACGCACGCTAGCGATTTAATCGAGGGATTAAATTCGGGAGAGAGGGCGATGCGTTTTCGGCGTAGTGCGGTATTGGCTTTGGCTGGTGTGGCCGCGTTGGCGGTGTCCGGCTGCAAATTGGCGGACAATAATCCGGGGGCGCAAGATCCCGAATTTGCAAAAATTGACGGCGAGTTTTTGAAAACCGGCGGCAATGGCGATGACTGGGCCTTCCCTGCCCAAAGCTATGGCGAGCAACGCCATAGCCCGCTGACGCAGATCAACGACAAGAATGTGTCCGAACTCGGCATCGCCTGGTTTGCGGATATGCCCGATGCGCGCGGCCATGAATCGACCCCGGTCGAAGTTGACGGCACGCTTTATGTCACCGGCCCTTGGTCCAAGGTTTTCGCTTATGAAGCCAAGACGGGTAAACCGCTTTGGCAGTTCGACCCCGGCGTCGATAAGGCGCGCGGAGTGAAAGCCTGCTGCGACGTCGTCAACCGCGGCGTCGCCTTTTGGAAAGGCAAGCTGTTCGTCGGCACCATCGACGGCCGCCTGATTGCCCTTGATGCGAAGACCGGCGGCGAAATCTGGTCGGTGCAGACGCTCGACCCCAAATCAAACGGCACCATCACTGGCTTCCCGCGTGTCGTGAAGGACAAGGTTATCATCGGTAATGGCGGCTCCGAATTCGGCGCGCGCGGTTTTGTGACCGCTTATAATGTCGATACCGGCAAGCAGGCCTGGCGCTTCTACACCGTGCCCAATCCCAAGGGCGAGCCCGACAATGCGGCGAGTGACAAGGTGATGAAAGAACTCGCCTACGACACCTGGAGCAAGACGCCGAAGAAGGACGACTGGCGCGATTCAGGTGGTGGCGGAACCGTATGGGATGCGATCGTCTATGATGCCGAGCTGGATCAGCTTTATCTCGGCGTTGGCAACGGCAACCCCTGGAACCACGGCATCCGTTCGAACAGCGAAGGCGACAATCTCTTCCTGTCGTCTATCGTCGCGCTTGATCCGGATACCGGTGAATATAAGTGGCATTATCAGGAAACCCCCGCCGAAAGCTGGGATTATACGGCAACCCAGCCGATCATCCTCGCCAATGAACAGCGTGACGGCAAGGACGTGAAGGTGCTGTACCATGCGCCGAAAAACGGTTTCTTCTTCACGCTCGACCGGACCAACGGCAAGTTGTTGTCGGCCAATCCGTTCATCAGTGGCATAACATGGGCAACGGGTTATGACCTTGCCTCTGGCCGTCCGATTGAGAACCCGGAAGCCCGTTACGAAAAGACCGGCAAGCTCTATATGGCGAACCCGTCTGCGCTCGGTGCGCACAACTGGCACCCGATGAGCTATAATCCGGCAACTGGTCTGGTCTACATCCCGGCCCAACAACTGGGCGGGGCCTATATGCCGCCCGCCGCTCCGAACGAGCAGGGCCGTAGCCCGATAGGTTTCAACACAGGCGGCGCGATTGCCACGGCGGATGTGCCTGACGATTTCAACATGGTGAAGGCGATCCAGTCGGTCACCACGGGCCAGCTTGTCGCATTCAACCCGAAGACGGGCAAAGCACAATGGACCGTCAACTATCCCACACCATGGAATGGCGGCACGATGACGACTGCTGGCAATCTGGTGTTTCAGGGCAATGCCATGGGCAAGTTCCAGGCCTTTGCCGCCGATACTGGCAAGCTGCTTTACAGCCTGGACGTGCAGTCAGGCGTATTGACCGGCGCTTCGACATATCTGGTCGATGGTGAGCAATATGTCGCCTTCATGACCAGCAAGGGCGGCGCCTTCCCGCTGGTGTCGGGCTATGTGGCAGGCGCAAGCCAGGAAGTGCCCAACATCCCGCGCCTGATCGTGCTCAAAATAGGTGCCAAGGGCAAATTGCCGCCGCTGCCTGCCGCTGAGGAATGGGTATGGAATCCGCCTGCCCTGTTCGGCAGCCCCGAAATCATCGCGGCAGGTCAATCGAGCTATCAGCGCTATTGCCTGGTCTGCCACGGGCCCGGCGCGGTGGGGACTGGCGTACTGCCGGACCTGCGCAAATCGGGAACCATTGCCGATGCAGCAACGTTCAAGTCGGTGGTGTATGATGGCATTCTCGCCAAGAACGGTATGGCCAGCTTCAAACCGGTGCTGAAGCCGGAGGAAGTTGAAGCCATCCGCGCTTATCTCACCAGTCGTGCGCATTTCGCCAAGGCCAATGACGCAAAGTTCAAGGTGAGCGCCAAGTGATGCCCATGAATCTGGCATCTGCCTAAAAAACAGGCAGCAAAATTCCAGCAAGCCCCGTGCGTTATCGTGCGGGGCTTTGCTTTTGCGTGCCTGCGGCGCTGCAGCAAACTGGCACGATACTTGAAAAGCTTATGGCATGACACTCGCGCGCGCGGGTTTTCGTGATGCGCCAAGACCAGAGGAAAGCCATGAAAAAGATCGAAGCGATCATCAAGCCGTTCAAGCTCGACGAAGTGAAAGAAGCGCTGCACGAAGTCGGCGTGTCGGGCATCACCGTGACCGAAGCCAAGGGCTTTGGCCGCCAGAAGGGCCATACCGAACTCTATCGCGGCGCCGAATATGTCGTCGACTTCCTGCCCAAGGTGAAGCTTGAAGTCGTCGTGGACGATGCGCTCGCCGATCGCGTTGTCGAAGCCATCGCCGCCGCCGCACAGACCGGCCGCATCGGCGACGGCAAGATTTTTGTCATCCCTGTCGAAACCGCGCTGCGCATCCGCACCGGTGAGCGCGATAGCGATGCCGTCTAAATCCAAGAAATCCGCCCAAAAAACCAAATCGGGCAAATCCAAACAATCCAAGTCAAAGAAGGAAAGCAACATGGCCAGTGCCAAGGACATACTGAAACAAATCAAGGAAAATGATGTCGAGTGGGTCGACCTGCGTTTCACCGACCCGAAGGGCAAGTGGCAACACCTCACCATGTGCGCTGGCGTGCTCGGCGAAGACGAACTCGAAGACGGCCTGATGTTTGACGGCTCTTCGATCGAAGGCTGGAAGGCGATCAACGAATCCGACATGATTCTGCGCCCTGATCTGGACGCGGTCTATATGGACCCGTTCAGCGCGACTCCGATGATGATCATCTGCTGCGATATCGTCGAGCCTTCGACCGGCGAACTTTACGCCCGCGACCCGCGTTCGACCGCGAAGCGCGCCGAAGCCTATGTCAAGGCATCCGGCATCGGCGACACCGTATATGTTGGCCCCGAAGCAGAGTTCTTCATGTTCGATGATGTGACTTTCTACGATGGTTACGACGGCTCAGGCTTCCGCATCGACGATATCGAGCTGCCGACCAATACTGGCCGTTCGTATGAAACCGGCAACCTTGCCCACCGTCCGCGCGCCAAGGGCGGCTACTTTCCCGTGGCTCCCGTCGACAGCGCGGTTGATATCCGCGGAGAAATGGTCACCACCATGCTCGAAATGGGCCTGCCTTGCGACAAACACCACCATGAAGTGGCGGCAGCACAGCACGAACTCGGTCTGACCTTCGGCACGCTGGTTCAAACCGCCGACCGTATGCAGGTGTACAAATATGTCGTGCACCAGGTTGCGCATGCCTATGGCAAAACCGCAACCTTCATGCCGAAGCCGATCAAGTCGGACAATGGCTCGGGTATGCACACCCACATTTCGATCTGGGAAAAGGGCAAGCCGCTTTTCGCTGGTAACGGCTATGCCGGTCTGTCGGACATGTGCCTGTACTTTATCGGCGGCGTCATCAAGCACGCCAAGGCGCTGAACGCGTTCACCAACCCGACCACCAACAGCTACAAGCGTCTGGTTCCGGGCTTTGAAGCGCCCGTGTTGCTCGCTTATTCGAGCCGCAACCGTTCGGCTTCGTGCCGCATTCCGTACGGCACCGGTGACAAGGCGAAGCGCGTGGAATTCCGCTTCCCCGATGCGCTTGCCAACCCCTATCTCTGCTATTCGGCACTGCTGATGGCTGGCCTTGACGGTATCCGTAACAAGATCCACCCCGGCGACGCGATGGACAAGAACCTGTACGACCTGCCCCCGGCAGAACTCGCCCAGGTGCCGACAGTCTGCGGCAGCTTGCGTGAAGCGCTCGACAGCCTCGCTGCCGACCACAGCTTCCTGCTTGAAGGCGATGTCTTCACCAAGGATCAGATCGAAGCCTATATCGACCTCAAATGGGACGAAGTCAGCCGCTGGGAAACCACGCCTTCGCCGGTCGAGTTCGACATGTATTATTCGGGCTGATTTTTCCAGTTCTTGCAAAATTGAAAGGCGTCCGGAGCAATCCGGGCGCCTTTTTTTGCACAATGCTCTGGTAACAAGACAGGGCTTCGACAAGCTCAGCCCGAACGGATTGGAGTTGCGTTCCCGTTCATTTTCCAAACCCGTTCGGGGGAAGGCAGCGATAGTTGAATTGAACGCAATATCTTGACATTTGTTCCATTTTTGTTCTATTCTTCCCTGTTATGCGCAACACCCCTCCCCAATCTGCCCCCGAAACGACCCCCGAAGGCGTTCCCATCCCTACCTTCTCCCCATGGCGGGCGAAGCGCGAGCGGGTTAATGGTTGGTGCCCCGCAACGCAGAGAGCCTTCATCGCTGAACTGACGCGGACGGGATGCCCGGCAGAGGCGGCGAAGATGGTGGGGCGGTCAAAACGATCAGCCTATCTGTTGCGCGATAAACCGGGGGCGGAAAGCTTTGCTGCCGCATGGGACGCGGCCAAAGCGCGTGCCGGGGATGCGGCGCAAGCGGTGGCGGTGCAGCGCGCGCTGCATGGCGAGATGGTGCCGATTTATCGCAAGGGCCGTTTCTGGGGATTTCGTATCCAGCAGGATGACCGGTTGTTAATGGCGGCACTCAAGGCGCGCGGGACCGGTGATGAGGCGCTTGCCGCGCATCGCAGGACGCTGGAACGGTGGGAGGTGCAGTTGCGCCGGATGCAGATCGGGCTGGAAGGCGACGCTACCGAGGGCAAGGCACTAGACGAAGCCGAGGAAGACCATCGTGTCTGGAAACGCGAGATCGAGCGTGAGCAGCGGCGTCAACGCAATGCAGAAATCAGGAAAGCCGTGCGAAAGGGGTTAGCACCAAAGCAACCGCCCGAGCCGAGGGTGCGAATACTGTGAGGGGGGTGTGTGCGCAATTCCTCCCCCGCTCTGGAGCGACCAGCTTAACTTCCCAAAAAATCGCCACGAGAGGGAATCTAGGGAAGATAAGAGCTCTTTTCTGGCAGAAATGCATGAACGCCCCGACGCGAAATTTAATCGTTCAATTGAACGCACTGTTGACCTTCGGGCAAAAAGTCCCAAATCAAAACCGAAGCCTCGCTTTTGCGACTCGCTGGGACATAAGGAGAGAGACATGGACAGCTATCTGAAGCATTATATCAACGGCAAATGGGTCGACAGCATCGGTGGCAAGCGCCACGAGGTGATCAGCCCTTCGACCGAAGAACCCTGCACCGAAATCACCTTGGGCACGCAAGCGGATGTCGACGCAGCCGTCGCAGCTGCACGGGAGGCATTCAAGACCTTCAGCCAGACCAGCCGCGAAGAGCGTATCGCGCTGATGAACCGCATCATCGAGGAATATAAGAAGCGCATCCCCGATTTCGCCAAGTCGATGGCCGCTGAAATGGGCGCGCCTGTCAGCTTTGCGACCATGGCGCAGGCTCCTGCAGGCCTTGGCGGCTTCCTCGGCACCCTGCCCGCGCTTCAGCAATTTGCGTTCACGGAACAGCATGGCGCGAATACCGTTGTCTACGAACCCATTGGTGTTGTCGGCCTGATTACACCCTGGAACTGGCCGCTCAATCAGATTGCCTTGAAGGTTGCGCCGTGCATCGCGGCGGGCAACACGATGGTGCTGAAGCCTTCCGAAGAATGCCCCGGCAATGCGGCAATCTTTGCCGAAGTGATGGACGCAGCAGGCGTCCCGCCGGGCGTGTTCAACCTCGTTCAGGGCGATGGTCCGACCGTTGGTGCTGCGATTTCGGCGCATCCGGATATCGATATGGTCAGCTTCACCGGTTCGACCCGTGCGGGTATCCTTGTTGCCAAGGCAGCAGCCGACACGGTGAAGCGCGTCCACCAGGAACTGGGTGGCAAGTCGCCCAACGTCGTGCTGCCCGACGCGAAGTTCGAAGAAGTTCTGCCGCCGACCGTGCAGGGTGTTCTTATCAACAGCGGCCAAAGCTGCATCGCACCGACCCGTATCCTTGTTCAGAAAGACCGCGCGCAGGAAGCCGCCAATTTCGTCAAGGCGATGTTCGAAGGCACCAAGGTTGGTGACCCGCTGCAGGAAGGCGCGCATATCGGCCCTGTCGTCAACAAAGCGCAATATGAGAAGATCCAGGGCCTGATCCAGTCGGCAATTGATGAAGGCGCGACCCTGGAAACCGGCGGCACCGATCGCCCCGCGGATCTCAACCGCGGCTATTACATCAAGCCAACGGTGTTCTCGGGCGTTACCCCCGACATGCGTATTGCCAAGGAAGAGGTGTTCGGCCCGGTTGCTACGATCATGGCCTATGACGACCTCGATCAAGCGATCGAAATCGCCAATGACACCGAATATGGCCTGTCCGCGGTTGTTTCGGGCGATCCGTCCAAGGCTGCCGCGGTTGCACCAAAGCTGCGCGCGGGCATGGTCGCCATCAACAATTGGGGCCCGGCACCCGGCGCTCCCTTCGGTGGCTACAAGCAGTCGGGCAACGGTCGCGAAGCCGGCCTGTTCGGCCTCAAGGACTTCATGGAAGTGAAAGCGATCAGCGGCCTGCCTGCATGAGCTTTCGCTTGACGAAAAATGTGCGCCAGTCCCTCACCTTAACAGGTGCGGGGCTGGCGCTCGCCTTTTCTACTCCGGCATTTGCGCAATTGAGCAAGGCCGAGGTGAAGATGGCCGCGACGGTCGATGCCGAATATGAGCGCTCGGTTGCATTGCTCCAAAAACTGGTCAACCAGAATTCGGGCACAATGAATTTTGAAGGCGTGCGCAAAGTCGGCGATATGATGCGCGCCGAACTGGAGCCGCTGGGTTTCAGGCTGGAATGGCTCGATATGTCGGCGGCAGGCCGCGCAGGGCATCTGGTTGCGACCAAGCAAGGCAAAAAGGGCACCAAACGCCTGTTGCTCGTTGCGCATCTGGATACCGTTTTCGAAACCGACAGCCCGTTCCAGAAATTCGTCCGCCAGAAGTCAGGTGGCACCGATGAAGCCGAAGGCCCGGGTGCCGGAGACGACAAAGGCGGGATGACAGTGATCGTCGCGGCCTTGCGCGCGATGCAGGCTGCAGGAACGCTGAAAGACGCCAATATCGAAATCCACATGACCGGCGACGAAGAGGATGCCGGCGATCCAATCGAGATCACCCGAGCGCCTTTGATCGCAGCCGGTAAGCGCGCGGATGTCGCGCTCGATTTCGAAGGACTGGTGCGTGACGAAGGCCGTGACATGGGATCAATCGCCCGGCGGTCGTCAAACAGTTGGAAACTGGAAGTAACTGGCAAGACTGGCCACAGCTCGCTGATCTTCAGCGAAACCTATGGTGATGGCGCTGCATTCGAGCTGGCGCGTATCATACATCGTTTCAGAACCGAACTGCCCGAGCAGAACCTCACCTTCAACGTCGGCCTGATTGCTGCGGGGCAAGAGGCTGTGCTTGATGCAGGCGGCATCCGCGCGACCGCAGCGGGCAAGACCAATATCATTCCGGGTATTGCGCTAGCCCGAGGTGATTTCCGTACATTATCTGAAAAACAGACCGCACGTGTGAAGGCAAAGATGCTGGCGATTGTTGCTGAATCAGCGCCGTTGACCAGCGCCAAAATCAGCTTCGATCCGGGTGCCTATCCTGCGATGGAGCCGACAGTCGGAAACAAGGTACTGCTCGACAAACTAAATGGCGTGAATCGCGACATGGGGTTGGCCGAGATGCCTGCGCTCGACCCGCTCAAGCGCGGAGCGGGCGATATCAGCTTTGTGGCCAATGATGTCGACGGTCTCGCAGGCCTTGGCACCTATAGCCGCGGCGATCATGCTCCTGGCGAAACGGTCGATCTCGATAGCATCAAACGACAGGCCAAAAGGGCCGCGATCTTGATGACGCGTTTGAGTAGAGAAAAGGCTGATTAAGCAGCCTTTCGTCCCCCGACGGACGACGCCACTAGTCGTGCCAGCAATCCGCGAAGATTGGGATAATTCGCCTTGTCATAGTTACTGCCACTACCGAATTTGGAGGCAAGGCGGCGATGTACCTCCGGCAGGGCATGGTAAGGTACGCTCGGCACCAAATGATGCAGAGCGTGATAGCGCAGGCCAACAGGTGCCCAGAACTCGCCCATAATCCCCGGCGGCGGTACGTTGACGCTATCGAGATATTGCTCGGTAACGCTCAACACCTCGCCATCATTTTCCCACAAATGTGCTACCAGAGTGCGGACCTGGTTCAGCACCAAGGCTGCAGCGACAATTGTAAGATAGATCAGGAAGGCCTGCAGCGGGATCCAGCCGAGCGCAACCGCAGTCAGCACCCCGACAGACCAAAGGCTTGCTCCGGTTTCCATGATGATCCAGTCGCGGCGAAACTCTCCCTCGGGCAATGCGCGGCGATAGGAGGGGTTGATCGACAAGGTTGAAAAACGCGCAACAGTTTCACGCCTGATCCAGGGACTGATCAGCGATAGCGGCGAAAGAACTGCAAATCGGAACAGAAACCCGATCGAGCCCAAGGCAGCAACTGCCATGAAGAACACCAGCATATGCGGTTTCATCAGTGCAAGCGGCAGATATTCCGGATCGCGGTCGGTTCCATAACGCATCTTTGAATGGTGCTGGTTGTGCGTGTCTTCATAGGTGAAGGACGGAATCAGCATCGGGATGCCGACCAGAAAATTCCACACCCAGCGAAAACCGGGAACATGCTCGCGCTTCATATGCGTGATTTCATGGATGAACAAAGCTGCGCGGTAGAGGAAGGTAATCGCGACTGCAGCACCTGCAAATTGGATTAGCAATGACGATCCAGCCATCGCGAAATACAACCCAATATAGCCGACCAGCGCCGAACCAAGAAAGTCGGGCCAGTAGATTCCGGGCTTGGCAACGCTGAATTCGCGGGTTAGCGCAGCAGCCTCGCGGATAAGGTCGTTATCCTCAAACGCCTTCGCTTTGGGTGCAGTCATATTTTCCATGCGCGCCATATAAGGCGTCACACCCGCTAGGTCACGCCCTGTGAATTGCAAAACTTTCCGATTTGAGTAATCGGCGTGCAATTCAAAATGCTTGGCGCAGCTTTTCGATCATCCTGTGGGGCGCCGGTATGTCTTCGCTTGAGCTGTAAACATTACTGCTGACACGCTGAACCCGGTAGTAAAGATCCTCGCTGGCGGTAATCAACAACTGGGCTTCTTCTGGCATTCGAAAGACCATCAAGTCGTCGGTGGCGGGCGCGTAGCCAAGCTCATCAAGCTCGCGCAAAGTATCACTCGGGTGGATTTCGCCTGCGCGGATCGCCTTTTGATTGAGCAGCCAAGCGATGACGTGCATCAGCCTAGTTGTGACCTTCAGCGACTCGCAAGAAAACGCTACGGCAACTTCGGCGGGACTAATCTGCCGGGTCCGGTCACTGTCGAAATATGATCTCGCCTCATCCGCAAGCACCATCGCTTCGGTGTAGAGGCTGTCGATCAATTTCGGGGTCAATTGATATTGCAGGTCCTGCATGCAAGCAGAATGGCAGACAATTATTGATTCTGGCAGTCGCTATTTCAGACTTTTCCACTGCTTTCAGGCACATGTTCCATCATGACACGTTAACCTTAAGCTATATTAATACTATTTTTCAAGCGATTATGTCAGGTAGCAACTGGTCCTCCAGCACCATAATCCTATCTTTCAAGGCCAGTTTACGACGCTTCAAACGAGCAATTTGCAATTGATCGGGAACGACTCGTTCCTGCAGCGCATGAATCGATGCATCCAGATCGCGATGCTCGATTTTCAGCACTTCAATTTGCTGCCGGATACCTTCGTCGTTCATGGCGCCCCAAATTGTTGGTTCTGTTTTTGCAGCGTGATAGCCCCGCTTGACGCATGTCGCCAGAATGAAATTGGTTTACGACAAAGTGGACCCTTTTTCGCAAGACAGCCTGTGGAAAACATGTTTTACTTTTCTACCTTGGCTCTGGTGAGTCGAAATGGATCGACTCTCCTCGCGGCAAGCAAGAAGGAGATAGCGGTGAGCGAAAATCATCTGTCGGCCCTGCGCCTGAAACATGCGGAACTTGAAACCCAACTTGAACTCGAAGAAGCCCGGCCTCACCCTGATGATGATTTGATCCACCGCCTCAAGAAGCAGAAATTACAGCTCAAGGATGCAATGGCTCAGGAATTGGCATCTGCTTGACGACGTCATGCATACGTAATTTTTTCGGTTGATACCCGCTGGGGGTATCGCAAGCGCCCATGCCATCTGCTAACCGGGTGGCATGGAAAGCGCAGCTATAGCCGCCCGCAATATTTTGACCGGCCTGCACGAGGTAATGGCCTCGGGCAATCATGCGCAGGCAAAGCTCAATCAGGTCGTCAATATTATCGGTGAGGCGCTGTCGAGCGAAGTTTGCTCGATCTATCTGCTCCGCGACGGTGTTTTGGAACTTTATGCGACGCGGGGCCTGAATCAGGACGCGGTGCATGTCACCCGACTTGGCTTTGGCGAAGGCCTTGTGGGGACGATTGCCGAAAATGTCGAAACACTGAACCTTGATGAGGCAGCGGCCCACCCCGCTTTCCGTTACATGCCCGAAACCGGCGAAGAACGCTTTCACAGTTTTGCTGGCGTTCCCATCGTGCGCTCCGAACGTGCGGTTGGCGTTCTTGCGGTGCAGCATGCTGACCCACGGAAATATGCTGAAGTTGAAATTGAAGCGTTGCAGACCACCGCCATGGTCTTGTCCGAGCTGATTGCTTATGCGGGCCTGATTGACGAAGCCGGAACCATTGGCAGCAGCCAGACCGGTACGGTCGTGTTAACCGGCTTACCGCTTGTGTCGGGTGTAGCAGCAGGCACTGCAATTTTTCACCAGCCCAATGTCCGGATCGAACACACCGTCGCCGAAGATACAGAGGCGGAGCGGGCGCGGGTCTATTCAGCTTTCGACAAGATGCGTGAGCAGATCGACCGCATGGCCAATATGGCGGAATTCGGGGCGGGTGGTGAGCATGAAGAAATTTTGGCGACCTACAAAATGTTCGCCTATGATGAAGGCTGGTCACGGCGCATCAATGAGGCGATCGACAGTGGCCTGACCGCCGAAGCCGCGATTGAGCGTGTGCAGCAACGTACCCGGATGCGGATGCGGCAGATTGACGACCCTTTACTTGCCGATCGTATGCACGACCTGGAAGATCTGTCCAACCGTCTGCTGCGGATTGTATCAGGGCAGATGAGCACAGCTGCGCAGCTTGGATTGAAGCAGGATTCGATCCTGGTCGCCCGCAATCTTGGCCCCGCCGAATTGCTCGAATATGACAAGCGACGGCTACGCGGCGTCATTCTTGAAGAAGGCTCACTGACAGCACACGTCACGATTGTCGCGCGTGCAATGGGTGTTCCGGTGCTCGGTCGCGTGGCAGGCGTTCGCCAAACCATCCTCGATGGCGACATGCTGCTGCTTAACGCCGACGAAAAAACCGTTATCGTCCGCCCGGCCGCTGCAGTTCAAGAGGCGTTTTCCAGCGAGCTTGCCGACCGGCAGAAAAAGAAGGCCCGCTATGCCGCGTTGCGTGACGAACCCTCGGTCACCAAGGACGGCAAAAAAGTTACGTTGATGATCAACGCGGGATTGCGTGACGATGCGCTGGCGATTGGCCTTTCGGGCGCCGAAGGCATCGGTCTTTTTCGCACCGAATTCCAATTCCTGATTTCGGCAACTCTGCCGCAGCGTGAACGTCAACAACGCTTTTACCGTGAAGTCCTTGAAGCTGCAGGCGACAAGCCTGTGGTGTTCCGCACGATTGATGTCGGCGGTGACAAGGCGCTTCCATATCTGAAACATGTGTCTGAGGAGGAAGAGAATCCGGCGCTTGGTTGGCGCGCGCTTCGCCTGGCGCTTGATCAGGAAGGGCTGATGAAAGCTCAGGCACGGGCGTTATTGGAAGCAGCAGCCGGCCGGAATTTGAACGTCATGTTCCCGATGGTTTCTGAACCCTGGGAATTTGACGCCGCCAAGCAGGTATTTGAAACGCAGCTGGAATATTTGGCTAGTCGCAAGAAGCAGCTCCCTTCTCGCATCCGCTACGGCGCGATGCTGGAGGTTCCAGCGCTCGCCGAAGTGCTCGACGTGCTGCTCCCTAAAATCGATTTTCTGTCGATTGGCACCAACGACCTGACCCAGTTTCTGTTCGCCGCGGATCGCGCCGACCCTCGTTTGGCCGAGCGCTACGACTGGCTCAGCCCGGCCATTTTGCGATTTATACGCCGGGTTGTTCTAGCCTGCCGCGAGCATAAGGTTGATCTTGCGGTTTGCGGCGAAATGGGCGGACGTACGCTTGAGGCGTTGGCTTTGATGGGAATTGGTATCAACCGCCTGTCGATCACTCCCGCCGCAGTCGGGGCCGTGAAAGCCATGGTTCGTTCAACCAATATGGCTGATGTCGAAGGATTTATCGGAGAATTGCTGTCCAATCCGACCGCAAATTTCCGACAGGAAATAGCGAACTGGGCCAGCAAGCAAGGCGTGGAAATTGGCTGACTTTAGCTGATTTTCCAAAGGCAAGCACCGCATTACACATTGACTTTCAATATTGCATAGGCATTGTTCGCCCACCGCCCGGCAGAGGTGGCCAATTGGGTCATTGGAGAACAATTTGAGCGACGAACGCCCTAACGACGGCACACCTCCGGGTGTGTCGGAAAATGCCGAATTCCGTTTCCAAACGGTTGGGGAGCAGTTGAAGGCTGCGCGCGAAGCTCAGGGTCTTTCATTGACGGAAGTGGCAAGCCGAACCCGGGTGCCGATGCGGCATCTGGATGCGATCGAACGCTCCGAATTTAGTGCGCTACCGGGCACGACTTACACCGTGGGATTTGCGAAATCCTATGCAAAGGTGATGGAGCTAGACGACGTAAAGCTGGCAAATGACCTTCGCGACGAACTGGCGCAGGGCGGATATCAGGGTACAATCGCTCGAATGCCTGCTTATGAACCCGCAGACCCGGCGCGCGTGCCGCCGCGCTGGCTGGCTTGGTCTGCAGCGGCCCTGGCGGTTGCCTTGCTGGCCGCATATTTCGTGTGGCGCAGTTTCGCACTTTCCGACGATACTCCCGCGACCGAAGCAACCAAGGTGGTTGCCGAAGCTCAAATCGGCAAGCAGAATGCAGCCATAACTAACGATGCGATCGATCCAAAAGGCGAAGTCGTCATAACCGCTACCGAAACCGTTTGGCTGAAAATTTACGATAAGGACAATAAGCGCCTGTTCGAAAAAGAAATGCAGCCTGGAGAGCGCTACATCGTCCCCGCTGATGCGCAAAATCCAATGATCGTAACTGGCCGTCCGCAGGTGTTGAACGTAACGATAGGCGGCAAGCCGGTTGCACCGCTTGGCAACGGCGACAAATCGATTGCCGACGTGGAAGTGAGCGCAGCAGCCTTGCTCGCACGCAAACCGTCTTCACCGTCCGAAACAACTTCTAACGATGGCTCTCAAACAAAGGCGGCGACGCCCGTTCGGTAAGCACAGTATCTTGTCAGTACCGATTTGGATCGGGCGGGAATCCACAGGAATTTACTTCAACTTCCACCAAATCTGCCCAATAGGCTTTATCGCCCCCCCGCGCTGGGTTATGCCTGAAAGCCATATCGACACAGTCGCGGCCAAAGCGCGGATGAAACAGGGAGAGTTTGCATGAAGATTGTCTATCTGCTGTCAGCGGCGGCACTCGCGCTTGCCCCTATGATAGTCCATGCGCAGGACACCAACGTCGAAGGCCGGGTTACCAAACTCGAAAAGGAAATGCGTTCGGTTCAGCGCAAGGTGTTTCCCGACGGGGCAGGAAAGTTTTTTGAGCCCGACATTCAGGCCGACCCTGCCAAACCCGCTACATCCGGCGCTCCCTCTGCTTCAGCGGTTACGGACCTGATTGCACGGGTTGATGCACTGGAAACACAGCTGGCAACGCTGACCGGTCAGGTCGAGCAGCAAGGCGCCAAGATGACCTCGCTGGACAGTCGCCTTAAGGATTTGGAGGCGCAGATCAAATCTGCATCGGCAGCAGCGCTGGCGCCTGAACCGAAGCCCGTTGCAGCGGCACCCAAACCCACCCCCACTACGACCAAAGCTGCTAATGTGCCTGCAAAACCCAGTGCCAGCCGAACGGCTGCTGTTGCGGCGATCCAGAAACCTGCGACAGGCGACGCTTTCGAAGACGGTTACAGCTACGGCTATCGCCTGTGGGAATCGAAATTTTACCCCGAGGCACAGGTCCAATTGCAGGAAACCGTGTCCAAATATCCTAAGCATAAGCGGGTCAGTTATGCACGCAACCTGCTGGGGCGCGCCTGGTTGGACGAGGGCAAGCCCGCAACGGCGGTGAAAATCTTCTACGACAACTATAAGAATGACCCGAAAGGCGACCGGGCACCCGAAAGCCTGTATTTCCTCGGGGATGCGCTGACCGATTTGAACAAAGCGGCAGAAGCGTGCGAGGCGTTTGGCCAATTGGCCAGCGCCTATCCGGCTGAAGCCAGCGGCAGGTTGGCCGCCAGGCTTGCAGAAGGGCGCAAGAAGGCCAAGTGCAAATAAGCTGATAGCCAATCTGCAGCGGTGGGATTAAAGCCTGCCGCATGGTGGGATCGTCAGCCAATATGCTAGCGGGATTCAGCGCAACGATGCAACGGCTGACGGCTGTAAATCCTGCCATAATGGAAGCCCCGCAAATCGGACTTGCCGTGTCAGGTGGGCCAGATAGTCTGGCTTTGATGCTGCTTGCACATCAGGCCTTTCCAAACGCAATCCATGTCGCGACAGTCGACCATAGGCTGCGCCCCGACGCCGCAGACGAGGCCGCATATGTGGCGCAACTCTGCACCGAGCGCGCAATTCCGCACGCAGTATTGACACCGGAAGCGCCTATTACCGGCAACATTCAGTCCGCCGCTCGCGAGGTACGTTACCGGTTGCTCAACGACTGGGCCGACAAGCAGGGGCTGCGCTGGATTGCGACCGCGCACCATGCCGACGACCAGCTGGAAACATTGCTGATGCGGATCGCGCGGGGCAGCGGTATCGCGGGGCTTTCGGCAATTCGCGAAAGCAACGGACGCATCATCCGTCCCTTGTTGGGCTTCACCAAGGCGCAACTGGTTGCCGTCTGCCAAGAGCAGGGCGTCAGCCCGCGCGAGGATCCGAGCAACGCCAATGTGGATTTCGATCGGGTGCAGATACGCAACTGGCTGAAATCTGCCCCGCCACTTCTAAATGCCGCACGCGTTTCGCGCACCGTACGCGCGGTTCACGAGGCGCATGAGGCCCTCGAATGGATGGCGGCCAGACTGGAGCGGGAGCGGATTGCAGTGTCCGAAAATCGCGGCACTACGCTTGATCCGGCGGGCCTTCCGCCCGAGCTGGTACGACGCTTGCTTATCCGTGCCCTACAAAGTCAAGATGCGCACATTGCGCCGCGCGGAGAGACAATAGACCGCGCACTCGAAACACTTTCAGCGGGTGGGAAGCTAAGCATCGGCAACCTTCAGTGCACTGGCGGTACGCTTTGGCTCATCGAACCCGCACCCTTGCGCGGCGAAAATCGTTAGAGAAATCGGATTTTTCGCGCATCTGGGCGAAAGGCTTATATTGCCATTCACCTTTTGTGACCTACATTGGCAAGACTGACCGAATAGGACCAAACACGCCATGAACGACGAACAGGAACCCAAAGGCAATCCCCTGGCCAGAAATCTGATGATCTGGACCGGTATAATGGTCGCCTTGTTGCTGGTGGTTTCAATCTTCAGTGGGTCGGGCAGCGACGCCGCGACCGGCATGACCTATTCCAGTTTCCGCGACAAGATTGAGGCTGGCGAAGTCAAATCTGTGTCCATCGGACCAGACAAGATTACCGGCACGCTGACCAGTGGTGAACAGGTCGCGACGGTCCCGATCCCGGGCGATGCCGATCTCTACAAGCTGCTCGATGAAAAAGGCGTCGATGTTCAGGGCAAACCCGAAGAGCAACCGAGCCTGTGGCTAATCCTGCTCTATCAGGCACTACCCTTCCTCCTCATCCTCGGCATCGCTTTCTTCGTGCTGCGCCAGATGCAGAAAGGCGGCGGCGCAGGCGGAGCGATGGGCTTTGGCAAATCCAAGGCCAAGATGCTGACCGAAAAGCATGGCCGTGTGACGTTTGACGACGTTGCCGGTATCGATGAAGCGCGTGAGGAGCTTCAGGAAATAGTCGAGTTCTTGAAAGATCCGCACAAGTTCAGCCGCCTTGGCGGCAAAATCCCCAAGGGCGCTTTGCTCGTTGGTTCACCGGGTACGGGCAAGACATTGCTCGCTCGCGCTATTGCGGGCGAAGCGGGTGTGCCCTTCTTCACCATTTCCGGTTCAGACTTTGTAGAAATGTTCGTCGGCGTCGGCGCAAGCCGCGTGCGCGACATGTTCGATCAGGCGAAGAAAAACGCCCCCTGCATCGTCTTCATCGACGAAATCGACGCCGTAGGCCGCAGCCGTGGCGCAGGACTTGGCAATCAAAATGACGAGCGCGAGCAGACGCTGAACCAGTTGCTGGTCGAAATGGACGGTTTTGAAGCCAATGAAGGCATCATCATCATCGCCGCGACCAACCGCCCCGACGTTCTCGATCCGGCACTGCTGCGCCCGGGCCGTTTCGATCGCCAGGTTGTAGTTCCGCGCCCTGATATCGATGGCCGCGTGAAGATACTGGGCGTCCATATGAAGAAGGTGCCTTTAGCTCCCGATGTTGACGCGCGCGTGATTGCACGCGGAACGCCGGGCTTCTCGGGTGCAGATCTGGCCAACCTCGTCAATGAAGCCGCGTTGCTCGCAGCACGTCGCGGCAAGCGCCTTGTCGCCATGAAAGAGTTTGAAGATGCCAAAGACAAGGTGATGATGGGCACCGAACGCCGGTCGATGGTCATGACCGAAGACGAAAAGCGCATGACGGCTTATCATGAAGCTGGCCATGCCATCGTCGCGATCCACGAACCGGCCTCGGATCCGATCCACAAAGCCACCATCATCCCGCGTGGTCGTGCGCTAGGCATGGTGATGCGCCTGCCGGAGCGCGACAATTACAGCTATCACCGTGACAAGATGCACGCCAACCTGGCGGTCAGCATGGGTGGCCGCGTCGCCGAGGAACTGGTCTTCGGTTATGACAAGGTCAGCAGCGGTGCGTCGGGTGACATACAATATGCTACCGGACTTGCACGCGACATGGTGACCCAATGGGGTATGTCGGACGATTTGGGTCCTCTGCAATATGAAGAAAAGCAGGATGGCTATCTGGGCTATGGTTACAGCCAGCGCGCAGCCATGTCGGACGAAACAGCGAAGAAGATCGACGCCGAAATCCGCAAACTGGTCGAAGGCGGTTACACCAAGGCAACCGCGCTGTTGAAAAAGCATCGCAAGCAGTTGAACCTTCTCGCCGAAGCTTTGCTCGAGTTCGAAACGCTGTCGGGCGACGAAATCAAGCAGTTGCTTGAGACCGGAAAATTCGAACGCGATGGCAGCAAGACCGTGCAACCGAAAGATATCCCGACCGTAGGCACCGCCATTCCAAAGGCGGGTCGTGGCAAGCGTACAAGCGTCGGTGGAACCAGCCCGCAAGGCGCGTAACGAAGTGGTTTAGTACGCTGATTCACTTGCCATTCAAAATGGCGAGTTTACCGTCCAGCGGGTAACTGACTGGAGATTGATATATGCGGAATATCGGTGCGTTTGCATGTTTTGTGCTGGCGGGACTTGCGGCCCCTGCCATTGCTGCTCCGGGCGACATGAATGTTGCAACATTCCTTACCAAAGCGGACGCACTGAAGGCCAAAGGACTGGGCGCGCTTGGCTCTCCCGATATCAAGCTTCTTTATGGCGAAGCGAATGCGGCGGGTAAAACTTATCGCGATACGATCGCGGCCGACAAAAAGGCCGGGCGTACTCCTCACAGCTGCCCGCCGAAAAAGGCGTCGCTAAATTCAGATCAGCTTCTCGCCCATTTGCGCACCTATCCGGCCGCTGTCCGACCAACGACGACCATAACGACAGCGATGTTCGATGTGATGAAGAAGCGCTATCCGTGCACATGAACGCGCGCTAGCATTGCTTCATGCCTATATATTGTGATGAATCTGGTGGTGTCGGACGCGGAGTGATGACGCTTGCCGGCGTTGACATCGAGGAGGACCGGGCTGAGGCATTGATCGCTCGTTTCCGCACCGTCACCGGATATCATGGCGAGGTGAAGGGAAGCCGCATCGATTTCGCAGAACGCGCGCTGCTTTTCGAACTCGTCAAAGACAGCGAAGCAAAGATTTCGATCGGCATCGCAATATCTGCACTGGTGCCGGAAAAGAATGTAGACCGCGGCGATCATGACATTGATGTCTATGCAGCACTGCTCGAAGATGTGGTCGGTGCAATGCTTCCCGAAATTCCGGGCTGCGATAGCGTGATAATCGATGATGGACGGTACGGCCCCGAAACCTTGGCGGCAATCCGCGCTGATATTGCCAAGCTGGTCGGACCTTGTGGTACGACCCAGTTGGAACATAGTCACAGGCTGGCCGGGCTGCAGATCGCCGATGTTATCGCCAACACCTTTTTCAACCGTGCACTGGTGACCGAACGGCAGGGGCGGATAGCAGCGATAGCTGCGCCATTGCTCGAAAGCGGGCAAATAAAGTTGCGGGTGTTGGGCGGCGGGGAAGAACCCCCGCCTGCCGATTAACGGTCGTAGTCGCGGGCCACGCCAGCGCTGCGGGCAGGCGCGGCAGCGGTCAGGCGAAGCGCTTCTGCCGACTTGGCGAGCGAGCCGATGTCATCGACTTCTTCGTCCTCATCGACCTGAACCTTCTGAAGCGACTGCGTCAGACCTTCTTTCAGATGCTCCGGACGGATGGATTCGTCAGCGATTTCGCGCAGGGCAACAACAGGGTTTTTGTCGCGATCACGATCAATGGTCAGCTCCGCACCACCTGAAATCTCGCGTGCGCGCTCTGCAGCGAGCAAAACGAGATCGAAACGGTTGGGAACCTTATCGATGCAATCTTCAACGGTAACGCGCGCCATGTCGGCTCCTGAATCACTTTGAATGTTTGGAAAGTCGAGCGCAGTTAGGGGTTGAGGCCCGACTTGTCAACGGAAAGCGCGCACTCGCGCCGGTTGCGTGTCGCGATGCGACCTCTTATCTGCTTTACATGGAGGCATCGAAAACCGCATTGGATTTACCGGGAAAGCGGTTCGAAATCGCCGGAAATATTCTGCATATCCTGCACGATCCAGAAGAGCGCCTGCAAAGCCTGCTGCTATTGATCGGATCGGCGACACATAGCCTGACGCTGAGCATGTATATGTTCCATAATGATACCAGCGGAACCGAAGTGCGCGACGCACTGGCCGAGGCAGCGCTGCGTGGCGTGAATGTCGAGGTGCTGATCGACAGCTTCGGTTCGTCAAAAGTCCCGGCATCCTTCTTCCTGCCGATAGCCGAGGCAGGCGGCAGCTATCATTTTTTCAGCTCGCGCTGGCGGCTTTCCTATTTGATCCGCAACCACCAGAAATTGCTGGTCATTGACAATGAACATGCCCTGATCGGCGGCTTCAACATCACCGACCAATATTTCGGACGACGCGGAGACGATAGCTGGGAAGATCTGGGCCTGACCATATCGGGGCCGGAAGTCACGCGAATATCGAGCTATATTTCCGAACTGATCCAATTGTCGGCGGATGGCGGCGTACGGCTGCTGGCTTTGCGGCGCCTGATCCGCACCTGGCAGCCAGGGGACGGGCCTTTGCAATGGCTGGTTGGCGGCCCCACCAATCGCATCTCACCTTGGGCGCTGGCGCTCAAACGTGACCTGCAAAATGCCCGAACGATAGATGTCGTTGCTGCCTATTTCTCACCCACCCAGACAATCCTGCGGCGGCTGGCGTCGGCAGCCCGCAAGGGCGGCGACGTACGGCTGGTGCTGGCAGGAAGGACCGACAATGGCGCGACCATCGGTGCTGCGCGTATCCTCTATGGCTATCTGCTGAAGCGGGATGTGCAGATTTGCGAATATCAGCCGCAATTGCTCCACACCAAGCTGCTGGTGATCGACAATGCCAGTTATATCGGCTCGGCCAATCTCGATATCCGCAGCCTGTTCATCAACAAGGAACTGATGCTGCGGATCGACGATGCCGGGGTGGCAGACTATTTGCGCGGACTGGCCAGTCAGTTGGCACTCAAAAGCGAAGTGCAGACCCCGGAATTTCACCGCAACCGGCTGTCATGGTTCAATCGGCTCCGCTGGTCGCTGGCCTATCTGCTGGTCAATAGCGTCGACTATAATATCGGGCGGCGCATTTCGCTGCGCATCACTCAAATGCTGCAAAAGCGGCTGCCGGGAACGAAGGCTTAGCCTTTCCAGCCCCAGAACAAGTAACAGGGCAGGACGTTCCAGAATTCATAGCCATTGTCGATGCGCTTGAAATGCGGTTCCATGAAATCACGCGCACGGGCGCGGAACTGATAGACGAGAAATGCACCGCCGGGGCGGATGGCCTTGCCGGTTTCCTCGGCAATCTTTGGTCCAAGGTCACCGGGCAGCGTCGAAAAGGGCAGACCCGACAATACATAGTCGGCATGTTCGAAGCCGAAGCCGCGGATGATATCATTCACATCTGCAGCCGATCCGTGAACCGCGATGAAGCGGCTGTCGCGGAAATGCTTGCGCAGGAATTCGATGAAATCGGGGTTGGTGTCGATCACCAGCAGTGTCGCATCCGGACGCATCCGATCAAGCACTGGCTGGCAGAAAGTCCCTACACCCGGGCCATATTCGACGAACAGCTTGCATTCGTCCCACTTCACTGGCGCTAGCATTTTCTGCACCGTCCAGCGCGACGAAGGGATGATCGAGCCGACCATCACCGGATGCTTGAGAAAGCCTTTGAAGAATACGCCCCAAGGGCCGAAAAACCGTTGCACCGATGTCTTGATGCGTTCGATCTTCGAAGTGAGTGCTACCGAACCGTCGTTCATCAATCCGCCTTAGGGCTGTAATACAGTGGTCATCTGCACTCGCAAATGCGGGCGCACGATGCAAGCCGGTTAAGCAAAAAAGTCGACAAAACGAACAGGCGGGGTTGCCGGACACGTAAAGTCAATCCTATGGATGGAGCATGCCAACCTACCCGCCTTCGACCGCTGCGGTCATCTTCATCACCGAACGGACATTGGCGGATGATGCGGGCTATGCAGTTGCCGCCGACGCGATGGTCGAGCTTGCCAGTAGGCAGCCCGGATATCTTGGTATCAATTCAGCGCGCGGCGATGATCGCATCGGTATTACCGTCAGCTATTGGGCAGATGAGGACGCTGCCAAAGCATGGCGCGACAACACCGAACATGCGGCGATCCGCGATGCAGGGCGTGACCGCTGGTATAGCTGGTACGACCTGCACGTAGCTTCGATCACGCGCAGCTATGATTGGGTGAAGCCATAATGCCCAAAAGCCCGGCCATCCCAGCCGATCGGGTAACGATCCTGTTCCTGGTGATGCTGGTAGCTGCAGCGGGCAATACCGCAATGCAATCCGCCCTGCCCGCTATTGCGAGCAAGCTCGACATTGCCGACGTCTGGGTCAGTCTAGCCTTCAGCTGGTCGGCTTTGCTCTGGGTACTCACCGCGCCCAAATGGGCCCGGCTTTCGGACAAGCGCGGGCGCAAGGCGTTGATGACCGTCGGCGTCATCGGCTTTGCGGCATCGATGGGCTTGTGCGGTCTGGTGCTTTGGCTTGGCCTTGAAGGCTTTATCGCTCCCGCCGCAACCTTCATCATCTTCGCCATATTCCGCAGCCTTTATGGCGGTTTCGGCTCCGCAGCGCCACCCGCCGTGCAAGCCTATATCGCCGCGCGGACAGAGCGCGAGGAGCGCGCCAAAGCGCTGTCACTGCTCGCTTCGTCCTTTGGCCTCGGCACCGTCATCGGCCCTGCCCTCGCCCATTTCCTGATTTTCGAGCCGTTCGGGCTGGCCGGGCCGCTGGTGGTGTTCGCCAGCTTTGGCGTGCTCGTGCTCATCGCGCTCAAGCTACGCTTGCCCAATGACACCCCGCGCTTTGCCGCGCGCGGCATCGTGACATCCTACCCCTCCGCCGCCTCAGTGAACCAACCCGAAGTCGAGGAAGGCGTCGAGGAGGATAACGCCCTGCCGCGCGAGGAAGTGCGGCTGCCCTGGCGCGACGAACGTTTTGCGAGCTGGCTGGTGGCGGGCCTGATCGGGGGGCACGCACAGGCCATCATGCTCGGTGTCGTCGGCTTCCTTATCCGTGACCGGTTGGGTCTGCACGACTTGCCCAAGGAAACCGTCGAAGCGACCGGCTCGGTGATGTTCGTCGGCGCGATGGCCACCTTGCTCGCGCAATGGGGGCTGATTCCCATCCTGCAGATAGGTTCGCGCGCGTCTGTGCTATGGGGCGCATTTCTCGCACTGCTCGGCATCACGCTTGTCGGGGTGAGCTTCGATTTTTACGGCATCACTTTGGGCTTTGCCCTAGCCTCGCTGGGTTTTGGACTGTTTCGCCCTGGCTTCACAACAGGCGCCTCGCTGGCGGTTCGTCGATTCGAACAGGGCGATGTTGCTGGCAAGATCGCGTCGCTGAGCGGGTCAGCCTATATCGTGACACCCGCTATTGGCGTTGCACTGTTCAACTGGTGGGAACCAGCGACCTTCCTGCTGATCGGTGCAGCACTGTTGTATCTGATCGTCTGGGGGCGCAAGGCGCTCGACGATGCACCCAAGCCACTGGCGCATTGATCAGGCTTCGTTGCCTGCGCCGTCCTTGTAAATGAAACCATAAAGCGGATAGCTGGAGGTGCCGAGGCCTTTGACAGGTGCATACCAGACGCGCACCGAACTCCAATCGCCCGCAGCCGACACGTCAACTACGCGCGCGCCGCGTTCAATCTGGCCACGGCGACCATTGATCACCGACCAGTTGGCGTGATCAATCAGAACTTCGCGGTCAGAGATGATCTTGCTGACCATGCCGACATGACCGATTGGCATCGAACCGGTCGGCTTGAACGCCATCACTGCGCCGACCTTGGGTTGATTGCCGCGCGCATATTTGCCAGCGGCCTGACCCCACCAGGTGCCCGCATTGCCGAAAATCTCGATACCCGAAACATCACGTGCAAAGGGAGCGCACTGCAGCGCCATCGCCTGAGCAGGTATGAGAAGGGCAAGCGCGCCAAGAGTGGCGACAAATTTCTTGCGGAACATGGAAAAGCGACCTCGAACCTTTATTTTGTGTCAGCCTGATGGCCGCGTCGGGGTCTCACCACAATATTTAGTCGGCGACCCGCAGGAGTCGCGAGATGAACCGTTGTTCATTTTCGGCCCGTCGCCGGAGAGCTTCAACTCACCGGCGACGGTGCAAAATCAGGCGGCTTTGGCCTTCAGCGATTCAGCAACTTTCACGCCTTGGCGCTCAAGCGATTCGACGATCTTCTTGGCACCTTCCAGGTCGCCCCAGAACATCGGGCCACCGCGATAGACTGGCCAGCCATAGCCGTAGATCCAGACGACATCGATATCGGACGCGCGCTGTGCCTTGCCTTCTTCAAGGATCAGATAGCCTTCGTTGACCATCGGATAGAGGCAGCGTTCGATGATTTCCTGATCGGTGATTTCACGCTTTTGCATGTTCGAACGGCTGCGGAAATCTTCGATGATGGCAAGTGCCTCTGGGCTCGGCGTGCGGTTGCGCTTTTCGTCATAGTCGTAAAAGCCTTTGCCATTCTTCTGTCCGAAGCGACCGGCAAGGCACATGGCTTCGCGTACATTGGTCGGCTCGAGCGAGGTATCGCGGTGCCAGCCAATATCCATGCCGGCAAGGTCGGCCATCTGGAACGGACCCATCGGGAAACCGAAATCGGTAAACACATTGTCGATCTGTTCGGGTGATGCGCCCTCCATCAACAGCGCATTCGCCGGAATCTGGCGCTGGCTGAGCATGCGGTTGCCGATGAAGCCATGGCAAACACCTGCGACCACCGCAATCTTGCCGATTTTCTTGCCGATAGCCATCGCGGTTGCGAGCACATCGTCCGCGGTCTTGTCGCCGCGTACAACCTCGAGCAGCTTCATCACATTGGCGGGCGAGAAGAAGTGCATGCCGAGCACATCCTGCGGGCGCGAGGTCGACGTCGCAATTTCGTTCACGTCCAGATAGCTGGTGTTCGATGCGAGGATCGCACCCGGCTTGCAGATCTTATCGAGCTTGCCGAACACGTCTTTCTTGACGTCCATGCTTTCATACACCGCCTCGATAACGAGGTCACAATCGGCAAGGTCTTCAAGGCTCAGCGAAGGCGTGAGCAGGCCCATCATCCCCTCGACCTGATCGGCTGTGAAGCGGCCCTTGGCAGCCGAAGCTTCGTAATTCTTGCGGATCACTCCGACGCCGCGGTCGAGATTTTCCTGCACCATTTCGACGATGGTGACCGGGATTCCCTTTTGCAGGAAGTTCATCGTGATGCCGCCACCCATGGTGCCCGCACCAATCACACCGACCTTTTTGATTTCGCGCAGCTGGGTGTCCTTGGGCAGGCCGTCGATCTTGGCTGCCTGACGTTCGGCAAAGAACATGTGCCGCTGCGCCGCGGACTGGCTGCCGGTCATCAGTTTCATAAATTCGGCGCGTTCGAATTTCAGGCCATCTTCGATGTTAGGATTTTCTGCCGCAGCCGCAACGCAGCGCAGGTTGGCATAAGGCGCATCAAAGCCTTTCCACTTGCGCGCATTTTCAGCCTCAAGCTTGGCGATGATCGCCGTGTCACCCTTGACCGGCAGGTCGCGGGTGTGGCGGGGGCCCTTCGCAACGCATTCACGGGCAAACGCAACAGCATCGGCAGCTAAGCTGTCTTCACCGGCCAGCTTGTCGATCAAGCCGGTATCGAGCGCCTTCTGCGCAGAGATCGGTTCACCGAGCGAAGTCATCACTGCCGCCTGTTCTATGCCGACAAGGCGCGGCAGGCGTTGTGTGCCGCCAGCGCCGGGCAACAGGCCGAGCTTTACTTCGGGCACACCGAGTTTCGCCGAGGGAACTGCAATGCGATAGTGGCAAACGAGAGTTGTTTCGAGGCCGCCGCCCAGCGCAGTGCCGTGGATTGCCGCGATCACCGGCTTGGTCGCGGTTTCGATGGTGTTGAGCACGGCATTGAAATCCGGGCCTTGCGGCGGCTTACCAAATTCGGTGATGTCAGCGCCAGCGATGAAGGTCTGCCCTTCACAGCGGATGACAATCGCCTTGACGCTGTCGTCTTTCAGGCCCTGTTCGATACCGTCGGAAATGCCCTGGCGCACATGCCAGCTAAGCGCGTTGACCGGCGGGTTGTTGACGGAAAGGACGAGGATTTCACCGTCCTGCGAGGTGGTTACGGATTGCATTTTACTTCCTTTCAATGTCCTCCCCATCGACTTGCGATGGGGAGGGGGACCGTTTGGCGCGAAGCGTCAAATGGTGGAGGGGACAGCGACGGTGCAATTCCCCTCCGTCATCGCTTCGCGATGCCACCTCCCCAACGCAAGCCGTTGGGGAGGGAAATTCTAAGCGGCCAAAGCCGCATACATCATCGTGCGAATTTCACGCCGGATCGGATAAGTCGATGAGGGCGCGAGTTGGGTCATGAAAACCATGATCAGATCCTCGACCGGATCGACAAGGAAGGCGGTCGAATACATGCCGCCCCAGTAAAATTCGCCCTTTGATCCCGCGAGCATCGTGGCTGCAGGATCGATATTGCAGGCGAAGCCAAGCCCGAAACCGATACCGGCATTTTCGGCCTCGCTGAACAGCGATTTCGAATGCTGGGTCAAATCGCCGCCGCCCGGAAGATGGTTGGCAGTCATCAACTCCAATGTCTTCGGGCTGACGATCTGGACGCCATCCAGCGCGCCGCCATTGAGCAACATGCGGCAGAAACGGTGATAGTCGTGGACGGTCGAGGCAAGGCCGCCGCCACCCGATTCAAATTTCCATCCCTGCGCCCACAAGCTGTCGGCACCGGCCTTGTCTGTCTGCACCATCTTGTCCTTGGGATGGAAGGCGTAACAGGGCGGAATGCGGTGTGCTTGGTCGGCTGCAACCTTGAAGCCGGTATCCTTCATGCCGAGCGGTTCGAAAATATGCTCGCGGAAATAATCGCCCAGCGACTGGCCCGAAATGCGCTCTACCAATACGCCCAGCACGTCGGTCGAAACCGAGTAATTCCAGCAAGTTCCGGGATCGAATTCGAGCGGGATCTGCGAGAGGTGGTTGATGAAGCTCTGGCTGTCATTCTTCATCCAGTGCTCAAGCTCAGTCTTACGATAGGCGGCGTCGACCGGCGTGCGTTCCTGAAAGCTGTAAGTGAAGCCGGTGGTGTGGCGCAGCACATCAATGATGTTCAGCCTTGTCGTCGGCGGACGGCTTGTGAAGGGCACATTCCCGCCGCCAGCCATGAACACGCCCAGATCGGCAAATTCCGGAATATATTTGGCAACAGGCTCGCTCAACGCGACCTTGCCCTGCTCAACCAGTTGCATGAAAGCGATCGAGGTGATCGGCTTGGTCATGCTGGCGATGCGGAAAATGGCATCATGGTCGACGCCCGACGCCCATGTATGCGCGACTTCGTCACCACGCCCGATAAGCAGCGCGCCAAAGGGCAGCTTGCCACTGTCCAGATATTTGGCCTGAATATGCGCGCCGATGCGGGCAAGCCGATCGGGCAGGAAGCCGAGTTCTTGTGCTGTGCTGTCTTCGCTCATGTCAGTGTGCCGTCTGTCCGAGAAGTTGCCGCGTAACCGGATGCGAGCTCGTCAAACCACCGTCAACCGCAATCGCCTGCCCGTTGACATAGCTTGCCTGATCAGAGGCGAGGAACAATGCGACATTGGCCAGCTCTTCGGGTTGAGCCGCACGCTTCAGCGGGTTCAACTGCCCCACCTTGTGCATCACATCCTTTGAACGTGCATAGTCAAAGGTCGGCTTGGTCATGCCGGTTTCGGTGAGACCTGGGCAGATTGCATTCACGCGCACGCCCGATGTCGTCAGTTGCTGCGCCGCCGTCTTGGCAAGGTTGATAACGCCTGCCTTCGATGCCGAATATGTCAGCGGGCCAGCGCCCGAATTGAGGCCTGCGACGCTGGCGGTCAGCACAATGGCGCCGCCACGTCCCTGATCGACCATCGCCTTGCCCGCATGCTTCACCATCAGTGCCGGACCGATGACGTTGACGCGGAAGGTTTCGGCCATGGTGGCAGGATCGATTTCGAAGATTCCTCCCATATCACCGATGATACCGGCATTGGCGAAGGCGACATCGACGCCGCCATAATTGGCCTGCGCAGTCTCCACGAGCTTCGCAACATCGGCTTCGACGCCGGCATCAATCTGCAGCGCGGTGACGGTGCCGCCAGCTTCCTCAACCATCTTTGCGGTTTCAAAAACCGCTTCGGTCTTGTCACCGATGACGAGCTTCGCGCCTTCCGCAGCGAACCGTTTGGCAGATGCACGGCCGATGCCCGAACCCGCGCCTGTTATGATTGCAACTTTGCCTGCGAGTGCGCCCATGCTCATCCTCCTGAAATTGTATTGCCGCCGTCGATGACGATCGTTTGTCCTGTGGTAAAGCCGCCCGCCTTGCTGGCAAGGAATACCGCTGCCCCGGCGATTTCATACGGTTCACCAATGCGGCGCAGCGACGAACGGCGGGTTGAAATTTCCAACGTATCCGGATTTTCCCAAAGCGCGCGGGCAAAGTCTGTCTTGATGAGGCCCGGTGCAATGCAGTTCACGCGCACGCCCTTGGGCCCGAATTCATCGGCGAGGTTGCGTGCCATCTGCATGTCGGCAGCCTTTGAAATGCAATAGGCACCGATGACTGTCGAAGCCTTTAAACCACCGACCGACGACACGATGGTGATCGAGCCCTGCCCGCGTTCGCACATTTCGGGTGCGACCATGTGGATCAGCCAGTGGTTGGACAGGATGTTGTTGTCCATGATCTTGCGAAATTGATCATCGCTGATCCCGGCGCTGGGGCCATAATAGGGGTTGGATGCCGCATTGCAGACCAAGGCAGTAATCTTGCCAAAAGCCTTACGCGTTTCATCGACCAAATGCTGCAAATCTTCTTTCGAAGAAATGTTGGCTGCGACCGCGATTGCAGTGCCATCGCCATATTTCGCATTGATTTCGGCCGCGACTGCATCACAGGCATCCTGCTTGCGGCTGGAAATGACCACCTTTGCGCCATGCTCTGCCATTTCCTCGGCAATCGCCTTGCCAATGCCGCGCGACGAACCGGTTATCAGGGCAACCTGCCCGTTCATGTCGAAAAGGGACATTCTCCATCCTCCAATGTCGTCGCCCCTGCGATGGCAGGGGCTGCAGGAAATTTGCGCAAGCGCGCTTTAGCCTAACAAAAGCGGCACCGGCTTACGCCGGAGCTACGCTTATTTAAGCCGCCCCTGCCTTGACCGCAAATTCCCAAGCCCGATCCACGAGCGGGGTGACGCGATCCGACATGGCCTTGGCATGTGCCGAACTCGCGGTGCCATCGATCACACGCTTCTTGATGCCCTGCATGATCCCCGCAAGGCGGAAGAAGTTATAGGCAAGGTACCAGTTGAGATCGGGAATGCTGTCGCGACCAGTTGCCGCGCAATAGCGTTCGACGACTTCTTCCAGTTCCGGAATGCCCAGTTCCTTGCGGTCCAGATCCTTCACGCCTGAACGGCCGCCATTTTCGGTCACCCATGCCATTGCGACATAGGAGAAATCCGCGAGCGGATCGCCAATCGTCGACAATTCCCAATCAAGAACGGCGAGGCATTTCGGGCTGTTGCGATCAAAAATCGCATTGTCGATGCGGAAATCGCCATGCACCACGCTGGTGCGGGTCTGTTCAGGCAAGGTCGAGGGCAGCCACTCGATCAGCTTTTCCATGCCGGGCATGGTTTCGGTTTCCGACAGGCGGTACTGCTTTGTCCAGCGATCAACCTGACGGCCGAAATAATTGCCCGGTTTGCCGAAATCGGAAAGGCCCGCAGCCTCGATATCGGTGTTGTGCAATTTGGCGAGGACATCGAACATCTCGAAATAGACCGCGCGGCGTTCCTCCGGCGTGCTGCCGGGCATAGCGCCGTTCCAGATGGTGCGGCCATCGACCATGCCCATGACATAGAACCAGCTGCCGATCACACTGTCGTCGGTGCATAGGCCATATTGGCGCGCGACGGGGAAGCCGGTCTTATACATCCCCGCCTGCACCTTATACTCGCGGTCCACAGCATGTGCCGAAGGGAGCAACGGCCCGAATGGTTTGCGCCGGAGCACATAATTGCCCGACTCCGCTTCGATCTTGTAAGTCGGGTTCGATTGCCCGCCTTTGAACTTGGTCAGGTGCAGAGGGCCTTTGAAGCCCTCCACATTTGCCTGCATCCACTCGGTAAGGCGGCCTTCATCAAGTTTGTCGGCGCCTTCAGGCTCGACCGTGCCGACAAAGGCTTCCTCGGCATTCATTGCAGCGGCATCGCTCATTGAGCGAATACGATAACACTGCGTGCGCTATCGCCCTTCTTCATCTTCTCAAAACCGTCATTGATCTGTTCGAGCGGAATACGCTCGGATATGATGCTGTCGAGATCGAGCAGCCCGCGCATGTAGAAATCGACAAGGCGCGGCATATCAACCGGGAAGCGGTTGCCGCCCATGATAGCACCTTGCAGCTTCTTGCCCGAAAGCAGATCCATCGCCGATAGGCCGACCGAATGGGTCAGCGGCATCATGCCAAGGATCGTTGCCGTGCCGCCACGGCGCAGCGATTTGACAGCCAGTTCGCCCGAAGCCGGACGACCGACCGCTTCAACCGCATGGTCAACGCCGCCATTGGTCAGATCGATGATTTGCGCAGCGGCATCGTCTGCCAGTGCATCGACCACGTCGGTCGCACCGAGCTTTTTCGCCAGTTCGCGCTTTTCCGGAATCGGATCAGCAGCAATGATGCGCCCTGCCCCGGCAATCTTTGCGGCGTTGATCGTTGCAAGACCAACACCGCCGCAGCCGACGACCGCCACGGTTTCACCCGGAGTGACCTTGCACGCGTTGAAGATCGTACCGGCACCTGTCGTCACTGCGCAGCCAATGACCGCTGCACGATCCAAGGGCATTTCCGGATCGATGCGGGTGCAGGCATGTTCGTGGATGAGCATCATTTCAGCGAAAGCCGAAAGGTTGAGCATCTGGTTGACCGGTGAGCCATCGGGGCGCGTAAGGCGCGAAGGCTGATCCGGATTGCGACGGGTTTCCGCACCAAGGCACAGCGACATGCGCCCGGTGACGCAAAATTCGCAATGTCCGCAGAAGGCTGAAAGGCAGGTGATGACTGCATCGCCGACCTTCACTGTACGCACTTCGGAACCAACCGCTTCTACGATACCAGCCGCTTCGTGGCCCGGCACTGCCGGCAATGGATGCGGATAGGTGCCTTCGATGAAGTGCAAATCCGAATGGCAAAGCCCGCAGGCCGCATTGCGGATCAAAACTTCATGCGGCCCCGGCTTCGAGATTTGCAGGGTTTCGATTTCGAGCGGTTTGCCCGCTTCGATTAATACAGCAGCCTTCATTTTCTCTCCTCTCTCTCCCCTTGCGGGAGAGGATAGAATTGCTTGGCAGCTCGCTGCCTAGCAAGTCTTGGAGAGGGGTAGCGAAGCCCAAAAAATGGACATTGTGCCTCGCACAAGCGAAAGCTTGCCACCCTCTCCCAACTCCGACTAGCAAACAAGTTTGCAAGTCTACTTATCCCTCTCCCGTCAAGGGAGAGGGGGTTGCTTTAAACAATCAGCGTGTCACCGCCAGATTGCCGCTCGACAGTTCAACACCGCCGCGAACGCCGCCATATTTGCCCAGTTCCATGCGAGCGATCGCACGGTTGTGGACTTCATCCGGACCGTCAGCGAGACGCAGCGTACGCTGATGTGCCCAAGCCGATGCGAGACCGAAATCTTCCGAAACGCCGCCACCGCCATGCGCCTGTATGGCGTCGTCGATGATCTTGAGCGCCATATTCGGTGCCTGAACCTTGATCATCGCGATTTCGTTGGCGGCCGCCTTGTTGCCAACCGTATCCATCATCTGCGCAGCCTTGAGGCAGAGCAGGCGGGTCATTTCGATATCGATGCGTGCGCGGGCAATCCGCTCATGCCAGACGCTGTGTTCTGCAATGGTTTTGCCGAATGCGACGCGGCTGGTGAGGCGGCGGCACATTTTTTCCAGCGCTTCTTCAGCAACGCCAATGGTGCGCATGCAGTGGTGGATGCGGCCCGGCCCGAGGCGGCCCTGTGCGATTTCAAAGCCACGCCCTTCGCCGAGGATGACATTGTCTACAGGAACGCGAACGTCCTTCAGTTCAACTTCCATATGGCCGTGCGGCGCATCGTCATAACCGAAGACTGGCAAGTGGCGCAGAATGTTCACACCAGGGGCGTCCATCGGAACGATGATCTGCGACTGCTGCTGGTGCTTTTGCGCGCCGGTATCGGTCTTGCCCATCACGATCGCGACCTTGCAGCGCGGATCGCCAAGACCCGAAGACCACCATTTGGTGCCGTTGATGACATACTCGTCGCCGTCGCGCACCATGCGGGTTTCGATATTGGTAGCGTCGGACGAAGCGACGGCAGGTTCGGTCATCAGGAAGGCCGAACGGATTTCGCCGTTCATCAGCGGCACCAGCCACTTCTTCTTCTGCTCGGCGGTGCCATAGCGGTGGAAGACTTCCATATTGCCGGTATCGGGTGCCGAGCAGTTGAACACTTCGGAAGCGAAGCCGACGCGGCCCATTTCCTCAGCGCACAACGCATATTCGACGTTGGTCAATTGCGGGCCATCGAATTCGACCGATGTATCAAGGTGCGGGTTGGCACCCTGCGGCGGCATGAACAGGTTCCAAAGGCCTGCAGCCTTGGCGCGCGCCTTTTCCTCTTCGACGACTTGAAGCACCTTCCAGCGCTCGCCGGTTGCATCTTCTTTCTTATAGTCTGCAACACGCGGACGGAGGTAGGTGTCGATATGGTTCTTGATACGGTCGCGCCAATAGGTTTCGCGTTCGGTGAAGGTAAAGTCCATGCGAGTCGTCCTCTTTTTAATCGTCCGGTTAACTTGATTTCCTTGGGCCTATCTGGCCCCTGCTTCAACTGTTTTTTCGCCTTCGGCGAGCCGTCGCACACGTTCCTCATGATCGGCACGGGTGATCGGGAATTTACGGATGCGCCAGATGGTGCCCAGCCCCAGCACAACGATCGTGCTGATATAGGCAATCACAAGGCTGTCGATGACCGGCGCAGGCACATTGGCCGGATTGGCCTTCTCCGGCAGGCCTGCCATCGAGATGATGAAACCGCCGATCAATATGCCCGCACCGGTCGCACATTTCTGCACGAACAGATTGCCGGCATAAAGCAGCCCTTCGGAACGGCGGCCCGTTTGCTCCTCCGTCACCTCAACGACATCGGCGATCATCGAAGCGACCGAAATCTGGATGATCACGCCGGAACAATTGGCGATGAAGAAGAATGCAAACACCATTGCAGTGGAGAGATTGCTGCCCGTTTCGGGCCAGAACCCTCCGAGAAACAGCAGGAACGGCGTGATCCAGAACCCCGCATTGATGAAGATGAAGCGGAACGCCGAATCCTTCTTGCCCCATTTCTTGTTAAAAAAGGCCACAAGGAAGAATGCCATGATCACGCTGCCGAACAGCAGCCAGGGATAGGCCTGAAACCAGCGTTCGGGGAAACGCCAAACGAAGATGTAGAGATAGTTGGAAAGCACGTAGGTGACCTGCGTGCTGACGGCGGCAAAGGCGACGGCTGAAATCAGCACCAGATAGGTCGGGTGTGAAACCGAGTGCCAGATTTCGCGCATTGCCTCTCGCACCGTCGTGCGGTCAGGCTGTGTCGCGGGCAAATGGGCAAGACGTTTGTGCTGCCCGATTGCGGAGAGCAGAACTGTGAACGCCATCAGGCAGGCACCAGTGATGCCGTACATCCAATAGCCTTCTGCAAGTAACTGCCCAACCTCGCCTTCCTTGTCCGAAACGAGGAAAACGCCATAAGCCAGAAACAGCATTAGCAGTCCGCCAGCCCATGCGAACAGGTAACGCAGCCGCATCAGGCCGGTTCGCTCGTCATAATCCTGCGTCAGTTCAGGCAGGATCGCAACGGAAGGCACTTCGCACGCCGATACCAGCGTTCGAACGAAAATGGCCGTGACGACGAGGTAACCAAAGGCCTGCCACCCTTCCAATCCCGGTGGATGCCAGAGCAGCATCCATGATGCTGCCAGTGGGACTGCGGCGAGATAGAGCCACGGCAAACGCCTGCCCCAACGGGTGTAGGTGCGATCGCTCATATGGCCGATGATTGGATCTGCAAAGGCATCGACGATCATGGCGATAGCCAATGCTGCACCAACCAGCCGGGCATCCATCCCGATGACCTGATTGTAAAACAGCAACAGGAAGGTCGAAAAGCCGTTCTCCTTCACGCCATAGGCCAAGCTGCCCAAACCGTGAAAGAACTTGATCCGCGTTGGAACGCGCCCGTCCGAGGTGATGGTCATTCCTGGGCCGCGCCAACGAAGTTCTGAACCGAGTCGAACATCGCAGGGGCATTTTCATCCCAGCTGTGGCGCGGGCCGATAGTGATGCCACCATCAACCACCATATGTGTGCCCGTGATGAATCGCGCCTCATCGCTGGCGAGATACGCCACCATCGACGCGATATCTTCAGGATTGCCCCCGCCTTTTACTGGCTGCGCCATATTGGCAACTTCATGGATTACGGCATTGGCAGCATCACGTTGCTCCACGGGCACATCAAGTGCAGCCGCAAAAATGTTGGTCTTGATAAAGCCGGGGCAGATCGCGTTCACCCGGATGTCAAATTTGGCGAGCTCGGCTGCCGCCATTTTCGAAAGGTGCAGCACGCCCACTTTTGCCACGGCATAGGCCGACGGCGAATATCCCGCGCCCAGCGCAGCAATGCTGGCGGTGTTGACAATCGACGCGCCTTTGCGGCCTTTCATATGCGGCACGGCATAACGAATCCCCATTGCGACCGAGCGCAACAACAGGTCCATCGTCCGGTCCCAGCCTTCGGGTTCGATTTCGTCAATCGGCGCGCGATCGCCCGCAGCACCGGCATTGTTGAGCACGATGTCGATGCCGCCAGTCTTTTCGGCGGCAAAATCCATGAGCGCCTTTATGCCTGCTACGTCACAGACATCGGTCCGCTTGAAGAATATCTTTCCGTTGGAGGTTGCTGCGAGCTCGCTGCCGCCCTCTTCATCGATATCTGCGGCGATTACGGTCGCACCTTCTTCAGCCAGCCGAAGGCAGGTGGCCTTGCCAATGCCCGATGCAGCCCCGGTGACGACAGCCGTCTTCCCAGCGAATCTCATATTCCTCTCCTCATCCCGACTCTCTCGCCGCTATCCTGTCTGCTTAAAAAGGCGCGGTCAACGGGCGCAAAATTGCCGTTACGGAATGCGCGCCTCACAAGTTGACGCTTGCGTAAAGCGCACAAAGAGACATAGTGATTCGGCACTTTTTAGGAGAATCCCGATGAGCGAGCTGGAAGCATTCCGGACGGAAATCAGGGCGTGGATAGAGGCAAATTGCCCGCCCGAAATGAAAACCCCGCAACGTGGCGATGATGATGTCTGTTGGGGCGGACGAAATTTCGTTTTCCAATCCGAAGCACAGAAACAATGGATGGAGCGATGCGCTGCAGCGGGGCTTACAGTGCCCGATTGGCCAAAGGATTATGGCGGCGCAGGCCTTTCGCCCGCCGAAACCAAGATTTTCCGGCAGGAAATGGCGCGCGCAGGGGCGCGCAGCCCGCTCAACAGCTTTGGCATCTGGATGCTTGGCCCCGCATTGCTAAAATTCGGCACTGAAGAGCAGAAGCGCCATTACCTGCCGCAGATCGCGCGCGGAGAAATCCGCTGGTGCCAGGGCTATTCAGAACCCGGCTCAGGTTCGGATCTCGTTTCGCTGCAAACCTTTGGCGAAGACAAGGGCGACCATTGGGTCGTCAACGGCCAGAAAATATGGACGAGCTATGCCGACAAGGCCGACTGGATCTTCTGCCTTGTTCGCACCAACAAGGAAAACAAATATCAGGGCATCAGCTTCCTGTTGTTCGATATGACCACCCCGGGCGTGACGACCAAGCCGATCAAGCTGATCTCCGGCAACTCGCCCTTCTGCGAAACTTTCTTCGACAATGTTGTCGTGCCAAAGCATCAGATTGTCGGCGAGCTCAACCGCGGTTGGGATGTCGCCAAATATCTGCTCGGCCATGAACGCGAAATGATTTCGGGCATGGGCGGCGATGGCGGCACAGCCTCGCTTGGCGGCGGCTTCAAGGATGCGCTGGGCGATGAACCCATCCTGCGCGCACAGCTTGCGATGTTCGACGTCGAAAGCCTTGCCTTCCGCGCGCACAGCGAACGTTTCATGGACGAATGGAAAACGGGCACCGCGCATCCGGCCTATTCGAATCTGATGAAATATATCGGGACGGAACTGAACAAGAAGCGCCACGAACTGGTGATGGCTGCGGGTGGTTCAGACTATCTGGAATGGGAAAGCGAACGATCGAATGGCGGCAAGCGCGCCCGCGACTGGCTCCGCACCAAGGCCAATTCGATCGAAGGCGGCACGAGCGAAGTCATGCTCAATGTCGTAGCAAAACGCATTCTCGACATGCCGGGAGCCTGACCAATGGCCATGACCTATAACGAAGACCAGTCGATGCTGCGCGACAGTGCACGCGACTTTATGAAGACCGAAGCCCCTGTCGCGCATTTGCGCAAATATCGGGACATGGATTGCAAGGATGGCTTCAGCCACGATCTGTGGAAGCAATTTTCCGAAATGGGCTTTACCGGCATCCTGATCCCCGAAGCCGATGGCGGGCTTGGCATGGGCCATGTCGAAGCCGGTATCGTGCTTGAGGAAATCGGACGTAATCTGTCGCCCTCGCCCTTCCTTTCGACGTCGGTGGTTGCGGTTGAAGCATTGAAAGCTGCCGACAAAGCGATGCGCGACCGTTGGTTCCCCGGCATCCTTGCAGGCGAAACCGTGATCGGCATCGCGATCGAGGAAGGCAAGAAGCACCATCCGGAAAAAATCGCGCTCAAGGCCGAACGCAGCGGCAATGGCTTCAAACTGAGCGGTGCAAAGCAGTTTGTCGTGCAGGGAAGCTCTGCCGACATGCTGATCGTCGCCGCGCGCACCGGCGGTGCCGTTGGCGAGACCGATGGTCTGACGCTGTTTGCCGTTGAAAAAGACGCAGCTGGCCTGTCGCTGGACGCAGCACGCACGGTCGATTCCGCAATGTCTGCACGCGTGGCATTTGACGGTGTCGAAGTAACCGCCGACGCCGTGATTGGCGATGTCGATGGCGGTTGGGCTGTGCTGTCCAAAATGCTCAACGCCGGACGCACCGGTTCCGCCGCCGAAATGGTTGGCGTTGGCACCGGCGCGATGGACCTGACCTTTGACTATCTCAAACAGCGCAAGCAGTTTGGCCGCGTCATCGGTGAGTTTCAGGCGCTGCAACATCGCGCGGCGCATCTTTATGGCGAAATGGAAATGGCGCGTTCGGCAGTGCTCAAGGCGCAGAACTTCCTCGACGAGGTAGATCCGCGTGCGGAGCTTTACGCTTCGGTTGCCAAGGCCAAGGCTGGCCTCGCCTGCAGCCTGTCCGTCCGCGAGGGCGTGCAAATGCATGGCGGTATCGGCATGACCGACGAATATGATATCGGCCTCTATATGAAGCGCGACCGCGCTTTGGCAGAGTATATGGGCGACATCTATTTCCATGCAGACCGCGTGGCCAAATTGAACGGATACTAAACTCCCCTCCCGCTTGCGGGAGGGGCTGGGGGAGGGCCCGAAGCCTCACACGGCTCGCTGCGCTCGCCCCCTCCCCTAACCCCTCCCGTAAACGGGAGGGGGATTACAAGGAGATCATCATGGACTTGCAAAAACTCTTCAGCCTTGAAGGCCGCGTGGCCCTTGTCACGGGCGGTTCGAAAAATCTGGGTCGCCATATGGCGGAAGGCTTCATCGCTGCGGGTGCCAAGGTTTATATCAGCTCGCGCAAGGCCGATGCCTGTGAAGCGACCGCAGCCGAATTGGGCCCCAATTGCATCCCGCTGCCGATGGATGTGTCGACATTGGAGGGCTGCAAAGCGCTCGCCGCTGCGTTCGCCGAACGCGAGTCGAAGCTCGATATCCTCGTCAACAACGCAGGCGCAGCATGGGGTGCGCCGTTTGAAGACTTTCCGGAAGCAGGGTGGGACAAGGTGATGGACCTGAACGTCAAGGGCCCCTTCTTCCTGACTCAGGCATTGTATCCGTCGCTCAAGGCCGCCGCGTCCAAGGCGCATCCGGCAAAGGTGATCAACATCGGTTCGATCGACGGTATCCGTCTGAACCCATGGGAAACCTATAGCTATCACGCGTCGAAGTCGGCGATACTCTATCTGACCAAGCGCATGGCCGCGCGGCTTGTTCAGGACCAGATCAACGTAACCGCAATCGCACCCGGCGCCTTTGCATCGGACATGAACCGCGCCGCACGCGACCATGGCGATGCGGTTGCCAGCAATATCCCGAACAAGCGTATCGGCGTTGCCGAAGATATGGCCGCGGCCGCTATCTACCTAGCGTCGGATGCCGGCAATTATGTTGTCGGCGACACCATCACCGTCGATGGCGGCGTGGCCCACGCCAATATCGGTTCACCGAGCATCGACGCGTGAGCGTCCACGGCGTTGCGGAGGGCAAATTTGCGGGCGTGAAGTCCGTGATGGAGGCCAGCCTCGCAAGTGGTGCCGATATCGGGGCTTCCTTTTGCGTAACCCGCGACGGTAATACTGTGGTCGATATCTGGGGTGGGCATGCCAACCCGGATAAGACCAGCAATTGGGATCGCGATACCATCGTCAATGTTTATTCGACGACCAAGACGATGGCCGCGCTCACCGCGCTGCTGCTTGCCGACCGTGGTGTTTTCGACCTCCACGACCGGGTAGCAAAATTCTGGCCAGAATTTGCAGCTGAGGGCAAGGAAGACGTCACCATTGCGCAACTGCTGAGCCATTCCGCCGGGCTATCCGGCTGGAAGGAACCGCTGCAGCGGGAGGACCTCTACGATTGGTCCAAATGCGTTGATTTGCTCGCACAGCAAGCACCGTTTTGGGCACCCGGAACCGCACCGGGCTATCATGCGCTGACCCAGGGCTATCTGGTCGGCGAAGTCGTGCGGCGCGCGACGGGCAAGACCATCGGTACCGTTTTCCGCGAGGAAATAGCCGAACCATTAGGTGCCGATTTCCATATCGGCCTTCCCGAATCAGAGGATAGCCGCGTTGCCACGCTGCAACCCCCGCCAGTGGCTGTTGCCGCGCAAGCCGCATCCGAACTGCAAAAGAATATGGCGACCAATCCCGGCATTGACGTTGGCGAAACAGCTAAGCGCGAATGGCGCGGGGCAGAGATCCCAGCAGCCGGCGGCACAGGCAATGCGCGCTCAGTCGCCGAGATCCATGCGATCCTCGCCAATGGCGGCGTTGCGAAAGGCAAACGCTTCCTGTCAGAGGCTGGATGCCGCCGCGCGCTAGAATTCCAAGTCGAAGGAACCGATCTGGTCCTCGGCATCCCCGTCCGCTTTGGCATGGGATTTGGCCTGCCGGGTGGCATGGTGCCATTGCCCAATCCCAATAGCTGCTATTGGGGCGGCTACGGCGGCTCAATTGCAATTATCGACATGGATACGCGGTCAACCTTTTCCTATGTGATGAACCGAATGGAAGGCACCACAACCGGCGATGCCCGCGGTTTTGCGTTGGTTATGGCGACCTGGCAGGCGATGGCTGCCTGACGCGCTGCCCCAGCCGGACGCTGTAAAAGGTCAGTTGCATTTCGTGCAACTGGCCTTTTTCTTTTCGCAATTGCACAATGAACCGCCAATCGCCAAATGGCTCTCAACGAAAGCGAAACTTTCGAGACATTGATGGGCCGGGCACTCTCCTCCTCCTCTCCCCCGCCCGCCCGTCGATACGAACGGCCTTCATGCACCGCGTGGAGGCCGTATTCGTTTGTGCGATAATTGCCGGCCTGAATCCTTTTGTTTCAGCCGCTGGAAACAACGATGATTGTTCGCCATTTTGTCCACCGCAAACCCCTCCGCCTGTGGATAAGTCGCAAGATTCCCGTTGCCCGACTCGGCCTTCAATGAGAGCTTGAGCTTGTCAGGCAGGAAAGCCGGAAAGCGAAGCGGAACGGAAACGAGAAGCAGAGCGGAACGAGAGAACTGCCAGATACCTCGCCAGAGCGTTTCAGATGCGCAAGCGGAAGAAGCAGGAAAGCAGAGGTTGCTGCCGGACAACGAACGTCATGTGCGGGCCGAGGCCTCACCGCCAAAAGCCAACGCCGGGCAGGATACCGAAAGCAGTCAGGCAAACTGGCGACCCTTCGGGGCCGCCAGCGAGCCGGACGCCAGAGAGCGGAAAGAATGGCCCTTGAGGCCAAGGACTTCCAAAATCAGGCGCAGTGGGCGCTGGTAGCGATACCAGCGCCCATTTATTTTGCGTTGATATTTTTCGTCATTCCAATTTGCACCAATACGTCATCGCTTTACAGTTGATGCGTTGGTCTGCAGGCAACCTAACCAATTCTTCACCGATGCCATGTTACTTCCCCCCAATGAAGCGGCCCAAATCTTTCGGCAAGTTGGGAGCCCGCAAGATGGCGCGGCTGGCGACGGAAATCGACGCCGGTTTGGTGTTGCCTGAACGATCCGAACGCTGCAGGTTGGAAAATATCTCGCGGACGGGATGCCGCCTGTCTCTTGCCGGCCCTCCTCGCGTCGGCGCAACTGTTTTGATCCGCGTCGAGCGGATCGAGGCCATGGGAATCGTGGCATGGGTTCGCGGAAATCGGTGCGGAATAAAATTTCCCGAACCGCTCGCAATACGCGAACTGGAACGCGTGCGCTGGATGGTCGAGCATGCCAACGCGCATGAACGGAACAGCCTGACGCATGCAACAGCCGTCTGGCGCTAAGTCTGGGCTACAAGGCCACCCCAGAATTCAGATAATTTACGGCGCGTGACGCGCGTCACGCGATTCAATCCGAAGTACATGCCAATCGGGAGTTGCGACCCGGTTGGCAAGGTTCTCCCTATGCCAACATCCTGCCGAGGGCAGGGGAACACACCCCCCTGCTTCTCGGCTTTTTCGTCAGACCCCGGATTTTAACAGCCAATCGTGGAAAATACGCACCGCGCGCTGTTTTAGCGCACGGGGGCGGCAAACAAACCAATAGCTGTATGGGCTTTCGACCTCCAAATCGAAGAGCCGCACCAGCCGGGGATCCTTGGCATCCGAAAAATGGCTGCCGTGCATGATCGCAACACCCAAACCATTGGCTGCCGCCTCCAGCATCAGCGGGCCGCTATCTATATGATCGATAGCAGCTGGCTTCAATTTGGGCTCGCCGACTGCCACGCGCCATGCATCGAAAATCAGCGGCATATCGCTGTGTACCAACACAGTCTGATTTTTGAGATCGGCAGGCTTTTTCAAAGATTGTTCGCGCGCCGCCGTTTCGGAGGCGATCGCATACACATTATTGCGATCCAAACGCACCGCATACAGTCGCGGATCGACTTGATCGGCGATGATAATCGCAGCATCGACCACATCACCCAACAGATTTTCAGCATGAGCCGAGGTATCAACGTCAATATGCAGTTTGGGGAACAGTTTGCGTAGTTCCGGCAGTTTCGGGATCAGCCGCTGCGATCCGAACAGAGGAAGAACACCGAGTCGCAAGCGGTATTCGCCCCCCTGCCCCGCCAATTCGTCCACGGCATCCGCCATGGCGTCAAGCGCGGGCTCGATCGCAATGAGCAACGCTTGCCCATCTGCATTCAAGACCATCGCTTGCGCTTTGCGGTCGAACAACGGTTTGCCCATAAAATCTTCAAGCGCCTTGACCCGCCTGCTGAGAGCCGGCGGCGAAAGTGACAATTCACTGGCAGCTGCTTTGGCCGAACCCAGCTTGGCAATTCGGACAAAGGCTTCCAGCGACCGCAAGGGTGGCAAACGACGCATGGGGAGGACTCTCTACTTTGTGCGACGCAATATTTTTCAGAAAACGGGTGGGTTTCGTGAATCGCGCCTATTTTGGTTGAATTGAAAGCTAATTCGGATTGCAAAAACTGCAACCACTTTTTTATTCTTCGCACTTGCACAAAAATGGGATTCGAGTGAAAAAGAACATGCCTAACAGGCATCCTCTCCTAAAGACTTTTTCAGGCCGGCGTTCGCGTCGGCCTTTTTTTACGCCTTCCGGGCTCAAAAAGCCAAGCATTGCCCCCGCCTTTCCACCAGCCTATCTTGAAAATGATGGGCTTGGTGCAAAGGTAGGGATGGATGACAAAACAGAAATCCGCAAAACTGCAGGTGGCCAATGCGCGACCTGAGGACTCGGGCCGCGGGCTTGCTCGCCTCTCCCGCGAGTTCATGGCACTCCATGGATTGCAGCAAGGCGATGTGATCGAAATTGTTGGCAAACGGACAACAGCGGCCCGCGCAGTCGACCCTTATCCTGAAGACGAAGGACTCGAGCTGGTTCGCCTTGATGGACTGCAGCGTGCCAATGCTGGCGTCGGCGCAGGCGAACAGGTCGAAGTCCGCAAGGCCGATTCGGTCGCCGCAAAACGTGTGATATTTGCCCCTGCCCAAAAAGAAATCCGGTTGGAGGGATCGGGAGAGGCCTTGAAACGGAACTTTGTCGGTCGGGTATTTGTCGCAGGTGATGTCGTCGCGACGCACGGTCAGCAGCGTGTTGCCCCCGATGACATGCCGCCGCAGTTGCGCCAGATGCTGGCTGCGCCTGCATTTGCGCTGGCAGAAATTCGCCTGAACGTTGTTTCGACGACACCCAAAGGGATCGTGCATATCGACGCTGACACCGAAGTAGAAATGCGCGCGGAGTTTACGGAAGCCGGCGAAGCACGCCGTGCCGATGTAACCTACGACGATATTGGCGGTATGTCAGATACAATTCGCCAGTTGCGTGAGATGGTCGAACTCCCTTTGCGTTACCCAGAATTGTTCACTCGTCTGGGTGTTGACCCGCCACGCGGCGTTCTGCTGCACGGACCACCGGGAACAGGGAAAACCCGCCTGGCGCGCGCTGTGGCGAATGAGAGCGAAGCAGAATTCTTCGTCGTCAACGGACCCGAAATCATGGGTTCTGCTTATGGTGAGTCCGAAAAGAAGCTGCGGGAGATATTCGCGGCAGCGACCAAGGCCGCGCCCTCGATTCTTTTCATCGACGAAATTGATTCCATCGCGCCTTCGCGTGACAAGGTGCATGGCGAAGCCGAAAAGCGTCTGGTCGCGCAATTGCTGACGCTGATGGACGGGCTGGAGCCGCGGACCAACCTGGTCGTGATTGCAGCCACTAACCGCCCAGAGGCGATTGACGAAGCGTTGCGGCGCCCCGGCCGGTTCGATCGCGAAATCATTGTCGGTGTGCCCGACGAAAGCGGGCGGCGCGAAATTCTGGCGATCCACACACGCGGTATGCCACTGAGTACGCGTGTCGATTTGAAAGAACTTGCGCGCACTACTTATGGTTTTGTTGGTGCCGACTTGTCGGCGCTCACACGCGAGGCGGCAATTGAGGCGGTGCGCCGCATCATGCCGAAGCTCGATTTGGCCAGCCAAACAATCCCGCCCGAAGTGCTCGAAAATCTGAAGGTGACGCGCGACGATTTTCTGGAAGCCCTGAAACGGGTGCAGCCTTCGGCGATGCGCGAAGTCATGGTGCAGGCCCCCGATGTGCGCTGGGACGATGTTGGCGGGCTCGACGAAGCCCAGGCCAAGTTGAAAGAAGGCATCGAACTTCCACTCAAGAACCCCGATGCGTTTCGACGACTGGGCATACGCCCTGCGAAGGGTTTTTTGCTGTATGGCCCACCTGGAACGGGCAAGACCTTGCTTGCAAAGGCGGTTGCGCGCGAAAGCGAGGCCAATTTCATCGCCACCAAATCATCCGACCTGCTGAGCAAATGGTATGGCGAGAGCGAGCAGCAGATTGCCCGCCTTTTCGCCCGTGCGCGGCAGGTGGCACCCACGATTATCTTCATCGACGAAATCGACAGTCTTGCGCCAGCACGCGGCAAGGGCATGGGTGAACCCCAGGCGACCGAACGCGTGGTCAACACATTGCTGGCCGAAATGGACGGGCTCGAAGAACTGCAGTCGGTCGTCGTCATCGGCGCAACCAATCGCCCCACATTGATGGACGCTGCCCTATTGCGGCCGGGGCGATTTGACGAGCTGGTTTACGTCACCGTGCCCGACAATGGCGGACGGCGGCGGATCTTGGGTATCCACACATCGAAAATGCCGCTCGGCAAAGATGTTGATCTCGATGAAATCGCAGAGCGTACCGACCGCTACACCGGTGCAGATCTGGAAGACCTTGTCCGTCGCGCAGGTCTCTTCGCCTTGCGCGAGGATGGCAGCAACGCCAGTGAAGTGCGCATGAGCCATTTCAGTCAGGCCCTGAACGCGAGCCGTGCGACGGTCTCCCCTGAAATGGAGGAGGAATACCGCGCGATGGAAACCAAGCTAAAACAAGCCGCACTCGTTCCCGAAGGCATGGGGTTTGTCAGCCCAGGAATGGTGAAGCCCGTGAAAGCCAGCAAACACGAGCCATAACCGGACTGCGATGTACTAGGTCCGCAGCGGCGTAGCTTTGCCGCGGAATTCCTATAGATTGCCTTCATGACTTGTGTTGGGGCTGTCACGTGAAGCTATCCACATCGCTCTTCCTGAGTGCCGGCCTTGCGCTGCTGATGGCGATTGCTCCGGTACTTTTGACTTTTGCTGCCGCTGGAATCGCACAAGCTGCTGGCTGCCAACTCGATGAAGGCTCGGCACATAAGTGCATCATTGCCGGCCAGGACTATGGCGAAACGCTGTACACCATGGGTGTTAGCTTTTGGATGTTCATACTGACCGCACTCTATTTGCCGGTGGCGGTTGCCTTCGGTGTGGCAGGCTTCATCAACATAGTGCGCGGACGCGAAGATCCATCCAAGAATGGGAAAACGGGTTGGATATTTTGGCTGCTGGTGATGGCGGGATTGCTGTTCCCGATCCTTGGTCTTCAGTCGCTATTACTTGCCGGGATTGCAGCCGCCCTTTTCTGGTATCGCAAGACCAAATCCGAGACAGCTGGTTAGCTGAGACTCTGCTCGACAACCGCGCGCAAACCAATCGCACGCACCAAAACCAGCCCCTCGATCCGCACCAGCAATTTCGCCGCATTGCGGGCGCGCGTTTCGGCATCTGGCGCTGCCAGTTGTGCTGCCCCCCATTCCAGAAAACCTTGACCTATTGCAGCGGCAATCTTTGTGTAGAGCGGATCCCCTCTTCCCGCACGGCTAGCCAGTTCGAGCCAAACACACATATAGGGCCAGAAACGATCTTCGAACAGAAACGCCGACAGGCGTTGCGTAAGTGCATCGAGCGACAGCGGCTCGGGCGACATATGCTCCGACATTGCGGCCACCATCCGCGCTGCGATACATTGCAACGTTGCTGCTATAATTTCCGCCTTGTCGGGAAAATAATAAAGCAGCATCCGGTCGCTCGTCCCTGCAGCCTTGGCCAAAGGGCGCAAGCTGGCGGTGATCAGGCCATGCTCCAGCACATGGTCCGCCAGCTTATCAACCAGCGCCAGTCGCCGGACTTCTGATTTGCTCGGGTTTGTCACATCTTCGCCTTAGGTACAAAAAGGTCTTGTAGCGACCGCTACATTAATGTAGCGCATGCTACATGGGAAATCGAATGTGAAAGGACGTAGCATGAACAGGTTCTGGCAGAATTGGCTGACTATTTGGGCAGCAGGTGTCACAATTTTCGGACTTGCCCTAGCGGGTGGGGCCTTTGCTGTAACCGACGGGCTGACGCGCATGGTATTCGAACTTTTCGGAATGCCGATTCCGGCACAACCCGATGCCCATCACCGCTTTGCGATCGGATTGATGGGCGCTGTAACGATGGGATGGGGGTTAAGCTATTTCGCGACATTCAAGGCATTGCATGCACTTCCGTCCAACCACGCCGGGCCGAAATGGCGCTTCATCCTGTTCGCGAGCTTCGTTTGGTACGTTGTCGATTCATGGATTTCGGTTGCAACCGGATTCTGGATGAACGCGGTTTCGAATACGCTGTTGCTTGTGATGCTGCTTATTCCGCTGATGGGTAGCGGGGTTTTGAGCGGCAAGGCGACGACCTAAAAATCGACCTGCTCATAATAGGATGGGGGCGCGATTGCCTCCATCCGCTCTGACAGCAATGGGCGGAAGCTTGGACGTGATTTGAACATCGAATACCAGGCCTTGGTCTGTTCATGACCACTCCAATCGATGCCACCGAGATAGTCGGCCACCGAAAGTTGCGCCGCCGCCGCGAGATCTGCCATGCTCATCGTACTGCCCGCCATCCACGCGCGGTGATCAATCAGATAGTCGATATAGTCGAGATGGCCGTTGGCCAGCCGCATCGCCTCCCGCAAGACCGTACTGTCGGGCGGTTGGCGGTGCACGAGCCGCTTCTTCATACGTTCGTGCAGCAACGGTGCTGTGACATCGCCGTAAAACTGCTGGTCGAACCAGGCGACGAGACGACGGATTTCGGCACGATAGGTTGCCGAACCACTTATCATTGGTGCTGTATCGCTGGTTTCCTCAAGAAATTCGGTGATCGCAACCGAATCCGATAACGTCAGGTTGCGCGCGCTATCCACCAATACGGGCGTTCGCGCAGCCGGGTTCATATGCAGAAATTCGTCGCGATATTCCCACGGATTTTCACGGACGAGGCTGTAGGCAATGCCTTTTTCGCCCATAAGCAGGCGAACCTTGCGAGAGAATGGACAAAGGGGGAATTGCAGAAGCTGCCACATGGCCGCTCTGTTAGGCAGTTTGTTTCTGAAAGGGAAGAGCGCTGATGGCCACCTTGCCGAAGCAAGATGGCCATAGCGTCAATGCACTGTGCCGAGTGTGGTCTCGATACTCAGCAGCACCACCAGCCGTTCAATCTGGCGCCAGCGACAATAGTGCAAATGATTGCCGACGTTGCGGCTTGCCTCCGCCCTCTCTGCCGCTTCGAGCCCGGCCTCCCGACCGAAGCGGGCGATAAGCGCCTCTGCTTCATTGACATCGCGCGGTTGTACATAAAGCGGAAAATACATAGCGGAGCGTGCGACCTTTTTAGGTGTTTGAACGCAAGCGAACCGGGGTGAGGCTCGCCTGCCCGAGCCCTTTTAATGTGTAGGCATGGAAGAAGGCTGACGGCCTTTGGTTACCCGATTGTTAGGTAGTTTTCTCTCGAGGAGTGAGCGCGTATATCCTGCTTGCTACCCAGCCCCAGTCGATGGCATTAGGGTTGGATGAACAGCCCCGAACCAAAGCCGCTGCCCCGCGAAGACAAACCGCGCATGGCAGGCGGCATTTTCATTTTTCTTGGCCTTTTGATTGGCGTCATTGCTGGCGTCTATTTTAACGAGGCCTCCATCGGAATGATGTCCGGATTTGCCATCGGCAGCGCAATCGCGATTGCAGTCTGGCTGATGGATCGCCGCAAAGCCTAGGAGAATCAATAATGTGGAAACATATACTCGGCTTTACGGCATTCGTCCTCTTACTCGTTGGCGGCGGTCTATGGTATATGTCCCGGCCAGACGAAGCGCGGGTTTCAATCGAGAAACTGACGGGACCAAAGCCTGAAATCACTGAACCGCGCGAACAGCGCATACCGACGGTCAGCATTGCGGAAGTCGACCGCTGGAAAGCAGGCGAAGCCCCGACAGTGGCTGACGGCTTGGTTGTCGAACGCTTTGCCGAGGATCTCGAACATCCGCGTAACATGTATGTGTTGCCCAATGGCGATGTGTTGGTGGCTGAAACCAATGCCCCTCCCGGGCGAATGGAAGGCATAGAAGGCTGGATCGCCGAGTGGCTGTTCACCAAGGCTGGCGCTGGCGTACCGTCAGCAAACCGTATCACGCTGTTGCGCGATGCCGATGGCGACGGAAAACCCGAAGTGCGGAGCAAATTTCTCGAAGGGCTGAACTCGCCCTTTGGCATGGTTCTGGTGGGTGACATCCTTTATGTCGCCAACACCGATGCCGTGCTGGCCTTTCCCTATAAGGACGGCGATACCCAAATCACGACAAAGGGGAACAAGATCCTAGCGCTCAATGCTAGGGCACCCAACAACCATTGGACGCGCAACCTTGTTGCAAGTGCCGATGGGAAGAAGCTGTATATCGCAGTCGGATCGAACAGCAATATCGCCGAAAATGGCCTCGACAAGGAAGCCGGGCGTGCGCGAGTAATCGAACTCGATCTGGTCACGGGTAAAAGCGGTGCATACAGCTCGGGCTTGCGCAATCCTGTCGGTCTGGCTTGGGACAGTTCAGGCGTTTTGTGGACCGTGGTCAATGAACGTGACATGCTTGGGTCGGACCTTGTCCCCGATTATCTGACGGTCGTAGAATTCGGTGCCGATTATGGCTGGCCGCACCATTATTGGGGTGGCTATACCGACCACCGTGTCCAGCCAGGCAAGCCCGAGAAGCGCGAATATGAGCGTCGGCCGGACTACGCTCTTGGCGCACACACTGCCCCCTTGGGACTGGCATTTGCCGACAAGGCAAAATTGGGCGAACGCTTCGCCAGTGGCGCGTTCATCGCACGCCACGGTTCCTGGAACCGCAAGCCAAAGGCCGGTTATGATGTCATATTCGTGCCATTCAAAAATGGACAGCCGAGCGGTATGCCGGTCAATGTGCTGACAGGCTTTCTCGACAAGGCCGAAAAGGCGCAAGGGCGCCCATCCATGGTTGCAGTCGACAAGACCGGAGCACTTTTGGTCAGCGACGATGTCGGCAACATCATTTGGCGGGTTCGCGCGAAGGGTTAAGCAGCCTGCTGCGTTAAAGGGGTATTGCCCCATATTTACCGGGGCGTCCTTCGCAAAGGAGAGCACCCAATGGCTGTGGATGTTGCAATTGCTTTGAACCGCTTCGGGTTGGGGGCAATTCCTGGGATTCCGGTTGCTTCTAATCCGAAACATTGGCTACTTGACCAGTTGGAGAAGTTTGAGGCTGCGCCCGCCCCCATCAGCGCGCTACCGCCATCGCGCGAACTGGTGCTGGCGGTGCGCGAGCTTGGGATGGAGCGGCGTGAGCGCAAGGCCAAGGCCGCAACACAAGGCGACCAAGCTGAGTCGGCCGAAAAGCAGCTCAATGGCTATCGCAAAGCGGTGCGTGACCAATATGTAGCGGCAGTCGACGCACGTCTGGGGGTAGCGCTTGCTTCTCCGAACAGCTTTGCTGAGCGGCTGGTGCATTTCTGGGCGAACCATTTCGCGCTGTCGATCGACAAGATTGCCATTGTCGGGCTTGCCGGAAGTTTCGAATTTGAGGCAATCCGGCCGCATATTCTTGGTAATTTTGCGGACCTTTTGCGCACCTCGACCTGGCATCCGGCGATGTTGCTCTATCTCGACCAAGCCCAGTCAATTGGGCCCAACAGTCCGCTCGCCAAACGGGTTGGAGCTCGGAGCAACCGCGAGATTGGTTTGAACGAAAATCTGGCACGCGAAATATTGGAGTTACACACGCTGGGCGATCGCAACGCCTATAGTCAGGCCGATGTAACCGAATTCGCTCGTGCGATGACCGGGTTGACGGTTGGCGGGCTCGGTCGAGCGCGCGTTCAGAGGTTGGTTGGCAGCGATGCCAAGCCGGGCGAGGCAATTTTCGTCGACGGGCTGCACGAACCCGGCACGCGGCGCATAGGCATTCGCGCCTATGTGCAAGGCGGCGCCAAGGCATTGTCGGCAATCATTTCAGACCTCGCCCGACATCCCGCCACAGCGCGCCATATCGCCACCAAACTGGCGCGGCATTTTATTGCCGACGATCCGCCCGCTTCACTGGTTGCGAAGCTGGAGGCGAATTTCCTGAAAACTGGGGGCGACCTTCCGTCACTTTACCGCACGCTTATCGAGGCTCCCGAAAGCTGGGTACCGCAGCAGGCCAAGTTCAAAGGCCCATGGGAATGGACGATATCTGCATTGCGTGCGCTTTCGATAACCGCAATTCCAGGCAAGGCGCAGGCTGCGGTCGCATTGTTCAACCAGATGGGGCAACCGGTGTGGAAACCCGGATCGCCCAAGGGCTATGGCGATATTGCCGCTGACTGGGCCGGACCTGCGGGCCTGATGCGAAGGGTGGAAACGGCGGGGCGTTTTGCCAAACTAGCAGCCAATAGGGTCGATGCACGCACTCTTGCATCTGCTATTCTTCCGGAAATGCTGTCTGCAAGCACCGCGGAACATATCGCCCGCGCCGAAAGTCCTGAACAGGGGCTAGCGCTTTTGCTCGTGTCCCCTGAATTTTTGCGGAGATAATGTGATGATCGACCGTCGCAGACTGATCCTTTCCGGGCTTGCCGGAACCTCACTGGCGCTCACCCCGCGCCTCGCTTTTGCCACAGCGGATACCGACCGGCGCTTCATATTTATCATCCAGCGCGGAGCCGCAGACGGGCTTGGAATATTGGCTCCGGTGGGCGACCCGGCATTCGCCTCGGCGCGGGGTGACCTTGCCGCCAATGCGTTGAGTGGTTCGAAACTGGACGACCTATTCACCCTGCATCCGCAGATGACAGCAAGCGCAACTCTGTTTCGGCGAAAACAGGCGGCCTTTTATCACGCCATCGCCTCGGGCTATCGTGAGCGATCGCATTTCGACGGCCAGAATCTGCTCGAGACCGCTGGCACCCGGCCCTATGGTCGCGACGATGGCTGGATGAACCGGCTGCTCAGCCTGCTTCCAAAAACCGAGAGCAAAGCTTTGGCCTTGGCTACTGCCATCCCGCCAGCCTTGCGCGGCCCTGTCAGCGTCAGTAGCTACGCTCCCTCCCGCCTTCCCGACGCAGATGCCGCGTTGATGGAGCGCGTAGAGATGCTGTACGCCGAAGACGCCCAATTGGCACCTTTATGGGCGAGCGCCGCGCAGACCGAAGCCATGGCGGGCGGTGTCGACCCATCAGCAGGTAGAGGGGGCGTTGCCGCAGGCAAATTAGTCGCCAGCCTTATGGCGGGAGCCGAGGGCGCGCGCATCGCAATGATCGAAACCGGGGGTTGGGATACGCACATCAATCAGGAAGGACGGCTGGGAACCGCGCTAAAAGGGATTGATGAAATGATCGAAACCTTACGCACCGAATTGGGGCCTATATGGGACAAGACGCTGGTGCTGGTTGCAACCGAATTCGGGCGTACGGTGCATGTCAACGGCACTCGCGGCACCGATCATGGCACCGCTTCTGCCGCTATGCTGTTTGGCGGCGGGCTTTCCATAGGCGGTAAGATCATCGCCGACTGGCCTGGGTTGGCTGCCAGCCAGCTTTATGAAGGCCGTGACCTGAATCCAACTTTGCGGTTCGAGTCGATGGTCATCGCGGCTCTTTCTTCACATTATGGTATCGACCCCGATCAACTGCAACGCACAGTTTTTCCGGATTTCCCGACATGAACTAGTTTCCTCGAGGAATTGACAGAAACGTTCAGCTCCCTCACCGTATTAATACGATAATACGGAGAACCCTATTTTGTCCAAGTCCTTGTCGAAAGTCCTGTTGCTGGTGACCAGTCTGTTCGCTGCGACCACTGCTTGCGCGCATTCCACCGTCAAAGATACCGATGTCTGTCGCGCCGATGCCGTTGTCGACGCTGAATTCAAAGTGCCCTTTCGCGTCGTCGATGGGCGCATCTACGTCGATGTCATGGTCAACGACAAAGGGCCTTTCGCATTTGCAATCGATACCGGAGCCAGCGGGTTGGGTCGCTCAGATGCCAGCCTGACAAAAGCCCTCGCGCTACCCGTCACTAATGGCGGCCTTTCGAGCGACGGTGTCGCAACTGCCAGCGTGGATATGACACGATTTGATTCACTCGAAATTGGCCGGTTTCGGCGCGACAATCTGGAGGTCATCACCCGCGACTATAGCAGTCGCCTCTCTGCCGAGGCCGCGATATCGGGCATCATCGGGCGTGACTTTTTCGCCGATGGCGTGCTGATTATCGATTATCCGAACCGCACTTTGTCTTTCAGCCGCTCACTGGAATTGCCATCTGGCGACCCGCAGGTCGTCACCTATGAACGTCCATTTCGCATCCCTGTGTCTATCGGCAATGTCGAAACCGAAGGACAAATGGATACGGGTGCCAATGTTGAATTTATAATGCCAAAATCACTTTTCGACAAAATCGGCGGTGGACCGTTGCAAGCCGCCGGAGATGCGACGTTGACCAATACCAGCCTCGAAACACAGACCGCGCTGGTGCCCGGCCCATTCCGTTTCGGCGGCGCCGAATTTACCAACATCAATGTCCGCGTTTCTGACCGCTTCCCCGAACTTCTGGTCGGTGCCCGTGTACTACAGCACCACAAAATCCTGATCGACCAAAGAACGAAACGGATCGCTGTCTGTAGACCGGACTAAGCGGCGGCCAACGCAGTGGCCCGCAGTAACCGCTGCTGCTCGGCGGAGCGCAAATAAAGAAAGTTGCTTGGCAACCCCAAACGCACACAAGCCATAGCAGGCGGGGATTCAGGATCATGCTTGCTCTCCGCTGCGCGCGCTACCAGCTTGATGGCGATGCGGTCGGCAAAAGTGAGATCATATTCACGACCCAGTTCCAACCGCTCGCGCACCAACGGCGGCAGTATCGAAACGGCAGCGCGCGCCAAAGCGCGGTGCAGGAAACGCGGGATTTGCGGCGCGGCCTTACCCGACTGGATGATGTCGAGAAACTCCTTGTTGATCGGATGCGGTTCGAAACGAGGGGCCAGCTTTTCCATCATCGCGAAGAAATCGGCACGGCTGTTCACCTTGTTCTGCACGCCGTAAAGTTCGGCAACGGCAGTTCCTTCTCGATAGAAGCGCTCCTGATCCTCCACGGACAGAGGCGCAACAAAGTGGTCGTAAGCAGTCAGGAAGCCATAGCCTGCGGTAGCACTGACCCAATCTAGGAGTTCGGGATCCTTGGCTGAATAGGAGATGCCGCCGGGAGTCTCTCCCTCTACCTTGGCGTGCATGCGGTTGACCCCTTCGATCACGCGGCGGGCCGCAGCCTGTGGCCCATAAACACCGATCATCGCGGCATAGCCGGTGCGTTCGGAACGACCGATGGGATCGACCCTGTAGATCGAATGGTCCCACACCCCCGAACGGATGCGCGGATCGGCAAATTCAAGCAGCACCGCCGCGACCCCACCGACACCCAGAGCAATCCTGTTCTTATATACGCGCCATGCGACCGAATCTGGCCCCAGAAAGGCGGGCGCACCAGCGGGCTGGCTATAATCGAAAGGCGGCAGCGGTTTGCGGATCGGTGCGTTCATTGGCTGATCCCTCTTCCAGATCGATCAGTTTAATCGCGCGATTAACTACTTTGAGTCAAGCGCCAATGCCATAGGCTTCGCGCTCCAAGGCACCGAGGAAGCCAAGCGCCCCGGCATCGCCAAAGGGAGCCAGCTGGCTCATCAGCACGCCGGTGATCCCGCTCGCCGGATCGATCCAGTAATAGCTGTTGAATATGCCGGCCCAGGCAAGGCTTCCAGGCGCACGACCATTGGGCCCCTGCTCCGGATTGATCAGGAAACCCAAGCCCCAACCGGTATGCTGATCAGGGAAGGTGTCAAAGGGCTGTGCGAGATCGGGCATTGCCGACCCCATATAGCCAGCACGCAATGGTGCGACCTGGTTACGTGCCATTTCAGAAACGCTGGCTTCGGATAGCACACGCTGACCATCAAGCTCTCCGCCGCGCAGGATCATACGGGTGAAGCGGGCATAATCATGTGCGGTGGAGCTCAGGCCTCCGCCGCCGGCATCAAACTCGCCTCCACCAAGAAACATCGGCTGGATCGCAAAGCCGCCCTCGGGCGTGCGCGCATGCACTTTCGCCGCATCATCAGGAAGCGCATCGCGAAATGCCGTGGCGGACATGCCGAGTGGATCAAACAGGCTGCCTTGCAGATATTCGCCGAGCCGTTTGCCCGATGCCGCCTCGACAGCGAGCCCAACCCAGTCGGTTGCAACGCTATATTCCCAATTCTCCCCGGGATCGAACAGCAAGGGCATCTGGATAGAGGCGAGCGAGCCTGGCGCGGGCATTCCGGTTGCGGCGAAATAACGCAGCACCTCTGGCCGTATGAAGAAATAGCCAAGGCCCGCCGTGTGGGTGAGCAAATGACGCAGCGTGATCGGGCGCATCGCGGGGCGCAGTTGCGGTTCGCCGCTGTTCGAAAATCCGGTCAGCACCTGCGGGTTGGCCAGTTGCGGGAGGAGGTCGCCAATCGGTGCATCGAGATCGAGCGCCCCGCCTTCGACAAGCTGCATCGCGCCTGCCGAGACGATCGCCTTGGTCATCGAGGCGATCTGGAAGATGGTGTCGACTTCCATCGGCGCATGGCTGGTGGCATCGGCATGGCCGAATGCCTCGATAAGGCGAACGCCGTCGCGGTCGGCGATTAACGCCACTGCGCCCGGCAATCCGGATTCTGCAAAGGCCGTTTCAAGCACCTGTCTGCTGGTCATAAATCCCCTCCCTTATTCTGTTTTCAGTCGCCTAGATCGATCCATGTCGGGGCATGATCACTCGCCTTTTCGCGACCTCTATGATCCTTGTCGACACCGCAGGCCCGCAACCGGTCCGCGGCGACGGGGCTGAGCAATAGATGGTCGATGCGAAAACCATGATCCTGCTGCCAAGCACCGGCCTGATAGTCCCAATAGGTCCAAACCCGCCCTTGCGGAAAATGCGTGGCCAGCGCGTCAGTCCAGCCATCGGCGAGCAAAGTGCGATAGGCCGCGATGCTTTCCGGCTGGCGCAGGGCATCATCCAACAACGCCTTGGTCGACCAGATATCATGATCGTGCGGGATGACATTATAATCACCTGCGAGCACCACCGGCAGTTCAAGCGTGGCGAGCTCCGCCGCACGAGCTCGCAGGCGCTGCATCCATTTCAGCTTGTAATCGAACTTAGGCCCCGGTTGCGGATTGCCATTGGGCAAATAGATGCTGGCGATACGAACGCCATGCACCTCCGCCTCCAGATAGCGCGACTGCTCGTCCTCAGGATCGCCCGCCAAGCCGCGCTGGGTTTCGACCGGTTGGGCGTCGCGTGCGAGGATGGCCACACCGTTGAAGCTTTTCTGCCCGTGCCAGATCGCGCCATAGCCAAGACGTTCAAACTCTTCTGCAGGGAAACCTTCGTCCTGCGTTTTGATTTCCTGAAGACAAGCAATGTCGGGCTTGGTTTCGTCAAGCCATTCAAGCAGGCGCGGCAGCCGCGCCTTGATACCGTTGATGTTATATGTAGCGATACGCATCCGCTGACCCTAGCGAGGGGTCAGCCGCGCATCAAACCGAAAAGCTGGAACCGCAGCCGCAACCCGATTGGGCATTGGGGTTAGTGACCTGAAAGCTTTTTCCGCCGAGCGATTCGACAAAATCGACCGCCGAGCCACGCAACAGGTCAAGACTGACCGAATCAACGACCAGTTTTGCCTCACCCGATTCGGCGATGACATCATCGGCTTCGACAGCGTCGGCCAGACCGAAACGGTACTGGAATCCGGAACAGCCTCCACCTTCAACCGACAGACGCAGCAAAGGCGCCTTTCCGAGTTTATGCGCGATTTCCGCTACGCGTTTCGCGGCATTGGGCAAAAGCTGGATGTCGGGAGCCATAGTCATGCCCTATATGTAGGGACAAACAAAAAGGGCGGCAAGGTGTCTCCACGATGCCAGCCCCAGATTACACCCTCTCCCAAAGGTGATGCGTTTACGGCCGAAGTGCTTACTCAGCAGGACCGCCTAAAGATTTGCTATCAGCATCTTTCGCCGCAATCAAGATATTTGACACTTTTGTTGCAGGCTCGAGGAAGCTGGTCGGATTAACCGGCTCGCCAGCGATGCGGACTTCATAATGCAAGTGGCTGCCGGTCGAACGGCCGGTCGAACCCATGAAACCAATGATGTCACCCTTGCGGACGCGCTGGCCCGAATAGACGTTCATTGCCGACAAGTGGCCATAGCGGGTCTGGATGGCGTTGCCATGTTCGACTTCGACATATTTGCCATAGCCGGAAACCCATTGTGCGCGACCAATGATGCCATCGGCGGTTGCGTAGATCGGGGTACCGATCGGGCCTGCGATGTCGAGGCCCTTGTGATTCTTGCGGCGACCCTGAAAGGGATCAGTGCGATAGCCATATTGGCTGGTCATGCGCATCGATTCGACTGGATTGATCGACGGAACGGCAACCTGCGACTTGCGGGCGGTTCCATTCACCTGCCCCCAGCCATCATGAAGAGCGCGAAATTCGGGATCAGAAACGCCGAGCGCAGTCTTGTTCGAAGCGACATCTTCGGGCTTTACGCGGAAAGCGTCTGACGCAGCTGCGGCGGAATTGGCAAGTGCAGGTGTAGCAACCGAAGCCGAAGCGACGAGGCTAGCTGCAAGTAACACTTTTCCCATCAGTGATTGGCCCGAAGCCAAAACGCTGTGTACCATGTGTTTTTACGACCCTTTGTTGCAATCCAGGTTTTTACCCCGAACTGATCCCCAAATTTGCGGCAATTATTTGCCTACCCCTTATGTGTTATTGGGTCTGGCGGGGCCGTCCGGACAATGCAACCTGCATGTAATAATCGCGCGTTAAACCGGCCTTCGAACGCGCCGAGTCGTTGAACGGAGGCTGAACAGCCCCCCGGAAGTGGCGGTTTACCAGCACTTTCCAGTAATACTTTGGTAATAGTTGGGCATCGCGACAGCCCGATTCAAACCATTTCGTCCCCGCCGAAACATGGCGGATTTCATCGGTAAAAATGCGTTGGAGGATGCGTGCCGATGCCGAATCCCTCTGCACCTCGAATCGTTCCACCGTCGCTGGCGTCACATCGAGACCACGGGCTTCAAGCACCATCGGGACGATTGCCAAGCGCGCCAGCACATCATTGCGTGTCGCATAGGCCGCCTCCCACAATCCATCATGCGCGGGCATCGCGCCATAGTGACTCCCCAATTGCTTGAGGCGCCGGTCGAGCAACGCAAAATGCATCGCCTCGTCGGCGCCGACGCGCAGCCAGTCATCGGTAAATTCGCGCGAAAACAACCCGCCGAACCGCCCCACCAAATCGAAAGCGAGATCAATCGCGACAAATTCAATATGCGCCAGCGCATGCAACATGGCGATCCGCGCCCGCTCGGATCCGGCTCTGCGGCGCTTGGGCATGAAACGCGGGGCGAGCAGTTCGGGATGATCGGGCCGTGCCGGATAGTCTGGCATTTGGGTGTCGAAACGGTGTTCCAGCCTGCCCAGCCGCCAGTCGCGCGCAACCGCCCGTGCCCGCATCAGTTTTGCCCGCGGGTCAGCGGTTTCGAGCACCGATTTGCACGCTTCACCCAGCGTCAGAACCATAAATCCCAAGCCTTCCAGAGATAGAAGACGCCAATGGCAGTGACGATCCATGCCGTCCAGCGCTTGAAATTGGCATCGCTCAACCGGTCGAGCACCCAACCGCCGGCAGTCGTTCCCAACATGGATGCAGGAATCGCCAAAGCAAACAGCCACCAAGGTGGCATCGCCGCGGATGCAGCCCGGTCGAGCATCATCCCGTAAACCGTTATTTTTGAAACATGATTCAGCGACTGGATCGCTGCCTTGGTCGCAACGATTTGATGCCGGGTTAGACCGGTTCGCACGAACACGGTATCAATTAGAGGGCCAGAAACGCCCGCCGTCAAATTGAGAAGTGCGGCTACAAAACCTGAAGCTAGGGCGTGAGACGGCTTCGCTGCATCAGGCGCAAACCAGCCAATGGGGAGCCAGAGAAGAACGGGCAACATCCCCATCATCAAAAAAACCAACGGCTTTGGAGGTAAAAAGGATATTGCATAAATTAGCGCACCCGCCGCCAGCATAGCGAGCGCGAACCAGCCTAGCACTTTCCACTCGATATGCTGGCGGTGCAGCACAGCGCGCCAGCCATTGGCAACAAGTTGCAGCAATCCGTGCGTCACAAATGCCGCCGAAACTGGCAAGACAAACGCTAGCGCCCCCATTAGCACCAGCCCGCCAGCCATCCCGAAAATGCCCGATAGCAAAGCGGTCAGAAAAGCTGTGATTATAAGGAAAAGTGCGGTGGGTGTGGTCACGAATATTCTCTCACACTTCGTCACCCCCGCGAAGGCGGGGGCCCATCACCAGAGGATGAAATTTGATCGGCGGGGGATGGATTCCCGCCTGCGCGGGAATGACGAAATTTTGTAACTTGTTTCGAACGCGACGATTCAAAGCCCTTGCACCGCCTCCAGCACCTCCGCCGCGTGCCCCTTGACCTTCACATTATGCCAGACGCGGGCAACCTTGCCATCCTTTCCAACCAGGAAAGTGCAGCGTTCGATTCCCATATATTTCTTGCCGTACATCGACTTTTCGCCCCACGCGCCCATCTGCTCCGTGGCATCGCTTTCTTCGTCCGACAGCAGGGTTACTTTCAGCCCATATTTGTCAGCAAATTTGGTGAGTTTGGCGGGCTTGTCCTTTGACATGCCGTAAACAGTGGCTCCAGCCTTGGCGAATTCAGCGTGCAACTCTGTAAAGTCCTTGGCCTCATTGGTGCAGCCCGGCGTATCCGCCTTCGGATAGAAATAGAGCACAAACGGTCCCTTGAGCGCGCCCAGTGCAACATCATTGCCTGCGCTGTCTTTCACGGTGACGGCGGGGAGGGTATCGTTGACGTCAGTCATTATTCTTCTCCTTATAGTCCATTTTTCAATCGCGACGCGATGCCCTGCCATTCGGTAGATATGATACCCCGCGCCGCTTCGACTGCCTGAACAACATCATCCCACTTGGCGAAGCCCAGCGCATTCGCAACTACGGCTTGTGCAGCCTCAGGCGGAACCTCGCAATCGGGCGCGACCAGCCGCAGCATAACGAGCAGCCGCGTCAGTAACGCCTGAGCAGGCGCAAATCCTTCCGGCAAAAGCCCCGTAGCGATCAACGCATCGGCAGCGCGATCAAGCTGCGGATGCAAGCCCTGCCCGAACCGCAGTTGTAGCGCGTGGATGACAAATTCGGCGTCGACCAAGCCACCCGGCAGCAACTTTACGTCCAATGCGCCCTTGGGCGGTTTGTGCGTCGCCATGTCGCTGCGCATCTTGATGATGTCGTCTGCCAGTTTGCCTGCATCGCGCGGCATGGCGAGCGTTTCCGCAATGATGGTTTCGAGCTGCGTTCGCGCCTCGACAGAACCATAAACGGGACGGGCACGGGTCAGCGCCATATGCTCCCAGGTCCAGGCTTCTTCGCGTTGATATTTGGCAAAGCTTTCGAACGAAACGCAGAGCAGCCCTTGCGCGCCGGAGGGCCGCAGCCTTGTATCGACTTCGTATAGCGCGCCCGATGCCGTCGCGACAGTCAGTGCGCCCACTACACGCTGGGCCAACCGGTTGAAATATTGCGTAGCGCCCAAAGGCCGCGGGCCATCGGATTCTTCGCCATGGTCGCCGGAGAAAAGCAGAATGAGGTCAAGGTCGGAAGCATGGGTCAATGCCTCCCCGCCAAAACGGCCCAGCGCGAGGATAGCCAGTTCACCACCTGGCACCTTGCCATGTGCACGCTCGAACTCGGCGACAGTTGCCGCAGTCAGTTTCTCGACAGCGATTTCCGCGAGCATCGCATAGGCATGCGATACCGCGAGCGGGTCTTGTTGACCCTCGACGAGCTGGACGCCAAAAGCGAAGCGTTTTTCGCCGACAAAGGCGCGGACGAGATCAAGCAAAGTCTGATAGTCGTCATCGACAATCCGTGCCTCCAACTCGGCAAGCAGAGCATCGCGGCTTTCAGGCAGTCGGAAGGCGCTGGTATCGATTAACCCTTCCAGCAACTCGCCGCGTCGCGCCAACGCATCGGCCAGTGTCGGGGCATAGCTCAAAATGTCAGCCAGCAGTTGCAACAACGCCGGGCGGGCATCGAGCAGGTTGAAGAAATTTATCGCGCTCGGCAGCGCCTCGATCACATTGTCGAAACGGGCGAGCGCATTGGACGGATCGGGCGCTTTTGCGAGCGCTTCCATGATTTTGGGCAGCACTGTCTCGAACGCCTCACGCGCCGAGCTCGAGCGGATTGCACGCAACTGCCCGCTGCGCCAGCGCGCCAGCCGCTGGGCGACGGCTGGCGGATCGGCATAGCCCAGCGCCGACAGCTGGTCCTCTAGCGGCAGACCATCGTCTGCAAGCCGCTTTGTACTCTCATCTTCTTCGCCAGCCAGCCCGTCATAGATTGCACCCACACTGGTCACGACCGGTTCGAGCAGCGCGATCAGCGCTTCTCCATCTGCAAGCCCGTGCAACCGCGCCGCGCGATCAAGATCCGCGGCATTTTCAGGCAGGCTATGCGTCTGCCGGTCGTCGAGCATTTGCAGCCGATGCTCTATGGTCCGCAGCAGCTCATAAGCCGACGACAAGGTTTTGGCTTCATCCACACCAATCCGTTCGCGTTCCGCCAGTGTAGCGAGGGCGGTGCGCGTATCGGCCATTCGCAATCCCGGGTCGCGTCCGCCATGGATCAGTTGGTGTGCTTGCGCGAAAAATTCGCATTCGCGTATCCCGCCCCTGCCCCGCTTGAGGTCGTAACCGGGGCCCAGCACTTGCCCCTTGTGGTAATGATCGCGGATCTGCCCGCTCATCTTGCGGATATTGGCGAGTTGCCCGAAATCGAGGCTGCGCCGCCACACAAATGGCTGGATGCTTTTGAGGAAATACTCACCCAGCACCTTGTCGCCCGCCGCTGCACGCGCCCGGATGAAAGCCGCCTGCTCCCAAGCCAGAGCGCTCGATTCATAATAGCTGATCGCCGCTTCGACCGGGATGGCTATCGGCGTGACTTCAGGTGACGGTCGCAGCCGCATATCGACGCGGAAGACATAACCATTTTCATCGCGCGCACCGAGCAATTCGATAATCCTGCGTCCAATGCGCACCGCGCTGTCGGCGACATCCTCGCGCTCGCGGTGCGGTAAAGTCTCCGGATCATAGAGGAAGATCGGATCGATGTCGGACGAGTAGTTCAGTTCCTGCCCGCCATGTTTGCCAAGGCCAATGACTGCAAAACCCTGCACCGGAGCGTCCGGCACACGCTCGGCAAAGGCAGCGGCAATAGCGGATTCCAACGCGCTGTCGGCGAAGTCGGAAAGAATGCGCGTGACACGGGCCAGATCCCATATCCCGGCAAGGTCGGCAATGGCGGTGACCAACGCCACACCTTGCCGCTGCTTCCGCAAGGTAGCGGCAGTGTCGCCCTCGATCGTGAGCGACAGCGCCTCTGCCAATGCGCCTTCGAAATCTCCCTTTTTAAGCTGCGCGACCAACTCCGGCTGGCGCTCGATCAGTCCTGCAAGGAACGGACTGTTCGCATTTGCGCGGGATAAGGCGTCGTCGACGTTGATCATTTTTTCAGATAATCCCGCCGGAAATCAGCCGCGAACGCCGCAAATCGGCCTTCGGCTATCGCACTGCGCATTCCGGCCATCAGGCTCTGGTAGAAATGCAGATTATGTTGCGTCATCAGCATCGCCCCTAAAATCTCGCCCGAGCGGACGAGGTGATGCAAGTAGGCGCGGCTCCATGTGGTGCACACGGGGCAATCGCAGCGCTCATCCAAAGGCCCCTGATCCTCGGCATGCTTGGCGTTGCGGATGTTGACCGGACCGTTCCAGGTGAACGCCTGCCCGTTGCGCCCGCTGCGCGTCGGCAGCACGCAATCGAACATATCGATTCCGCGCTCCACCGCACCAACCAGATCATCAGGCTTACCTACGCCCATCAGATAGCGGGGTTTGTCAGCGGGGAGCATATCGAGCGCATAATCGAGACAGCCAAACATCGCCTCCTGCCCCTCACCCACCGCGAGCCCGCCTACGGCATAGCCGTCAAAGCCGATGTCGATCAGCGCATCGGCGCTTTCCTTGCGCAGTTGCTCGTCGAGTGAACCCTGCTGGATCCCAAACAAGGCGGCGCGTTCGGCATGTTCACCACCGCTGTCGAATCCATCGCGCGAGCGCTTGGCCCAGCGCATCGAGAGCGCCATAGATTTCGCCGCCTCGTCACGCGACACACCATTTGCCGGGCATTCATCGAACGCCATCACAATATCGGATCCGAGCAACCGCTGGATTTCCATCGAGCGTTCGGGCGACAGCATGTGCCGCGATCCGTCGAGATGGCTTTGGAAGGTCACGCCATCCTCGGTAATCTTGCGCAAGCTCGACAGGCTCATCACCTGATAGCCACCACTGTCGGTCAGGATCGGTCGGTCCCAGCCCATGAATTTGTGCAGGCCACCCAGCCGCGCCATGCGCTCAGCCGTCGGGCGCAGCATCAGGTGGTAGGTATTGCCTAGAATGATGTCGGCGCCGGTGGCGCGTACTTCAGCGGGGCGCATCGCCTTGACCGTCGAGGCGGTGCCGACGGGCATGAAGGCCGGTGTGCGGATTTCGCCGCGCAGCATCTGGATGCTGCCGGTGCGGGCTTTTCCGTCGGTTGCGCTTATCTTGAAATCGAATCGGGATTGCATGCGCTTCGCCATAGCTGGCATAATCTTTTCGCGCTATTGGGGGCGCATGGGGCCCGACAAACAACCGGAATTGTTGCATTATGCTGGGTTGCTCGCCGCTGCGGCAAGCCTTTCGGCATGCGAACGCCCCGCGGCCACCGACATCCAATATGACATAAATGACCGCGGCCTCGTGATGCCCGAGCCGCAAAAGGCCGACCGAGAGAAATGCTATGGCATCGCTTTGGCACAATATAATGATTGTGCGGCTGGTCCGGGAACCGACTGTGCCGGAACCGCGACACAAGATTATCTGCCCGAACGGTGGAAATATGTCGCTGTCGGAGAGTGTGAACCGCTGGGTGGAACGTTAGAGCAAAAGCCACGCCCCGAATGAGCATATCGGCCTCTCAACAAATGGTCGCCGCCACGCAGTTGCTGGAGGGGGTGAGCGACACACCCCGGCTCGATGCCGAACTGCTGATGGCGCATGCTTTGGGCCTGAGCCGAAACGAACTTTTACTGCGCGCACGCGATCTGACGGCGCCAGACGAATTTGACACGCTGTTGCAGCGCAGATTGGCGCATGAGCCTGTCGCCTATATCCGCGGTTATCAGGAATTCTGGGATCTGACCCTAAGCGTGACTCCCGATGTGCTGATCCCGCGCGGCGACAGCGAAACCTTGATCGACGCTGCGCAAAGACATTTTGCGGGTTCACATCCGCCGCATCGGATACTCGATCTGGGAACCGGTTCGGGGGCGCTTCTCTTGGCTGCGCTGTCAGTTTTCAAAGGAGCACAGGGGGTTGCCATTGATGCAAGCGCGGCGGCGCTGGTGGTGGCGCAGGGTAATGCCGAGCGATTGGGCTTCACCGGCAGCACCGCCTTTTTTCATAGGAGCTGGCGAGATGCGGGCTGGGCAGATGATCTCGGGCAATTCGACCTGATACTGTGCAATCCACCTTATGTCGAAACCGACGCCGAACTGGCACCGCAGGTACGGGCATATGAACCGGCCTCTGCGCTGTTCGCTGGGGCAGATGGCCTGGACGATTACAAACTGTTGATTCCGCAAATAGCAGCACTGCTCAAACCAAACGGCGTCGCGATATTCGAGATCGGGCTAGGCCAGGATGACGCGATTTCACGTCTGGCGACACAGCAAGGTGTTACCGTTTCACCACATCGCGATTTGGCCGACATCATTCGCGCATTAAGTCTATCTAAACCCGGCGGTGGATAAATTTAGCTTGGAATCGCCGGATAGGCGAGCTAGGGCAGCTATAGTTTCACAGCGATGTGGCCGGAAACCGGCCCTTTTTGGGAAGCTGCCCCAACGCATCGACGATATTGAGGGGGACCGCACAGGGCGGTCGCGTTACGGGCACAACACACGGAAATTGGGTTGCTTTATTACAGGACAGGTTCGTCTTTATGAATAATCGGCAGACCAGCCGCCGTCGCGGCCGGAGCAATAATCGTACGCAGAATAACAACCGCAATGGCTACGATCACCAGAATCGCATCGACAATCGCGCGCGCGGAAACGCTGCCCAGATGCTCGAAAAATATAAAAAGCTGGCGCAAGACACCCAGTTGAACGGTGATCGTGTGCAGGCGGAATATTATCTGCAGTTTGCCGACCATTATTTCCGCGTGCTCGCCGATTTCCGCAGCCGTCAGGAAGAAAACCGCCCGCAGCGCAGCGAATGGCGCAATGATGATCGCGAAGGTGGCGATTGGCGCGATGAAGAGCGCGACAATGAAGGCGGTGACATCGCCGACGAAGCAACCGATGGCGTCGATATCGAAGCTGAACTGCGTCAGGGCGAGGACGAAGACCGCCGCCCTCAGCGGAGCGACAATCGCGACCGGAACCAGCGCAACGACCGGAATGATCGCAACAACAACCGTAACCGTCGTGATCGCAATGACCGCTATGAACGGAATGACCGTCAACAGCCGCGCGAAACAGAGGTCGTAGAATCCGGCCTTGATCTCGCTGTGCTGCCACCTGCCATTGGCGCCGCCAATGACGAGGACGTAACGGTTGCGGAAGCAAAGCCCGCCCGCAAACCGCGCGCGCGCAAGCCCAAGGCAACCGAAGACGAAACCGTCGCTGCGGAGTAAGCCAGTCTCGTCGCGACCAAATCGCACCGGTTCATTAAGGCTCTGGTCAGGTTGAGAAAAATACTCCATCCGATAGCGACCACTATCGGGGGAGTTTCATTATGCGTGCAGCCTGGCTCTTGGCATTGGGAGGCGCAATAGCTGCGCCGATATTGGCTCAGGACGCGACAACAGTCGCTGTTCCCGGCGGCGAAACTGCGCAGGGTGACGTCGCGGTCACCATATACCAGAATGGGCAAAGCCTCGTCCAAGACACGCGCAAGCTCAATATGCCAGGCGGTCGGTCAAAACAGGAATTCCCCGACGTTTCGGCTCAGATCCGTGCGGAAACCGTCACCCTTACCGGTCCAGGCATCGGGATAGTCGAACAGAATTTCGATTATGATCTGCTCACGCCCGCCAAGCTGATGGAAAAGGCCGTTGGCCAGACGGTTAGCCTGATCCGAACCAATCCAGCCACCGGTGCCGAAGTGCGCGTCGCAGCAAAGGTGCTGGCGGCCAATGGTGGTGTTGTCTTGCAAATCGGCAACACCATCGAAGTGCTGCGCGACGATGGGCTGCCTGTCCGCGTTATTTTCGATAAGGTGCCCCCCAATCTGCGCGCCCGTCCGACGCTTTCGGTAACGCTGGAATCCAAAGGCGGTGTGACGCCTACGACGCTGACATATCTTACGCCCGGCCTTGGCTGGACATCCGACTATGTCACGCTGTTCGACGATGCAAAGCAGACGATTGATGTACAGGGTTGGGTTACACTGACCAACAACACTGGCACCGACTATAGCAATGCGATCGTACTGCTGGTGGCAGGCAACCCCAATGGCGGCGGCGGACGGCGCCAATGGCAAACACCCTGGAACCCCTCCAGCGGTACGATCGATGAGGCCGGCACCGAAAGCAACGATCGCGAACGACTGGGCGACTATTATCTTTACCCGCTCGCCGAACGGACGACGATAGCAAACGCGCAGCAGAAGCAGGTGAGTTTCCTGGACGTGAAGGCAGCCCCTGCACGCAGCACTTACGAGTTCAACAATGGCTGGCTCGCTACAAATGAAGCGGCCAGCGCTGCGTCGGTTCTCAAATTTTCTACATCGCGCGCTGGTGGTTTGGGTGACCAGCTGCCCGCGGGTACGATGCGCGTCTATATGCGCGACAAGCGCGGCGACCCGCAATTTATCGGTGAAAGCCGGATTGAAGCAACCCCAATGGGTTCGCAAATGTCTATCCGCACGGGCGATGCCTTTGACGTGAAGGTCAAGACCATTGTGGTAGAACGCACACGGATCAATTCCAGCCGCTGGAAAACCCGGATGCAATATGAACTGACCAACGCCCGCAATAACCCGATCACAGTCGATCTTGGCCAGAACGGATTGTGGGGCGATGTACGGATCACCGATCAAAGCCAGGAAGGCAAGCGCGTTTCGGCAGATCGGGTCGAATGGAGCATAGCCGTGCCCGCTAACGGCAAGGCGACATTGACCGCGACTTTTGACAGCCGGTATTGAGGCAAATTTGCGGGCATTGCTCGCCTTGATAGCGCTTGCAGTCGCGGCTCCGGTCACGGCGCAAAGCGTCGTGGTTTCGCCTGTGGCGGAGACGATCTCGATGACGGTCTATCGTGATCCGTATCGGGGTGAAAATCCGATAAACCGCAACTGGCCTAGCGGATATGCCCTGATTACCGAAACCCGGACGATCAACATACCGGCGGGAGAATCTGTCATCCGGTTCGAAGGCGTGTCCGAAGGGCTGTTTCCCGAAACGGCCATTGTCACCGGCCTGCCCAATGGCGTGCGCGAAAAAAACCGGGATGCGCGATTGCTGTCTCCCGCAGGACTCGTCGACGCCTATCTCAAGCGGCAAGTCACATTGACCCGCACCGACCGGGCGACAGGCAAGGTGCGAGAACAAACTGCACTTGTCACATCGGGTCCTGATGGTGGCGTGATATTGGAAACCGAAGGCGGTGTTGAAGCGCTGCGCTGCACCGGACTGCCAGAACGTATGCGTTATGGCGGGTTGCCAAAGGATTTGTCGGCAAAGCCGACCCTTTCAGTGATCACCAACAGCAACCGCGTAGTAACAGCCACGGTAACGCTCAGCTACATCGCAGGCGGCTTCGACTGGCAAGCCAACTATGTGCTGAATGCGGGCAGATTTGCCGATGACCACCAGATTGACATGGACGTATTTGGCTGGCTGACCATCGCCAATGGCGGTGCACAAAGCTTTCCCAACGCCAATTTGATGGCGGTTGCCGGCAAACTCAACCGCGTTGGCAATGCGGTGCTCCCCAAAGCGCCCCTGCCGCAGTTGGTACTCAAATGCTGGCCTGCGCAGCGCACGCATGAGGTGCCTTTCACCCTGCCCTATACCGAATATCCCGACGAAGATTTTGCCTACGACGAACAAATAACGGTGAGCGCGTATCGATTAGTAAATACATTGCCTATGGCTGCACCCGCACCGCCGCCGGCTGCACCGGTGGCCGCCGTCGTCGCCCAACAGGAGGATTTGGGCGACCTTAAACTGTATCGTGTGCCAGAACGCGTTAATGTGAACGCCAAGGGGCAAAAGCAGGTGGCAATGATCGTTCAGCCCAAGGCAGGTTTTCGCCGAGTGTACAAAGGGCAACCCATCTACAATGGTGGGCATCAGCCGCTGCTCAATCTCAGCCCGGCACTGGTCGGGGAAAACAAGAAGGACAAGGGGCTTGGCTTGCCGCTACCTTCGGGCAAAGGCATGGTTTTTGAAAATGCCGACATGGGTAACCAGCTTGTCGGAGAAATCACGGTCAAAGATCGGGCTGTTGGTGACGAGATCGACTGGTTTCTGCCAGCCACACCGGCTGTCCGCATCAGCACGACACTCGCGACGCAAAGCAAGAAATCGCGCAGCTATCGGCTCGTCCTTTCCAATTCCAATCCCTATGCAGTCAGCGCAGAGATCAAATTTCCCGACACACTACGCAACCTGCCCAAAGGAATGCGGCGCGACGATGGCATTCCGACCTGGTTTGTGACCGTCCCGGCCAATGATAGCTCGGAGATTGCAGTCGAGGTCCCACTGCAGTGATCAAGCGCGGCGCGATTGTCGTTTTGGCGTCATTTGCGCTGCCAGCCCCCCTACCTGCCCAGTCGGTTATTGCATCAAATGGGCCAGAGACTGTCTCGCTCACCGTTTACCGTGCCCCAGACCGGGGAGAGCGGCCGATCAACAAAAACTGGCCGCAAGGCTATGCACTGATCACCGAGACCCGCACCGTCTCCATCCCAGCCGGCGAAAGCCTGATCCGCTTTGAGGGTGTGGCCGAGGGCATGTTTCCCGAAAGCGCAATCGTTACAGGGCTTCCCAAGGGTGTGCGTGAGAAGAACCGCGATGCACGGCTTCTGTCCCCTTCAGGGTTGGTCGATTCCTATCTGAAACGCCAAGTGTCGCTGACCCGCACCGACCGGGCGACCGGCAAGGTCCGACAACAAGAAGCGTTGATTACCGCGGGTCCGAATGGCGGGGTGATTTTGCAGACCGCAGAAGGCTATGAAGCGTTGCGCTGCACCGGCCTGCCCGAACGCATGGCTTTTGGCCAACTGCCACAAGACCTATCGGCCAAGCCCACGCTGTCGGTCATCACACACAGCGACCAGCCGGTGACCGCGAAACTGACCCTCACCTATATGGCATCGGGGTTCGATTGGCAGGCCAATTATATTGCCCGTGCCAAACCGCTCGACGCCGACAATGTGGGCAGGGGAAAGGTTGATGTGTTCGCCTGGCTAACCATCGCCAATGGCGGCAATCAAAGCTTCGTCAACGCCAACAGCATGGCCATTGCCGGGGAGCCCAATCGCGAAAGACGGGCCGAACAACCGCGACCGACGGGTAGTGGACTATCGCTCCGTTGCTGGCCCGCGCAGCGTACGCATCAGGTGCCATTCAGACCCGCCTTCAACCCGGACGAAGATTTCGGACAGGATAACCGTGGCGGCGCCTTGTACGATTCGGCTGTCGCGGTTTCAGCCATTGACGAGGAAAATATAATTGTCTCGGGTTCCCATTTGCGAGCTGAGAAAATGGCACAGCCAAAGGCAGTTATCGTCGCCGAACAGGAAAATCTGGGCGACCTGAAACTCTATCGCATCCCCGAGCCAGTCACCGTCAATGCCAAGGGCCAGAAACAGGTCGCGATGATTGTCAAACCGGATGCGGTTTTTGACCGCGTCTATTCCGCCAATGTCGATGATTTCAATGAAGACGATGGTGTCTCGATCCCCATGTCGATCCAGCTGCGCAGCGACAACAAAACCGAAAAGGGATTGGGCCTGCCAATGCCATCGGGCCAACTCCTGCTGTTTGAAGACAGCCAATTTGGCCCGCTGCTTGCCGGAGAGTCGGTATTGGCCGATCGCGCCGTTGGTGATGAAATCGATCTTGGCATCGGCTCGTCAAGCGACGTTCGTTATAGCCTCACAACGATCACCCGCACGAAGACGCGGCATAAACTGAAGGTCGACATCACCAATGCGCGCAACGAACCGGTCAATGTCGAAATCGAAATTCCCTATGAACTGAAGGGTAGCCACAAGAATATCCCGAAAATCGACGGCATGCCGACCTGGAAAGCCACTGTGCCCGCCAATGGCGAAGCCAGTCTCTATTATGAGCTGAAGCTGGAAAACTGAAGCGGACGAAGGGGGCTTCGTCCGCTTCAAAGTCATTCGACTCTCAAATCGAAAAAAAGAGGCGCCAAGGTTCGATGTGAAGCTTCGCGTCGACCGTCCAACTGCCATTGCCCGTTCACGTGCGCAATCGCGAATACGCGAAATCCGACAAAGTATTCGCGAATGATACGCGCAAATTCACGAAACGTCGATTTGTTTGCGCCTAATGCCCCTGCTTGTGAGCGACCGTCGAAGCTGCTAAATCGGCAGCAGAGGGGGATAAGCGGAATGACGCTGCACGGGTTTCTCGATTATTGGTGCTCATTGCACTGGCGTCACCAATTGCAGCATTTGGCGCAATATCTGCTGATCGCTTTGCTTCTGGGTTTTGTTGGGCCGTTCGGAATGCTCCCCCATCAACCCATTGTACGATTAAGCTATTGGTTCGCGATACTCTCAATATTCGGAATGGCGATGATGCCGATGGCCGCCAAGATTATCCGGTCGACTGGTGCTTTTGATGATTTCAGCCGATGGAGCGGCATATTCGGATGCGTATTGTTCGCGACCATCCCGATGACCTTCATCGTTCATGCCATCGAATATTGGGGGTGGTCGATTGCCGCCGGGCGCATAGGTGATGCAGCCGAACCGATGCGACCTTCGCGTGATGCCGCTGGATTAATGGTCCTATTCACGCAGTTGATGGCGATCAATCTGCTGGCGATTGGCGTCAATTCCCTTTTCATCATAGCGGTGCATGGGCTGCAGCCCGACACCGCCAAAGCGCCGGCAGCAGGCATTCGTTTTTTGTCTAGGTTGCACGATCATTTGGGCACAAAGTTACTGCATCTGCAGATGGAAGATCATTATTTACGGGCGACGACCGACAAGGGCGCTGACCTTATCCTGATCCGTTTTCGCGACGCTTTGCAGGGACTTTCGGATTATGATGGGCTGCAGGTCCACCGATCCTGGTGGGTAGCGCGCGACGCGGTTGAAAAGGTCAGCCGCACGGGTCGGAAGATCGAATTGGTCATGTCAGATGGGGCCCGTGTTCCGGTGTCAGCAGCCTATCGAAAATCTGTCGAGGAACAGATTCTGGGCAAAGACCAGATCTGAAATTTAGGGCAACGGCCTTGGCTTATGCTGTTCATCCAGTGCGACAAAGGTGAAGAGCCCTTCGGTTACCTTCACCTCCTGCTCACCCCGGTCTCTGGTCGCAATGACCTCAATTTTAATAGCCATTGACGTTCGTCCCTTACGCTCAAGCGAAGCGTAAACCGAGATGATATCACGCAGCAGGATCGGTGCGATAAACTCCATCTTGTCGATGGCCACAGTGGCACATGGCCCCTCGGCGGTGCGTCCGGCTACGATGCCGCCTGCTATGTCCATTTGCGCCAACACCCAGCCGCCGAATATATGTCCATTGGCATTGATGTCTGCCGGGCGCGGAACGACGCGCAGGATGGGGTCGTTGCGAGACGGGAGGTTATGAACGGCGTTGGTCATTTGCTGTCGTCGGCCAGATCTGCAAACGGATCGTCGACGGCTTCATCATGACCGGTTCCGCTAGAAAGAAACACAAGCCCCATCAACGCAGCGGTCAGCATTATCGCCCCGATAATCGCGCCCCCGATAGCGATGAAGAAGTGGATAGAGAGCATCCCATAGGTCCACCAGAAGGAGCCAAGCGCGGCGACCGTGACGGTCAGAGTGAACGCCAGCATCCAGCGCATCAACCGCCAATAGCGCGCCCATGCAAAGGCAGCATATTCGGGATCATCAAGGCGGGAAGGGCGAGTCATTTTATCCAGAGCGCGTCTATGCTATCAATATCATGAGAGCAAGACGATTGGGAGGAAAGCGATGACAATTGCGACTATCCTGCAAAGCCGCACAGGAGCGGTTTTCACAGCATCGGCGGACGAATTGGTTGAACAGGTTACCGCGCGACTCGCAGAGCAACGTATCGGTGCCCTACCGGTCGTTGATGGTCAGCGGGTGATTGGGATATTTTCTGAGCGCGATGTCATTTATGGTCTGGCACTGCATGGTTCGGCAATGCTGCAAAAAAAGGTGTCCGAAGTCATGACGGCACCCGCAATCACTGTAACCGCCGATACTCCGGTTCTTTCAGCGCTGTCACTGATGTCGCGACGCCGCATTCGGCACTTGCCGGTAGTTGATGATGACCGCATTTCCGGATTTGTTTCGATCGGCGATCTCGTCAAATACCGTATCGAAAAGATCGAAGCCGAAGCATCGGCGATGCGCGATTATATCCAGATGGCCTGACTGGCCGCTGCAATATAACTAAAACAATCGGCAAAGCGTGCCACGCAAGCTGCGCGGCACCGATCACGCCTATTTGGTAGAAATAGCCGTCGGGGCTGGAGTGGTTGTCGCCATCGGCGCCACTGTCTTTGGGCCGTAACGCGCTTTCCAGTCCGCCAGATCACGCTCATATTGCACGAATGCGTTATAGAAATTGATGAATACGGCATCGAGGTCGTTCAACGCACCGAACGAATATTCGGGCAGTGTATTGCTAGGTATCGTGAGCAGCTCACGCGACTTCTGCAATGACTTGTCACAGAATTCCGCTCGCACTGGCGGCAGCGCGAAATAATTATAGAGGTCGGTGGTGCGCGTATCGCGAACGCGCAACGCGTTCTGCCCAGGAAACCGTTTCACAAACTCCGCATCGACCGCCTTGTTAGTTTGCGCCAATCTGCTTTTGTGAACCTGCAAAAAGCGGTTATAATTCTGGGCGATTTCGCCCCAAACAGGGCCCTGGCAGTTGAGTGCAGCAACATTGATGCCCGACCGAAGATGCCAGATATATTCTTCACGCGATAAGCCGCGATTGGGCGTGATGCGAACCCCATCCGCGCCTACTGCAGGAACTTTCATCGTCACCGCCGCTCCGCCGGGTGGCAAAGGCATTGGCGGGATAACGGGGGCGGGGGGCGGTGCGACTGGTTTTGGTGCAATAACCACCGGCTTAGGGGCGGGCGCACAGGCAGCCACCACGATTGTCAAACCCGCAACAAGCAGACCCCGACCGATATTTTTCATTGTTCAATATACTCCCGCGAACCCTTTTGAACCTTTCAGGCTGTCAACACGATTAATGGCCAAAAATAAAGCATGCATCGCCGAACTGCGTAAAGAAAAAGGCCCAGTGGTTAACCACCGGGCCTTGTTCGTATTCAATTTTGACTAGATTAGTCGCGATCACCCAGGAAGCTGAGTAGGAACTGGAACATGTTCACGAAATCGAGATACAGGTTCAGCGCCCCCATGATTGCGATCTTGCCGAGCGCTTCATGGCCAGCGAAGTAGAAATATTCGCTCTTGATACGCTGCGTATCATATGCCGTCAGACCAGCGAAGATCAGCACACCGAGGAAGCTGATGACCCAGCCCATCGTGCTCGAGCCAAGGAAAATGTTGACGATCGACGCCAACAATAGCCCCACTACACCCATGATCAGGAAGCTGCCCCAACCGGTCAGATCCTTTTTGGTGGTGTAGCCCCACAGGCTGAGCGAAGCGAAAGCCGCTGCCGTCACAAAGAAGGTGCGAGCAATCGATTCCCCTGAGTAAACAAGGAAAATCGTCGACATCGACAGACCCATGACCGTCGCGAACGCCCAGAACATCGCCTGCAATGCGCCGGTCGACAGCTTGTTGATGCCAAAGCTCATCACCATGATGAAGGCGAGCGGCGACAGGATGATCAGCCAGCGCAGCGGCGTTGCCATTACCTGCGCGGCCATGCCGCTGTTGGCGAACAGCATTGCGACGATGCCGGTGAGCAAAACGCCCGACGCCATGTAATTGTAAACCTTGAGCATATGGGCGCGCAGCCCGGCGTCGACTGCCGTTGAGGCAATCGGCTTGCCATCAATGGTAACGCCCGCGCCGGTTTGCGTTACCCGCGGATCAGACCATTCAGCCATTTCAAACGTCTCCTCAAAACAGCGGCACCATAGCCGCCTAAGCCAGTAATATTGGATGAAATCGTTCCAATTTCAAGTGAAACCGGACTCGGGCTGGCCTGTTTTGGTTCAAACGCTTAACTGGTTGCCGGGCGATATAGCGCGCCGTCGGATTTGAACTCGGCATGGCCATATTCCGCCAATTGTCGGCGCAGCCGTGAAACCAGCAGCTGGTCGGCCAAATCGCCAACCAGCGGCAGCCGCGAAGCCACCTTATGCCCCGGCGTCTGGCCGACAATCGCCGCCATCGTCGCGGCATAGAGCGCCTTGTCTTTTCCTGTCAGTGTTACGCCGACGGATGCAGCGGCAGCTTCATCGCCTTTGAGGAAGGTGTTGACGAAGAACACGCGCGCAAAAGAGCGTTCAAGACGGCGGAACACGCGCCCGGGCAGCGAACGATCCTTGCTGAGCTCTGCCTCCATCGTGGCACGCAACAATCCGCCGCAGATCGCATCGTCATATTCGTAGCGCAGTGTCGCACTGCGCGTGCACCAGATGCGGACGATGTCGGTCGGATTATCCGCCAGCAAATCTTCCGGGAGCCCGAGAAGATAGCAGCGATAGCGGGCGAGTTCGACCTTCGCACGCTCCTCCGCATTGAAGCTTGTCCGCCCCTGCCCCAACACCTTTTCGGATAGGAAATAGATCGGGATTAGCCCTGCCGGCATCTGATCCAATTGGGGGATCGGAATACCATAGACCTTTGAATCCCACATGCCGGGGCGCGATAGCACATTCACCCGCACCATCGAATGCATCAGCCGCACCATCGCCGCTGCCTTGAAACCCGGGCCAAAACGCTTGAGCGCGCCGGGGAGGACGGTGGTGGTAAAAAAGGTCGCGGTTTCTTTCACGCGCTTGGCTGCAGTCGCGTGGCTCAGCGTTCCGGTGAGCGCCATCGGCAGCGCCGAATATTTGTTCAGGAAGGTCGCGATAAAGGCGCCGCGAATGGCGAAGGGGGATATGTTTGCGGCCGAATTGCGCTCTTCCTTTGCGCCTTTTTCGACCAACCGCATATCCAGCCAGTCAGGGACGCGCTCCATTTCGGTAATCAGCGCGACCAACTCGGGTGGCGCGCCCGCTACTGCATCGACGCCCTTGTCACACGCTTCCACCAGCATGTCGACAAGCCGGCGGAAGCCATATTGCGGGATCAGCGCGGCATAGGCATCACCGGTAATATCACCGAGCATGCTATATTCACGAATCCGCGTGACCAACTCGGTATCTGCCAGAAAATCGGCGCGTCTTTTGCCCTTCACCTCTGAAAGTTCGGTCCGGTCATCCGGACCAGCAGCAAACCGCTCAGGCGTGCTGTCAAAATCGATATGACCATATAGCGCGGGAAGCAGTTCAGCCTGCGAACGCACCTTCGCGGCGATGGCGGCAATATCGGGCAACGAATTCCTCCTCAACCTTGGCAACCGGGATGCTGTCAGCCGGGGACGATGAACGCAATACCCGTTTTGGCCTTATCCGAACTCTTGCTGCAGGCGCTTTGCGAGTGAACGCGCGGCGGCTTCCACCTCGTGCCAGCATGCTTCAAAGTCTTCGACATCGCCATAATAAGGGTCTGCCACAGCGCGCCCCTCATGCCCTGGCAAATGATCAAGCAGCATTGAGAGGCGTGCACTCGCATCGCCGGGCGCAAGCGCGCGAACATTCTGCAAATTGGATTGATCCATGACGACAATATGGTCGAAGCGATGAAAGTCGGCGCGTTGCACCTGACGCGCGCGCAGATCGCTGATGTCGATCCGGCCCAGCCTTTGTGCCACTTCTTGCGCGCGGCGGTCTGGCGGGCGGCCGACATGCCAATCGCCGGTACCGGCAGAATCGACAAGCACATCGAGCTCTATCCGTTCGGCATGATGTCGAAGGGCCGCCTCTGCCAGCGGCGAGCGACAGATATTGCCGAGGCACACCATCAACACCGAAACCGCCATCTGAAATCCTTTACCCGCTTGCGCTTTACACATCCTCTGCTAGCCCAAGGCCTGACCAAGAGACAAGCCAGAGGAGAATGACGTTGAGCGCAACAAGCGATGCAGAGTCGATTGGAAACGCCAGCGTGCAAGAAGAGAAGTCTGCGACCGGCTATAGCTGGTATGTCCTGACGGTCCTTGTCATCGTCTATATCCTGAACTTCATCGACCGGCAGATCGTCAGCATCCTTGCCGTTGATATCAAGGCCGATTTGGGCCTGACCGATTCCGATATGGGCTTTCTGGGCGGCGCCGCCTTTGCCGTATTCTACGCGCTGTTTGGGATTCCGCTGGGTCGGTTGGCCGATAATTGGAATCGTGTGAAGTTGCTGTCGATCGGACTGGCGCTCTGGTCGCTTATGACGGCATTGTCAGGCTTCGCGCGCAATCAGGTTGAACTGACTTTGGCCCGCATGGGCGTCGGTGTCGGGGAAGCGACTGCAAGTCCAACAGCTTACTCCCTGATCTCCGACTATTTCCCCAAGCGTCAACGCGCCACGGCACTCGCCATTTATTCTTCAGGCCTCTATCTGGGCGGCGGGGTATCGCTGTTCATCGGTGCTCTGATCGTGAAGGCCTGGAACGATGCCTATCCCGTAGATGCACCGTTGGGGCTGGTCGGGTGGCAGGCCGCGTTTCTGGCGGTCGGCATTCCGGGTGTGTTGCTTGCGCTATGGGTTTCGTCACTACGGGAACCGATCCGCGGCGCGATGGACGGCGTTGCAACCGAAAGTTCGCCCACACCCTTTGGCGCTTTTGCCAGCGACCTGTCGATGATTGTACCGCCCTTCACAATCTGGGGTGCATGGCAGCGTGGCCCCGCCGCTTTCCTGATCAACATTGCAACGGGCAGCGCGATAGCCGCCTTTGCCTGGTGGATGATCCAGTTGACCGGCAATTTGCCGCAATGGTCGGCGGTCGGCTTTGGCTATTATGCGGTCTTCTCCTGGGCGTCTGCGCTGCGCGCACGTGACCCGGCCACCTTCAAACTGATCTGGGGAACGCCCGCCTTTATCTGTACCACTCTGGGCTATGGCCTTGTCTCGCTGGCTGCTTATGCGTTGAGCTTCTGGTCGGCACCCTATGCCGAAATCGTCCTGAAACTGCCCAAGGCGGAACTGGCTTTCATCCTGGGTGCCAATGGCGCATTGAGCGGTTTCCTGGGCGTCATCATCGGCGGACGGATGGCCGATGCGTTGCGGATGAAAAATCCCGCAGGCCGGATATTGATGATCATATTCGGCGTGGTCGGCCCGATCATTCCGATCTGGATCGGCTATACCACCGAAGATTCAACACTCTTCTACACAATGAACTTCATTGCAGGAATGCTAGGCGCGACCGCGCTGGGTGCCGCCGCAGCAACCACGCAAGACCTTGTGTTACCCCGCATGCGTGGCACGGCGACAGCGGCCTTCTTCCTCGGCACCACCTTGGTTGGTCTGTCCTTTGGCCCCTATATGGTCGGGCAGATTTCCGACCTTGCGGGGACAATGGTCGACGGCAAACTGGTTGGCGACCTGCGCGTTGGCATATTGTCGCTGATCGCCGTAGCCCCGATCGCGCTAGGATTGCTGATTGCGGCCTATCGCATGGTTCCCGCAGCAGAGCGCACGTTGGTCGCCCGGGCACGTGAGGCTGGCGAACCGGTTTAATCATACGGTTAAATTCTTGCTTGACGCTTGCGTAAACTTGCTGTTTCTGGCGGCCAGAACAGCCTTAGGAGACTCGCGCCATGTCGCTCGATGCATTGCACCGCACCGTTTACAACGAAGATCATGAAGCCTTCCGCTCGACGGTCCGCCAGTTTGTCGCCAAAGAGATCGAGCCCAATGCCGACAAATGGGATGCAGACGGCCTCGTCCCGCGCGATGTTTGGCCCAAGGCGGGCGAGCTTGGCCTGCTTTGCCCCACCGTTCCAGAGGAATTTGGCGGCCTTGGCCTGGATTTTGGCTATAACGCCATCATCAACGAGGAATTCGGCTACAACACCGACGTCGCAACGGGCTTTTCGCTACAGACCGATATCGTTGCCAACTACATCATCCAATATGGCTCCGAAGAGCAGAAAAATCAGTGGCTGCCGAAAATGGTTTCGGGTGAGGTCATCACCGCCATCGCCATGACCGAGCCGGGCACCGGTTCCGACCTACAGGGTATGCGCACCACCGCAAAGAAGGATGGCAACCACTATGTCGTCAACGGCGCAAAGACCTACATCACCAACGGCCAGAATGCCGACCTGATCCTCGTCTGCTGCAAGACCGACCCCGATGCGAACCCGGCCTATAAGGGCGTTTCAATCGTCCTCGTCGAAGCGGATCGCGAGGGTTTCAAGCGCGGCCGCAACTTGGACAAGGTCGGCCTCGATGCTGCCGACACATCGGAACTCTTCTTCGAAGATGTCCGCGTGCCGATCACCAACTGCCTCGGGCAGGAAGGCATGGGCTTCATCTATCTGATGAGCGAATTGCCGCAGGAACGTCTTTCGATTGCCATCGGCGCGCAAACCGGTGCGCAGCGCAGCTTTGACCAGACGGTTGAATTCGTCCGCGAGCGCAAGGCATTCGGCAAACCGATCCTCGATTTCCAGAACACCCGTTTCGTGCTGGCAGACCTGAAGACCAAGCTGCAGGTGGGTTGGGCCCATATCGACTGGGCTCTAGCCCGCCACATCAAGAAGGAGCTGACTCCCGAAGAAGCATCGGCGGCAAAACTGTGGCATACAGAGCTGCAAGGCGAAGTCGTTGATAAGTGCCTTCAGCTTCATGGCGGTGCGGGCTTCATGAACGAATACCCCATTGCCAAGCAGTTCCGCGGCGCGCGCGTGACCCGCATCTTCGGCGGCACCAGCGAAATTATGAAAGAACTGATCGGGCGCAAGCTGTAATGGCGAAACCCGAAGGTTGGCGGCTTAACCTGGCCGCCTATCCCATCATCCTCGAAAGCGACACGCGCTTTCAGGATATGGATATCAACGGGCATCTCAACAATGTCGCTTTCGCGTCGTTGTTCGAGAATGCCCGCGTCCAGTTGCACCGAAAGGCGCGGCCATGGACCGAGCGGCCAAAGAATGAGCGCACCATGGTCGCCTCGGTCGAGATCAATTACCTGCGTGAAGGAAATTTTCCCGCCCCGGTAACTATAGGTTCGGGCATTGGCCGCATCGGCAATTCAAGCTGGGTTGTGGTGCAGGCAATGTTCCAGAAAGGTCAATGCATTGGTACCTGCGACAGCGTGATCGTCTGCCGCACCGACAATGAGGCCAAGCCCCTGCGTGCCGAGGTGGTTGCCGAGCTTGAAGAGATGATGGCGAAACCGGTTGATTAACTTCTTCTCCCCTCCCCTAAACGGGAGGGGAATTAGGCCTTAGTCCGCGAAATTCGGTTTCCGCTTCTGCATTTCAGACATCACCGCCTCCATCTGGTTAGGCGTGCGAATAACCTTCAACTGCTCGTCGCTTTCCATCTGAAGCAGTTCGGCATCACTTGATGTCGCCAGCGCGTTGCACATGCGTTTGGCACCGCGGATGGCATGCGGGTTCTTGTTTGCGATTACCTGGGCCAAATCCATCGCCTTGGCGTGCGGTTCGTCGGAAACATGGGTCGCAAAGCCCATTTCCTTGGCCTCGACGCCGTTGAATTCGCGGTTGGTGTAAATCATTTCGCGCAGCACATCGTCGGCCACCTGCGTGCGCCACAGCGGCATGCCGCCGACATCGGGCACGAGGCCCCATTTCATTTCCATGATCGCAATGCGCGTATCGGGGTGGACAATGCGGATGTCAGCACCCGCCATGATCTGGCTGCCCGCGCCGAATGCCACGCCATGCACGGCAGCAATCACCGGCACCGGAAGCTCGCGCCAGCCATAAGCGGCATATTGCGCGTTGTTCGAAATGCCCTTGGTGCGATCGCCGAGCGATCCGCCCGCACTGCTCGCGCCCGGATCACGTTCGCTTTGCAGACTGGCAAGATCAAGGCCGGCACAAAATGCACGCCCTTCGCCAGAAAGCACAACAACACGAAGGCCTGGCGTTGCTTTCAACTGGTCTATTGCCTCTACCAACGCATTCCATTGTGCACCGTCGAGGGCGTTCATCTTGTCAACGCGGGTCATGCGGACATCGGCGATGCCGTCTTCCAGCATAGCGATTGAAATGCGGTCGTTCATTGCTTTTCTCTCCCAAGCGCCGCCTCAACCAAGGGCAGCTGATCATTGCCAAAATACATGTCGGTCCCGTCGACAAAAATCGAGGGCGATCCATATCCGCCGCGCGTAATCACCTCTTCGGTGTTGGTGCGCAGACATGCTTTCACGTCATCGCTTTGGGCAGCCGCCTTCAGCGCCGCGCCATCAAGGCCAATGCTGTCAGCGACCGAAGCCAAAACATCTGCGTCGTCCAGATTTTCCTGAGCGCCAAAATAGCTTTCGAACGCAGCCTTCGAAAATCGGCGGAGTGCATACTGATCACTTTCCAATGCGCAGGCAAAGCGCATCGCATTCACACTCTTCGCCGGATGCCATTTGGATGGGAAGTTCATCTCCACCCCGGCCAGCGCGGCCCAATCGAGCAAAACCTTCCAGCTATGCTTGAGCTTGCGGTTGTCGGTCATTTCGCGCGCGGCATAGACTGATTGGTTCACCGCGTTGAACACTCCACCGACGAGGATCGGACGCAGCACGGCCTGCTCACCAGTCCGTTCCAGCAACGGCCACAAATTGGTGAAGGCCAGATAAGTCCATGGGCTGGAAAGGTCGTAGAAAAACTCGACGCGCGCGTTCATTCAGCTGGAACCTCCTCCAGCAAAGGCGCATTTTCGGCCTTGGCATCGAACTTCAGAAACACGTCCTTGATCCATTCGGGAAAAGGCATCGGCCGGTGGCTTTCCAGATCGACGAACACGCTGACCAGTTCCACCTCTGCGCGCAGATCGTCCGAACCATCCTCGGTTGCGCCGTGGATTTCGACGACCTTGGTGATGCTGCTCCGCCCCATCTTGGTGGTGCGGCACATCACCTCGATCATTTCGTCCGGGAAGATCGGTGCGTTCCAGAGCACGGTTGCCTTTTTGACATGGAACTCAAGCGGTTCATCGGGATTGACCAGCCGCAACCCGCAGGCTCGCCAATATTCGGTCACGGCGACGTCGGCATAATCGAGATAGCGCGCGTTGAAGACAACGCCCTGCGCGTCGGTCTCTGCCCAACGGACGCGCAACGGATAGCGGAATGCGAAATCTTTTTTGGCCATGCAAATTCGATGGCGGATTGCAACCGATTAGGCAAGAGGCTGAACCTGCCTAATCGGCTATCATTTCTTGTTACTAAATTGCCTTCGCCTGCGTCGGCGTATTCACACCCATCGATTGCAGATAGCGTTTGATGTTGCGCGCGGCCTGCCGCAGCCGGTGTTCATTTTCGACCATCGCGATGCGGACAAAGCCTTCGCCATCCTCGCCATAGCCGACGCCTGGGGCAACTGCGACCTTGGCTTCGGTCAGCAATTGCTTCGAAAATTCGAGGCTACCCAAATGCGCGAGTGCGGGGGGCAGTGGCGCCCATGCGAACATCGATGCGCGCGGCGCAGGGATTTCCCATCCGGCACGGCCAAAGGCCTCTACCAGTACATCGCGGCGCTTGTGATAAAGCTCGCGGTTTTTCTCGACGATATCCTGCGGGCCGTTGAGCGCCGCGCACGCAGCCGCCTGAATCGGGGTGAATGCCCCATAATCGAGATAGCTCTTCACCCGCGTCATTGCGGCAATCAGCTGCTTGTTGCCCACGGCAAAGCCGATGCGCCAACCGGCCATCGAATAGGTTTTCGACAGCGAGGTGAATTCAATGGCAACATCCTTCGCACCCTTGACCTGCAGGATCGAAACTGTCGGATTTCCGTCAAAATAGAGCTCGGAATAGGCTAGGTCGGACAGGATCCAGACCTTGTTCTCCTTCGCCCAAGAAACCAACCGCTCATAGAATGCAAGGTCAACCGTTTCAGCGGTCGGGTTCGACGGATAGTTGACCACAAGGATCGACGGGCGTGGCACGGTGAACGCCATGGCGCGGTCGAGCGCGCGGAAATAATTCTCGTCCGGCGTTGTTGGAACGCTGCGGATTGTCGCGCCGGCGATAATGAATCCAAAGGTATGGATTGGATAGCTGGGATTGGGTGCGAGCACGACATCGCCGGGTGCAGTGATCGCGGTGGCAAGGCTGGCAAGCCCTTCCTTCGATCCCATGGTCACGACCACTTCGGTCTCGGGATCAACATCGACACCGAAACGGCGACCATAATAGTTCGCCTGCGCGCGGCGGAGGCCCGGAATGCCCTTTGACGCGGAATAGCCATGCGCATCGGGTTTCTGCGCAACCTCGACAAGCTTGTCGATGACATGCTGGGGCGGCGGCAGATCAGGATTGCCCATGCCGAGGTCGATAATGTCCTCTCCCGCCGAACGGGCGGCCGCTCGCATCGCATTCACTTCAGCGATGACATAGGGCGGCAAGCGCTTCATGCGGTAGAATTCTTCGGACATCGGACTCCAGCGGCTCCTTGTTACAAATAGGTTAGAGAGCCGCCCTCATGCGCGATGTTTCATCGATTTGCCAGAAAAACCGGCGCTGCCGCTTCCCTCCCGCAAGCGGTAGGGGGATTTGTCAACGCGGACGGTTGCCCTTGGCCTTGTGCTTTACGCCATGCTTCGACGGAGCCCCACCTTGGCGGAAAGGGCGCTTGCCCTCGCCTGCGCCACCATCACCGCGCGGCCCCTTGAACGGGCGCGGACTGTGCCGGGGTGTAGCTTCATTGGCTCGGCCCTTGCGCTTGTTCTCGCGGGCCGCCTGACGCGGCGGGCCTTCGGCCTCGATGATTTCGACATCATTGTCTTCGTCATGTCCGCGTTGTGCCACTGCCTTGGCGAAATGCCGCGCAGCGGCAGCCGAAATACCGACATAGGTTTCATCGGCTGCAATGCGGATTGCGCCGATATCATTTTTGGTCACCCCGCCTCTGCGGCAAAGCAAGGGCAAGAGCCATTTGGGATCGGCATTGTTCCGGCGACCGATATTGAGTTTGAACCAGACTGAATCGTCAAAGCCTGCACGGCGATTGTCCGGCATCCGTTCCCCGCTGCCATTGTCGAGCAACTCTTCGGGGGCGGGCATTTTGGCGCGGTGCGCGCGGACCAACGCTGCAGCCACATCCTCGGCGCTCATCGATTCAAGCAAGCGTGCACCCAGCGCGCGATCTTCCTCTTCGGCTTCGACCGGGGTCAAAAGCATTTCGAGCAAGCGTTCATGGTCTTTGGCACGGATATCGTCGGCGGTCGGAACCTTGATCCATTCCGCCTCGATCCGCGCACCGCGCAGCATCGATTCGACGCGCTTGCGCCGCTGATAGGGGACGACAAGCACAGCTGTGCCTTTCTTGCCCGCACGCCCCGTACGGCCCGAGCGGTGCTGCAAGCCTTCGGCATCGCGCGGCAATTCAACATGGATGACGAGCGACAGATTGGGAAGGTCGATCCCGCGCGCGGCAACGTCGGTGGCGACGCAGACACGGGCACGGCGGTCGCGCAACGCCTGCAGCGCCTGGTTGCGCTCGCTCTGGCTATGCTCGCCCGACAGCGCGACGGCATTGAAGCCGCGATTGGTCAGCTTTGAATAGAGATGCCGCACGCTTTCACGCGTCGCGCAAAACAGGATCGCGGTTTCCGCCTCGTGCAGCCGAAGCAGATTGACCACGGCATTCTCAATGTCGGGCGGCGCGACAGTGACTACCTGGTAGCTGATGTCACCGTGGCCGCGATCTTCCCCCACGGTTGAAATGCGCAGCGCATCATTTTGGTAGCGCTTGGCGAGCGCGACGATCGGTTTCGGCATCGTCGCCGAGAACAGCAAAGTACGCCGATCTTCGGGCGTGGCGTTGAGGATGTCTTCCAGTTCCTCACGAAAGCCCATGTCGAGCATCTCGTCTGCTTCGTCGAGCACCGCAACTTTCAGCGCCGACAGGTCGAGTGCACCGCGTTCAAGATGGTCGCGCAGGCGCCCCGGCGTGCCGACCACAATTTGCGGGCCGGTTTGCAGGTTGCGGCGCTCTTTAGAGGCATCCATGCCGCCGACGCAGGTGGCGATGCGCACACCCGCCTTGCCATAAAGCCACATCAGTTCGCGGCTGACCTGCAGCGCCAGTTCGCGGGTGGGTGCGATGATCAAAGCGGCAGGTTCGCGCGCAAGGCTGATCAGCCCGCCGTCGAGAATCTGCGGCGCCATGGCGAGGCCAAAAGCAACAGTCTTTCCCGAGCCGGTTTGCGCCGAAACAATAAGGTCGCGGCCATCGGCTTCTTCGGCGATTACAGCAGTTTGCACGGGGGTAAGCGCGGTATAGCCGCGCGCGGTGAGCGCTTCGCCAAGAAGCGCGGGTAGGTTTTCAAATGTCATTGGGGTTCCAGTTATCAGGCCCCCTTATGCGCCATATTTATTCGAATGTCCATGTTGCACTGCACAACAAATAGTTGTTTCGCCAATTTGCCCGCATGGGTTATGCATCGTGCATGGCCGATTCATCCAACATCCCGCCCGTCATGGACCCCGAACAGCTTGCAAAAATGGCAGAAAGTTTCGGTGCAGGTGCGGCGGACCCGCTGTCCGCCTATAAGCATGCGCTTGATGCCTGGGGTGAGGTGTTGGCGCCGCTGGCCAAGGCAGGGCACGACAAGGTCAATCCCAAGGATCGCCGCTTTGCTGCGCCGCAGTGGGAACATCCCGTTTTCGATCTGATGCGGCAAGGTTATCAACTGATGTCCGATTACATGATCGGCGCGGCGCACGAGATAGAGCATCTGTCAAGGGCGGACAAAGCGAAACTCGAATTTGCGGTACGCACCGTTGTCGAGGCGATGAGCCCGGCCAATTCCCCGCTGACCAATCCGGTCGCACTCGAAAAAGCCATCGAAACCAAAGGGCAAAGCCTGATGACAGGCGTCAGCCACATGCTGGCCGACATGCAGCGCGGGCAATTGACCCATACCGATCCGCAAGCCTTCCGGCTGGGTGAGAATATCGCCTGCACCCCCGGTAAGGTTGTGCACCAGACGCCGCTCTATCAGTTGCTGCAATATACGCCGACGACCGACAAGGTTTTCGAAACCCCGCTGGTCATCTTCCCGCCATGGATCAACCGGTTCTACATCCTCGATCTGACCGCCGAGAAAAGCTTCATCAAATGGTGCGTCGATCAAGGCATCACGGTTTTCGTGGTATCGTGGAAATCAGCTGACGCATCAATGCGCGACGTGGTGTGGGACGATTATATCGCGGCACAAATCGATGCGATTGAAACGATCCGTGATGCCTTGGGCGTCGAGAGCGTACACACCATCGGCTATTGCGTCGCCGGCACCACGCTAGCCGCAACTTTGGCAATCCTCGCCGCACGCGGAGAAGCGGATAAGGTCAAAAGTTCCACATTCTTCACCGCGCAGGTCGATTTCACCCGCGGAGGCGAACTGCTCAACTTCATCGACGAACACCAGTTGAAGATGATTGAATCGCTGGCTTCACAGCAAGGTTTCCTTGATGGCCGGTATCTGGCATTGACCTTCAACCTGTTGCGTGGAAACGACCTCATCTGGTCGACTATCAACAAGCATTATCTACTTGGCGAGGAATATCCCGCTTTCGATCTGCTGCACTGGAATGGTGATGTCACCAACCTGCCTGCCAAATGGCACAAAGATTATCTGTGTGACCTTTATCGCGACAACAAACTGGTCGAGCCGGGCGTTCTATCCGCGCTGGGCACACCGATAGACCTGCGCAAGGTGGAAACGCCGACTTATGTCCAAGCTGGGCGCGAAGATCATATTGCACCCGCCAGCAGCGTTTGGAAAATCCGCGACCATTTCAAAGGTCCGGTGCGTTTCGTGCTGGCAGGTAGCGGCCATATTGCAGGCGTGGTCAACCCGCCTGCGCAGGGCAAATATCAATATTGGCTCAACGAAGATCCCAAGGTCGGAAGCCTCGACGAATATATCGAAGGCGCGAACGAGACTAAGGGCAGCTGGTGGCCCGATTGGCTGAACTGGCTTTCCGGACAAGCCCCCAAGCAGGTCGCCGCCAAAGGCGCCCGTCAACCGGGTGAAGGCAAGCTAAAGGCGCTGGAGGAAGCGCCGGGGAGCTATGTCAAAACGCGCTGAGTGTTCAATTTGACGAAAAGGAAAGCCGTTGCGGCGATGATGTAAGAGACGACGGCTCCAGCTTGGAAAAGGTCATAACTGCCAGTCCAGTCATGAATCTTACCAAACAGAAGTACGCCGCATAGCGTACCCGTCCAGCCCGCAACCTGCACCCAGCCATAGATCGAACCATAGCGATCCAGGCCGAACCGACGGGCGACAAAATAAGCAAGCAAGTCGATTTCCGCACCTTGCTGAACCCCAATCGCCGCAACCGCAAACAGGGCCGCGGCGTAATAGTTTTGCGTCTGCCAGAGCATCACGCAGCCTATCGCCGGTATCAATGTAAAGAAAAACGCAGTGCGTTGGGGATGCACACGGTCCAGCATCCAGCCGCAGGCGAGCCTTCCAAAAAACTGGCCGGCGGCAAATGCCGATATTCCTATGGCCGCCTGTGCCGAGGTGAGTCCTTCTTCCAGCATCATCGGTGCCATTTGGCTGAGCATACCAGAGGCAGGCATATTGATTCCGATATAACTGAGGGCAATCAGCCAGAAAGCGGCGCTGCGGTGAAAGGGATCGGGTCCTTCTTCAGCCAGAATTGCGCGATCTGCGTCATTGGGCTTCCTAGGGGGAGTATCTGAAACCAGAAAAAGAATCGACGGCAGGCCAATCAGCAGCGCCAAAGCCGCGAGCATGAAATAGCCTGTGCGCCATCCTTCGAGCGTGATGATTCGCTCGAGCACAGGCGGCATGAAAATGGCTGCGAGCGAAAGCCCAGTCGCCGATAGGGCGAGCGCCAAACCGCGCTGCGAAGAAAACCAGCCGTTGACAGCTCGCGTATAAGAAATCGAGGTTGTCGCGACACCAATTAAACCGGTCGCAAAAACCATGATCCCGAACAAGGCTGGGATGACGGCTGCAAAACCCAGGAAAAGATAAAGCAGGGCAATCGCAACCATGCCGGATGCCCAGACCTTGCGGCAACCAAAACGGTCCATTGCCCAGCCGACTAACGGTGCAGCGAGCGAGCCAATGCCAACCAGTGCTTGCAGTTGCGAAAACTCACCCAACGTCCAACCGGTTTCCTTTTGGAGTTGCGGGATGAACAGGCTGAAGACAAAATAGAGCAGGTTGACGCCGGTGGCGGCCGCCAATGCTGCACCCAAAACGGTACGCCAGCCGCGCCGCCATTCCTCCATTATTGTCCTCTCCAAAGACAAAAACCTCGATCACATCATGTTGGTAAAATACATGCAGGTCAATTGACGTTTACGTAAACGTCCGGTAATCCAAAAAGCAGTCGGAAACGGTGCGAGTCGGCTCGCCATGCGAGATCGTGCGCGCTACACTGCCGCAACTGAGGAGAGCTGACATGGATATGGAATTCACCGCCGAAGACCTCGCTTTCCGTGACGAGGTCCGGGCATTTATCGCCGAAAATTACCCGCAGGAACTGCGCGGAAAGCAGGATGAAGGGGACGAACTGGGCAAAGAGGATTTCCTCGCCTGGCACCGCATTTTGCACAAAAAGGGCTGGGTCGCCCCCGCATGGCCGGTTGAATATGGCGGCACGGGCTGGAGCCCCACCCAGCGCTATATCTGGTCGGAAGAAACCGCCCGCGCCGATTGCATCCGCCTGATGCCCTTCGGCCTGTCGATGGTCGGCCCGGTCATTTACACCTTTGGCACACCCGAACAGAAAGCCAAATTCCTTCCCCGCATCCTTTCGGGTGAGGATTGGTGGTGCCAGGGCTATTCGGAACCTGGCTCGGGCTCGGACCTTGCCTCGCTGCGCACCAAAGCCGTGCGCGATGGCGAACATTATGTCGTCAACGGCCAGAAAACCTGGACGACGATGGCACAGCATGCCGATTGGGGTTTCTTCCTTGTCCGCACCGATTCCGATGCGAAGCAGCAGGAGGGCATTAGCTTCCTCCTTGTAGACATGAAAACGCCTGGCATCACCGTGCGCCCGATCATCACCTTGGGCGGCGAGCATGAAGTGAACGAAGTCTGGCTTGAGGACGTCCGCGTTCCGGTTGAAAACCGCGTTTACGAGGAGAATAAAGGCTGGACCTGCGCCAAGTTCCTGCTTGCCCACGAACGTACGGGCATTGCCGGCGTCGCGGCCTCAAAGCGCGGTATCGAGCGCATCAAGGATATCGCCCGTTCCGAACAGGATGGCGATCGTCCGCTGCTCGCCAACCCCTTCTTCAAGCGCAAGGTGGCCGAGCTGCAGACCGACCTGACTGCACTCGAATTCACCGAGCTGCGTAGCCTGGCGGGTGAAGCGGCAGGGCGTGGCCCCGGACCGGAATCGAGCCTGCTCAAGATCAAGGGCTCGGAAATCCAGCAGCGCATTACTGAACTAGCATTGGAAGCGGTCGGCCATTATGGCGCGCCTTACTTCCGTGGCTTTGGCGAGGGCGACAACGAGCATCCGATCGGCCCGGACTATGCGCACCGCACCGCGCCGAGCTATTTCAACATGCGCAAGACCACCATTTATGGCGGATCCAACGAGATCCAGCATAACATCATCGCCAAGATGGTTCTGGGTCTTTGAGAGGATAAGCAAAAATGGATTTTACCTACAACGAAACCCAGGGGATGATCCGCGACACGCTCGCGCGTTTTCTGGCCGACACTTATGATTTCGATACTCGCCAGAAAATGATTGCGACCGATGTGGGCCGTGATCCGGGCATTTGGAATGCATTGGCCAATGATTTGGGCCTGCTGGGCGCTGCCTTTGACGAAGAGCATGGCGGCCTTGGTGGCGGAGCATTGGAAAATGCTTTGCTGATGGAAGAATTCGGCAAGGTTATCGCGATTGAGCCTTACCTTCAGACTGTCGTCATCGGCGGCGGCGCGCTGAAGGCAGTCGGCGGCGCACAGGCGGCGGCGCATATTCCGGGCATCATCTCTGGCGAAACCATCGTCGCCTTCGCCTATGCCGAACCGCAGGGTCGTTATGACCTCGCAAATATCCGCACGACGGCCAAGGCCGACGGCAGCGGTTATATCCTCAACGGTCACAAAGGCGTTGTGTACTGCGCGCCATGGGCAACGCATCTGCTGGTCACCGCCCGCACCGGCGGATCAACCCGCGAACGCAACGGTGTCGAACTGTTTTTGATCGAAGCCAACCTGCCCGGCATCACGCGCCGCGATTATCCGACCGTCGACGGCAATCGCGCTTCGGAAGTCTATTTCGAAAATGTTGCGATCCCCGGCGATGCCTTGCTCGCTGGCGGGATGGATCTGATCGACCATGTGGTCGACGAAGCAACCGTCGCAGTCTGTGCAGAAGCCACCGGCGTGATGGCAAAGCTGCACGAAGGCACGCTCGACTATTCGAAACAGCGTCAGCAGTTTGGCCAGCCCATTGCTCGCTTCCAGGTGCTGCAGCACCGCATGGTCGACATGTTCATGGAGGTCGAGCAGGCCAAGTCGATGACGACCTATGCCACGCTGCACCTCGACAAGCCCGCGCACGAGCGCATGGCCGCCGTATCGCAGTGCAAAGCCAAGGTTTCGCGCGGTGCCAAATTTGTCGGCCAGAACGCGATTCAGACGCATGGCGGCATCGGCATCACGCAAGAACTGGCGATCGGTCACTACTTCAAGCGCGCGACGCTCATCGAAGGCCAATTCGGTTCTGCCGATTATCACTATGACCGGTTTGAACGGCTCGTTATCGACGAAGCCGCATAAAGTACGCATCGCCTGAACTGTCCCCGGGACCATCCCCGGGGACAGCTTTTCCCACAATCCGCTGTAAAAGGCGGATTTTATTTTTTGTGCACTGCACAATTTTCATTGACTCCCACCCCCTGAATCATTATTGTGCACTGCAACAAAACAGAAATGGTGCATGAAAATGGCAAGCAAGGCTGAAACGACCGCAACTAAAGCCCGCAAGACTGCGGCGCCCAAGGCTGCACCCGCAAAGCCGGTTGTCACTGCAACCGAAGCAACGCCTGCAAAGGCAGAGCAGCTGGTGACGAGCATTGTCTCTGTGGATGACAAACCCCTCTCTGAAGGAGTCAAGAAAATGACTGACACCGTAGAAAAGACCGCCAAGGAAGCACAGGCCAAGGCTGCAGACTTTTTCGCCGACGTTCGCGAAAAGGCAACCGAAGCTGCTGAAAAGGGCAAGAAGTTTGCTGCTGAAGCAACCGAGTTCAACAAGGCCAACCTCGAAGCACTGGTTGAAGCCGGCAAGATCGTCGCCAAGGGCGCTCAGGATCTGGGCAAGACCAACCTCGAATATGCCAAGAAGAACTTCGAAGAAGCTCAGGCAGCCGTCAAGGAAGTCACTGGCGTGAAGAACCCGACCGACTTCGTGAAGCTGCAGGGCGAATGGATGCGCAAGGGCTTTGACACTGCGGTTGCGCAGGGTTCGAAGAACACCGAAGCGCTCGTGAAGCTTGCAAACGACATGTTCCAGCCGATCTCGAACCGTTTCGCGGTCGCTGCCGACTTTTTCAAGAAGGCTGCATAAGCCCTCCTGAAAGATTGCGCCGGGGCGTTAGAGCACCTGCCCCCTCTCTCCTCTCCTCCCTGGAGGCAGGAAACCACACAAACCGGCGCATTTTGAAAGAGCCGTCCTTCCCAATCGGAAGGGCGGCTTTTTCTTTGCTCATCTCGATCCTCCCCATCGACTTGCGATGGGGAGGGGGACCGTTCGGCGCGCAGCGGCGAATGGTGGAGGGGACTGCAACGGTGCAATTCCCCTCCGTCATCGCTTCGCGATGCCACCTCCCCATCGCTAGTCGATGGGGAGGATAACATTTACCATTAACAGCACTTGCGGAACGCCCCCACCTTACCCTATTTTCGGGACATGGCTTTGGACCGGAATTCAAATATGCGCGTTACAGCGGGACCAGATGGCGATCGGGACGATACACGCGGCCCGGGCGTCGGGCTTGCCACGCGTACGCGGCCCAAAACCAAGAAGCCCAGCCAGTATAAAGTGCTGCTGCTCAACGACGACTACACGCCGATGGAATTCGTTGTCCATGTCCTGAAAGCTTTCTTTCAGATGGATACTGAGCAAGCGACGCGTGTCATGCTGCATGTTCATCAAAAGGGCGTCGGCGTTTGCGGTATCTTTACCTATGAGGTTGCCGAAACCAAGGTGAATCAGGTGATGGACTTCGCCAAAAAGCACCAGCACCCACTGCAATGCACGCTCGAAAAAGCCTGATTGCTATTTCGGCGAACTGTCTGCCAAACCGCCAAACACAGTCTTTCCGTCCTTGATCGTCGCAACAACGCGCAGCTTGTAAAGATCTGCTGGGTCGGCGGTCAGTGGATTGCCATCTAGCAAGACAAGGTCGGCGCGCTTGCCGGGCTCAATGCTGCCCTTGTCCTTATCCTCGCCAATTTGCCATGCAGCGTTGATTGTTACCTGCTGCAATGCGCGATAGACCGGAATACGTTCCAATGGCCCCAAAATGTCGCCTGTCTGCGTGCGGCGGTTCACTGACGACCAGACCAACCGCATGATATCAGGGGGAACGACCGGCGAATCGTTATGCGCAGTCGGGCGCAAGCCCAGCGACCAGGCGGTTGCCTGCGGCGAGATGAAGTCGGCGCGCTTTGGCCCCAATGCCATATCGCGGTGCCAGTCCCCCCAATAGTAAGTGTGGTTGGCAAAAAAGCTCGGCTGGATGTCGAGCGTCTTCATCTCCTCAAGCTGGCCGCGCTGGACGACCTGGCTGTGGATCGCGATCGTCCGTTTGCCGGAAAGCCCGTTGGCGCGGACGCCATCGATCAAGGCCTGCGCGGCAGCATCCCCGTTCACATGGGCAAAGACCTGCCAGCCATTTTTTGCCGCATCGGAGAGTTTTTCATTAAACTGCTTCAGATCGATCGCCGGATATCCGGCATAGCCTTCCTTCTGCCCGTCTGGCGGGACAGGAACCGGGTCCTTCAGCCACGCCGTCCGGCCCTGCGGCGAACCGTCGAGGGTAAGCTTGATGCCGGCGATACGGAGATTGCCGCTATAGCTCTTTCCTATGCGTCCTCTAACTTCTTCCGGCCAATTACGTTCGAAAGACACTAAGGTGACGATATCAATTGGGAACAAACCGCGCTTGGCGGCTTCATCAAGTGCAGCCCAGTTTTCGGGCATTACACGCCCATCCTGCCCGGTTGTAATGCCATTTGCGGCGTAAATCTTCGCCCCGGCCACCAGCGGAGCAATTGCGGCATCAATGCTGGCGGGGGTGAGGATCTTGATTATGGGATACATGGCCGTTTCTTCGACCACGCCATTTGGCGTCTTTCCGTCTGCCTCCCGCCGGATTACGCCACCTTGCGGATCGGGTGTGTCGGGCCCGTAGCCGACAAGCTTAAGCATGGCAGAATTCATTGACGCGAAATGGCCGCTCACATGGATGATCAGGATCGGGATGTCAGTCGACACCATATCGAGATCGGCCCGTGTCGGGTGACGTCGCTCGGTTAGTTGAGAATCGTCATAGCCATTGCCAATCAGCAACGGCATACCATCGGGACGCTTATAATTACGCAGCGCGTCCAGCAACTCTGCCATATTGGTCACCCGTGCAACCGGCGGGGGTTGCAATTGGGCCATCGCAGCGTTTTGACCGACATATCCCATATGCCCGTGCGCATCGATAAACCCGGGGAGCAAAGTCCTCCCTTTTAGGTCAACCATCTCAACCTTACCGCGAGCGACCTTTTTCACTTCCGCCAGTTTTCCGGTGGCCGCAATACGACCCTCGCGTAACAGAACCGCCTCGACAGACGCCGCCTCATCGCCCGCCATGGTGATGATCGGTCCACCTGTCAGGATTGTGTCAGGCGCCTTGGGCGGCGTCGCGGCGAGCAACAGCGGCGCAAGCAGTAACAGGTGATGGCGGCGCATTTTCATTGTCCCCTCCCAAGGAATATTTGTGCCTGTATCGATTGCAAATTCGCAACTGGCAAGCAATCCTGCGATGACGAGGAGAATCATCAATGGCCGCAGCATTGATTATCGGGGCAGGTGACGCGACGGGCGGTGCCATCGCCAAGGCCTTTGCCACAGAAGGCTACACAGCCTGCGTCAACCGCCGCCCGCGACATTCCGATAAGCTGGAGGAGCTGGCGCAATCGATACGCGACGCCGGACATAAGGCTCAGGCCTATCCGGCGGATGCGCGCGACGAGGATGCGATGGTAGCATTGGTCGAGACTATCGAACGCGATGTCGGGCCTATCGAAGTCGCGGTCTTCAACATAGGGGCCAATGTCCGCTTCGGTATCACCGAGACGACGGCTCAGGTTTATCGAAAGGTCTGGGAGATGGCGACTTTTGCCGGCTTCCTGATGGGGCGTGAGGTTGCACGGCATATGGTGCAGCGGCAGCGCGGCACGATTATCTTTACCGGTGCAACTGCCTCAATCCGCGGCGGCGCAGGCTATTCGGCATTTTCAGGAGCCAAGGCCGCGCTGCGTATGCTGGCACAATCTATGGCGCGCGAGTTGGGGCCGCAGAATATCCATGTAGCGCACAGCATCATCGACGGCGGTATCGACACCGAATTTATACGCGGCATCCGTCCTGATTTCGACGACGCCAAGGCAAATGAACTGGTGCTGTCGCCAGAGGCCATTGCTGCGCAATATGTTGCACTGCATAAGCAGCATCGCAGCGCGTGGACCCACGAGCTGGACCTGCGCCCTTGGGGAGAAACATGGTGAGCAAAAGCTTTGAATTCCTGTTTGATTTCGGCGGCCCCAACAGCTTCCTTGCCCACAAAGTTCTACCAGATCTGTGCAAGGAAACAGGCGCAACGGCCACCTATGTGCCTATCCTGCTGGGCGGACTTTTCAAAATCACCAACAATCAAGCGCCTATGATGCGCTATGCCGAAACGCCGGCAAAGCGCGACTATGAAATGCTTGAGTTCAACCGTTTCGTAAAGGCGCATAACCTTCCATTCAAAATGAACCCCAATTTCCCCATCAACTCGCTGCACCTGATGCGCGGTGCAGTTGCTGCGCAGCATTTGGGCTGCTTCATGCCCTATGTCGAAGCGATCATGGCGGCGATGTGGGAGGATGGTGCGAATATGGGCGATCCGGCGGTTGTCAAAGATGTACTCGATGCAGCCGGGCTGGATGGAGCAGCTCTGCTTGCCAAAGCCGAGGACGCGGAGGTGAAGGCTGAACTTGTTACAAACACCGAAAAGGCCGCTGCACGCGGTGCATTTGGCGTGCCCACTTTCTTCGTCGGCAATGAAATGTTCTGGGGCAAAGAGCGACTGGGCCAGGTAGCGGAAGCGCTGCGCAAAGGATGAGCTTGCACGCGGCGCGCATCGCGCTAAACCGCTGCGATGGACAAAATAATCATTCGCGGTGGCAATAAGCTCAAAGGCAAAATTCCAATTTCGGGAGCGAAAAACAGCGCGTTGACGCTGCTGCCTTGCGCGCTTCTCACTGACGAGCCGCTTACACTTCGAAACTTGCCGCGCTTGGCCGATATTGACGGCTTCCAGCACCTGATGAACCAGTTCGGCATTTCGACGACGATTGCCGGTTCGCGTCCCGAGGATTTTGGCCGGGTGATGACGCTGGAGGCAACGCGCATCACTTCGTCGGTTGCACCCTATGAACTGGTCCGCAAGATGCGTGCCTCGATACTCGTGCTTGGCCCGATGCTCGCTCGTATGGGTGAAGCGACCGTGTCGCTGCCCGGTGGCTGCGCAATCGGCAACCGCCCGATTGACCTCCATTTGAAGGCGCTCGAAGCCTTTGGTGCAGAGATTGAGTTGGCCTCAGGGTACGTCAAGGCAACCGCGCCCAAGGGAGGGCTACCAGGGGGCAGTTATACCTTCCCCGTGGTTTCGGTTGGCGCGACTGAAAATGCTTTGATGGCAGCCGTGCTCGCCAAGGGCACGTGCGTGCTGCACAATGCCGCTCGCGAACCCGAAATCGTTGATCTTTGTAATTTGCTCGTCGCCATGGGCGCTGAAATCGAAGGCATTGGTAGCTCTGACCTTACCATCCACGGCAAGGATAGGCTGCACGGTGCCACCTACAGGGTGATGGGGGATCGTATCGAGGCGGGCAGCTATGCTTGCGCGGTTGCCACAACCGGCGGCGAAGTTGAACTTATCGGTGCCAATGAAAGCGAAATGCAGGCAACTGTCGATGCGCTGCGGGCATGCGGCGTTACCGTTGAATCGATCAAGGGTGGCTTACGTGTGGCCGCAGAAGGTCGCCTGAAACCGCTGACCATCTCAACCGCCCCCTATCCCGGCTTTGCCACCGATATGCAGGCACAGTTCATGGCGATGCTATGCATGGCCGATGGTGCCAGCGTGCTGACCGAAACCATCTTCGAAAACCGCTATATGCATGTCCCCGAGCTGAACCGCATGGGTGCGCATATCGAAACCAAGGGGCGCACCGCCATCGTGCACGGCGTGCCCAAGCTGACCGGTGCACCGGTGATGGCCACCGACTTGCGCGCCTCGATGAGCCTTATCATCGCAGGCTTGGTCGCCGAAGGACAGACTGAGGTCAGCCGCATCTACCACCTCGATCGCGGTTATGAACGGTTGGAGGAAAAACTGAGCCTCGTTGGAGCGGACATTGAACGGGTCGGGGCGGACTAAAGGATTTTGCAGCCACTTGATAAGCATGTGAACTTCGGGCAATTTACCTGCAGAGGGATTGTTCGATGAAGTCTGTTAAGTCCATTTCTGGCAACCGGCATCCTGTGCTGGAATCAATCCGTTATAGCCCGATTGCCACCGTTGTCAGCGACCCTCGGCAAACCGACAACCCATTGATCGCCGTCAATCAGGCCTTCCTTGACCTGACCGGCTATGATGAAGATGAGGTAGTTGGCCGGAATTGCCGATTTTTGCGCGGCGCAAAAACCGAAACCGCACAGACCGAAAAGCTGCGTGTCGCCATCGAACAGCGAACACCAACAATCGCAGAGTTGGTGAATTACAAAAAGGACGGCACCCAGTTTCGCAACGCCGTGATGATCGCGCCATTGTTCGATGCCGATGGAGAAATCGAATATTTTGTCGGTTCGCAGATTGAAATTGCCAAAACAGACGACAGCATCACCGCGATCCGCCAACAGCAGGCAGCGGCGCTTGTCGACACATTGTCGCCGCGTCAACGCGAGATACTGAAGCTGATGGCACAGGGATATCGCACAAAACAGATTGCCTATATGCTGACCCTCAGCGAAAAGACCGTGCAGATGCATCGCATGCTGTTGTTCAAGAAATTGTCGACATCGAATGCCGCTGATGCTGTACGGATAGCTGTAGAAGCAGGTATTTAACCCCGACGTTCCTCCTATGGGCGAAAAGCGGTATGGCTAAACTGTGGGTTGAGGAGCAAACCATGTTCACGGAGCGGTTGATGCAATCATCGCACCGGCCAAGTGCGGACCCTGAATCCCTCCCTTATACCGCACCTCACATTGTCGCCAATTTCCCCCCGATTTGGCGATGACAAAGCCGGTACAGATTGCCGCTTCCGCGACGCGGTTATTTACCGAAAATGTCGAGCCATCCTCTTGGGTTGGCGTCGGGTCGCAACTGGTGCCGCTCCTGCGCATGCAGGGCGGCATCTTGTTTATGTGGCGCTATTGGTTTTCAGCCTCTCGACCAGCCAGATCCGGATAGCACCAGCAAGACCACTGGGCGTCGGCGAAGCGAGCCGCTCATTATCGATCGCTGCAACAAGCGCATTGACCGGCAACCCTGTTTCTTCCGAAGCTGCCTTCAGCATATCCCAAAACAGCGGCTCCAGACTGATCGAAGTCTGGTGCCCTGATATGGTGACGCTGCGCTTGACCGGCGGGTGATAAGGTGACCGGCCAGCCATTATCAATACATATGCTGTCCGCCGTTGATCGACAGGGTCGATCCGGTGATAAAGCCCGCATTGTCGCTGGTCAGGAATTCGACGCCGCGCGCGATTTCATCGGCCTGGCCGAGGCGGCCTATGGGGATCTGCGCGACAATTTTTTCCATCACATTGTCAGGGATCGTCGCGAGCATTTCGGTCGCAATATAACCTGGCGCGATGGCATTGGCGGTGACGCCAAAACGCGCACCTTCCATCGCCAGCGACTTGGTGAAGCCATGGATGCCAGACTTGGCAGCAGCATAATTGACCTGGCCGATCTGCCCACCCTGACCGTTGACCGAACCGACATTGACGATGCGTCCCCATTTGCGTTCGCGCATTCCGGCAAACACAGCCTTCGCCATGTTAAAGCAACCGGTCAGGTCGACGCGGATAACCTCATCCCATTGCTCGAATGTCATTTTGACCATCGTTGCATCGCGGGTGATGCCCGCATTGTTGACCATGATGTCGACGGGCCCGAACTCGGCTTCGATGGCTGCGCATGCGTCCAAACAAGCCTGATGATTGCCCACATCCCATTTGCGCACAGCGATACCAGTACGGTCGGAAAACTCCTTGGCAGCCGCATCATTGCCGCCATAGTTGGCGATGACAAAGCGTCCCTTCTCCTTCAGCTTCAGGCTGATTGCCTCACCAATTCCGCGTGTGCCGCCGGTAACCACCGCAATGCGCGTCATCTCATCCACTCCTGACTGTTTAATCGTCTTATGAGCGGCATAACCAGAGTTGGGGCGGGCAACAAGTTTCCGTAAACGTCAGTGCATCGCTATTCACAGCCAGCCGGAAAGTTCCCGCCGCACAAGGGCTTCAAGCATGTCCATGCCGGGTTCGCTGTCATTCAGGCACGGCAGATAGGCATAATGCTCCCCACCTGCTTCCTCGAACTGCTCCTTGCCCTGCATCGCCAGCTCTTCGAGCGTTTCAAGGCAGTCGGCTGAGAAGCCAGGCGCGAAAATGGCGATCTTCTTTTTGCCTTCGTTCGCGAGCCTTTTGATTGTGTCTTCGGTTGACGGCTCAAGCCATTTTGCTCGACCGAAGCGTGACTGGAAAGCGATCGTCAGCGGCTTGCCCAATGCTTCGGACAGCAATCGCGCGGTCTTTTGGCAGTGGCAGTGATAGGGGTCGCCCAGATGCAAAGTCCGCTCCGGCATGCCGTGGAAGCTGGCGACGATAGCTTCTGGTTCGAAATCGAGCTTTGCCAGCTCCGCATTCAACGTTGCGGCTAACGCCGCTATATGCGCCGGATCGTCGTGATAGGCAGGCAAAGTCCGCAATGCCGGTTGCCAGCGCATAGCCGCGAGCGCGCGTCCAACTTCGTCAATGACAGTTGCGGTCGTCGCGCCCGAATATTGCGGATAGAGCGGCGCTACAAGGATTCTGTTGCAGCCATCGGCCTTCATAGCGGACAGCTGTGAAGCGATAGCGGGCTGCCCATAGCGCATCGCGACGCGGACATCGGCTGCGCTGCCCAGCCTGCTTTGCAACGCGGCTGCCTGCCGGTTTGTATAAACCGCGAGCGGCGAGCCTTCATCCATCCAGACCTTGGCATAGTTAGCAGCGGACTTGACCGGTCGCGTGCGCAGGATGATGCCGTGCAATATGGGTTTCCAGACCAATGGCGGAATTTCCACTACACGTCGGTCAGAGAGGAATTCCGCCAGATAGCGGCGTACCGCCGCCGTATCGGGGGCATCGGGCGTGCCAAGATTGACAAGCAGCACACCGACATTGGGTGCCGCGACAGGGGGATGATTGGCTGGTAACATCATGCGCCCCGTTAGCCGTTACAATCCGCGCGACAATAAGGGGAGTTCCCGTAGTCGAACCCCAGCAGCGGAAAACAGCGCGTTGGCAATCGCAGGGGCCACGGCGGGCACACCAAGCTCACTCACGCCTCCGGGTTCTTCATCGCTGCGGATGAATTCGACTTCAATCTCCGGAATATCGGCAAGTACCGGCAAATCGATGTCGCGCAACCGGCGCGCAAGCGGCAGGCCGTTTTCATATTCTGTCGCAGACCCCAGCGCCTGAGCGAGACCAAAGATGATTCCGCCTTCGATTTGTTGCCGGGCAATTTCCGGATTGATCAACCGACCGCAATCGACGGCAGCCGATATCCGGTCAACCCTTACGCCTTGGTCGCCGGTTCGCGCCGAAGCGATGACTGCGATGTGACTGCCGTACATCGAATGGCAGGCCAGCCCTTTGCCGCTGGCCCCTGCGCCACCATCCCAACCTGACAATGTGGCAACCGTCGTCAGGCAACGGGCGAGCCGTGTTTGGCCGACGAGCATCTGCATCCTATAGGAAAGCGGTTCGACGCCAGCGGCAGCGGCCAGTTCGTTGATAAAGCTTTCAACAAAAAACGCCGTGTAGCTATGCGCGTTCCCGCGCCACAAGCCGGTCGGCAGCGGCAGATCGACCGGGAAATGATCGACGGTCAAATTGGGGATGGCATAGGGTGGCATCGCCCCGTCTATCGCGAGCGGATCATGCGTATCCGACGTGTCGGCGATGGCATCCACCGCGCTATCGCCCTGCAGACGGCGCCATTGCTGCCGCGCCGTCGCCGGAACGGCAATGCGCACGGCCAGTCCCTCAATCCGTCCGCCGCGTCCCATTGCCGCGGTCATGCGCGCATGCGCCGGCGGGCGGACCGCATCGCGCATGAAATCCTCCGGCCTTGACCAGATAAGCTGCACCGGACGCTCGACATGTTTTGCTAGTACCGCGGCCTGCGCGGCGATTTGCGATTCAAGGTTTCGGCCAAAGCTGCCGCCTGCCATCATCTGGATTATCGCGACGGCGTCAGGCTCGATCCCGATAGCCTTGGCAGCGGCAAGTCGCGCAGCTTCGGGCGCTTGCGTCGCCAGCCACAAGGTCAACCGCCCGTTACGATATTCCGCCGTAGCACTGCGTGTTTCAATCGGCGCGTGTAGTGCGGCCTGCACGGCATATTGGCTTTTGAAAACCTTGGTGCCTGCCGACTTTTCAAGCGAAGCATCGACCGAACCGATATCAACCAGACGCGCGCCCGGCCCTTTGTTGAGGGCACGCTCCAGCGCTTCGCTGATGCTGGGACTTTCAGGCATTCGGCCTTTGGTCGAAAACACCGGAGCGATTGCATCTAGTGCCTTGTTGGCAGCCCACCAATTTGTGGCCAGCGCTGCCACCCATGTATCGGTGCGCACAACGTCGACCAGACCCTTGATTCCAGCAGCACCTGCACGATCAATTTCCTTGAGATGCGTTTCGCCAATCGGCCCCGCCCGGACTGACGCATAGAGCATGTCGGGGAGCCGGATGTCGCCGGCAAAATTGGCACTGCCGTCAACTTTGGCCGCAACATCAAGCCGCAATACCTCTTTGCCCGAAAGGCCGTTTTGCGGGGTTGGCCGTAGCGGTACAGGATCGGGCACATCATACCCCGATGCGTCCGCGACCAGTTCGGCAAATGCGATCTTCTTTTTGCCGAAAAAGACAAAGCCACCGCCGGTTTCGCAATTCTCCCACATCGTATCCCACCGGGCGGCAGCGGCCTGACACAGCATCACGCGCGCCGCAGCACCTGCCATGCGGCAGGGCATTTCGAACTGGCGAATGGAAGTCGATCCTGCCGTTATCATGAAGCTGTTATTCTCGGCCCAGCGCTCGCTCCAATCATCGAGCATAGCGCTGCCCGCGATGCCCCCCACAGCAGCGGGTATCATGGCGGAGCGCCATTCCCTGACAAACAGATCATTTGCGAAAAGCGGGCTATTCAAGGCTGGCTGGACTGCTACCGTGCGCCAGTCTGCTCCCAGTTCGCCGGCGACAATTTGCGCCAGTGAGGTATAGACACCCTGCCCCATTTCGCTTTGTGGAACGGCAATGGTAATCTTGCCATCTTCAGCAATTTTCAGCCAGCTGCCGAACACATATTCGCCTTCGTCGGCAGCCAGATTGGGGCGATATTCGCGCGGCCAGAATTGCCATGCGACCAAAAGGCCGACACCCACACCGCCGCCAATTAGCAGGCTACGCCGAGACGGCTGAAAGTCCCTAAATTTGCTCAACCAGCGCTCCGATGATTATCGACCCACGTCACGACCTTGCCGGCAATCTGGCCGAATGCCTGACCGATCAGGCCATCGGTCAGCGCCGGAGGCATGCCTTCGTCGCTAGCTGTGCGGATCGAGATGTCCAAGGGAATGCGCCCCAGAAAGGGAATTCCCAGTTCACGGGCTGCGGCCTCTGCCCCGCCGATGCCAAATGGATCGCTGACTTCGCCGCAATGCGGGCAGACATAGCCTGCCATATTTTCAACCAGTCCGATGATCGGAACCTTGGCGGTTTCAAAAAAGGCAATCGCGCGGGTTGCATCCATCAATGCAAGGTCTTGAGGGGTTGAGACAATCACCGCACCGACCGGCTTGTGTTTCTGGATCATCGACAACTGGATGTCGCCAGTCCCCGGCGGCATATCGACAACGATGTCGCGGACGTCCCCCCAGACCGCATCGACCAGTTGCGACAGTGCCTGCCCCGCCATCGGCCCGCGCCAAGCGATGGCCTGTCTCGGTGCCGCCAGCTGGCCCATCGACAGAAAGGGAACGCCGCCTGCACCAACCGTCGGAACCAGTTTTTTGCCCTCGGCCTCTGGCTTCACGCCTTCAACGCCCAGCAGCCGCGGCTGTGACGGCCCATAAATGTCGGCATCAACGAGGCCTGCCGCGCGCCCGGCTTTGCGCATGGCGACAGCCAGATTGGTCGACAGGGTCGATTTGCCAACCCCGCCTTTGCCACTGGCAACTGCAATCAACCGGGGCACAATCCGTTCGGCAGTCTGCAATATGCGGATGACGCGGCCGGGGACCGCCGCCTCCATCACCCGGTGTAATTCTTCCGCAAGTTGCTCGCGCTGCTGCGCGCCGAGCCCGGCCACATCGAGAACCAGCGAAACCTTGTCGTCCGCAAGCTTGAGTCCGCTTGCCCGCTCTCCTGCAACCTGTTCGATTGCGGATTGGATTTTTTGAACATCAACCATCGTTGACCGAATAGAATCAGATTTTCGGGAATGACACTGTTTTTCTCGAAAAGGCGTTCCTATATGTCGAACATGATGAAAAACGAGGAAGGGGGAGCAGCCCGGCCCATGAGTAATGAAGGCAAGGGGCCATGGGACGCTCCAGACAATGGCGACACCAAGGGTCAGGGCGGAACGCCTCAACCCACATCGGCCAATGGTAGCAACGGCAATGATGCCCAACCCTCAAGCCCATGGGAACCAAGCCCGCAGCGCGGATCGAATGCGCGCGGCCCCTCACTCGAAGATCTTTTCCGCCGCAAGGCCGGTGGTGGCGGAGGCGGTTTTGGCGGCCTTCCCCAGCGCCCCGATGGCAAAAGCTGGTGGCCGATTGTTGCAGGCGGCTTGGTCGCAATCTGGCTGCTATGGACCAGCGTTCACCGCATCGGCCCCGAGCAGGAAGGCGTAGTAACCCTGTTCGGCAGCTATTCGCGCACCGTTCAGCCCGGTATCGCGCTGACCCTGCCTGCCCCGATCGAGCGGCTCGAAAAGGTCGATACGCAACAAATTCGCACCACCTCCATCGGTTCGGTCCGGGCGAATGCGGAAAATCTGGTGCTGACCAAAGACCAGAATCTGGTCGACATGGCTTATGACATCCGCTGGTCGATCAAGGATCCCGAGCTTTATCTGTTCCAGCTCGATCAGCCTGACGCCAGTGTGCAGGAAGTTGCAGAAAGCGCCATGCGTGCGGCGGTGGCCAATTTCAATCTTATTCAGGCAATCGGCGGCAGCCGGTCCGAAATCGAGGCGCAGGTGCGTCAGCGGATGCAGGCAATTCTCGACGAATATCGGTCGGGCGTGATGGTTCGCAGCATTTCGATCCGCGAATCCGACCCACCGGCCGAGGTCAACGACGCCTTCCGCGAAGTGAACGCGTCGCAGCAGCGTCGCGAAAGCTATCTGAATGACGCCCGTGCCTATGCCAGCCGCGTGACCGAACTAGCGCTGGGTGAAACGGCCGAATTCGACAAGATTTACGAGCAATATAGAACCGCACCCGAAGTGACGCGGCGACGTATCTACTATGAAACCATGGAGCAGGTGCTGAGCAAGGTCGACAAGACCATCGTGGAAAGCGGAAGCGTGACCCCCTATCTGCCGCTGCCCGAAATTCAGCGCCGCGCGGCGGCTGCCACCGATACCGTGACAGTTACGGGGAAAAAGCAATGAGCAGAACTTTTCTTCAGAATCCTGTCGCTCTCGGCTTCAGCGGGCTTGCGGCACTCGTGCTGCTTGGCATGTCAGTTTCGGTAGTCCCCGAAACGAAGCAGGTCATAATTAGCAGTTACGGCCAGGTTATGCGCGTTCGCAACGCATATGATCCAAAGCAACAATTTGGAAACACTGAGGCAGGATTGGTCTGGCGGATCCCATTCGTAGAGCAGGTTCAATTTGTCGACAAAAGAGTCTTAAGCGTCGAAATGGAACGCCAGGAAGTTCTGTCGACCGACCAGTTGCGCTTGCAAGTGGATGCCTTTGCACGGTTTCGGGTAACCCAGCCTGCCCTTATGTACCGCACCATTCGCACCGAAGACCGGTTGCGCGAACAGCTGCGGACGATTCTCGGCTCTTCGCTCCGTAACGAGCTGGGTCGTCGCTCCTTTGCGACCATGCTCAGCCCGGAGCGCGGCGAGGTGATGGAAAATGTCCAGAAATCACTGAACCGCGAAGCCCGCAAATATGGCGCGGAAATCATCGACGTGCGCATCAAGCGCGCCGACCTGCCCGATGGTGCACCGCTCAAATCCGCGTTCCAGCGGATGCGCAGCGCGCGCCAACAGGAAGCAATCGCGATCGATGCCGAAGGCCAGAAGGAAGCGCAGATCATTCGCGCCAATGCCGAGGCCGAAGCCGCACGCATTTATGCCGCGAGCTATGGCAAGGATCCCGAATTCTACGATTTCTATCGCGGAATGCAGTCCTATCGCCGCACTTTCGTCCAGGAAGGCCAGGATGGTGCAGGCAAGACCACGTTCGTGCTGTCGCCAAATAATGATTATTTGAGGAAATTTCGTGAAGGCCGCTGATTAAGTGACGTTCGTCGAAGCTGGTTTGCCGTTTGCATGACCCAAACCGGCGGACGACAATTGTTCAATTGGCGTTCATTAATGTATCGCAAGGACGACCGGGATTAGCCCGGAAAAGTCCGGCAATGAATGAAGAGGAATGACTATCGTGCGTTATGCTTATGGAGTTACTGCTCTGCTTCTGCTTTCGGGCAGCGCCTTTGCGCTTTCGACCGGAAACGCAGGGCCGGTTCCCGCTCCGGGTGCCGTTACGATTGCACAATCAGGCCTTGCGCCGCGCGGTGCGCCGAACAGCTTCGCTGATCTGGCAGCCCAGCTGCAGCCCGCCGTGGTCAACATCGCGACCAAGCAAAAGGTTCAGGTTGCCACCAGCTTCAACCCCTTCACCGGCGAACGCCGCCCCGTCACGCAGGAACAGCAGAGCGGTGGTTCGGGCTTTTTCATCAGCGCCGACGGCCTGATCGTCACCAACAACCACGTCATCGCTGGCGGCCCTAAAGGTGATGCTGTCGATGAAGTCAATGTGACCCTGTTCGATGGCCGCGAATTCAAGGCGGAAATTCTTGGCCGCGACGCAACGTCGGATCTCGCGTTGCTCAAGATCAAAGTGAGCGGCGTTCCCTTTGTCGAAATGCAGACCTCGGAAAGCAATCGTGTCGGTGACTGGGTGATTGCGATCGGCAACCCGCTTGGCCTTGGCAGCACGGTTACAGCGGGCATCATTTCGGCCTTGCAGCGCAACATTGGCGCAGGCGGTGCTTATGACCGCTTCATCCAGACCGATACCGCGATCAATCCCGGCAATTCGGGTGGCCCGCTGTTCAACCTCGACGGCAAGGTTATCGGTATCAACAACCGCCTGATTTCGCCGGTTGGTGCAAATATCGGCGTCGGTTTTGCCATACCTGCCGAAGAAGCCATTCCCGTAATCGATTCGCTGCGCAAGGGCGTCCGTCCCGAACGTGGCTATCTGGGGATTGGTATCCAGCCTGTGGGTGCGGACATGGCCGATGCACTGGGCATCGACAAGAACAAGGGTGAGTTCGTCACCCGCATCGTCAAAGATGAAGCCGCCGACAAGGCTGGCCTGAAAGAGGGCGACATTGTTCTGAAGGTCAATGGCCGTGACGTGACCCCCGACGACACGCTGTCCTACATTGTCGCTAACATCAAACCCGGCACCAAAATCCCGCTCGACATCCTGCGCGAGGGCAAGCCAATGCGGTTGACCGCAACCGTTGGCACACGCCCAACCGAAGAGAAATTGGCGCAAAGCAATTTTGATCCGGACGAAAACAAGGACTTCGACCAGAAGGGCGACGATGCCGATACCAAGGCTATCCGCGATGCGCTGGGCGTGAGCGTCATTCCGCTCGACCCTGAAATTGCTCGCCAGCTTGGTATGGGCACCGACATCAAGGGTGTTGTTGTCGACATTCCGGGTGCAGGTTCGGCGGCGCAGGCAGGTATCCGCCGCGGCGATGTGATCGTCTCGGTCAACTATAAGGCCGTGACCACCACCGCGCAATTTGCTGCTGCGGTCAGCGAGGCCAAAAAGGCCGGACGCAGCGCAGTTCTCTTGGGTGTCAAGCGTCGCGGTGCGCCAACGCAATATGCCACGGTGCGGCTGGATGACTGATCCCGCTACCAACTGATCCAAAGGGGTGTTAGTGAGCGTTGCATGACGCTGACCGACACCCCCCAAAACACCACTATGTGGCGCGATGACGCCGAAAGCCTGCTTCCTGACCTTGTAGAACTCCGCCGCGCGATCCATCGCGAGCCCGAACTCGGCCTGCAGAACCCCAAAACGCTGGCGAAGATAAAAGCCGCACTCGCCGGACTTCCGCTCGAGTTTCGCGAGGGGCCATCGACAACTGGTTTGCTCGCCATATTGCGCGGCCCTTCAAATGGTCGCACCGTATTACTGCGCGGCGATATGGATGCGCTTCCGCTGCACGAGGATACAGGCCTCGACTTTGCATCCGAGACAAACGGCGCGATGCACGCTTGCGGACATGACACCCATGTCGCGATGCTGGTGGGTGCGGCAAAGATGCTGTGTGCGCGCAAGCAGCAACTGACCGGTACCGTCTACTTCATGTTCCAGCCGGGCGAGGAGGGCCATCATGGCGCGCGCTTCATGCTCGACGACGGCTTGCTCGATCCGCTACCCGATGCGGCCTTTGCGCTCCATATCATGCCCAATGCACCGCGCGGGATTTTCACCGGTCGTGCGGGCCCGCTGCTGGCCTCGTCCGATGTTTTGTCGATCAGGATCATGGGCAAGGGCGGCCATGCTTCTATGCCGCACGATGCAGTGGATCCCATTCCGGTCGCCTGCGAAATCGTCTCGGCAATCCAGACGATGGTGACGCGCAAGGTATCGGTGTTTGACCCCGCGGTTATCACAATAGCCAAGATCGAAGCGGGGACGACCAACAACATCATTCCCGAAACCGCCCATTTGCTCGGCACCATCCGCACGCTCAGCCCGCGCCGCCGCGCGATGGTGGCAGAAGAACTGCACCGCCTCGCCCCCGGCATTGCTGCCGCGCACGGATGTGAAGCGCAGGTGCATATCGAGCAAGGCTTTCCGGTCACGCTATGCGACGACCGCGCGGTCCGTTTCGGGCAAGAGGTGGTCGAAGCTACTTTCGGCGCCGAAAGCTGGAAGACACTCGACGCCCCGATAATGGGGGCAGAGGATTTCGCCTATGTGCTGGAAAAGGTTCCCGGCGCGATGTTTTTCCTGGGAGCCAGCCATGAGGGTGATGACTGGCGGCAATGTTGCGGCCTGCATTCGAGCCGTATGGTGCTCGACGAAAGCGTGATGGCCAAGGGGGCAGCGCTGCACGCTGCTATTGCCGAACGCTTCCTTGCCGACGGTTTCGACGCAAGCTAACACACCCAAAGAATATATAACTCAGGGGAAATCCATGCCATCCGGTCTCGCCGCGCTTCTTGACGACATCGCTACTATCGCCAAGGTCGCTGCTGCCTCAGTTGACGATGTTGCCGCTGCTGCAGGCAAGGCTGGCAGCAAGGCTGCCGGGGTGGTGATCGATGACACTGCGGTTACCCCGCAATATGTGACCGGTTTCACTCCTGATCGCGAACTGCCGATTATCTGGCGCATCGCCAAGGGATCGCTGATCAACAAGATTATCATCATTCTGCCAGTGGCGTTGTTGCTCAGCTTCTTCCTGCCATGGGCGATTACCCCGCTGCTTATGCTTGGCGGAGCGTTCCTTTGCTTTGAAGGGGCTGAAAAAGTCCTCGAAAAACTGATCCCACATGAGGAAGAGACGCTAGCCGAGGAATTTGCCGAGGTCTGCAGCAAGACGCATGAAGAAAATATGGTGAAGGGCGCGGTGCGGACCGACTTCATCCTCTCGGCCGAAATTATGGCGATAGCCTTGAACGAAGTGAAAGGCCTCGCTGAAACCTCCATCTGGTTGGAGGCCGCTGTATTGGCGCTGGTTGCCGTGGTAATCACCATCGCGGTTTATGGTGTGGTCGGTTTCATCGTGAAGATGGACGATATCGGCCTGCACATGGCGCAACGCGAAAATGGCACGACACAGGCGCTGGGTCGCGGTTTGGTCAAGGGCATGCCCAAATTGATGACTTTCCTGTCAGTCGTTGGCACCGCAGCAATGCTGTGGGTTGGTGGACAGATCATCGTCCACGGCTTTGGCTTGCACCCTGCGGAATGGTTCGGCCTGCACGCAGCTGCGCTTGCATGGATCGTCGATGCAGGGCTATCCGGTGTCGCAGGGTTGGCAATTGGTACCGCTATTGTCGGCGTGCACCATCTATGGGCAGCACGCAAAAAAGCCTAAGGAACCAGCACCGTATCGCGCGCCTCGGGCAGCAGCTTGGGGTAATCGAGCGTATAGTGCAGCCCGCGGCTTTCCTTACGGGATAGCGCGGAGCGGATGATGAGATCGGCCACTTCTACCAGATTGCGCAGTTCGATCAGGTCGGGTGTCACGCGGAAGTGGCTGTAATAATCCTCCACCTCCCGCCGCAGCAGGTCGATGCGGTGTTTGGCGCGTTCGAGCCGCTTGGTGGTACGGACGATACCGACGAAATTCCACATGAACTGGCGGATTTCGCGCCAACATTGGGCGATCACAACCTCTTCATCGCTGTCGGTGACGCGGCTTTCATCCCAGGGCCGGATGGCAGGCGGCGGCGGTAATTCATCCCAATGCGCATCGATATGCGCGGCGCAGGCATCGCCGAAGACGAAACATTCGAGCAGGCTGTTTGAGGCAAGGCGGTTCGCCCCGTGCAGCCCTGACTGGGTCACTTCGCCTGCCGCATATAGTCCTGGCGCGTCAGTACGACCATCCAGATCGACCAGCACTCCGCCACAAGTATAATGCTGTGCTGGCACAACCGGGATTGGTTCTTTGGTGATATCGATGCCCAGCCCAATCAGCTTTTCATAGATATTGGGGAAATGTTCGCGAACGAATTCGGGGTCCTTATGGCTGATATCCAGATGGACATAATCAAGGCCGTCGCGCTTGATTTCCCCATCATTTGCCCGCGCCACAATATCGCGCGGGGCAAGCTCTGCACGCTCGTCATAATCGGGCATATAGCGGTGCCCGCTCTTCGGGTTTTTGAGGATACCGCCCTCCCCGCGCACCGCCTCGGTAATCAGGAAATTCTTGACCTCCAGATTATAGAGGCAGGTCGGGTGGAACTGCATCATTTCCATATTCGACACGCGGCATCCCGCGCGCCAGGCCATGGCTATGCCATCGCCGGTCGCACCGCGTGGTGCAGTGGAATAGAGGTAGGTGCGCCCTGCCCCGCCGGTCGCAAGGATGGTGGCGCGCGCGGTGAACGCCTCCACCTTCCCGCTCTTCCGGTTGAGCGCATAAATGCCATGCACCCGCCCGCTGGTTGAAAAGCGCTCCTGATGGCGGCCAACGATCAGGTCTATCGCGACCATATCGGGCACCAAAGTGATATTGGGGTTTTCACGCGCAGCGGCTTCCAACGCCTGCTGCACCGCCCAGCCGGTCGCGTCATTGACATGGACGATACGGCGATGACTGTGCCCGCCTTCGCGCGTCAGATGCCAGTTTTCGCCAAATTCGTTGGTAGGCCCGCCCAGGTTGAAGGGCACACCCAGCTTGGCCAACCGGTCGATCGCCTGAGGAGCGTGTTCGATGACAAATTCGACGGTCGCACGGTTGTTCAGCCCCGCGCCAGCTACCATCGTGTCTTCGATATGGCTTTCAAAGGTATCGCCCGGCTCGAGCACCGCCGCAATCCCGCCCTGCGCCCATGCCGTGGCACCATCGGACAGCGCGCCTTTCGCCAATACGCTAACCTTGTGCTTCTGCGCCAGCTGCAGCGCCGCTGTCAGCCCTGCCGCACCAGATCCGATGATGAGGACATCGGTTTCCACGGCCTTATTCCGCGCTGCCGCTGGTAAGGCTGAGGAACACATCCTCGAGGTCAGCCTCTTTGGTAGTCACGTCGACAATGCCCAAGCCAAGCCCTTGCACCGCTGCCAGTACTTCACCCGCATTCATCCGGTCCTTATTATAGGTGATCTCGACCGTCCGGTCGGCGACCAGTTCGGTCTTTTCAAAGGCATCATGTCTGGGGGCTTCGCTAACGTCGCGGTCGAGCGTCAACACCACTGCCTTTTCGCGCGCCATACCCACCAACTCTTTCGTCGGCTTGTTAGCGATCAGCTTGCCATGGTTGATGATCGCAATGCGGTCGCAAAGCTGCTCGGCTTCTTCAAGATAGTGGGTGGTCAACACTACTGTCGTACCCTGCTTGTTGAGTTCGACCACATATTCCCAAAGCTGTTGGCGCAATTCGATATCGACGCCTGCGGTAGGCTCATCAAGCACGATCACCGGCGGCGAATGCACCATCGCCTTGGCCACCAGCAGCCGCCGCTTCATCCCGCCCGACAGCGTGCGCGCATAGGCATCTGCCTTGTCCTCCAGCCGAACGGCCTTGAGCAACTCCATAGATTGGCGCTTTTCCTTGGGGACACCATAAAGTCCGGCAAACAATTCCAATGTTTCGAACGGTGTGAAGAAGGGATCGAACATGATCTCTTGCGGCACAATGCCAATCGACGCCTTGGCGTTGCGCGGATTGACGTCGATGTCGAAGCCCCAGATACTCGCACTACCCGAGGTCTTTTGCACCATTCCCGCCAATATGTTGATAATCGTCGATTTTCCGGCACCATTTGGTCCAAGAAGGCCGAAAATCGAACCACGTTCGACATCAAAACTGACGCCGTCGAGCGCCTGTTTGCCGTTGGAATAGCGTTTGGTGAGTTCGCGGATCGAAATGGCGGCTTGTGTCATAGATGTTAATCGATAGCCGAGGCCCGACCCGCACGCAACGCAAGGCTTTGCATCAAAGGGTTAAGGACAATTAACCATAAGCGCTAACGCAATATTGCACCCTGTCCTGCCATTGCACCCCTATGCGTGGGGCAAAAACCCAGAACTTATGCGCGCGATTCGCGCTGGCTGCGGCTGTATTGGCTGCGGTATCGATGCCCGCACGTGCCGAAACCGAAGCGATGGATTCGCAAGTCGCCGTCGTCGCTCCGGGAAGTTTCTACAAAGTTCGGGATCTTTACTTCGGCGTCATTTCGTCAAGCCTGCTTCCGGGCACGGTAACCGTTGCGCCCAATGGCACCCGCACCGCAACCGGCGGCGTGACACTGATCGGGAACAGCCACCATCCCGCTGAATTTGCAGGAATGAAGCCGACCCAAGCGAACCGTCCTGTCCGGATGCGGGTTGCGTCGAACACGGTTTTGCTGACTGGTCCTGGAACACCAATGGTAGCCAGCCTGTTTCGCGCCAATACCAATCCCGGCATACCGTTATCTACCATCACGCGCAACTATCAGGTCCAGCAGACCAGCAATGGCACCTTTGCGCTCTCTGTTGGCGCAACGCTGACCGTAAAATGCCAACCAGCAGCCCGGCACCTTTACCGGAACCTGGTTCCTGACCCTCGACTACCAATAAGCGTAAGCGACCATATGCCCAACGTGCCCTTTCCGATAAGCCGCTGTTTACCATATGGTTATAACCTTTCGGCTATGGCTTTGGCATGAGTGCGTTCCGTCTGCTCCCCTATGCCCCGCTTGCCTTGGTAGCATGCTGGCTTTCCTGCATGGCTTCACCCGCTTTTGCCCAGAATGCCACCGAGCAAGTCCAGGCCCAGGTCGGCGTCGTGACCCCATTGAGCTTTATCCAGACCGAAGAGCTGAACTTCGGGAAAATCTTTGCCAGCAACACCGCCGGAACAGTAACAGTCGCCCCCAATGGCACGCGCACACGCACTGGCGGGGTGACCTTGTTTGGCAGCGACCATCAGCCCGCCGAATTTGCCGGCATGGGCAGCTTCAACCAGCGCGTTCAGGTATCGCTCGGCAGCAACACGATATTCCTGACGGGCCCCGGTGTCCGAATGCGCGCGCGAACCTTTACCATTGGCAGTACGCCGACCGCGGTACTTTCGACCAACCCCCAGGTTTTCCGCATAGCTGCGGCGACCGGCGCTTTCCGCTTCCCGGTCGGGGCAACTTTGGAGGTCAACGCCAATCAGGCGCCCGGGACCTATAGCGGCATCTGGACGATCACGCTCAACTATCAGTGAAAAGTCCCGTTGCGGCTGCGCAGGTGCTTTGCTAACGGCGACGACATGACAGACGCACCCGAAACCATCCTTGTCCGCACGCACCGCATCGCTTGCGACGGAAGTGGCGATGGCGTTCCTGCCGCGCTTGGCCATCCACGCGTGTGGCTGGAAATCGACGAAAGCGGCATGGTCGAATGTGGCTATTGCGATCGCCGCTATGTGCTTGTCGGCGGACCTGCCGATAATGGGACGCCAAACAAGGGCTGAAGCCCCTTCCGTTCCGTGCCACAGTCCTTATATCGGTGGCATGAGCATTTCAGACCCGCGCAGCTTCCTTTACCAACCCGGCCTTCTCGATCCCGATGGATCCATGCGAGTCACGCGTGACGCCCTGAAGGCGTGCGACGATGGCGAACTCTATCTGCAATATAGTGCTAGCGAGAGTTTCGGCTTTGACGATGGTCGCCTGAAAATGGCCGATTACTCAACCGCTTCCGGCTTTGGCCTGCGCGGCGTATCGGGGGAAATGACAGGTTTCAGCCACGCCAACGATCTGAGCGAAGGCGCGATCCGCCGCGCGGCAGAGACGCTGCAACTGCTTGATCCTGCAAAAGGACAGGTCGCGCCGCCACCGCGCAAGAATAACCGCCACTTGTACACCGATGGCAACCCGCTCGATCTGGTTCCGTTCGCCAAGAAGGTTGCCCTGTGTCAGCAGATTGATGCCGCCGCCCGAGCACGCGACCCCCGTGTCGCGCAGGTTTCGGTTTCGCTGGCAGGCAGCTGGTCGGTGATTGAAATCGTCCGCGCCGATGGTTTTGTCGCGACCGACATCCGCCCGCTGGTGCGCCTCAACGTTTCAATCGTCACCGAGGAGAATGGCCGTCGCGAAACCGGCACCTACGGTTTTGGCGGGCGCAAGCTCTATGACGATCTATTCGATGAAGCCGCCTGGAACCACGCCATCGACGAAGCATTGGCGCAGTCGCTCACCAACCTGCGCTCGGTCGATGCCCCCGCGGGCGAAATGACCGTGCTGCTCGGCCCCGGCTGGCCCGGCGTGTTGCTGCACGAAGCGGTCGGGCATGGTCTTGAAGGCGATTTTAATCGTAAGGGCACCAGCGCCTTTTCGGGCAAGATCGGGCAGCGGGTAGCAGCACCCGGCGTGACCGTTGTCGATGACGGCAGCATGGCGGATCGACGTGGCTCGCTGTCGATCGATGATGAAGGCACACCGACGCAGGAGAATATCCTGATCGAGGACGGCATCCTGAAAGGCTATATGCAGGACCGGCTGAACGCCCGGCTGATGGGTGTCGAGCCCACCGGCAATGGCCGCCGCCAGAGCTATGCCCACGCCCCGATGCCGCGCATGACCAATACCTTCATGCGCGGGGGCAATGACGATCCCGCCGAACTGCTGAGCCGCGTCAAGGACGGCATCTTCGCCAAGAGTTTCGGGGGCGGTCAGGTCGACATTGTTTCGGGCAAATTCGTCTTCAGCTGCACCGAGGCCTATCGCGTCAAAAATGGCAAACTCGGCGATCCGATTAAGGGCGCGACGCTGATCGGCGATGGCCCGACGTCGCTCACCAAGATTATCGGCATCGGCAATGACATGGCGCTCGACGAAGGCATCGGCGTCTGCGGCAAGGGCGGACAGAGCGTGCCTGCGGGCGTAGGCCAGCCGACGACACTGGTCAGTGCGTTGACCGTTGGCGGCACTGCTGGATGATCGACGACGACGAAGTGGAGGTTGTTGAACCGCCCTCAGACTGGGCTGAACAGCTTCTTCGCTTCTGGTTTGTCGAGCATGGACTTGCCGACTGGTTCAAGGGCGGTGATGCTTTTGATGTTGCCGTGACCGCAGGCTTTACGGATTGGCGCCATGCGTTGCGCGAACTGCCGACCGAGAGTTTTCTAACCGACCCGCACACCGCACTTGCGGCAGTTATCCTGTTCGACCAAGTGCCGCGCAATGCGTATCGCGGAAACGCCGAAGCCTTTGCAACCGATCATCTTGCGCTGGCGATTGCCAAGGCAGCCATAGCGGGTGCGTTCGACGCCAGCCTTTCGAAAGACGAACGGCTTTTCCTTTATCTGCCTTTCGAACATAGCGAAAATCGCGACGACCAGCGCGAATCCGTCCGCCTAACCAGCCAGCTTGGCGATCAGGACCTGCTGAAATTTGCGCAAGATCATCAGGCTATGATCGAACGCTTCGGGCGCTTTCCGCACCGCAACAAGACACTTGGCCGCGCAGATCGCCCGGGCGAGGCAGAGGCTGTTGCCGCAGGTAACAAGTGGTAATTGCTGGCACTATAACTGCTAATCGCTTGCGCTGCATCAATGCAGACATATAACTTAAGCACATAGAATCGGGTCGCACAGGTTCCAGGCGCAATAGCGTCGAACGGAAGGAGTTTTGCCGTGCGTACCATGTACCGATTTGCTTCAATCGCCACCCTTGCCACCGCATTGGCGGTTGTTCCCGGCTCCGCCCAGAAAACGACAGGCCCCAAGGCAACTTATGCCATGGACGTGCAGACCATGTCGGGAATGGGCATGGGGGCCATGATGGGCGGCGGCCTAGGCAGCCTGCTCGGTGGTGGTGGCGACAATTATATGCTCGAACTGCGGCTGACTTCGGCCACGCCGTCGCCGGTCCAACCGGAAAAGGGCGACCATTTCTTCCAGCCGCAAGCGAAGATGGGCAAGTCGGTGCCCTTGCTCGGCGATGCACCCGGCGAGTCAAAGCCGGATCGCGATTATGACCCAAACCAGACGATGGAAAAGCCCAAGGGCCGCATCCTGATGTTCTGGGGCTGCCACGCAAACGCGCCAAAGGGCCAGCCGTTCATCATCGACTTCGCCAAGATGCCGACCGCCAAGATGCCCGCCAACATGCCGCAACAGATGCAGCGCTATGAGGCACAAGCCAAGGCGCGCGATGCGAACGCCGCATGGTGGCCCAATGGCAAGAGCGGAAAGCAACCCAAATCGGGCTCCTCGCTGCGCGGCGAGCACCGCATCGCCAGTGCGTTCACACCTGAAATCAAGTTCGCGCTGGTCAATGATTATATGGCCTCACTGAACGTGAACACGAATGACTCAGGTGCCCCGATCCTGCTCAACTGGAACAGTGTACCGACCGCCACGGGCTATGTTGCCTGGGCGATGGGTGGCATGGAGCGCGCAGGTCAAGGCGGCGACATGGTGATGTGGACCTCAGCCAACAACCGCGATTTTGGCGAAGGCATGGGCTGGCTGTCGCCCGCCGAAGTGCAGCGCCAGATCGCCGCCAAAAATGTGATGCCGCCGTCGCAGACCAGTTGCCAGATCCCGGCTGAGGCCAAATCGGCAGCCGGGGGCATGATGTTCGGCAGCATGAATGCCTTTGGCCCTGAAGAAAATTTTGCCTTCCCGCCCAAACCCACCGATCCCAAAGCTGTCTGGAACATCGAATGGACCGCCAAGGCCCGCTTCCGTGCCTTTGCGAGCTTCATGACCGGAATGGGAAATAGCGGAATGGGCGGCATGGGCGACGGCGGGACTGCACCTGCGCCGAAGAAAAAGAAGCCGTGTAAGGGCCCGCTTGGGATTCCCATCCCCGGGACCGAGTGCTGATCAGCCTTTGCGTCGAACCGTTCATTCTTGTCCAAGACCTTGTCACCGCCGACTTGATCGGGGGCCATGGCCTGAGCAATCGGCTTAAATTTCAGTGTCAGACCATGGATTCCCGCTTTCGCGGGAATGACATATAAATCGTGCTGGACGCCACACCCGCGCTTTGGCACATCAGGCACATGTCCGAATTTTTCGACGCCCTGAACGACAAGCATGTCGAGATGATCGGCAAGCAGCCGGTATTCTTTGTGGCGACGGCTGCTTCGGACGGTCGGATCAACTTGTCACCCAAAGGCTATGACAGCTTTCGCGTCTTGTCGCCCAGCCAATTTGGCTATCTCGACCTTGGCGGATCGGGAAATGAAACGCATGCACATTTATCGGTCGACGGGCGCATCACCTTCATGTTTTGCAATTTCGAACAGCCTGCGCTGATCCTGCGCATTTATGGGCGTGGCCGACCCGTGCTGCCGCAGGATTCCGAATGGGAAGAACTGGCCAGCCATTTCGAAATCCTCCCCGGAACGCGGCAAATCATAGTGGCAGACGTCGATAGCGTGCAGACCAGTTGCGGCTGGGGCGTGCCCTTCATGGCCTTTGATCGTGAACGCGAAACACTGAAGAAAGCGCATGCAGCTATGGATGCGGACGCTTGGATAGCAAAAGCTCAAGGCCGGACCAAAAGCATCGATGGAATATCGACCCGCCCGACCGACCGCTATTTTGGGCCAGCCGACTGACCGTGCCGTCCATCAAGGTCGCAACCTACAATATCCGCAAATGCGTCGGTACCGATCGCCGCCGCAATCCGGAGCGCATTTTAGAGATACTGGGTGAAATCGACGCCGACATCGTCGCACTTCAGGAGGCCGACAGACGTTTCGGAAACCGGCTGAGCGCGATCCCCTACCATTTGCTGCTCGAGCAGGGCTTGTATCGACCCGTTGAAATCGGCGGGCGGCCGCAAAGCATCGGCTGGCATGGCAATGCCCTACTGGTGAAGCGGGGCATCGAGGTCAGGCACAGCGAGATTGTTCCGTTACCGACCCTAGAACCACGTGGCGCCGTGCTCGCCGATCTGGTCGTCGACGGCCATCCGCTGCGCGTCATCGGTACGCATCTTGACCTTTCGGGGCTCTGGCGGCGGCGGCAAATCCGCGCGCTGCTGGCCCGGCTCGACGGCGCGTTTCACCATCTGCCCACCGTGCTGATGGGGGATTTCAACCAATGGTCGGATCGCGGCGCGCTTTCGGAGTTCGCATTCCACCACCACCGGCTGGTCAAAACACCGCCCAGTTTCCACAGCAACCGCCCCGTGGCGCGGCTTGATCGCATCATCGTCAGCCATGATATCGCGGTAGAGAGCAGCGGCGCGCATATCTCAGACCTGTCGAAACGGGCATCAGACCATCTGCCCCTTTGGGCGACACTCAAGCATGCCTAATTTTTATACAGCTAAATATCGATGATTATTTTTTAGGCATTGTATCGAAGACTTGAGTCTGCAACCCGCGGAATCCAAGGCTTTCTAATTCTGGCACACCCTTTGCATCGTGCATTGCACAACCACAAAAGGGGGCGTGCATGAAATATATCATTGCCATCATCAAGCCGCACAAGCTGGACGAGGTGCGCGAAGCACTCGCCGGATTGGGCGTGTCGGGCATGACCGTGACCGAAGTCAAAGGCTTTGGCCGCCAGAAAGGGCAGACCGAAGTTTATCGCGGCGCGGAATACACCACCAATATGGTGCCCAAGATCAAGATCGAAGTCGCATGCACCAGCGAGAGCGCAGGGGCGGTGGTCGAAGCAATCCAGGCTGCCGCAGCCACCGGATCAATCGGTGACGGCAAGATCTTCGAAATCGAACTCGCTGCAGCAACGCGTATCCGCACCGGCGAAGCCGGCGACGCGGCGCTGTAACCAGAACATCCGGACTAACCAGGGAAGAAAGCATATGCTTAAACACATGAAATGGGTTGGCGCGACGGGGGCGGCGGTATTTGCCGCACTCCCCGCTTTCGCGCAGGAGGCAGCCGAAGCGGCTGCAGAGGGTGCTGCCGCCGCAACGGCTGCGGTCGCTGATGGCCCGATCAAGGCCCCCACCGTCGAACAGATGGCGGGCATGGTCGACAAGGGCGACACCACCTGGATGCTGATCAGCTCCGCACTTGTGCTGCTGATGTCGATCCCGGCGCTCGCGCTTTTCTACGGCGGCCTCGTTCGCACCAAGAACATGCTCAGCCTGCTGATGCAGGTGTTCATGATCGTTTCGGTCGCGGCGCTTGTCTGGGTCAGCTATGGCTACAGCCTTGCCTTCACCAGCGGCGGGCCATTTATCGGCGGTTTCTCCAAGGCATTCCTCGCAGGCGTCGATGCGACCACACTCGCAGCGACCTTCAGCAACAATGTCTACATTCCGGAATATGCCTTTGTCGTGTTCCAGATGACCTTTGCTTGCATCACGCCGGCGCTGATTGTCGGTGCCTTTGCAGAGCGCATCAAGTTCACGCCGCTGATCATCTTCACGGTATTGTGGCTGACTTTTGCCTATTTCCCCATCGCACACATGGTGTGGTACTGGGCTGGCCCGGACTTCCTGCCCGACGCACCGACTGATTTCGGTTACCTGTGGGGCATGGGAGCTCTGGATTTCGCAGGCGGCACCGTTGTCCACATCAATGCTGGTATCGCTGGTCTTGTCGGATGCCTCATCATCGGCAAACGCGTCGGCTATGGCAAGGAAGCCACCCCGCCGCACAGCCTTACCATGACCATGATCGGCGCTTCGCTGCTGTGGGTGGGCTGGTTCGGCTTCAACGCTGGTTCCAACCTTGAAGCCAACGGCCTTGCTGCGCTCGCCTTCATCAACACCTTCGTCGCCACCGCTGCAGCAGCTGTTGCATGGTGCATCATCGAGCAGTTCCACCACGGCAAGCCTTCATTGCTTGGCGCGGTTACGGGTGCAGTTGCCGGCCTTGTGGCAATCACGCCGGCCAGCGGGTTCGCGGCACCCATGACCTCAATCCTGCTTGGCTTCGCAGCTTCGGCCGTCTGCTACCTCTTCGTCGCAGTGGTGAAGAACAAGCTGAAATATGACGACACCCTCGACGTATTCGGTGTGCACGGTATCGGTGGTATCGTTGGCGCCATCGGTACCGGCATCGTTGCAGACCCAGCACTCGGCGGACAGGGCTTCTTTGACTACACCGTGTTCCCGGCTGTTCCTGGCACCTATGACATGGCAGCCCAAGTGATCACCCAGATCAAGGCTGTCGGCATCACCGTGGTGTGGACCGGCGTTGTCTCGGCGGTTCTTTTCTACGCGCTCAAATTCACCCTCGGCCTGCGCCCGAGCGAAGAAGCCGAACGCGAAGGGCTCGACCTCTCCGAACATGGCGAACGCGCCTACAACTACTAAGGTTATGGAAGGCGGAGCTGGGTAGGCGACGCTTTCCACCAAATTTCAGAGCTTGGCGGCGGGGTTTATTCCTCCCTCTCCCAAATCCCGCTGCCTCCCGATGTTCCTCCCGCGAACGTCCAACTTCCACGCCCGGGTCCGAAATGGCCCGGGCTTTTTTTGTGGCATAAATGTTACAATTCGCAGGGTATTTGCAGGACAACACGATTGGGGGTGCCGCAAACCGCCTTATCCCGACTATAAAAGGACCACTGCGGACCTAGATAACCGTGGACAAATTCGGGAGTAGGACATGAAAAACTTGAAAAGCCGCACTTCGGCTCGCCATTTCATTCAACTTGTCGCCGGAACCTCGCTCGCCGCCCTGATTGCGCAGGGTGCGACGGCGCAGGATGCCGAGGAACAAGCCGATGACAATGTCATCATCGTCACCGCGACCAAGCGTGACGCCAACCTGCAGGACATTCCTTTTTCGATTAACGCCCAGACCGCAGCGGACATTCAACGCTCGGGCGCAGTCACGCTTGAAGATCTGTCGCGCAATGTCGCTGGCCTTGCCGTCCAGAATCTCGGGCCCGGCCAAAGCCAGGTTTCGGTTCGCGGCGTGTCTGCAGGGCAAGTCGTGCGCGACCAACCTGGCGTAAAAGAGCAAGTCGGCGTCTACCTCGATGAATCAGTGGTCTCGTTGTCGCTGTTTACGCCTGACCTTGACCTGTTCGACCTCAACCGTGTTGAAACCCTGCGCGGGCCGCAAGGCACATTGTTCGGTTCGGGCTCGGTCGGCGGTACAATCCGCTATATCACTAACCAGCCCCGCATCGGAACCACCGAAGGCATGGTCGAAGGCAATCTGAACCTTGTCGATGGTGATGATATTGGCGGCCATTTGAAAGGTGCCGTGAACGTTCCGCTCGGTGACAATGCCGCGCTTCGCGCCGTCGGCTACTTCACCCGCTATGGCGGCTTCATCAATGCCATCGGCCCGGCTGGTGGCGAAGATGTCAACAGCGGCGAACGCTATGGCGGTCGTCTGGCGCTGACCTTTGAACCTTCGGACAGCGTCAGCATAACGCCGCGAGTGGTTTATCAGAAGGTGAAGGCTGACGGCTTCAACCGGCAGGAAATCTACAGCCTCTTCGCGAACCGCTTCACCACAACACGGCCAGCCGTCACCTTTGACGAGCGCGAGCAATATCTGTTGCTCCGCGAAGGTTTTGAAGACGAAACGCTGATTGCCGATGCGACGATCAAGATCGGCATGGGCGGTGTGGATTTGACCTCGGTCACCTCGTACATCGACCGCAGCATTTTGGTAAGCCGCGATGCAAGCGCGCTGACCGGTTCGGTGTCGGTTGACCTTGGCTATCCCGACGCAGCCGTCCTGTTGCCCTCCAACCTTCGCGACACCACCGACCTACAGACGTTCACGCAGGAACTTCGCCTGTCTTCGAACGGCGATGGCCCGCTGCAGTGGGTTTTTGGCGGCTTCTACTCGAAAATCGATCGCGCTTATGCCCAGCGCCTCCCAACGCCGGGCTATGACGCGTTTACCGATGCCACGCTGGGTGCAGGCACTTCGGCTGCTGTCGCAAATGGCTTCCCGGCCAATTCGCCGTTCAACTCCGATCTGCCTTATGACATCAAGCAGTTCGCGATTTTCGGTGAAGTTTCCTACGATCTGACCGACGCGCTCAACGTGACTGCGGGCGGGCGTTATTATGATTTCAAAGAAGAACGCACGATCACTACGGGCGGCCTATTTGCCAATGGCGACAATGGTGTTGTCGACAGAACGAAGTCCGATGGTTTCACGCCGCGGCTGTTGCTCAGCTATGATGTCAGCGAAGATGTGACAATCAATGCGCAGGCCTCGAAAGGCTTCCGTCTGGGCGGCGTCAACGATCCGCTCAACACCCCGCTCTGCAACGCGCAGGATCTTGCCCTGTTTGGCGGTTTTCAGAATTATGATGACGAAACGCTGTGGAACTATGAACTGGGCATCAAGACCCAGGGCGATGGTTTCACGTTCAACGCGGGCGCCTTCTACAACGACATCAAGAACCTGCAGGTTACGCTTGATGCCGGAAGCTGCTCGTCGCGCATCGTCTTCAACGTCGACAAGGCGCACAGCGCGGGCGTCGAGTTCGAGCTTGGCCTCGAGCCTGCCGAAGGGCTTGACCTTTCACTTTCAGGCAGCCTCATCGAAGCCGAATTCGATACCACGCTCCCCGGCGCGCTGGCTCCGGCAACCGGTATCCGCGAAGGCAATCGCCTGCCGTCAGTGCCGAAGTTCCAATTGTCGGCAGCCGCCAGCTATGAATGGCCGATCAGCGATGGTGCAGACGCCTATGTCTCGGCATCGTTCCAGCATGTCGGCAATCGCTTTACCCAGCCAGCGGATCAGGAGAACAACCCGCGCACCTTTACCCACGGTCTTCCCTTTGGTGGGCAGCCTGTGGGCTCGGCGACAACGGTCAACCTGCGCCTGCCGAGCTATGAGTTGGTCAATCTGAGTGCAGGCGTTGATTTTGACGGCGGCCTATCGCTGGTCGCTTATGTCAACAACCTGTTCGACGAAAATGCGCTGTTGTCGTTTGACCGTGAACGTGGCGGACGGGCGCGTCTTGGTTATAATGTCGGCCAGCCACGCACCTTCGGCATCACCGCACGCCAGAAATTCTGACGCACATCGAAAAGCAGACAAAGAAAAGGGCGGCTCTCGGGCCGCCCTTTTTATTTGGCTTTGCAGTTGATTAAACGCGCATCGGCATCAGCACGTAGAGCGCTGGCGATTTGTCATTTTCGCGGATCAATGTCGGGGCGCTGGCGTCTGCAAGGTGCAGCTCAACGGTATCGCCCTCAATTTCGCCCAAAATGTCGAGCAGATAGCGGGCATTGAAACCGATTTCGAAGCCGTCGTCCGAATAGCTGCCCGGAACCTCTTCGGCCGCGGTGCCATTTTCCGGCGAAGTGACCGACAAGGTGATCTTGTCCTTGTCGAGCGCCATCTTGACTGCACGGGTCTTTTCGGTGGCGATGGTCGCGACGCGATCGACGCCTTCAGAAAAGCTCTTCGGGTCGATTTTCAGCAACTTGTCGTTACCGGTCGGGATAACGCGGCTGTAATCGGGGAAGGTGCCATCGATCAGCTTCGACGTCAGCACGGCGCTGTCGAACGTGAAGCGGATTTTGGACGCAGACAAATCGATCTGGATCGCATTGCTGCCGCTTTCATCAAGCAGCTTGCGCAATTCTGCAACGCATTTGCGCGGTACAATCACATCGGGCATGCCCTCTGCACCCGCCGGACGCGGAAGGGTAACGCGCGCAAGGCGGTGACCATCAGTGGCAGCTGCCTTCAGCATCGGATCGCCATCGTCGGTGACGTGCAGGAAAATGCCGTTGAGATAATAGCGCGTTTCTTCGGTCGAGATCGCAAAGCGCGTCTTGTCGATTATCTGGATCAGCGAAGGCGCGGGCAGTTCGAAACTGGTCGGCAGTTCACCTTCGGCAATCATCGGAAAATCGTCGCGCGGCAATGTCGCAAGGCTGAAGCGTGCGCGGCCCGCGTTGACCGCCATACGGCCATCGGCAGCATTCAGCTGCACCTGGCTGCCGTCGGGCATTTTGCGCGCGATTTCAAATAGCGTATGCGCTGAAACCGTGGTTGCGCCGGGGATTTCGACATCGCCCGCGATGGTTTCGACAATCTGCAGGTCAAGGTCAGTCGCGGTCAGGCGGATAGCGCCATTTTCGCTCGCCTCAATCAGCACATTCGAGAGAATGGGGATGGTGTTACGCCGTTCCACCACCGATTGCACATGGCCAAGGCTCTTCAGCAGTGTGGCGCGCTCGATCGTCGCTTTCATCGTCCGGTCATTCCCCTTAAGCCGCTTCCAGATGGAAACGGCAATTCTTCCTAAATTGCCAAAGGGTCAAAACCCCCAATTTCGGCGAATCTTCCTTAACAAGTTGGAGACCTAGGGCAAGCCGATTGCCTTTACAGCGCCGATTAATCTGTGGAAGAAGGCTGATGAAGCAAAAGGGGTTAGGATTTTGAGCACAAACGGAAAAAGACTGTTCATTGCGCGGCACGGCGAAACGGTATTCAACGCAGTCGCGCGGATGCAGGGGCAGCAGGCGGTACACACTCCGTTGACCCGCGCGGGGTTTTTGCAGGCTGACGCGATGGGCCGAGCTTTGGCTCCTTGGTTTGAAGGTAAGCCGACGCCGATTTTATGGTCGTCAACTGCCGGTCGTGCTTTGCAAACGCTGGCTATCGTTGCGGAGCATGTCGGCGCAGATTGGCATCAGACAAAGGCGGATGACCGACTGCAGGAAATCGATGTCGGCGACTGGTCCGAACGCACTTATGCCGATATCCACGCCGAAATCGGTCCCTTCGTCGATCATGATGCAGGGCTTTTCACCGTGCGCCCGCCCAATGGCGAATGGTATGATGACATTGCCCACCGCCTGAACGACTGGATCGCCGATGCCACCTCAGAGCCGGGTGATGCGATTGTCCTGATGCACGGCATGTCGGCCCGGGTATTGCGCGGCCTGCTGCTCGGTGTTGAACCGCACCCACTGTGTGATGTGCCTATCGCCGACAGCCTGCCGCAGGGCAGTATGGTGATGATACAGGATGGCGTGGAGCAGATTGTCACCTTGGGCGAAGGGCAATTGGAGCGCGCTTGAAACATCTCATGCTCCTTGCTGCGGTACTAATCGCTGCCCCTGCCCTCGCCAAGGAACGTTTGGGCGCTTGGCAAAGCTGGGCGGCGTTCCGCGATGCCGAAACACCCCGCTGCTACGCCATCGGAGCACCCGAGGAATCGAGCGGCGAAGGGGGCTATGTGTCGGTCGGCTTCTGGCCTAAGCGTGGATTGGGGCATCAGATCTATGTCCACCTTTCACGGGCAAGATCCGAAAATAGCGGCATCACCCTCAGCGCAGGCGGGCGCCGTTTCCGTCTGATAGCCAAAGGCAATAGCGGCTGGGCCAAGGACCGACAGACCGACATGGCGATCATCGCTGCGATCCGGTCCTCGCAGTCGTTGAGCATCACTAGCATGGCCCGCGACGGTCGCACGATCGTCGATGCCTATGCCACCCGTGGGGCCGCCAGTGCAATCGATGCAGCCGCCTTGGGGTGTGCGGGGCGATAGCCAGCCAAGACTCGCTTTTCCCGACCGACCTCCCTATATCGCCGCGCATCATGCAGATACCCGGCCATATCGATCCCGTAGTCACTCCGCGCGCCATCACGCCGCGTTCCGATGGTCGTATCGACCTGATGGGGCTCTCGCATCTGCAGATCAAACAGATTTTCCTGGAAAGCCAGCTCGACGACAAAGCGGCCAAGCTGCGCTCGAAGCAGGTGTTCCACTGGATCTACCATCGCGGTGTCACCGATTTTGAGATGATGACCGACATCGCCAAGACGATGCGCCCCTGGCTGGCGCAACGTTTCGTGATTGGTCGTCCCGAAGTGATCGAGGCGCAGGTCAGCAGCGATGGTACCCGCAAATGGCTGCTGCGTACCGACGACGCGCAGGACTATGAAATGGTCTTCATCCCCGATGCGGATCGCGGCACGCTGTGCATCTCTTCGCAGGTCGGTTGCACACTCAACTGCCGTTTTTGCCACACCGGTACGATGCGGCTGGTGCGCAACCTGACGCCGGGTGAGATTGTCGGTCAGGTCATGCTGGCGCGCGACGCGCTGGGAGAATGGCCAAAGGGCAATATGGCCGGATTCGGCGAAGAGGATGACGAGGACGACGATACCGGCCACTACACCTCCGATGGCCGGATGCTCACCAACATCGTGCTGATGGGCATGGGGGAGCCGCTGTATAATTTCGACAATGTCCGTGATGCGCTGAAGGTCGTGATGCATGGCGACGGGCTTGCCTTGTCGAAGCGGCGCATCACATTGTCGACCAGCGGCGTTGTGCCGATGATGGAAAAGGCGGGCGAGGAAATCGGTGTGAACCTCGCCGTGTCACTCCATGCCATCAGCAAGGAAATCCGCGATGAGATCGTTCCATTGAACCGCAAATATGGCATTGAGGAACTGCTGCAGGCCTGCGCCGACTATCCGGGCGCGAATAATGCGCGGCGCATCACTTTCGAATATGTAATGCTGAAGGACAAGAATGACAGCGACGATGATGCCCGCGAACTGGTGCGCCTTATCAAGCAGTACAAACTTCCCGCCAAGGTCAATCTGATCCCGTTCAACCCCTGGCCGGGCGCACCCTATGAATGCTCAACTCCCGAGCGTATCCGCGCCTTTAGCAACCTGATCTTTGAACATGGCATTAGCGCGCCTGTACGTACCCCACGCGGGCGCGACATCATGGCGGCGTGCGGCCAGCTGAAATCGGCGGCTGAGAAGAAGAGCCGGGCCGAACTGGACCGGCTAGCAGAGGAAAAACTGGCGGCTTTGGGGTAACTGAAGGGTTCAAGCGAACGAAGCCAATACAAGTAAGTGACTACGTAATGCGTTCCTCCATTCAGCGCCTTTATGCCTGAAAGCGTAGCCTAATTCCTCTATGTCACCAATAATTCTTGCTGCGACTTTTGCGAAGCTATGTAAACCGGAAACCTCAATCGACCACCCTTGTGGCTGGAAATGAACGAACTGATTGCGAATTTCGTCGTGGAGCCTCTTGATCCATTGATATTCTTGATCTGAAATCGGAATCCCGTGCGTATTGCTTCGATCACCTGCAGAATGGTCTTTTCGTGTGGCCTTCAAAAGGTCAGGAAGTGTCATCAGGCGCGTTTTTGGCCGAATGGCATTCGGATCATTACGCTGTTGCTCATAGTAAGCCAGCCACTCGTCCACATTGCACACGATGCCGATGGGTGGAGCAGTTGTGACGAGATGGCACACGCAAGCGCCTTGAAGAGCCGAGTGAAGGGCAAGCATGATCCACTTCCAAGCCTGCTCGTCCTGATTCACGACAGCAAAACATCGGATCGCATGTCTAACCGAACCAGCTACGTCCTCTGCCTCATCGGTGCTGATCCAGTGAGCATCGCTCATTCGTGACATTGCGTTCCCTCCATCAAATCCTGCGCGAAATCTATCCACGTCGCCCCGCACTTGATGCGGGGCTTGGCTTTTCACCGTCGCCAGAAAAGCCTAACCCCGTGTCAAGCACGGGGTGACGAAGTCCGGCAATTAATCGTTCGCCACGTGGTTGGCATGCTTTGCCCGCTGAGCAGCTTGGCTGCCTTAGATAGCCGCAATGGTGTCGCCATCGAGTTCTTCCGTCAGCAACGCTTTTTGTTCCCAAGGCCCGTCAAACAGAGCCTCCATCTCAGAATTGAGCGCATTTATATCGTCGGGACCGATAAACCCGCTCTTGGACAGGCCCCATATGGATTTAGGCTGTTCAACCGGCATGCAGCCATTTCAAGCCAACGGCCGCACAATGTCAACGTTGAAACATACCACTTTTGTTCTTGCAATGTAGGATATGTTTTGCTCCAAACTAGCTATGAACCAGAATTGCTCCCCAAACCGCACTGCATCTCATTCCAAGCACGCGCCTGTTTTGCGGCTGCTTTCAGCGCGCAAAGGGCAAGGCCGGGAATATGTTTCAGGTGAGACTTTTGGCCCCGCGCACTGTCACGCCACGACTCAAAAACGACGCTTTTGCGCCAAATAGTCAAACAAAAAGCGCGACCGACTGCATGCCCGTCATCATCGGCTCGCCCCTGCTGTTCCAGACCGTCATATATTGGCTGCTCGCGCCATGCACCGCATGGTGGGTTTCGCTTTCGAGGAACCACCAGCCGTTTTCGGTATCGGGCGCATCGGTGAGCAGGTTGATCTGCCAGTTGATCGAGCTGATCATGCCTTCCTTCTTCATCAACCCCATCGTCGAAGGCGGCAGGGCATCGCCCATGCAGATCAAATTGGCCACAGGATCAAGGCCTTCACGCTCTTTCAAGCGATGCCAGTTGGCAAGACGTGGCTTATCCATGCCAAGGATCAGCCGCTTTTCGGGATAATCCATATTGTGGGTAAAAAATTCGGGCGGGCCGCTGCGGGTTTTGCCATCTTCGGGGATAGGCGGGAATTCCGGGCGGGGCAGGCCTTCATAGTCGATATGGCTTTCGCGGCGCGCCATGAAAACGAAGACGCAGCTCAGGCCGACCTCTTCGCCCACCGTAATTTCGCTCTTGATAAAGGCGCTGTTGCGGCCACGGCGCAGAACCTTGCTGTGGATCTCCACCTCGCCCGACAGCGGCCCCGAAAAGGCGATCTGCGCGGTCAACAGCGGCGGCAGATCCGGTGCGGCCAGCTTTGCCGACTGATAGGCCAATGCCGAACTCAAACCGCCATAGGCCGTCCGCCCCTGATGCCAGGTCGAGGGGATGGTGATTTTCTGGTCGGTCGTGTCAGCGCGGAACTGCGCGAGGATGTCTGCAAGGTTCATAACATCCGCTTATCGCGGGCATTGCCGTGCGACAAGGTTGGAAGACAATATGGGGTTCTCGTGACCAAACCGCAAAAAGTGCCGTTAAGCATGTGTTTGATATAATTGAATAAACAATAACAGAATTATCGCAACCAATTGAATCTGAACAAAATTCAGATATTTGATCTTTCTTCCTGAACCGATTCGAGTGCTCGGTAGAGCGTGGCATGGTGGCATTTGAGGAGTTTGGCGGCTTCTCTGACCGACGTTCCCTCGTTCACCAAGCGACTTCCCAGCATAATTTGGTCTGCTGTCAGCTTCGGTGGTCGACCAAAACGGACCCCGCGCGCCTTTGCCGCGATACGACCAGAGCTTGTGCGCTGGTGGATGAGCGCGCGCTCGAATTCTGCGATCCCGGCAAAAACGGTCAACACCATTCGACCGGCGGGGGAAGTTGTGTCAGCCCAAGGCTCAGCCAATGATTTAAGGCCGGTGCCGTGCTCATTCAAACGTTCCGCAATTTCGAGAAGGTCGCGGGTAGAGCGTGCGAGGCGATCGAGTCGGGTGACAATGACCACATCTTCGGAGCGAATGTTATCGAGCAACCGGGCCAATTCGGGCCGATCTCGGCGTGCTCCTGAAATCTTCTCTTCAAAAATCCGCGTGCAGTCGGCAGCATTGAGTGCTGCCCTCTGGAGCGTGAGGTCCTGATCGTCCGTCGAGACGCGTGCATAGCCAATCAACATGTCGCATATATGTATCGAAACTAGAGGCTTTAGCAACAGATATTTGCGACACGCATTGATGCCATTATTCATGGCTCACCGACAGTGTCGCAGAAATTAGGAGTTATGCGACAGGCATGCCCCTAATTGAGGCGTATCGTAACGGCAGCAAAGTTGGGGAGTCCGGACAGGCGGCTTTCGGCTAGCTCATAGCCTGAAATGGACATTCGTTCATCGCTCCGCGCTGGGCTGAGGTTTTAAGCTCGCCGTCCTCCACGCGCACACGGCAAGCCCAGCAAACAATAGCCCTCCGACAATGACCTGTGGTCCGGGAAGGACCGACCATGCAGCTGCAAAGAATCCAACCATCATCGCGTTTATGATCACCAAGACTGATCGACTTGCGCGATCCTGTGCGTTCATCGCAACCAGGTTTGCCGCTGCTCCAATTACAATGGCGAAACCGGTGCCAACGAACCACAAGGTGTCGGCATTCCACCTGCTATAGATCAACGTGGCCAATGCAATGTGCACCAGCCCAAGCAGGCCAGCAGCGACTACTAAGGCGATCGTAATTCGGCGTAGCGTCATTTTGTGAGCCTTTTCCGTTGCTCGACCCAGAAGAGGAATCCAATAATTTCAGTATTTTATTGATATAAAAATGGAATCCCCGTTTGATTTTGGCGTTGCCCCAACGCCTTGCCCCGGGACTATTTCGATTGACTGGTTCGAGTACTAAGCAGCTTTAAAACCGGTTTCGAATCGCTTCGAATTTGCCATTTTCAATGCCAATGACGAGATGGAATTGGTAGCAGCGATGAACGGCCAAACCAATGTACTTAGCACGCACAATGTCCGCGACTTTCAAAGGCTGTAGAACGGCTCGGGCTTCGGGTATTGCGACTGGGGGGAGAGAGGCTCGACCGGTCGGGGACGAGCTCTGATAGGTTCGAAAAGCTGCTATGCTGATCGTATTCAGCAGTTGCAGTGTTTTTGAACCCGAACCGATTCAGCTTTGCGCCATTCTTATTGCTGTCCCGCTATTCTTAAATAACGCCGCTCAGTTTTAAGGTTTGTGACACAGCCATTAAAATAAAATGTTATTGGCAGCACAAGTACATCATATCTGGCTCGACGAGTGGTGTAACATGCACTAGCTAAGCATCTCAATAGCAGGGGAAAGAGGGAAGCGTGCCAGGCACATTTTACGAGCAGCCGATCCTTAACTCGCCTTACAGCGAGCCGCGCTACCATCACCCCTTGGATGATCACGGGCAGCCGCTTGACCAACCCGCAGTTGAAGGGCGTCGGACATCCAAGTTTATCGTTCCCGTCCCGAAATCGCGAAAAGTGGCAGCAGCCGCGCAGGCTTCGCTCGACCTCGAAACCTATACACCCAATAGCCTGATTAACGAGATCAGAGGCTATGTCGATGCTTGGCGCAAGACACCAAACCCGGCAGATTGGGGAGTCACGCCAACTACGGCCCGGCTTTTGGACTATTGGCGCAATCACAATTTTTCATCTGTTCGCCCCTTCTTTTGTCAGGTCGAAGCAGTCGAAACGATTATCTGGCTAACCGAAGTCGCGCCGAAGCGAGCAGCTACGAAGGGTCTGCTAGATCAAATCCAGAGAGCCAATGACGAGGCAAATCCGGCGCTATTCCGACTAGCCATGAAGATGGCGACCGGCAGCGGCAAAACAACGGTCATGGCGATGCTGATCGCATGGCAGACGGTTAACGCCGTACGGCGCGATTCGAAGCTATTTAGCCGCGCCTTCCTGATCGTTGCGCCGGGGATCACCATCAAAGACCGCCTGCGCGTCCTGATGCCAAGCGCGCCCGATAATTATTACGAAGAGCGCGAGCTAGTTCCGCCTGAAATGCTGAACGAAGTGAAGCGTGCTGAGATTGTGATCACCAATTATCACGCCTTTCAGCACCGCGAGACCGGCCCGACCGGCAAAGTCGCGAAAGGCCTGCTTCAGGGTAACGACCCTGAGCCGATCCGCACCACCGAAAGTGACGGCGAAATGCTGCGCCGGGCTTGTGGCCATCTTCTCAATCACAAAAACGTCAATGTCATCAATGATGAGGCGCACCACTGCTATCGCCACAAGACCGGCGGCGAAGAGGAAAAGCTGACCGGCGACGACAAGAAGGAAGCCGAGGCTAACGAGGAAGCTGCCCGGCTGTGGATCAACGGCATCGAGGCATTGAAGCGCAAAGTCGGAGTGCGTGCCGTCCTTGATCTATCCGCCACACCTTTCTTCTTACGTGGCTCGGGCTATCCCGAAGGCTTCCTCTTCCCGTGGGTCGTTTCGGATTTCAGCCTGATGGATGCGATTGAATGCGGTATTGTCAAACTGCCGCGCGTTCCGGTCTCTGACAATCTCCCACAGACAGAGACACTTGTTTACCGCGATTTATGGAAACATGTCGGTAAACACCTGCCCAAAAGTGCCGCTGCTGCTGGCAAACTTGACCCCTCCAGCCTGCCCAACGAGTTGAAGACCGCACTTTACGCACTCTACAGCCACTACAAAGAAACCTTTGAACTGTGGGATCGTGAGGGCATCGACGTGCCCCCAGTTTTCATCGTGGTTTGCCAGAATACCGCCATTTCCAAGTTAGTGTTTGAATGGATCGCTGGCTTTGAACGCGACTTGGGCGAGGATGGCAGTGATCGCGCACGATTTGAGATCGGCAATCTTGAACTATTCAGCAATTACGATCCCACAGGCGGACGTTTCCCGCGCCCCCGAACGCTCCTGATCGACTCCCGCCAGATCGAAGCGGGCGACGCGCTCGACAAAAGTTTCCGCGACATGGCCGAAAGCGAAATCGAGCAATTCAAGCGCGAACTGAACCAGCGCGATGGCGCGGGTAGCGGCGACAAGGTGAGCGATGGAGAACTGCTCCGCGAAGTGATGAACACTGTTGGGCGCAAGGGTAAGCTGGGCGAGCAAATCCGTTGCGTCGTTTCGGTCTCAATGCTGACCGAGGGATGGGATACCAACACCGTAACGCACATCCTGGGCGTCCGCGCGTTCGGCACGCAATTGCTGTGTGAACAGGTCGTTGGGCGTGGCCTGCGTCGGCAGTCCTACGATCTCGATCCCGAAACCGGCCTGTTCCCGGTTGAATATGCCGACATTATGGGCATCCCGTTCGACTTCTCAGGCAAGCCGCAGACGGCAACGCCAATCAAGCCGCGCCCCGTCACGCGCGTTCACGCGATCAAAGAGCGTAGCGAGCTTGAGATCATCTTCCCGCGTATCAGCGGCTACCGTAAGGAATTGCCAGAAGAGCGGCTTGAGGCAGAGTTTGACGAAGAGTCCAAGCTGATCATCACCACAGCCGATATTGGGCCGACATCTGTCTTAATGGAGGGCATTGTTGGCCAAAGCACGCTGATCACAACGCAGGTGCTGGAAAGCCTTCGCCCGTCGGAAATCAGCTTCAATCTCGGCAAATATTTACTCAACAATCATTTCCGCGACAATGATGGCCTCGCCAAGCGGCACTTGTTCCCGCAAATTCAGCGGATTGCCCGGCGCTGGATCGATGGCGGTTATCTGGTTTGCGCAGGCGTGCCGATTGGGGCGATCCTCTATGAAGACCAACTCGCCCGCGCCGCGCAGAAGATCAACATTGCGCTGTCCCGAGCGAGCGACAGCCCGGTGAAGGCGGTGCTTGATCCTTACAATCCCAAGGGATCGACGCGATTTGTCAACTTCATCACCTCGAAGGCGTGCTGGACGACCGGGGCGCGGCCTCCCAAAAGCCATATCAGCCATGTCGTGCTCGATAGCAGCTGGGAGGAGCAGCTGGCAGGCGTGCTGGAAAACCATCCGCGCGTCATCGCCTATGCCAAGAACCAGGCATTGGGATTTGAAGTGCCTTATCTGGATGGCGCGGTCTTGCGCCGCTACGTCCCCGATTTTCTGGTGCGGCTTGATGTCGGTCAGGCCGAGCCTTTGAACCTTGTGCTGGAGGTGAAGGGCTATCGCGGCGAGGATGCCAAGCTCAAGGCTCAAACGATGCGCGACCTGTGGGTGCCCGGCGTCAACCAGATGGGCGGCTTTGGCCGGTGGGCGTTTGCGGAATTTAGCGATTGGGCGGTGATGGAAGAGGATTTCGCGGCGCTGGTTGAGCGGTTGATTGGGAGTACGGGGCATGAGTGATGTACGATTTTCGTACGAAATTAATTGCGAAGTAGGACATTACGTCCTATGTAAGCTTCACATCTGCCCCTTGAGAGTAGGTTGGCCCGTTAATCGAGGGCCGTACCGAAATCTTGGGGCTTATTTTTTTCAGGGCCAGCGCATATGAATGGCGGCCCCATCCTTACCCGACAAATTGCAATCATGATCGACGGCGGTTTCTTTCTGCGCCGTGCGGAATCAATGGGTTTAATTCGGCGCATCGGTGATGTTGATACAATCGCCGCTCTGTTGCGGCGCATGTGCCGCCGTCATGTCCAGATGCTGACGGGGCAAGACGGCAAAAACTGGCACCGTCACATTTACCGCATATTTTATTATGACGCGCATCCCTATTCCGGCGTCGCCCACCATCCGCTTCACAATCAGCAATTCTTCTATGAAAAAAGCGACATGGCCGTATTCCGGCGCGCGCTGTTCGAACGATTGCGGCAAGAGCGCAACGTGGCGCTCCGCCTAGGCGAGGTTATCCGGCACGATGAATGGGTGATCCCCACGCACAAGCTAAAGCCGCTTTTGCCTTCACGGGATTGGTTCGCCGGGATCGATTTTGACGCAGTGGACGATCAGGGCCGGATCACGCTTTCCGCCGAAGCACTGGAAACGGCAAAGCGGCTGCAGGGCAAATGGCAGAATTTGCAGAACGACGATGTGTCACTAGATCTGCGTCAAAAGGGTGTTGATATGCGGATCGGGCTGGATATCGCTGCTCTCGCACTCAAAAGGTTCGTAAACACGATCATCCTTGTAACTGGCGACAGCGATTTTGTGCCTGCCGCCAAACTGGCCCGACGCGAAGGAATACAATTCATCCTCGATCCGCTTTGGCAACCGCGCAAGGTGGATGAATTGCTTGAACATATCGATGGCCTGCAATCCGGCCTCCCCAAACCCAGACCACCCAAACCGGCAGGAAACCCCGCATAATGGCCCGCGCCCCGAAATCGCCTAAATCCGTTGATGCGCTGAAGCATGATGCGGCATCGCGCCGAAATATTCCTACAGCGGAGATGGAGAGTTTCTTCCTGCGGGAAGAGGATAATGCGCCGATGCCGCCGGTGGCTTATCCGCGCGCGCGGCCGTTGGCAGCGGGGGAGACGCGGACGGAGGATGAGGTTTCCAGCCCCGAGCTGATCTGGAACGGCGCGAAGATTAAAATAACGCCCGCGCAGATGGAACAGCTTGCCACCACCGGCGAGCTGGAGCTGGGCGATGCGCAACTGGTGTGGCGGGGGAAGGATACGCAGGACTGGCAAGACCTGATCGTCAATGTGCCGCCGCTCTATATTCAGGAGAAGATCCACCCCAAGGCGATCATCGACGATCTGAAACGCCGGGCGGCGCAGAACAAGGAGGCGGCCAGCGCCGCGCCTGATCTGTTCGCCGATTTCAACGGTGTGCCGCCGGATGCGCGCGCGGAATTTTACCAGCACGACCAGCACTGGTCGAACCGGATGATCCTGGGCGACAGCCTTCAGGTGATGGCCAGCCTGGCCGAGCGCGAATCCTTACGCGGTAAGGTGCAGTGCATCTATTTCGATCCGCCCTACGGGATCAAATTCAACAGCAATTGGCAGGTATCGACGCAAAGCCGCGACGTGAAGGACGGCAAGCAGGCCGACATCAGCCGCGAGCCCGAACAGGTGAAGGCGTTCCGCGATACCTGGAAGGACGGCATCCACTCCTACCTCACCTACCTCCGCGACCGCCTGACCGTGATGCGCGACCTGCTGACCGACAGCGGCAGTATTTTTGTGCAGATTGGCGATGAAAATGTGCATCGGGTGCGCGCGGTGATGGACGAGGTGTTTGGGGAAGAGAATTTCCGCTCCTGCATTTACTTTGCCACCACAGGAGGCCTTGCGACGAATGGGTTAAGCCGCATCGGGGATTACGTTCTTTGGTTTTCGAGGTCGGATCAGCCCAAAATTCGCCCGCTCTTTGTCGAGAAGAGGGGCGCCGATGACGATACAAGTGCCTACAAAAGTATCGAATTGTTGGACGGGACGCGCCGTCGTCTCACCGTAGCCGAACAGCAAAACACCGAATTGCTACCGGAGGGATCGAAGGTATTCCGCATTAGCGATTTATGTGGTCAGGGTCCGCCTAATCAGCCGACACCTTTCGATTTTGATGGCATCACATACAATCCGACCAAGAGCAGCCATTGGAAGCCAAACTACCCGAACGGGATGCGCCGTTTAGCCCGTAGCCAGAGATTTTACGGCACCGGAAAAACTCTAAACTACGTCCGCTATTTCGAAGATTACGCCGTGTCTCCATTCAATGATGTATGGCTAGACACCGGTCACTCGGGTTTCGCCTACGATAAGCTCTATGTCGTGCAAACTGCAACAAAAGTCATCGAACGCTGCATCCTGATGGCGACCGATCCCGGCGATCTCGTTCTCGATCCCACCTGCGGCTCTGGCACTACTGCCTATGTCGCCGAGCAATGGGGGCGGCGCTGGATCACGATGGACACCAGCCGGGTCGCGCTTGCGCTGGCCCGCACCCGCATCATGGCGGCGCGATACCCTTGGTATTTGCTCGCCGACAGCAAGGAAGGCCGCGCCAAGGAAGCCGCGCTCACTCAGCGCGTGCCCGCCGAAACGCCCGTCCATCACGATATCCGCCAAGGCTTCGTCTATGAACGCGTGCCGCACATCACACTGAAAAGCATCGCCAACAATCCGCTGATCGATGAGATCTGGGAGAAGTGGCAGGCGGTGCTTGAACCACTGCGGGCGGCGTTGAATGCGGCCTGCGGCGAGACGTGGGAAGAATGGCAAATTCCGCGTGAATTGCCCGCGACCACTCCGCCATCTGCCGCCGATCCTCACGCCAAATGGTGGGAGGCGCGCATCGCCCGCCAGCAGGAAATCGACGCCAGCATCGCCGCGCGCGCCGATGTGGAATATCTTTATGACAAGCCCTATCAGGACAATGCCCGCGTCCGCGTCGCGGGGCCGTTCACCGTCGAAAGCCTCTCCCCCCACCGCGTCCTTCCCGCCAGCGAAGAGGAGCTTATCGAAGAGGTTGAGGCTGCCGAGGGCAAACGCCGCCGCGTCACCGGCGATGCGGTGGACAGCGATTTCGTGCCCAATGTGCTCGATTACCTCAAATCCGAAGGCGTGAAGCAGCAGGACAAGGGCGACCGCATCACCTTTGAAAGCCTGTCCCCCTGGCCCGGCCACTGGATTGGCGCGCAGGGCGTTTTCATGGAGGGCTCGGAAGGCCAGCAGGTGGAGCGCCGCGCGGCCATATTGATCGGGCCGGAATTCGGCACGCTGGGCCGCGCCGACCTCGTTGCCGCCGCGCGTGAGGCCGCCGATGCGCGCTTCGACCTCGTCATCGCCTGCGCTTTCAACTTTGACGCCCATTCATCAGAACTGGGCAGCCTCGGGTCTTTGCGCATCCTGAAGGCGCGCATCAACCCCGACATGCAAATGTCCGGCGAGCTGAAGAATACCGGACGTGGAAACATGTTCATCGTCTTTGGCGAACCCGATGTGGAGATATTGGACGACGGCGGCGAAACCATCCGCGTGAAGGTGAACGGCGTCGATGTGTTCGACCCCAATACCGGCGATATCCGCAGCAACGACACCAAGGGCATCGCCGCATGGTTCATCGACACCGACTATAACGAAGAAAGCTTTTTCGTCCGCCACGCCTATTTCCTCGGCGCGAACGATCCGTACAAATCACTGAAAACTGCGTTGAGGGCGGAGATTGATGAGGAGGCGTGGGCTACGCTCTATGCCGACACCTCCCGCCCGTTCGAGCGGCCAGCAGGCGGCCGGATTGCGGTGAAGGTGATCAATCACTTCGGCGATGAAGTGATGAAGGTGTTTGGGGTTTAGGGGGAAATCATGCCGAAGACAGTCGAGTGGTATCCTAAAATTCGGAACCAAAGCCTCGCCCTTGCGGTGCGTGAGGCTGGCTTTGATCTAACAATGTTTGATGAATATTCGGAAGCAACACAGACCGAAATTCGGAAACGCGCTATCAAAATTGTTCTCCGAAACATTGCAGAGGAATTTGAGAACGTCACTGGCAAGGAGCTATCCGACATACGCCAAGGTGTGTACGTCATTTGTGTTTCTAGTCCTTTTACAATCGGATACGAGTCGGGATGTAGCGAGGTAATTTACATCGGCATCGGTAAGATCGCATCGCGATTGGAATCTCATTTCAACAAAAGTCTTTTCGATTTTATGATGAGCGTTGCAGGCGCAAATTTCGACTTTTATCTGACCGAGCCAAAAGGCTCTCCTGGTGATTTGTACTACAAGCACATCGAATATATGCTTCTCGAAAAGTTTTGGGATAAGCATGATTGCTATCCGCTCCTGAATACCAACGCAGGCAGTCGCAAAGAATTTGACGAAATAGGGAAGGGTTGGGACAAGCCGCTTAAGGCATCGGGTAAAAAGCCGATTTGGGAAATTCGCGCGACCAAACATTGCGAATTTGCAAAGTTGGATTGAATGAACTTCCTCATCGCCGACACCTTCACAGCATCCTTCAACCGCCTGTCAGGGCAGGATCAGAAGGCGGTGAAAGCGAGCGTGTTCGACCTGCAAATGGACCCAACGGGCAACGGGCTACAACTTCACCGGATTGATCAATCAAAAGATGCAAACTTCTGGTCGGCGCGGGTCAACCGCGATGTCCGGCTGATCGTCCACAAAACCACAAGCTCGATGCTGGTTGCCTATGTTGATCATCATGACAAGGCCTATGCCTGGGCCGAACGCCGCCGGATTGAAGCGCATCCGAAAACCGGTGCGATCCAGATCGTCGAAGTGCGCGAGTTGGTGGAGGAGGTTGCGCCACCCGAAACCTTCGATTTTGTCTTTCCGGCACAAACCGCCCCCGCAGCATCCGAAAGCCTGCGCCACTTTGCCTCGCTCAGCGATGAAGCCTTGCTGTCTGTTGGAGTGCCCGCGGATTGGTTGGCCGATGTCCGCGCGGCAAGCGAGGACGATTTCTTCACCCTCGCCGATCATTTGCCCGCAGAGGCAGCTGAGGCCCTTCTGGAATATGCGGATACGGGCAAGCTTGTCGTGCCCGCGCCGGTAGCGGCAGCCGATCCCTATACCCACCCCGATGCACTGCGCCGCATCCGCCCGATTGCCGATCAGGTAGAGCTCGAACAGGCGCTGGCCTTCCCTTGGGAAAAATGGGGCGTTTTTCTGCACCCTTCGCAACGCGAAATTGTGGAACGGAGTTATTCCGGGCCAGCTCGTGTCGCCGGTTCGGCGGGTACCGGCAAGACCGTGGTCGCATTGCATCGCGCGGTCAGGCTTGCACGCGAGAACCCCGCCGCGCGTGTGTTGCTGGCCAGCTTTTCACAACCGCTTGCAGATGCCTTGACCAAAAAGGTGTCAGTGCTTGCGCCCGATACCGGCACCGTCGTTCCACGTATTACGACTGCTTCATTCCAAGGTATCGCAGATCAACTGCATCAGCTTGAACATGGCGTGCGGCCACGCATTGCGTCTGAACCTGTCCTTCGCGAGCGGATAGCAGAAGCGGCAAAGTCGTTTCAGATAACCGGCTTTTCAGAACGCTTCCTGCTTTCCGAATGGACCAACGTGATCGACGCGTGGGGGATCAGGACGGAGGGCGAGTATGTAGATGTGCAGCGCATGGGTCGCAAAGCCAGGTTGGGGCCGAAACAACGCGAGCGCCTTTGGCCCGTCTTTGACGCTGTTCGCCAAGCCTTGGCCGCCGAACGTTACACCACTTGGCCAGTTGTATTTTCAGACTTGGCCCAGCGCTTTGAGAGCAAAACTGCCAAGCCGTTTGACCATATCCTGATCGATGAAGCACAGGACCTAGGACCGTCAGAACTGCGTTTTTTCGCGGCCATTGCGCCCGACCATTCAGACGCGCTTTTTCTGGCTGGCGATTTGGGGCAACGCATTTTCCAGCATCCTTTTTCGTGGAAAGGTTTGGGCGTCGATGTGCGCGGACGGTCCTTCACATTGAAAGTTTGTTATCGAACATCGCAGGAAATCCGCCAAGCTGCTGACGGATTGTTACCCACTGTGTTGCGGGACGTCGACGGCAATGAGGATGAACGGCGCGGGACAATTTCGGTGTTCAGCGGACCGGAACCTTATGTAAAAATCAATGCTTCGACCGGCGAGGAATCGGCCATCGTACGTGCCTTCATCGAGAAGGCTCTGGCGGACGGGATCAGCGCGAATGAGATTGGTATTTTTGTTCGATCTCCTGCCCAGGTTGAACGCGCGCTCACATGCGTTTCAGACATTGCAGGTCGGGAACAGATTACGGTGAATGTAATGCATCTCGCTAAAGGCCTGGAGTTTCGCGCGGTCGCAATAATGGCCTGTGATGAGGGCATCCTCCCCTTGGATGAACGGGTCGCAGAAGCCACTGACGATGCGGAACTGGACGACGTTTACGAGACCGAGCGCCGGTTGCTATATGTTGCCTGTACGCGGGCTCGAGAACGATTGATGGTGAGTGGGGTCGCCCCCGGATCGGAATACCTCAACGATCTAAATTCGGCACAAAACACCGACTAGAAGCGACCGAAGTTTCGATGGTTATGAGCAGCAAATGCTCGCGCAATTCAGCACGCGGCATATTCGCGCTTGCAATTCGAGACTGTTGACCGGATCGGGACCAGCAGCATGGAATAGGCTAGCACACCCTACACATTGAAATGTAGCGATTTTTGGCGGTTTTGTGCGGGTTTGCGAGGATGGCAGCTTTCAAGTTGAATCCAAGTCATTGACTTACATACAAGTCAACCTGCCATAAGCACATGATTTATATTGATATATTTGGCGCTCAGGTCAAAAATTGGCGACTTGAATTCAAATCACCCTAGGCCCCATCCGAGCAGTCCCTTTCCCAAGGTCCGGGCCTGGAAACTGTACCACTTCACCACCAGATCGAAGTTGATCTAGATAGTCGCTCCACCATTGATGCATCGCCACGCGTTCATCCCAATAGCGTCCCCGGTTGTATGTCGCGCGCACCGCGTTGCTATCCGCATGGGCCAGAGATCGTTCAATGGCATCGGGGTTCCACTTGCCGCTTTCGTTCAACAGCGTGGACGCCGTGGTGCGCCATCCGTGCGCTGTCATCTCGCTTGTTGTGTACCCCATCCGGCGCAGCGCCTGATTAATAGTGTTCTCGCTCATGGGCCGCAGCGATGTGTGAAATGCGGGAAATACGAAGCCGGTTGGGCCGGTCAGCGGATGCAAATCAGCGAGATACCCCATTACCTGTCGGGAGAGCGGAACCGAGTGAGGACGCCGCGCTTTCATCCTTCCTTGGGGGACAGTCCACACCGCCTTCTCGAAGTCAAATTCGTGCCATTCGGAAAGGCGCAGCTCGCCAGGTCGGGACATTAGATGGGGCGCGATTTGCATCGCGATGCGAGTGATCGCCGAACCCGAATAAACATCGATAGCGCGCAGCAACTCGCCCACCGCCTTGGGCTCTATAATGGCTGCATGGTGCGTGACCTTGGGCGTTATTAGCGCGCCGGAAAGAACTACGGCGGGATCGTGTTCCGCCCTCGCCGTTGCAATTGCATAACGGAAAACCCGACTGGCAAATGAACGGCAACGTCGGGCGGTCTCATACTTGCCTTTAGCTTCCAATCGGCGCAGCGCAGCAAGCACTTCGATGGGTCGAATATCCGCAACTGGCATCTTTGCGATGGGCTCCAGCTGCTGCAACAGCCAAACCGCTTTGGTGACGGTCACTTCCGCCTTTTGTTCGGCAATCATCTTGCGCTGGATATATTCGCGCGCGACATCGCCAAACACATTGGCCGCGCTGATTGAAGCAATCAGGCGCTTGCGTTGACGCTCTGCGGAGGGATCAATGCCATCGTCCAACAGCCGCCGCGCGTCTTCTTGTTTGCGGCGGGCAGCAGAGAGCGACACCGCTGGATAGCGCCCGAGCGAGAACCGCTTTTCCTTGCCGCGAAAAGTATATTTGTACCGCCACAGTTTGGAGCCGTTCGGCTCGACCTCGATATATAGTCCGCGCTGATCGACTTTCTTGTATCGTTTGTCGGCGGGCTTGAGCGAGCGAAGCATGGCATCAGTAAGCGGCACAATCGAACTCCTTCTTGGTCCGGGGTCGATCACGTATCGCCACAGCAAATTTATGTGCTGGGGCAACCGGTTCGGGTCACCTCAAACTGCCCCAAATTTCTGCCCCAAAATCACATTGGAAGCACTGGAACAAATGTGAACAACGCCAGACAGCGAAGTGCCATAAATGGCAGATTTCTGCCGTTTTGTCGAGATACAATGAGATGTACTAAGAAGAACAAATGGTGCCCAAGCCGGAACCCCAATCGCAATCATCATGGCCAGCAAGAGGATGGCGACGTACTCAATTGCAATCGCCCTGTAGAAGTGGGCGAATGCTTGGGGAGGCAGCAAATGATCGATGCCGATAGCGACGAAGCCAGACACGACAATTACCGGGGTAGCCAATAGGACTGCGGCGCGCAGCCCTCTCACCGCAGTGAAAAACGCACCCATGGCAATTGCGGCTGCCGCAAAATAGGCGAGCATCGAAGGTATGGTAGCACCAGAGGCCGAAAGTTGTCCGGCCAGCCGGATATGGAGAACACTCCATGCCACGGCACAGAGAACCAACGTCCAGCGAGCGGCATTGAGAATGGTCGTTTGCGTCGTGGCCCGCGCCTTGGCCATTGTCCACAAACACCCGAGCGCGAATGGCAGCGCATTTTCGTCCGAAGCATGATGCATTTCAGCCTGCATTGCTCTGGACCACTCCCGCCGCTCGGGAGGCGAAAGCGCTACTGCCACTCGAAGAACAGCATGTGCCATACGGGTTGAGCTGGAGGTCATGCGAACGCTCCGACTGCATTGATCAAAGTCGGCATCTGAGAAGATCGCACCTGTTCGGCCAAAGCAATGCCAGCGCGAGTCAAGCGGTAAGCATGGCGAGCCGGTCGACCTTGTTGTGGTGAAGGATGCCACTCTGAATACAACAACCCTTGATCGTGAAGTCGCATGAGCAAAGGATAGAGTGTGCCGGACTTAAGGCCAGTTTCTTTCGTTAAATCATACCCGTAACGCCAGCGTTGCGGCTTTTCCAGGAAAGCCAACAAGACTGTTTGAGTCTGCTGCGAGGTGTTGCTACGTCGGGCCATGGCAGTTATCTATATATGTAGAGTTTGTTTTGCAAGCCCGATTTGTTTGTTGATGGACTCGGATCGGTGTGATTCTCGCGAACCGCTCTTATCGCTGGACGATTGGCCGGTTACGATGGTCTGAGAAAGTGTCGCTTGCGGCCGCAACGTCGTCGCAAACGGACGTTTGCCCACACCGCCCTAACTTCTGCTTCGGCCCAAACCTTGCCATTGCCATTTTCCTGAAATGTTCGCCCTTATCGTGGTCACGGAACAATGGTTGCGGTGGCCTCTCATGGAACTAGCCGAGAATTTAATCCTGCAACCCTATTACCGATGCTTCTATGAAAGTCTGCCCATCATTGCGTTTACCAACGAACTAGGCAATATCTACCGCGGCACAGACTGGCTGCAGAGTTGGAGGATAAATGGCATTTGTTGAACCGATCACAATCAAAGATGCAATCGACAACATCCACCGCAAGAATTACTTGCTCCCAGCTATCCAGCGTGAATTCGTATGGAGCGGCGACCAGATTGAGACGCTTTTTGATTCCCTTATGCGGGATTATCCAATCAGCTCTTTTCTATTCTGGGAAGTCGACCGCAAGAATGTCGATAAATATCAGTTTTATGAATTTGTGCGCGAATACCATGAACGTGACAGCTACCATAACCCCAAAGCCAACCTGAGCGGCGAGTCCGGCATTATCGCCATACTCGACGGCCAACAGCGCCTAACCTCCCTTTATATCGGGCTTAAAGGGTCATATGCCTACAAGATGCCTCGAAAGCGTTGGGATAATGATTCCGCTTTCCCAAAGCGGTATCTCTATTTAAATCTGTTTCATGCTCCCGGCGAAGACAGCGATATTGAATATGAGTTCAGCTTCCTGACGAAAAAGGAAGCCGAGGATCGCGACGCTGAAAATTTCTGGTTCAAGGTTGGCGACATTCTCGACATCCTTGAGCCGGTCGACGTGAACGATTTTCTGCTGAACAATGATGCCGCGCAGTACGGAAACGACAAGTTTCGCTTGGCGAACAAAGCACTTTTCAAGCTGCACGACGTCATCCATAAAAGCAGATCAATCAACTTCTTCCTGGAGCGTGGTGAGGACCTCGACAAAGTTCTCAATATTTTCATCCGGGTAAACAGCGGTGGTACCCAGCTCAACTATTCCGATCTGCTGCTTTCAATCGCTACCGCCCAGTGGAAGGACAAGGACGCCCGAGAGGAGATTACCGAATTCGTTGACGAGGTGAATGCCATCGGCGACGGCTTCAACATCAACAAGGACTTCGTCCTGAAATGCTGCCTTGTGCTGGGCGGTTTTCGTGAAATTGCCTTTAAGGTGGATAATTTTAACAAGGCGAACATGCTCAATATCGAGCGGCAGTGGGAGGATATCACCAAGGCTATCCGCGGCGCAGTGATCCTGTTGGCCAATCTCGGCTATCACCGGGATACGCTGACATCCAACAACGCCCTCATCCCCATCGCCCAATATCTGAAGAAGATTGGCGTCCCCAACAATTTTGCGGTTGCATCGAAATTTGAGGCTGACCGCAGCGCCATCTTCAAATGGCTGGTGATAGTTCTCCTCAAACGGACATTCAGCGGGCAGCCAGATAACGTGCTTCGTCCGATCCGTGATGTCATCAATAGCGCCTCGCAAGGCTTTCCATTCGAGGAGATTTCCAACAAACTGAAAGGGGGCACGAAATCTTTGTCGTTCGATGAAGACGAGATCGCCAATCTGCTTCATTACGGTTACGGCGAGGTGTATACCTACTCTGTCCTAGCTTTTCTCTACCCTACTCTGGATTTCCGTAATAAATTCCATCAAGATCACATTTTCCCGAAAAAACTCTTCACAAAAAAGAGGCTAGAAAAAGCGGGAATCCTTGATAACGACGCTGAATTTTTCATGGCAAACTTCAATAGCCTGGCTAATCTGCAGCTACTCGAAGGGGTTCCAAACCAGGAGAAATCTGGCAAAGATTTCAATGCTTGGCTAACCGAAAAGTATCCCTCAAAAGCTGATCGGAAAGAATTCATGGCAAAGCACTATATCCCTGACGTTGACCTCACCTTAACCAACTTCAAGGAATTTATCGATAAGCGTGAAAAAATGCTTATGAAAGCATTTAAGGGCTTACTGGGTTAATGGGGTTGGGGCGATATCGCCCTTTGAATCCGGTTAGTTTGATCGCGGATTACAATCCTTCCGCAGTGATTGTCGCATGAATCAAGGTCGAGGTTGAACGACGGCCTTATAAGCGCCTTCCAGCGCTTGAAAACTTAACGCCCGGCACCGGTCGCTGCTATTTGCCTAGCAGTTGAAGAATGTCAGCCCGCTTTGAAAACTCGCGCAATCAGAACAACCGACGTTGCGACCCATCAGACCGCCTTCGCCTGCGCTGGCGCCTCTTGAAGACCCATGGCGGCTCAGGATCATCCATCGCCCACAAACCGCGGCCATTCTGACGCGCATCATTTTGCGCTTCAAAATATTCCTCTTCACGGTCGAACGTGTATTGCTCGACCACCCAGGCCCAACCGTTGATAATCATTTCCAGCTCTATATTGCGAGTGACGGAACGAGCCGATTTTACGATGCCGACGCTGCATTTGCCGTTCAGATAATAGTGGATCCGACCGATGGCCATATTTTCGATCAGATAGCCCATGCAAAGCACTCGCTTGTAGGGATCGATCGGTATGCCTCCGGTTGATTCCTTGCCAATCGGATCAAGGCGTAACCGCTTCCCGGCAATCAGACTTTGGAGAAAGGCCCCAGATTCTGTGCCAAAAGGCTGCCCCAACTCCGGAGCGTCGATAAACGCGAAACGAAAAGGAACGCGCTGGCCCCAATCTTGGCGATCCGGATGCCAAACATTTGCGAGAAAGCCATCACCGTCAAACACCTTCACGACACTCGCCAGCAACACCTCCTCAAACGACGCGGGACCTGGATCATCCGGGACAATGATCATTGCGACCGCAACCAAGCAAATCGATCGGGATCCTGGGCCGTCAAATAATCGCGAATACGTTGCTGTTCCGATATGGAGGCACGGGCTAACAGAGCGCGGATATCCTGATCAACAGCACGCCTGTCGGCTCCAAGTTTCTCGGCTTTGGCATACCATCGATGTCCGACAACAATGTCCCCAGTTTGTATATGCACCGCGCCAAGCAAGGTACATGGCCTGTAGTCCGTTGGAGATAGAAGGTGCGCCTCCAGCCCTGCCTCCCTCGCTTCAATGAGCCGGTTGAGATCCCGCATTGCGCCACCGGTTGTAGTTGCCAAGGCTGATCGAATTTTTGGGTTAAGGCCTTTTTTTGCCCGTACCGCTTCAGTCAGAACAATGGCCTTGTTTGGCTCGCCCGCCTTCCTCCAGTGGCTGCTCGCATTGATTGCATCCCAAGGATCGGATCGCGTCCGCCATAAATCGGACAGCGCCTCTGCCTCACTCATATGCCACGCCTTCTGCAGTTCAGGCGTCCAGCAATGGTCAACCTCTGTCTGAAGCCATGCGACATCTTCGGCGTCGAGCCGTTGGCCTTTTGAAAGACCGCGAAGCAACCCCATGATACGCGGGTAATATTCTCTATCGACGTAGCCGATACCAAATCGGCCGCGCAGCTCCTTTGCTTCACGCTGCCTCCGAATTTTGGGATCATTGGCCATCGCCGCAAAATGGGCTTCAGCCGCCTTGTTCCGTTCGGCGATCTTCTCGGCGAGTGTCGCTGCATGCTCTGCGGCTTTGGCTTCAGCTAGCCGGATCCGGTCGATGCGCTCTGATGCTGCTCTTTTTTGGAATGTATCCCAATCAATCTGCTTATTCATCCACGCATCAAGCGAGGCATAGCCATTCGTTCTAATGAAATCCTGCGACAGTCGGCTAAGAGGCTCGCCTGCTTCGATTTTCAATAGCATGCCATGTAAGCGGGCACCTGTTTGCCGAGCCCCTGGAAGGTCATCCAGGAAATATCGCGATGCTAGCTCGTTATTATTTGCATGATTTATCATGAGCTAAGGCTACTTCAATGTTCCAAGGTCGGAATAGCGGCACAGTTGCTAAAATTGTTTTACCTCTGAATCAATCTAAAGCCATCGCCAAGCAGACTGAGCCCTGTCTTGCCCACCTTATTCATCGGGTTTTGAACAAATCGCGCCAGGTTGTTGTCATAGCTTAGCAAAAAGCATCTGTTTTTGAAGGTGTTCGTTACGCATGTAAGATAGGTCGTGCAGACAAAGCCAGGGACAAACGTCCATACGTGATCAACCTGTACGCGCCAACTGGACGGCCCCGTTGCCGGCATTACCAAGCCGCCCCCAAAACCTGGTCACGTTGAAGGTTAAAACCCCGCGCATATTGATATGGGCGTGCGCGATCGGAGCGATGTGCCTGACATGATGGTCGGGGAACGCGTCCGCAGCAGTTGCCCTGACCTCGCCAATCCGGCTTGCATTCCAAGTCATCACCGCGTTTGTGAGCAAGGTTAACGCTGACGAGATCGCAGCCATCTGTTCCGGTGTCCGCCCCCGTTTTGAACCAATCGGCCCCGAATGAATTGCGCGCTGCAAGGTGTGAACAGCCTCGCCTTGACTGAGCAACGCGTGGATCGTCGCTCGGAATTCACTGTTGCCAAGATAAGTGGCAAGGTAGCGGGTGCGCAGTAGTCGGCCGAACGCATCTCCGGCCTTAAACGCCAACTCGCCATGGGCGGCGCTGCCAAAGCGGTCAAGGACATAGGTCGCGG
>CAZQWC010000009.1:0-176419 GCA_964597055.1 uncultured Sphingorhabdus sp.
GTATTTGGTAACCCGATCACTCTGCGCCTTGAAGCCGCAGAAACCGGGGCCGCCGCCCACATGTCCCTTCATCTATTATCACAATGTCAAAGAGCCGACCGACAAAAAACCGGACACTCAAGGTTCCCCGATATTCCTACCGGAGGATTGAGTGACCCGTTATGTTGGCGACCAGTCTGCGGAAGCGCTTGCTTCCCGTCCGGTGAAGGGGCCTCTAAAGGGGTCCTACGATTCGGTCAACAGGGTTTTTGCAATTTTATTTCAAAAATTTTTCAGAACCCCTGAAAACCACGATTTTGTAAGCTTTTTTCGATAGTTGGCACCTTCATGAGCGATGAGCATAGTATAACACCGCCGGAAGGTGCTGACTTCGGAAACCGCGTGAAACGCGCGGTTTTCTGGCGTTCTGGCACCCAAATCATCTCGCAGATCGTTAGCTGGGGCGCGACTCTCGCCGTCATCCGAATCCTCGATCCCAGCGACTATGGTCTATTCGCGATGACCTCAGTCGTGCTCGTTTTCCTGAATTTCCTCAACGGATATGGCTTTGTCAGCGCGCTGATCCAGTCCGAATCAGTCGAGCCGATCCGAATCAGGCAGGCTTTCGGGATGCTGATTCTCTTGAATGTCGGCCTCGCACTGATTCAGCTTTTTGTCGCGGCGCCGCTGGCGGCGGCTTATTATCGAGAGCCGATGGTGGCAGAAATGCTGCGCTGGCAATCGCTGATTTATCTATCAACGCCCTTCCTGATTCTTCCCGAAGCGTTGATGACGCGCGAGCTGGAATTCAGGAAGCCGGCGATCATCAACTTGCTCACTTCGCTGATCGGCGCAGGTGTTGCTCTGGTGCTGGCGTTATATGGTGCGGGTGTGTGGACATTGGTCTTTGCCCCCATCTCGATATTCTGGAGCCGCGCGATCATGCTGATGGTCGCAACCCGATTCTGGGTATTGCCCAGTTTTGACTTTCGTGGCGCGGGTCACATCTTCACCTTCGGCACCGCACTGCTGATCGGCCACGGCTTCTTCATCATTCAAAGCCAGTCCGACATCTTCATCGCCGGGCGCCATTTCGATACCCATGATCTGGGGTTGTATGCTGAAGCACTTTTCTTGACGCAGCTGTTCGCTACCAAATTCATTCCGCCGCTGAACGAGGTGGCCTTTCCCGCTTATGCGCGAATCCAGCACGACCCGAGCAAGCTGGCCTATAGTTTCCTAAAGGCCGTGCGCCTGATCATGCTGGTCGCCTTTCCGCTTTATTTCGGCATGGCCGTGACGGCGGCACCCTTTGTCGCCACATTAATGGGTGAGAAATGGCTCGAGGCGACACCAATCGTCGCGATTCTTGCGCTCGCTATGCCGGTCGCCACTTTGCAGTTTCTTTTCCAGCCTGCAATCAACGCGCTCGGGCTTCCAGGCGTAACCATGCGTAACGCGATCGCCGGGGCAATCATCATGCCACTGGTCTATCTGGCTGCCATTCGCTTCGGAGCGACAGGACTGGCCTGGGGCTGGCTGGTGTCGTTCCCGCTGCTGCTTGCCTTCACCATCTATCAGGCAAGGCCGCATATCGGATTCCGGATCAGCCAGTTGTTTGGTGCGATCGTGCCGGGTCTGGGCGCTGCTGCATCGATGGCTGCTTTGGCTTGGTTGTTCGACCGCTATCTGGTCGACGCACTATGGCCGCAACTGATGCCGATCCTTCACCTTCTGCTGCTCGCGGGGGTCGGAGCACTTATCTATGGCGGGCTGCTATGGTTTGGTTCGCGCGCTACGGCGATGGAAGTCGTAAACTTGGTTGTGCGCAGAAAGGCACCGTCGCCGGCAGACGCCAGCTAAACCGGCTCGACGGTCTGCACCATGCGTTTGAGCGCTAGACGGTCAAACCAGAAAAGCTCAGGCCGCGACCTTGGCTCCATGCTTGGCAGTTCGCGCCGGTAGATTTCCGAAAGCAAGCGCGGCAACCCCTTTGGCCCCGCATCGCGCATGATACGGCTGATCATCGCGTTTTGGAAATGGCGCACGCTGTAGTTGACCATACGTCGATATTGCATGCGCCAGCTTTTGGGCGATAGTGCACTAACCGGAGCGCAAAGGAAGCCTGCCTGTTCGCACACCGCGACCCGATTGTCGTTCCACTGCGATTCGTCAGCCAGATTGGTCTTGGCCATGGCACAGATTAGGCCATCGTCACCGATCACATCGTCCGGCAGCCGGATGTCGCCCTGCTTCATCCGCTTCAGGAAATCGCCCCGAAGCGCATAAAGATCGCCGAACAAACCGTGCTCGTGCCGCATCGCTTGTTGATAATAGGCCATTTTGCGTCCGTTCATCGGCAAACCTGACGCGGCGTTGGCTAGAGGCTTTTGCTTCAATGCCTTCCGCAGCGCCTCAACGGATCCCGGCGTGATTTCAGCATCGCCATCGACAAATATGTGCGTTTCATGAAAGCCGGTCAGCTCTTCGAACAGGAACCGGTTCCAGCTGCGCGCCTTGCCGCCTTCTCTATATATATGCACGCGCACGTTTCGGGCAGCTGCGGCAACCCCGCCCGCAATGGCCGCAGTCGCGTCAGTTGATCCGTTGACAATGACGTTGATCGCAACGCTTGCGTCATTCAACGGCAGACTGTTGAGGCAGGCGGCAATCCGCGCCTCTTCATTGTGCGCCAGTACGGCGATGCAAATGGTCGGCTTCGAAGTCATGACTTCTGCGCCATCGCCCAAACTGTGACCGGAAAGCGTTCATCATTGGGCAGGCTACGGCGCCAACCGGTTCGCGCCCAGCTGTTGAAATTGGCTTTGACTGCCGAAGCGTTGCCCCAACTGCCGGTATCCATCCGATTCGAATTGAAGCCCGCTTCCTCCAGAAAGTGCTTCATTCCCAGCTCCGTCCAGCGGCTGCAATCCGTAGGGATCGGATGATAGCGGATCAGGAAGGGTGTGATGTTTATGAACCAGCCCCCCGGCCGCAGCATCGCATGGACATTACGCGCAGCGCGATATGGGTAGAGCAAATGCTCCCACACATTATCGGCAATGACGATGTCGAACTGGCGATCGAGCTGTTCGTTACAAATATCATGCTCGGGCCAGTTCATCTCGATGAAGCTGCCCCATTGCCGCTGCCGCCATTTCCAGCCCGCACTGATTTCGAGGGCGTCGAGACCTTCGGCACCTATGCCATCGAGCCAGCGGTCAATCTCGCGATAGGCAACGGTGCGGCTTATGTGCTGCGTGTCATAACCGACCGCAGCGGCAATTTTTCCCAGCCAGTTTTTGACCCCGTCGTTCATTGCTACCCCGAATGCGCCAAGCATGCGCCGCAACGGAATAGCAGAAGCGGACTTTACAGCGCGTAAATTCTTATCACGCCTTCAAAAGCCCGATCTCGATCAGCCGTTCGCGCAAATAGTCATCCGCGAGGATGGGCTCGGGATAGCGATTTGGATTTTCTTCGCTGATGCATTGCGGCAGCGTCGCAATCGGATAGTCCGAATTGAGATGGAGGAAGAAGGGCATCGAATAGCGGCTGAATTTCGACCGCTCACCCATCGGATTGCGTACCCGGTGCGTGGTCGAGGGGAGGTAGTGGTTGCACAGGCGTTGCAGCATATCCCCGACATTGAGCGACAACCCGCCTTCGGGCGGCGAGACATCCATCCAAGTGCCGTCGGGCCGCAATATCTGCAGCCCCGATTCCTCGGCACCCAGCAACAGCGTGATCAGGTTGATATCCTCATGCGCGCCGGCACGAATGCAGCCTTCGGTATCACCTTCGATCGGCGGATAGTGGAGCAGGCGCAGGATTGAATTGCCAACATTGATCTTGTCGGCAAACCAGTCTGCCTCCAGCCCCAGATAGATGGCGAGGTAGGACAATATCTTCGCGCCAACCCGGTCAAACTCGGCGTAGAGCGGCTCAAACACATCGCGGAACCCATCGACCGTATCGGGCCAGATATTCTTGAGCATCTCGCCTTCTAGGCGATGACCTTCGGGCAAAGTCCGCCCGACATGCCAGAATTCCTTCAGGTCATGATGGTCGGCGCCTTTGGCAATCTCGGTCTTGAACGGGGTGTAACCGCGCTGTCCCGCGATATTCTTGTCGTACCAGCGCAGCTTTTCCTCGGTCGAGCGGGCAAACAGCTCTTTCGAAAGCCGCCAGGCTTCCTTGGCAAGATGCGGGTTGATCCCATGGTCGACAACCTTGGCAAAACCATAGGTACGAAAACTGTCGCCAAGCGCTTGGGAGATGGCTTGGGTATCGCTGCTGGCCAGCGAAATATCGGGCATTTGACTCATATCCATGCAAATAGCCCTTGACCTAATTGCATGCCAGCGAAATTGACGCCGGTCAAAGGAGCTTCAAATGAGCGAGCAATATTGGCTGATGAAATCGGAACCCGATGTATACAGTTGGGACGATCTGGTGGCCGAGAAAGAAGGCACATGGGACGGTGTGCGCAATCACGCCGCCGCGCTCAACATGAAGACGATGAAGAAGGGCGACCTCGCTTTCTTCTACCACAGCAACATTGGTGTCGAGGTGGTCGGCATCATCAAGATCAGCAAGGAAGCCTTTATCGACCCGACCGACGAGAAAGGCAAATTCGTCGCCGTGAAGGTGAAGCCGGTGCGCAAGCTCAAAAACCCGGTGCCGTTGAAAGCGGTCAAGGCCAATCCCAAACTCGCCGAGATGGATCTGGTGCGCCTATCGCGCTTGTCGGTCGGCAAAGTGCGCCCGGAAGAGTGGACTGAGATTTTGCAGATGGCGGGGGAGAAGGTTTGATCTCCACGGAAGGAAGAAGAACCTTGTTACCTGAACACCCCCGCGTAGCGCGTCGATATTCGAGCTGCCTGTCCGATACTCGTAAATGAAGGGCTCACGCCCTTTTTCCTTATTATCTTCTTCCTTCTGAGGGAAAAATCGAAAGCGACATGCCCAAGCTCTGCATCCTCACCCCTGCCCCCGATTATTGGGAAAACTGGTCGCTACCCAAGGCGCATTATGAGCGGCTGCTCGGGCCCGAGCTGGCCTTTCGTCCGTGGACCGAGCCCGGCGATCTTTCAGGTTTCGACCTTGTCTTGCCGCTGCTAACATGGGGCTACCAGCGGGATGTGCCCGGCTGGTTCGCATCGCTCGACCGATTGGAGGCCGAAGGCTTGCCCATGGCCAATCCGGCGAAGGTGCTGCGCTGGAATAGTGACAAGGCCTATCTGGCGGAACTGTCTGCCGCGGGCGTCGCGACGGTGCCGACTTTGATTCGCGAATCGATGAGCGACGCCGCGCTGGTGAGCGCGCGCGAAATCCTCGAAAGCCCCCGACTTGTGGTGAAGCCGCCCATATCGGGCGGGGCCGATGGCACTTACCTGATCGGTCCCTCCGACCCGCTCCCAGCCGAGGCGGTAGGCCAGCGGATGCTGGTGCAACCCTATCTGCCCGCAATTGCCGAGGATGGCGAATATTCGCTCTTCTACTTTGGCGGCCACTACAGCCATGCAATCACCAAGCATCCTGCCGAGGGCGACTTCCGCGTGCAGGAACAATTTGGCGGCATCGAGCGCGGCATCGAAGCGCCAGCCGACGCCCGGACTCTTGCCGAAGCCGCGTTTGCGGCCACGGACGGCCTTCACGAATGCTGCCCCACGACCTATGCGCGAGTCGACATGGTCCGTGACGGTGATGGCGTTTTCCGGCTTATGGAGCTTGAACTGATCGAGCCGAGCCTGTTCCTGCACTTCGCTCAAGACGAAGGCAGGCTATTTGCGGAGGCGGTGAAGGACAAGGTTTCGGCCATTCGCTGACGCAGTTCAAACGCAGAGGCAGATCAGGAAATTTCCGCGCATGTTCAAGGATGCTGTCTATCTCAAGGGCGGTAACGCCGCTTGGCATTCTTTACAGCATCAGCCCATTCGAAATGCACTGGCTTGAACTTGCCCGCGACATAAAGCTTCATCTGGTCCGTATAGTGTGGCGATTCCGGGCGGTTGGTCGCGGCGCCATAGGGTTGGATCGATTCCGAAACCACGGTCCCCGCCTTGTCCCAGCGCACCAGCATGATGAAACTATCGCCGTGACGGACGCGCATCTTGCCGTCGGCCTGTTCGCCATCCCACATGGTGGTGGCCCGCAGTGTATCGGTACCACCGAGCATAGGCAGGTCGACCTTGCCGCGTCGCAATCGTTGGATATCGCCTAGAGCAGGGTCCAGCCGCCCGAAGCGCTCGCTGAATTCTTCCACCGTCTTTTGCAACGTCGCGCGCGGATCGGGCAATGGATCGTTGCGCCAGTTGGCCCTCGCTGCATAGCGTATCAGCCGTTCGGCAATGGCATCTGCCCTGCCCTTGCCGTCGCTCGACCAGTCCCATCCACGCAGCAGCTTTTGTGCCTCAGCCAGTTTCGCATCGCCCTTGGCATCAACGGCCAACAGGCTGTCCATCCAGGGCTTGACCCAGCTCGACTTGGCGTAGCGGGTGTCCATCTTGATCGCGAGCAGCTCCTCAGGCGTGATCGAGCTGTCGTTCATCATCAGCCCGGTTCCCATCAGCCCGCGATTGGTCATCCCCAATTCGATGCCGAGATAAGGCGACTGCGTCTTGGGATCGATTTCCGAACCCGGACCTGCCGCCAGATAAGGCGTGTTATTGGCATTTTGCACGAAGCCCGACGCGGGGCTGACGACCTTGGGGTAGCTATCGAACGGCACTGGGCCCTTCCACACAGGCGCGGAACTATCGCCCGGCAATATTTTGGTATAGTCGAATCCCGGTTTCCGGTCTGGGAACAGCGCGTTGTAGACATAGGCAATCCGCCCGGTCTTGTCGGCATAGATGAAATTGGTGCCCGTGATGCCACCGGTCGACATCGACTTGGCCCACTCCTCCCAATTGGTCGCCTTGGTATTGCGATAATATTGCTCAACTGCCTTCACATTGTCGATCCCGGCATAGCGGACCGCGAAGGCACCCTGTTCGTTCTTGATCACTGGCCCATGCACAGAACGATAGAGGGTCTGCGGGATCGGCACGGTGAACCACCCAAATTTGACCGGCAGCCAGACACGCTTTTCCTGCAGCGGCAGCCATTTGCCATCATAGCGATATTGATCACCCGCTTCGTTGAGCACCAGTTTGTAGATATCCACCAGATCGGGCCGGTTGACCGTATTGGTCCAACCCAGATGGCGATTATGGCCGAGCAGCACGAAAGGCGATCCCGGGAAGAGAGCCCCCGCCATGTCCAGCCCCTCACCCGAATGCACAACGGCCTCGTACCAGGCGACTTGCCCCTCCAGCGGCTGGTGCGAGTTGGAGACCAGCCAGGTCTTGCCATCGGCCATCCGGCTAGGCGCAACCGCCCAGGCATTGGAACCGTTCATTTCGGGATCGCGCCCAATCGGCGTCATCGCGGCCGCGCTTTCATTCGGCGGCGGCTTCCCCTCAACCAGCGTCGAAATGTAATTGTCGAGGCCGTAGAAAAAGGGTGCCCGCAGCACGAATCCGGCTACGATATCCTTACCATTCACCGGGAAGAGGTTCGACAACCGCACCTCTTCTGGATGCTTTTCAGCATAATGGTTGAGCCCCGCCGCATAGGCATCAAGCACCGCCCTTACATCCGCAGGGATCTCTTCATAGCGCCGATCCACGGTGTCCCGCACGCCGAGCAAGTGCAAGACGAAATCGACTTTAGCGCCATCCTGCCCCGCAATCGCGCCGTAGCGCCCGCGCGTCATCGACACGACTTCCTCGATCGTTGAAAAATCATCTTCGGCATGCGCAAAGGCGAGGCCATAGGCGGCATCGGCATCGGTTTTGCCATTAATATGGGGAACACCGAAACCATCGCGCACGATTTCAACATCGTAGTTTTTTGACAGTGGGGCGGACGATTGCTGCGCTGCCAACGGCTCCCAGATCATCGCGGCAACCCCGATAGCGGTGAAAGTCGCAGCTCCTCCCCATAGCCATTTGCCCATCTTCATCTCCCCTTTGTCGATGTTATCTTGTTACTTATACGGCATTGCCTAAAGGGCGTTGCATATAGAAGATTCAGCGAAAGGAAAGTTCACCCATGCGCCGTCACTTGTTCGCACTCATCCTCGCCACCGCCAGCGTGCCTGCCTTGGCACAGGGCGTACCGGCCGGTTCGGGTGTCGAACCGTCCACCGTCGCTAATACGCAGACGCGCCCGATCGCCTTTGCCACCCGCGCCGCCGATGATGGCGTGCTCGTCATCCTGATGCGCAACGCCGATCTGCCAACCGGCGTACTTGGCAGCGCGGCTGAAGCCAGCGTCAAGGCAGCCATCACAAATGCGAAATTCGATGGCAAGGATGGCACCAAGCTGACCTTGCGCGGAATTGGCCGCCATGCGCGCATCGATCTGGTCGGCATGGCTGGCGATGGCGATGTGGCTGACAGGCTCCGCCGTGCGGGCGGGCGTATCGCACAGGACATGCGCGATGAAGGACATCCGGTGAGCATCGTCGGTGCCGCCAGCGATGAAGCCGCAAACGTCGCGCTGGGCTATAGCCTCGGCCAATATCGGTTTGACCGCTACAAGACGATCGGCAAATCCGTGCCCTCTGCGCAGCCCGCCACCATCGTTGTTGGCGATGCCCGCAGCGCCGAAGCTGAATGGAAATCGCGTGGAGTGGCGCTGGCTGAAGGCGTCAGCCTGACCCGCGATCTTTCGACCGAACCCGCCAATGTTATCTACCCTGAAAGCTTTGTCGCGCGCGTACGTGAAGCCTTTGCCGGCGTTCCGGGCATCAAGATCGAAGTGCTCGACGAAGCCGCGATGCGCCGTCTGGGCATGGGTACGCTGGCAGGTGTAGGCCAAGGCTCGCGCCGCCCGCCCCGCCTGATGCTGGTCGAATATCGTGGCGGAAACGGAGCGCCCATTGCCTTGGTGGGCAAGGGCATCACCTTCGACAGCGGCGGCATTTCGATCAAACCCAATTCGGGCATGTGGGAGATGAAATCCGACATGGCTGGAGCAGCCGCAACAATGGGTGCGGTGCTCTCGCTCGCCAAATCACGTGCCAACGTAAACGTAATGGCGGTTGCCGCACTGGCCGAAAATATGCCTGGCGGCAACGCACAGCGTCCTGGAGACGTCGTTCGCACCTATAGCGGCAAAACCATCGAAGTGATGAACACCGACGCCGAAGGGCGCCTCGTGCTTGCCGATGCCAATGAATATGTCATCGCCAACCACAAGCCCGCAGCGCTGGTGAATATTGCCACACTGACCGGCGCAGTGGGTCAGGCGCTGGGTTACGATTATGCCGGTCTGTTTTCGCGCGACGATGCGATGGCGGCGCAAATGACTGCCGCCGGCAAAGCCGTGGGAGAGGAAGTCTGGCGTTTACCGCTCCATCCAAACCACAGCAAGACAATGAAATCCGACATTGCTGACATCAAGAATTCGGCCGAAGGCGGGCGTCCGGGCGCGAGCCTTGGTGCAGCTTTTATCGGCTTCTTCGTAGATCCGGCCACCCCCTGGGCGCATCTAGATATAGCTGGAGTGAATTGGGCGGACAGCAGCGACGATGTAACCCCGAAAGGCGCATCAGGCTGGGGTGTTCGTATCCTCGACGAGTTTGTCCGCAACTGGAAACGGTGAGGGTTACAGTAAAGGCAACTTCGTCACCCCCGCGCAGGCGGGGGTCCATCACCCGCGGGTCAAATTTCAACGGCAGGTGATGGATTCCCGCCTACGCGGGAATGACAAATATTCATTCCGAACAGTCCACCCCCTTGTGTGACAAAAATGCAACATTACATCTTGGCGAGAGGCTTCCTAAATTGATGTTGGGGAAGCGCTGAGACACAAGGGACGAGGGATATGAATCTCGAGAAATTTACCGACCGCGCAAAAGGTTTCCTGCAGTCGGCCCAGACCGTTGCAATCCGCATGAACCATCAGCGGATTTCGCCGGAGCATATCTTGAAGGCGTTGCTCGAAGACGAGCAAGGCATGGCATCGGGCCTTATCAAGGCAGCGGGCGGGGATGCGGCTGCAGCTGTACGCGAGACCGACGCCGCACTGGCGCGCGTGCCTGCGGTAACGGGTGGCGGCGCTCAACAGACGCCCGGCCTGGACAATGATGCTGTCCGCGTTCTCGATGCAGCCGAACAGGTGGCACAAAAAGCAGGCGACAGCTTTGTCACCGTGCAGGCGATCCTGTTGGCGCTCTCCTTGGGCGGCAACACCGCTGCGAGCAAGGCATTGGCCGCTGCCGGTGTCAAAGCTGAGGCGCTTAATGCCGCAATCAAGAACCTTACTGGCGGGCGCTCCGCAGACACCGCCGGTGCCGAAGACCGCTATGATGCGCTCAAAAAATTTGCCCGTGACCTCACCGAGGTCGCGCGTGAAGGCAAGCTAGACCCCGTTATCGGCCGCGATGAGGAAATCCGCCGCACCGTGCAGATCCTTGCCCGCCGCACCAAGAACAATCCCGTACTGATCGGCGAACCCGGCGTTGGCAAAACCGCGATCGCCGAGGGCCTCGCTCTGCGCATCGCCAACGGTGACGTTCCCGACAGCCTGAAAGACCGCAAGCTGATGTCGCTCGACATGGGCGCGTTGATTGCAGGCGCCAAATATCGCGGTGAATTCGAGGAACGCCTCAAAGGTGTGCTCGATGAAGTGAAGCAGGGCGAAGGTGACATCATCCTCTTCATCGATGAAATGCACACGCTGGTCGGCGCGGGAAAGGGCGAAGGCGCGATGGACGCCTCCAACCTATTGAAGCCAGCCTTGGCGCGCGGGGAGCTGCACTGCATCGGCGCAACCACGCTCGACGAATATCAGAAGCATGTTGAGAAGGACCCTGCGCTGCAACGTCGTTTCCAGCCGGTGTTCGTTGGTGAGCCGACGGTCGAGGACACGATTTCGATCCTACGCGGCCTCAAAGAGAAATATGAGCTGCACCACGGGGTGCGCATCACCGACGGCGCGCTGGTGAGCGCGGCGACGCTGTCGCACCGCTATATTTCGGACCGTTTTCTGCCCGATAAAGCCATCGATCTGATGGACGAGGCTGCCTCGCGCTTGCGCATGGAGGTCGAATCCAAACCGGAAGAAATCGAAAATCTCGACCGCCGCATCATGCAGCTGCAGATCGAGCGTGAGGCGTTGAAAAAGGAAAGCGACGCAGCCTCGAAAGACCGGCTGGCTACGCTGGAAGCGGAGCTTGCTAATCTCGAACAGCAATCGACCGAACTCACCACACGCTGGATGGCGGAGAAGGAGAAGATTTCGGCTGAATCCAAGATCAAGGAAGCGCTCGACCATGCGCGCATCGAACTGGAGCAAGCGCAGCGCAATGGCGATTTGGCCAAGGCAGGCGAGCTTCAATATGGCACGATCCCCGGCCTCGAAAAGCAACTGGAGGATGCGGTTGCCGCGGCCGGCAATGCCATGCTGCGCGAGGAAGTGACCAGCGAAGATATCGCCTCGGTCGTCAGCCGCTGGACCGGCATTCCGGTCGACAAGATGATGGAAGGCGAGCGCGAAAAGCTCCTCAAGATGGAGGAATGGCTTGGCGCACGCGTTATCGGGCAAAAGGATGCGGTCGAAGCCGTGTCAAAGGCCGTGCGCCGTTCGCGCGCAGGCCTGCAGGATCCGAACCGTCCGCTTGGTTCGTTCCTCTTCCTCGGCCCCACCGGCGTCGGCAAGACTGAGCTGACCAAGGCGCTCGCGCAATATCTGTTCGACGATGACAGTGCGATGGTGCGCATCGACATGAGCGAGTTCATGGAGAAGCACAGCGTCTCCCGCCTTATCGGCGCACCTCCCGGCTATGTCGGCTATGATGAAGGCGGGGTGCTCACCGAAGCCGTGCGTAGGCGCCCCTATCAGGTGGTGCTGTTCGACGAGGTTGAAAAGGCGCACAGCGATGTCTTCAACGTGCTGCTGCAGGTGCTCGACGATGGCCGCCTGACCGATGGTCAGGGCCGCGTGGTCGATTTCTCGAACACGTTGATCATCCTCACCTCGAACCTCGGCAGCCAGTATCTGGCGGCACTGGGCGATGATGAGGATGCCGAAAAGGCCGAACCACAGGTGATGGAAGTCGTCCGCGCGCATTTCCGCCCGGAATTCCTGAACAGGTTGGATGAAATCATCCTGTTCCACCGCCTGGCAGCGCAGCATATGGCACCGATCGTCGATATCCAGGTCGGCCGCGTGCAGAAACTGCTCAAAGATCGCAAGATCGTGCTCGACCTGAGCGAAGGTGCCCGCAACTGGCTCGGCCGTGTCGGCTATGATCCAGTCTATGGCGCCCGCCCGCTGAAGCGCGCGATCCAGCGGCATTTGCAGGACCCGCTAGCCGATCTGATCCTAAAGGGCGAAGTCCCCGATGGCGCTACGCTCAAGATCGAGGAAGGCGACGGCGCTTTGAAATTTGCAGTGAAACCCGCCAAGGCATGAGCTTTACATTCACGCTAAATCCGGCACTGGACGCTGTGGCTTTGTCCAAGGCTTTCAGCGCCCGAGGTCATATTTCCATACCGGAATTTCTGGAACAGGATTGCGCCGTCAAACTGCATCGGTCCTTGATCGACAGGCAGGATTGGGCCTGGGCGATTAATGCTGGTGGCCATGTGTATGACCTCGGCCGCGAAGCGCGTGAAGCCATGACGGTGGAGCAACGCATCGAGCTAGATAATCGCATCAATTTGGCGGCTCGCGATGGTTTCCAGTTTCGCTTCTCGTCTCTGCGCGTTCCAGACACGGTGTCGGAACGGAAGCCGCAACAGGATATTCTGCACGCCTTTGCCGAATTCATGCGCAGCGAGCCAGTGCTGGACTTTATCCGACAGGTAACCGGCAAGACGGCCATTCTTTATGCTGACGCGCAAGGCACGGCTTACCATCCGGGCGATTTTCTGACCGGGCATGATGACGATGTTGACGGCAAGAACCGAGAACTGGCCTATGTCATGGGGCTGACACCCGAATGGCGAGTTGAATGGGGTGGGCTTTTGCTGTTTCACGAAGCGGACGGCAGAATCAACGGGCTTGTTCCCCGCTTCAACTACCTGAACATGTTTGCCTTGCCGGTGTTGCACAGCGTGAGCCAGGTAACGCCCTTTGCTGGCGGCGTCCGTTATGCGGTCACTGGCTGGATGCGAACTGAATATCCCGCTTAAGCGCTTTCGCGATACGGTAGCACCCAATCCGGATCCGGCTGATCGGCATCGAAATATTCGAATATCAGGTGGATGCGATCACAATCGCCGCGATTTTCGACCGAATGCACGCCGATATTGTTGAGTTCGACAGCCTCACCTTCCGCCATCTGGTATTGAACACCGTCGACATAGAAAAAGACCTGATCGTTGGTCTGGATCGGAATGTGGATCTTGTGCGGCCAGCGTGCAGCGGGGTTGGCATCACGATGCGGTTGGACAACCCCACCCACAGGCATGCGCGCAAGCATAGCGCGTGGAAATTCTCCATTGGAATAGCCATAGTCTGCAGTTGCAGCGGCCAGCACCGGCTCCAGCAACGACTTCCATTCCTCCCATAGTTCGCAGCCATAATGGCCGCGCCAGTCTTTGAAATTTTTCACGAAGCGGAACGGGATGTGCCGCGTCGCATCCAACGCCTCAAATCGGTTCGGCTTGTTCGCATTCTGGTAATTCCAGACCTCTTCCGGAATCGCCATGATGGCAGCCTTCAGATCGGTGATATCCACCTGGCCAAGGCGACGGATGCTGTTGGTTTTGCGCGGGTTGGTATACATCATGCGCCCTTCAATAATCGTAACCGAAAAGCTCGAGATCGCGCGCGTAAATCCGCGCGACTCCATCGATCAGTTCCTGATCATAATAGTCTTTATAATCGCCGCGACGCGAACGATTTGCATGGTCGAGCGGTGTTGTTGCGATACCCAGGCGCTGTGCCACCTCATCATATGAGGCCTGCATCGTTTCGACCTTGCCCAGATAATCGGCCTGCAACTGTCCATCTGGCCCGCACAGAAAAGTGAACTGCGGCTTGAAAATAATGTGGTTATGCGGCGGTGCCGTAAACAGAAAATGCCGCATCACGCGCTTGGGATCGCGTTCAAATGTGCCCTCACGGCTAGTGGCGAATGAGCAATAGGAAATGAACCGATCAAACGGATTGCGGACAAATGCAAATTTGAAATAACTCGCAAACGCCTCTTCACCCAGATGCGGACGGACATCTTGGAAACTGAGGTGCCCATGCCCCAACCTCGCCAGCTCTGGAATGGGAAACTGTTTTTCAACGAAAAGCCGCGCCTGTTCGATATCTTCCGGTCCCATATGCGCCCGCAGTGCCTGACGCACCGAATGCGTACCTGTCTTGGGTACGGCGACGAATATGAATCGGTGCAGGTGCGACACAATCATGGGAGTTAGCGCGCAGTTACCATTGCGGGTTGGGGTGCGGTCGGCGCGGGGGCTGCCGCCATAAACACCAGTTCGTTGAGCGCCCGGTCCAGTGGCACGCCGTTTGGCAGGACAATCCGCCCGCTTTGCAAATGCTGTAGTTCGCGCCGTATCTGTTCAATCAGGTTGCGATAATTTGGCAAGGCATTGCTGTCAGTGCCCGACTGGGCCCAGAGCGCGCCCCATTCGTGCAGAAAGCGCTCCAGCTGATGTCTCGTGCTATCAAGCAAGTCTCCAGCGGGCGCTTGGTCGAGCAGGAAATCGACATGGCACCGCACTTCCCAAACCGACATGACGTCCGGGGTATTGATCTGCTCATAGCGCAAATTGCCCGTGGATATGCTGCCCGGTGCAACAAAGACCGCCGCATCTGGATCGCGCCCGAGTTGCTCTCCTGCCCGCATCAAATCCCACAATTTCTCGCCGCCAACGGTGTCGAGAACGAGGTGTACCCGTTTCTCGGTCCCGCTATTGCGCACATCATGAATGCGGAAAGAATCGAAAATCCAGCATTCGCCCGCCACCATATGCACCGTTTCACCTTCGCAAGTGAACTCGACGCCAGAATTGGTGATCACGGGGATATGGATGCGCAAATGTGTACGCCAATAATGTCCGACATCGACATGTTCGGGAACGATCGCTCCCGGTGCCAACCCCATCAAGCGGCTGCGCCCCCAAACCGCGCCCAGATCAGCCATGATTTCCATAATATAAGGGCAAGCAAGCAGATGCTCGGTTGGTGCCATGGGGCCGGCAAAAGCATTAGTGATTGCGCCATGGGGGGTAATCAGTGGAACAGCATCATTGCCGACGATCCGCCCTGGATGGGGCAACCATGCCGAAGTCGGCAGTGCGGCGATTTCAGCCGCCAGCGTCTGCTGGCAATATTGCCGGGGCAGTTTGAGTAAGGGGCGATCGATTTTCACGACTATGCCGTTATTTGTTTATTTCGATCTGGGGGCGGTCTACAATTTCCTTGAGACCAGCTCGGTTCTGCTCCGCCATTTCTTCCCACTGCGCTGTCGTTTTGCAAACTTTCGCCTTGAAACGCGTGCCGGTTTCCTGGCGATATTTGCAGACCATTCTGTCAGCAGAATCGGCCTTGTTGTCGGCTTGCAAAGGGGTTGCCAATGCCAGTGTCGCAATGCCCATCATCGTAAAACGCATATAATTCGCCGCCTCTGATCATCGTCCGCAGCTTTTTGGCCGTTTGCATCAGTACAGTCAATGCGATCGGCAATTGTGAGGAACGCTGCCGGTTTCAGTTACAACCGTTGCGCGGGTCGCAAACCTGTATTTGCGGACGACCGGCTGCATCCCGCAAACCGCCACGATGCGCTTCGGCCATAGCCTCCCACTCCGCAGCCGTTTTGCAGGTCCGCTTTTTGAACCGCGTACCGGTTTGCTGGCTATATTTGCAGACCTTACGCGCCTCTGGCTTTTCGGCGGGTGCCGACATCGCGACCAATGGTATCGAAGCCACCGTAGAAAGGGGAACGAGGAGTATCACCATTTTCAGCATCGAACTTTTCCGGCCATTTCGCATATTCCGAAACATTCTGGTCGGAATGTAACAGCGTCAAAAATTCGTGCCAGACTCCCAATGTTGCGCTGGTCGAACAGTGTCGCACAAATGTCGAAGCAAATGCTCAGTCGCACCCGTTCGGGCCGCACACCTTTATCTGCGGAAGATCGACAATTTGCTTCAGCGCGTTTCGATGTTCTTCGGCCATGGCTTCCCATTGTGCCGCAGTCTTGCAAGTTTTGGTCTTGAACCGGGTGCCAGTTTGCTGGCGGTATTTGCAAATCATCCGGTCGCCATCCTGTGAGCCATTATCAGCAGCAGCAGGAACAACGGTCAATGCAGGCGCACAGATTGCGAAGGCAACCAACAATTTCAGCTTGCGCATAATCATTTCTCCAATGGCTGGATTCAATGAAGTTGCAGCAAGCAACCGCTGCACGCAACAGGCGAAGAGAACTAGTATCTGTTTGAAGCGTCGTCAGCGCCGAATGACCGAAACTATTAATCGATTTCATAGCCATAGGCCTTTGCCCATGGCTGCAATATGGGCAGCACCTCGTTCATGTATTTCCGGTAGCGCTGCCAACGGCCGCTGGCGGATGAATAGACCTTCTCGGTCACTTGGGCATAGCTCGGGGTTCTAATATACCCGCGCTCACGGGCGGTTTTCTGGTGGTCCAGCACGCCACTTTCCCATTCGAGCCCCAGAAAGTCGAACAGCGGCCGCACTTCACTTTCGACATCTTCAACCATGGCTTCATAGCGGAGCATGTGAACATCGAGCGGCAGGACTTTGCGGCACGTCTCCCAATAAGCGAAAATGCGGTCATAGGTTCGTGCTGCATTGGCAAGATCGAGGAAGCTCGACATGGCCTCGGTAGGCTTGAAGTTCTGCATATAACAGCTGAGCACGACGTCGCATGGATGCCGCATCGCAAGGATTATCTTGGCATCCGGGAAAAGACGGTGGATCAGTGGCATGCGCACCATCGACAAAGGGTTTTTGTCGATCACCATCTTACCGGCAGGAACGGGCGAAGCCTTTTCAAGTTCTTGAAAGTAAAGCTTTCGCATCGCGGCCACTTCATTGGCGCTCAACTCTCCTACGCGCGTCAAATCGCCCACAGCATGGGCAACCGTTTCAATTAGCGGGATTTCCTCCAGAACATGTGTGTCGCTATGACCCATTAATATTGTGTCGAGCAGCGTCGTTCCCGATCGAGGGAATCCGACGAGGAACACCGGAGATGGAGGATCGCTTGGAACCTCAACTTTCGGCCAACCCGCATACCAGTCAGCGGTGGTCTGATGCCTTATGCCATCCATGGTTCGTTGATAGGCACTGCGATCGACACTTAAGCCCAATGGGCTTTGCGCCATTGCCCGGTTCATATCTTCATAGGCCCAATAGGCTTCGTCAATTAGCCCGAGTTTATCCGCCAACTGCCCTTTCAGCTGCGCAATTGTAGCTTCATTGATAGCGGTGGACGAAATGGATTTCGCCAACTGCAGCGCTTCATCAAGCTTGCCAGCACGGCTCATCATCAACGCTTCCAGGTACCTGATTTCTGGCCCATCCACACCATGCTGTCTGGCCGCGGCGACAAGTGCGGAAAGTTCGTCAACGCGATTTGCCTTTTCCAGCAATATACCGAGACTGAGATAGCCGACCGGATTTTTTGCATCCGCCTGCAGCGCAAATTTGAATGCGCGCTCCGCCTGCGGCTGGTTGGACAAGTCTGTAAAAGCCTGTCCGATAGACACAAAGACTCTGGGATTTGTGGGATCGAGTCTGGCAGCATCGCCCAAAGCCCGCAGACCAGCCTCGGGATGGTCCATGCTCGTCAATGTCCTGCCGAGTTCAATCAACGGCGCCGGGTCCTGAGGCGAAAGCATTACCGCTTTTTCGAGCATCAGACAGGCGTCTTCATATCGATCCTTCGACATGAGCACACGAGCGATATTGGTGAAAACGATTGATTCCTCGGGCTTTAACTGCCTGGCGCGCTGAAAAGCATCCATGGCAGCATCCAAATCGCCTGATTCATGGCGGGCATTGCCCAAATTGTTCCAGGCGTCAAAATTGTCGGGCTGTTCATGTACTATGCGTTCATAGGCCCAGACCGCCTCGTTCGGGCGACCTTGCGCTTTAAGCAGATCCGCCTCTAGCCTTTGCAGGTCCTGAGACGGCTTTCCGTCAGGGGACTGACACAGTTTTAATGCCTCATCCCATTGCCCTAACTCGGCAAGTACTTTGGCGAGGTTGATTCGATTGTCTTCATTGTCGCCACCACAGGAAATCGCTTTACGAAGATAATCGGATGCTTTTTCCGGAAATCCAGCCTGCGCCGCGACAACGCCAGCGAACTGGAGAGTGAGATGATCGCGCGGCACGGCTTTCAACGCAGCTTCGATCTGTACCAACGCCCCCGAAAAATCGCCTTTTTGATAGGCCGCATGGGCGGCACGCATCCGTTCGTGTGATTTCATGCCTGCGTCCTAGATAGAAAAAGGGCGGGAAACCAGTCCCGCCCTTTTCTTTTTTGCTTTGGCTTGCGTTAGAAGCGCAGCCGAGCCGACACATAAGCGCGGCGGCCGAGAACGTCGTAGAGCGACGGATCGGTGCCCGACTGTACGTTCGGCGCATAGGTTTCCGGCTTGCGGTCGAACGCGTTGTTCAAACCGAGGCGGAAGGTAAGCGCATCAACATTGGCTTCCAGACCGAAGTCGAAATACCATGCTGCACCCGGACCAGTGAAGGTTTCACCGATATACTGCTTGGCAGCACGGTTCACCATCTTGTGGATGTAGCGAACGCGGGTGTCGAACTTCAGATTCTCGTTCAGGGTCCACGCCATGTTCAGGTTACCCTTCCAGCGCGGGAAGCTGGTTCCCAGACCTGCGCCGAAATAGGATGCCGAACCTGCATAGTCGGTCTTCAGACCGCCAAATCCAACATTCTTGAAGTCGATGAGATAGCTCATCAACAGGTTGAAGCTGATCGCCGAGGTTTCCGATACAAATTCGGTTGGCAGACGATAGCCCAACTGAACGTCAACACCCGAAGTCTTAACCGAACCCTGGTTCACCGCCTGGAAGTAACCATTGGCGTCACCGCCGAGCGATGCAGGCAGATAAATACCGGTGATGGAATCGCCCGAACGGGCAATACCAGCGCAGTACGGGCTGTTCGGATCAAGACCGGAATTGATGTCGTTGTAACCATAGCAGGACGCGATGATTTCATTGACGTCAGGGTTGAAGATCGTGTCGGTGATCTTGATGTTGTAGTAGTCGATCGAGCCGGTGAAGCCAGCTGCCGAGAAAACGCCACCAACCGTGAAAGTATCGGACTTTTCGGGCTTCAGGTTCGGGTTACCAGTAACGGTGATAAATGCCTGAGCGCCCGGAGTAGCCACAAAGGTGTTGATCGTGCCAGCACCAACGCCACGACCCGCACCGCCAAATGCGCCGTTGCGGCAAATATTTGCTGCTGCAGCACCGCCGGTTGTGCGGAAGTTCGATGTAACCGAGCAAGGATCAAAGATCTGCGGGAAGCTACCGCCACCCGAGAACAGTTCACCAAAGTTCGGTGCGCGTACCGAATGCTGATAGCTGGCGCGCAGACGAACAGCGTCGATCGGCGAGTATGACAGCGTACCACCATATGCCCAATCCTTGGAAGGGGTTCCATCAACACCGTTAGCGATGTCATTGAAGTCGCTCTTCGAATGACGCGCGGTCAGCGACAGTTCCAGATTGTCCATGATCGGAGCACGAAGCTCGCCAAAGAAATCGAGGAAGCTGTTGGTGCCGAGGTCAGGCGTACCGGTATTGAAACCTGCGATCGGGCCAAAGAGAGCGCCCGGATCGAAAGCATAACGGAACTTACGCGATTCGACACCGAAAACGACGCCAAGCGGGCCGCCCGGCAGTTCGGTCAGTTCGCCTGAAACATAAGCCTGAGCAACTTTCTGCGTGAAGGTGGTCTTGGTTCGACCAACTTCGTCCACAAAATCTACGCAAGCTTGCGAGAGCGGCTGGATACCGAACGGATTGAAACCGCCAGCGCACAGGCTGGTGCCACCGTCGGGAGCTTCCAGCAAGCGCTGAACCTGCTGGACATTGACGTTACCGGCAGCAGTCGTGTCGATGGTGGTTTTGCCCCAGCTGTAATAGGCTTCATAGCGCCAGCCGGGAGCGATTTCACCACGAAGGCCTGCAAGTGTTTGCAGCACTTCGTTTTCGTTCGTAGACTGACGAAGACCTGTACCGAGGAAACGATAGCCGATGCGAACGCCTTCTGCGGCTCCCGAGCCCGTAAGATTGGGGTCGTTGCCAGTGCGGGTGGCGAGTAGTGCGGCAAGATCCGGCGAGATGAATGGGTTTGTTACAGGCACCACGAAGCCTGTAATACGGCCGGGAGTCGGAGGCGTGAGCAGCGAACCTGGCCCGCTATCATGCGTCAAGGTAACCAGCGGCGAACGGGCATTCAATTGTGACGCAGACGACAAGGTATTAACAATACCCGTGCTGACCGGAGTCGGTGCCAGTGCGGTTGACGACGAGTATTCCGTAAAGCCACCCTGTACGAAGAAATCGAACGATGGGTTGATTTCATAATGCCCGGTCAGGAATGCCGACTTGCGCTCAAGCGGCAATACCAGAAGATTGATGATATCAAAGTTGTAGCTGTAGAAATCCGGGAAGAAGTTCAGGTTCGGATTTGCAGGCGAGTCAACCGAATAGCGGAAGTTTGATACGTCTACTGGGCTGTTGAATGTGCCACGACCGAACAGGGTTCCGTCCGAGTTGAAGCCCAACTGCGTGATCGTCGGAGTTTGCGCGGCTGAAACGCCATAACCGGCAAACAATGCGTTGACGGCAGCCTGAGATATCGGGTTGGTCGAGCTGTTAACGAATGTCCCGGTCGGAAACGAACCAGTCGTCGAAGTAGCCTGCGATGCAAAGCCGCGCTGGCCTTTTACTAGGCCCTGACGGTTTGAATATTCAGCAGAGAAAGCGATATTACCGCGACCGTCGGCAAAATTTCCGCCGATGGTGCCGCTGATCTGATATTCGCGGGCATCCATTTCCGACACAGTGTTCGAATAGGTCGCGCGAAGATCGAGGCCTTCAAAATCGTCCTTGAGGATCATGTTGACGACACCTGCGATAGCGTCGGCACCATAAGCCGCGCCAGCACCGCCGGTGGTCACGTCGATACGCTCGATCAGGCCCTGCGGAATGGTGTTCAAGTCAACCGTCTGGTTCGAAGCCGACACCATCGGGCGACGACCATTGATCAGGACGAGGTTACGGTTCGAGCCGAGGCCACGGAGGTCGATGTTCGACTGACCGCCGTTGCCGGGGTTGTTCGAGGTGGTTGTACCCGCCGGGTTAACGCCGGGCAGGGTGTTGAGGAAGGTGTCAAGCGTAACGTCAGCGTTAGCGACAGTCTGCTCACCCGTGACAACCGAAACCGGGCTGTTCGAATCGAGGTTGGGACGCGCGATGCGCGAACCGGTGACGACGATGGGCGTACCTTCGTCTGCTGCCTCGTCTGCCGCATCCTGTGCGAAGACGGGGGTCGAGATCATGGCGAGACCAAGCACCAGCGGCGCGGTCGTCGATTTCAAATTGCTAAGCCGTGTATTTTTCACGTGTCCAGCCCCTATATCTGTGATGACGAAACTGCCCCAAAAAGGAGCCGGAATCGCCGCTTCAAATTCTCTGAATGCCGGAAATACTGCCTTGCGAGCAGCACAGTCCCCTCCAGATTGCCATGGCTGTTGGAACATTTTTGCGTAAAGGGCAAAGAAAATGCCGCGCTCGAACGCCGTTTTTCGTCAATTGTAACTATTTTGCAACACGGTAGGCCTAGCGCGCGGTGCCTATTGCGCCGGCAGTAACGCCAGCGGGTCAACGCGCGCCGCACGCCATTTCATTCCCCAGTGCAAATGCGGTCCGCTGGCCCGGCCCGTTGCCCCGACACGACCAATGACCTGCCCTTGTTTCACCATCTGGCCTTCCTCGACCAATAGTTCGGAACAGTGCAGAAACGCGCTGTTCAGCCCCATACCATGGTCGATCATCAGCAAATGCCCCTCCAGCGTGAAGGGCTGTTTAGCTGCCAGAGTGACGATCCCATCTGCCGGGGCCACAAAGGCCGTACCGGTCGGCATCGCAATATCAAGGCCGCTATGATAGCTGCCCGGCGTCCCATTATAAATGCGCTGCGCGCCAAATCGGCCAGAAATCCTGCCATTCAGGGGCCAAATAAAATCCTGGCGCCAGCCGCCGCTATCATGATCCTGCGCGCGCGCTGCGTTGATGCGCGCAAGCTCCGGACCCCGCCTGGCCTGAAACTCTTCGCTCGTTTTCGCCCCACCCAAAGGGTTGGCGTTCACATGTTGAATCGCCCAGTTTCCCGGGCGCACCGGGATATATTGCTCGATCTGCGTGCCATCGGCGCGATGGGCGACGAGGCTGGCACTATTTTCCGCATCACGATCAAAACCAACCAGAAAAAAGCCGTCGGCGCTGAGTGGAACCTCAGCGCCGTTGAATGTGACCTTTACCGCGTCGGAAGGCGCACGCGCAATCGTAACCGAACCCTGCACAGCCGGACGGGCCAACCAGAACTGGTTGCGCGGGCTTTGCGGCGTCACAGGTGCATCGAGCTTTGCCGGCTCTACCTTTGCAGGTGGGCTGACTGCTGCAGACAATGGTTCAGCCGACGGGTGCGCGGTGCAACTGACGACAGCTGCAACAAACAGCAGCATGGCAGTTTTGGAATTCAATATCACCGCTTTGTTATCAGCGCTTGCCCAGCGCCGCCTTCACGGAAATTTCTGGCGACGCATAAGGTTCCTGCAAGGCGACGCTCCAATAGCGGAGTTCGTCGAGCGGAATTTGTTCGCCACTGACCGCGCAGCGAACATGATCGCCGCTAGAAAGCATGCGAAAGCCATTGGCCATATAGTGAAGCCGGGCTTCCTTATTGCGGTTCATCATCAACATTTCGCCCATATGCACGATTGGCTGCCTCGCCGCAATCTTGGACATAGCGCATCGGTGAAGATGTAAAATCCTAACCAATATTATATGGCACGCGCGTAAGAAATATCGTTAACATGGACGTGTGGGCGATCATCAGGACCAACGCGTCGAGAAATTAAGTGCCGCGCAAGTTGAGACTTTGCGCCACGTATTCGCACACCGCAGTTCCAAGGAAATCGCCCGAATCATGGGCGTTTCGCCGCACACAGTCGATGAACGGCTAAGACGTGCGAACCGTATATTGGGAGTCACTTCGCGGATAGACGCCGCGCGGATCGTGGCCGCCAGTGCCACAGACAGACCTCAACCTTTGATATATCAAGCTCCGCAGCTTGGACCGCAATTCGCTTCCGTCGATGACGGCGAGGCTTCGAACGAAAGCGAGCATCCACTTCCCGTATTGGGCATTGGGTATCCGTTTCCGACGCGGAGCCGGCCATATAACTCGCATGGCCGGAGGGAGCGTGTCCTGTGGCCGATACTGATTGCATTCGGAACCATCATGGCTTTCGCCGCCCTTTATTCCGTTCTGCTCGGGTTAGGTGCGATGCTGACCTGACCGGGCTGTCATCTCTGTGCTGCCGTTTTGGTAACACGCAACCGAACAGGAAATCTTCATGCTAAAAGACCGTATCAAAGCCGCCCAGCGCATCGCCGCCGATCTTCACGAAGCCGAAAACGCCATTGACGACGCCATCATCAAAATTGCCCGCCTTGCCGCCACATTACCAGTCGCGCGGTTTGAAACTCGGATGTCGGCTATGGTGGGGCAGGATGCCGTGACCAAAGTAACACAAGCCGTCGCCGCAGCAGGCAATGTCCGCCAGATGATAACCGACGCGCATCATGCACTTGGCGAAACCCAAAAGCAGGTCGGTCTGGGAACGCGCATGTTTGGTGCTGGCCTTCCCAAACCGCCTTCAAGCAGCATGGCTGTGCCCCTGCCACAAAATCAGAACGGCGAAGAAGCAACGACTGCGACAGCAGTTCATGCGGCTTCAGGCCACGCCGTATAAGTCATGTCAGGCCCGGACATACTGTGAACCACGCTTACTTCTATTACATGTTTCTGGGTCTGACCGTTGTGGTGGCCTTTTGGAGAGGAGCCCGCAGCGAAAAATGGGGCGCGGCAACCGCCTTGTCTGGATCGCTCGCCTCTTCGTTGCTGGGCTCCGACGCCAATTGGTCAAAGCTGCTTGTCGATCTGATGCTTGTCGACTTGATTGTGCTCGCAAGTTTCTGGTGGCTGTCACTGCGTAGTGATCGGTTCTGGCCTTATTGGGTGACTGGCTGGCAACTGGTGGCTGTACTGGTTCATGCACAACGCGCACTGTTCGATGACATATTACCAGCACCTTATGCGCTGATGACCATGTATCTGGCTTATCCTATGCTGGCACTGATCATCTGTGCATCGATCAAACGGGCTCGACATGTCGGATATCAACAGGGCTGAGCCTTAGATCCTGACGGCCTTACACTGGGAGCAAAATATGATTGAAGCACCGACTTCGGGGCTGAGGGGGCGTGCGCTCATCTATCCTGTCCTGGTCATTGCCGGTTGGAGCGTCGGACGCGCATTCGCGTTGCAATCTGAACCGGCACCGACCGAACAAATTGTTAGCCGGGTTGTACCAAAGCCGCCGCATATCGCAGCGCGCGACCAGGATACCGAACTGGCTTGTCCCTTCTGGCCCGGCCTGTGGGACAATCCGGTGACCAGATCTGTTTCGGCATCGGACAATCCCCTCCCAGCGCGCCATGGCCGGGTATTCTATCGCCCTGTTCGCATTGGCAATCACGCACCACGTAGCTTATTGCCAATCGAGCACGGCGCCGGCGTCGGAATTGTTCAGCCGCTGCCATTCGCGCACGCGGCTGATCCATTTCCAACGCTATCGCCCGCTTCGACACACGCAATGCTGCCCACCGCGCGACCCCGGCGCCGTGTGCAGCTGTATGGATATAGTTTGTGGCGACAGGGCAGCGGATCAGGTGCCTTTGCTCCCGCCGCGCAATATGGGGGCAGTCAGGCTGGATTGATCGCAACTTGGGATCCCTTTGGCAGAGCAGAAAAAGGCGTCGCGCTGCTCGTAAGAGCGTCCGCCACCCCCGATGGAAATGAACGCGAACTGGCGCTGGGGGCACGGTGGCAGCCCAACCGCCGCTGGCCGATATCGCTGTTGGCGGAGCGACGTTTCCGGCTCGATGGCCAGGACAGGTTCGCTTTCTACGCTGCAGGCGGCGTCAATGATGTGGAGATTGTCGGTAATGTGAAATTCGACGCCTATGGACAGGCTGGATATGTCAACGGCAAGGACGGCGGAGGGTTTTTCGACGCCCATGGTCGCTTCTTGCATCCGGTGGCGACACTCGCTGGCTTGCCGCTATCTGCAGGAGCAGGTGCGTGGGCCGGAGGGCAAACGGGCGTGCGGCGGCTGGACGTCGGCCCCACGATTGCTACCCGCGTCGAGACAGGCCTGACCGATTTCACCTTGCAGCTTGATTGGCGACAACGGGTTGCTGGGAATGCCAATCCAAAAGACGGATTGGCATTGACCGTATCGACCGGTTTCTAACCCTGCGTGCGCCCACGTTCGATGACGGCCATACGTCGCGCCTCGACTTCCTCTGCACTGACGCGGCCATTGGCAGCGGTCGATACGCGCGCCTCATGCGCCATCGCCTCGCCAAAGGGCAGTGCATAACCATCATCGATGATGCGCTTATAGGTTTGCACCATCGCCGGATCGACCGATGCAATATCGCGCGCGAGCGCCTTGGCGTGGGTCATCAGTTCATTTGCAGGCACGACTGAATTCACCAACCCCCAAGCGCAAGCGGTTTCAGCATCAAGGAAATTGCCGCTGAACGACAATTGCTTCGCGCGCGAAATGCCGATCGTGCGCGAAAGTTTTTGCGACAAGCCCCAACCAGGCATGATGCCAACCCGCGCATGGGTATCGGCGAAACGGGCGTTGGTGGAGGCGATCAGGATATCGCAGGCAAGTGCTACTTCAAACCCGCCGGTAATCGCCACCCCGTTGATTGCGCCGATCACCGGCTTGCGGCAAATCTCGATCGCCTTCACCGGATTTTCGTCTGCGCTCTCGGCATTGGCAGCGCCCAGATTGCTGGTATCTGCACCCAATTCCTTAAGGTCGAGCCCGGCGGTAAAGGCACGTTCACCCGCCCCGGTCAGGATGACGCAACGCACACTGTCATCGGCATCCACAGCCCGCATCGCCTTTGCCAATTCACCGCGCAGCGCACGCGACAGGGCATTCATGGCTTCGGGACGGTTGAGGGTTACGACGGCGATGCCATCTTCAATTTCTGCGGTGACCAACATGTTATCTCTCAAATACCAGGGATTTGAAACCGAACGCGGCTTCGCCAATAGGATGCTATCGGTTTGCCCTCGCTGTCCAACGCCGGTTCGAATGCGGCTCGGCGCAATAGTGATTTGCAAACGGCATCGTCGAACTCTTTGGGCCTTGTCGTTGCCTGAATGTGACAAGCAGTCGGCTTCCCGTCTTCGCTTACGCTTAGACGGAATTCGACGAGGGCAGGTTGACCGATTTGCAGCATGTCCATCGGATAATCGGACGAATAGATCCAGCGACCGGGATTTTGTGCCGGGACAGGCGATCGTTTCAGATTTTTATGCTTTTCTACATCGATGCCCCAATGGGTAAGTAATTCGTCAATGCATTTGTCCAGCGATTCCATCGGCCTTTTAAGAGGCCCTGTTTCAAGGACGATAGTTTGGCGAAGGGGCTTACCGATTTCCAGATGTTGAACCGCCTCATAACGTTTAGCAGCAATCGGCTCCAATTCGATCCACTCGCCTTCCTCCTTGTCCTTTATCGCCTTCAGTTCCTCGTCCGAAGGGGGTGCAATGCGTGCATCGGAACTGAAAAGTAACGCCGCATTTTTTCCTACATTGCCCTTCAAGAAAGGAAGCGGCTGCTTGGCTTCGGATGGTCCGAATTGAACCCACGCATCGGCTTTCAGCGCATCAGTACGGACAGGTTTTCCTGCTATGGTTATGCGAAAGCCTTCGTCGGGGCCAAATTTGTCAAAAAAAGCAAAGACGATATTCTCGCCTTCGCCAAATTGCCGCGCAAGTCGACAATAGTCAGCGCCATAGTCGACGTGCCAATCCGAACTTGCTGCCAGCCGTAAAGGTTCCTTGGCATTCGCAGGTGTGAAAGCCAGTGCGGCAAAAACGGGCAAGATAATCCAAGAAAAGCGTCTAATTTTCATCTCACCCCTCACTTCCAGAGCTTCAATGATTTGAAATAAAAATTACCTGAAAGCAATGCCTTGAATCACTAGGCCACAAATGAAAAGGGCGACCAATAAGGCCGCCCCTTTTATAAAGTTTCTTAGAAAATACTCAAAGCTTGCCAGTCAACTCCGGCACTGCGTTGAACAGATCCGCAACAAGGCCGATGTCCGCGACCTGGAAGATCGGGGCGTCTTCATCCTTGTTGATGGCGATGATGGTTTTTGAATCCTTCATGCCCGCAAGGTGCTGGATCGCGCCGGAAATGCCGACCGCGATATAGACTTCGGGGGCAACGATCTTGCCGGTCTGGCCGACCTGATAGTCGTTGGGGACATAGCCCGCGTCGACCGCAGCGCGCGAGGCGCCGACGGCGGCACCCAGCTTGTCCGCAAGCGGGTAGATGGTCGCTTCGAAGGTCGGTCCGTCCTTGAGCGCACGACCACCCGAAACGATGATCTTGGCGCTGGTCAACTCGGGGCGTTCCAGCTTGACGATTTCCGCACCAACAAAGCTCGAGGTGCCGGCATCGCCGGGGCCCGAAACCGCTTCGACAGCAGCGCTGCCGCCGGTAGCTTCAGCCTTGGCAAAGGCGGTTCCGCGAACGGTGATCACCTTCTTGGCATCCGACGACTGCACGGTTGCGATGGCGTTACCGGCATAGATCGGGCGGGTGAAGGTATCGGCGCTTTCAACCGAGAGGATGTCGCTGATTTGCATCACGTCGAGCTGGGCTGCGACGCGCGGAGCGATATTTTTGCCATGCGCGGTCGCGGGGAACAGCACCGCATCATGATGACCCATCAGATCGACAACCAGCGGTGCGACATTTTCAGCGAGCTGATTTGCATAAGCGGCGTTATCGGCTACGTGCACCTTGGAAACGCCAGCGATCTTGGCAGCCGCGTCGGCAACCGCGCCGCAATTGTGGCCGGCAACCAGTGCATGCACTTCGCCAAGCTGCGAAGCGGCGGTCACGACGGCGAGCGTCGCATCCTTCATCGAGGCATTGTCATGTTCGACATAAACGAGCGTCTTCATCATGCGACTCCCATTTCTTTAAGCTTGGCAACAAGCGCATCAACATCGGCCACCTTGATACCGGCGCTGCGCACCGGCGGTTCGGCAACCTTCAATGTCTTCAGGCGCGGGCTGACATCAACGCCATAATCGGCGGGGGTTTTCTGCGCGAGCGGCTTTGACTTTGCCTTCATGATGTTGGGCAGCGACGCATAGCGCGGCTCGTTCAGCCGAAGGTCGGTGGTGACAATCGCGGGAGCTTTCAGGCTGACGGTTTCAAGACCGCCATCGACTTCACGGGTCACTTCAACCGCATCACCTTTGACTTCGACCTTAGAGGCAAAGGTGCCCTGCGGACGGCCGGTGAGCGCAGCCAGCATCTGGCCGGTCTGGTTCGAATCGTCGTCAATTGCCTGCTTGCCTAGGATGATGAGGCCCGGAGCCTCTTCTTCGACAATCTTGGCGAGGATTTTGGCAACGCCCAAGGGTTCAACATCTTCAGCAACCACGAGGATCGCACGGTCCGCGCCCATGGCGAGCGCGGTGCGCAGCGTTTCCTGCGCCTTGTCGGGGCCGATCGAGACCGCAACGATTTCGGTCGCCGCACCCTTTTCCTTCAGACGGATCGCTTCTTCGACAGCGATTTCGTCAAAGGGGTTCATCGACATTTTGACGTTCGACAGATCAACACCCGTGCCATCCGGCTTTACGCGGGGTTTCACATTATAGTCGATCACCCGTTTCACGGGGACGAGGATCTTCATGGGGTCTCTCCCTTTTCTAACCGACTCAACTTACGGGGCAGGATAGCCCCAAAAACTGGCGCCCTATGAATGACGTTTACGTTAACGTCAAGCGCAAGGCTTCACTCTCTACGTTCGTCACCCTGAACTTGATTCAGGGTCCATTTCTCCTCACAACTCGATGGGTGAGGCTGACAGATGGATGCTGAAACAAGTTCAGCATGACGGCCTTGGTTTACGCGACTAGGCCGCGCGAACCTCGGCAACAATCTTTTTCGCGGCATCGCCCAGATCATTTGCGGGAACGATGGGAAGGCCGCTGTTCGCGAGGATATCTTTACCCTGCTGCACATTGGTGCCTTCGAGGCGCACCACGAGCGGAACCGAGAGGTTCACTTCCTTCGCCGCGGCAACGATACCTTCGGCGATGATGTCGCACTTCATGATGCCGCCGAAAATGTTAACGAGGATGCCCTTTACCGCCGGGTCCTTGAGGATGATCTTGAACGCCGCGGTGACCTTTTCCTTGTTCGCGCCGCCGCCGACGTCGAGGAAGTTGGCCGGGAATTCACCGTTCAGCTTGATGATATCCATCGTCGCCATGGCGAGGCCGGCACCATTGACCATACAGCCGATATTGCCGTCGAGCTTGATGTAGGCGAGATCATATTCGCTGGCTTCAACTTCTGCCGGGTCTTCCTCAGTCAGGTCGCGCAATTCGGCGAGGTCCTTGTGGCGGAACATCGCGTTCGAATCAAAGCCGACCTTTGCGTCGAGGACATAGAGCTTGTCGCCTTCCGGGGTCGGGCAGATGGCAAGCGGGTTGATTTCGATCTGGCTGGCATCGGTGCCGAGGAATGCGTCGTACAGACCGCCAAGGATCTTGGTGCACTGCTTCGCAAGATCGCCCGTCAGGCCCAATGCCTTGGCGACGCTGCGGCCATGGTGCGGCATCAGGCCGGTTGCCGGATCGATAGTGATAGTGTGGATCTTTTCGGGCGTGTCATGCGCCACGGTTTCGATGTCCATGCCGCCTTCGGTCGAGGCGACAACAGCGATACGGCTGGTCGCACGGTCGACGAGGAGCGCGAGGTAGAATTCCTTGCCGATATCTACGCCGTCCGTGATGTAGAGACGATTGACCTGCTTGCCTTCTGCGCCGGTCTGGATCGTCACCAGCGTGTTGCCGAGCATGTCCTTGGCGTGCGCCTCGACTTCCTCAAGGCTCTTCGCCAGGCGAACGCCACCCTTCGCATCGGGACCGAGTTCCTTGAACTTGCCCTTGCCGCGACCGCCAGCATGGATTTGTGCTTTAACAACATAGAGCGGCCCGGGGAGCTGTTTTGCAGCTGCGACAGCTTCTTCAACGGTCATGGCTGGAATGCCCTTGGGCACGGCCACGCCGAATTTCGCGAGCAGTTCCTTGGCCTGATACTCATGGATGTTCATGGAAAAAGCGTCCTTTCGATGGCGGAGTCGAAAGGGCCTTAAGCACAGCTTGCGCGCTAAGGGAAGTGGGCCAAACCCGCTTTTTTGCTAGAGCAGCCCCAGCGCCTCCAACTCGGCGCGCAGCGTGGACGCATTGCGGAAATGATGCGCATGGAAACCATTGGCCTGTGCGGCATCGACATTGGACAGGTTGTCGTCGATGAACAGCCCCTCGCCCTCGGCCAATCCAAAGCGACGTAGCGCCAGTCGGTAGATCGCCGCGTCGGGCTTCACCAGCCGCTCTTCGCCAGAGACGACGATATCGCGAAAGTGATCGAAGATCGGCTGCGTTGGGCGGAACATGGCCCAGAATTCCGCGCCAAAATTGGTGATTGCAAATAACGGCACGTCGCGGCGCGCCAGGTCTTCAACTATTTCGAAGGATCCAGCCACCGGCCCGGGGATAGTTTCATTGAAGCGTGTGGCATAAGCATTGATATGCGCGGCGTAGGCTGGAAACTGCACCTGAAGTTCGGGCACCATCTCTGCCAGTGGTCGGCCAGCATCATGCTGAAAATGCCATTCGAGGGTCACAACATTTTGTAGGAACCAATCGAGTTCGCTCTCATCCTCGATCAATTTTTCGAACAATGCGCGCAATTCCCAGTGCACCAACACTCGCCCGACATCAAAGACTACCGCGCGAATCGCAGTCATCTGCTTCTCCAGCACTCAATCGCAAAAAACCGCCCGCGGATTTTCCGGGGCGGTTATAGCTGGCATGCGTGGCATGCCGGACATACCGGCGAATCAGCCCTGGCGGGCTTTGAAACGGCGGTTGGTCTTATTGATCACATAGACGCGACCACGACGGCGAATCACGCGGTTGTCGCGGTGGCGGCCCTTGAGGGACTTAAGAGAATTGACGATCTTCATCGGATCTACCCGTTAAAAAGTGCAAAGCTGCGTGAAATTGAAGGCGCGCCTCTATGGGGGAAGGCCATCAAAGTCAAGCGCCATTGCGGCTTTTTGGCGAAGCGTTTAGGGTTACGCCATGAACCTGTTCCGCAAGCTCCCGCTCATCCTTTTCCCACTATCGCTTTCGGCCTGCGCGATTCCGACTGGCCCTGTCGAAGTAACCCGTTTCAATCGGGTCGCTGAGGGTATTGTTTATGGCAAGGGCAGCTTTTCGGTCACTCCCGGCGATGCAGCGGCAGGCGACACGCTCAAGCTCTCCCCTTATCTCGCGGCGGTGCAGCGGGAGATGCTGCGGGTCGGCTACACCCAGGCACTCGATCAGGGCGATGTCATTGCCGAGGTTTCGGTCAACCGCGTCGAGTTTCGCGGAAACGAACGTAGCCCTGTATCGGTGGGTGTAGGCGGATCGACGGGCAGCTATGGATCGGGTGTCGGCGTAGGCGTGGGCGTCAACCTCAATGCGTTGGGCGATCAGCGCGGGATTGAAACCACGTTGAATGTCCGCATTTTACACACCACCGACAATCTGGTAATCTGGGAAGGCCGAGCGGTACAACGTGGAGCATTGAATTCGCCCGCTGCACAACCGGGGATCGCCTCGTCCAAATTGGCCGAGGCGCTGTTCAAGGATTTCCCGGGCACCAATGGCGAAACGGTTACTGTGCCTTAACCGTCTACCCACCCCGCTCTCGACAGCGTCGCCTAGGGGCGCTAACCCGCCGCCCCATGACCATATACAGCATCAACGCCGCCTTCGACAGCGGCAATATCGTCGTCCACTCGATCGATGGCGCGACCGCCAATCTCACCATCCGCAAAGACAAGGATTCGGACTTCTTCCAATGGTTCCATTTCCGCGTCGTTGCCGAAGCGGGCGAGGAAATAGTGCTCCGCATCACGGGCCTCGAGAAGAGCGCCTATCCCGGCGGCTGGCCCGACTATCGCGCCTGCGTTTCCGAAGATCGTGACTATTGGGCACGTGCGGAGACCAGCTATGACAAGGCGGAAGACGGCGGCACGCTGACCATTCGCTACACCAGCGTTTCGGGCCTCGCCTGGTTCGCCTATTTCGCGCCTTATTCGATGGAGCGGCACCACGACCTCGTCTCCGAAACCGCGGCCTGCGAAGGCGTCGACTATCGCTGCCTAGGCACCAGCCTTGAAGGCCAGCCGATCGACTGCCTCGAAATGGGCAATGGCGATACGCAGGTCTGGCTCTATGCCCGTCAGCATCCGGGTGAGAGCATGGCCGAATGGTGGATGGAGGGCGCGCTCGACATGCTCACCGACCCCAGCGACCCGCACACGCGCAAATTGCTCGAAAAATGCCGCATTCATGTCGTGCCCAATTGCAACCCCGACGGCAGTTGCCGGGGCCATCTGCGTACCAACTATGTCGGCGTGAACCTCAACCGCGAATGGGCCGAACCCAGCGCCGAGCGCAGCCCCGAAGTCCTCGCCATCCGCAACGCGATGGATGCAACCGGTGTGCATTGGGCGATGGATGTGCATGGCGACGAAGCCATTCCCGCCGCCTTCATGGCAGGCTTTGAAGGTATCCCCAGCTGGACCGACGCGGAGGGTGAGCGCTACACGCGCTTCATCAACCGCCTCGCCGAACGCACGCCCGATTTCCAGACCAAGCTGGGCTATGGCATTTCGGGGCCGGGCAAGGCGAACCTGACCATGTCGACCAACCAGCTAGCCGAGCGCTTTGGCCCATCGCACGGCTGCGTCTCGATGACGCTGGAAATGCCGTTCAAGGACACCATCGACGCGAATGATCCGGAGCAAGGCTGGTCGCCCGAACGGTGCAAGCTGCTGGCTCGGGAGTGCCTAGCGACATTGGCGGAGATGGTTTGATGCGACTATTTACTGCTCTGTTTTTGACGGTATCACTGACGTCATGCAGCGCGGGAAATGATGAGCTCGATCCAACTCAAGATTTAGTCGAATTCGTTGAATCGCACAAAACTGGCCAAGATGTGGATCATTGGATTGAATTGAAAAACATGGCTGGAGAGTGGGAAAAAACTGCACTGATATTTGGATATGTCGGCGACTATGAGGAGTGTCAAAAGGCACTCTCGGGACTGAAAAAAGAGAATTACGCTCGCGAGTATCGATGCGTTCCGGCGAATCAACGTAGATAAACTGCAATGCACATCAAAGAAGACGATCTTTCCGGCCCTGAAATCCGCGCGCTGCTCGAAGAGCATTTCGCCGGGATGCTCGCCAATTCGCCGAAGGATAGTTGCCATTTCCTCGATTTCGAAGGGCTGAAGGGGCCGGATGTCACCTTCTGGTCGGTGTGGGATGAGGATGCGCTCATGGGATGTGGCGCGTTGAAGGAAATCGACGCCGCCCACGGTGAAGTCAAATCAATGCGGACCCATGCGGATCAACTCCGCAAGGGTGCTGCTGCCGCGATGCTTGAACATATCATCGCGACGGCAAGGCAGCGGAGCTATAAGCGACTGAGCCTTGAAACCGGTTCCGGCCCGGCCTTCGATGCCGCACATGGTCTCTACCTGCGCTATGGCTTTGAATATTGCGGGCCATTTGCAGACTATAAAGAAGACCCGTTCAGCCGCTTCATGACGCTGGCGCTTTAACCTTCTTCTCCGGCAGCACCGTCACATTCGCCTCATACCAGCGAAGCATGTCGAGCATGTGCTGGGCGTTGCCTTCTCCGGTCACGTCGGAGAGGATATCGCTCAGCCGGATTTCGCGCAGCAGATCGCGATAGGCATTTTCAGCGCGGCCAAAGGCAGCGGCGATGGCGCAAGGGGCACGACATTCGGCACGCGGGACGGCGCATGGACCTTTCTGCCGGATTTCGGTGCAGCGAAAGGCGGGTGCGCTGCCATCGACCGCTTGCTTGATATCCCAAAGGCTGATCTCTGAAGGCGCTTTGGCGAGTGCATAGCCGCCGGTATGGCCGCGGCTGGTGCGCACGATTCCCGCCTTGCTGAGCAGCTGCATCTGCTTTGCCATATAGGGCAAGGGCACGCCATGATAGTCGGCGAGTGCGGCGAGGCTGAGGCCCCTTCCCGCCCCCAAAGGCGCGAGCAAGGCGCAGGCATGGACCGCCCATTCGACACCCTTGTTCATCTTCATCCGGAACCACCTGACCTATGTTTGCCACCCTTGCTTGCGGCAGCGATTTATTTCGGATATTTAATATCCATAATGATTCGCTAGTTCAAGGGAAAGCCGCATGACCCGCAAGCTGCACCGCATTACCGGGGGCGTAATCGCGCTCTTTCTTTTCACCCATCTTGCGGTGCATCTGTTCGCGCTTGCCGGGCCGGAGGCGCATAATGCGGCGCTCAAATCGGTGCAGTGGATCTATCGGAACCCGCTCGTCGAGCCACTGCTCATTGCCGCCCTGCTGTTCCAGATCGGCCTCGGTATCCGCCTCGCGCTGCGCCGCTGGCGCGAACCGGGCAAGAGCGGCTGGGCGAAGCTGCAACTGGCGAGCGGATTCTATCTTGCTTACTTCATCCTCAACCACAGCGCCGCAGCGCTTTACACCCGCTATGGTGCCGGGCTGGATACTAACTTCCTTTGGGTGTCCGGTCCTTTGCTCCACGCAAAAATGCAGGGCTATTTTTATCCCTATTACGCCCTAGCCGTGCTGTCGGTCGGGGCGCATCTGGGCGCGATCCTGCACTTCAACGGCAAAGAAAAAGCGGCCCGGATCGCGGCGTGGAGTGCCATCCCGGTGGTGCTGGCCTATTGGGCCAGCTTCGGTGGTTGGCTGTATCCGGTAGAAATCCACCCCGATTACCGCGAATATTATGATGATCTGTTGGCGATGATCGGTCTTGGCTGAGGCTTGCGTCCGAAGGCGGACCGCCCTAAGCGCGCGCTGAACGTGCCAACCGCAATCCAAGGACACTCCCATGCCCAAGCTCATCCTCATCCGCCACGGCCAGTCACAGTGGAATCTGGAAAACCGCTTCACCGGCTGGTGGGATGTTGATGTCACCGAAAAGGGTGCGGCCGAGGCCTGGGCGGCGGGCGAGCTGATGAAGGCAAAGGGCATCGCGCCCGACACCTGCTTCACCAGCGTGCAGACCCGCGCGATCAAGACGCTCAACCTTGCGCTGGAGGCGATGGGCCGCCTGTGGCTCCCTGTCACCAAGGACTGGCACCTCAATGAGCGGCATTATGGCGGCCTCACCGGCCTCGACAAGGCCGAGACCGCAGCCAAGCATGGCGACGAGCAGGTGCATATCTGGCGCCGCAGCTTTGATATCCCGCCGCCGCCGCTCGAGGCAGATTCGCCGTATGACCTGTCAAAAGACCCGCGCTATGCAGGCATTCCGATCCCCAATACCGAAAGCCTGAAGGATACCATCGCCCGCGTTCTACCCTATTGGGAAGGCGTGATTGCCCCGGAGCTAAAGGCCGGAAAAACCGTGCTGATCTCCGCCCATGGCAACAGCTTGCGCGCGCTGGTGAAGCATCTGTCGGGCATTTCGGATGCCGACATCACGGGCCTCGAAATCCCCACCGGCCAGCCGATTGTCTATGAGCTGGATGATGCGCTGAACGCGACCGACCGCTATTATCTGTCGGAGCGTTAAAAGCTAACGCGCGTCTTCGCCATATTTGGAGCGCTTGTCTGCATACATGGCGCGGTCCGCTTCAATCAGCACCTCGCTGGCGCGTGAGCCGGATTCGATCAAACAATGACCGACCGACACGTCGACTTTCAGGGTCGGCCCGGCTGTCTTCACTGGCAGCGCTGTCAGCAGTGCGCGGACTGAATCTGCCTTTTCTGCAAGCTTTTCTGCCGAAATCGAATCGAGCAAAACGGCAAACTCGTCACCACCCATGCGCGCAACGACATCCGATTTGCGCGTCGCCGAAGACAGCGCCTCCGCAATCGCGCAAAGCACATTGTCACCAGCGACATGGCCATGCGTGTCGTTGACCTGTTTCAGCCGGTCGACATCAAGGTAGAGAAGGCCAAAAGTACCCCCATAACGGTGCGCGCGCCAGCACCAGCGATCAAGTTCCTGCATAAGATAGCGACGGTTGAACAAGGGCGTCAGCGTGTCGATTGTTGCCAGCCGTTCCAACTCGGCCACACGGGCTTTCAAATGCAGATTTTCGCGCACAAGCGCATCGCTGCGATCGTTCGCATTGGCAGGAGAAATTTGATCGTTGCGCTTCAGCATCTTGGCCCCGGTTATGTTTTGCGACCCGGATAGCCGTTGTTTTTTCGGCATACAGTGTATTTGTGAATAAATTGCAACTGTTTACGTCTCTGACTGCCGCCTGTCTTCGGTAATTGCGCTTGCGGAAAGGCGTCGCTACAGAGCTAGGTCTCGATACAGACGGGCAAATCAGGGACATCAGGTGGATAGCACAGCACCATTGGTCGGCATCATCATGGGCAGCCGCTCGGATTGGGAAACCATGCGCGAAGCATCGTCGGTGCTGGCGGCTCTTGGCGTCGCGCATGAATGCAAGGTGGTGTCGGCGCACCGCACCCCTGACCGGCTGGTAAGCTACGCCAAAAGCGCTGTTGACCGCGGTCTGAAATGCATCATCGCAGGCGCGGGCGGGGCCGCCCACTTGCCGGGCATGGTCGCGTCGATGACCCGCCTGCCGGTGCTGGGCGTTCCAGTACAGTCAAAGGCTCTCGACGGCATGGATAGCCTTTTATCGATCGTGCAAATGCCGGGGGGCATTCCAGTTGGCACACTTGCCATTGGCAAAGCAGGGGCCACCAATGCCGGCCTGCTCGCGGCGGCGATGCTTGCGACCAGCGACCCGGAATTGGCTGGACGTCTGGATGCCTGGCGCTCGACACAGACCGAATCAGTCAGCGAGACCCCAGAATGACGACGCTACCGCCGGGCTCCACCATCGGCATATTGGGCGGCGGGCAATTGGGAAAAATGCTTGCCATTGCTGCGACGCAGATGGGCTATCGCTGCCACATCTACGCGCCAGAGGAAGATTCGATTGCTGCCGAGGTCGCTGCTGAATTTACTTGTGCGCCTTACGACGATGTAGCTGCACTATCGACCTTTGCCGACAGCTGCGACGTCATCACTTACGAATTCGAAAATGTACCTGTAGCGCCCTTGCGCGTGATCGAAGCTGGAACCCCGATCCGGCCCAATATCAAGGCGCTGGAAATCGCGCAGGACAGGGTTGGGGAAAAGTTCTTTGCGATCAAGCTGGGCGGGGTAACCGCCCCGTTCGAGATTGTTGGTGACCGGCAAGAGGCCAATACCGCGTTCGAGAAAGTCGGTTTTCCGGCTATCCTGAAAACCATCCGCATGGGCTATGACGGCAAAGGTCAGGCGCGTGTCAGCGAACCGGAAGGCATATCCGATGGCTGGGCACAAATCGGACGCCAGCCCGCCATTGCCGAAGCAATGATTAATTTCGAGGCAGAATTTTCCGTCATTCTTACGCGCGCCAGCAATGGCGACATCCGTTTCTGGGACAGCCCGCGCAACCGGCACAATGGCGGTATTTTGGCGCATTCAACACTGCCCGCCGGACCGCTGATCGAAGACCAGCAAGCCCAAGCGCGCAAGCTGGCGGCAGCGGCGGCTGAGGAATTGGAATATGTCGGTGTGATGACGATGGAGTTTTTCGCCACTGCCAACGGTCCTTTGTTCAACGAAATGGCACCCCGCGTCCACAATAGCGGCCACTGGACAATCGAAGGATCCGCCACCAGTCAGTTCGAAAACCATATTCGCGCGGTGTGCGATTTACCTTTGGGTGCGACAGACCTGACAGCTGACCGGGTGGAGATGGAAAATCTGATCGGCGATGATGCCAATGATTGGGAGCGCCTGTTTGCCGACGACGACGCCAACGTCCATCTGTATGGCAAGGGCGCACCCAGCCCGGGCCGCAAAATGGGCCATGTAACGCGGCTCTATCGATAGGCCTTGTCAGGCCGGAAGCGACTGGGCAAAGCAGAGGCATGAATCATCCCGAAATAATCCTGGTGGTGGCGCGGGCCGACAATGGCGTGATTGGCGCCGATGGCGATCTGCCCTGGCGAATCCCGGCGGACCTCAGGCATTTCAAGCAGGTGACCAAGAACCTGCCGATGATCATGGGGCGCAAGACCTTTGACAGCCTGCCGGGGCTGCTCGAAGGGCGCCGTCATATCGTGCTGACGCGCGATCCCGAATGGGCAGAAGAGGGTGCGGAAGTCGCGCATTCGGTCGAGGACGCGTTGAAACTCGCCAATGGTCCGCATGTCTGCATTATCGGCGGAGCCGAAATCTATCGCTTGTTCCTTCCCAGGGCAGACCGGGTCGAGCTCACCGAGGTGAAGGCCAAGCCAGAAGGCGACACCATGCTGGAGGCGTTTGATCGCAAGAACTGGCAGGAGACTTCGCGGGTATCGCACCCCGCAGAGGGAAGTACGCCTGCCTTCGATTTCGTGACACTGGTGCGCAAGGAGGGGTAGCGCATGCGTAAGTTTTTCTGGGGGATTGTCGCCCTGCTCTTGATAGGCGCTGTCGGCCTTTTCGGCATCGCGCCCGGCTATGTCGAAGCCTCGATGAACAAGGTCGACGGCAAGCCTCTGCCCAAAGTGAGCGACGAGGCGATTGCGCTGCACAAGACGCTGACCATCGTCGACTTGCACTCCGACACGCTGATGTGGAAACGCGACGTTCTCGAACGTGCTGAACGCGGGCATATGGATTTGCCGCGCCTCGTCGAAGGCAATGTCGCGCTGCAGGTTTTTTCGAGCGTTTCGAAAACGCCCAAGGGGCAGAATTACGACGCCAACGGCGCGGATAGCGATAATATCACGCTGCTGGCAGTCGCGCAGATGCAGCCGGTGCGGACGTGGAATTCGCTGCTCGAACGATCGCTGTGGCATTCAAAGAAGTTGCATTTGGCCGAGGCAGCCAGCGACAGCGACGGCGGATTGCGACTGGTCGATGCGAGTAGCAAAATCGATAACCTGCTTGCCGCACGCAAGGGCGTCCGTTCTGTTCCGGTGGGCGGGCTGCTCTCCATCGAAGGCCTGCAAAATCTCGAAGGCAAGGCCGAAAATCTCGAAAAGCTCTACGCCGCCGGTTTCCGGATGGCGGGGATCACCCATTTCTTCGATAATGAACTCGCCGGATCGATGCACGGCATCAAGAAAGGCGGGCTTACGCCGCTGGGCCGCGAAGTCATCCGGCGGATGGAAGACAAGGGCATGATCGTCGACATCGCCCATTGCAGCCGCCAATGCGTCACCGAGATATTGGCGATGGCGCGCCGTCCGGTCGTCTCCAGCCATGGCGGGGTGCAAGCGACCTGCAAGGTCAACCGCAACCTGTCTGACGAACATATTCGCGGCGTCGCCAAGACGGGCGGGATCATCGGCATCGGCTATTGGGATGGCGCCATCTGCGACACCGACCCCAAATCGGTGGCGAAGGCAATGAAACATGTGCGTGACCTTGTCGGCATCCAGCATGTCGCGCTGGGCAGCGATTATGATGGGGCGACCACGGTACGCTTCGATACCTCGAAACTGGTGCAAGTGACTCAAGCGCTGATGGACGCCGGTTTCACCACCGAGGAAATCCGCGCCGTGATGGGTGGTAATGCAATTCGTGTGCTGCGCGAGGGACTGAAGCCTATGGCAAAGGCACCGCCCGCCGCATGAGCATCCCCCGCCTATCGTCCCGCGATCCCATGCCCGAGGCGCTGCGCGGCGCCGTCGTCGCGTTGGGCAATTTCGATGGCTTCCACCTTGGCCATCAAGCCGTGGCGGGCGAAGCCATCCGGCAGGCCAAGGCTGCGGGCAAGCCAGCGATCATCGCCACTTTCGATCCGCACCCGGTGCGCTTTTTCGCCCCGCACGTGCCATGGTTCCGGCTGACCACGCTCGAGCAACGCCAGCGGCTGTTTGCCGAGGCGGGTGCCGATGCGATGCTGGTGTTCGATTTCGATGCCGAACTCGCCGCAACCACGGCAGAGGATTTTGTCGTCAAGCTGCTGGCTGAACGGCTTGGCGTTTCCGGCGTCGTTACCGGCGAGGATTTCACCTTTGGCAAGGCGCGCGGCGGCAATACCGGCGTGCTGCGCAATCTGGGCGCGGCGCACGGCATCACCGCAACGACTGTGGGCCCGGTATCCGACGCGGGCGGCGTGATCTCCTCCAGCCGCATCCGCGACGCGCTTAAGGCGGGCGAATGCGACGCAGCAACGCGCCTCCTCACCCGGCCCTTTGCAATCGAGGCGGTCGTCCAGCATGGCGACAAAAATGGCCGCGACCTTGGCTTTCCCACTGCCAATATGGACATGGGCCATTATCTGCGCCCGCGTTATGGCGTCTATGCGGTGCGCGGGAAGCTGCCCGATGGCCGCGTGCTCGACGGCGCCGCCAATGTCGGCATCCGCCCGCAATTCGATCCGCCCAAGGAACTGCTCGAGCCACATTTCTTCGACTTTGCCGAGATGATCTATGACCAGATGATCGAGGTCGAATTCCACGCTTTCTTGCGGCCTGAGGGCAAATATGACAGCCTCGACGCGCTGATCGCGCAGATCGCCAAGGATTGCGAAGATGCGAAGGCGGCTTTGAGGGCAGCACAATGAAACTATCCAAACGCACCACGCGCATCGGTCTCGCCTTCGCCGCGTTCCTTATCGGCCTGTCACTGTGGAACGCGAGCTGGCTTGCCCCGACGCCGCAAGGTAAGCCGAAGCTGATGGCGCATCGCGGCATGTACCATCTGTATGACAAGCGCGCCGCCTTTGACCGCGACACCTGCACCGCGCGCCACATCAAACCGCCGCAGCATGATGTGTTTGAAAACACCGTCAAATCGATGAAAATGGCGGTTGGCTATGGTGCCGATATGGTCGAGGTCGATGTCGCCCCGACCAAGGACGGCCGCATGGTGCTGTTCCACGACTGGACGGTCGATTGCCGCACTGAAGGCAAGGGCGACACCCGCGATCTGACGCTGGCCGAACTCAAGACGCTTGATGTCGGCTATGGCTATTCGGCGGACGGCGGCAAGACTTTCCCCCTGCGCGGCAAGGGCGTGGGACAGATCCCCACGGTCGAGGAAGGGCTTGCGGCACTTCCTGTCCACCCGATCCTCTTCAACTTCAAATCCAAAAGCCGCAAGGAGGCCGAACAGCTTTACGCCATCCTGAAGGCATCGGGTCGTGACAGCGCCAAAATCGGCGACGCCTTTTATGGCGGCCCTGACGAAGGCCCGGTCGGTCGCATCGGTGAGTTGATGCCCGACAATTGGGCCTTTGCAACCAAGGGCCGGGCGATGGCCTGCACCAAGGCCTATGTCGCCTATGGCTGGACCGGCATTATCCCCAAAAGCTGCGTCGGCGGCACACTGATCATACCGATCAATTATCAATTCCTTTTCTGGGGCTGGCCCAACCGGCTGATCGCCCGGATGGAAAGCGTCGGCGCACGGGTGATCGTGATGGGCCCTTATGAAAGCGGCAAGTCAAACGAGGGATTGACCGAGCCACAGCAATTGGGCGAGATTCCGGAGAGCTTCAACGGCTATATCTGGGTCGAGGATATCTACGCGGTCGGGCCTGCCTTGCGGCGGTGAGTCCCTCTCCCAAGGAGAGAGGTGTTTCTTGGCTTTATCCTTGCCGCGTAATCCCCTAAGCACCCGCGCGATATGACCGAAAAGCAAGACTATAAAGACACCGTCTTCCTGCCGAAGACCGAATTCCCGATGAAGGCTGGCTTGCCGCAGAAGGAACCCGGCATATTGGCAAAGTGGGAAGCGGACGGGCTGTACCACAAGCTGCGCGAAGCCCGCGCTGGCCGGGAGAAGTTCATCCTCCACGACGGCCCGCCTTATGCCAATGGCGACATGCATATCGGCCATGCGCTCAACCATATCCTGAAAGACATGGTGTGCCGTACGCAGACCTTGCTCGGCAAGGATGCGCCCTATGTGCCCGGCTGGGATTGCCACGGCCTGCCCATCGAGTGGAAGGTCGAGGAGCAATATCGCAAGAAAAAGCTCAACAAGGATGAGGTTCCGGTCAAGGAATTCCGCGCCGAATGCCGCGCCTATGCCCAGCATTGGGTGAATGTGCAGCGTGAGCAGGTGAAGCGGCTCGGCATCCTCGGCAATTGGGACAAGCCCTATCTGACGATGGATTTCGACAGCGAGGCGACGATCGTTTCCGAACTGCTGAAATTCGCCGAAAGCGGCCAGCTCTATCGCGGGGCCAAGCCGGTGATGTGGTCGCCGGTCGAAAAGACCGCCTTGGCCGAGGCCGAGGTTGAATATGAGGATATCACCTCGACCCAGATCGACGTGGCGTTTGAGATTGTGGAATCGCCGAATACAGGCTTGCTTGGCGAACTCGTCGACCAAGGCGAGCCGGTTTTTGCGGTGATCTGGACCACAACGCCGTGGACCATCCCGGTAAACCAGGCTTTGGCCTACGGACCCGACATCGAGTATGTCGGCCTGTGTAGTGCGAATGGTCCGAACCTGCTCCTTGCCAAGGATCTGATAGCCCAAGCCGCTTCGCGCGGCTGGCTCGACGCCAGTAAACTTAAGATATTTTGGGAAGGAAAAGGCTCCGATCTAGCCGGAACCGTTGCCCGCCACCCGATGCACCATCTGGGCGGGTTCTTCGCAAAGCCACGCCCCTTCCTGCCCGGCGATTTCGTCACCACCGACAGCGGCACCGGGCTTGTCCATATGGCGCCCGATCATGGCGAGGATGATTTTGATCTGTGCAAGGCGCACGGCATCGAACCGCAATTCGCCGTTGAGGGCGATGGCAAATATCGCGCCGACTGGGGCTGGCTCGGCGGGCAGGGCAGCGTCATCAACCCCAAATTCAACGCACCCGATGGCCCGATCTGTTCGGACCTGCGCGAGGCAGGCGGCCTGCTCGCCGCCAGCGCGGATTACCAGCACAGCTATCCGCATAGCTGGCGTTCGAAAGCCAAGGTCATCTATCGCTGCACACCGCAATGGTTCGTGCCTATGGATAGGCCAGTAAAGCCCCTCCCGCTTGCGGGAGGGGTTGGGGAGGGCCTGAGTTCGAGCCCCCCCCTAGCCCCCCCCGCAAGCGGGGTGGGAATGGAGGTTGGCTTTGCCCAAGGTATCCCCGCCACATTGCGCGAACTGGCCACCGCCGCGATCAGCGACACACGCTGGGTCCCCGAAAAGGGCCGCAACCGCATCGGTAGCATGGTCGAGGGCCGCCCTGACTGGGTGCTCAGCCGCCAGCGCGCATGGGGCGTGCCGATCACGCTGTTTGTCGATCGCAAGACCGGGCAATATCTGAACGACCCAGCCGTCAACGCACGCATTGTCGAAGCGATGAAGGCCGAAGGCGTCGATGCCTGGGAAGCCGCCCGTGCGCAGGAATATCTAGGCAACGACTATAAGGCCGAGGATTATGAGCAGGTGTTCGACATTCTCGACGTCTGGTTCGATTCGGGCTGCACCCATGTCTTCACGCTCGAAAGCGGCAAATGGCCTGAGCTGAGCTGGCCCGCCGACCTTTATCTGGAAGGCAGTGACCAACACCGTGGCTGGTTCCAAAGTTCGCTGTTGCAAAGCTGCGGCACGCGCGGCCGCGCGCCCTACAACGCCGTCCTCACCCATGGCTTCACTATGGATGCCAAGGGCCTCAAAATGTCGAAATCGGTGGGCAACACCGTCGACCCGCTGAAGGTGATGGAAACCAACGGCGCAGACATCATCCGCCTCTGGGCGCTGTCGGTCGATTTCACCGAAGATCACCGCATCGGCGATGAAATCCTGAAAGGTGTGGCGGACCAGTATCGCAAGCTGCGCAACACTTTCCGCTATCTGTTGGGCGCGCTCGACGGGTTCAGCGAGGAAGAGCGCGTTGCCGACGTCGCGGATATGCCCGAGCTGGAGCGCTATGTGCTCCACCTGCTCGCGGATATGGATGCGAAGCTGAAACAGGCAGTCGAAGATTTCGACTATAACACTTATGTCCGCTTGCTGAGCGATTTCGCCAATAACGACCTGTCGGCCTTCTTCTTCGATATCCGCAAGGACTGCCTCTATTGCGACGCGCCCGATAGCCTGAAGCGCCGCAGCTATCGCACCGTGCTCGATATCTTGTTCCACGCGATGGTCCGCTATGCCGCGCCGGTGCTGGTGTTTACGGCGGAGGAAGTTTGGCAGTCGCGCTATCCCGATGCAGCCAGCGTGCATTTGCTGGAATGGCCCGTCCTCCCCGCACTTCGTCACCCCGTGCTTGACACGGGGTTAGGCTCAACAGTCAACGGTGAAAGCCAAGCCCCGCATCAAGTGCGGGGCGACGAGTTGTTGGAGAAGTGGAAGACGATCCGCATCATCCGCAATGGGATAAACGAAGCAATTGAACCGCTAAGACGGGTAAAAACTGTCGGCACGAGTTTAGAAGCTGAAGTCGATATGCCCATGCATACTGCATTTGAGGGCCAGTATGATGGGATCGATTGGGCCGAAGTCTGTATTACGGCGCGAGTGACGCTCAGTGAACCGGAGAGTGATTTCAACGGTCCGATTAGCATCACCAAAACCAATCACCACAAATGCGGCCGTTGCTGGCGGCATTTGCCCGAAGTTACCGAAGACGGTGCCTTGTGCGGGCGCTGCGATACAGTGCTGAATGGGTGAAGCGACATCTAATTCTATCGTCATCCTGAACTTGTTTCAGGATAACAAGCGGCGGTGGCTCGTTGTGCTGAAACAAGTTCAGGATGAGGAAATTAAGGGGTAAAGGACTCCCATGACCAATCCCAAATACCGCCTGCAGGGCCTGATGCTCGCCAGCTTCCTGTTCATCTCCGATCAGGCGGTGAAGTTCATCATGATCGGCCCGCTGGCGCTGCAGAGCCGGAGGCAGATCCATATCGTCTCCTTCTTCGACCTGACCTGGGCCGAAAATCGCGGCGTATCGATGGGCTTTCTTGAGGCGAACAGCGATGCACAACGCTGGTTGCTCGTCGCGCTCACCGCACTGATCGCGGGTGTCGTGGCCATCTGGATGTGGCGCGAGAAACTGCGCGGCGATGTCCTTGCGCTGGCGATGGTGCTGGGCGGAGCGCTGGGTAATATCGTTGACAGGGTGCGCTATGGCTATGTCGTCGACTATGCCGACCTGCATTTCGGCAGCTTCCGCCCGTTCTGGATTTTCAACCTGGCCGATGCCTGCATCACCATCGGCGTGCTGATATTGCTTGCCCGCGCGTTCCTGATACGCGAAAGGGATGACGTTCATCCCGCGTCAAGCGGGAACGGGATAGCGGAGTGACCATGACGCGGAAGTTCATCATTACATCAGCCAGCCTGTTGGCGTTTTCGACGCTTTCGGCCTGTGGTTCTACCAGCGTGTTCGACCGTGAACGTCCTGACGAATTTGCCGTCGGCCGTGCCGCTCCCCTCGCCGTTCCTGCCGATCTGTCGACGCTGCCCACGCCGCAGCCGGGTGCAGGCCGCCCGCAGGAAGGCGATAGCAAGCAGGCGATGCTCGACGCCATGTTCGGCGCCCCCAAACAGTAAGGACCGAATAGAGCCATGAAGAAAAATCTCGTCCTTGCCGCCAGCGCTTCTGCGATGCTGCTCGCGCTTTCAGGCTGCCAGTCGGTCGGCGGTGCCTATCAGGCGCTCTATGATTGGGACATTCGCGGCGACGATGCCACAAAAGGCCCGGCAACCAGCCGCGTCGCGCCGCTGGTCGTGCCGCCCGATTATCCTTTGGTGCCTTCGCAAGTCGGCGTCCCCCGCGCTCAGGATGGCAACACTCCTGAACAGGTGCTTGAAGCCATGTTCGGCGGCGATGCCTCGCGCTCGGCGGGCGAACGCGCGGTTGTGGCCGCAGCAGGCACTGGCGAAATGGGCATCCGCTCGACCGTGGGCGACCCCGAAACCACGACAGTGAACAAGGGTGCCGTCACCCGCGACATCATCGCCGCCCCTGAGGGTGATGGGCAAAGCGCGCAGGCAGCTGTTCCGGAGTAACCCCCTGTCAGGGTTTCACGGAAAATCGCAGGCGATAGGGTTTTGCTGGCTGGACGTCCGCCTTGCTTCGGAAATTCATATAGGGTTTGCGATTGAACCAGACCTCGTGCCGCTTTCCGGCGCGCGCGATACAATTGAGTGTGTAGCTTTTTCCATCTGTCGATTGTTCCGGTTTTCCGCTGCATTCAGGATAGGTCGCCCGATCTACCTGCACGAAACTGAAGCTGTCGGGGGCCATTGGCCGATCGAAGCGGACGGTCAGCTTGTACGGACCCGGTTTGATTTGTGATCCGTTGACCGGATAGGTTGAAACAACGGTAGCAGCAGAGCCAGTCGGCGCTGCGCTGTTCATCGAAAAGAGAAAAGCCGCGCTGGCGAGCAGAGTTGCTGAAATTATCATGACGAGAATCCCTTTGTTGACGCCTGTTTGCGCAAGCGTTTGACCAGCTTGCGCTTTCGCATCAGTCGCCGCTTCGGCTGGATTGGGATATCCAAATTCCTTGTTCCCAAAATTTTTGGGAATGTCTGCTTCGGCCAGCGCCAGCAGTCGCGCGGCTTCGCGACTGCTACCCACGCCGAGTTTGCGCCGCGCATCGCGCAAACGCTCATTCACCACATGGGTCGATAGGTCGAGATGACGCGCGATGCTTTTCGCGTCATGCCCTACGAGTAACAGCCGCAGCACGTCTTTTTCACGCTCGAGCAAAGCCGAAACGTCGTGCACCATGCCGGTCAGGCCCTGACCCCGGCTTCCTCCACACCTGCGCTGTTGTGGCGCAGTGCCTTCAGCACGGTGTCGACGATCTGCGGTGCGTTGAGGCCTGCTTCGTCATATTGTTTCTGCGGATTGTCATGCTCCTGAAAGGCATCGGGCAGCCGCATCGTGCGGATTTTCAGGCCCGCATCGGTGAGGCCCAAGTCACTCGCCAGCGTCAGCACATGCGCGCCCAGGCCGCCGATCGAGGCTTCCTCGACGGTTACAACCACCTCATGCGTCGCCATCAGGCGGCGGATCAGGTCTTCATCCAATGGCTTGGCAAAGCGCAGGTCGGCGACCGTAGTTGATAGGCCCTTGGCATCGAGCGTGTCGGCGGCCTTCAGGGCTTCTGCTAGACGCGTGCCGAGCGAGAGGATCGCAACGGTCTTGCCTTCACGCACCACTCGGCCCTTGCCGATTTCCAGCCGTTGCGGCACTTCGGGCAGAGGTACACCGGTGCCATTGCCGCGCGGATAGCGGAAGGCGATCGGGCCGCTGTCATGGCAAGCGGCGGTATAGGTCATATGCACCAATTCCGCCTCATCGGCGGCAGCCATCACCACCATATTGGGCAGTGTCGCCAGATAGGTGACATCGAACGAACCGGCATGGGTGCTGCCATCGGCCCCGACCAGACCGGCACGGTCGATCGCAAAGCGCACCGGCAGGTTCTGGATGCAAACATCGTGCACCACCTGATCATAAGCGCGCTGCAGGAAGGTCGAATAGATGGCGCAGAAGGGCCGCATCCCCTGCGCGGCCAAGCCCGCGGCAAAGGTTACAGCGTGTTGTTCGGCAATGCCAACGTCAAAGGAGCGGGTCGGGTGCGCCTGCGCGAATTTGTCGACGCCGGTGCCAGTCGGCATCGCAGCCGTGATGGCGACAATGCGGTCGTCGGTTTCGGCCAGCTTGGCGAGCGTTTCGCCGAAGACATTCTGGTAGGCCGGCGGGCCGCCACCGGGCCCCTTGTCCTGCTTGCCGGTGACGACGTCAAATTTGACGACGCCGTGATATTTGTCCGCCGCCGCTTCTGCCGGAGCATAGCCGTGGCCTTTCTTGGTGACGACATGGATCAGGCACGGTCCCTCTGCCGCGTCGCGTACATTTTCGAGGACGGGGATGAGATGGTCGAGATTGTGCCCATCAATCGGACCGACATAGTAAAAGCCCAGTTCCTCGAACAGCGTGCCGCCCATCGCCATTCCGCGGGCAAATTCATCGGTCTTGCGCGCCGCGATATGCAGCGGCTCGGGCAATTTGCGCGATATGCGCTTGGCGACTTCGCGCAGGGATAGGAATGGCCGCGACGATACCAGCCGCGCCAGATAGGCCGAAAGCCCGCCCACCGGCGGTGCGATCGACATGTCATTGTCGTTGAGGATGACAACCAGACGGTTACCCGCGGCCTGCGCATTGTTCATCGCCTCATAGGCCATGCCCGCCGACATCGAGCCATCACCGATCACCGCAATAGCCTTGCCCGGCTTGTCGTTCAGCTTATTGGCAATGGCGAAACCGAGCGCGGCCGAAATCGAGGTCGAGCTGTGCGCCGCGCCGAAAGGATCATATTCGCTCTCGGTCCGCTTGGTGAAGCCCGACAGCCCGCCACCGGTGCGCAGCGTGCGGATGCGGTCACGCCGCCCGGTCAGGATCTTGTGCGGATAGCATTGGTGGCCGACATCCCAGACCAGCCGGTCTTCAGGAGTGTTGAACACATAATGGATCGCGGTGGTCAGTTCGACCACACCCAGCCCGGCACCCAGATGCCCGCCAGTAACCGAGACCGCGCTTATCATCTCACTACGCAATTCGTCTGCCAACTGGCGGAGTTGGGAAGGTTCCAGCTTACGAAGATCTGCGGGAATCTTGACCTTGTCGAGCAAGGGCGTGACGGGTGTATCAGTCATGCAAGGCAGCTTTAACGATGTTTGGAGGATGTGTCGAACGGGTTATTCGCCCGTAGCGCGTGGCTAGTCGCAATCGGCGCAGGTGCCGCGCACTTCAACCACCGGTCGGACAGCGTGGAACCCTGCCGCCTCGGCGGCTTTGCGGACGTTACCGGTCAGGCTGTCGTCATCGATATGTGTCGCGCTGCCGCAAGTGTCGCAGATCAGGAAGATACAATCGTGCAGGCAACCGGGATGCGCGTTGGCGAGATAGGCGTTGGCGCTTTCGACGCGGCTGGCGAGGTTGTTCGACACAAACAGGTCGAGGATTCGATAGACACTGTTGGGTGCCACTCGCTTTCCCCGCTTTTGCGAGACAAGGTCTGCAATGTCGTAGGCGGAGGCCGGCTTGTCAAAGGTAGCGAGTACGGCAAAAATATCCGCCCGCATGTCAGTCCACTGCTCACCCGCCGCCGTCAGCGCCTTTTGCGCGGCATCGGCCAGATCGTGCCCCTGATGTTCGTGATGATGATGTGCGTGCGTCGCCATTTTTCGAATTTAGGCCTTTTCCGCCCCGGGGGCAAGGCCGCGCTGGCTTTAGCGCGAGGCGCGCAAATTAAGGTCGTGGCCGAGCGCCAATATTGCCACGCCCACCATCGTATAGACGATCTCGGTCCCGCCATGCGGCAGGGTCAGCGCGCCGGACATCACGCCAATGCCAAGCGAACCAATTGCGGCGGGCAGCATGAAGCCATGCTCAAACATGCCCTTTACCAAAGCAAAAATACCAAAAACGATGGCAAGCCCAAGACCTGCCTCATGGATGATTGGCGAAAAGAGGAACCCGCCAGCCGAAGCCAGCAGCGCTAGCATAATAGAAGTGGCTAGGCAGTGGACAAGGCACAGGCCGGCAAGGCTCAGACCGAGCCCGTCCCAACGCTTCTCGCGCCAATATGCCTGCAATGCGATCACAAAACTGCCTTCCTGAGTCGCTATATGGCAAATCCCGCTCGACGTTACAACATATCATTTGATTTGGCGCGCATATTAACGCGATTGCTGCCCGGGCGCTTCCCGATTATGTTAAATGCTTTTCGGGGGAGAAGTGTCATGGACGAAACCAGCAAAACACCTGTCAGCTTCTGGATCATCAGCGGGCTGTCACTCTTGTGGAATGCCTTTGGTGCGTTCGATTATACAATGACGCAGACCAGGAATGCGGAGTATCTGGCGGCATTTACGCCGGAACAGCGCGCCTATTTCGACAGTTTCCCCGCATGGATGGATGCCATGTGGGCGTTGGGGGTATGGGGCGCGCTGGCAGGGTCAGTGCTACTCTTATTGCGCAGTCGCCATGCGGTAACCGCTTTCGGGCTATCGCTGCTGGGCCTGCTGGTCAGTTCGATCTGGCAGTTCGGGCTTTCGGATGTGAAGACGAGCGAGATCATGCCGCCCGAGGCAATGTACATCACCATCTTCATCTGGGTCGTGGCGATTGCGCTGTTTTTCTATGCCCGCAGGAAGCGGGCATCGGGTCTGCTACGCTAAACCGTTCGACAGTTAGCAAGGTGTTACAGCCCCGTTAACCTTATGGCTTAGCCACAATTTGAGCATGGCGCGGTTACTTGCCCCGTCATGCGCAAGTCCTTGTTCGCCCCTGCCCTGATCGCTTTGGCCCTTGCCGCCAGCCCGGCCAATGCGTTGTACGAAGGGCTGCAATGCGTGCCCTTTGCCCGTGCGCTGACCGGCGTGACCATCTTCGGCGACGCGCACACCTGGTGGGGGCAGGCGGAAGGGCGCTACCAACGCGGCGACACGCCAAAGGTCGGTGCAGTGATGGCATTCCGCCCGCATGGCAATATGCGGCTCGGCCATGTCGCAGCGGTGCGCAAGATACTCGACAAGCGCACATTACTGATCAGCCATGCCAACTGGTCAACCATCGACGGGATGCGCGGGCATATCGAGGAAGATGTGCGCGTTATCGATGTGTCGGAGGACAATGACTGGAGCCGGGTGCGTGTGTGGTACACCCCCAATAGCGCGCTGGGCGGCAATGAATGGCCGCTGCACGGCTTCATCTATCCGGGAAAGACCCGCAAGGAGAAAGAGGCGCGCGCCGCGCTCGCCGCTGTGCTCGCCAAAACACCGCCTTCGCGCCCATCGGCCAAGCCCGCCATATTGGAGGTCGACAAGCCCGAACGCCTACCAGTGCGGATTGCATCGGCTTCGCAGTCTAAGGCAGCCCCCAAGACCGCCGGCTTCTCGCTCTCTTCAGGGCTGCTCGCCGAAATTGACAAGACCGCGAAGAAAGAGGCGAAGCGAAGCGGGAAAAGCTGACAGGCTTATTTTGGCTTTTTAAATTTGAAGACGAAACGGTCGGTCTTACCGCGCAGCGCCGGGTCGAAGACGTTTTTCGAATAGTCGTCGTTCGGCATGCGCAGATGCCGGCTTTCGCCAACCAGCTTGAACCCCGCCCGCGCGAAATCGGACTTGACCGTGTCGGGATCGATCCGGTGCACTGCATCGACAGTCGCGCGGGTATCGCCCTTGGCCCCGACATGATCGACCACGCCAACAATCCCGCCGGGCTTCACCGCCTTGTACAACCGCTTGAGCACGGCATCGGGATCGGTCTTCGGCACGTTGAAGCGTTCGGACTGCCAATAGAGATCATGATAGACCAGATGGAACAGCGCGAAATCATAGCTGTTGGCGGGCGCCTCCCAACTGTCGAACGCGCCTGTGGCATAGCCGATAGCGGGTGCGCGCACCGCGATATCGGCCCATTTCGCCTTCACCGGATCGCTGCCTGCAAAGCCTGAAGGATTCCAGGCGGTCACCTTGCCCTTGGGGCCAACGGCCTTGGCCATGATTTCGGCATAATAGCCGCCGCCCGTCATGTAATCGAGCGCCTTCATCCCTTTTTTGAGGCCAAGGAACTGCAGCGTCTCAACCGGCTTTCGACCCTCATCCTGCTTGATATCCGCCGCTGCGCGCCCTTCTATGGCGAGCCAGTTGGGTTGCCCCTTGGCGGCGAGCATGACCGGCATGGCGACAAGTGCGGCGGCGACAATCCATTTGCGCATAAGGATGCTCCCTTCTCCCGATGGGTCATGATGCGCCTACAGCCCTGCAAAAGCAATTGCCCCGGTCGAAACGGCCGGGACGTTGGTCGATTTGACCGCGGTCAATGACAGGGCCCGCCGCTTGGCCAATTTGGTCCAAGCAGCAATCACGGATGCAGAAATGCTCAAGGTCGAAAAAGACGTAACGGCTGGCTACCTCGAACTGACCGTCGACGGCGTGGTCCATAGGGACGAATATCAGCAGGCGGTTGATGCAGTTGATGAACTGCTCAAGACACATGAGCAATTGAACGTTGTCGAAGTCGTTCGCGACATTGGTTGGGTTGAGCCGCAAGTCTGGTGGAAAGACCTGCTCTTCCACCTCTCCCACCGCAATTTCATCCATCGCGCCGCCGTGGTTAGCGACAGCGGCTGGGTCGGCCCTGTAACCCGGATGTTCGCACCTTTTTATCCAGCGGCGATCCGCACCTTCGGGCTCGACCAGCTGGAATATGCAAGAACTTGGGCGAAAATCGGGGATCACGCCAAATCGGCGGATTAACCTTCGCCAAACAGGTCCTGCTGTCCTGCGGCTTTTGGTCGGGCGGTTTTTGGCGTGGCGGGTGTGCGTGGCTTCTCGACGCCCGATATTTCAGCAGCAACCGTGCCGTCGGCGAAGTTGATGCGCACTTGACCCGCCGCCTGCGCCTGCGCGCTATTCATGATCGTCGTCTTGCCATCCGCCGATGTAACGCGTGCAAAACCGCGTTGTAGCGGTGCCTCCGGATGGAGCGACACCAACAGCCTTTCGATGCCCGAAAGGCGTGATTGCCCCTCATTGACGCGACGCTGCAGCGAGGATGTTGTTAGTCGCACTGCCGCCAATCTTTCACGCTGCCGGTCGAGTGGGCGCGATAGCAAGGCGGGATTCAAGCGCGTGGCCACGCCGACAAAAGCGATCTTTGCCAAATCGGCGCGCCGTTCCAGCCCGCGTCTGAGCCGTTCATTCAAATCATCCGCGCGCTGCTGACGGCTCGCAACAATATCTTGGGCATTCGGCATCAACCTGCGCAGATTTTCGAGCCGCTCCATCGAGCGCTGCAGCAACCGCCGCAAACCGCCTGTCAGCCGCATCTCCGCACCCGACAGGCGCTCTGCCAGGTCGAGCCGCACGGGCACCGCCATCTCGGCAGCGGCACTGGGTGTAGGTGCGCGCAAATCGGCCGCATAATCGCACAGGGTGGTGTCGGTTTCATGCCCTACCGCCGAAATGACGGGAATCGAGGATTCAGCAACAGCGCGAATGACAATCTCCTCGTTAAACGCCCATAGATCCTCGATCGAGCCGCCGCCCCGCGCCACGATCAGCAAATCGGGGCGGGTGACAGGGCCGTCTTTGGGCATCGCCGAAAAACCGCGCACAGCCGCCGAAATCTGGGCCGCTGCGCCATCGCCTTGCACCATCACCGGCCACAGGATGACATGACTGGGAAAGCGATCTTCCAGCCGGTGCATTATGTCGCGAATCACCGCGCCGGTCGGCGACGTAACGATCCCTATAGTGTGCGGCAGGTAAGGGATCGGGCGCTTGCGCGCGCTGTCGAACAATCCCTCTGCCGCCAAGCGCGCCTTGAGCTTTTCAAAGAGCAGCATCAGCGCGCCTTCGCCGGCAAGCTCCAGCCGGTCCGCGACTATCTGATAACTTGAACGACCTGCATAAGTGGTGAGCTTGCCCGTCGCGATCACTTCCAAGCCGTCTTCAGGCGCGAAGGGAAGCCGTCCGGCATTTCCCTTCCACATCACCCCATCGAGTTTGGCATCGGCATCTTTCAGGCTGAAATATAGATGACCGGATGCGGCGCGCTTAAAGCCCGAAATTTCACCCCGCACACGGACATGACCGAAGCGGTCTTCAACGGTGCGTTTCAAAGCATTCGAAATTTCCGATACCGACAAGGCTGGGGCATTGCTGCCAGCCTTAGCCTCGGCTAACAGCCGCGAATTGCCTTCTTCGTCGGGAAATGGGGAGTCCATCGCTTGAATATCTTGCTCATCGGTTCGGGTGGTCGCGAACATGCGCTGGCGTGGCGGCTTTCGCAATCGCCGAGTTGCGATAAACTGTTTGCCTGCCCCGGCAACCCCGGAATCGGTGAAGTTGCGGAACTGGTGGCAATCGACGTTTCCGATCACGCCGCCATTATCGACTTTTGCACGACAAATGCGATCACCTTTGTCGTCGTCGGCCCCGAAGCACCGTTGGTCGATGGTTTGGGGGATAGCCTGCGCGGGGCGGGCATCAAGGTCTTTGGGCCCAATGCCAATGCGGCAATCCTTGAAGGATCCAAGGGATTCGTCAAAGACCTGTGTGCGCGCGAAAATATTCCGACCGCAGCCTACGCCCGTCATAGTGACAAGGCAGATGCAATCGCAGATCTCGCCCGCTTTGGTCTACCTGTAGTAATCAAGGCAGATGGGCTCGCTGCGGGAAAGGGCGTAATTATCGCTGAAACCGCTGACGAAGCCCGCGACGCCCTCGAGCATATGTTCGAGGGTGGCTTTGGCGACGCCGGTGCGGAGGTGGTGATTGAGGAGTTCATGTCCGGCGAAGAGGTGAGTTTCTTCGCCATTAGCGACGGAACCCATGTTGTTCCTTTCGGCTCGGCACAAGATCATAAGAGGGTCGGCGACGGTGATACCGGGCCCAATACCGGCGGCATGGGAGCCTATTCGCCAGCACCTGTCTTTACAGATGTGCTCGAAGCTGAAGTGATGCAGCGCATTATCAATCCCACGGTCAAGGCGATGGCGCGGGATGGTCGTCCCTATAGCGGTGTGTTCTTCGCCGGCCTGATGCTGACTTCCGAGGGGCCGAAACTGATCGAGTATAATTGCCGTTTTGGCGATCCCGAATGCCAGGTGCTGATGATGCGATTCGAAGGCGACTTGGTCGAATTGCTGCTGGCCGCAGCCACTGATGGTGGGCTGGCCAACGCCGACAGACCTGAATTGTCCGAGGACTATGCCCTTACCGTTGTAATGGCAGCCAAAGGATATCCCGGAACACCTGAAAAGGGCGGGCATATAAAGTTTGGCAATGTCGGTGATGCCCGCGTCTTTCATGCGGGAACGGCCATCGCGGATGATCATTTGACCGCCAATGGTGGCCGCGTCCTCAATGTGACGGCAACAGGAGGCACGGTGACCGAGGCACAGGCGGCCGCCTATGCGGCAGTCGACGCCATAGACTTCCCCAGCGGCTTTTGTCGTCGCGACATTGGCTGGCGCGAAGTGGCCCGCGAAAGGTCCAACGCCGAATGACAGGTTACGGCGAATTTGACTGGCTGTCGTTCGCCTTCGGGCTGTTCGCCGGTGTCGTTCTGTCATGGATTTTGAAGCGGCGGCCGAAGCCGCAGATTGAACCGGCACAGCCAATCGAACCCCGCGAACTGCATGGCGATCTGAAAGCTCTTGTGCTGCTGTATCGGGCAGATGGACGCAAAATCGAAGCGATCAAACTTGTACGCGAGCAACTGGGCTGCGACCTGCGAACCGCCAAATATCTGGTCGAGCATGTCCGCTAAGACAGCGTAGACTTTGGAGTTTTTCCGCAAATAATGCGGTTAACCGCGAATACTGGACAGATTGCCATGTCCGGTTAAGTTAGATTGACCAGAATCGCCAGTCCGGCTCGGGCATGCACGCCGCGAGGTTTGTACGTCCAAATTGATACGCAGAGGGGAAATTCCAGTGAGTTCTAATGCTTTGGTAATTTTGCTGATCGTCGCGGCGGTTCTCGCCATCATCTGGTTCGCCTGGCCGCGCAAGCCCGTCGAACCGACCAAGCCTGCTGCCAAGATTGAGCCGCCAGCAAAGACGGTCTCTCCACCAGTCGCCCCGAAAGTTGCCGAGCCTGAGCCAGCCGCCGTCAAAGCTGCGCCGCTTATGGACGCAGGGAAGGCTGCCCCAGCCGCTAAGGTGAAAGCGAAAGCCAAAACTCCAGCCAAGGCTAAGGCAGAGCCTGCCAAAAAAGCGCCCGCCCCAGCAAAAGTTGCTGCACCGAAAGCCAAGCCTGCAACAAAGCCAAAGGCGGCTGGCAAAGCCGCTGCCCCGAAGGCAGCCAAAGCTCAGGTGAAACCCACACCGGCCAAGGCTGCTCCAAAGGCTGCAGCAGCAAAAGCTAAAGCCGAACCGAAGCCCAAAGCTGCTGCTGTCGTTGTTAAGGCCAAAGTCGAAGCGAAGCCGAAGGCAGCGCCCGCATCGAAACCAAAAGCTGCACCTGCCGCTACCAAGGCCAAGCCAGCGGCCAAATCAGCCACGCCCAAAGCCAAGGCTGCACCAGCCGCAAAGCCGGCACCGAAACCAGCGGCCAAACCCTCAATCCCCGACAATGTCGAACTGCTCAAGGGTGTCGGGCCAAAGCTGGTTGCCCAACTCAAAACACTCGGCGTGACCGGCTTCTCGCAAATTGCCAGCTGGTCTGATGCAGATATTGCCGAGATCGATTCAAAATTGGGCGCATTCGCCGGTCGTATCAAGCGCGATAATTGGGTCGATCAGGCCAAGCTGTTAACAGCGGGTGACATTGCCGGTTTCGAAAAGAAATATGGCGCATTGGGCAGCGAAATCAGCAAAGGCTGAACCAGCAAAGAGCGAGTAAAACGAGGCGGGTGCCCATGAGCTCCCGCCTTTTTTATGCGCCTACGACCCTCTGTACGCGTAGTTTGTCGATCTTGCGGCCGTCCATGTCGACCACCTCAAAATGCCAACCATTGTCGACAAAGCTCTCACCCTCTTCGGGTAAATGGCGCAGGATATGGAGGACATGCCCGGCAGCGGTCGCATAGTCGCGATCATCGGGTAGCTGGATATCGAGCGCTTGCGCCATGGCGTCTGCGGCCATGCCTCCGTCTATCAGTAGCGAACCGTCGTCGAGTGTCACGATGTTCGCTGCACTCCCCTGTTCCTGATCGGACGCAAATTCTCCCGCTATCGCGGCAAGCAGATCATTCGGCGTGACGATACCTTCAAAATGACCATATTCGTCATGCACCAGCAACATCGGCACTTCCGATTTGCGCAGAATTTCGAGTGCATCCATTGCGTCCAGCTGGTCTGGAACAATTTCGGCCTTACGCATCATCGCTCGCAGGTCGAGCGGGCGCCCCTCGATTTGCGCAGCCACAATGTCACGCGCTTGCACCACGCCGATAATGTCGTCGACGCTCTCCCCCATGACGGGGAGACGGGTATGCGGCGAGTTCAAGAGCCGGTCACGGATCGTTTCGGCGCTGGCATCTGCTGCAATTGTGTCAACCTCGGTCCGCGGCGTCATCACCTCGCGCACGGGTCTATCCGCAAGCCGGACAACGCCCGAAATCACCTTATGTTCATGCTCTTCAATGATACCGGCGTGCGTCGCCTCGGTGAAAACGACCTTCAATTCTTCGGTCGTCAGCGCATCGCGATTGTCGCGGTTGAGCCCGAGCAGTTTGAAAATCAGGCTACTCGATTTGTCGAGCAACCAGACAAATGGCGCGGCTATCTGGGCCAGCCATTCCATCGGACGTGCGACTATCGCCGCAATCCGTTCGGGTGCTACCAGCGCGAATTGTTTGGGCACCAGTTCGCCGATGACCAACGACGCAAAAGTCGTAGCACCGATGACCAGCCCAAAACCGATATTCATCGCCCATTTGTCGCTGACCAGGCCAAGCTGGGCAATGCGCTCGCCGGTGGGTGCGCCAAGGCTCGCGCCCGAATAAGCACCGGCTATGATGCCAATCAGGGTGATACCGATTTGCACCGTCGACAGGAACCTGCCTGGATCTTTTGACAAATGAAGTGCAGCCGCAGCGCCGCTGCTCCCTCCTTCGGCCATCGCCTGCAACCGGGCCGGGCGTGAGGATACAATGGCCAGCTCGGACATCGCGAATACGCCGTTGAGGGCGATCAGCGCGAGGATTATCAGCGCATCAAGCCAGGGGAATGGGTCGAGGTCCATGGTAATGCCCTGCACATAGTGTGCGCCTGCCACCCTTGGCAAGGCCCATGGCAATGCCTATGCGGTTGCCCATGTCGACCTTGCGCCCCACAAGTCCTGCGATCGCCTTCGCTGTAGCCGCAGCAGGTGTGGGAACCTTTTCGCTGATGGATGCCGCGATGAAGGATCTGTCGCTGAGCGTTGGTGCTTACAATGCCGTACTATGGCGCAATCTTGCCGGAACCTTGATTGCTGGCATGTTATTCGTAGCGACCGGCCAAGGCTGGCCTGCACGTAGCAATTTGCGCCTGCATCTGTGGCGCAGCATCATCGTCGCCGGGATGGCAGTCAGCTTTTTCTGGGCGATAGCGCGTTTGCCGCTGGCCGAAGCCATCGGCCTATCTTTCATCGCACCGGTAATTGCTTTGTATCTGGCGGCTATCATGCTGGGCGAGAAAATCGGGCGAGAGGCTATATTGGCTTCGATAGCTGGCCTCGCAGGGGTTGGCGTGATCCTTTACGGGAAATTCAGCGGGCATTATTCGAGCGATGCTCTTTGGGGGGCGTTTGCTGTGCTCTTTTCCGCCGTGCTGTTCGCCTATAATCTGATCCTTGCCCGGCAGCAGGCACAGGCAGCCGGGCCTATCGAGATTGCCTTTTTCCAGAACCTTCTAACCGCGTCAGTGCTGGCGCTGTTCGCGCCCTGGTTTTTGGCGCCGCTGGTGGTGGCCAAATTGCCGATGCTGCTGACCGCCGCATCGCTTGCCATATTCTCACTTCTGTTGATGAGCTGGGCCTATGCGCGGGCCGAGGCGCAAATACTGATCCCGGTCGAGTATACAGCTTTCGTCTGGGCAGTGCTGTTTGGCTGGGTATTTTTCGATGAACCGGTCACGTTGGCGACCTTGATTGGCACCGCACTGATTATTGGCGGCAGCCTGATTGCCGCGCGTGTAAAACCTGCGATTGTTAATCATGTCGAAATGGCTTCTGCCTAAAGAACCCGCTAGGTGCGGCAGTTACGCACAAGGAATAGCGGTTGACCCTGATGGAAATACTCACGGCGATAGGCCGAAAAGCTGGAAGCTGGGCGCATGAGCGCGCAGTGCAGGGCATATTGGATACACCGCCAATCGTGGCGCAAGACGATGGACTCATCCTGTTTTCGATGATCGGCACTGCGGTCCTTCTCCCCTATCTGGTAGCGGTCAAATCGCTGCATCACCATTTACCCCGCGGCAAAATCGTGCTGCTCGACGACGGTACGCTGACTACCGATGACAAGGCTGTTCTGGCCAAGCATTGCGATAATCCGGAAATCATCGTGAAGGCCGATGTGGACACTGCACCCTGCCCTCAAGACAATTGCTGGGAACGCTTACTGTCCATTCTGGACCGGCGAAACGACCATTTCGTCATCCAGCTGGATTCGGATACGGTAACAACCGGCCCGGTTCCCGAAATTGCTGCAGCGATAGATGCCAACCGCAGTTTCACGCTGGCTGGCGGGCTGGACGAGGCGCAACACGGATTCAAAAGTGCGGCGGAGATTTCGCGCATTTTCCATGCGAATGGGCCTACGACCGATCATGTGCAGGCGCATGCCGAAGCCGCGATGAAGTCGCTGCCCGATGCCGACAGCCGCCGCTATATCCGGGGGTGTGCCGGTTTTGCAGGCTTTGCCAAAAGCGATGATGGTCGCGCCACTGTTTCGCGGTTTTCGCAGGAGATGGACGAGCGCCTTGGCAAGACCTGGCGTCAATGGGGTAGCGAACAGGTCGCGTCGAACTGGGTGGTCGCGAATGATCCTGATCCGGTGCAACTGCCCTATGATCGTTACATCAACCACTGGGACGAACCCATGCCCGAAAGCCCCGCTTTTGTGCACTATATCGGCACCTATCGCTATCGCTGGGGCAATTATTCGCGGACCACAAAGGAAGCGATTGCGGCTTTGAAAGCCTGATCAAACAGAAGAACATGACCTATATTCGCTATAGGCATTGACCCCTTGGCAGACTCGGTTTAATCGCACGATTAAACCACATCAAGGAGTCCTGTCATGGCCACAGCCTATATTGTCGATGCCGTTCGTACCGCCGGTGGGCGGCGCGGTGGAAAGCTTGCCGGGGTGCACCCGGTCGATCTCGGCGCTGCCGTGTTCGATGCGATTGCCGACCGCAACAATTTCGATACCAGAGCAATCGACGACGTCATCACCGGCTGCGTTTCGCAGGGCGGCCAGCAGACAATGGACCTCGGCCGCAACGCCGTTCTCGCCTCGAAACTGCCTGACAGCATCCCTGCCGTCACCATCGACCGCCAGTGCGGTTCTTCGCAGCAGGCAATGATGTTTGCAGCCCAGGCCGTGATGTCGGGCACGCAGGATATCGTGCTTGCCAGCGGCATCGAAAGCATGACCCGCGTGCCGATGGGCTCGGTCGCGACCTTGTTCATGAAGGAAGGCCTCGGCAACTATAAGTCACCGCGCCTCGAAGAGAAATTCCCCGGCATCATGTTCAGCCAGTTCGCGGGCGCTGAAATGATCGTCAAGAAGCATGGCTTCACCAAGGATGATCTCGACGCTTTCGCACTCGCCAGCCACCAGCGCGCCAAGGCAGCAACCGAAGCAGGCCATTTCAAAAATGAAATCGTCGGCATCGAATTCGAAACCCCCGAAGGCAAGGAAGTGCATCTGGTCGACGAAGGCATCCGTTTCGACGCGACGATGGAAAGCATTTCAGGCGTCAAGCTGCTGCAGGAAGGCGGCTCGATTACCGCTGCCACCAGCTCGCAGATTTGCGATGGCGCCTCGGCTGCACTGATCGTTTCGGAACAGGCGCTCAAGGATCATGGCCTGACGCCGCGTGCGCGCATCCACCACATCTCGGTCACCGCTGGTGATCCGGTCATCATGCTTGAAGAGCCGCTGTTCGCCACCGAAAAGGCGCTGAAGAAAGCTGGCATCAAGATCGAAGACATCGATGCTTATGAAGTGAACGAGGCATTTGCCCCAGTTCCGCTGGCTTGGCTGAAATATCTCGGCGCATCGCATGATCGCCTCAACGTCCATGGCGGCGCAATCGCGCTCGGCCACCCGCTCGGCGCTTCGGGCACGAAGCTGATGGCGACGCTGCTCGGCGTGCTTGATGCCAAGGGTGGCAAATATGGCCTGCAGACGATGTGCGAAGGCGGCGGTCAGGCCAACGTCACTATCATTGAACGGCTTTGAGCATTAACACAACGCCGTCACCCTGAACTTGTTTCAGGGTCCATTTTGCCTCTTTACCCAAAGGGTGAGACTGATGGATGGATGCTGAAACAAGTTCAGCATGACGGAATTTTAGAGGAAAGTGAGAATATGATACTCGATTCATCCGTTGCAGCCGTCGTTACCGGTGGCGCTTCCGGCCTTGGTGCCGCAACTGCACGTTCGCTCGCTGCAAAGGGCGTCAAGGTTGCGATTTTCGACCTCAACGAAGAAAAAGGCAACGCCATGGCCGCCGAAATCGGCGGCGTATTCTGCAAGGTCAATGTGACCAGCGAAGAAGAAGTCGATGCCGCGTTCGCCAAGGCACGTGCAGCGCACGGTCAGGAACGCATCCTCGTCAACTGCGCGGGCACCGGAAACGCGATCAAAACCGCCAGCCGTTCAAAGGAAGATGGCTCGATCAAGCACTTCCCGGTTTCGGCCTTTGAATGGATCATCCAGATCAACCTGATCGGCACATTCCGCTGTATCGCCAAGTCAGCTGCCGGCATGCTCACCCTCGACCCGCAGGCCGATGGTGACCGCGGCGCGATCGTCAACACCGCATCGGTTGCGGCTGAAGATGGCCAGATCGGTCAAGCAGCCTATTCGGCGTCGAAAGCCGGCGTTGTCGGCATGACCCTGCCGATCGCACGCGACCTTTCGAACGAAGCCATCCGCGTCAACACCATCTTGCCGGGTATCTTCAACACCCCGCTGCTTGCCGCTGCGCCGCAGGCAGTGAAGGACGCTCTCGGTGCATCGGTTCCTTATCCGAAGCGCCTTGGCAACCCCGAAGAATATGCCGCTCTCGCCATGTTGATGATCGAGAATGGCTATTTCAACGGCGAAGACGTCCGTCTCGACGGCGCCATCCGCATGGCCCCGCGTTGATTTACCAATTGCTCCCGCATGCGGGAGTTTCGAAAGCAGCCGACAGGCCTGCTTTCCATGACACCCCTCTCGCGCTGCGAGGGGGGTTTCTTTTTTCCAAGAGGATGTCCGAATGAGCAATTACACGCAGATTTTATACGAGGTCGAGAACGGCGTGGCGACGATCACGCTACACCGGCCCGACAAGATGAATGCCTTCACAGCTACGATGATGAACGAGATGATTTCGGCCTTTGACGAAATCGATGCTGACGACACTATCCGCGCCGTGATCGTGACCGGCCATGGCGACCGCGCCTTTTGCGCCGGGGCCGACCTGACGCCTGATGATGGCAAGCATGTCTTTGCCAGTGGCGAAGCCGTTAGCGACCTCTCTGATGCCCGCGTGCGCGATGGCGGCGGTTTGCTGACCCTGCGCATTTACCAGTGCAAGAAACCGGTGATCGCCGCCGTCAATGGCGCAGCCGTAGGCATCGGCGTTACCATGCAGCTTGCCATGGACATCCGCCTTGCCAGTGAAACCGCTCGTTTCGGTTTTGTCTTCGCCCGTCGCGGCATCGTGCCCGAGGCTGCCTCAAGCTGGTTCCTGCCGCGTCTGGTCGGCCCACAACAGGCACTGGAATGGTGCTACACCGGCCGCATTTTCGATGCACAAGAGGCGTTGAAGGGCGGTCTCGTCCGCTCGGTGCATCCGGCAGATGAACTGCTCGCCGAGGCCCGCAAGCTGGCCCGCGAAATAGCGGACAACACCGCACCGGTCTCGGTCGCGCTCACCCGCCACATGCTGTGGCGCAACGCCGCCCAGCCGCACCCGATGGAAGCACATAAGATCGACAGCCGCGCCATCTATCGCCGCTCTCGCTCCGGCGATGCCAAAGAGGGCATTGCCAGCTTCCTCGAAAAGCGCGCGCCCAATTATCCGGACAAAGTATCCACAGATATGCCAGACTTCTTTCCTTGGTGGGAAGAACCGGTATATAAATGATTGATTAAGGGGTCGGGACATTAGTCCCGACCTCACATCCCCGGGGGAGTAAAGCCGTGGCGACAAACGGTCAGAAACTAGCCAGCGCCAATGAGACGCAAAGCGGCGCACGCGAGCAACTGCTTGAAGCAGCAAGTGAAATCATGCGCGAAGGCGATACCATCGATCTTTCGCTGTCTGAATTGTCCTTACGTGCCGGGCTGAACAGCGCGCTGGTCAAATATTATTTCGGCAACAAAAACGGCCTGATGCTGGCGCTGCTTGATCGCGACATGGGCAAGATTGTGATCGAACTCAACGCGCTGGTAGCAAAAGACATGCCGCCAGAGGAGAAGCTCCGCCGGCACATCAGCGGCGTAATCGACACCTATTACACCTTCCCCTATCTCAACCGCCTGATGATGCGCATGGTGCGTGATGCCGCGCCGATTGAGGCTGCACGGATTGCCGAACGCTACCTGAAGCCGCTGTCAGCCGCTTATGATGTGCTCATCGAAGAAGGCGTGAAGGCGGGCAAATTCCGTCCGGTCGACCCGCAGCTTTTCTATTTCTCGGTCACGGGTGCAGCTGACCGCTTTTTCTCGGCACGGCTGGTTTTACGCCATTGCTATGATCAGCATGACATTTCGCCCGAGATGCGCGACGCCTATCGCGAGCATACCATCGCACTGATCATGCGCGGTTTGTTGACCGAGTAGCAGCCTTTATTCGGGCTGGGGCAGCGCGGCGTCCGGGTTTTCCGCCTCTTGCGTTTCGCCTGCCATCCGCGCCTCGCGTTCTGCCCGCTCTTTTTCAAACTGCTTGACGCGCTCTTCGACAAGCGCAGCTTCGGCATCAATAGTGTCGAGGCGTTTCTTGCGCTCGGCCGCAATCATTCGACCGAAAGTCAGGCCCGGATCTTCCTTTTTCTCCGCATAGGCGGCATCGATTTGCTTCAACCCGCAGCCGGTAAAGCCCCCGGCACCGGAGGCGCTGCAGCTCATCGTGCCTTCACGACCGACATATTCATAGGCCAGAACACGGTTGGTCCAGGCTTCCTTGCTCGGGTCATTTGGGTCGTCGCGCAGCTGGGTCGGGATGCGGTAGCGATCCGATTCGGATAGCCTTGCGCAGACATTGATCTGATCATCCGTGCTCGGAGCACATTCGTCTTCACCGTAGACAATGACCATGTTGATCTTTTCGGCGTCGGGTGCGGCGGCTGGTGCATCCGCCTCTTGCGCAAAAGCCGGGGCTGCCATGAGTGCACATGCGGCACCAAATAAGAGGGCTGTACGATTGGTCATCGGGTTACTCCAGATTCTGGTCTTCGGCTTAGGCGGTGCTGTATGAATGGCAAATGAAATTCAGCGCTGCATTGATGGCGGTCAAATTCGCTTGGAAAGGGCAATCGCCGCGCGGCAGCCAAGGCGAATTGCAGCACTCATCAACGGATAGGCAGGGGCCTGCTCAGCCCCGGCAGCCAGCGCCGTTTCTTTATGTTCAACCTCTTCCTGACGGAATTCCTCAATCATGGCGGAAAGCGACGGATCGCTCTCTCCCAATTCGGCAAGCTGCTCGCGATAATGGGCGTCGATTTCGGTTTCGACCGCAACGGTGCAAGCCATGGCGGCTTCGGGCCCTATTGCAGCGGTAACCGCACCCAATGCGAAACCTGCGACATTCCAAAAGGGTTGCAGTGCTGTCGGGCGCACGCCGCGTTCGGCCATCAACCTGTCGAACGCGTCAAGATGGCGGCGTTCCTGCTCGGCCATATGTGCGATGCTGCGCCCCGCTGGGTGCCGATCCCCCAGCATAGCTAGCTGGCCTGCATAGATGCGCGTGGCGCCATATTCGCCCGCTTGATCGACACGAATCATGCTGGCTTTTGCCGAGGCCTGATTGGCAATCATGACTTTGCTCCACGACGCAACATCGCAAGAATCGCGAGCGCACCAAATGTCGAAATCAGGAAGTTAAACCCGGCCAGCGAGATACCGAACAAGGTCCAGGGTGCGATATCACAGCGAATCAGCGGCGCATCCAATATGGCATCGAGCACATCCTTGCCGCTCTCTGCGGTTACAGTCGACGAGCAGGTGGTTATGCCTTCCCACCAGCCATATTCGACCCCGGCATGAAAACCACCGATGAGGCCGCTGGTCAGGATGGCAAGCGCTGCCAGGATCGTGAAGGTACGGCGTTTATTTTCGCCAGCCAGCACAAACGCGCCGAGCGCCAAAGGAAGCGCCGCAAAGTGCGGCCAGCGCTGCCACCAGCACATCTCGCACGGATAAAGCCCGCCAATATATTGCGAGGCGTAAGCCCCGGCGAGGAGCCCGAACGGAAGGAGAAGCGCCAACCAGCGCGCACGATCGAAACCGGTCATGGGTTGGTGATTAGACCAAGATTTTATGAAATGAAATCATCATTCCCGCGAAGGCGGGGAACGAAGTGATCGGAGAACAATCCATCACCTGCTGTCCAAATTTCAACGGACGGTGATGGACCCCCGCCTTCGCGGAGGTGACGACATTCGAGTTGCAAGGAAGACGGATATCCTAATTCCGCTTGCCTGCCTTGGCTTGGGTGTTTGCAAGGCGAGCGCCTTTCGTTCCCAGACGTTCGAGCGTCTGCATCGCATAATGCAGTTGGAAATCCTCAATGCCCTGCTTTTTCAGTTCTTCAGCTGACATGGCAAACCGCGGATCATCCTTGCCGTCGGTTTCGAGGCTCTTGTCGTCAGCCAGATTTTCATTGACCAGATGGCGACGCAAATCCGATTCGCGAACGGCGACACGCTTGCGGTAATCGGGGTCGGAAATCTGCGGCACCGCGACATCCGGCTTCACGCCACCTTCCTGCACCGAACGGCCCGATGGCAAATGATAACGGGCAACGGTCAGACGCAGGCCGGTTTCACGCGACAATGGCAGCACGTTCTGCACCGATCCTTTGCCAAAGCTGCGTTCACCCATAACGAGCGCGCGGCGATGGTCTTGCAACGCGCCGGCGACGATCTCAGAGGCAGAGGCAGAGCCCGCGTCAACCAGCACAATCACTGGTTTTCCGCCTGTCACGTCGCCCTTGATTGCCTGTTCGGCAAACCAGCGGCTGACCACGACCTTGTCACGACCCCGTTCGGAAACAATTTCGCCCTTGTCGAGAAAGGCGTCGGAGACCTTGACGGCTTCTTCCAAAATCCCGCCAGGGTTGGAACGAAGGTCAACAATATAGCCTTGCGGTTTCGTGCCCAATTGGCGCTCTATGCCCTTGATTGCGGCGACCACATCTTCGCCGGTTTCTTCCGAGAATCCGGTGATGGTGATGACGCCAATCTTGTCTTTGACCTCCCACTTGACCGGTTTCAGGTCGATGACTGCGCGGGTCAGCGTCAGATCGAACGGTTCGTCTCGACCGGGACGGAAAATGGTGAGCTTGATCGATGTACCGGGCGCGCCGCGCATACGGTTTACCGCATCGTCAATCGAATCGCCGACAATCAGTTCGCCATCGAGATGGGTGATATAGTCGCCCGCCTTGATCCCCGCCTTGTCAGCCGGGGTGTCGGCGGTCGGGGCGATGACCTTTACGGCACCGTCCTCCTGCGTCACCGACAGACCGAGGCCGCCATATTCGCCTTCGATCTGGGTCTGCAGATCGCGGAAATTGCTTTCATCAAGGAATGCGCTGTGCGGATCCAGGGTGTTGAGCATCCCCTGGATCGCGCCCTTCATCAGCTGCTCGTCATCGACCTTGTCGACATAGTTGGCGCGCACCTTTTTATAAACTGCGATGAACTCGTCCATATCGCGCAGCGGATCATCCTTGCGCTGCTGGGCGGTCAGCGAGGTCGTCGCCAAAGCGCCAATGACAAAGGCAGTGATGCCAGTTGCGAGCGTTTTCCTGTACATAAGCGCATTCGCCTTCGAGTCTGATCGCGTAATTTTCCAGCTATATCGTGATTGAAGCCGATGGTGAAAGCCTGTTTACCACGAAAGTGGTCCAGAGGCCGACGAGCGGCATCAGCCGATCAGCGCGGCGATATCGACAATCCGGCCATTGCGTCGGAGTTCAATCATGATTTCAGGCGCTTCGCTACCCGCCTGCCCGATGTTGCTGCCCTGCCGGACACGCACACCTTTTTCAACGCCGAGGCGTTCGACATTGGTGATCAGGCTCGACCAGCCTCCGCCATGTTCGATGATGATGATATTGCCAAAGCTGCGATACCGGCCGGCAAAGGTCACGATGCCATCGGCGGGTGCAACCAATGCGGCATTTTCGGCAACGCTCAGCCTTAGGCCCCGCTCTCGATAGCCGGTGGGGTTTAATTCGCCAAAACCAGACAATATTTGCCCGCGCACCGGTAGGATATAGGCGCTCTGCTTCGGCTTTGGGGCCATGTTGCCAGACCTGCGCGGCAACGGGCCATCATATGAGGCAAGCAAGGCGGCGGTCTGGCCACTTTCGCGATCCGCATCAATGCGCTCCACCAGATCGCGCGCACGTTCGCCTTCACCAATTGCACGCTCAAATTCCAAGGCTGCGTCGGCATTGAGGGAAAGCGCGCGCCCCCGCGTTCCGCTTTCCAGCGCAACCAGCGATTGCCGTCGTTGATTGAGATTGGTTCGTGCGGCAGCCAGCGAACGGATAGCGGTGCGTTCCTGCGCGCCCAATTCACGCTGCAGCGCCATTTGCTGACGTAGTGCGGACGTGCGCCGCGCGACGACGGGTTCGATAGCCGACATTGTCGCGCGCAGATGGATATAGTCACGCCGATCCCCCGGCTGGGCGAGCAGCAGCGATACAGGCTGGCGCGTAATCGATTGGAGCAGGGCGTTGAGCCGCATCAGCGGCGCGCTGGCCCCGCCCAGCAAAGCCGCCTGTTCCTTTTGCCGGCGGGCAATGATGGCAATCCGAGCGCGCGCGGCGGCAATTTCAGCATTTGCCGTATCTATTTCAGCAGCCAGCGCAGCACGGCGGGCAACAAAGCGGTCTGCGGTCGCTTCGGCACTGGCAGCTTCCTGTCTCAGAAACTCGCTCCGTTCGGAAGCAGCGGTGGCGCGTTCTTTGGCGGCACGCAGTGCCGCGACATCGCTTTGCCCCGCTGCGGCAGCGGACAAAAGCGCAACGCCTGCCACTGACAATCCGAAATATCGCGCTTGACCCCGCATCAGCCTATCCTTCGCGATGATAGGGGTGATTGGCAAGGATAGAAGTGGCCCGATAGAGCTGTTCGGCCAACATCGCCCGCGCCATCATATGGGGCCAGGTCGCACGGCCAAAGGCGATGAGTTTGTCGGCAGCGGCGCGATCAGCATCATCAAAACCGTCTGCGGCACCGAGGCAAAATCGCACTTCGGAAACGCCATCGTCGCGCCAGCGTTCGATCAATTTGGCGAGGTCCATTGAGGAAAGATGGTCGCCCTTTTCATCGAGCAGCACGGTTCGGCTGCCCCGTTCTGCAGGTGGCACGTTACCGCCGCGATCGGGCAATTCTGTGAGTTTGTGCGGCCATGTGAGGCGCTTCAGATAGCGGTCGGCAAGTTCGCTTTCGGGGGAGCGCCTGATCTTGCCGCGCGCGATAATGTGCAGCCGCATGGCGGTCCCTTCTCCATAAATAGGGACTGTCCCTATTTAATCAGGCATTCAGTGCCTCTGGTGCGTCGCCGAAGCCCCACATCCGTTCAAGGTTGTAGAAGCTGCGCACTTCGGGCCGGAACAGGTGCACGACCACATCCTCAGCGTCGATCAGCACCCAATCGGCCGTCGGCAAACCTTCGACACGGGCATGACGTCCGGCCTGCTTGATGCGCTCGACCAGTTTTTGCGCCATCGAAGCCACTTGTCGACTCGAACGGCCACTCGCCACGACCATATAGTCGGCGATGCTGCTCTTGCCTTGAAGCGGGATGGAAACGACCTCTTGCGCCTGATCGTCGTCGAGCGACTGGAGGATGAGTTTGTGCAGTTCGTCAGGCTGCAGGACAGGTCCCTTTTTAGCGGCCTTGCCGCCGGGGACTGTAGCGAGTTCTATCAAAATTGCTCCTTAATACAAAACATTGTGGGTAACGCCGTCGATGACGCGCTTTCCGTCATAGTCGCGATGCCAAAGAGGGTTGGCCTGGCGAACCGCCGTGGCCGAGCGTGGATCGGGGCGAAAGCGCAGGAATACAAGCGCCGGTGTGCTCCACATCGTCCAATTAAGCCGCTGGTCCGGACGCCGGACATACCGCCTGAGCCAGGCCATTGCGGGGCCCGCAACAGCATGCATCTCATAGCCCGGACGGGCGATAACCGCAATCGGCATTAAACGGGCGACATCGCGCCAGCGGCGCCAGCGTGTGAAATTTGCCACATTATCGGCGCCCATGATCCAGATGAAACGCCGCTTCGGATAGCGACGAACCAGCTTGCGCAGCGTATCAATCGTGTAACGCGTGCCCATTTGCGCCTCGATCGCGGTGGCGCGGATCGGCGCGCGGCGGGCCATTTTTTTGGCCGAAGCAAGCCGTGCCTTGTGCGAGGCCATGTCTTTCGCATTGGCCTTTAGCGGGTTTCCCGGGGAAACCAGCCACCAGATTTCAGCGAGATCAAGCGCGTCGAGCGCGAACAGGCTGATCGAACGGTGCCCGCCATGCGCTGGGTTAAACGATCCGCCGAGAAGGCCGGTGAGGGTCACAAAAACTGCTGCCAGTCAGATCGCACATGGATGACGCGCGAAATCCATATGTCTTGCGACGTCGACCTGTAGATCAACAAAAAAGGAAAGCGCTTGACCTGCCATTTGCGATCAACGCCTTTGCCAACCAACGGACCGGCTTTGGGGGTGGCAGCAACAAATCGAGCTGCAGCCACTATCCCTGCCGCGATTTCGGGATAGATCTCACTGGGCATAAAATCGGCGATGCGTTCGATATCCCGACGCGCCTGTTTTGACCATTTGATGGGTTTCACGCAGCTTTCTTACGCGATTGCTTCAGTGTAGCCACCCATGCCTCCATCTCTTCCTGCGTGTAGAAATCTCCACGCTCGATGTCGTCAATGCCCACCTGAACGAAATCGTCCATCTCGATCTGTTTGGCGGCAGCGCCCTCGACCAGCTTCGCGACAATCCATGCGCGACTGCGCTCTCGCGATTCAGCCAAGCGGTCGATCATTGCCAGCACTTCATCGCTGACACGGGCGGAAATGACGTTGTTGTTGCTCATGTCTCTCTTGTATCATTTGTATACAAGTGAATCAAGGACGCGTCTGTCCCGAGCCGTGGACTAGCCATTTATAGGTGGTCAGCCCTTCGAGCGCGACGGGACCGCGAGCGTGCAGCCTACCGGTGGCAATGCCGATTTCCGCACCAAGCCCGAATTCACCGCCATCGGCATATTGGGTCGAGGCATTGTGCATTACGATCGCGCTGTCCACGCCAGATAGGAAATCTGCGGCAGCGGCATCGTCATTGGTGATGATGCTTTCGGTATGCTGCGAGCCATAGCGGGCAATATGTTCGATGGCTTCGTCAACGCCCGACACCATCTTTGCCGATACAATGGCGTCGAGATATTCCGTTCCCCAATCCTCTTCACCAACCGGCACGGTACGCGCATCGAGTTCCATCAACATATCATCGGCCCGGACTTCGCATCCGGCATCGAGCAGCGCGCCGATCAGGCGCGCAGGTTCGGGATAATCCTGATCGATCAGCACTGTTTCTGTCGAGCCGCAAATGCCGGTGCGGCGCATCTTGGCGTTGACCGCTATCGCCTCCGCCATCGCCGGGTCGGCCTTGGCATGAACATAAGTGTGGCAGATGCCATCGAGATGCGCGAGCACGGGGACGCGCGCCTCATCCTGCACGCGCGCCACCAGCGATTTGCCGCCGCGCGGGATCACCATGTCAATCTGCCCCTGCGCCTTCAAAAGGGCGCCGACAGCCGCACGGTCCTGCGTTGGAACCAGCTGAACCGCATCGGCAGGAAGACCCGCTTTGACAATGCCTTCAACCATCGCCGCATGGATCGCACGGTTGCTGTGCACCGCTTCGCTGCCGCCGCGCAGGATCACGGCATTGCCTGAGCGCAGCCCAAGCGCAGCTGCGTCGGCGGTCACATTGGGGCGGCTTTCGTAGATGATTGCGAGCACGCCCACAGGAACACGCACCCGTTCCATCACAAGCCCGTTGGGTCGTTCGCTGCGGTCGATGACTTGCCCGACCGGATCGGCAAGATGCGCCACCTGCTCGACCGCCGACGCCACGCCTTCAAGTCGCCCTTCATCAAGCTTCAATCGATCGAGCATTGCGGCAGAAAGACCATTGGCCGCACCCGCCTCCATGTCCTGCACATTGGCCGCCAATATGGCTGGCGCAGCTTCGCGCATAGCCTTCGCCGCTGCCAGCAGAGCATCGGACTTCTGCCGATCGGTGGCACGCGCAACAGTCCGCGCAGCGGCGCGCGCCTTGGCCGTCATCTCTGCGACAATCCGGTTGGTATCTTCACTCATCGCTTCACCTCCTAAAGCGGCGGGCTTCGAAGCGAAAGCCGCTGAATCGCGCATTTTTGCGGAAAATCCGCACTCTGCGCGTCGATTCGCGCTATAGCATTGTAAAATCAACTATTTTGCGCTGCTTTACATTAGCCGTGCCGATCCTTCAGCACGCCTCCGCAGCCGATTTCATGTAAATGCTCACAACTCACCGCATGACTCCACCGACTCGGCACGAGTCGTGATAAAGCGATTCGTCAGCTTCAATTCGCTCTGCTAAGCGCCCGCCAGCAAATAAAAACGGGGTGGGTCGTGTCGCAAATGGCCAAGTTCACCGGTTGGAAAAACCGGGTGGCCGGATGGTTCGTTGATCGTGAATTTTTCATGCGGTCGAACGGGCAAGTCCGGTTCATCAAAATCAGTGCAAAATTGCAGCGCCGGGTCGCGGGAGCGATTGCGGGCGTTGTTGGTCTGTGGCTGGTGGTCACGCTCGGCATGATGATCAACCAGGTCAGCGTGTCGGCTGAACGCATGATGCTCACTGCCAAGCAGGAAAAGATCGAAACCGCCGAAGAACGCGTCGCCAAATACCGCAACGATATGGAAGCGGTGGCAAGCGACCTTGAAGCGCGCCAGAAAGTCATGGAAAGCGCCTTTGAAGAGCATTTTGGTGATATGCCCGCCGCTGAAGCCGCCGCGCCCGCGCAAGGCGAAGCCGCCGAAACAGCGAAGAAGATTGGCCTTGCCGTTCCCGAAGCCGCACAGCTTGCACAGCTCGAAGCCCGCCAGATCGCCTTTGCCGAACGCATGACGCAGATTGCCGTTGCACGGTCGCAAAAGGCCGAAAGCGCCATCCGCCAGTTCGGCCTCAATCCGGATCAACTCGCCCGCGAAGCCAAGCAAGGCATGGGCGGCCCCTTCATTCCCTTTTTCGGCAAGAAGCAGAAACAGGTTCGCGACCCGCGCTTCACCCGCATGCTGACCGCGCTGGAGCGGATGGAGGCGATGGAAATGGCGCTGGCGGGCATCCCCACCAGCATGCCCGCCGCGGTCGGCCTGATGTCGAGCGGCTTTGGCTATCGCTCTGACCCGTTCACCGGCGGTGGCGCGATGCATGCCGGCCTTGATTTCAAAGGCCCGGTCGGCACCCCGATCCTAGCCGCTGCAGACGGCAAAGTTACCTTCGCCGGATGGCAGGGTGGATATGGCAACTGCATCGAAATCACCCATGCCAACGGCCTAGTCACCCGCTATGCCCATATGAGCAGCTTTACCGCTGCGCTGGGCGCGGATGTCAAACGCGGCGTCCAGATCGGTCGCATGGGTTCAACCGGCCGTTCAACCGGCTCGCATTTGCACTTTGAAGTGCGTATCAACGGGTCAGCTATCAACCCGCTCAAATTCCTGGAGGCCAATCCCGATGTTCTCGAAATCCAAGCCGTCGCCGGAAACCGCGCCGGTCGCGGCACCGCAGGGGCGTAACAGCGTGCGTGGGGGCGGACATACATTTTCGGTGATTGCATCGGATGTCGAAATCACCGGCAATCTCTCGGCCAAGGTCGATCTGCATATCGACGGAAAAATCAACGGTGATGTCACCTGCGGTTCGCTCGTTCAGGGCGAAGGCAGTGTGATCAGCGGCAAGGTTGTCGCTGAAACCGCGCGCCTGTCGGGCAAGGTCGACGGTTCGATTGAAGCTGGCGACCTTGTCATTGAGGCAAGCGCACGCATTTCGGGCGATGTCGTCTATCAAAGCCTGACCATCGCCCCCGGCGGCATGGTCGAAGGCAAGTTCAAGCACCGCGGCAGCCATGTGCCCAATATCGGCAAAGCAACCATCGACATCAGCAAGACTGACCCGCTGATTTTGGGCGCCGAAACCAAAGTCGGTTGATCCACTGTTTTCGTCATCCTGAACTTGTTTCAGGATAACGAACCGCCACTTGTTATCCCGAAACAAGTTCGGGATGACGATGTATGTTTTTCTAAACCAGCATCTCCAACGCAGCACCCTGGCCAAGGAAATTGGCCGGGCTCGCGCTTGCACCATATGCCCCGGCACAGAAAATCGCGACCAGATTGCCGACCTCTGCATGCGGCAGCAAGGCGCTGTCGGACAGCCGGTCGAGCGGTGTGCACAGGCATCCAACCACTGATTGTACTTCGTCTGCTGGCGCATCAAAACGCGTCGCTATCGCCACCGGATAGTTGCGGCGGATGACGGTGCCGAAATTGCCCGACGCCGCCAGTTGGTGATGCAAGCCGCCATCGGTGACGAGGAAAGTCTCGCCATGGCTGACCTTGCGGTCGACCACACGGCAGAGATAGACACCCGCTTCACCGACCAGATAACGCCCCAGTTCGATGCAGAAATGCGTGTCCTTCAGGATGTCGGGTAGTGCCGACAGCGCCTGCCCGAGTGCGCCGCCCACCGCATTCAGATCAAAGGCTGTATCGCCGGGGAAATAGGGAATACCGAAACCGCCGCCCAGATTGACCTTTGGCGGGGCCACCCCGACCGCCTCTGCCAGTTCCGCAGCCAGCGCTAGCGTTTGTGCCTGCATCGCGATAATCGCCTCTGAATCCAGCGCCTGCGAGCCTGCATAGATATGGAAGCCGCGCCATTCGGCTCCGGCAGAAAGGATACGCTGCACCAGTGCAGGCACGCGTTCGGCATCGACGCCAAAGGGTTTTGCCCCTCCGCCCATCTTCATACCGCTACCTTTGAGGTCAAAACTGGGGTTCACGCGCACTGCGATTTTCGGCGCGACCCCCAGACGCTGGCCTATCGCAAAGGCGCGCTCCGCTTCGCCCTCCGACTCACAGTTGAGCGTGACACCGTTCGCAATCGCAAACTCCAGCTCACGGTCACGCTTGCCGGGGCCTGCAAAGCTGATCTTGTCTGCTGCTACACCGGCATCGAGTGCGAGCTTCAACTCCCCGCCCGATGCGACATCGAACCCGTCGACCCTCGCGCTCATCCAGCCGAGCAGAGGCGCAAAGGGATTGGCCTTCATCGCATAATGGATGCCTAATTGCTTGGGCATCGTTGCACGCAACTCGCCGATGCGCGCTTCAAGTGCAGACGTCGAATAGACGAATAAAGGCGTATCGCCCGCCTCGGCGACCAGCGCCGAAGCCGTCGTGCCGCCTATCGCAAGCTCGCCGTTTATCGAGGCAAAATAGGGAGGAATGGGGCCTGTGGGTTTCATAGGTATATCGAACCTGTTGCCTTGACTCTAGCTGATTACTGCCAGCTATTAATTTTCAGTTGGATAGCCCCCGTCGTCGTAACCATCACTATTGTCTACATACTCATCGGGTTTGGCTTGGCTTGCAGCTTTCTGGCCGTCATCAAGGATGTCAAAAGGGTCGTTAGGGTCCAAGCCTGCCTTGTCCCGACATTTGGCCATCGCTTTAAATTCAGCATCTCCATCCAACTTGGGATCATACATCACTTCAGCGGTGCACTCGCATGCGATTTTTCGTTGCCGCTCGTCCGGCACCAAACCGCCCATACCTGCTATACATTGGTCGATTTCGCGTTGAACCATGGGAGAGCGTTGAGGCTTTTCGGTGCCACAACCGCTAACCGCAAGACACACGACAATTGGAAGTAATCTCATCTTATACCTTCCTTACTCTCAAACCAACGCCTTCAGACCATCCCGATCCAATTTCCCATTGGCATTTTTGGGGAATTCATCCAGCCAGACATAGTCTGCTGGCTGCATGAAATTGGGCAGTGCGGCCTTCATATGCGCCACCAGTGCCGCCTCATCAGCTGCGCCGTTGGCGCGGACGAACAGTATAATCGCCTCGCCCAGCCGTTCATCCTTGCGGCCCAATGCGCAGGCCTCGGCGACCAAGCCACTTTCAATCGCGGCTTCTTCCAGTTCGGTCGGCGAAACCCGGTTGCCGCTGGTTTTGATCATCGCGTCATCGCGGCCGACAAAATAAAGCAGACCATCGCCGTCGCGCCAGACAGTATCGCCCGACCAGACCGCCATCCCGCCATAGCGAGAGAATGCGGGCGCGGGTTTGTAACGCAGCGCAGTGCGCTCCGCATCTTTCCAATAGCCCTGTGCGACCAGCGGCCCGGCATGGACCAGTTCGCCATGCTCTTCCGGCGCCGCCTCGCTGCCATCCTTCGCGACGACCATGATTTCGGCAAAAGGAATCGCTTTGCCCATGCTGGTCGGGTTGGCGTCGATCAATGACGGGTCGAGATAGGTCGAACGGAAGGCTTCGGTGAGGCCATACATCGCGTAAATATCGGTTTTGGTCCCGAATATGCCGCGCAATGCCTTGACCAGCGAAGGGGTTAGTGCCCCCCCGCTGTTGGTCAGGCGGCGCATGCTGGCGGTGGCTTCGGCGGGCCACTCCTGCTCGGCCAGTTGCACCCATAGGGGCGGCACCGCAGCCAGTGTGGTCACGCCCTGTTTGGTGCAAGCCTTGATCACATCACGCGGGGTCAGATAGTCCAATGGAACCACGCAGCCGCCGGCCTGCCAGGTCGATAGAAGCTGGTTCTGGCCATAGTCAAAACTGAGCGGGAGCACCGCGAGGGTCACATCGTCGGCCGCCAGTTTCAGGTAACTCGCCACGCTGACCGCCCCGATTGCGAGATTGGCATGACTGAGCATCACCCCCTTGGGGCGCCCGGTCGAACCGCTGGTATAGAAGATCGCAGCGAGACTGTTGGTGTCGGTATCAAGTGAAAGTGGCGGCAAGACGTCGCCGTGCGCATCAATCGCGGCAAGCGTTTCAGCTTCGTCTAGAATCACCGCTCCCTCCGGAACGTCACCATCGCCCAGCTGCTCTGCCCGCACCTTAGCCGTCACCAATGCCTTCGCCCCGCTATCGGTCAGGATATGCTTAACCTGTGCAGCTTTGAGCAACGGATTGATCGGAACGTGCACCAGCCCGGCGCGCACCGCTGCCAGCGGCATCAGGCAGGCGAGCTCGGTCTTGGGCAGCCAGGTGGCGATCCGGTCCCCCGCTGTAAAATCTTGGGCGGCCAAAATCGCCGCCAGCCGACCGATACGATGATTTAACACCTGATAACTATAGACCTTGTCCTTGAAGCGCAAAGCGGGCGCATCCGGTGCCCCGCGCAACGCAAGGTGATCGAGTGGAAAGGCTGGCAAATTGTCAGTCATTGGGTCAAATATCGGGGCTTACAGGGTTAATCGGGGGCGATAATTGGCAGTTAAGTGTGAATATCACGATAATTTCCTGACTGCGCAAGCCGCCGCTGCCGGCGCGCTTGACCGTGAGGCACAGCCCTGCCTGTTTGACCGGCTCGACTGGCTTGAAAGCCTGCATCGCATGGCGCTGCGCGACAAGACCCCTGCACTGCTGCAAGCCAAGGGTGGGGATGCCCAAGGCTGGATGCCTTTGATGCAAGGCGAGGGCGGCCATCTTATCGCGCTCGCCAACTGGTATAATTTCACCTGGGCCCCGATTTTCGCCAATGCCGACAGCGAAGTCGAAAAACTGGCGCTGCTGCGTGGCCTTGCTCGATTGGCATCGAAACATGGCCGCCGCCTGACGCTGGCGCCGCTGCCCGACGAAGATAGCAGCGCGAGCATGGTGCAGGCGGCATTTGAAGCGAGCGGCTGGTCAGTTTTCCGCGAGGTTTGCGACCAGAACCATATCCTTGAGGTTAAAGGCCGCAGCTTCGATGCCTATTGGGAAACCCGCCCCAGCCGCCTCAAAAACACCGTCAAGCGCAAGGGCAAGACCGACGCTGTTACCATCCGCATCGACAACGAATATGATCCGGAAAGCTGGCGCGATTATGAGCGGGTCTATGCGCGCAGTTGGAAGCCCGAAGAGGGTAGCCCGGAATTCCTGCGCCAGATTGCTGAACGCGAAAGCGTGGCGGGCGCGCTGCGTCTGGGCCTCGCCTATATCGACGGCAAACCCGTTGCAGCACAGTTTTGGACAGTCGAAAACGGCGCCGCACTGATCCACAAGCTGGCGCATGACGAACGCCATATGCAGGCTTCGCCCGGCACGCTGCTGTCGGCGGCGCTGTTCCAGCATGTGATTGATGTCGACCGCGTCAGCCTGATCGATTTTGGTACCGGCAATGACGCCTATAAGTCCGAATGGATGGAGGAAGTGCGCGATCGTTACCGGCTCGAGATGTTCTGGCCGAACCATCCCGCCAACTGGCCGCACATTGCCATCCGCAAATGGCGCGCCTATCGCGCCTCAAACTGACCAAGAAGAGAGAAGAGATGCCTTTCGTTCCCGACAGCGTTGAAACCACGATCCGCGAACTGCTTGTCGATGTGCTGGGCGTGGCGCCTGCCACCGTCGCCGCGATGACCGACGAAACGCCGCTGTTCGGCGCGTTGCCCGAACTCGATTCGATGGCAGTGGCGGGGCTTCTCACTGAAATGGAAGACCGGCTCGACATCATGATCGACGACGACGATATCGACGGCGAACTGTTCGAAAGCTTTGGCAGCCTCGTCGCCTTTGCGAAGGCCAAGGTCCGGGAGTGAGCCTGCGCCCCGAATATCGGACCTATCATTTTGACGGGCATGACGAGCATGTCCTTTGCTTTGGCGCGGAAGCATCGCGCCGGATATTGATCATCCCCCCGCTGTTCGACGAGATGAACCGGTGCCGCCGGATGCTGGTGCAGGCGATGCGCGGGCTGGCTGAGCGCGGTACGGGCAGTTTTCTGATCGATCTTCCGGGCTGCAACGAGAGCCTGGCGGCGCTTGAAAACCAAAGCCTTTCGACTTGGCGCGAAGCGGTCGGTGCTGCTGCCGCGCAACTCGGTGTAACGCATATCGCTTCGCTGCGCGGTGGCGCATTGGTTGACGATGACGTCCCAAATCTGCCGCACTGGCGACTGGCCCCTGCCAAGGGTTCCAGCCTCCTCAAGACGATGATCCGCACCCGCATCGCGGGCGACAAAGAAGCGGGCAAAGCGACCAGCGAAGCGGGGTTGATGGAGGCTGCGAAGACCGCGCCCATAGAGCTGGCTGGCAATATGCTAGGCCCCGTGATGGTGGCGGAACTTGCAAGCGCCGAACCGCCAGATGTCGCGCAACTCACACTGCGCACCTTGGGGCAGGACATTGCCGGTTCCACGCTATGGCTGCGCGCCGAGCCGCAGGATGATCCGGCAATGTCCGCCGCCATCGCCGCTGATCTGGACCAATGGAGCACGTCATGCGGCGGCTGATGGGCTTTGATTGCGAAGGCGCTTGGCGCGCTGCAACGCTCGACGAGGGTGACAAGACCGCCGGCCTGCTGATCGTCAGCGGAGGCAATGAAATCCGCAGCGGCGCGCATGTGGGGCAAGCGGCACTGGCCACGCATGTCGCCGCTTTGGGCTATCCGGTGTTCCGTTATGACCGGCGCGGGATAGGTGAGAGTGAAGGCGAAAATCGCGGTTTCGAAAGCAGCGCGGCGGATATTGCGGCTGCGGTCACTGCCTTCCGCGCACAAGCGCCGCATCTCCAGCGGGTCGTTGCCTTTGGCAATTGCGATGCCGCAAGCGCGCTGGCCCTCTTCCATCCTGGCTTATCTATCGACCGGCTTGTCCTCGCCAATCCCTGGGTGATTGAAGCGCAAACCGACGCGGACGCCCCTACGCCGCCATCACCGGCAGCCATCCGTGCGCGATATTGGCAACGGCTGAAAAATCCGCGCAGTCTGGTCGATTTGGTGACCGGAAAAGTCAATCTTGGCAAGCTCGCATCCGGCATAAAACAGGCCGCGCAAAGCGAGAAGCCCACAGCTTTGGCAGGCCGCCTTGCACAAGCATTGGCCATAAGCGCCGTTCCCACAACCATCGTTCTGGCACGTCGCGACACGACGGCAATGGCATTCCATGCGGCATGGCAGAGCGATAGCTTTGATGCGGTGCGCGGTCGGGATAAAGTAACCCTCGAAACATTCGACAGCGCATCGCATAGTTTTGCAGATTCCGATTCAAAACTGTGGTTGCGCCAGAAAATCAGGGAAGCGCTCGAAATCGCGACTGGTTGAACATACAACGAAGCCAGCCATTTGTCGCTAAATGGTCGCGACTGATGATCAGGGTGCGCCCGACGATGATTCTGGCAAGACTCGTGACCGCAGAGCGATTTGGCACGACCATGTGGGCCTGGCAGAGGCAGAGCGGCAAAAGGTCAGCGATGGACAGCGTCTTTCACATGCACCATCTAGCCCATGCGCATATGCAATTGACCACGGGCAGCATTGTCGGCGGTATGGGTGCGAAAGACATCGCCGGTTCGGGTCGAAAGAAGGAATGAAAGTCCGGCGATCCTGAACACCCGACGGCGATCAGGTCGGTATCGAATTCAACATACGTATACCATTGGATGCCCGGTTGAATGTCGTTCGCTTTCCCGCGATGAACAATCGCGAAGAGAAAATGTCCGCACATCAAGCGGACTATCTGAGAGGAGCCAGCGATGCAAAAAATGGCAGTTCAGGCAGCCGTATTAGCACTATTTGCGCATGGTGCGGTACAGGGTGCGCCTTTGGCCACAGGCAGTTCGCCCGACGGCTCGATCACCGTCAGTGTCGAGCTGGATAGCGATGGCAGGGCCAATTACAGCGTCAGCCGCAAGGGCAAGCTACTGATCGCGCCATCGAAGCTGGGTTTCATTCTGACCGACAGTTACGACATGGTGCGTGGCTTCAAATTCGACAGCGCCGAGAACAAACCGACCGTTGACGAGAAATGGGAGCAGCCCTGGGGCGAGCGCCGTTTCGTGCGCAACCATTATAACGACCTGATTGTGCGCTTCCGCCAGCCCACCTATCTGAAACGCGCGATGAATGTGCGCTTCCGCATTTTCGATAATGGCGTCGGTTTCCGTTATGAAATTCCGGAGCAGGATAATCTCAAGACGATGAACATCGCCGATGAGGTGACGGAGTTTTCGATTGCCAGCTCCGGAACAGCCTGGTGGGTTACCGGCGGCGAATGGAACCGCTACGAACAAATCTATCAAAAGACACCGATCGATTCCGTATCGACCGCGCACACGCCGATCACGATGCGGCTCGACGATGGCACGCATCTGTCGTTCCACGAAGCAGCACTGGTCGACTATTCGGCCTTCTGGTTCAAACGCGCCGAAAAGCAGACCTTCCGTACCACGCTTGCACCCTCTTCAAAGGGGCCGCGTGTTAGCCGGGAAACACCTTTTGCCACGCCATGGCGTGCAATCCGCATCGGCGACAACGCGGAAAGCCTTGTCGAGAATGACCTAGAGCTCAACCTCAACGAGCCTAACAAGCTGGGCGATGTCAGCTGGTTCCGCCCGCAAAAATATGTCGGCATCTGGTGGGGCATGATCTCCGGCAAGTGGAGCTGGACTGAGGGCCCGAACCATGGCGCGACCACTGAACGCACCAAGGAACATATCGATTTTGCGGCCAAGCATGGCTTTGGCGGTGTGCTGGTCGAAGGCTGGAACAAAGGCTGGAATGGCGAATGGTTTGGCCATGGCGATGAATTCAGCTTCACCGAGGCAGTGCCCGATTTCGACCTGAAAGCCGTCACCGACTATGCCCGCAAGAAAGGTGTCAAGCTGATCGGGCACCATGAAACAGGCGGCAATATCGCGGTCTATGAAGCGCAGCTTGAAGACGCGATGAAGTTATATGGCGAGCTTGGCGTCAATGTCGTCAAGACCGGCTATGTCGCCGATGCGGGCGGCATCATCGCGCCGGGTGACAATCCGGGCGAGGTGCGCAAGGAATGGCATGATGGCCAGCGCCAGGTGCAGCACCATTTGAAAGTGGTCGAGACGGCAGCAAAGTACAAGGTTGCGGTCAACCCGCACGAGCCGGTGAAGGATACCGGCCTGCGCCGCACTTACCCCAACTGGGTTGCCCGCGAAGGCGCGCGCGGGATGGAGTATAACGCATGGGGCCAGTTCGCGAACGGACCGGAGCATGAGCCGACCCTAGTCTACACGCGCATGCTGTCGGGACCGATGGATTTCACCCCCGGCGTGCTATCGCTGTCGAGCCCGACGGGCAACGCCCTCGCCTCCACCCGCGCGAAGCAGCTTGGCCTTTACCTCGCGCTTTATTCGCCGATCCAGATGGCAGCGGATTTCATCGAGAACCTCGCCAAATATCCGAAGGAACTGGATTTCATCTCCAAGGTGCCGGCGGACTGGGCGGAATCGAAACTGATTGCCGGCGAAGTGGGCGAATATGCGATCTTCGCGCGCAAGGATCGCAACAGCGCCAACTGGTACACCGGCGGTGTCAACGATGCCACCGCGCGCACAGTCGATCTTGATCTTTCCTTCCTGGAGCCAGGCAAGAGCTATCGCGCGACCATCTACAGGGATGGCCCCGATGCGACCTATCTAACCGAGGCGCGGCACAATATCGCCTATGAAACCAAGACGGTGAAAGCGGGCGACAAGATGCGAGTGTGGCTTGCCCCGGGCGGCGGCTTTGCGGCGAGATTGGAGCTGGTGCGGTAAACTTGGCGCACCAGCCCAAAATCGCACATTGGCACCACGAGTGGTTTCAATTTCAATTGTGGGAATTGTGGTAGCGGAGGAGGGACTTGAACCCCCGACCTACGGATTATGATTCCGCCGCTCTAACCAGCTGAGCTACTCCGCCAACCATGTCTGCCTGCGCCGGGCGCTGGACAGGAGGCGGCCTATAGGCATGCACGCCGGAAGGGTCAATAGCCGGTTTGCAGGCTTTCGGCATAGAATAACACCCCGGCGGGTCGCACCGCCGGGGTGTCGCTTGCGGGTTCCGGAGGACCAGTCACCAGAACCCTGTGGGCTCGTGATTAGCGAAGCAGGTTAAGTACGCCCTGCTGGCTCTGATTGGCCTGCGCCAGCATCGCGGTCGACGCCTGGGAGAGGATCTGTGCCGCCGCCAGCTTGGTCGATTCAGCCGAAAAATCGGCGTCGGCGATGCGTGATTTCGATTCGGACAGATTGGTTGCGGTCGAGGTCAGATTGTTCACTGTTGCATCAAGGCGGTTTTGCACCGCACCCAGATTGGCGCGCTGGGTTGCCACCGTATCAATGGCTGTGCTGATCAGCGCCATCGAGGCCGAGGCACCGGCGGTCGTCGACATATCGACGCCGTTGACGCCAAGCCCCGTCGCATTCATCGCCACAAAGGCAATCGAGACGGTCTGGCCGGTGTCGACACCGGTCTGGATGCTGAAAGTACCGGCGGCATTAAACAGGTTGGTGCCGTTGAAATCGGTGCGACCGGCGATATCGTCGATCTGGCCGAGCAAGGCTGTCACTTCGGTCTGGATCGCTGCGCGATCGGAGGTCGCGGTGGTGCCGTTAGCAGCCTGCACCGACAATTCGCGCATACGGACGAGGATGTTCGAAACTTCACCCATCGCGCCTTCGGCGGTTTGCGCCAGCGAAATGCCGTCATTGGCGTTGCGGATGGCCTGGTTTAGGCCGCGTACCTTGGCATCCATCCGGGTAGCGATGGCGAGGCCGGCAGCATCGTCTTTTGCACTGTTGATGCGCTTTCCGCTCGACAGGCGCTCCATCGCGGTACCGAGCATGTTGCTCGCAACCCGCGAACTATTCTGCGCCCGAAGCGCACTGACATTGGTATTGATTGCAGTCATCTTGGTTCCTTTCCGGCTCATTGGCTGGGGGCTCCCCAGTCGATCGGGGCGGCCACAAAAGCTGTAACGGCCGGATCGGGAACGGCTTTAATGTTGCTTGTCGGTTTTCCGACGGAGTGAAGGGCATTCTCATAATGAGAACCCACATATCACTGAATTTTATAGCCTTTACATCGAATGGCACATGCATTGCTTAGTCCTGCCCATAAAAGACCAGGACCGAAAAACATGACCGTCATTAACCAGAACAGACTTTTGCAGATGCGATCTGCCATTGTCGCTCAAAATCAGGCGCTGCAGCGCGCCGCCGGACTCGATGGCGCTGCGAAGACCGAAGCAACGTCCGCTCCATTCAGCCAGACACTGTCCGAAGCAGTGCGTTCTGTAAGTGATCAGCAGGCCAAAGCATCCGATTTATCCGCCGCTTATGAACGTGGCGAGACACACGACATCGTCAGCGTCATGGTTGAAAGGCAAAAGGCTTCGCTCGGTTTCGAAGCAACGCTGCAGGTGCGTAACAAGCTGTTGTCCGCCTATCGCGACATCATGAACATGCCGGTCTAATCAATGGCCGAACAAGAAATCATTCCGGCATCTGCTGCACTCGGGAGCACCACGATACCTGTTGTCGGGGCAGCGGGCCGCTTCGGAGAAATCGCTCGCCTGATGCGCCAGCCAGCTGTAGCGCGAGCGCTTCCGGCGCTTGGGTTGTTGAGCGTGGCTGGGATCGCGATAACCGTCTGGCTCAGTTTGCAGAGCCCGACCCAGGCCCCGCTTTACACCGGGCTGGCGGACGCCGACAAAGCGATCGTCGCGGAAGCGTTGCAGGCGTCCGGTATCGGTTATTCGCTGGACCCGGCAAGCGGTGCGCTTTCGGTCGATATTGACCGTCTGCACGAAGCGAAGATGATGCTCGCCGGACAAGGTTTGCCCAAGGCGCAACCCAGTGGCGATGCGATGTTAGCTGCCTTGCCTATGGGTGCCAGCCGGGCGATTGAAGGGGAAACCCTGCGCGCCGCACGCGAGGCAGACCTTGCCCGCACCATCGAAGCCATAGACGCGGTAAAAGTAGCGCGCGTGCATCTTGCGCTTTCCGAACCCAGCGTATTTGTTCGGGATACCAAACAAGCAGCGGCATCGGTGCTGTTGACCCTGCACCAAGGCCGCACCTTGGGCGAAGCGCAGGTGCGTTCAATCCGCCATCTGGTTGCCTCCTCCGTGCCCGGACTCAGTGCGGAACAGGTTTCGGTCATCGACCAATCGGGTGCACTATTGTCTGGGATAGAAGGCAGCAACACCGCGTTGCTCGACCTGCAAACGCGAGTCGAAGCACGATACCGCGAAGCATTGGTCAATCTACTGACCCCCATATTGGGGCGCGAAAATTTTTCGGTCGAGATCAGCGCCGAAATTGATCCCAGCGAAAGTCAGGCGACGCGCGAGAGTTTCCCCGAAGATGGTCGCGCGCTGCAGCGGGAAGAAGGCAGCAATTCGCGCAGCAGCTCTTCCAACCCTGTCGCAATGGGCATCCCCGGCGCGCTATCGAATCAGCCCCCGCCAGCAACCACCGTCTCGTCGACGCCGCCAGTCGCGCCGAATCCAGCCCTTCCGCAAAATCCGCAGGGGTCGAGCGAGGAAAATTTTGCGCGCAGTTTCGAGATCGGCCGGGAAATCTCTGTAACGCACCAGCCGCAGGGCCAACTCAAGCGATTGTCGATCGCAGTGGCACTGCGGCAGTCCAAGGGTGCAAAGGCACTGTCCGAAGCTGAAATTGCCAAGATCGATGCGTTAGTCAAAGGTGCGATAGGATTTACTGCCGAGCGAGGCGATCAGGTTGCAATTTCCGCGCGTCCCTTTGCCGAGCAGGTCGAACCGGAAACAGCGCTATGGGACGAACCATGGGTCTGGCCAGTGCTGAGGCAAGCCGGGGCTGTTCTCACGGCAATACTGATTCTGCTGATCGTCGGCTTACCCTTGCGCAAGGCGATGAAACGCAGAGCATTGCAGGCGCAGGAGCGGGCTGAACTGCTTCAGACCCAGCTACTCGAGGCAACCAAAGTGCCCTCCACCAAACCCGGTGCCGGACACGCATCGGACATCACCCTCGACATGATCGAAGCGGCGCCCGGCTATGAAGCCCGCGCGCAACTGGTGCGCGCCTTTGTCCAGCAGGATCCAGAACGGGCCGCCCATATTGTCCGCCATCTGATGCAGGCAAATAACCGTGGATAGTCAGCCGCCTGTTACCATAAGAGGGGCATCGTCGGCCGCCATACTCATGCTTTTGCTCGAAGAGAATGAAGCAGCCGAAGTCTTGCGCCACCTGGACCCTGAAGAAGTTCGGGCGCTGGGAAGCGAAATGTACAACGCTGCAAAAGCGGACGAAGCGACCGTAGCCAGCGCCCTGGGGCACTTTGTCGATGGCAGTCGAGAGGTTTCGGCTCTCTCCCCCAGAGCGGACCGGAAAATCCGAACCGTCATGTCCGAAGCACTAGGCCCTGCCCGCGCCGATAATTTGCTGGCTGGAATATCGCCACAGCGCAGCCGTGAAACGCTCACAATGCTTCGCTGGATGGAGGTCGAAACCCTCTCGACGTTGATAGCCACCGAACATCCTCAGGTCGGGGCCGTGATCCTGTCTGCACTGCCATCCGAAATGGCTGCGCAAGTGCTGACCCCGATTGACAATGAACGGCAGGCCGACCTGCTGTTCCGAACAGCCCGACTTGGAAGTGTTGGTACCGAGGCGATCGAGGATCTGGAAGCCATTTTGGCCCAAGTCGAAAGTGCCCGAAACCATAGTTCGTCCTTCACTCTTGGCGGGCAAGGCGAAGTCGCAAAAATCGTCAATAACCTGCCAAGATCTGCAGGCGAAGGCGTGTTGCGCATGATGCGCAAGAAGGACAAGCAACTGGCAACGGCCATCGAAGACGAAATGTTCGTCTTCGAAGACCTCAACCAGCTTGATGCCAAGTCTTTGGGCATGGTGCTGCGCGGCGTCGAGGCGGCCACTTTGGCCTTGGCACTCAAAGGTGCGGATTCGGCGCTGTCCGATCGATTCCTCGCCACCATGTCGGCGCGCGCCGCCGAAACGATACGCGACGAACTCGCCGAAATGGCCCCGGTCAAACGGGAAGAAGTCGAGGCAGCGCGCAAGGCAATTGTTGCCATTGCCAGGGCGATGGCCGCCAGGGGTGAAATCATGCTGGGCGGCAAGAGCGACGACTATGTCTGATACCAATTTCCAGCCCTTGCTTGGAGGCCAACTCCGAGAGGAAGACGACTTTCAGTTGTGGCCTGACTATGCCGCAAAGCAACTGCATGTACCTACCGAAACCATAGATGAATATGCACGCGGACTGGCGGAGGGGCAGCAATTGGCAACAGCAGCCTTCGCTGAAGAGCGCGTCAGATTTCAGAAATTGCTGGCATCCGCCGAAGCATTGCAACCCGCTGACCCGGTTGCCATTCGCAATTTGCTGTACGAAACCATCGAGCGACTGGTCAGTCAGATTGTCGGTCAGACACCGACGGACAGCGAATGGCTGACGCGACAGATCGAGCAAGCCGTGAGCACAGCTGCCCAAGCCGATTCCGCTCGGACGATTTGGTTGCACCCCGACGATCTTGATCTGCTGATCGACGCCAAATTGGGCGTCCCATTGCAAGCCGACCCGACACTTGTACCCGGTTCGCTGCGGCTGGAAACCGACTCTGGCTGGATCGAACATGGCCGGATGGTCATGCTGGATGTCATGCGGTCCGAACTGGGCGGCGGGGGTGGCATATGACCATGCGCCGGCTACAGCCTTTGTCCGATTCGCTCCGGGCTATCGACTTGCGCAGTCTGCCGCCGCGCAAAGTCGGGCGATTGGTGGCACATGATGCCATGCTGCTGGAAATTGAGGGATTTCCTGCTCCGATGTTGACGCCGGTGCGGATCAATGCCGCCGACGGACGTTTGATCGCAGGAGAAATTGTCGGATTTCGCGGCAATCGAAGTCTGGCGATCCCCCTAACCGGTAATGCCCCCTTTGCGGTCGGTGCCCGTGTGGTCGTTGATGGCGAGGCGGGTCGGGTACGCTGTGGAAATGGCTTGCTGGGACGGGTTATCGATGCGCTGGGACAACCGCTCGACGGCGAACCAGTGCCTTCACTTTCGGATAGTTGGCCACTGAATGGGATCAACGACAATCCATTGAACAAGGCCCGGGTCACCCAGCCATTTGATTGCGGCGTGCGTGCCATCAATGCGCTGCTGACTTTGGGAGAGGGTCAGCGCGTCGCGATAATCGCCGGGTCCGGCGTCGGTAAATCGGTGCTGATGGGACAGATGCTTGCTGGCGCAGATTGTGACATCATCGTCGCGGGTTTAATCGGTGAGCGCGCCCGCGAAGTCAGCGATTTCGTCGAAACCAAATTACCGCCTGCCTTGCGCAAGCGCGCGGTTGTGGTCGCCACCGCTGCCGATGAAGCCCCTTTGCTGCGCCTGAAGGCGGCAATGCGGGCGACAGCAATTGCCGAATATTTTCGCGCGCAGGGCAAAAGGGTTCTGCTGCTGCTCGACAGCCTGACACGAATTGCACACGCGCAGCGCGAAATCGGACTGGCCCTGGGTGAACCACCCGCGATGAAGGGCTATCCCCCGTCGGCGCTCGGGCTTATCCCGCAACTGGTCGAGCGGGCGGGTGGCGACCGGCAGAGTGGCGGATCGATCACGGCGCTTTATACCGTGCTTGCCGATGGCGGCGATATGGACGACCCCGTCGTCGACGCCGCAAGGGCCATTGTCGATGGTCATATCCTTTTGTCGCGTAGCCTTGCAGAATCGGGCATCTATCCGGCTATCGACATCAGCCGTTCGCTTTCACGCACAATGGCCGAGACAACGGATGAATCGCAGCGCAGCGCTGCAATGCGCTTTCGTCGACTATGGTCGACCTATGAAGAAAATCGCGACCTGATTTTGATGGGGGCCTATGCGTCCGGCAACGATGCGCTGCTCGATGAGGCGGTTATGCGGCAACCCGAGTTGCGTGCATTTCTGATGCAGGATGCGCATGTTCAAACCGGCTTTTGCGAAAGCCGCGATGCGCTGATCGAAGGTTTTGGCGGATGGCCCGGCAAACCGAACGCATAGTGCGCAAATACAGGCTGGCGCGCCGCTTGGCACAAATAGCGACCGCGAAGGCCGAGCGTCAAAAGCGCGCTTTGGACCAAAAAAGACAGCGGCTTGTCGACGCGCGAGCGCAGCTGTGTCAGCACAATCCGCAAATCTCCGGAGCAGACCTGGCGGCGCGATTGGAGTGGTCGGACCGATTGGCCGAGGCGGCCACATCGCTCGACATGCCATTGAACGATGCCAATACCACCTGTGCCAACGCAGCACGGGCAGCAACGCTTGCCAGCGGTCAAGCCGAAATCATCGAGCGAACCCACCATGCAGCGGTGCAAAAGGATGCATACGACCGTGAACTTCGACAGCTGCGGAATCTGCCGATCAATCCCAAGAAGCGAGGTTTGTTGTGACAAGCGTGACGCTGAACATCCCCTTGGTATCGGCTGTCAGCGCGCCGCCGCGAAGCCTGACGGTGTTCCCAACGGAAATGTTGTTCGAGCAGCATTTGTCGAGCGCGGAACAGGGCGTTCAGCCAGCTGCGCCCGCGCTTTCGTCGGCCGATGCGGACCAAATATCCCTACCCACGGACCCAGCTAGCCCTGAAATTTCATCCATTTTGGCGAAGCAGCAAGATCTGAAATGGCAGGCCGCTCGGGATGTTCGCACGATCTCCCAGTCGAGTACCAAAGCTATCAAAATGCAAACTCCAGTCGACGATGATTTACAACAAGGCGAAACTGCAACGCCCGCGCCGCACATATCGAACACCGTTACACTTATCGTCCTTGCTGCGGATGGCAGCACCAAGCCGATTGCGACGGAAGCGCAATCCGGAGACGCCCAGCCGAATGGCGAGTCATCTTTCAAACCAACCATTGAATTATCAAATGGCAAGCGGTCAATTCTCACAGACAAATCGTCTGCCGTACCTTCAGGCGATAAAGATGGCTGCATTGGCAGCCCGGTCAGTTCGCGGGCGACTCCGGACATCTTGATGCATATGCCCGACGGCGGGCGTGCGGAGACCAAGGCTGTGTCGGCAATCGAATTGCCATCGCTTGCACCGCCGCGGGCACTGGATCTGAGCCACAGCGGCTGGTTCGAGCAAATGGCCCGAGACATTGTCGACGCGAAATCGAAAGATGGCGCACTGACATTCCGGCTGATGCCGCAGCATCTGGGTAGCCTCGAAATACAGCTCTCCCAGCGCGAATCCGGGCTGGCGATCGAAATGCGGACGAGCAATGAAAACGCCGCGCAAATCATCGCGTCAGCAGAGACTCGCCTGACTGACGAACTGCGCCAACGCGGTGTCACAATCTCTGAATCATCGGTCCAATCTGGAGCCAGTGGCGATGGCCGCCAAGCACGAAGCGCGCCAAATCCTGAGCCACTTCTGCCGTTCCGGGAAACTGAACAGATTTCACATCCAGACGAAGATCAGCGCGACGGACGGCCCTCAGGCCGCTTCGCCTGATCAGAATGCAAGGAAATGACATGAGCAAGGATACGAAGGACGAGCCTAAAAAGGGAGGTGGGAAAAAGAAGCTGGTGGTAATGCTAGCGGCCGGTCTGCTTCTGGCCGCAGGTAGTGCGGGTGCCGGCATCTATGCCACTGGTGGGTTTACGCAAATAGCAAAAGAGGAAGATCCAAACCGGCCGAAACTGGTTGCCCGCAGCGCCGAACCCGCTGAACCGGCTCCCGCAGGTGAAGGGGAAGGGGAGGTGCCGCTTAAAGAAGGGACGGTTTCGGTTCCGAATGATCGGTTCAAGGTCGAACCGTCAAAATATGAAATCACCTATATTCCGGTCGAACAGCCCTTCACCGCAAATCTCGCCGATGGCTCGGGTTTCATCCAGATCGGCATCAGCCTGGCGACCTATTATGACGGCAAAGTCGTCGCAAATGTGAAACGTCAGGATGTGCCGATCCGTTCGGCCGTGCTTATGATTCTGTCCGAACAGGACCCGGCTGTACTCGCAACCGCGCAGGGAAAGCAGCTGCTCCAGCGTGAATTGGCGCGCGCCATCAATAGCGTGCTGCGCGAAAAGGAAGGTTTTGGTGGTATCGACAATGTCTATTTCAACAGCCTGGTGATCCAATGACGCCGTCAGCACCGGACACTCGGTCAGCGTCGCTGATCCGGCCCAACTCTTGTTCAGAAGCTCTTTTCGATTCTGGCTTTTCGGAGCGGCGGTTTCGCACTGCGCTCGACGAAGTGCTTCGTGGTCATGGCGTTGCTGCGATCGAGCCGACCGATGCAAGCCTGGATACCCTGCGCCTGAGCGACTGGCTGGCGCAGAATGACCCAGACTTGTGGGTTTGCTTTGTGTTCCTGAATGACAGAGGAAGCGCCTATATGCGGGTGCCGCGCGGCATGTTCGACAAGGCGTTCGGAAAATTTTACGGCGGCGACGGCTTGGTTCCGGAACCAACAGCTGCACCGACGGCGGCACAAATGCGCTTTGCCCAGCGGCTTGGCGAAGCCCTCACCAGGACAGTGTTGGGTGCATGGCCCGATGGCACGCCAATCGATCTGGCTTTGGGTACTGCCGATTTCAATCCCGCCGATATCGCTCCTGTAAAGCCTGAGGCCATGTTCCACTGCGTCAATTTGAACGTCGTGCAGGACAAGGCGGGAACAGCGACTTTAAGTCTGGCTATGTCGGTCGATCTGATGTCGGTATTGGGCGGGGGAGACTCCGTCAAATCAATCTCCCGACCTAAAGTTTCCGAAAACTGGCAGCTTCGATTGCTAGCGCAAGCGGGTCATGTCCCCCTGCCCGTCCGATCAATACTCGCGCATCCGGAGATTCCTGTGTCCCGGCTAATGCAGCTGAAGACCGGCGACGTGCTGCCCATTGCAATGCCGAAAACTGTGCCGGTCACTGTCGGCAACATGCTTTTTGCCCAAGCCAGCTTGGGTGAGATGCAGGGCAATGTCGCCCTTCGCATCGATAGGATAGGCAAAGGAACCCCCGCATGAGCGATATGCGTGAAGCCCCGCGGCGCGGCGGCAGTGCGACGACCGCAGCACAAAATTTCGATCTGCTCGCTGGAGTGAATATTCGCCTTTCGGTTGAGGTCGGGTCAACGCTGATGACGCTGGCCGAACTGGCTGCGCTGGATCATGGCAGCGTGGTAGCACTCGACCGGCAGACCGACGAACCCCTCGACATCTGCGCCAATGGCAGCCGCATCGCGCGAGGTGAGATTGTCGCAGTCGATGGCCGTTACGGCATCCGGATTACCGAGCTGGTTGCTGCGGACAGCGCCTATGCCGGTCCGGAGAGAAAAGCGTGATCCTCGACTATCTGCTGCGTCTGGCGCTGTTGCTGCCACTGGTAGGGGCGCTCGCATGGGGCTCGCTTTGGCTTTGGAAGCGATTGCAGATTGGCATGCCGGTTGCGCAAACAAAGGACCAATTGATCCGCGTCGCCGAAATACGTCCGATAGGCACAGGAACGAAGCTGGCCATTCTCGAATTTGGCGGCAAGCAGTTGCTGGTCGCGATTACACGTACTGGCGTTACTTCGCTTGCAATCGACGACAGGGGTGAATTCGATGCGCCCTAGCTTGCTCATTCCTGCTGTCCTGATCGCCGTTTTCATTTTGCTGCTCCCGGCGCAGGCGATGGCCCAGCCAGGTGGCGGGGCAATGGATCGGGCACTAAACGAAATCGCAGGAAACGGTCGTCCGCTTTCGCTTTCACTGCAGATCCTGCTGCTGATGGGACTGCTGACGATATTGCCCTCTTTGGTGCTGATGATGACGAGCTTTACGCGGATCATCATCGTGCTTTCGATCCTGCGTCATGCTTTGGGATTGCAGCAAACACCGCCCAATCAAGTGCTGGTCGGCCTCAGCCTTTTCCTGTCGCTGTTCGTGATGCAGCCCGTAATATCAGAGATCAATCAGGCAGCAATCACGCCCTATAGCGAACAGCAGATCGGTATCGAAGAGGCTGTCGGGCGGGCGGGGACATCACTACATGGTTTCATGATGGCGCAAACGCGCAAGGACGATCTGGTGCTGTTCACCAAACTGGCCAAATCATCTGCCTTTGCCAGCCCGGCGGATGTCCCCTTTTCGATACTTCTGCCCGCCTTCGTCACCAGTGAGCTGAAGACCGCGTTTCAAATTGGCTTCCTGATATTCCTGCCTTTTCTGATCATCGACCTGATGGTTGCATCGGCGTTGATGTCGCTGGGCATGATGATGCTGTCGCCGACCATTGTTTCAATGCCTTTCAAATTGCTGCTGTTCGTCCTTGTCGATGGCTGGGCCTTGACCATGGGATCGCTCGCAGCGTCCTTTGCAGGAGGATAAATGGAGCAGGACTTCTTCATCGGCATCGCGCAACAGGCGCTGTGGGTGCTCGCTCTGGCCTCCGCCCCGATCCTGATCCCGGCGCTGGTCACCGGGGTGCTCCTCGGTATGGTGCAGGCAGCCACATCGATCAACGAACAGACACTGAGTTTTGTGCCCAAATTGCTGCTCGTCGCGCTGTGCCTGGCAATTTTCGGAGGCAGCATCATGCTGCTACTTACCGATTTCACGCGCGAGATATTCGAGCGGATTCCCTTGTTGCTGCGCTGAACTGCGATGGAATCCGGCTTTGGCAATATAGAAGCACAGTTGCAAATCTGGTTGTTGGCCATGGTCCGGCCGGGCGCTGCCATGCTGGCCGCCCCTTTTTTTGGCGCCGGCAATGTGCCGGTTCAGTTGCGACTGGTGCTCGCGATGGCACTAGGATTGCCTGCTGCGGCTGTGGTGCAGACCGCAATTCCGGTCGACGGATTGACCTCGCTCGCAGGACTATTGCTGATTGTGGGAGAGGTCATGCTCGGGCTCGCCATGGGTTTTGCGCTGCAAATCGGTTTTGCTTGTGCATTGCTCGCGGGCGAAGTCATCAGCAACATAATGGGCATCGGTTTCGCGGCAATGGCTGACCCTGCAACGGGCCAGCCCAGCCCTGCCATCGGTCAATATCTGTCGATGCTGGCATTGTTCCTCTTCCTCGCAGGCGAAGGGCATTTGCTGTTCGTCGAGATTGTCGTCGAAAGTTACCGCACCCTGCCACCAGGCGAGGCCTGGATTTCGGCAACAGCGTTAGGCGGCCTTGTCCAGTTTGCCGGCCTGACCTTTGCCGGCGGGATCGGTGTCGCGATGCCTGTGCTGTCCGCGCTGCTGCTGGTGCAAGCCGTCCTGGCGATGGTGTCGCGCGCAGCGCCAACACTCAATCTGTTCTCGGTAGGCCTTCCGGCGACGCTTGCGGCAGGAATTATCCTGCTCGCAATGGCAACGCCGGTGATGGCGGATGCGATTGGCCGTATAATCCTCGATGCCCTGCGACAGGCGCAGTCGCTGGGGCTAGGCTGAGCTATGGCGGAAACGCCGGACCGTGACCAGCAGACCGAAGCGGCGACGCCGAAACGGCGACAGGATGCGACACGTGAAGGGGATGTCCTGATTTCCCGCGAGCTGGCAACGGCGCTGATGATGCTCGCCGGGATAGCCTGGCTCATGCTGGCAGGAAAATGGCTGGTGGGTGCATCGGCTGACATGCTGCACAAAGGACTTTCGGTTGGACAGGACGGCATCGGGGCTTTCGACTTTTCTGCTCGGCTTACGCATTTGCTCACGCCATTGGCTTTGCCTTTTGCCGGTCTGTTGCTCGCCAGCCTGATCGCGGCGATTGCCGGGCCGGCTATGCTCGGCTCACTCGGTTGGCGGGCAAAGGCCATGGAATTCAAAGGCAGCCGGATAAACCCGTTGGCGGGCATCAAACGCATATTTGGAATGCAGGGCGCAATTGAGCTGACCAAAGCGCTTGCCAAAGCCGCGATCCTTGGCGGGATGGGTTGGTGGCTTATCGATCGGGAGCTGGATATTTTATTGGGCCTCGCTGCTGCTGATCCGGCGACGGTAGCAACGCGTTTGGGTAGCAGTCTTGTGTCGATCCTGCTCGCACTTGCGGCTGCTATGGTGCTGATCGCACTTATCGATGTGCCGGTGCAAGTTTTGCAGCGCAACCGCCGACTGCGCATGTCGCGTGAACAGGTGAAGGAAGAACTTCGCCAAAGCGAAGGCGCGCCGGAACTGAAAGCCGCGCAACGTGCCCGCCAACAGGCAATCCTTAGTCAATCCGCTCGCAAGGCAATGGGCGAGGCGAGTGTTCTGCTGACAAATCCACGGCATTTCGCGGTCGCTTTGCGGTATTTGCCAGGCAAAGACGCTGCCCCGTTGGTCCTCGCGCGTGGCCGTGACGAGGTTGCTGTTGCGATGCGACAACTGGCGACCGAACGTGCCGTTCCAATGCTCGAATATCCCTCTCTGACCCGCGCCATCTATTTCACGACGCGCGCAGGGCAAGCCATCCCCGAAGATCTGTATCAAGCGGTCGCCGTGATCCTGGCCTTTGTCTTTCGGCTTGAAGGCGAGCTTGCGGCGCGGATGCAACCTCCCGTTGTCGATGTGCCGAAGTCCCGGCGTTTTGATGCGAATGGGCAACCGGTGAAAGACTAAAGAACACGGCCTTCTTGCCGTTATCCGGGTGAAGGAAATTGCCATGATCGGAAATATCGCCAACAGCCTGGGGCTTGGATCGGGAATCAATGTCAGCCAGCTCGTCAGTGATCTGGCCGCTGCCTCGCGCGCACCCAAGGCGGAACGCTTTGATGCACTTGCCAAAGCATCTCAGGCGAAAATCAGCGCGATTGCACAAGCACGTGCCGACCTTGACAGTTTTGCCGATACGCTTGGCAATCTGGTACAAAGCGGAAGCCTGAGTAGCCAGCCGACAACGTCGAACGACAGTGCATTGGCCGCATCCGCGCTGACTGGTTCGCAACTGGGCAAGCTGTCGGCAGAGATCGAAATTCGGCAGCTGGCCCGCGCACAAACGTCCGCAAGCGGCCTGATCGTATCGGCGGCTGATCCCGTCGGAACAGGCAATGTGACACTGACCGTCAATGGCAATCCCTATTCCATAACCATCGGACCCGCTAACAACAGTCTCACGGGGCTAGCCGATGCGATCAACGCAAGCGGCAGCGGGGTTCGGGCGAGCATAATAGCAGACCAAGGCCAAGCGCGACTGGTGCTGAAGGGAGAGGTCGGCGCCGCCAAAGCGTTTACGCTTTCGGCTGATGTTGGTGCTGACCCGGCGCTTGGCGCGCTAGTCGCCACTGGACTGGTTGTATCGCAAGCTGCATCGGATGCTGTCATTCGCGTCGATGGTGTCGAATATAATCGACCAAATAATAGCATCAGCGATGTCGTACCCGGAGTGGCGCTGACGCTAAAAAAGGCAACAATTGGCGAAATGATAACGCTGGGCAGCATACGTTCAGCAGATGCGCTGAAGCAGACCATCGTCGACTTTGTTTCGGTCTTTAACCAACTGCAATCCAGCCTGAAAGCGGCGCGACAGACAATCGGCGGTGCGGGCAATTTGCGTGCGCTCGACCGGCAGCTGGCTAGTCTTGTCAGCAGGGCGTTGACCGGCAATGACGGGGTGAACAGCCTGTCGGACATCGGAGTCAAAACCGACCGCAGCGGCACCCTTGTACTGGATTCAGCAAAACTCGATGCAGCCTTGGCAGCCGATCCTGATGCAGTTGAGGCTCTGTTCAACCCGCCGCGCGATGCGGTCCATACAAATGCGACCGATCCCGGGCTTGCCTTTGCTCTTGATGAAATCCGCGATGCGGCGGTTTCATCGGGAGGCTTGATCGACAGCCTTGGCAAGGTCTTGGAAAGCGAAGCGGCAGCCATCGCCAAGAACCGCGCAAAAATGGAGGCGCGCGAAGACGCGTTCGAAGCGCGACTGGAAAAACAATATGCCGGTTTGGACGCCCGACTGGCGGCTTTCAAGGCAACGCAGTCCTACCTCGAACAGCAAATCAAGCTTTGGTCGAAAGAGACGTAGGCCATGCTGAATCCCGACTACAGCAAAGCGAGCGCGCATTACCGGACATTGGCGCTCAGCAGCCAGATCGAAAGCGCCGACCCCCATCATCTGGTCGCATTGCTCTATGAAGAACTGCTTATTTGCATCAACATTCTGACAGTGCAGGCCAGCAAATGCGATAATCTGCTCCTCAACCCGCAAGCCCACCGGGCGCGCTCCATAATTGTGGCGCTAAGGGCAGGACTCAATTTTGAGTCGGGCGAATTGGCCGAAACGCTCGGAAGTCTTTATGCCGCCCTCGCGAGCGAACTCGAAGATCGGCTGGCCAACCCGGAACCTGCCCGTTTCGCGGAACTACGCGCGGGTGTTGAATCGCTCGCTGCCGCCTGGAGGGCGATTGCCGAACGCTAGGTCAGCAATAACGCCGCCCCATTGTTGAGCATATGCGCGACGATATTGACCCTGAGCGAGCCTGTCTTGTGGTATAAAACACCAAAGACCGCGCCCATCATCATCAAAGCGGGGAAGGCATGATAATCCATGTGCACCGCGCCAAAGATGGCCGACGCACCCAGTATCGCACCCCATGCCGGTAGCCGTTTGGCAAGCGCATTTTGGACAAATCCACGGAACAGGATTTCTTCGAGCAATGGAGCGATGATGGCGATCGCGACAAACAGCATCGCCATGTTGAATGGCGTATCGGGCAGCGCTTCAAACATCTTGCGCAGCGATTCCTGCACCTTGACGTCGGGAATGACATAGGTGGCGTAGAGGTGATTGAAGGCGAGGCCGAGGGCAATCAGCACGATCGCCAGGCCAACAGTTTGCAAAAGGCTGAGCTTGCTCCAGCGCGTCAGGCCGATCCGCGCGGCACGATCCTCTTTCCGCAAATGCAGCCAGAATAGCCCGAGCAAAACGAGGCTTGAGGCGATAAGCGAGATGATTGTCGGACCGGCAATAAACGAAAGATCGCGAGCAAGCTCCATGGCATCACGGCCACTATTGTCGAGACCGATGGCGATGCCCAGCGCAGCTACACCAGCGACCACCTGAAGGAACAAAAACAGCAGGACCCAGCCTAGACCACCCCACAGGTTGGGAAATCCGCTGTCGCTATGATCCGGTTCCTGTGCCGCGTCATGATCCTGTTCCTGTGCAGCGTCTGCCATTTTATATTCCCCCAAAGCCTTCCGGTAGAGGCTGGCTAGGCGAGGTTCCAGTCGATTGCAATCACACCAACCCCATTTTCATCAATTCGCCCAGCATCTTGGATGGCATTTCATCGCGCGCGTCGGCATCCGCCCCACCAAGGTCAGGCGGGACGTCTTTGGCCTCCAGATAGCGCCAACCCTGATGCGCGCGTTTGGGGATAGGGCGGACGGGGATCAGTTCGGGGTGCAAGCGGATCCAAGTCCGCCCCTGCCCGTTATCCATGAAGCCAAGTATAGGGCTGCGGCCGACAAGCGTGTGATTCAATATCCAATAAAGCGAGCCGCCTGCCATCTCTTCATGCCGCTTGGGCAAATAGCGCGTGGTCAGCCGGATTTCGCCTGCCTCGGCATAGGTTTCCAGCCGCTGGCGCAGATGCGCCGGGCTTTCGGCACCGAAGGCAATCTTGGTCATATGGAGTGGCATGGCCGCTATCTGGGAGTGCGGGGCCTAGCCCGCAAGACCGGCAAACACCGCAAGTCCGAGGAAGATCAGGAAACCCATTGAGTCGGTAATCATCGTGACGAAGATTGAGCTCGAAACCGCCGGATCCTGATCCAGCCGGTCAAGGAAAACCGGGATGGCAACACCGGAAAGGCCTGCGATCAGGATGTTGAACAGGATTGCCGCGGCGATCACCGCACCCAGCGTCCAATTGGCAAAGACCAGCCCTGCGCCAATCCCCGCAATCACCGCCACCGTAGCCCCGATCAGCACCGCAACCCGCACCTCGCGCCAGATCGAGCGTACTGTGTTCGATTGCGTCAGCTGGTTGGTGGCGAGTGCGCGCACCGTTACTGCCAGCGTCTGTGTGCCAGCATTGCCGCCAATCGAGGCGACGATCGGCATCAGGATCGCCAACGCCACCATGGTTTCGATGGCGGCACCGAATTGTGCGATGATGAAACTGGCAACCATCGCGGTGCCCAGATTGGCGATGAGCCAGCGGACGCGGGCCTTATAGCTGTCTGCTATCGGCTCGTTGATGTCGCCTTCGCCTGCACCCGACAGGCGCAAGATATCCTCACCCGCCTCTTCCTGAACGATATGGACGACATCGTCGGCGGTGATCACCCCGACCAGCCGCCCGGCATCGTCGACGACAGCTGCTGAAATCAGCGCATATTTCTGGAAGCGCAGCGCCACCTCTTCCTGATCCATATCGACCGGGATCAGCGTCTGCTCGCGCTTCATCACATCGGAAATCGAAATGTTGCGCGGGGTGCGCAATATCCAGCTCAACTGGCAGGTACCGATCGGACGGTGCGCGGGATCGACGACGAAGATTTCCCAGAATTCGGTAGTCAGATCCTGATTGTCGCGCAGATAATCAATCAACTGGCCAACGGTAATATGCTCGGGCACCGCGACCAGCTCGCGCTGCATGATGCGGCCGGCGGACTCTTCGGGATAGGAAAGCGCGTCTTCGATGACCGCGCGATCTTCGGGATCGAGTTCGGCGAGGACGGCCTGCTGCTCTTCCTCCTCCAGATCCTCGATCATCGCGACCGCGTCATCGGTCTCCATCTGCTCGGCGAGATCGGCAATTTGGGCAGCGGGCAGGGCATCGACGATATCGTCGCGCACCCAGTCGTTGATTTCCGCGAGCACATCGGCGCTCAGCAGATCACCCAGGGCTATAGCGAGGTCGGCGCGATCCTCACGCGCGGTTAACTCGAACAGGTCAGCAATGTCGGCGGCGTGCAGCGGCTGCGCGAGGCGATAGGCCTCTTCGGTGTCACCCCGTTCAACCGCGTCGAGCACCAGCCGAACAAAGTCAGCCTTTAGCCGGTTATCCTCGTCGAGCGTTTCGTCTGCGGTTTCGACTTGGGGGAAATCAAGATCGGATTCGGCAGTCATCGTTCCCCCCTTTGCTGCTGATTGATGCGACCGCGCTTCTCCTACGCCCCGCCCGTGAAAATGCAATTTACTTTTGCCCTTTGGAGCCTATTGCGGCGGCGAAGTTTCAACGAAAAGGATTCCCAAATGGCCGAAACCCTCACCATGCACCTGTCGACCGGCGATGTCGTAATCAAGCTGCGCCCTGACCTTGCCCCCAACCATGTCGCACGCATTGTCGAACTGGCGAGCGAAGGCTTTTACGATGGTGTGAAATTCCACCGCGTAATCGATGGATTCATGGCGCAGGGTGGCTGCCCCAACGGTACCGGCATGGGCGGTTCGTCCAAGCCCAACCTGAAACAGGAATTCAACGACGAGCCCCATGTTCGCGGCGCCTGCTCAATGGCCCGCACCCAGGATCCGAACAGCGCGAACAGCCAGTTCTTCATCGTCTTCGACGATGCGACCTTCCTCGACCGCCAATATACCGTGTGGGGCAATGTCATCGAAGGCATGGAAAATGTCGACGCACTGCCCAAGGGCGAGCCGCCGCGCGAACCGGGCGTGATCCAGTCGGTTACGGTCGCCTAAGCCTTCAAATCCGGAAGGTGCCGTCCACGACGGTGACACAGTCACCACCGACATGGACGGCATTTCCTTCGATCCGCACGCGGACATGGCCATCGCGGCCAACCTGACGGCCTTGGCTGGCTGTATAGCTGCTGTCTGCGGAAATCTGGCCAGCCTTCATACGAAATGCGGCGACCGCGCCGTTGCCGCTGCCGCAAACGGGGTCCTCGGCGATGCCGTCGGCAGGCGCAAAGCTGCGGACGATGATGTCGCCATCGGGCTTTTCAGCATAGACCGTAAGCCCGGTTGTTGCCTGCGCACGATCATAATCTGCAAGCATCTGCAGGTCGGGCTGCAATTGTTCAACAACCTCCGCCGATGTCAGTTCGGCAATCACCCAACGCGGGCCGACATTGACGATTTCGGGCACGCCCTTGATCGCGCCTTCGCCTAGCGCTGCGGCAAGTTTCTCCGGTTCAGGCGCCGCTTCATAAGCATAGCGTGGCAAACGGAAGGAAAGTCCTGAGCCGGACAAGCTGACCTCGACAAGGCCCACCGCACATTGCTGCACCACCTTGCCGTTTTTGGGCGTCGCCAATCCAGCCTCGATCACGGCATGCGCCGTTCCCAAGGTCGGATGGCCGGCAAAGGGCAGCTCGCTTTTGGGCGTGAAAATCCGCACCGAATAATCGGCAGCTGGTTCGGTTGCGGGCGTGACAAAGGTCGTCTCAGACAGGTTGGTCCAGTTGGCGATCGCCTGCATCTGCGCGACTGACAGCCCTTCCGCATCGAGGATCACCGCCACCGGATTGCCTTTCAATGCAACGGCCGTGAAAACATCGACCTGTTTGAAAGGCCTAGTGGTGGTGGTGCTCATGCGCGTCATCCTGATGCTCGACCGTCTCGCTCGGAATATAGCCTAGCTCGTCCTTATGCCCTTCGGGGTCGGGGTGGATCAGCACCTCGACTCCGGGAAATTCGCGCATCAGTTCAGCCTCGATCTGATCCATCACCTCATGCGCCTGCAGCACGGTCATGTTCGGATCGACCCAGACATGGAACTGGCAGAAATCATGTGCGCCCGCCGAGCGCGTGCGCATGTCGTGTATGCCCTTGGCTTCGGGGTGGCGGGTCGCGACTTCAACAAAGCGCTGCCGCTTCTCGAGTGGCCATTCCCTGTCGAGCAGCTGATCGAGCGCAAGACTGGCGGCGCGCCATGCGCCCCAGAGCAGCCAGAGCGCGATGGCAATGCCGAACAGCGGATCAGCATCACGCACATTGAAGAACGCATCGAGCCCCAGTGCGATGATGACCGCAATGTTGAGCAGCAAGTCACCTTGATAGTGCAAGTGATCGCCATGGATCGCGACCGAGCCGGTCTTTTTGATCACATGCCGTTGATAGGCAAGCAGCCCCAGCGTTGCCGCAATCGCGACCAACGAGACGCCGATGCCCATTTCAGGATGCTCGGTTGGTGAGCCGCTGCCTAGCCGGACGACCGCGCGCCAACCGATGAACAACGCCGATACGGTCACCAGCATCACCTGTACCAGCGCCGACAAGGCCTCCGCCTTGCCATGACCAAAGCGGTGGTCATCATCCGCCGGAAGCGCGGCATAGCGAACGCTGAACAGCGTCAACAGCGAAGCCAGCAAGTCAAAGCCGGTATCAGCGAGCGACCCGAGCAGAGCGACCGAACCGGTCTCAATCGCAGCCCAGCTTTTGAGCACGGTCAGGAACAGCGCCATTGCCACACTGGCAATCGCAGCTTTCGCCGTCATCGAACCATGTTCGTGGTGATGGTGGTTGTGCTGCAGTCCCATAAGGCGTCAGGGGTATAGCATCTGCGTGCGCCAGCCATCGCCGTCGCGTTCGAACACCCAGCGTTCGTGGAGGCGGAATTCGCGATCTTGCCAGAATTCGATGCGGGTCGGGCTAACGATGTTCCCGGTCCAATGCGGAGGACGGGGTACATCCTGCCCTTCGAAGCGCGCTTTGACCTCGGCAAAACGCGCCTCGAACGTCGCGCGGCTATCTAGCGGACGCGATTGGTCCGATGCCCATGCCCCCAATTGGGAATCGCGTGCGCGGCTGGCGAAATAGGCGTCGGCCGTCGCATCGCTGACCTGCGAAATCGGTCCTTCGATACGGATTTGGCGGCGTAGAGACTTCCAATGGAACAGCAAGGCTACATGGGGGTTTACCGCGAGTTCGCCACCCTTGCGGCTTTCAAGGTTGGTGTAGAAAATGAACCCGCCTTTGCCATCTGCGTCCGGACCATGGCCCTTGAGCAAAACCATCCGCACCGAAGGATGGCCATTTGCATCTGCCGTCGCCAGTGCCATGGCATTGCCGTCATTGAGTTCACTTTCGCGCGCCTCTTTGAACCAGGCATCGAAAATTACATAGGGATCTTGGCTTTCCATATCGCCCCGATAGGCTAGACTGGGCGTCCAAGGAAGGGGGGACTGCCATGCAAATGCCGTGGGAGAAGATTTTTGAGGTCACCAACATCTATGCGATGGTCTGCTGGCTTATACTGCTGTTAGCGCCCAAGCGCGAACAGGTGTTGCCTGTGCTGTTCATGGCCGGTTGCGGGCTGCTGGCGCTGACCTATGCCGTACTGATTGTTGGCTTGATGAGTGGAACGCTCGATGCCGCAGGGCCACGGTCGCAGGATTTCTCATCTCTGGCAGGGGTCATGGCACTTTTCGACAGCAAAGGCGGCGCGACAATCGGCTGGATCCACTATCTCGCGTTCGACCTTTTTGTCGGCATTTGGGCCGCGCGCAACGCCGACCGGCGTGGCATTACGCGCTGGATGCAGCTCCCGGTGTTACCGTTCATATTCCTTCTCGGTCCGTTGGGGTTGGTGCTTTATCTAATCTTGCGCACATTTGCCGGTAAAAGCGTCGAAAATGCTGTAGCGCCGAGTTGACTCAGCGGGCTGTAATGCCAATCTAATACAGAGAGTTTCAATACAGGGACCAGAATGGCCGATCCATATTCCATATTGGGTGTTTCGAAGGGCGCAGACGAGAAGGCGATCAAGAGCGCCTATCGCAAACTCGCCAAGGAACTGCACCCCGACAGGAACCAGGACAACCCCAAGGCAGCCGAACGCTTTGCCGAGGTGACGCATGCCTATGACCTGTTGTCTGACGCCCAAAAGCGCGGCCAATATGATCGCGGCGAGATAGACGAGAACGGCCAGCCGCGTTCCCCCTTTGGCGCGGGCTTTGGCGGCGGCAGCCCGTTCAGCGGCGGTGGCGCGCGACCCGGACAGGGCGGTTTCGAATTTGGCGGAGGCATCGATCTTGGCGACATTTTTGATGGCCTTTTCGGCGGAGGCGCGGGCACTCGCCCCGGCGGTCCAAGGCCTCAGCCGGGCCCGCCGCCCAAGGGCGCGAACATTGCATACGAACATCTCGTCGCTTTTACCGATGCGGCTAAGCTGGAACCGCAACGCATAACCTTGCGCGATGGCAAGACTGTGGAGTTCAAACTCCCCGCCGGTGCCGTCAGCGGCCAACAGATCCGCATTCCCGGCAAGGGCCAGCCCGGCCCGGGCGGCAATGGCGATGCAATGGTCACGCTCAAAGTGGGTAAGCATCCCTTCTACGAACGCGACGGCGACAATATCCGCCTCGACCTGCCGATCAGCCTGAAAGAGGCGATTTCGGGAGCCAAGGTGAAGGTACCGACGATCGACGGTGCGGTAATGCTAAGCGTTCCGGCGGGCGCGCAATCAGGCACGACCATGCGCATCAAGGGCCGGGGTTTTGCGAAGAAAGGCGGAGAGCGGGGGGATCAGTTGGTGACGCTGCACATCCGCCTGCCATCGGACATGGCCGCTCTGGCCACGCTTGCCGAAGCCCTTCCCGACGAACCCGGCATCCGTTCCGACCTTGGTGTCTGAGCATTCCCCCCTTTCGCCAGAGGCGCGCGCGCACGACCCGCGCCCGCATCCTGAGAGCGAGGTTGAGTGGTTCCACCATCTTGATCCCTGGCATCAAACCAAAGAGGTCGTGCGCCGTGTTGTCGTGGGTGTGTATAGCGACGGGTTCGTTCATGCGGGCAACTTCGCTTATCTGTCGATTGTCGCGCTTTTTGCCTTCTGTATCGTCGCCGCAGCCATAGCAGGTAGTCTGGGGCAGACAGAATCCGGACTGGCGCTGATCGACGCCTTTTTCGAAACTGTCCCCAAAAGCGTCGAAGCGGCACTTGTCGAACCCGTGCATGCAGCCATGTCGGCGCGATCAGGGCCGCTGTTGTGGTTGAGCGCGATTGTCAGCCTGTGGACCACGACCAGCCTCATCGAGACGATCCGCGACGTTCTCCACCGCGCTTACGGGACCCAGCCCGAGCGCTGGTTCTGGCAATATCGGTTGGGCAGTTTTGTGGTGATCGTGGCGGCTGTGATTCTGGCAATGATGGCTTTTTCAGCGCAGGTATTGGTCGTGACGATTGAGGAGTTGGTCTATCGCTTCATCCCGGCGGCCGAACGTGCGGCGGACTATTTCGCCTGGGGCCGGATCATCCCTTTCGCCATTCTTTTCCTCGCTATTTATACCATCTATCGCGGCCTCGCCCCGCGCAAATATCGCGGGCGGCTTTACCCCAAATGGCCCGGCGCGGTGCTGGTCAGCGGATGGTGGGTCGGATGTACGATGGTGCTACCCTGGTTCGTATCCTCGATCACCAATTATGACTTGACCTATGGCAGCCTTGCCGGGGTGATGATCGCGCTGATTTTCTTCTATCTTGTGGGCCTCGGCATGGTCACCGGTGCGCAATTGAACGCCGCTCTGGCCAACGCCACCGAAAATGGCTTAAAGGACGGCCGGGGATCAGGAAAAGACAATCAGGAGTTCATCCAGACATGACCGGTTTGATGGCAGGAAAACGCGGCCTCATCATGGGCCTCGCCAATGACAAGTCGCTCGCATGGGGCATCGCGCAGCGGCTGAAGGCTGAAGGTGCCGAACTGGCGATCAGCTATCAAGGCGAAGTCATGGAAAAGCGCGTCCGCCCGCTCGCCGAGCAACTGGGTTGCGATTTCCTGATCGATTGCGATGTTTCGGACATGGCCAATCTCGACGCAGCTTTTGAAAAGCTTGCCGCGCGGTGGCCGACGATCGATTTCGTCGTCCATGCCATCGGCTTCACCAACAAAGATGCGCTGCGGGGCAAATATTTCGACGTCACGCTCGACGACTTCCTGATGACGATGAACATCAGCGTTTACAGTTTCACCGCGGTCGCCAAACGTGCAGCCGCGATGATGGTGCCCTTCGACCCCGAAACCGGCAAGGGTGGCGGATCGATGCTGACGCTGAGCTATTATGGCGCCGAAAAGGTAGTGCCGCATTACAATGTGATGGGTGTCGCGAAGGCAGCGTTGGAGGCAAGCGTCAAATATCTCGCCAACGACGTCGGCCCCGATGGCATCCGCGTGAATGCGATTTCGGCTGGCCCGATCAAGACATTGGCGGCTTCAGGCATCGGCGATTTCCGCTATATCCTGAAGTGGAACGAATATAATTCGCCGCTGCGCCGCAATGTCACCATCGATGATGTCGGTGCTTCGGCGCTCTATTTCCTGTCAGATCTGGCGGCAGGCGTTACCGGCGAAACCCACCATGTCGATGCGGGCTACCATACGGTTGGCATGAAGCAGGAGGATGCTCCTGATATCGCACTAGGCTGATTTCGCAGAGGAGGGTGAGAATGTTCGAAGGGCATAGCAACGAACTGGTTCTCCTCCTCGTTGGGTCTGCATTCATAGTCGGGCTGTACGGCTATCTCCACGCCAAGCGTTTCTGGGAAGGCTTGCCGCCGCTGCTCGATGGCTTTGTTTCAGCAGCCGGATTTTTGCTAGTGATCGCAGCCTTTGTTTTCGGCGGACGCTTGGGCGGTGCCTACAACCACCCGCATGCCGGAAGGGTGCTGGCGGTCGCCGCAGCCGTCATCATCTACCGCGCCTTGCGCACATGGATCGGCAAAGAACAGGTCAAATATCGCAAGGTTAGGGTGCAACCACCCGAAGACGCATGATCATCCGCCTGATCGACCCGGCCGATTTCGAAGCGGTTGATGCCGTGCATCGCGCAGCCTTTGCCAGCACCGCTTTCGGTCATCAGGGGGAGGCGGATCTGGTCCGCGCGATCCATGCCGATGGCGACGCGCTGGTTTCGCTGGTTGCCGAAACAGACGGTGAGATTGTAGGCCATGCACTATTCAGTTGCATGGAAATCGAGGCTGACGGCGTACCGCTGCAAGGAGCTGGGTTGGCACCGGTCGGCGTCCTGCCCAATTTACATAGCGGCGGGGTCGGGTCGGCCTTGATCTGGCGCGGGCTTGAATTGTTGCATGGGCAAGGCATCCAGATCAGCTTCGTGCTGGGCCACCCGGACTATTATCCGCGCTTCGGCTATAGCGCAGAGGCTGCCCTTCCTTTCGCCTCCCCTTTTGCCGGGCCGCATTTCATGGCGCTTTTGCTGGACAAAAGCGTACGACTTCCCGAAAGCGGCCGCGCACGCTATGCACCGGCTTTCGGGCCCGAGAGGTAAGATGAGTTTCAACACATTCGGCCATGTTTTCCGTTTCACCACCTGGGGTGAAAGCCACGGGCCGGCGCTGGGCGCGGTAGTCGATGGCTGCCCTCCGGGGATCGCGCTTTCCGAAGCCGATATCCAGCCCTTCCTCGACAAGCGCCGCCCGGGCACCAGCAAATTCACCACGCAGCGGCAGGAACCCGATCAGGTTCGCATCCTTTCGGGCCTATTCGAAGGCCGCACCACCGGCACGCCAATCAGCCTAATGATCGAAAATGTGGACCAGCGTTCGAAGGATTATTCCGAAGTCGCAAAGGCTTATCGCCCCGGCCATGCCGATTACAGTTACGACGCGAAATATGGCTTTCGCGACTATCGCGGCGGCGGGCGCAGTTCGGCGCGCGAGACGGCTGCACGGGTTGCCGCTGGGGCGGTGGCGCGGGCTGTGATCCCTGAAGTCGAAATATTGGCTTATGTCGTTGAGATTGGCGGCGATGCCATCGACCGCGCCAATTTCGAAAAGAGCCAGATCGACAAGAACCCCTTCTGGTGCCCTGACGAGGCAGCCGCCGGTCGCTGGGAGAAACTGGTTGATGAAGCGCGTAAGGCGGGTTCCTCCTTAGGCGCAGTCGTCGAATGCGTGGCAAATGGCGTGCCTCCCGGTTGGGGCGCGCCACTTTACGCCAAGCTCGACAGTGAACTTGCCGCTGCGATGATGGGGATTAATGCGGTCAAAGCGGTCGAAATCGGTGCGGGCTTCGAAGCGGCGCGTTTTCGCGGCGAACAAAATGCCGATCCGATGCGCCCGGGCACCAATCAGCCGGTCTTCCTTGCCAATAATGCGGGAGGCATTGCAGGCGGCATTTCAACAGGACAACCCGTAGTCTGCCGCGTTGGATTCAAACCAACCAGTTCGATCCTCACCCCGGTCGACACCGTAACCCGCGAGGGCGAGGCAACCGAAATTGTCACTAAAGGCCGCCATGATCCCTGCGTGGGCATCCGCGGAACACCAGTGGTGGAGGCGATGATGGCGCTGGTTCTGGCGGACCAGAAACTGCTGCACCGCGCGCAGTGCGGTTAGCTCTTCCCGCTCAATAATGCGCTTCGAGCGTTAAAGCCAATATATGGTCATTCCGCGTTAGCGCGCCTGAGCGGTTCACCAACTGCCATGTATAGCCCGGCATGATGCCAAAGTGATCGCCCACATCGAAATGGACCGCGGCGCCGGCACGGTTCGCTGTCAGGCCGCTGGTCTGGCCGAAATCGGTATCGTTCAATGCGAAGATGAGTTCGTCGCTCAGTTGCAGCTCTACCTTGCCGCTCTGGTTCAGGTCGTGGCGCCAACGAACACGCGGTCGGAAGCGGACACCCACGTCGTTGCTTCCGGTCACTCCGAACACTTCTTCCATTTGCACACGTGCATCGACTTCCTGCGTCAGCGGAAAGGAAATACCCTGCGCCAGCCGGTGTTGCACTGGGTCTCTGCCGCCGGAAACTTCTGTGGTGACATGGGCATAGGATAGCGACAGACTGACATCATCATTCATGTCGTGCCGATAGCCCAGCCGAACGAAACGCTGGCCCAGATCGAACGAATCTGGCTGCGAACGCAGGATTAGATGGGCAGAGACGCTATCATTCGCGTCCAGTTCAACATCACCGGTCAATGTAAGCCATTGCTGCCGCGTCGAATCGGCCAATGATGCTTGCGAGGCCATGATCAGGGAGATTGTGCCGAGCAATTGGCAAAGGCGGCGAACGAACATGCAGCGCACTTATCGAAGGCAGGCAGGCTTGCCAATCGGGAACCGAATATCGCAGCGGTGGACCGCCACAACGCGCAAAACTGGACAGCGGAACCACAGTCCACCAAAGCCCCTTCGCAGGAATTGATGCCATGCAATTACGCAAAATTCTCTCGGCCACGCTAATCGCAACGACCGCATTTGCGGCGCAGGCTACCGCCGATGCCGATCTGGGAAGCGGCCATGCGAGCTATTATGGCAATGAACTTGCCGGGCGCCGCACCGCCAGTGGAGAAATGTTCAACCCCTCTGATTTCACGGCTGCACACCGGACGGTCGCTTTTGGCACGCGGGTGAGGGTAACGCATCTGGGCAATGGCCGGGAAGTTATCGTACGCGTCAATGATCGCGGGCCGTGGGGGCGCGGGCGGATTATTGATTTATCCTATGCTGCTGCGAAGGAACTGGGCATGCACCGTAGCGGCACGGCACAGGTAAAGCTCACCTTGATGCGGGATTAGACCACCCGGTCAGACAACAGTCTTGTTGAGAACCTTGTCGGTCAACCCGGCATCCTCAACCGATCCTACAATCGCGACATTGCCATCGGCTTCACGGCGCGCAACGAGCACGACAAATTCTTCACTGCCTTGCGCGAATTCGGAAAGATCGCGGGCCCGCGCAGCGCGCAATCGCGGGCGCGGATCGACAAGCGTCGGTGCGACGTTTTCACCCTTGGCAAGCTTGCGCGCGCGGCGTTCAGCCTGGACGATGCCTTTGAGACCGCCATCATGCTTTGCAAGCAAATCGGCCAGGCCGCCCAGTGCGACGACATTACGGTGCGCAAAATCCAGTGCGGCGGCAAATTCGGTCAAACGCGTCTTGTCATAACCGCTGCCAAAGATCAGTTTCACCACCGGCGTCATTGGCGCGCGTTCCTGGGCGGTGATACCGCTGTCGGCTAGCAACTCCGCATAATCTTCGGGGAAGCGCTGTGCTGCAATCGAGAAATCATAAGCGCGGCCAATCGCGTTGTAGAGTGCTTCACGACTGCGCGCATCGGTATCGCGGGCAAGGTCTGCGCTGCTGCGGGCAGCTTGCAGCCAATCAGCAAGTGCCGAGTCTTCACCCGGCTCGTCTACTTCGACGACTGCGAGGTCGACCGGCGCATCGGCAAAGCTGGCGTCGAGTACCAGCTCGTCTTCGGCTTCAACGTCAGCAAATTCGACAGCGAGTTCGAACTCATCTGCCGCAGGGCCATCGGCCCAGACAGGCACATGATCCTTGCGGACCGGCATGTCGGCGAGCGCGCTTTCAACTTCCATTTGCAACGGTGCTGCAATTTCAGCGGGTGCCGCTTCTTTCCAGTTAATCACACCATAAATGAAATCGATGGTGTCATCGTCAGACGAGTAAGGCAGCAAAATGCCGCGATACATGATGTTTGCACCGCGATCGTTCACAAATTCGGCTTCGAAGCCAATTGGCGCGCGGTTGGCAATAATCTGCAAATAGTGATCGGTGATCCGCGAAAGTAGCGAGCGCGGCGGAACCTGGTCGAGGTAGGAAATGTCGTCGGTTAGCCCGCATTCGTTGCGCAACGCTTCTCCGAGATATTGGATCGAGGGGTTTTCGATCCCCGACGTAAAGTCGAGAAGAACTGAATAATCGCGAAAATCCTCGACGCCTTCCGGCTCAAGTTCTTCGATGTTGGGATAATTGCTTTCACCGAGTTGCGAGGTCCAGAAGTTGTAGGCGCGCACCTGCATGCGGCGCTCATCCCCCGAAACCACAGGTGGTGGTTCGATCGCGGCGTCTTCATATTCTTCTTCGAAACTTGCATATGCGGGGCCGTCAGCGTCGAACTGATCGCTGTCAAAAGGCCCAAAACCGCGCAAATTATCCATTCTTCGGTCCTATTTGTTAGGATCGCACCCGTTGCTTCCCGATGCCTTATGCGCCGAGATGGTTAACATGCCGTTATCGGCGTTACAGGATGAGACAGGTACACAGGAGCCATTTGGTCGACTTGAAAATGGTTTCAAACAGCCTCCAATTCGCCGAAACGATTGCGTAATTTGGTCAACGCCGATTTTTTGATCTGGCAAACACGTGCCGCACCGATTCCCAGAATCGCACCGATTTCATGGAGATTCAGGTCTTCGACGAAAAAGAGTTGCAGGATCATCGCTTCACGCTCTGGAAGTGCTGCGATCAATACCGTCAGACGCTCGCGCACATCCTCGGCCTCGACAAGTTGGTCGGCGGATGCCGATGGATCGGCAAAGCTGCTGTCATGGTCCGAATAGATTTCGTCAATCGACGCCCACTGCACCGGTTGCGCCGCATCGACCATCTCCTGATAAGCGTCGAGCGGCAGATGCAAGGCTGCGGCCATTTCGGCCGCTGTCGGCGGACGGAGATAGCGCTGCTCTAAGTCTGATCGCGTTTGCACAAGCTTTCGCCGGTCTGCCATCGCGCGCCTGCTCATCGCCGAATTGCGGCGCAACTGGTCTATCATCGCCCCGCGTACACGAACCGAAGCATAGGTCGCAAAGGCGTGCCCCTGATCGACATAGGTGCGCGCAGCCTCGATCAAAGCAACCAGCCCCGCTTGTATAAGGTCTTCGAGTTCCATCGACGATGCCATGCGCGAGTGCACATGCCAGGCCAGACGGCGCACCAGTGCGCTATGTTCTCGCACCAACAGCTCGACCTCTGCCTTGCGCATGTTGGCATAGGGTTGCGGGCTGCACGGCGTATCAAAGGCCGCCGAAGGCAAAGGACGCATATTCAATTCTCCTGTTCGATAGATTGTTCCGGCATGGCAGCAGCAGCCGCACCTGAGACGGTCGCAACAATATCCACTTGCCGGTTTTCGGGGATTTCGAGGTAAGACAGCACGGCGATGTCATGAAAACGGGTCCGCAACAGCCGCGACAATGCAGGCCGGCACAGCGGCGAAGTGATGATGGCGCAGCTACGGGCAGCCAGCGTCAATGGCTCGACTGCTTCGGCGATCGCTTGCAGCAGGCGGGTCGCCAAAGCGGGTTCAAACGGCCAGTCCGCCTGCGGAGCAGCGCGTATGGCCGCGCCCAGTAAATTTTCGAGTTCGGGTTCGATCGTGATTGCGGGAATCGGCATTTTCGAAGGCACGATCGTCTGAACAATCAGGGCACTAATCCGCAGCCGGACCGCTTCCAACAGCTGCGTGGGCGAATGATCCGGCATGGCACCGCCGATCATCGCTGTCGCGATCGACCTGAAATCACGCAAGGGAACGCGTTCTGACAGCAGGCCTCGGCAAACTGCCAAAATCGTGGAAAGTGCATGCGGTTGCGGCGTGAGCGATTGGGCCAGCTGCGGATTGGAAGATTTCAGCTGATCAACCAGCGCCTGTGCTTCGTCGAAGCCGAACAGCTCTGCTGCATTCGCCGCAAGCACGCGGTTCAGATGGGTCGCGATAACCGTCGCCGGATCGACCACAGTATAACCCGCCGCAATAGCATCGAAGCGCTTTTCCGCACCGATCCACAGAGCATCCAGACCAAAGCTCGGATCCTTGCACGGGTGCCCGGTTATTCCGCCAAGACTGTCGCCCGGGTCAAGCGCGAGCCAGTCGTGCGGACGGACTTCATCCTCACCAACGATTACGCCACCGATGCGGATTCGGTACAGATTTGCAGGAAGCGAAAGGTCATCGCTGACCTTTACGAGGGGCAGGACAAAGCCCAGCTCACGTGACAATTGCCTCCTGATACCGCTGATCCGCGCCATTAACGGAGCGCTGCGCCTTTCGTCGACCAGCGGTACCAGGCCATAGCCGATTTCGAGGGCGACTACGGCGTCATCGCAAATGTCACTCCAGCGGATCAGGCTGGCATCGCTAGAAATCTCGTCGGCAATATAGGTTGGGATCTGCGCGACCGCTTCCTGCTTGCTGAGCCACCAGGCAACGCCAGCTGCCAATGCTGCTGCGGGCAGAATGACCAATTGCGGCATGGCGGGCACCAGCCCGATAAGCGTCAGAATTCCGGCAACGGGTGCCCAAGCACGCGCCAGACCCATCTGGCTACCAATCTGGCCATTCAGATCCAGTGGAGACGCCACACGGGTCACAATCGCCGCAGCCGCAATCGACAGCAGCAATGCCGGCAACTGGGCAACCAGAGCATCGCCAATCGCGAGCGAGATATAGGTCGCCGCCGCTTCTCCAACTGGCAGGCCGTGGCTGATAACGCCCAAGATTAGACCACCAATGATGTTGACGAAGAGTATCAGCAAGCCAGCAACGGCATCCCCTTTGACGAACTTGGATGCACCATCCATCGATCCGTAAAAGTCTGCTTCGGTCGCGACCTCCTGTCGACGCGCTTTGGCCTCATCGGGGGTGAGCAATCCGGCATTCAGATCGGCATCGATTGCCATCTGCTTTCCCGGCAAGGCATCCAATGTGAAACGCGCCGAAACCTCTGACACGCGGCCTGCGCCTTTGGTGATGACCACCAGGTTGATGATCATCAGCACCGCGAAAACGAACAACCCGACGACATAGTCGCCCCCGATCAACACCGCACCAAAGGCTTCAATCACATGCCCGGCAGCCGCAACGCCTTCATGACCATGGACAAGAACGACACGGGTCGATGCCACGTTGAGCGCCAGACGGAAAAGGGTTGCGAGCAGCAAGACCGTCGGAAAGGAAGAGAAATCAAGCGGGCGCGCAGCGGACAGCGCGATCATCAATACAGCCAAGCTGATCATGATATTCGCGATGAAACCGATATCGAGCAGAAGCGCGGGAACCGGCACTACCATCAGCAGCACAAGGACGAGGATCGCCGCCGGTAACGCCGCTGTTGCGGCCCCCTTGGCACCCAGCCGCCATATCGAACCCGACGTCACAGCGCCCGCCCTTCGCGCGATTGCAAGCTCCGGTACGCATCTTGCGCAAATGCCAGCGACAAACGATGCGGCATCGGGCGGATTGATCGCAGTTCTAGTTGGTCCGCTGAAGTAGTGGTGTTCTGGCGTGCAATTTGTGCGGACGTTACCGTAACCGCCAAGCCGGATGATCCGCCAAATTTACTGGCAAAGCGAGCCCGGATGGCATCGACGCTGCGCGGGGTGCCATCCGGTGCGTAGAATATAGCAGGATTGGTCCGTGCTGCTTCGGGCAATAGTGGTGCCGCCGCCTGCTGCGGTTCAGCCTGCCAGGCCGTCAGAAACTTGCGGGCTCCATCAGCGCCCAGAAAATGCGCCAGATACAGGTCGACCGGCTCAGGCTCTTGGCCCAACACACCGGCCAGATGCGCCGCGTTATCACCAGCCAACTCGCCCGCCATAAGTGCTGCCGCATCTGGATCAAAGCGGAGCTGGAGTATCTGTTCGCGCTGCACCGGATCGGTAACCCGATAGCGACCGCCCGAAGATTTCTCGATCGAATCCGCAGCCCAGCCAAAACCATGTTCGGCGCCATGCTGTTTCAGTGTTGCCAGCCAGGTCTGCCGGGTGAACTGAAACAGCCCCGCCGCACTCGACGTTGCCGCCTGCGCCTGCGGGCGAAAGCCGCTTTCAATGCGCGCCTGATCGAGCAGATATCCAAAGCCGGTCCCTGTGCGCTGCGCGGCAACAGCGATCGCGCGCTGGATCGGTACGGGCGCGGTCGGATGGCTAATAGCTGAGGGCATGGTCTGGTCCGTTCATCATGACGGAGCAGGAGCAACGGGCGTGCCAGAACGCGCAAAACCAGTTTTTATGTTGGTTTTATATGGATTTATATCCACCGCTCCGAAATCGCTCGCCACGCAACTCCTGCACTTGGTCAATTCGTTGACAGTTCCAGAAGCGAAAAAGATTGATGCGGACAGCAGCAGCTTCGTTGGACTGGAGGGCTTCAGAAAATTGATCGGCGATATCAGGATCATCGGGCCAATGTACCGTGCCACGCAGTTCACTCGTCGCAGCGGCCAGTGCTTCGGTGGCCAACACGATCCGATCGACATCCTGTGCATCCAGTGCCGCAATCAGCTCGCGCTGGCGCGACAGAACGGCGGCAATTGCAGGGGCACTCATCGGAAGTTAGACGGCCAGTTGCCGAAGCAAAGCGTCTGCGATCCGCCCGGCATCGACCTCATAGCTGCCCTGAGCAATTGCCTGCCGCAATCGGGCTATGCGGGCATGATCGACAGGTGGACCCGCCTCTGCCAAATCTCGTGCCAAATCGGCTAGGCGCGAAGCTGAAAGCTGCGGCGAGAGCTGTTGGGCGGTCACCAACTGCTGGCTAGCAGGCTGACTTGTACCATCCTGCCGCGCTTTTCGTTCAACGGGATTCGCTTGAGGGCGAAATGTGACCGGACCAACCATGATACCACTTTCTTGTTCGCGCCGCCCGCACGAGCAGCTTCACAAGCAGTTTAACGGTCGTCGAAATTTCGATTTTAGGGAGTAAGTGTGACCTTGCCAGGGCCGGTTGCCATGGCGACCATAATCGGTCCACCATTTTGCAGCCGGATGCGCACTGATGCGCCGACCATCGCATCCTCCAATGTTATAGCTTCCCGCCGGATCGCAAAGCCTTGACCCGCAACCTCCAACGCCACCGTCTCACCCCTTCGGACGACGGGCGTGGCAAGGAAGGGTTTGCCATCCCGCGGTGACATCGTACGGAACAGCACGCGCAGCGTCCATCCGGATTCGTCGCAATGAACCAGCAGCGATGAAGAGGTTGCATTGCTCAATTGCGGCGGGTGCGGGCAAGCGGCAAGCTTAAGTCGGCGGTCAATAGAGACGGGTTTTGCACCCGTTTGGGCTTCGATACGCTGTTCCAGCTGGTCCAGATTTTCGGTCGGTGCCGCTGACGCGCTCAGACCCAGCAGAGCAATGTGGACGAGCATATCAAATCCTTTCGAAGGTCGCATTTCCAAAAGTTGAAAAGCAACGGACGTGCCAGTCGGTGATGCGCGCCAGATTCATCCAGTCGCCGACAAACCCTGTCAAAATCCAGACAGTTTCACACTTTGGCGACGATTCAAGGAATGTCCACACAGAACTTAGCATTGTATTATATGTGTTTTTTCTGTCTGGCACACGCATTGCTTCTACTCCCTGGTCATCCGCTTTGACGATGGAACAACAGGAGCAGTCCACATGTCTGACAATTTGTTCGGGATACATGCAACGGCGCTACAGCTGCGGGCACAGCGTATGGACGTGCTCGCTTCCAACATCGCCAACGCCGCAACGCCCAATTACAAGGCGCGCGATATCGATTTTTCAAAGGCGCTGTCGATGGCTGAACAAGGCCGGTCGACCGACAGCGCGATCTCCTATCGCGTCCCCCTCCAGCCGTCGCTTGATGGCAACACCGTCGAAATGGCGACCGAGCAGACCGCTTTCGCCGAGAACGCCCTCGCCTATCGGTCGAGCCTCGCTTTCCTCAATGGCCGCATCGGCACCTTGTCACGCGCGCTGAAAGGCGAATGACGATGGGTAATAGTCTTTCGATTTTCGACATTAGCGGCCGCGCGATGGCGGCGCAGCTGGTGCGGCTCAACACCACCGCCTCCAACCTTGCCAATGCCGGTTCGGTGTCGGGCAGCGAGGCGAGCGGCTATCGCGCGATGAAGCCTGTGTTCCGTTCGATCATGGGTGAAGCCGGTACTGCAACCGTTGCAGTCGATCAGGTCACACAGGCTACCAGTTCGCCAACCAAACGCCACGACCCCTCCCACCCCCTCGCCGACAAAGACGGCAATGTCTGGGAGGCCGCGGTCGATAGCGCCGCCGAGCTCGTCGAGATGGTCGAAACCGCGCGCCACTATCAAAACAATGTGCAGGTGCTTTCGACCGCAAAGGGCCTGATTTCCGAAACCCTGAGACTAGGACAATGATGATGACTGCAATCCAGCCAACCAACGCCCGCAACATGCCGGTCATGCCCAAGGGCACAGCCGAGAAGAAACTTGGACAGAGTGATTTCCTGCAACTCATGACCACCCAGCTCAAGCATCAGGATCCGTTTGATCCGGTCGATAACCAGGCAATGGTTGCGCAGATGGCGCAGTTTTCAAGCGTTGCCGGAATTTCGGAGATGAGCACATCGCTCAAATCGATCACCGACCAGATCAAGGTGCAGACCCAATTGCTCACCGACATTCGCGCGGCGACTGACGTGACGCCTATCCTGAATCCATAGTCCACCCGAATTCGTCATTCCCGCTAAGGCGGGAATCCATCACCTGTCCCAGAAATTTCCCCTGCCGATGATGGACCCCCGCCTTCGCGGGGGTGACGAAGAGACATTTTGCAAGGAGCCAATCAATGTCCTTCTACACATCCCTATCCGGCCTGAAGGCCGCGCAAACTGACCTTTCGGTAACCTCCAACAACCTTGCCAATGTCGGATCGACCGGCTTCAAGAAGAGCCGCGCGCAGTTTGGCGACCTGTTCGCCAGTGCACCTACGCAAACCACGAAGATGGTTTCCGGGCAAGGCGCACGCCTTAACGCAGTCGTCCAGCAGTTCAAACAAGGAACACTTGAAGGAACCGACCGGACGCTTGACCTTGCCATCGCCGGGGAAGGCTATTTTGTAACCCAAGGCGATCCGCCACGAGCAGCGGTGACCTATACGCGCAACGGGGCTTTTCAGGTCACTCCCAGCCGTCAGGTGGTTGATACCATCGGCTCGACGCTGCAGCTGCTGCCTGTTGACGCGAGCGGTAATGTTACCGGAAACACTTTGAACGACGCGTTTGATTTCGTTCTGCCCGCCAATGCGCCGGGCAATCCCACGGTTGCGCTGGCCAATGTCTCAATCGGGATCGACGGGCTGGTAACGGCGACTTATGCCGATGGTTCGGACGAAGTGCTGGGCAAGGTCGCGATGGCGAGCTTTACGGCGCAGGAGGGGCTCCGCCCTGTTGGCGACGCCCATTGGCAATCTACCGGTGACAGCGGCCCGCCGGCGATCGATGCCGCCACCAACGGCCCGCTTGGCACGATCCGCTCGGGTGCGCTTGAACGCGCCAATGTCGATGTGACCGAGGAACTGGTCGCACTGATTTCCGCACAGCGTAATTTCCAGGCCAATGCGAAAGCGATCGAGACCGCGTCGAACATGACGCAGGCGATTGTCAGCATCCGGTGATGACTTCCCTATACTTCGTCATCCCGAACTTGTTTCGGGATAACGCGCTGCCGTCGCCTGTTGTCCTGAAACAAGTTCAGGACGACGATAGCGGGGACTGGATCATCGCATGGACCGTCTGATTTACACCAGCCTTACCGCGCTTCGCGGCGCGCAGGCGCGGCAGACCGCGACGGCGAACAATCTCGCTAATGTCTCTACGCCCGGCTTCCGTGCCGAAATGGCCGAGGCGCAGGCAATCTGGCTGCGCGGGCCGCAGGTCGACGGGCGTGCTCTGACCAGCGAAGAGGTGATCGGGGCCGATATGCGCGCCGGGACGGTGATCTCAACTGGACGCGAGCTAGACATATCCATCGAAGACAATGCCCTGCTCGGCGTGCAAGCCCCCAATGGCGATGAGGCCTATACCAAGCGCGGTGATCTGCAGCTAACCGAAAGCGGGCTGCTGACCACAGGCGATGGACATCCGGTGCTCGGCACGCAAGGACCGGTGATAGTGCCGCCTGCCGACAGCCTGCGCATTGACCGCGAAGGCCGGGTTTGGATTGTGCCGCAAGGCGGCGATCCGCAATTGCCGCAGGAAGTCGCCAAACTGAAACTGGCCAGCCCCGTCGGTTCGACCGTGTTGAAGGGCCTCGACGGCCTTTTCCGCGTTCCTGACGGCGGTATCCTGCCTGAAGACCCAGAAGCACGCGTCAAAAGCGGTGCGCTCGAAGGATCGAATGTCAATTCCACGCTGGCGCTCACCGAGATGATCGAGGCGAGCCGCAGCTGGGATGTGCAACTCAAGATGATCGGCGATGCCCGCGACCTCGACGCCGCGACCGCAGAGCTGATGCAGCTTCCGCAATAAGGAGATAATTTATGGGTATTGGCGCTCTTCATGTCGCCCGCACCGGGCTCGACGCACAGAATTTCCGCATGCAGGTGATCGCGAATAACCTCGCCAACGTGAACACCACCGGGTTCAAGCGCGATCGGGCGAATTTCGAGACGCTGGCCTATCAGGCGATGCTGACTCCGGGCGCGCCGTCATCGTCGCAAAACCTCTACGCGGTTGGTTTCAACCTTGGCACCGGGGTGCAGATGACCGGTACGGCGCGAATAGACCTCCCGGGAACCGTATCGACCACAGGTAATGGCCTAGACGTCGCCATCGAAGGCGCTGGATTTTTTCAGGTCGAAATGCCCGATGGCCGCATCGGCTATACCCGCGCCGGTAATTTCAGTCTGTCGGCGGAAGGCAATATCGTCACACCGGACGGCATGCCGATCCAGCCGCAGATCCAGATCCCTGATGGCGCGAGCGCAATAGCCATCGCCGCCGACGGTACCGTTTCCGCCTCTGTTCCGGGGCAGGCCGAGGCAACAGTTTTAGGCCAGATCGAAACCGCGCGCTTCGTCAATCCCTCGGGGTTGCAGGCCATCGGCAACAACCTGCTGGTTGAAACTGCAGCATCCGGCGCGCCGCAGGTTGGCGCCGCCGGAATTGAAGGCCGTGGCACGCTGCGCAGCGGCGCACTCGAAAGCTCCAACGTCAATGTCGTCGAGGAACTGGTCGACATGATCGAAACCCAACGCGCCTATGAGGTCAATTCTAAGATGATCCAGGCCGCAGACGAAATGATGCGCAATGCTGCTCAGAATCTTTGATCCAACGTTGCTTTCAAAGCCGTTCGTGTCGAGCGTAGTCGAGACACCCATCGGTTGTGCCCGTCGCGTGGGCATCTCGACTACGCTCGATGCGAACGGTTTGGTGTTCGCGTTACTGCTTTTTCTGGGACACCCACAAAGCGCCGTCGCCAAGGATAAGGTTCCCGCAGATGCTTTTGCGGCAACGGCCCCGACACCTCGGCCGGATGCAGTGTCAAACGGCGCAATCTTTCAGGGTGATGGCTATACGCCGCTGACCTCTGGAAACAGGGCCGGTGCGATCGGGGATATCGTTACCATCCAGCTCGTTGAGCGGATTTCAGCTTCAAAAAGCAACAGCGCTACCACGGGGCGCAACGGCTCGATCGGCCTGACACCACCCGCTACCGGGCCGCTGGGCAGCTTATTTTCACCCACAGATATAAATATGGGCGGCGATCAGTCGTTCAAGGGAAAGGGCGAGGCCGCCCAGACCAGCGCTTTGAACGGAGAGATCAGTGTGACGATCGCCGCGGTCTATCCCAATGGAACCATGCTCGTTCGGGGCGAGAAGACGCTCGCCCTCAATCGCGGCGACGACAAATTGCAGTTTTCCGGTATCATTCGCTCTGCCGATATTTCCGCAGACAACCGCATCCTTTCCAGCCGTGTCGCCGACGCACAAATCCGCTACACCGGTAAGGGCGAAATCGCCCGCGCCAGCAAGCAGGGTTGGCTGCAGCGCTTCTTTTCCAAGATAAGTCCGTTCTGATGAAGCGGCTGTTTTGCCTATTCGCCACATTGGCTGTCCTGTTGTCCACGCCGGTATATGCCGAGCGAGTGAAAGACCTTGGCCAGTTCCAGGGGCTGCGTGCGAACCAGCTGACGGGCTATGGCATCGTCGTCGGCCTTGCCGGCACCGGTGATGACAGCCTGATTTATGCAACACAAGGCGTTCAAGGTACCGTATCACGCTTTGGCCTGACGATCCCACCGGGCGTCAATCCCAGCCTGAAGAACGCCGCTGCCGTGCTGGTCACGGCAGAGCTACCGCCATTTGCCAAACCGGGCCAAAGGCTCGACATCACCGTTTCCGCAATGGGCAAGGCCAAATCCTTGCGCGGGGGCACGTTGGTGATGGCGCCGCTTTATGGCGCTGACGGCCGCATCTATGCGATGGCGCAGGGCAATCTTGTCGTCGGTGGCCTTGGTGTTGACGCCGCAGATGGTTCGAAACTATCGATCAACATTCCCTCGGCCGGTCGCATTGAGGGCGGAGCGACAGTTGAGCGCTCGGTCGACACCGGCTTTACCGCGGGTGAGCATCTGCTGTTCAACCTGCACCAGTTTGATGCCACCAATGCCGGCCGGATTGCCGATGCCATCGACGGAACTTTCGGCAAGGGCACCGCATCGGCGCTCGACGGTGCCACTGTGCAGATCCGCGCCGCTCAAGGCGGAGACGCCCGCACCCGGATGATCGGGCTGATCGAAGCGTTGAATATCAACGCGGCTCAACCCCGCGCGCGTGTTATCGTGAACGCCCGCACCGGCACTGTCGTCATCAACGGAGCTGTTCGCGTGGGGGCAGCAGCAATGACCTATGGGAAGCTGACACTGAAAGTGGATGAAGCCCCAACCGTTGTTCAACCGGCACCGTTCAGCCGCGGCGAAACCGCCGTCGAGCAATCAAGCGACATCAAGGTGGAAGAACCGGCCAACCCCGCCTTCCTGATTAAGGGTGGTGCGAACCTCTCTGAAATTGTGGACGCGATCAACCGGATCGGCGTTCCCCCCGGCGATCTTGTCGCCATCCTCGAAGCGCTCGACCAGGCGGGCGCGCTGACAGCCGAATTGGTGATCATATGATACAGCCTGTTTCATCGAGCCTCCCCCCCAGCGCAGCTCCGGTCAATCCGGAGCTGCGCAAAGCGGCGGTTGCGTTTGAGGCCGTGATGCTCCGGCAGTTGATTGGCGAAATGCGCAAAGGTGCGTTGGCTGACGACATTTTTGGTTCATCGGCAAATTCGACCTATCGCGAACTCGCCGATGCCCGGACAGCAGACGCCCTGGCGCAGCGCGGGGCCATCGGCATCGCTGCAATGATCGAGCGGCAGTTGCAGGGAGAGCCCAAATGAGCGACCTCCTTAACATTGGAGCCTCGGGCCTTCGCGCCTATTCGCGTGCATTGGCAACCGTTTCGGACAATATCGCCAATGCCCAGACCCCCGGTTATGCGCGTCGAACAGTCGAATTGCGCGAAGCCCCGGCAGCCGGCGACATCGTCCTTTCACGCAACAGCATTCGCCCCGGCGGCGTCGAGACAGCAGGCGTCCGTCGCTCGGTCGACCCATGGCTGACCGAGGATGCCCGCACGGCATCGGGCGAAGCCGATCGTAGCAGTGCGCGTCTTGGCGCAATCGACGCCACAGAGCGCGCACTGGATGACGGTGTCGGAGGGATCGGGGAGAGCATGACCCGCATCTTTACCGCCGCCGACCAGCTTGGCTCAGATCCGGCCAACCCGACCTTTCGCGCACAATTTCTGCAATCGGTGGACGATAGCGCGGCGGCCTTTCGCCGGACAGCGAGCGCGCTAGAAAGTGCAGCAAGTGGTGTTGCCCAATCAGCGGCGGGTACAGTTGATTCGCTCAACACCGATCTTGGCGCGCTCGAAAAGGTCAATCTCGGTTTGCGCCGTGCCCGCGCGGGCTCGACGAATGAAGCCACGCTGCTCGATGAACGCGACCGGTTGCTCGACCGCATTTCGTCGGCACTACCGGTCACCACCAGCTTCGATGCGCGCGGCGCGGTGACGCTCACCGCGAGCGATGGCGGTATTCCCTTGATCGCAAACGGGACAGTGGCAAGCCTTGCCGTTTCAGTCATTGGTAATGGCGAGCTGGCCTATGCGGTGGCGCCTAGCGGTGCGCTGGCACCAACCAGCGGCAGTCTTGCCGGCTTCGCCCAAGGGGTGGCGCATATTGCTACACAACGTTCAAATCTCGACGGCTTGGCCACGCAGTTGGTGAGCGACCTCAATGGCTGGCACCAGGCGGGTCTTGATGCCAACGGCAATCCGGGAACCGCTTTGTTGTCTGGTACCGACGCCGCGACGCTTTCTGCCATTGCATTGGCAACCGATGCAGTCGCTGCTGCCGATGCCGGTTCCGGTAATGGCAATGCGCTTCACCTCGCCAATCTTCGCGGGCCCGCGGGCGTAGAGGCTGGCTGGGCTGCCTTGGTCGCGCAACAGGCGCAACAAGCCGCCAGTGCGCGCGCGCAGGATGCCGCTGCTTCGACTCGTCGCGACGGGGCCTTTGCCGCACGCGATATGGTCGGCGAGGTCGATCTGGATCGCGAGGCCGCAGAATTGCTCCGTTTCCAGCAAGCCTATGAGGCTGCCGCGCGGACGGTGCAGGTGGCGCGAGAAACCATGCAGTCGATTCTCAACATATTCTGACGGACCACAGCCATGATCAACGCCACCGGTAACCGCATGACCCGCGAAATCGCCCGTCAGTCGCGACTGGCGCAGGAAGTTGCGCAAACGCAGATTCAGGTTTCGACAGGGAAACGCCTGCAGCGCGCATCGGATGATCCAATTGCTTCAGCCAGGGTAGCCGCGCTCCGCACGACGCAAGCGAATGCTGTCGCTTGGGGGAGTAACATGAATGTCGCCCGCACATTAACGGCTCAGGCCGACGGTGTGCTGAAGTCCGCTTCCGACCTGTTGGGAAGAGCCAAGGAATTGAACCTGTCTGCTTCCAACGGAACATTGGCAGCGGCCGATCGGGCGGCCATTTCGCTCGAGCTATCGGCGATAGCAGACGAGCTTGATGGGCTTGGCGCAGCCGAATCGAGTTTGAGCGAACCGTTGTTCGCCACCGGAAGCGCGCGCCTTATGCGGTTTGATAATGATGTGCTTTTCGCACCTGTCCCTGCCAGGGCAGCCCTGTTCGACAGCGGCGGGCTATCGGCGGCGCAGCATGTGCGCGACGCAGCAAGCGCGATCAGCGCGGGCAACAGCGCTGCCATCGCAACCTCGATAACCGCGCTCGGTGGTGCCATCGACCAATTGGCGACCGCGCAGGCCCTGATCGGTATCAATGCCGCCCGGCTGGATCGGCTCGCTGAAGTGCATGCGGAAAGAGGCATTACGATTACCGGAGAGCGATCCGCACTCGAAGATACCGACCTGCCAACGGCGATTGCCCGGCTGAACGCCCAGTCCATTACTCTGGAGGCAGCGCAGACCGCCTTTGCCCGCATCAACCGGCGGACATTGTTCGATATTTTGGGCTGATTACCCTTAACTTTGGAAAGCATCTGTCGTTAATCAAGCATATTATCTGTCCTTCTTCTTCGTCACCCCCGCGAAGGCGGGGGTCCATCACCGATGGTATAAATTTTAACGTCGGGCGATGGATTCCCGCCTCCGCGGGAATGACGAATTGGTGGAAAGGTGAAAGGGTTTAGAACCAGATGTTCCCGATAATCGGTATCCTCGTCCTGATCGCGATGGTGTTTGGTGGTTTTGCGCTGACGGGAGGCAATCTCGGCCCGGTAATGCATGCGCTACCACATGAGATGCTGATCATCGGCGGGGCCGCTATCGGCTCGCTGATTATTGGCAATTCGGGTAAGGAATTGAAAGCGCTCGGCGGTGGCCTGACCAAGGTGTTCAAGGGGCCGCGTTATGGCAAGCAGGACTATCTTGATTGCATCCTGCTGGTCGGCAAGCTGATGAAGCTGCTGCGCAGCGAAGGCCCGGTCGCGCTCGAGCCGCATATCGAAAGCCCGAAAGAGTCAGCCCTGTTTGCCGATTATCCAAAGCTGCTCGCCGACCAAACGCTCATCCACCTGATCTGCGATACGCTTCGTCTGGTGGTTGTCTCGTCGGGAACACTCGATCCACACGCAGTTGAAGAGGTGATGGATAATGCGATCAAGAACCACCATCATCATGCGATCAAGCCGGCGGACGGATTGCAGAACCTTGCTGACGCCCTGCCTGCACTCGGCATTGTTGCGGCAGTGCTCGGCGTCGTCAAAACCATGGGATCAATCGACAAGCCACCCGAGATATTGGGCGGGATGATCGGATCGGCGCTGGTGGGGACCTTCCTTGGTGTGTTGCTGGCTTACGGGCTGGTCGGGCCCTTTGCCAACCGGGCCAAGCAGGTGATCGAGGGCGATGCGGCGATCTACCACACGGTCAAACAGATCATCATTGCTTCGCTGCACGGCCATCCACAGCCGCTGGTGATCGAGGCAGCACGGTCGGGCATCGAGCATTCGAACCAGCCAAGCTTTGCCGAAGTGTTTGACGGAATGCGGGCGCGATAATGGCTGCGAACGCAAATCAGGTCGTCCGGCCGGTCATCGTCAAAAAGGTGTATGAAGCGCCCCACGCCGCGCATCATGGCGGAGCATGGAAGGTGGCCTATGCAGACTTTGTCACGGCTATGATGGCCTTTTTTCTGCTGATGTGGTTGCTGGGTGCGACCACCGAAAAGCAGCGCAAGGCGCTCGCCGATTATTTTGCACCGACTTTGGTCAAGACCAAGCAGGAGAGTGCTGGGTCGAACGGGATGTTCGGCGGGGATTCGATCGTTTCAGCGGACGATTACCCTCACCGTGCCTCACAAACCGGGACTAAGGCCATCACCATTCCGCGCGACGCAAAAGGTGGGCCCAAGGAAGCCTCGGGCAAGGAGCGTGACAAGGCGCGGTTCGAGAAACTGAAGCAGGCGCTGGCGAAAAAGATGCAGGCCAGCCGTGAGCTGCGTCGTCTCGCCAAAAATGTCCGCTTCACCGAAACGCGCGAGGGGTTGCGCATCGATCTGGTCGACGAAGCCGATTTCAGCATGTTCGTTTCAGGCACCAACCAGATGACGCCTGACGCAATGCGATTGCTCGACGAAGTATCGCTGCTGGTGCGCGACCTGCCCAATGGCCTGATCATTCGAGGCCATACCGACGCCGCACCTTATGCCCGCGGGCAGGGGATGAACAACTGGAAGCTGTCTGCCGAACGCGCAGAGATCACCCGCGCGATCTTTGCGCAAAAGGGGGTCGGGCCAGATCGGTTCCTGCGAATCGAAGGGGTTGCGGATCGCGAACCTTATGTTCCCACGAACCGTTTCGACCCGCGCAACCGGCGGATGTCGATTACTTTGGGTTGGGCGCGCGAATAGAGTTGGTCCGGATTGGATCATCCCGAAACATCTGACCTACGTTTTTCCGTCCCTGATTTCCTCCATATCGGATATATTCATATTGATTCAATATGTTATGAGATTTCTTGAAACCTATCGTTAACCATTTGCACCGCAGTTCGAGGCCATCGGAAAAGCGGGTTGGCCCGCATGGTTTCGGGGGCAGATATGGCTATTTTGACGGCAGAGTGTGAACGCGAAATCGCTTCTTTGGTGATCGGCACCAGCCCTGCCGTGCAAAGGTTGCGGGCGATGATTGCCCGTGTGGCGACGTCGGATGTGTCGGTGCTTCTTGCGGGGCCTTCGGGCTCTGGCAAGGAACTGGTCGCACAGGCCATCCACGCCGCCAGCAATCGCGGCGCCAACCCCTTCGTTGCGATCAACACCGGCGCGATCCCCGCTGAACTGATCGAATCCGAACTGTTCGGGCATGAGAAGGGCAGCTTCACCGGGGCGCACAGCCGCCGGACCGGCCATTTCGAAAATGCGCATAAGGGCACGCTGTTTCTCGACGAGATTGGCGATATGCGGTTTGATATGCAGGTGAAACTGCTGCGTGTGCTCGAAGAACGTGTCGTCACCCGCGTGGGCAGCAGTGTTGGCACCCCGGTCGACGTCCGCATCATCTCCGCAACGCATCGCGACATGGATCATGCCATCGCTGATGGCCGTTTCCGGCAGGACCTGTTTTTCCGGCTTGGCGTGGTGTTGGTGCATGTGCCTGCACTGACCGATCGCGCCGAGGATATCCCGCTGCTGGTCCGCCATTTCCAGAAAGGCAAGCCTTCGGGTGCAATCGCGCATTTTGACGAAAGCGCACTCGAAAGGCTGATGCGGCATGACTGGCCGGGAAATGTCCGCGAACTGCGCAATGTCATCGAGCGGGCGGGGGTGCTTTACGGCGGCGAGATATTGGGCGCAGACGATGTCGACCTGCTACTCACCAACGCCGCCCCGCCCCTCGAAAGCCGCCGCGAACGGGTGGCGGTTGCTCCGGTTTCCTATGTTCCCGCATCACCAGCGCCCTGCAAAGATCGTCCAATCGACTTGCGGCAGGAGATTGAGGCGATCGAACTTGAACGGATCAATATGGCGTTGGAGTTGGCCGATGGCATAGTTTCGGAGGCCGCGCGGTTGTTGACGTTGAAGCGCACCACTTTGATCGAGAAGATGCGCAAATATGGGGTTCAGGCGGTGGTTTGAACTTAGGAGACAACTTTTAAGATCGTCACCCCCGCGAAGGCGGGGGTCCATCACCCACCTTAGAAACATATAGTGTCGGTGATGGATTCCCGCCTTCGCGGGAATGACGAGTGATCGGTTAGTCTAAGTTCTTTTGGCCAGAACCTTTCCAATCACCTGAGCAAAGGTCTCCGCACTCTGCGCGCCTGGCACCATATATTTGCCATCGAAGATAATCGCGGGAACACCGCTGACATTTTCGTTGATCCAGTAGCTCTCCTCGCCACGTACCTCGCGCGCCAGAGTTTCGTCGGTAAGCCATGCTTCGCAGGCTGCACGGTCAAGCCCGATAGTTTCAGCGACATCCAGCAGCACGGCCCGATCGCTCACATCCTTGCCCTGCTGGAAATAGGCAGAAAACAACGCGAGCTTGAGCTCGGTCTGCTTTTGCCAGCCAAGTTCGGAACCGGCGCGTGTCAGCATTTTGTGCGCGTCAAACGTATTGTACAGCCGCCGCGCGCCCATATCGCCGAAGGTGAATCCGAGCGCCGCCGCCGTATCCTTTATGCGATCGCGCACCGCTTTGGTTTGATCGGCAGACTGGCCATATTTGCGGGCAATATGCTGCCCTGCATCCTCCCCCTCGGGCGGCATGTCGGGGTTGAGTTCAAACGGGTGCCAGTGGATTTCGGCCTCGACTGGTTCAGGCAGCAAGCTCAACGCCTTTTCTACCTGCTTGAAGCCGATGATGCACCAAGGGCAGACGACGTCTGAGACGATATCGATGCGGAGGGGTTGTACTGTCATGTCAATCTGTCTCAGCCCAGCGCCGCAACAATGTATGTGCAATCGCAAAGGGCGGCGGCGCGCCGAAACGCTTGTCGGGCGCGTCGGCGAGCGCGGCGCGCGCCTCTTCCTTCGTCACCCACATCGCATCTTCCAGTTCGTTATAGTCAATCGTCAACTGGTCACCATCGGCGTCGGCCACGCAGGCGATCATCAGTTGCGATCCGCCAAAGGGCCAGGGCTGGCTGGTGACATAGCGCACCGCGCCGCAGCTGATCCCGGCCTCTTCCATTATCTCGCGCCGCACCGCTTCCTCGATACTCTCGCCGGGTTCCAGAAAACCCGCCAGCGCCGAATAATTGCCCGTGGGCCATGCGGATTGCCGACCAAGCAGAGCCTTGCCTTCATATTCGGCGATCATGATCACAACCGGATCGGTGCGCGGGAAATGTTCGGCGTCGCAGGCTGTGCATTGCCGCCCCCAGCCAGCGCGGAACACCTTGGTCGAACCGCCACAGCGCCCGCAATATTTGTGGTTGTTGTGCCAGTCGATGAGGCTGCGTGCCGTGCCGTAAATGGCGGCATCCTCGGCAGGCAGCATCGACAGTGCGCGCCAGACTGCGGGTGAGCGCGCCATGCCGCCCGCGCCTTCGACCAACGGCACGAAATGCGGTTTGCCATTGGCAAGGCCCAGCAGGATCAGTTCGACCGAAACATCGACCTCCGCCATCGAGACCCATTTGAGCCCGCCCTCGCTGGCGACGACAGGATCCAAACCGTCAAGCCCGAGCACGCGCGCGCGCCAATCATTGAGTGCGGCGTTGAAGCCTTCAATATCGTTGCGCAGCCGGTCGGCGCGATCGAGCGGGGAGCCTGTGAAGCCTGGATTCATATCTGCTTCAACCCTGCAAATCGGCAACAACCCATTTGCCGAAATCGTCGTGGAAACCATAGGCGTTAGACGGCATATATTGTACCATCCCCGTCGCGCGCACCTTGCGGCGGGTATCGACAAAGGCAATCGTCCCGGCAGCTCCGCCCCAACCGAAGACGCCCTCGGTTGCACCACGACCGACGCGCCCGCCTGCGCCGAAGCCCGCGCCATGGGCAAATGTTCCGTCAGTGCTGACACCGGCCGGTAGCAGGTCAGACATTCCAAGCGCGGCTATTTCGGGCGCCATCACCCGCGCACCGTCCAATTCGCCGCCATTGAGCAACATTGCCAGAAAGCGATCATAATCGCGTGCCGAACAGACCAGCCCCGCACCACCAAAGGCAAAAGCTGGCTTGTCGAGATAGACGCTGTTTGCGGCAGGATCGATCGGGATCAGCGCGCCGCCAAAAACCGCATAGTTGGTGGCAAAGCGTTTCACCTCGGATTGCGGCACCTGGAAATATGTACTCGACATTTTGAGCGGATCGAACAGGCGCGCCTTGAGGAAGGCTTCAAACTCAATGCCGCTCGCCACTTCGATCACCCGGCCCAGCAAGTCTAGCGAAATCGAATAGCTCCATTTGGTACCTGGCTCGGCAATCAGCGGTAGCTTCGCCACGCGCTCGGCAAAGGTCTTGAGGTCCGGCGTCGGTGCGCCGGGTTCAAAGCCCGGAATTGGCATCCGGCTGATCGCTCCGGGGGTGATGCCATTATCCATATAGGCCTTCAATAGCGGCCCCTTGGTGATGATCGAATAGCCAAGGCCCGCTGTGTGCGTCAGTAAGTGGCGCAGCGTGATCGGCGTTTTTGCGGGCATCGAATCGAGGCTGCTGTCAGGGCTGGTGAGCACACGCATCTGCGCAAATTCGGGCAGGAAGTCGGCAATCGGCTGATCGAGCTTTATCTTGCCGTCGCCCACCAGAATCATCGCCGCCATACCGGTGACCGGCTTCGTCATCGAATAAACACGGAACAGCGTATCGATGTCGACCGGCGTTGGATCGCCAATGGCCAATGTGCCTGCGGCGATAATTTCAGGTGCAGCGACACCGCGACCGATTGCGGCCACCACACCGGCTGCCTTCTTTCCCGCGACATAGCCTTCGACCTGCGATTTGAGCGTCGGATATTCCTGTGCGAGGAAACTCCATGCCGGGGTCGGCAGCATCGTGGCCATCGCGCCGAGCCCGGCCATCGAAAGGAAACTGCGACGGCTGGGTTGCATCAACGCTGTTTGTGCTTCGGACATGCTCTCTCCTCTAAAATTTCTCTCTCGCTCTGATGGCAAGCTTGGCTGCCTTGCTGAATAAGGTTGGCAAACCGGCGCTGTCCAATGATTTCAACGGCCACCATTCGCCTTGCGGCAAGCGGCTTTCGTCGACCGGCGCTGCCGTAGCGGCAAGCCGCAACGTTAGGCGGAAATGGGTGAAGACATGCGCGACTTCGCCCGCAACGGCTTGCCAGTCAGCCGTGAAAGGCGGCTGCGAGTCGCCATCGGCGCGGGCGTTCCAGCCATCATCGGGCAGGCTGCGCATCCCGCCGAGCATCCCGCGATCCGGGCGGCGGACCAGCCAGACATGATCGTCCTGCTCGATCCAAAAGGCCGTGCCTGCGCGATCAGGTTTTGCTTTTTTGGCGGTTTTACGAGGCAGTGTTTCGGCAATGCCTGCTTTTTGCGCCGCACAATGCATCTGCAGCGGACAAATCAGGCATTGTGGGTTGCGGACCGAACAAAGGCTGGCGCCGAGATCCATCATCGCTTGCGCGAAATCACCGGGCCGGTAGTCAGGAGTAATCGCATCAACTGCAGCGCGAATTTCTGATTTAGCGGCTGGCAACGGCGTTTCGATAGCGAACAGCCGCGCCACCACCCTTTCAACATTCGCATCGACCACAGAGGCGCGTTCACCGAATGCAATCGCTGCAATCGCGGCTGCAGTATAAGGCCCGATGCCGGGAAGCTTCGCCAGCGCAGCCGAATTTGCAGGGAGCTGCCCGCCATGCTCTGCAACCACCACCCGCGCGCATTTCAGCAGGTTCCGCGCGCGGCTATAATAGCCCAGCCCCGCCCATGCCGCCATGACATCGGCATCGTCGGCGGCAGCCAGCGAGGCGAAATCCGGCCAGCGACGCGTGAACTTTTCGAAATAGCCGATGACCGCGGCAACCGTGGTCTGTTGCAGCATCACCTCTGACAGCCATACCCGATAGGGATCGGGCGGCGGCAATCCGGGCGGCGAACGCCAGGGGAGGTCACGCGCATGCCGGTCATAATGGCCGAGCAAGGCACTGGCGATATCCCCAGAAAAGTCGTCACGCTGTTGGACGGAAGCCATGCAAAATGCGATAGTCAGCTGATGGAGGAAGGCAAGCCATCAACCGCAGCCAAAAAGGCAAAAGCGGCCGCCAAGCCGGTTTTCGAACGGCGTCGCGGCGGCGAAGCGCGTGCGGTTTCCGATCTTGTTCCCGACATTGGCCGGGCCGCCTTCCGCCGCTTTGGCTTTGTACAAAGCTCGGTCGTCAGCCGCTGGGATGAAATTGTCGGCCCGCGCTATGCCGATGTCACGGCGCCTGAAATGATCCGCTTCCCCGCCGGACAAAAGGCAGGCGGTACTTTGGAGCTGGTGGTCGAGGGCGCGCATGCGGTGATGATCCAGCATGTCATCCCTGAAATCATCGAGCGAGTGAACCGCTTTTTCGGCTATGATGCCGTGGCCAAGGTGAAGATGCGCCACGGGCAAGTGCAGCGCGCCGAACCCAGGCCGAAAGTCAGCGCGGCACCCGTCCTGCGCGCACCGTCTGCTGAGTTGGGGGATTCTCTTCGCGAAATTGCCGACCCGGAATTGCAGGCAGTGCTCCAGAATCTGGCAAAAAGCCTTGCCAAAGAGGGCGAGTGAATGCAGATGCAGCGGTCCAATTCAGAGGCAAATATGGCCACCCGATTCCCGACTATATTCCGAAAATCGCTGACCCTTTTCGCTGTCGCCGCTGCGCTTGGCGGTGGTGCACTGATCGCCGCTCCAGCCAAGACCAACTGGCTGCTGACCTTCAGCACGACGGCCAAGGGCAGCCATGTCATTGGCAATCCCGCTGCGCCGACCAAGCTGGTCGAATATGCCAGCTACACCTGCGGCCATTGCGCGCATTTCGAAACCGACGATGTTCCGCAGATCAAGAACCAGTTTGTCGCAACCGGCAAGGTTAGCTTTGAAATCCGCAATCTTGTGCGCGACCCTATGGATTTGGCCGCCGCAATGCTCGCGCGCTGCGGCGGCAAGGGTCGCTTTTTCGGCAATCACCGGCATCTGATGGCAACGCAGGCGCAATGGGCCAATGGCAGCAAGCTCAGCAAGGCGACGATTGACCTGTTGGAGGCGAAGAATATCGTCGGCTTCATGCAGGGCGCCTATACCGAACTCGGGCTGGACAAGATCATGGCACAGCGGGGCGTCACCGCTGCCCAAGCCAAAGTCTGTCTTGCAGACAAGGCGGCGTTCAATACCGTGATCGCGATGACCGACGAAGCCACCGAAAAACTGAAAATCAACTCGACGCCGACCTTGCTGGTCAATGGCAAGGTCATTGAAGGTCACGACTTTGCGACCATCAAACCCCATCTCGCTCCCTGAATTTCAACGACGCAAAGGACATCAAAATATGCGCAGTCTGAAAATCCTTACCGCTTCCATCGCCGCGCTGGCCCTCGCATCCTGTGGTGGCAGCGAGACCGGCGAAGCGCCTAAGGGCGAACCGGTAGCCGCAGTTGCACCGCCCGCGGGCAAGCAATGGATCGATGTGGTCAGCAAGACGGCCGAGGGCGGCTATCTGATCGGCAACCCCGATGCGAAGATCAAGCTGGTCGAATTCGCCTCGCTCACCTGCCATGTCTGTGCGCAGTTCACCAAGGATTCGGGTGCTGACCTGCACGACAATTTTATCAATAATGGCAAGATATCCTATGAGTTCCGCAACTTCGTTCGCGACGAGTTTGACCTGATGGCTGCGCGCGTTACCCGTTGCGGCGCCAATGAAGCCATGCTGCCTTTGACCGACCAATTCATGGAATTCCAGGAGACGCTGTTCGCAAATGCGCAAAAGATAGGAACCGACAAGGCGCTTGAGGCAAGGATATCGTCGTTAAATGGTGGCGAGCGCTTTTTTGCCCTAGCGGATGCCGTGGGTATCGTCGAGTTCTTCGCCCAGCGGGGTGTTTCGCGCGATCAGAGCAAGGCCTGCCTTTCGGATACTGCAGAAATGCAGAAGCTGGCCGACCTGACCGCCGAATATGGCAAGAAATACACGATCCAGGGAACTCCGACCTTCTATCTCAACGGCGCTCGCCTCGACGTGACGGCATGGCCGCAGGTCAAGGGCAAGTTGCAGGAAGCAGGCGCGCGCTGATCCGGTAGGAGCGGCGTAGCGGGGGCGGCATGCGGATCAAAAGGCTCAAACTGACAGGCTTTAAAAGCTTTGTTGAGCCAACCGAGCTGCATATCGAAGCCGGGCTGACCGGTGTTGTCGGCCCCAATGGCTGCGGCAAGTCCAACCTTCTCGAGGCGCTGCGTTGGGTGATGGGTGAAAATTCACCCAAATCGATGCGCGGCGGCGGGATGGAGGATGTGATCTTCGCCGGCACCGCGCAACGCCCGTCGCGTGATTTTGCCGAAGTGACCTTGCTCGCCGAACATAGCCCGGATGAAAATATCCCCGGCATCATCGCGAATGACGATGATTTCGAACTGGAAGTCGTCCGCCGGATCGAGCGCGGCGCGGGCAGCGCCTATCGCGCCAATGGCCGTGACGTCCGCGCCAAGGATATCGCGCTGATCTTTGCCGACGCCGCCACCGGTGCGCACAGCCCGGCGCTCGTCAGCCAGGGGCGGATCGGATCGATCATTTCCGCCAAGCCGCAGGAACGGCGGATGATGCTCGAGGAGGCGGCCGGGATTTCTGGCCTGCATGTGCGCCGCAAAGATGCCGAGCAGAAATTGCGCGCGGCAGAGACCAACCTCAACCGGTTGGCGACGATATTGGGCGATATGGATGCCCGCGCGCAGAGCCTGAAAAAGCAGGCGCGGCAGGCAGAGCGTTACCGCAAACTGTCAGGCGAGATCGCACAGGCCGAAGCCCGACTGATTTTCGTGCGGTGGCAGGAAGCCAAGGCAGCGGCAGAAGCCGCGCGGGCGGAAGCCGATGCAGCGGGCAAGGCTGTAGACGAGGCCTCTGTACGCCAACGGGCCTTGGCCGAGCAGCAACAAGACGCAGTCCGCAAGCTGGCCGATGACCGGGCGGCGGCGATGGCGACGCGCGATGCGGCGAGCGACCTTTCGAACCGACTGGTACAGCTGACCGGTGAGCGCGACCGGCTGATTCAGCGTCAAGCTGACCTTGCCGCGCAAGGTCGCCGGATCGAAGAGGATGGCGCGCGCGAGGGCAAGCTGACCCATGACGCCGCCGAGGCGCTAGCGCGGTTGCAGGCCGAGGCGGCAACGCTCGCCGAGACAATCAAGGCGAGCGAAGACGAACGGCCACGCCTCACCCGCGCACTCGACGATGCCGAACGTGCAACGCGTGAGGGTGAGGTCAAGCTGGCCAAAGCGGTGGCCGAGCAGGCGCGCGCCGAGGCCGAATTGCGGGTGGCTGAAGCCGCGCTGAACAATGCCCGCGCCCGCGTCGACCGTGCCGAACGGGACAAGGCGCGGCTCGACGCAGAGAGGTCAGCGCTCGGCGACGAGGCCGAACTGGCGACGGTGCGGGATAAAGCTCGCGACGACGCCGGGCGGCTGCAGGTCGAGCTCGAGCAGCAGGCGATGGCGATCGAAGCCGCCGAGACCGCACGTGCAGCGTTGGTTGCCGAACGCGATGCCGCACAAAGCGCTCTCGCCAGTGCCAAGGCGGATCTGGCAGCGCTCGTCAGTGAGAAGAACGCACTCGAGCGGGCAACTTCCAAAAGCAGCGACAACCGCGCGCTCGACCGGATCAAGGTCAAGCCCGGCTATGAACGCGCATTGGCGGCGGCGCTGGGTGACGATCTGAACGCCGCGGTCGGCGGGGTTATCGGGCGGCGCTGGCAGGGTTTCACGACCGTTGCGCCCAAGCTTTCGGGCGAGCGCCTGTCCGATGTCGTCGAGGCACCAAGCGAATTGGCGCTGCGTCTGGCGATGGTCCGTGTGGTCGATACCGACGATGGCGCGATGCTTGAAATCGGCGAGCGGCTCGTTACCCGCGACGGCAAACTGCGCCGGTGGGACGGATTTGCCGCCGAGGATGATGGCGCAGCTGCCGCTGAACAGCTGGAGCGTGCGAACCGGTTGGATGCCCTTCTCGAAGCCATTCCGGAGGCCGAAGCCAAGGTTAGCGAGCACGCAACTGCTCTCGATGCGCTGGGCGAACGGATAGTGGCGGCGCAGGATGAGGCACGGCGGCTGGCTTCGGCACAGGCGGCGACCGAAAGTGCGCTGCGTCAGGCGCTGCGCGAAGCCGACCGGGCCGAGGACGCGCTGACGCGCGCACAACAGGCGGCGACGGCACTGGCCGAGCGGAGCGAGTTGGCCGAACAGGAAGCAGCGCAAGCGCGACTCGAATTTGAGTCGGCCGAACAAGCGCGCGCCGAACTGCCCGATGGCGAGCAGCAACGCGGGCTGGTGTCGGCGCTGACCAGCGAAGGGGAGTCGCTAAGGCAGTTGTTCGTGCGGGCGCAGGCCGACCTCTCCGGCCTCGACCAGAAAATCGCCCAGCAGCGGGAACGGCGTGCGGTGGCGCAGGCCGAAATTCGCGGTTGGCAGGAACGGGCGGGCGAGGCCGAGCGGCGCATCGCCGAAATGAACAATCGCAGCGCCGAAATTGCGAGCGAGCTGGAAACGATTACCGGCAAGCCAGACGTGATTGCGCATGAATTGGCCACGCTAGAAACCGACAAGGCCGCAATCGGTGAAAAGCTGGCCGCGCTACAGGCTGCCGAGCAGGCGAGCGAAACCTCGCTGAAGGCGCTCGAAACCCAATTGGCCGCTGCTGCCGAAGCCGTATCCACCGCCCGCGAACAGCGCGCCGGAGCAGAGGCGCGCGCCGAAAATCAGGATGCCCGCCGCCGCGAAATGGCCGGGATTTCGGGCGAACGCTTCGAATGCCCACCACCGCTGCTACCCGAAAAGCATGGCTTTGAAGAAGGCGAACTCAGCGACGCTTTGGCGGAATCGAGCCGCCTCGAAAAGCTGCAGTTCGATCGCGAACGGATCGGCCCGGTCAATCTGATAGCCGCCGACGAACTGGTCGCACTCGAAACCGAAATCGAAAAGGGGCAGAGCGAGAGCGAGGAACTGACGCAGGCCATCAACCGCTTGCGCGGCTCGATCGGCAGCCTCAACCGCGAGGGCCGCACCCGCTTGCTCGCCGCGTTCGAAACGGTCGACCAGCATTTCCAGCGGCTGTTCACCACCCTGTTCAACGGCGGGCAGGCGCACCTCGCGCTGATCGACAGCGACGATCCACTGGAAGCAGGCCTCGAAATCTTCGCCCAGCCGCCAGGCAAGAAACTGCAATCGCTGACCCTGCTTTCGGGCGGCGAACAGGCGCTCACTGCGGTCGCGTTGATCTTCGCCTTGTTCCTCACCAACCCCGCGCCGATCTGCGTGCTCGACGAAGTCGACGCACCGCTGGACGACGCCAATATCGAACGCTTCTGCGACCTGCTCGACGCGATGACCCGCGAAACCGACACCCGCTATTTGATCGTCACCCACAACGCCGTCACGATGAGCCGCATGCACCGCCTGTTCGGCGTAACGATGGTCGAACAGGGCGTTTCGCGCCTCGTCAGCGTCGATCTGGGCGGTGCAGAACAGTTGCTGGCGGCGGAATAGAGTTGACTTTCCAATTTTTGTAGTTACACAAAATCGCGGGTGGTATCTTAACTGTAGCAGCGCGCTTTTCGAATATGGGCATCTGCAGCAGAGCGATACGAAAGCCCCTCGATGAAGATCGAGTATGATGAAGCCAAACGCCTCAAAATCTTGGAAGAACGCGGCCTCGACATTGCAGAATCCGGACAAGTGTTCGAAGGCGAGTATGCAGAAATCGAAGATGACAGGAAGGAATATGGCGAACGCCGTTACCGAGTCTGGGGCTATTTGAACGGCCAGCGCGTTAGTTTGGTCTGGACACCCCGCGACGGAAGACGGCGGATTATTACAATAAGGCAAGCCCATGAACCCGAACACAAAGCCCGTCTCAGAACCCTGGATTGATCCGGACGATGACGACATCGAGTGGACCGATGACATGTTCCGCCGTGCCGCGGTCTATCGTGGCGGTAAGCTTATCAAGCCAGCCGACGGCACCCTTACCAAACCCGGTCGCCCCAAATCCGATGATCCGAAAAAGCAGGTGACGCTGCGCCTTGACAGCATCGTGCTTGAAAAATTCCGCGCGATGGGCCCCGGCTGGCAGAGCAAGATCAACGCGGAATTGCGCAAAGCGCTGGGCATCTGAATATACCGCAGCCCTGAGCCTGTCGAAAGGAGCCTCAAGGTTTGCGCTGAAGCTGATGCACGCCCTTCGACAGGCTCAGGGCTGCGGTGAAAAGAGGCTGGACGCGTGCTCCTCACCCCATCGGGTAGAGGATTTCCTTGGTCACCTTGTGGATGGCTTTCATCACATCGGCGGGCAGCACCAGATCGTTGGCCGCGAAGATTTCTGCGCATTGTTCTACGCTGCTGACGCCAACGATGGTTGAGGCGACAAAATCATGCTGTTTCGACCAAGCGGTTGCCAGCGTCACCGGTGACATCCCGGCTTCCTCGGCAATCTCCAATATTTTCGCCGTCGATTCGAGCGCGCGAGGCCCGGCAAAACGCATGGCCATTGCCGCCTGACGAGCATCGGCCATATCCATATAACGGGTGAAGCGCGCGCCTTCGGGGCGGGCGCCATCCTGATATTTGCCTGACAGCACACCACCTGCCAGCGGTGAGTAAGGGATCAGGCTGACGCCTTCCTCGCGGCACACCTGCGCCAGTTCATCCTCGAACCGGCGGTTGTTGATCGAGAAATTATTCTGGATCGTCTGATAGCGGGCGACGCCAAGGCGCTCCGACGCCTGAATTGATTTCATCAGCCCCCAGCTCGTCTCGTTCGAACAACCGAGGATGCGGACCTTGCCTGCGCGGACGAGTTCGTCGAGCACCTCCATCGTTTCCTCATAAGCCGTGCCATGATCGGGCCAATGCGTCTGGTAGAGATCAATATAGTCGGTCTGCAATCGCCGCAGACTATCCTCGACAGCGACTGTGATATTGTGCCGATCCAGCGCAGTCATCCCGCCGCGCTTGGGCGATTTGAACCAGACATGGCTGGGGCCGGAAACCTTGGTCGCGATGATGATGGCATCGCGGTTCTTGCCCTTCAGCCATCGGCCGACGATTTCCTCGGTACGGCCGACCCATTTGACATCGGGCGGCACCGGATAGCCCTCGGCAGTATCGAAAAAATTGATGCCTGCATCGAGGCTCATGTCCATCACGCGGTGTGCAACCGCTTCATCCGCTTGCGACCCGAAGGTCATTGTTCCCATGCAAATGTCGGAAACGACAATCGCACTTTTGCCCAGCCGCCTGTTGCCCATAAACTCTCCTCCGTTTTAGCCTGAAGCGCCAACGACAAGGCAGGCGAGCGAAACCAGCAGCCCCGTTACCTTGTTCGACCGGAAATGGCCGAGCGCATTGCTCCCGTCCTTTTTGAGCGAAGCGATCTGATATGCCAAGTGGAAAGCGGCGGGCAAGAGCGCCACCAGCGCCTGACCTTGCGGCCGCGCGCTCCAGATTGCCATTCCCCAACCGGTAAGCGCCAGCAGGTAGCAAAAGGCCACCCCGCTGCGGATATGCTCCCCCATGCGCAACGCGGTTGAACGGATGCCGACCAGCGCGTCATCCTCCCGGTCCTGCATCGCATAAATGGTGTCATAGCCGACAACCCAGAATATTGTGCCGCCATAAAGCCAGAGCATTGCTGCATCGGCGCGCCCCGTCACCGCCACCCAGCCGACCGGTACGCCCCAGCTGAAAACCAGCCCGAGCCACAATTGCGGCCACCAGGTGATGCGCTTCATGAAGGGATAGGCTGCGACCAAAGCGAGACTGCACAATGCGACGAAAATCGCTTCGATGCGCAGCTGGACCAAAACCAGAAGACCGACGCCACACAGCAGCAACAGCCACGCCCATGCCGCCTTGGGGCTCACCGCGCCGCTCGCCAAAGGCCTGCTTGCCGTACGCGCAACCTTGGCATCCAGATCGCGGTCGACAATGTCGTTATAAACACAGCCCGCCCCGCGCATCGCAATCGCGCCGAGCAGCATCCAGAGGATGAGCTGCCAATGGCTGAACGCCCCGCCCGCCAGCGTCAGGCCATAGACGCAGGGCCAGAAAAGCAGCCACCAGCCAATGGGGCGGTCAAAGCGTGCGAGCAAGGCAAAGGGCCGCAGGCTGGCGGGCAACAGGCGAACAAGGCCATGAATTTCCGTGTCGGGTGGTGAAAATGAATCTGCCGCCATTGCCGGACTGTTGCCGAATTTATTTCCGCTCGTCACCCTGAACTTGTTTCAGGGTCCATTTATCCGCATAGACAGAGCTTAGCTGCACGATAGATGCTGAAACAAGTTCAGCATGACGGCCAAGAGTAAATGTCTATGCCTGCCACCCCCGCCTGGCCACCACACTCGACCCCGCGCCTGTTTGTTGACGAGGCGCTTTCAGAGGGCAACGAGCTGCGCATCGAAGGTGGGCAGGCGCATTATCTGCTGCATGTCATGCGGCTGAAGGCAGGCGCACCGGTCAAACTGTTCGACGACAGGACCGGTGAATATCTGGCCACCGTTTCGGCCACCGGCAAGCGCGATCTTGTCCTCACCGTCGAAGCGAAACTGCGCGAGCGCGAAAAGGCACCGGATTTGTGGCTCTGCCAGGCGCTGATCAAGAAGGATAGGCTCGACTGGATCGCGGAGAAAAGCTGTGAACTGGGCATCGCGCGTTTCGTGCCAGTGCTGACGCAGCGCTGCGTCGCCGACAAGCTGAAAGAAGACCGGCTGCGCAGCCAGATGATCGAAGCCGCCGAGCAATGCGAACGCACGGCTTTGCCCGAAATCGGCGAGCTTGCGAAACTGGATACGCTGTTGCGCGACTGGCCGTCAGATCGAACCTTGCTGTTTTGCGACGAACGCGGCGGGGAACCCTTGGCCGCTGCGATTCAGGCGGCGACCCAACCAAAAGCAGCGATCCTGATCGGTCCGGAAGGCGGCTTTACTGATCAGGAGAACAGCGCCATCCGCGCGCATCCCAGCGCACTGCCGGTATCGCTCGGCCCCCGTATATTGCGGGCTGATACGGCTGCGCTGGCAGCGATTGCCATATGGATGGCGGTCGTTGCCGACTACGGTTAACACGCTGCACCAGCGATAAGAATTTACAAGCTGTATGCCTGAAAATCCGCGCCTGTTTACCGTTAATCAAGCATTGTATCTTTAGGGCCACGGCGTGATCACGGATAAATTTCAGCGGAGTGAGGGCCACCCTCTTGCCAAGTGCCTGCTGGCACTTTGTGCGCTTTTTTGCCTATGTTTGTTGCCATATTCGGCGCATGCCCAGACGATCGATCAGTATAGCAACACGACTTCAGGCGCGATAAACAACACCACAACCTGCACTGCACCGCTGGTGCGTAACTTTACCGTTTCTGCAAGCTTCGTCGTCGCTGATGTCGACATCGGCCTGTTCGTGTCGCACGCTTGGCGCGGCGATGTTCGGGCAACGTTGCAATCACCTGCCGGGACCCGGGTGCAGATTATCGCCGGCAACACCAACAATTCTGCGGACAATCTGAACGTCCTGTTGAGCGATGAAAATAGCGGGTTGGTTGGCGGAGCGAGCCACACAGCCAACGACCAGCTGACGCCGGCACCGCCGCCCTACCAACGTAATCTTTTGCCCAACAATCCGTTAAACGCCTTCGACGGCCAAAACGCCAATGGCACTTGGCGGCTGGAAATATGCGACACCTTCCCGAGCGCGGATAATGGCACGTTCACCCGCGCCGACCTGTATCTCACGCGCGCACCAGCCAGTTATGCCGACCTGTCGCTTACAAAGACGGTCAGCAATGCCACGCCTGCGCCTGGTGCCTCGATTTCCTACACGATCGCGGTAACAAATAGCGGAAACACCAATGCAACCGGTGTTGCCGTTAGAGATGTTCTCCCATTCGGCGTATCGTTCGTAAGTGCGTCAGGATTCGGAACCTATAACAGCGGCACGGGTATTTGGACGGTCGGAAACGTTCCGGTTGGCGTTACGCGAACGTTGACCATCAACGTCACGGTCACGGCAGGTGCCGGCACCACCATTCAAAATGAGGCAGAGGTTAGCGCGTCATCGATTGTTGACCTGGATTCGACGCCAAACAACGGCTCGCTTAACGAAGATGATGATGCCTTTGTCAGTTTCACAACTACCGGCTCCCGAACCGCAGGAACCCCGCCAACGCTGATCTGTCCGGTCGGTTCGACATTGCTGGACTGGAACGCGCAGAGCTGGACGAGCGGCAGCTCCACGGGAACTGCCAACGTCGCCAATATCGGGGCAATCAATTTTGCTGTCTCTACGCAAGGAACGTTCAGCGTTCCGTTGCAGCTGAATGCCACAATAACTGGTGGGCTTTCCGGGCAGAACTCGTTGTACCAGAATGTCGAATATACCACGCAAAGCCAGACCACCACGACCGTGGTAACACTGCCAACCGCCGTTCCGGGCGCGCAGTTCACGGTCTTCGACGTTGACTTTGCCGCCAACGATTTTGCTGACAAGTTGACAATCACGGGCAGTTACAACGGCTCTCCGGTAAGTGCTGCGCTGACCAATGGCGTGTCGAACTACACGTTCGGCAATGTTGCGATTGGAGACGTCCTTGCGGCGGATACGACTGCGAACGGCAATGTCGTTGCGACCTTTTCAGCCCCCGTTGATACGATTACGATCGTATATGGTAACCATTCGACCGCCCCGGCCGATCCGGACGGGCAAGCGATCGCGATCCATGATTTCACATTCTGCAATCCGCAAGCCAATTTGAACGTTACCAAGATCAGCAGCGTCCTTTCCGACCCCGTCAGCGCTTCCAACCCGAAAGCGATTCCGGGTGCGGCGATCCGTTACTGCATCACCGTAACCAACACAGGCAGTGGGACTGCAACTTCGGTAAGTGCCACCGACACGATACCGGCGCAGTTGACTTATGTACCCAACAGCATGCTTTCAGGCGTAAGCTGCGGCAACGCAACCACTGCTGAAGATGATGATGCGTCAGGTGCCGACGATACGGATATTGTAGGGATGTCGATTAGCGGATCAACAATAACCGCGGTTGCGTCCAGCCTTGCGCCAAATGCCGCCTTTGCAATGGTCTTTTCAGCTACGGTAAACTAAGTCTTTGGATATATTTGCAAATAGGTCTTAGCCGGCCATTAACCCTATTGGCTTATACTGGGGTGATGTCCAGCCGTCGGCTCCCATCGGCCCGGCCTGGTTCGCCAGATGCCGCCAAGGCTCCGGAACGCAATGTAGTTCGGAGATGCTGGAATTTGTGCCTTTGGCTGATCGCGCTCTGCGCTTTCCCACAAACTGCAATTGCCCAGATTCGGTACACTAATACGACCGACGGCACGGTGAACGAGACTGCGACACCTTGCAGCAACCCCTTGGTCAGAAATTTTTCGGTCAGCGAGATTTACACGGTAGCAGACGTCAATATCGGAATCTTGATGTCGCACACCTATCGCGGCGATCTACAATTCTACCTGCAATCGCCGACCGGAACCCGTGTGCAGCTGATCAACAATGTCGGCGGCACGCGCGACAATGTGAATGTCTTGTTTGATGATGCAGCCGCCAATCCCATTTCCAATCATACAGCGAACAATGATACCGCTACTGCGGCCACAGTTGTTCCGCCCTATCAGCGAACCTTTCGCCCGTTTCAGGTGCTGTCGGCATTCAATGGTCAGGAAGCAGCTGGTACCTGGCGGCTCGAAATCTGCGACAGCCTGAACGCGGACTCGGGTACATTCTTCCAGTCGGATCTGTTCCTGACGGCGGCCCCTGCGAGCATCGGTGTGACCAAGATCAGCTCGGTCCTCTCCGACGGGGTGAGCGGATCGAACCCGAAAGCAATACCGGGTGCGACGGTGCGTTATTGCGTCACCATTTCCAATGCTGGCCCCGGGACCGCCGCCAATATCGCTGCGACCGACGCAATTCCGACGAATATGACCTATGTCGCGGGCTCCATGCTGTCTGGTTCAAGCTGCGGAACGGCCGCCACCGCCGAGGATGACAATGCGGCAGGCGGCGATGAAAGCGACCCGATTGGGGCGTCCTTCTCCGCCGGGACGATCTCCATCAATCGGGCATCGCTGCTAAGTGCATCCAGCTTTGCGCTGGTTTTCAACACAACGGTCAACTAGCCGCACGCGCTTGGTTTGGCAGCTATCGAAAATGCTGGCAAAGCCCTGTTCCGGCTCGTAAAGCCTCGCCATGAGCACAAAAACAGTTTCGAATCGCAACGATCCTGTAATCGAAAGTCGCGACCAGCTGATTGCCGCGATGGTCAAGGGTGAAAAGCCCAAGGATCGCTGGCGGATCGGGACCGAACATGAAAAGTTCGTCTATTGCCGCAAGGATCATCACGCCCCTTCCTATGACGAACCCGGCGGTATCCGCGACCTGCTGATGGCAATGACCGAGTTCGGCTGGGAACCAATCTATGAGGGCGACAATGTGATCGCGCTCAAAGGTGCAGACGGTGCGGTTAGTCTTGAACCGGCTGGCCAGTTGGAACTATCCGGTGCGCCGCTTGAAAACCTGCACCAGACCTGCGCCGAAACCGGTCGCCACCTGCAACAGGTAAAAGCCATTGGCGACAAAACCGGCAAAGCATTCCTCGGCCTTGGCCTGTGGCCGGACAAGACGCGTTCAGAGCTGCCCATCATGCCCAAGGGGCGCTACGAAATCATGCTGCGCCACATGCCGCGGGTCGGCTCTATGGGCCTCGACATGATGCTCCGCACCTGCACCATTCAGGTCAATCTCGATTATTCGAGCGAGGCCGACATGGCGCACAAGTTCCGCACCTCGCTGGCACTGCAGCCGCTGGCGACCGCCTTGTTTGCAAACTCGCCGTTCCTTGAGGGCAAGCCCAACGGCTATCTCTCCTATCGCAGCCACATCTGGTCGGATACCGATCCGGCGCGCACCGGCATGCTGCCCTTCGTGTTCGAAGACGGTTTTGGCTATGAACGCTATGCCGATTACATGCTCGATGTGCCGATGTACTTCGTCTATCGCGACGGCAAATATATCGATGCCTCGGGCCTGAATTTCCGTGACTTCCTGAAAGGCGAGCTTTCGGTTCTGCCGGGTGAAAAGCCGACCGCGTCCGACTGGGAAGACCATATGTCGACCGCCTTCCCCGAAGTGCGGCTCAAGAGCTTCCTCGAAATGCGCGGGGCCGACGGTGGCCCGTGGAGCAAAATATGCGCGCTGCCTGCTTTTTGGGTCGGGCTACTCTACGACCAGTCGGCGCTTGATGCGGCATGGGATGAGGTCAAGCATTGGACGATGGAGGAGCGCGAACTGCTCCGATCGTCGGTCCCGAAAATGGGGCTCGATGCGCCGATCGGCGGCGGCGGAAAGCTGCGTGATATTGCCGGACACATCCTAGAGATCGCATCCGCTGGACTCACCGCACGCAACCGCCTCAACAGCGGCGGCGATAACGAAAGTGGCTTCCTCGATCCGCTGCGTGAGGTCGTCGCCAGCGGCAAGACACCCGCCGAAGTGCTGCTCGACAAATATCATGGCGAATGGGGTGGAGACATCTCGCGCGTCTATGGTGAAATGAGCTTCTAGACGGGCATTTTCCTACTGTAACATGGATGCAACATAGCGCCGGGAATCTGCCGCAAAAGCGGCGGATTTCCTTGACCTTGCGGCATTTGGTTCTAATGGCACGGCCCAGTTGTAACAGGGACCGGAATACCCTCCTCTTTCATCTCTCATCTGCAATTTCAGGGAGCAGTACCATCATGCGCACCTTTGCATCGTCTTTTGTGGCCATTGCCATCGCCACCACCAGTTTCGCCACCCCCGCATTCGCACAGACCGAAGCTGCCGCCGATGAAGGCCTTGGCGAAATCGTCGTCACCGCGCAGCGCCGCGAAGAAAATCTGCAGGACGTGCCGCTGTCGGTCGACGTTGTTTCGGGCGACAAGCTGGCGGCAATCAACTCAGGCGGCGGCGATATCCGCGCCTTTGCCGGTCGCGTCCCCAGCCTGAACATCGAAAGCTCGTTCGGTCGCACCTTCCCGCGTTTCTATATCCGCGGCCTTGGCAACACCGATTTTGACTTGAACGCTTCGCAGCCGGTCAGCCTCGTCTATGACGATGTTGTCCTTGAAAACCCGATCCTGAAGGGCTTCCCTGTATTCGACGTATCACGCGTTGAAGTTCTCCGTGGGCCGCAGGGCACATTGTTCGGTCGCAACACGCCAGCCGGTATCGTGAAGTTCGAAAGCGTCCGCCCCGATGCGGAAGGTGCCAATTACGCCAAGGGCAGCTTTGGCCGTTTCAACTCGCTCTCGCTCGAAACCGGCATTGGCGGACAATTGAGCGACAAGGTTTCGGCCCGCGTTTCGGCCATGTATCAGCGCCGCAGCGACTGGGTCGATAATGTTTCGACCCCTGCCAACAATGACCTTGAAGGCTATAAGGATTTCGCCATTCGCGGCCAGATCCAGTTCGAGCCGACCGACACCACCAGCCTGCGCGTCAAAGGCCAGTATCGCGATTTCAACGGTACCGCCCGCGTATTCCGCGCCAACCTGTTTGTTCCCGGCAGCAACGATCTGCGCGGCCTTGCCAGCGCCGCTGCCGATTTTGATCGCGGCGAAGTGCAAACCGACGGCCTCAACTTCCAGCGCATGAAGCTGTACGAAGTCGCCAGCACCTTTGAATGGGATCTTGGCCCGGCAACGCTGACCTCGGTCACATCCTGGTGGAGCGGCAAATATACCAGCCGCGGCGATATCGATGGCGGCACCCCCGCTGGCCCCGGCTTCATTCCGTTCAGCGCCAACTCACAGGATGATGTTCCTGATCTTGACCAGCTAACGCAGGAAGTTCGCCTTGCATCGAACAATGATGAAGGCCTGACCTGGCAAGCCGGTGTCTTCTACTTCAACGAAGACCTTGCGATCGCTTCGTATAATTATGACACGCCAACCGGCACTGTCCCGAGCGTTACCGCGCTGCAGCAGCAGAATTCGAAGGCCTGGGGCGTATTCGGCAGCCTGACCTATCCGTTGAGCGAGCAATTCTCGATCACCGCAGGTGCCCGCTACAACAACGACAAGCGTCGTCTGGAAGTGGGTCGTGGCGGTTTCTTCGGCGCCATCGGCACCGGCTTTGCCCGCGTCAAGGATGACAATCTGACTTGGGATCTGAGCGCGACCTACGAAGCGAGCGACGACATCAACCTCTATGCCCGCGTCGCCAAGGGCTATCGCGCGCCGTCGATCCAGGGGCGTGCGTTGTTCGTGTTCACAACCGTTCAGGATGCGATCAGCACCGCGGATTCGGAAACCATCCTGTCGTTCGAAGGCGGTATGAAGGCCAATCTGGGTGGGCGTTCGCGCTTCAACCTCTCGGTGTTCAAATATGACCTGAACGATGCGCAGCTGACCGCCGTGGGTGGTGCCAGCAACGCGGCCAAGCTGATCAATGCCGACAATGTCGATGGCTATGGCTTCGAAGCCGAATTCGAAACCCGTCCGGTCGACAATCTCGTGCTGACCGCTGGCCTCAGCTACAACCGCGCGAAGATCGACGACCCCAACGCATTCATCACAGGCTGCGGTGGCGGCTGCACCGTTACCGATCCGGTGCGTGCAGGCAGCCCGGGCATCTACTCGATCGACGGCAACCAACTGCCTCAGGCCCCGAAATGGTCGGCCAACTGGACCGCCGGTTATGGCGTTCCGATGGGCAATGGCGAGCTTTATGCCTTCACCGACTGGGCCTATCGTTCGAAGGTCAACTTCTTCCTCTACACTTCGGAAGAGTTTAACGACGACCATATGCTCGAAGGCGGCCTGCGCGTCGGCTACCGTACCGATGCGCTGGATATCGCAGCCTTTGTTCGCAACATCACCAATGATGTCTCGGCCGTGGGCGGCATCGATTTCAACAACCTGACCGGTTTCGTCAACGAACCGCGCATCTGGGGCCTGGAACTCGGCTATAAATTCTGAGTCCAGAACCATTTCGAAAGGGCAGGCTTGCACCCGCAGGCCTGCCCTTTTGCATTCCGGCGCATTGTGCCCGCATCTGATGATTGCATCTGGCGCGGAATCGCTTTAAGGGCGCTGGTCTTCGCTCCGGCGGAGCGCAGGAGTTTAGCTCAGTTGGTAGAGCATCGGTCTCCAAAACCGAGGGTCGTGGGTTCGAGTCCCTCAACTCCTGCCATTTCTTTCTTGGCACCATTTTTCGCTTGAACCGTAGCTAAAGCCTATTCACACAGCTGTAAACAACGCTGTGGGAGGAGAATGGCGTGCAGGATGGCAGCGGCTTGAGAGCCGAAATGGGCAATGCGGATATCAGCCGCAACACCGCCATCTACTATTCCGCAAGTGTAGGCCCGATTGCCATCATGGGCCTGCCGCTGTCCATCTATCTGCCGCCCTATATCAGCGAAGGCGGCGTGCTGGCCGTTGCGCTGGTTGGCCTGATGTTCTCAATCAGCACCTTGTGGGACGGCGTGGTCGATCCACTGATCGGAACGATGATTGATCGGAAATCAAAGGGCGATACCCCGCACCGCCGTTGGATGGCGATGGCTGCCCTGCCACTCGTATTGCTGCTCGCATTGCTCGTGAGCATCGGCGACCGGCTGGATTTCTGGGCGCTGCTGCCGCTGCTGTTGCTTTATTATTCCTGCTATAGCCTATTCGACGTAGCCCATCTCGCCTGGGGATCGGCGCTGTCCAATGGCAGGTCAGAGGTGAGCGCCCGGTTGTTCGGCGCGCGCGAATATACGGCGAAGCTCGTATTGGTCATTGCCTTCGCCGCGCCCGCGCTGGCCCAATATCTGATGCCCGAAATCAGTCTGCAGGGCCGCATCATTGCCTATGTCAGCCTCGTTGTCATCGCGATGCCGCTGGCGTTGATCGCGAACCAAAAGGTGCCATCCCGGCCCGTGGTTATCGAACCCGGATTCGGTTGGCGGCGCGAACTCAAATTATCGCTGCAATCGCCGTCATTGCTGCTGATTATGGTCGTACACTTCCTCAACGCCTTTGCCTTCGGCGCAATGGCGGCGACCTATATCTTCTTTGCTGAAGCCTATCTTCGGCTCGATCAACACGGCTCATTGCTGTTGTTCCTGACCTTTGTCGGTGGCGCAATTACGACGCCGCTTTGGGTCTATGCAGCCCGCAAACTGGGCAAGCCCAAGGGCATGATGCTGATGTGCGCAACGCTGGTCGTGCTGCTGATCGGCGGGATGCAGTTGCCGCTCCCCGGGCAATTGCTGCCGTCCGCGGCCTTCACCATCACCCTCGGCGGCGCATTCATGGGGCTGATCTTCATCTTCGGGATGATTGCGGATTATGCCCCGGTGGATGCGCAGATTTGCGGGCGCGACCGCACGGCATTCATCTTTGCCACCGGCAATTTGATGCAGAAACTGGGCAATGCATCGGCCCTTGCGCTTTCCTATTCGCTGCTCGGCTATTTCGGTTTCGATGCCACCCGCCCGCATGAACATGGAGAGGTGGTGCGCAATATCTGGGCGGGCCTGCCGATTGCCGCCTGGGGTATGACGGCCTTTGTCGCGTTGTTCCTTGTCCGCCAGCCCTGGGCGCAAGTGCGTCGGTTGCCGCTTCCCCATAAGTTATAGCGGGCAAAGCGTCAGTAAGGAATTGCAACAGTCTAAAGCCCATCCGGCACGCTATACCAACGTCGCGGGACGAAACCTTGGATCCCCCCCAGTTACCGCACTGAGCAGGTTGCCTATTTGATCTTGAGCGCCTTCAGCACATCCGCCCAAGCAACATATTTGAAGTTCTGGGTTTCTGGGGCGTTATCACCATCCTGCACGACAAACAGGCCGCCCGGATAATCCGGTCCGAAATCGCCCAGAGCCATTTCCAGCCCATCGGTTTCCTGCACGCCGTCGACGATGCCGTCGCTAATGCGGAAGCGGCCAAGATAGCGCCCATCCTTCAGCCGGTAGAGCGTATAGGCATAGTCACCCTGGCTCGATGCGATCAGATAGCCGCCGCTTTTACCTAATGGCGCAATGGCCAGTCCCTCGGCATCGGCGACCAGCCTTTTGCCGTCAGCGCGGCCTAGCCGCTTGGGCTTTTTCGAGCCATTGGGCCGGGCATCGAAACGCCACAGACCGACATCCTCTTCGGCCACATAAAGCAGACCTGTGCGATCATCGACGACGCAGCCCTCCGATTGGGTGCCCAGCTTCATGCTGCGCACGACTTTGCCGGTCGGCTGTGCTCCGCGAAGGTCGAGTTCGACCTGATCAATGCGGCCATCCTTAAGGACAAGGAAGGCATAAACCTGACCGTCACTTTTGCGCTGCCAAAGGCACATTCCATAGGCCTCGCCGGGGCCGACCGGCAGGTTACCGATCGGGACCAGCTTCTGCGCATCAGTGTCCAGCGTGAACAGCGCGGCTGCGGCATTGGCCTCATCGCGCCGGTCGCTTGCGACGACGAGTGCCGAGGGCGTTCCATTGACCAGCACATTGGCGCGCAAATCAACATTGTTGAGGCGCGGCGAGGGGGTGAAAGACACCGCCCTGCCCGTCATGTCGAACACATGGATGCCGGCCTTCTTGTCGGTGCCGACAACCAGACTTTTCGCCGGGTCGCTCGGGTGCCGCCAGATTGCCGGATCATCCGCCGCGTCATCGGCGGTGCCGACCGGCGTGGTTTCCGCCCGCGCCTGCACCGATTGGGCGGGTAGCGCCTTGGCCATCAACTGTTCGACCGGGATTTCAACCCCATCCTGCGCCGCAGCCAGACCGGTTGCGGAGAGGACCAACAGGAAGGGTAACGCACGCACCATCAGAATGCCAACCGCGCCATGACCTGGAATACCGGACCAGCTTCCTCGGCCTCCAACTCATATTCGTCAAAATTGCGGGCAAGCTGATCGGCAATGGTGGTGAACTTGTTGAAGCGCTCACGCTTCTTGCCGTTCAGCAGGTTCGAACCAACTGCACGGATGGTGAAACTTTCACCAAAACGCTTCTCGACGAACAGTTCGAGGTCGGCGCCATAAGAGGTGAAAATCTCTTCACCGACAATCCGGTCGAACGCCCCGCCTTGTTTGCGATAGGTGGCGCCGAAAGCCGCCCCTAATTTCGGCAGATCCTGGATGAAGCCGAAATTATAGACATATTTGGATTGGCCGTTGAAGCGGCGCTTGCCTTCAAAGTCAGTGATTTCGCTATCGAGCAACGAGAGGTTGCCGAAAATGCCGGTATTGTTGAGGCCTATGAAACCAAGGTTGGTCGAAAGGTCGAATTCGATGCCGTAAACCTTGCCGTCACCGGTGTTTTGCGGCTGCAGCACAAAAGTTCCGGGGCCTTCCGAACCCTCGGTTCCGGTGTTGGCGAGTTCGATGAGATCGCTGACCTTGCGGTAGAACAGGTTTACGCCCACCACACCGGTACGGCCAATACGATGCTCATAGCCCAAATCGCCGCCCCATGCGGTTTCAGGGCGCAGCGCCGGATTACCCAGCAAGTCATTGTCGCCCAATTCTGCCTCCAACAGCGCAGGCGAAAGGAAATCAAGCCGCGGGCGGCGGTTGGTGCGCGCAACCGATGCGGTGATCCGGCCGCCATTTTCAAGGTCGAGCTTCAACGACGCCGAAGGCAACAGGAACGAATAGTCGTTAGACTGCTCGGCCAGCGCCGGAGCAACAGTCAGGTCGTTGACCGAAAAATCCGTGCTTTCATAACGCACGCCGGCCAGGAATGTGAGGTTACCCGATTTGCCTTCGATTTCGGCATAAAGATCGCGCCGGTCTTCCTCGATGATATTGAGGCCACCGGGAGGCGGCAAAAGTGGATCGGGAACCGTCGCAAATTGCGTCGGGTTGGCCGCCAGCTGGTTCCATGCATGGGCCGCTGTGGTCAAGTTGAAGCGGTTGCGGTCTTCAGCGATGCTTGTGTCGCGATCCTTGTTCTGCACGAAACCACCGACAATCAGTTTGACGTTGTCTGAAAGGTCAAAGGCATGTTCTAGGTTGAACGACAGTTCCTTGTCGGTGATCTGGCGCGCGGTGACATCGCCGGTGAAACGCGGCGTCGCCCGGTCAAAATCGATCTCATATTCTGTCTCGTCCTGCGCATCGTCAAAACGTGAATAGCCGACCTTGAACTTGGTTTCGCCGAGCGACCATCGATGCGCCAGCTTGCCCGACAGGCTAAAGCTTTCCTGTTCAATGTCGTTCACATTGGCATTGTCGGTCAAAAGGTTGCCGGCGGGCGTACCGCGGACCGAGCCATTGATGTTGGTCGGGTGGTTATATTCGAATGAGCGCTCATCTTCAGTGCGCTCGGTTTTGACATAGTAGCCCGCCAGTTCGAAATCGGTGGTTTCGCCATCAATATCATAGGACGCGTTGAAGGCGTAATCGGTACCGTCGCGGGTATCGGTCTGGTCTTCGCGATTGTCGAAATCGTCAGTGGCGTAGTTCGCATTATTCTCAGGCGAGTCCGAATAGCGGAAGCTTGTTTTGAGCTTCGGATTGTAGCGTCCCTGCACATTGGCTCCAAGCAGGATGCGGCCGGGGCCGAGGGCACCACCAAATACCGCGCCGACGCTTGGCTTCACTTCGCCATCGTCAAAGAACAGCGCCCCGCCGCGCACATAACCACCATCCAGCTGGTAACCGTCGCGCAGCACGATGTTGAGTGTACCGGCAACGGCATCGCCGGTACGGCGCGCCGATGAGGAGCGAACGATCTCAACCTGCTTGATGAGTTCGGCAGGAATGCGGTCGAGGAAGAACGAACGGTCGGCGTTCGAACCCGGCACTTTGTCGCCGTTAATCAGTATCTGCGTATAGCCCGGCTCGAGCCCACGCAGCCGAGCTCCATCACTTTCGATCACATCCGACAGGAAGGTAACCGACGGCACGCGCTTCAACGCATCGCCAGCGGTCAGCGGTTCGAAACGCTGGAAATATTGCTCGTCATAGACAAGGATGGGTTCGGCGGCATCGTCGCGGTTGCGATAGCCAATCTGCCCCTGCACGACGATCTCGCGCGCAGTCTGGATGCCTTCACCGCTTTCATCGACCGGAGCGACTTCTTCCTGTGCCATTGCAGGCGATGCCAGCAATGCAGCGCCCGCCAGAAGCAGGTTGCGGATACGGAAAGCGCGACCGGTTTGGTGATGATTGAATTGCATGTCTTTGCCCCATTCAGCTTTAGTGATGGGGCGCCGCTAACCGTGCATTGTGAAAGCTTGACGATGATTCGGCGACACTTTGGTGACAGAATGTCTGCAGTTTCACTGCCTGCAGCGCCAGCGATGCGCCGTTTCAGCTTCACGCTTGCGACTCCGCAAATTCGGCGCTAAAGGCCTAGTCTTTCCGAAATCGGAACCTATATCGCTCCCGGCCTGAAACCGAGAGCGATGGCGGCTATCCGGTGGGCGCGATTACAGGAAGCAAGCAAAATGGCAAAAACCAGCCCCGGTGAATTCATTCGTCAGGTGCGTGCCGAAATCGGCAAGGTCGTATGGCCGACCCGTCAGGAAACCACGCAAACCGCGATCATGGTGCTGATCATGACGATCATTCTTGCTGTCTTCTTCCTGGGCGTCGACGCCTTTTTCAACATGGTGGTCAAAGGACTGCTCAGCTTCGCGCAGTAAGCGCACCGCAATTCAAACAGGCCGAAAGCCAAAAAGGGCGAAAGATTTACGACATGGCACGCTGGTACATCATCCACGCTTATTCGGGTTTTGAAAACAAGGTCCGCGACCAGATTGTCGCAGAGGCCGAACGCAAAGGCCTTGCCGCGTTGGTCGAAGCCGTCGAAGTGCCGACCGAACAGGTCACCGAAGTCCGTCGTGGCAAAAAGGTGAAGGCAGAGCGCAAATTCTTCCCGGGCTATGTACTGGCCAAGCTCAACATGAATGACGACGTGTACCACCTCGTCAAAAACACCCCCAAGGTGACCGGCTTCCTAGGCGCGAACAACAAGCCGCAGCCCATTTCGGAAGCAGAAGCCGCGCGCATCCTGAACACCAAGGAAGAATTGGCAGCTGCGCCGAAGAAGCGCGTATCGGTCGACTACGAAATTGGCGATCAGGTCAAGGTATTGGACGGTCCGTTCGCCAGCTTCAACGGCGTGGTCGAGGAACTGGATTTCGACAAGAACCGCGTCAAGGTTTCGGTCTCGATCTTCGGTCGCGCGACCCCGGTCGAGCTCGATTTCGAACAGGTCGAATTGATGAAATAATGCCCTCGGGCACACCGCGTCTTTTCGTGAGGCACAAAAATCCCCTGTCCGCGCATAGCAGACAGGGGAAGTCTTATCCGGCGACAGGGTCGCAAAATGCCGCCAGCAAGTTTGAACCAGTTATCCGCCGTCGCTGGCGAGAGTCGGTTTGACAGGCAGGTCGACAATTTGTTCAACGTCGGTCATCGCTTTGCGAAGGGTTGCTTCATAACACTGACGTTGGCCCTTTATTGAATATCTGGATGCCACGCCTGCAGGTGTACACACCTCACGCGCTGCGCGTTTGACGCGAGACAGCAAACGCGCAACGTCCCGTTCTTCATTCAATTCCAGATCACCAACCTGGACCACTGCGATGGCATATTCATCACCAATTTTTGCGGCATGGGCCGCAGGAATCGACATCGAAATGGCTAACGCCACCGCTGAAAACTTTGCTACCCATGTGCGAGCAGCTTTCCAATTCCATTTCATTTTCTTAACTCCAAATCATATTTGTCAAAACAGACCGCGAAGCTGCGGCATGCCCCTGTTGAGTTAGGTGCTACGCGGTTCAGGGCTTTGAAGTCCTGCGAACGGCATGAGATTTTCATGATTTTTTCCTCAAGCGACTGGCCGCACATTTCGGCCAGCTTGTCTCGAATTCCGTAAGGTAAAAAAATTCGGACGCGCAATTTTGGACGATGCAATATATGAGGAACTTCTGAGGGTCGCTTTTCCGGCTGATTTTTGGGCGCCGTGTTACCTCAGGAAGTTTGAATATGTCTGACACGATTCTGCAGGCTGGACCGCTGCGGCTCGACCTCAAGGATGAACGGCTATGGCGCGATGGTCAGCCGGTGCGGCTGTCCGGCAAACCGTTGGCACTGCTGCGCTGCCTGATGGAGCGGTCGCAGACACTTGTCACCAAGGACGAAATTTTCGATCTGGTCTGGCCAAACCTTACGCTTTCAGAAGCGGTGCTGACGACCGCCGTGAAAGAATTGCGTCAGGCGCTGAACGACAGCGCGCGGACTCCGGAATTTGTCGAAACCGTTCACCGGCGCGGTTATCGATTCCTGCTTCCGGTTCAGGAAGGGGAAAAGGGTGACGAGCCGAAATCAGATCAGCCCGCTCCAGTAGCCGATGCCAAACCCACCCGTCACGCATGGCGAAGGTCGCTGGTTTTGGCGATAGGTGGGGCGATAGTGGCAGGTTTGTTGCTGTGGCTTTGGGCTATGGGCGAGAAGCCTGCAATTTCAGCAGCACCGCACCCTAAATCGATCGCAGTCCTGCAATTTCAGGATTTTTCGCAAGGCGGCAACCAGCGCTGGTTTGCGGACGGCTTAACCGAAGAAATCCTAAACACTTTGGCACGAACCCCCGATTTGCGTGTCGCCGCCCGCACCGCGACCACGCGTCAAGCAAGTGGAAAGATTGACCTCAGTCGCGTCGCCGACGAGCTGCACGTCGCCCACATACTCGACGGCTCGATCCGGCGCGACGGGCAGCGCGTCAGGGTGACGGCTGTACTAATCGACGCGAAGGATGGGCAGGAAATCTGGTCGCAAAGCTATGACCGTGATGTCGTCGATGTGATCGGCATCCAGGAAGATATTGCCTTTTCGATTGCCGCGTCGCTCAAGACGGTGATCGAGCCGTCCCGGCTGCGCACGATGGTCAATGCCGGCACACGTTCGGTCGAGGCGTATCAGGCCTATCTGCAAGGGTTGGCAGCGGAACGCAGGCAAGCCGAGGATGGGTCGGTCGAACATCTCAAAGCCGCATCGCGCTGGTTCGAACAGGCGCGTACGCTCGATCCCAATTTCGCGACTGCCCACTGGAAAGCTGCTGAATATTGGTTTGGAAAAGAAACCCGGATCAATTCCAGCATCTACGAAGACCGCTATGACCTCGAAACCCGATACCGGCGCTATTTAGAGCGCATAAACGCGGCGATCGAAACCAGCGGAGGTGCGGTGGACAGCCTGAAATACCGTGCCACGCGCTCGACCCTTGATCTGCAAACTCGCGACGCCTTCCGGATGATGGCTGAATATCTGCGCGCGCGTCCGCGCGACAGGGATGCCTGGGAAGAAATGGCCGATCTATCGGCCTATGCAAACCAACGCAAATTCATGGCCGTCGCTGGAAAGCAGCTGTTCCGCCTTTCCAACGAAGCGGGTGAGCCGCGTTCGCGCGCGATTACGATATCGACGCTGGCGCTGGATCTCAGGCAGGCCGAGACCGCAGCTGATGATCAGCTGGTCAGACTGCCCGACAAGGCCTTGACCCAGTATCAGGCCCACCGCGCCTATATCTGGTCGGGCAAGCAGGCCAAGGCCCGAAAGCTGCTAGCGCGGATTCGCAAATCCAAACTGCCACGCGTCAATCGGCTATTGTCCGAGTTGCGCCAGGCTTGCGCCGAACGGAAGATTGGCAGCGCCCGAACCATCTATGCGCAGATAAATCAGGAAGGCGATACCAGCGCACGTTGGCAAGCGGCGCAGATCGCAGGCGATCAAAAAGCGGCCACCGCGCTGCTGGCACCGCTCGACACACCGGGCGAACTGCGCAGGCTGGTGCAGTATATGGTCTACCCCACCTTTGACATGCGACAATATCCCGTCCTTTCGCAAACATTGGCAGCCAATGGCACACGCATGACTGCGCCAATCGCTGTACCCGCAGCCTGCCCTGCGAAATGATCGCTCGGCTACCCGCTCTCGCGAGCATAGGGTAGCCAGATCGTCACTCGGGTGCCCCCGCCCGCAAAGGATTCGCATCCGAACACGCCGTGCAAGGCCTCCGCGCGTGCGCGCATGTTGGCAATGCCTTTGCCTGCCATTCCGCCTTCTGAAATGCCGTGGCCGTCGTCGGCGACATAGGCAGACAGCCCGTCGCGTCCATCAACCACATCGGGATGACAGCCGATTTCGAGATGCGTGGCACCCGAATGGGCAAGCGCATTGCCAATGGCTTCCTGAAAAATGCGGAGCACATGCAGGGCATTGGTCGCATCGAGCCAGGGCAGGGGTTCGCAAGGCTCGGCCTTCCATTTGCATACAAGCCCTGCCTCCTTCAGATCGCGCGTCATCCGGTGCCGTAGATTGGCGAGCAAAGCGACCAGATCGCCCTCGACAGGCTCCAGAGAATCGACGGTAATCTTCAGGTCGGAAATCGCCCGCTTTAGTGTTTTGATGGTCGTCGGGGGTTGGTTCTGCTGTTCGGCAATGGCGAGTGCGGTGACCAAATTGGATCCGATGCCGTCGTGCATTTCACGCATCAGCCGGGTGCGTTCGCCGTCAATCGCTTGTGCCACTTCCAGTTCGCGGCGTTTGGCTTCGCTCTGCGAAAGGTCTGCCCGCGCTTCGGCGATGCGCTGCTCCAGGGTCTGGTTGACATGTTCGAGCGATGAAAAGGCCCGCAACGCCCGTTGGCCAAAGGACAGCAGAAAGGCGATGCAAAAGACGAGGCCGATATAAGGCTGGATGTAAAAGCCGAGGCCATCCCACTTTTCGATGCGGGGGAAACGGCCGATGTCGTGAAGACCGGTGGCCGTCAGCAATCCGGTGATCAGCAGCAACATCCAGTGTTCGGCCCTGCGCGAATGTCGTGTCGTGAAAAGTGCATATGCCGAAAACAGCAGGCTTGCTGCAAAGGTGCCGAAGAAGATGGGGGCGACATCGATCAACCCCGCCTGATGAAGCCCGCACAACAGCAGCCCGAAACCGAACATCGCCGCAATCACTATCCACGCGCGTGGGATGCGCACAAATAAAGCGGTAAAGGAATTGGAAGCCGCCGCAGCGAAATAGAGCGCATATAGCGATATATCGGAAAAAAGCGCGCGGTTGAACTGGCCAAGCTGAAGCGCAAAATAATGATAGTCACGCACGAACCAGAGCGCGCCTGAAATTGCGAGAAACAGCAGTTCATATTCGCGCCTTCGGCTGAGCCACAGCAGGAATGAAGCAGCCGACAAAATCAGCATGGCGTAGTTGGCGGCCTGAACCCCCTCGATCCGCCAGAAAAATTGCCAGCTATATTGGCGCTGCAAGACCTCCTGGTCGCCGATGATGATCTGGCCGATACTGAGATCATAACTGCCGTCAACGCGCATCATGATTTCGTTCATGCCGGGTCGCAACGCGCCTAGCGGGATGGGCACCAGATAGGGTCGATACCAGCCCTGCACCCGATCCTCCGGGCTGGCGAAATTACGGAACAGCTCCTTTCCGTTGAGGAAAATCATGATCTGTTCGCGATTGTCCCTAGTATAAATAGCCAGAGGCTCCGGACCCAGACTTGACCGGTCAAAATGCGCGCGCGCCCACACACTGTGGATGTCATCGGGCGTTTTCGGCAATTCGCGATAGCGCCACACCGGCGCAGCCTGGCTTTTTTTCCACCCCGAGACTGGCGGTGTGAAACTGTCCGAAAAAACAATATCGATGGACGAAAAGCGGAGAATTGGACGGGGACCACCCTGCTCCATTTGAAAATCCGACGCGACGCCCGTTGCTGAGGCCCAGCTTGCGCCGGCGAGGCACAGCAACCATGCCGCAAAAATTGCTGCAACCCTAGCGACGATCAAGGATCCCTTGTGACGATGCCTCAAACAGGGCCTCCGCGCGCGAATTCACCTCTAGCTTACGATATATGCCTTTGACATGCGTGCCAATGGTGTTGGCCGATACACGCAGGATTTCGGCACATTCGGCATAGGAAAAGCCGCGCGCGAGCAGGTTGAGCACTTCGCTCTCCCGCTCGGACAGGGGCGAAACCGGGAGTGTTTCGGGGTGGGGCGCTTCGGGTCTTATTTCCCCGAGCAGCTGGCGGGCGATGATCGGGCTGATCGGGCTGCCGCCACGCCGGATATCGCGGATCGCCTGAATGCAATCGTCGATACTTTCATCTTTCAGCAAATAGCCGCGCGCGCCGGCGCGGATCGTCGCCAGTAACTTGCCCTGATCGGCGAACAGGGTGATCACCAATATGTCGGTATCGCGGCCCTTGCCGGCTTCAAGCCGGATCAGATCAATCCCGCTGCCATCGGGGAGACCCAGATCACAAAGCAGCACATCATAGCCGCCGGCTTCGATCAACCCGCGCCCGGCAGCGCAATTCTGCGCTGTGCCAACCGTCATCAAGCCCTCAGCTGCAGCTATGCCTGCCTCTAGCTTTCCGAGCATGACGGGATCGTCTTCGATAATGGCGACACGGATCATCAGATCAAACCTTTGCGGTTCCAGATCGGAAACAAGTCTGGCGCAGGACCTTAGGCGGCGCAACCCTTTCGCACCCTCACATATTCATGTGATGCATCGTGCCATGAACATGTGACCCTGCGCTGTTTCGGCCAATGTTACGAGTGCCCCCGCCGATCAGTAGGAGGCATCGAAATGATCCGGAAAATTTTGACAAGATTCGCCGCCACTTCGGCCCTCGCGCTGAGCTTTGCCATTGCAAGCCCTGCATGGGCCGACGCAACGCCCGAGTGCAATGTGGGAGCAGGCGTGGATTCGACAGAATGCGGTGTAGATAGTTCGGCTTCGGGACCGGAATCAACCGCTATCGGTGACAGCAGCACGGCACCCGGACCCGGTGCCACCGCATCCGGATTTAGAAGCAATGCAAGCGGGTTTCAAAGCACCGCAACAGGCGCTGGCAGCGTGGCTTCTGGCAGCAGGAGCACTGCCACCGGCGTTGGCAGTGAGGCACTCGGAAGCGAAACCACAGCTACCGGGGCATATAGCGTCGCCAATGGCTTTGGCAGCACAGCCACTGGCTATTTGAGTGAAGCAACCGGCAACAACAGCACGGCCTATGGATATGGCAGTCGAGCTTTGCAGCAGAGCAGCATGGCAATAGGCTTTAGCAGCCGGGCGACAGGTAATGGAAGTACCGCCATCGGATTTTCGAGCTTTGCAACAGGCGACTTAAGCATAGCCTTAGGGGATAATTCGAGAGCGACGGGATATTCTGGCATCGCCATTGGCGGGGTTTCCCAAGCTTCGGCTACTAACTCGATCGGGATTGGACTATTGGCCACGGCGCGGGCGGAAAATGCCATCGCGATCGGCTTCGGTGCGGTAGCGTCCGATGCCAATACCGTCTCCTTGGGTAATGGAGGAAACGCCCATTGGCTCGGCGATGTGGAAGGCCCCGCCACCCGGCGCATTGTCAACATGTCCGACGGCATCGCTGCCAGTGATGGCGCGACGGTCGGCCAAATGAACGCGGCCAATGCAGCACAAGACACCCGGCTCAATGTGATCGATGCCCTCAACATCACCCAGAACAGCAGGCTTTCGGCCTTGGAGGCATTGAGCGGAGGGGCAGGCTCACGGCTGTCCGCACTCGAAACAAGCTTTGGACAACTGGATGTGCGTAATGAGCTCTATAACAAGCGGGCATCGGGCGGCATCGCGGCAGCGATGGCGATGTCCGGCACAATCATTCCCGCCGATGCAAATGGTGCGGCCAGCTTCAACCTGGCGACCTATCGCGGCCAACAGGGCTTTTCGGGCGTGATTGTCCAGCGCGTCGCGCCCAAAGTCTATGCCAATTTCGGCATTGCGGGCTCCACCGTCAAAGGTTCGACGGGCGGACGAGTAGGCGTGACATTCGGCTGGTAGCCGATCTGCTGCTTGCAATCTGCGCCGTTTTCGCCTAGCGGCGCGCCTTCGCTTGCCTATGCGTAAGTGATTCCCGTGCGGGAGGATGGCACCACGACAATTTGGGGCTTTCTGTTTGACCGCTTAATTTGATCCTCCATCGCCCTCACAGGCTGTGGCGGAGATAGAATGAAAGGAGGCCTCTCATGGCCAAGAAGATTGACGGCTATATCAGCCTGCAGGTGCCCGCGGGCGCTGCAACCCCCTCCCCGCCGATCGGCCCTGCGCTCGGTCAGCGTGGTGTGAACATCATGGAATTCTGCAAGGCGTTCAACGCCGCGACCGGTGACCTTGAAAAGGGTACGCCGATCCCGACCAAGATCACCGTATTTTCGGACAAGAGCTTCACGTTCGCGACCAAATCGCCGCCGGCAACCTTCCTCATCAAGAAGGTACTCGGCCTGAAGTCTGGTTCGAAGGAACCCGGCAAGGTGACCGCAGGCAAGATCACGCGCAAGCAGCTTGAAGAAGTTGCTACCTTGAAGATGAAGGATCTGAACGCGAACGACATGGACGCTGCGGTCAAGATCATTGCAGGCTCGGCTACGGCCATGGGCCTCGAAGTGGTGGAGGGCTAAGATCATGGCAAAGCTGACCAAGAAGGCAAAGACCCTCGCCGCGCTCGACGCGGAAAAGCTCTATGGCGTTGACGAAGCGCTGAAGACCATCAAGGAACTGGCCACCGCCAAGTTTGACGAAACCATCGAAGTCGCGCTGAACCTCGGCGTTGACCCGCGTCATGCTGACCAGATGGTCCGCGGCATGGTTTCGCTCCCCGCCGGTACGGGCAAGGACATGAAGGTCGCCGTGTTCGCACGCGGTGACAAGGCCGAAGCCGCCACCGCTGCCGGTGCTGATAAGGTTGGTGCCGAAGACCTGATGGAAGACATGCTGGCCGGCAACCTCGATTACGACCGCGTGATCGCAACGCCCGACATGATGGGCATTGTTGGCCGCCTCGGCAAGACGCTGGGCCCCAAGGGCCTGATGCCGAACCCGAAGTTGGGTACCGTGACCATGGACGTTGCCGCTGCTGTAACAGCTGCCAAGGCCGGTCAGGTTGAGTTCCGCGTTGAAAAGCAGGGCATCATCCACAGCGGCATCGGCAAGAAGAGCTTCTCCGACGCTGACCTGCGCTCGAATTTCGACGCGCTGGTTGATGCTGTGATCAAGGCGAAGCCGTCGGGATCGAAGGGCAAATATGTCCGCAAGATCGCGATCAGCTCGACAATGGGCCCCGGCCTGAAAGTTGACGTGGCCGACGTCGCTGGCGCCTAAGCCAAGCTATACACGAATTATGAAAGGGCCGGAGGGAAACCTCCGGCCCTTTTGCTTTGCACATTGGATGGGCTGCGCATAGTTTGGCCGCATGCGAACCTCGCGCCGAGCTTTGATAGCCATGATGGCAGCGGCACCGACCATAGGCTGGGCTGCAACTCCACGGTTTCTGAGCCAAAAGGCAAGCAACATTCGCATTGTGCCGGGCATCGAATCCTTGCTTGCCAGCCACCTCGACCTGCTTGCGAGTAAACGCATAGGCCTAGTCACCAATCACACCGGAGTCGACCGTCAAGGCAGGCGTGATGTCGATCTGTTACGCGCAGCCAATGTTGATGTGGGCGCGCTATTTGCCCCTGAACATGGAATTGCCGGAAGCGTCGCGGCGGGCGAAAAGGTCGGTCACGGAACCGACCTTGCCACAGGGCTGCCGGTTTACAGCCTGTACGGTTCGACGCGCGAACCGACCGCAGCGATGATGGCAGGCATCGACATGATGGTCTTTGACATGCAGGATGTCGGCGCGCGCTTCTACACCTATCCGTCAACTTTGATGCTGATCCTGCGTGCCGCCGCTAAAGCCGCCATACCGGTAGTGGTGCTTGACCGGCCCAATCCGATGGGCGGCGAACTGGTCGAAGGTCCGCTTCTTGATCCGGCGCTCACCTCCTTTATCGGCATATTCGCCATGCCCGTTGTCCATGGCATGACGATGGGTGAGCTGGCGCGAATGTTCGTCGCCGATCAAAAGCTGTCCGTCGATCTGACGATCATTCCGATGCGCGGCTGGCATCGGGGGATCGCGCAATTGCATCCCGACAATATCCCCTGGATTGCGCCGTCACCCAATATCAAATGGCGCTGGACGCCTTTGGTCTATCCAGGAACTGCTTTGTTCGAAGGGACCAATGTTTCGGAAGGGCGGGGCACACAACGGCCGTTCGAACATATAGGCGCACCGTTCATTCGCGGCGGTGATTTGTCTGAACATCTGAATGCGATGGGAATAGCCGGTGCAAAATTCCACCCGACATTATTCACCCCAGCCGAATCCAAATATGCCGGAAAATTATGCGGCGGCGTGCAATTGCGCACGCCCGATCGCGCGAGCTTCCGTCCGTTCCGCACCGGCGTAGCGATGGTGAAAGCAGTTCACGATCTTTACCCGAAAAAGTTCAAATTTCTCGATGGTATCCCCAGCCATTTTGATCGCCTCGCAGGGGTAAATTGGGTGCGTGAAGATATCGTCGCGGGCAAGAGCGTGGCAGAGATCGAAGCCAAATGGCAAGCCGATGAAGCTGCGTTCCGTGAAACCCGCAAGGCTTATCTGCTATACTGAGCGCAGTGCCCGTTCAAACGCCCCATTCATGTTTTCTTTTTCTTGTCTACCTTCGGCTTGAAGGTCGAAGGCCCCAAGGCAGAGCCGGTTTTGACCATTGAGCAGGATTTCTTACCCTTTGCTTTTTCACAGCTTTTGACCGCGTCCTTGCCTGCACTTTCTTCGCTGCGTGCGGACCATCCGCCAAAAAGCGTTCCATCGTCCGCCAGGGCGAGCCCGCCATAGCCGGTCTGAAAAGCATAGGCCCAGCAGCCGGGGGAGGCACAGCTGGTCAGCGCCGCCTGTCGCGCTTCACTTCGGCGAGCATATCCCCAGGAATTGGCGCCGACGCCTGTCGTGGCATCATAGGCGACGGCGCCAAAATACCAGTAATTGGCATCCGCTGTGCTGCTGCCCGCCAACACTGTCGCACAATCGACGCCCCCAGATCGCGCACATTGCTTTTCGGCATCTGCACTGCTCTTGACGCTGATACCGGATATCCTGTCATCGTCGGAAAGGGCAATCCAGGCAAAATTCTCCCCGAAACTAACCCAGGCGCAATTGAAGCCGCACTGGCCCTTCACATAATTTTCGGCCGATTGGGGGTCGTCATAGTTCCAGGCGCTACTGTAAACGCGCGTCGCCGGATTCAATGCCAGCGCGCCATATTTCCAGTAGCATTGCTCCTCATAGATAGGCTGCGGCGGGCCATAAATCGGCTGATTATTGTTTGGCCCACTATAGCCGACAATTTGCGGCGGCGTTTCACCGACAAGCACATTTTCGCAGAATTTGGATGCTTGGGCAGCAGGCGCGAACGCCAGCCCGCATATCAACAAAAGTGATGCCAACAGCCATCTGAGCAGCATAAGCGATTCCCATTTCCGTCCCACAACTATCCCTAATGTTGTAGATCCAGAATCCGTTTCTAAGATGCTGCATTGGTAATCGTCAATGTAAACAGTAGACTAGGTCACCTTACGCGTTGTGGGGACGCCCATCCAGTTCCGGACAAACCTGACACGCACCGCCCAATAGGCCAGATAGGCGAGCGTCGCGAGCGACGGTAACAGCAATATGGGGGACCCCTGCATGAAGGGAAACACATCGTCCTGCTGCCCCAGAAACAGCGATGTTGCGGCCAAAAAATAGGCCGTAACCATACGCCACAAATGCCGCGCAACGCGCTGTCTCGGGTTCAGCTTACCGCGCCAGAACAGGTGCAGGTCAAAAATCACAGACAGCGCCGCCAGTCCCCCAAACACCCAAAAGCCGACATGCGACATGCCCTGGAAATTGCCGTACGGTGCACGATAGGCTGCTATGCCGCCGTCGAGGAAAAGCGCGGTGGCCAACAAAGCGAGCGGTAACGAGGCTTTCTCAATCGGGCCAGCCACCCCCTGTTTCGAACGCGCCGCACTCCATGAGGTTAGCACCAGATAGATCGTCCAGATGCCCGCTGTCATCGACAGCCGGTCGGGTTCCCAACTGGTGAGCAGCACCGCCGATGCTGCCATGCCGATCATCGTCCCAAAGTAAATCTGCCCCGAACGTTCATGCAAACCGGTCGCGCCTTTTCGACTCGCCATCGCGACCAAGCCAGAAACAAGCGCCGCCGCGCCCATTGCAATATGGGCAACGAGCAAAGGCGCGAATACTATATCAGTCAGCATCCACGTTATGTAGTTTGTGCCTTCGCCAAGCAAAGAAACCAAAATGTGCTAGAGCATTTGGCTATCCGGCTTTGCGCGATCCGGAACCTGTCACACACACCAAAAAAGCCAGCCCCGCGCCAATGCACAGCTGCCAAGGGAAAGCGAGACCCTTCATCGCGGATGGCAGGCCTAGATGATCGACGACATAATGCTGTTGCAGAAGGATCGCGACAAAACCTACCGCCAGCGCCGCGATCACCGATACGGTCGAGCCGCGCTTGGTGAACAGCACCGTCGCATAGACGCCCAGCAGCCCCGAATAGGCAAAGGCCATCACGCCGAGCACAAATTCGAGCAAGGGCATGTCGGTATAACGCTGCCAGTAAAAGCAGAGGATCGACATCGCGAACAAAGCGAGCGCCAGCAGCAGCATCGCCCCGCGCCCCGCGTTGACATAATGATGCTCACCCACCTGCGCGCCATGGCGTTCTTTCCATGGCCGGTAGAAATCGCTCACCAGCACGGCGGACATAGAGATCAGCCCCGAATTGATCGCCGCCGCCGCAATCACACCCACGGTGATGAGGCCACGCACCCCCGGTGGGATTTCGGAGAGGATGAACGACATGAAGATGGTGATCTTCTCCCCCGAAAAGCCCTGCATCGCGCTCGCACTCGCACCCATCAGATCGGGCCGTTTGTAAAAGATGTGGAGCAGCGAACCGATGGCCATGAACAGCGCGACCACCGGAATGGTCATCCACATCGAAAGGTAAAGCGCACGATTGCCTGCCTTGGCATCTTCGCACGCCAGGAAGCGCTGGCTGGTATCCTGATCGAGCCCGGCATTGCCGATATTGAGCAACACCAGCCCGGTCAGGATCGCCCACACCGTAAAGGGTTTTGACCAGTCGAATGACCAATCAAACAAACGCAACTTGTCGACACTCCCCGGCGCATGGCGCAGCCCCTCCCAAATTTCCGCCGCTGATGCAGGAATGCGGTGCCAGAGCAGGAAAAAGACAATCAGGGCGCCGCCGACATAGAGTACCACCTGCACCAGATCGCTCCAGATCACCGCATTCAGCCCGCCGAACAGCGTGAAGACTATGCCAAACACCACCAGCACCGCAGAGGCGATCAGGATATGTTGCGGCTCGACATCGAGGAAGATGATCATCGAAACCGCGATCGCCGCCAGATAGAGCCGCGCCCCGCTCGCCAATATCCGCCCGACCAGATACATCCCGGCCGCCGCGCGCCGCGCCGTCCGGTCGAAGCGCACCTCGAGCAATTCATAGACAGTGGTCACGCCCAGCGCATAGTAACGCGGGATTAGCAGCCGCGCGACGAACATCGCCGCGATGATCGCCGCGAAATTGCTGGTCAGGTAACTCCAGTCGCCGCGATAGCTGTTATCGGGCGCGCCCAAAAAGGTCGCAGCGGACTGCATCGTCGATAGCGCGGATATCGCCACCAGCCAGGCAGGCGCGTGATGACCGGCAAGGAAATAATCCTCCGCCTTCGCCGGATTGCGCGTTGACCACCAGGCGGCGAGCGCGAGCAGCGCGACATAGCCGCCGAGCACCGCCCAGTCATATCCAGTATAAGCCAGCGGCATCCCGTCCCCTTCCCCTTGAGAAGGAGTGAAAGCCTATTGGGAATGCGATTGCAAGCCGCGCTTTGAAGCAAAGCTTCGTCATTCCCGCGAAGGCGGGAATCCATCACAAGTCGATGAAATTTCTAACACCGGTGAGGGACCCCCGCCTTCGCGGGGGTGACGAATTGAATCGATGTTAACTCAACGCCTTGTACAGGCTGAATAGGCTAGTCGCCGTCAGCACGATACCCACCATCAACAACAAGGTCTTGGGCGGCACATGCTTCACAATATAACCCCCCAGCGGTGCCGCGAGCAGCCCGCCGACCAGTAAGCCACCGGTCACCTGCGTGAATGCCTCCAGCCCGATTTGCGAAATGAAGGTCAACGAAACCACCACGGTCAGAAAGAATTCCGCCGTGTTCACCGTGCCGACGGTCTTCCTCGGATCGGTGCCCTGGATCAGGAGGTTCGATGTCACCACCGGCCCCCAGCCGCCCCCACCCGAGGCATCGAGGAAACCACCGACCAGCCCCAGCGGCACCGTGACCTTGGCATCCTTTGCCTTCGGCAATTGCGGGTAACTGATCGCTTTATAGAGCAGGTAAAAGCCAAGGCAGGTGAGGTACAGCATCACCAGCGGCCGCGCGACATCGGCATGGATGTTGGACAGCGCATAGGCCCCCACCCCGCCACCAATCACCCCCGGCACCGCAATCCGCGCGAACAATTTCCAGTCGACATTTTTGTGGAGCACATGGCTGATCCCCGAGGCGCCGGTGGTGAACATCTCCACCAGATGCACACCGGCAGAGGCGCGCGCGGGCGCCACCCCCATCACGCTGACCAGCAGGGTCGAACAGATTACCCCAAAGGCCATGCCCAACGCGCCATCGACCAGCTGGGCTGCGAAACCGATAGCGATGAAAGGCGCAATTGCCGAGAGATCGATGCTGTTTAGGAATTCAATCATCTGGCTCTCACTTCATCGATCTTGATTGTGTTAGCATATCTGGACTCGGCGAATTGCACCATAGCCTACCCCCTCAGAATTGTTTGAGCCAATCAAGCTGTGCTTTACCGCCGGGGCGGCAGAACCATCCCCAGCGAGAACACATCAGAAGCTCAACTTTACGGTTGCACCAACAGTTCGCGGATCGCCCAACTGGCCGGCGACAAGCCCGACATTGCTCGGGGCAACCTGAAGCAATTCGAAATAGTTTACATCGAATACATTGCGGACCCATCCGTAAATTTCGAAATTGTCAGAACGGAAGCCGACGCGGTAATTGGACAGCGCATAGCCCTCGATATTGGTATAAATCGACGGCGAGGGGTTGGATGAAAAGCCCGAACGGTAATTGCCGTCGAACCCGACATAGAGTTGGCCCTCGGTTGCAAACAAGGTCAGCGGCGTGTTGACTTCGGCTCCGTAAGAGATTGCCCATTTCGAAACGCCGGGAAGCCGCTGGCCGGAAATGTCGCAGTTGGCAGGGCTGAACCCACCTGCGGTCCCCGGGGGGCTTGGCGGATTGGTTGCCGTAGCGGTGGTGCCGCCTGCAAGTTCTGGCGGGCAAGGCGCATCAACGAAGCGGACATATTTCGCATCGGTGTAAGCAGCATTGGCGTAGGCGCTGAAACGATCACTCGGCCGGATTTTGAGGTCTGCCTCAAGTCCCTGCGAACGGACCTTGCCTGCATTGGCGAGATAGCCGCGCAAAACGCCCAGCTGACCATTGGTCACCGTTGCCTGATAATTTTTGATATCAGTCCGGAACGCCGCGAGGTTGAAAGTCGCCTTTCGGTCCCAAAGCTGGGTTTTGATGCCTACCTCAAAATGGTTGACGGATTCGGGCTTGATCACGCCCGCGGCTAGGATCGGATTGCCCGCAGCATCGGTGGGAAGGCCGTTCTGGTTGATACCCACTGTCTTGAAACTCTTCGCATAGGTTGCGTAAGCGAGCACGTCTTCGGCCAGCTTGTAATTGGCGTTGATATCGTAGCTAAAGTTCCAGTCCTTCACCGAGGGAGAGCTGGTCTGCGGAGAGAACACGCCGCACTGGGCCGCGCCAACCGATCCTGCGGGCTGGGGGCAAGTCAGGATTGCGCCGGCACCAGTGGTTACAACACGCTGGTAAAAGCCGGATTTTTTGTCATAGTTGATACGCAATCCCGGCTGGATCGTAAGCGCGTCAGTTACCTTCCAGCTCACTTGGCCGAATAATGCAGCGCTTGTGCTCTTCAGATACTGGGTGTTGCGCGCAGTAAGTCCGGCGAGCACAGAAGGGTTGAGTGCCAGTGCGCCTGTCAGGTTCCATCGGCTAGAAGCTGCGCCCTGTTGCTCGAAGCCTTGCGTATCGATCCGCTGCTTGAAGCCAAACGCACCGACAACAAAGTCAATCCGGTCGCCGGAATAATTGTAGCGGAACTCCTGCGAATACTGATCCTGCTGGGAGGGATTGTTCGAAGCGGTAACGATGTCGAGGCCGGTGAAGTCACGGTCATTTTCAGGCTTCCAGTCCCAGAACCGCCAGGCGCTGATCGAGGTGAATGTGCCGGGGCCAACGTCCCATTTGACCTTGAGCGACGCACCACCGATCTTGTTGCCCGCATTCAGGCTGGCATCAATATCGGTCAGACGGTCGAAGGGGTTGCGGCTGACGACACTATATCCTTGCGCAGCAGCCAGCGCTTCATATTGCCGTGCAAGAGCGCGCTGCGTGCGCCCCACCCGGACGAACACGGTGCCGCAGCATTCCGGGTTCTGCTTGCTATAGTCGCCCGACAAAGTGACGCTCACATCGTCGTTCGGCTGGAACAACAACGTACCACGAAGCCCGAGATTGTCCTGTTCGTTGATATACCGATCACTCGTGACGTTGAATATTGTGCCGCGGCGGCTGGTCGTCGCAACCGCGATTCGTGCGGCGATCGTGTCTGACAAGGGACCCGAAATCGCTGCCTTGGCCTGCCTGAAGTTGAGGTTGCCAACGGTAACCTCGGCCCGGCCTTCGAAATCAAATGTCGGCTGGTTGGTCGTGATGTTAATGGCGCCGGCGGTCGTATTCTTGCCATATAGGGTCCCTTGTGGGCCGCGCAGCACTTCTACCTGTTCGACGTCTAGGAAATCGAAAGTCGCAGCGGCAACGCGGGCATTGTAGACGTCGTCGACATAAATGCCGACGCCCTGTTCGAAACCGTCGCTGGTCAGCCCGAATGGTACGCCGAGACCACGAATGTTCACCGATGTGTTGCGCGGATTGGAGGTATAGACTTGAAGCGTAGGGGCAAGCTGCTGAAGCTTGACGACATTGAAATTGCCTGTGGATTCAATGCTGTCTCCCCGTATGACCGAGATAGCGAGCGGCACTTCCTGCGCTGTTTCCTGACGACGGCGGGCGGTAACGATAATGACATCACCCCGGCTCGCTTCCTCGCCATCTTGCGCAGCAGGTGCATTCCCATCGTCTGCGACATCACCGCCAGCTTCAGAATTGCCGGCATTTTCGGAAGTCTCGGCAAAGGCCGTCTGAGAGTAAAGTGAGGCCCAGATTAGGGCCATAGCAGCCGTAGCCGTTTTGGTAGAGCGGTGCATGTTCCAGTCCTGTCATGGAATGAGTTTGGAAAAGGAAATGCATCCGGTCGTCCGGTCTGCAAGTTGGGCCCAAAAAGGCCGGGAGAGTTCAGTTGTTAGGGTTCAATTTGAAAAGCGCTGGCGCTCGGTGACATCGACCTGAACGAGTTTGCCCTCGTGCACGGTCAACTGGATAGCCCCGAATTTTAACCGGCTCAACGCGTCGAGCACCGACTGCAAGGCGGGCGGAATTTCACCCTTTCGGCTTTCCGTTTCATGATCTTCATCGGCATTCGCCATAGCTGTCCTCCTGATCTGAACAGCTACCGGCTATAGTCAACTGTTTCAGTTGACAATTCAATTTTTGCTTCGTGTCGACCAAAAGAAAGTTTTGTCGGTTGAATCGAAAGCGGGGCTCAGCCCTCGGCCATCACACCCATATCGATCGGGTCCGCAAGGCTGATCCGGTCGAGCACGGCTGCGGTTTCATCGCGCACCTTGAGCATCAGCGCGCGCATCCGGCAGTTGCTTTCCTCGAGGCAGTTCTTGCATTTTTCATGCGCAAAACGGCTGGCGCAGGGGACGAGCGCGAGCGAGCCGCGGCTGATGCGGATGATGTCGCCATAGCTGATGTCAACGGGTGGCAGCGCCAGTTCATAGCCGCCATCGCGCCCGCGCTGCGACACCACCAGCCCCGCGCGGCTCATTTCCGACAATATCACGGTCAGGAATTTGGCGGGGATATTCTGCGCCTCGGCAATGTCCGTCAGCGGTACAAGCCCCTGCTGGTACTTGTCCGCCAGATGCATCAGCGCGCGGATGGTGTAGCGGGTTTTCTGCGACAGCATTCTCTACTTATGGAGTAGAGAGCGCCGTGCCGCAAGGCCATTTGCCATTTTGCGCCGCTTCTGCTATATAAGCTTTGCTATCGTCGAACGCGGCGGAAATTTGAGGTGCAATTCGGGCCTAGTTCAACGGACGGGTCTGGCACGCGCAACGTCTTTTCTCACACGACCCTGGCTTCCCCGCTTGGCGCTGTTGCCAAGTGGCAACCCGTTTCGTGAAAGGAACGACCCCATGCCAACAGGCACCGTAAAATTCTTCAACACCGAAAAAGGCTATGGCTTTATCGCGCCCGATGGCGGCGGCGATGACAGCTTTGTCCACATCACTGCCGTGATGGCAGCCGGCATGTCGACGCTCGATAAGGACCAGCGCGTCAATTACGAAGTCGAAGCTGGCCGCGACGGCAAGAAGGCCGCAGTCAACCTTTCGGCGGCTGACTGAGCTTGGCCAAAGAAGAGCTACTGACGCTCGAAGGTGTAATCGATGAAATCCTGCCCGATGGCCGCTTTGGCGTTATGCTGGAAAACGAACACCGGATAATCGCTTACACGGCGGGGAAGATGCGCAAATTCCGCATCCGCTCCGTCGTGGGCGACCGCGTCCATGTCGAGATGACACCCTATGACCTGTCAAAAGGGCGTATCATATTCCGTGAGCGCACCCCAGGATCGGGCTTTGGTCCCGGTCCGAAGCGGCGCTGAACCATAGAAGGGAGCCCTCATGGCTACCGTCGAATTCTATCGGCAGCGCGCCGCACAGGCGCAATTGGATGCCGAAAAAGCCACGCTGGCCAATGTCCGCGAACGCCATCTGGTCGCCCGCGATACCTGGACTGAAATGGCCGACAAGGCTGAAGGCGTGATTGCATCCCGCGCTGCTGCCGAAGCGGAAAAGCTGGCCATGCAGCAGGCCAATGCGCTACTCGAACTGGATGCAGCCCACTCCTAGTCCAAGCGAACTGACCCGCCTGTTCGGCAAAATTGGTCTGATCAGCTTCGGTGGACCTGCAGGGCAGATCGCCTTGATGCACGAGGAAGTGGTCGATCGGAAGCAGTGGGTTTCCGAAGAGGAATATCTGCAGGCGCTGAACCTGTGTCACTTGCTGCCGGGGCCCGAGGCACAACAGCTGGCCGCGTGGATCGGTTGGCGCTTGCACGGAACACTGGGCGGGCTGATTGTAGGCCTCCTTTTCATAATTCCCGGCGCATTGGTGATGCTCGGCGTTTCAGCGCTTTATGTCGTCTCGATGCGGGTCGATTGGCTGCAGGGCCTGTTCTTTGGCATTAAGGCCGCCGTGCTCGCTATCGTCATGCAGGCACTGCTGCGGATCGCCGGAAAGGCGCTGACGACACCAGCAAAGCGCGCGCTGGCTATCTTCGCCTTCCTTGCGCTGTTCGCGCTGCATATCCCCTTCCCGATACTGATATTGAGTGCAGCCATCATCGGCGCGTTAGTCGCGTGGAGCGCGCCTGCACTGTTTGCGCTAATGCCCGTTTTGCCCGAGACGGCTGCACCGACCGGCCATTGGCTGGCGCACATCGTCAAAACCATCCTCATCTGGGGCGCAATCTGGGCGGCACCCATGATCATCATCCTGGTCACATTGGGGCAGGAACATGTCCTTTGGAAAGTCGGCATCTTCTTCTCGCAACTGGCGATCGTCACCTTTGGCGGCGCCTATGCAGTACTCGCCTTTATGGCGCAGGAGGCTGTGACCGGCTTTGGCTGGCTGAATGCGGGCGAGATGGCGGACGGGCTGGGCCTTGCCGAAACCACGCCGGGGCCACTCATCCTTGTCACGCAATTTGTCGGTTTCCTAGCAGGCTTTCGAGCGCCCGAACCGTTTGATGCTTGGACCGCAGGTCTGCTCGCGGCGGGCCTCACCACCTGGGTCACTTTCGCCCCCTGTTTCCTCTGGATCTTCGCGCTCGCGCCATTGATGGAGCGGATGCGCAGCATTGCCTGGCTGCAGGGCAGCCTGGCCGCGATAACAGCGGCAGTGGTCGGGGTGATTGCCAACCTCTCGCTCTGGTTCGCACTGCATGTGCTATTCCGCAAGGTTGGTCAGGCCGATATCGGCATCGGTTCAATCTGGTGGCCCGATTGGACCTCATTGGATGTGAAGGCACTCGCCATTGGTATCGCGGCAGCAACCATTCTGTTTGGTTTCAAATGGGGAATCATCCGCACACTGGCCATTTGTGCTGGGGCTGGGCTGGCACTGCACTCGCTCGCGGCTTGACTCTTCCCGCACAACTGCTAATGGCCGCCCCCGACCGGAGGGCTTGCCCTCCATGTCACCGTCCGAGACAGTTGGTGACCGGAATTTGCCGGTCTTAATTTCCAGCCTAGACGGGGATAGATCATTTCGACGCTCCTTGCGTCTGCGCCGCTTGCGTTCGCGCTCGGCATTGACCCTTCCCCACGGACCAAACGTGTCGCACCTTTGGGTGTGATGCAATTTCGTGTTGGGTTGGCGGTCAAACGCCAATCCTGTGATTGGAGTAATGCATGAACCGTTCTGAAAAGACCGATGCGGTTGCTGCGCTGAACGCAACCTTTAAAGAAGCCGCGGTTGTCGTGGTCACCCGGAATCTCGGGCTGTCCGTCGCACAGTCGACCGACCTTCGTAACAAGATGCGTGAAGCAGGTGCCGGCTACAAGGTCGCCAAGAACCGCCTTGCCAAAATCGCATTGAACGACACGCAGTACAGCCCGCTCAGCGACCTGCTGACTGGTCCGACTGCGCTTGCCACATCGGGTGATCCGGTGGCCGCCGCCAAGGTTGCCGTCGAATTCGCCAAGACCAACGACAAGCTTGAAATTGTCGGCGGTGCGATGGGCTCGACTGTCCTCGATGTCGAAGGCGTCAAGGCGCTGGCTTCGATGCCGTCGCTCGATGAACTGCGCGCCAAGCTGATCGGCCTTGTCCAGGCCCCGGCTACCAAGGTTGTGCAGGTTGTCTCTGCGCCTGCTGGACAGCTGGCACGGGTTTTTGGCGCATATGCCGCCAAGGAAGCCGCATAATTTATTGGATCAACATCCTGCGCGGCGAGCGATCGCGTATGGTAATTGCATAGAAATTGGAGTGTTATTGAAATGGCTGATATTGAAAAGCTGGTAGAAGAACTGAGCAAGCTGACCGTTCTGGAAGCTGCTGACCTTGCCAAGGCTCTGGAAGAAAAGTGGGGCGTTTCGGCTGCTGCTGCTGTTGCTGTTGCCGCACCTGCTGGCGGCGGCGCTGCTGCACCGGCTGCTGAAGAGCAGACCGAATTCGACGTCATCCTGACCGGCGACGGCGGCAACAAGATCGCCGTCATCAAGGAAGTCCGCGCGATCACCAACCTCGGCCTGACCGAAGCCAAGGCTCTTGTTGAGTCGGCTCCGAAGGCGATCAAGGAAGGCGTGTCGAAGGCTGAAGCCGAAGACATCAAGGCGAAGATCGTTGCTGCTGGCGGCACCGTCGACCTCAAGTAATCGACTTTTCCCCGACGGGGGAAATGGGAAGGGCGGTCTCGCGCAAGCGGGCCGCCCTTTTTCTTTGCGCTTTCAAAATGGGCACGGCATTTAGCAATCATGACCAAAAATGCCGATCTCGCTGCCCTCATCCGCACCATTCCCGACTACCCCAAGCCAGGCATATTGTTCCGCGACGTCTCGACATTGCTACTCGACGGCCAGGGCTTTCGGCAGACGATTGACCGGATGGCCGCACTAGTGGCGCCCGATACCAAGCTGATTGCGGGAATAGAGGCACGCGGCTTCATCGTCGCGGCAGGTCTGAGCTACGCGCTGGGACTCGGCAAGTTGATGCTGCGCAAACCCGGCAAATTGCCCGGCGAAAAAATCGGTGTCGACTATGCCCTCGAATATGGCACCGACCGGATCGAACTACACACCGGCCAGGTATTGCCGGGGCAAAAAATAGTGCTGGTCGACGACCTGATCGCCACGGGAGGCACCGCGCTTGCCGGCATCGACCTTATCCGACAGGCGGGCGGCGTGGTTGAACAGGCGTTGTTCATCGTAGATCTGCCCGAACTCGGCGGCGCGGAAAAATTGCGGGCCGTGGGGGTCGAACCGACCGCGCTGATCGGGTTTGAGGGGCATTGAGTCCGGTTCTCCTTCTGGCCGCGCTTCCGGAAGAAGCCGACGCCTTCCTTCCGGGACAGGGCTGCATTGTAGAAGGCGAGTCCGTGCCGTTACGCATCGTTGAGGCCAACGAGGTCCGGATCAGCATCGTCACTTGCGGCCTCGGTAAGGTCAACGCCGCACTCGCGGTCGGGCGCTACACCAATGCAGACACCGCGCTGGTTACAATGACCGGAACTTGCGGAAAGATTGGCGCTATCAATGGTGACTGCTTCTGGATCGCAAAGGCCATCCAGCACGACTATGGCGCGCGGCAGGCGGATGGCTTTGTCCACTATCGCGGAGGTGACTGGCCGATGGGTACAGCGCGCGACCATGCTTTCGCCGCCATCCCCGATCCGGGCCTGGGCCTGCCCCACGCATCCATTGCCAGCGGCGACGTCTTCCTCGAATGTCCTGCGACAGCAGAGGCGCTGGCCGAGCGATTGGGCACTCACCTCGTCGACATGGAGGTCGCCGCCGTTGCGCAAGCTGCCGAAGCGCTGGGATTGCCTTGGGCGGCCATCAAAGCCGTGACCGACGGCGCAGATGGCGAAAGCGCGGGCGATTTCAGCGTCAATTTGCGAACAGCGGCACGAAAAGCAGCTGAAGCAATGGAGCGGCTGATCGCTTTCGCCATTCCGGCTCCTTGACGCTACAGCCGCCAAACTCTATAAGGCTGCTATCCGTCCATTCTTTCGGGATCGGGGCAAAACCGCGCATTGCCTCCAACGAATTGAAAGATAGGGCTTTTCTGACGCGATAGGCTGCTGGCCACCACCGATTCGAGCGGGGTGATGCCATGCGGCCTTTTCGTTGTCGGAAATTCTGCGCTCGCAATTTGATTATTCTCTAGACGAGGCTGAGCAACACTCATGGCTAAAGCAGCGGTTTCCGCATCACTGGGCGCCTCCACCGCCCTTTCGCGCAAAAAGCGCATTCGCAAGATTTTTGGTGACATCCACGAAGTCATCGACATGCCAAACCTGATCGAGGTTCAGCGCGAAAGCTATGAGCAGTTCCTGCGCTCCGACCCGTCGGTTGGTTACATTTCCGGCCTCGAAAAGACGCTGCGCAGCGTCTTCCCGATCCGCGATTTTGCCGGAACCTGCGAACTCGATTTCGTCCATTACGAACTCGAAGAGCCCAAATATGACGTCGAGGAATGCCGCCAGCGCGGAATTACCTATTCGGCTCAGATGAAGGTCACGCTGCGCCTGATCGTCTTTGAAGTCGACCCTGACACCGAAGCCCGTTCGGTCCTCGATATCAAGGAGCAGGACGTTTACATGGGCGAAATGCCGCTCATGACCGGCAACGGCACCTTCTTCATCAACGGTACCGAGCGTGTTATCGTGTCGCAGATGCACCGCTCACCGGGCGTGCTGTTTGACCATGATCGTGGCAAGACCCACTCGTCGGGCAAATATCTCTTTGCCGCACGCGTCATTCCTTATCGCGGTTCGTGGCTTGATTTCGAATTTGACGCAAAGGACATCGTCAACGTCCGCATCGACCGCAAGCGCAAGCTGCCGGTCACGACCTTGCTCTATTCGCTGGGTCTGAATGCAGAAGAAATCCTCAACCACTTCTATGATCGTGTGGTCTTCGCCCGCGCCAAGGGTGGCTGGAAAATTCCGTTCAACGCTGAACAATGGCGCGCATCGAAGCCGAGCTTCGACATTGTCGACGCCAAGTCGGGTGAGGTCATTTTCCCCGCCGGTCAGAAAATCACACCGCGCGCCGCCAACAAGGCGGTCAAGGACGGCCTGTCCGAACTGTTGATCCCGACCGAGGAAATCTTCGGCCGCTATTCAGCGTTCGATCTTGTCGACGACAAGACCGGCCGTATCTATGTCGAGGCAGGCGACGAAATCACCGCCGAAAACCTTGAAGCACTCGACAAGGCCGGCATCGACAGCCTCGAGCTGCTCGACATCGATCATGTCATCACCGGCGCCTGGATGCGCAACACGCTGAAGGCTGACAAGGCCGAGAACCGCGACATGGGTCTCGATGCGATCTACCGCGTCATGCGCCCCGGCGAACCGCCGACCCGCGAAACTGCAGAGGCACTGTTCGCCGGCCTGTTCTTCGATCCCGACCGGTACGACCTGTCGGCTGTTGGCCGCGTAAAGCTCAACATGCGTCTTGGCCTTGATGCCGAAGATACGCTGACCACGCTACGTACCGAAGATATCCTCGCGGTGGTCAAGGAACTGGTCAACCTGAAGGACGGCAAGGGCGAAATCGACGATATCGACAATCTCGGCAACCGCCGTGTCCGTTCGGTCGGTGAATTGCTCGAAAACCAGTACCGCGTCGGCCTGCTCCGCATGGAACGCGCGGTCAAGGAACGCATGAGCTCGGTCGATGTGTCAACTGTGATGCCGAATGACCTGATCAACGCCAAGCCTGCCGTTGCCGCAGTACGCGAATTCTTCGGTTCGTCGCAGCTGTCGCAGTTCATGGACCAGACCAACCCGCTGTCGG
>CAZQWC010000010.1:0-164131 GCA_964597055.1 uncultured Sphingorhabdus sp.
CCTTCCGTGTCCAAAATAACATTGTTTTTGGATCACCCAGAAAGGGGGCAGATCAATAATTCAGGAAAAATCCCTTTGAACCTCAAGGGAACCAAGGCTCAAAGACGACCTATTGGCCTTACCGACGGCGCATCTGGTCTGGCCATCTGTGCACATAGGCATTCGCGAACTGTTGTGAGAGGCGCTTACGTGCTTTTTACCATATCGAGCGCGATATCGACGATCATGTCTTCCTGTCCGCCGACCATCTTGCGCTTGCCGACTTCGGTCAGAATCGCACGGGTATCGACGCCATAATCGTCGGCCGCTTTTTCCGCGTGACGCAGGAACGACGAGTAAACGCCCGCATAGCCGAGCGTCAACGTCTCGCGGTCGACGCGGACCGGCCTGTCCTGCAAGGGACGCACCAGATCCTCGGCGGCATCCATTAGGGTGTACAGGTCGCAGCCATGGTTCCAGCCCATACGGTCGACTGCAGCGATGAACACCTCGAGCGGGGCATTGCCTGCACCCGCCCCCATGCCGGCGAGTGAAGCATCGACGCGGATCGCACCATTTTGCACCGCGACGATCGAGTTGGCGACACCGAGGCTGAGATTGTGGTGCGCATGCACCCCTCGCTGGGTTTCGGGTTTGAGCACGCGGTCATAGGCTTGAAGCCGCGCGGCATATTCATCCATGTTCATCGCACCACCACTGTCGGTGACATAGACGCAATGCGCGCCATAATCTTCCATCAGCTTCGCTTGCTGTGCGAGCGGTTCGGGCTCCGACATATGGCTCATCATCAGAAAGCCGGATACGTCCATGCCCAGATTGCGGGCAGCTTCGATATGCTGTTTGGAGACATCTGCCTCGGTGCAGTGCGTCGCGATGCGGACCGAGCGAACGCCCATTTCATAGGCATGTTTCAGATCGTGAACTGTGCCAATGCCGGGAAGCAGCAAGGTTGTGAGCACGCTATGTTCCAGCACCTCGGCCACCGCGCCGATCCAGTCCCAATCGGTATAAGCGCCAAAGCCATAGTTGAAGCTCGAGCCCTGCAATCCGTCGCCATGCGCGACCTCGATGGCATCGACCTTGGCATTGTCCAGCGCCTTGGCAATCGCCTTGACATGGTCGAGCCCATATTGGTGCCGGATCGCATGCATCCCGTCGCGAAGCGTGACGTCCTGAATGTAGAGCTTGGTTGTTGTGGGATCAAAAGTCATGCCGCTATTCCTTCGTGCATACGGGCAGCGATCTTTTCGGCGGTTTTGAGAGCTGCGGACGTCATAATGTCTAGGTTGCCCGCATAGGCAGGCAGGTAATGCGCGGCACCCTCCACTTCGAGAAATACGCTGACCTTCAGGCCGGTAAACTCCCCGCCCATTTCCGGAATCCGCAGCGGCTTGTTGTCGCCGATGCTCTCAAACTGCACCGCCTGCTTCAGGCGATAGCCGGGGACATAGGTCTGCACTTCAGCGACCATATCCTCGACCGATTTGGCAATGGCCTCGCGGTCGCCATCAGCACACAGGCAATAAACGGTATCGCGCATGATCAACGGGGGTTCGGCGGGATTTAAAATGATGATCGCCTTGCCGCGTGTCGCCCCGCCCACATCGCAGATGGCCTGACTGGTGGTTTCGGTGAATTCATCGATATTGGCGCGTGTTCCGGGGCCTGCGCTCTTGGAAGAGATTGAGGCAACGATTTCACCATAATGAACCTTGGCAACACGGTTGACTGCGTGGACGATGGGAATCGTCGCCTGACCGCCGCACGTCACCATGTTGACATTCTTGGCATCAAGGCAGGATTCGCCATTGACCGGCGGGATTACGTAGGGGCCGATGGCAGCCGGTGTCAGATCGACAACGCGCTTGCCCTTGGCCTGCAACACTTCGTTATGACGCTTGTGCGCGCCTGCCGAAGTGGCATCGAAGACAATCTCGATATCGGCAAATTCGGGCATGGCTACCAAGCCGTCAATGCCGTCGGCCGTGATCGGAACCCCCATCCGCGCGGCGCGCTTCAGCCCGTCGCTTTCAGGGTCGATGCCGACAAAGGCACCCATTTCGAGACTGTCGGACAGGCGCATGATCTTGATCATCAAATCGGTGCCGATATTGCCGGAACCGATGATGGCTACCTTGGTTTTGGCCATTATGCTGCCTTTCCGTAATTGAAGCTGACTTCGCCAATACCGCCGACCACTGCGCGGATGTGATCACCGGGCGTCATCGTAACCATTGGACCAAGCGCACCTGCGAGCAGCACATCACCCGCCTTCAAAGGCTCGCCGCGTTTCGCCAGCGTTTGTGCGAGCCATGCTGCAGCATTGAGGGGGTGGCCAAGGGCAGCAGCTCCGGCGCCCAACGAGACAATCTGTCCGTTGATTTCCATCACCATCCCTGCACTCCAGATATCAAGGCCAAGCAGCGGTTTGCCCTCCTTTGCAAGCACGTAAAATGCCGATGAGCCGTTGTCCGCGACCGTATCGGCAAAAGTGATCTTCCAATCCGCTATGCGGCTGTCGACGATTTCGATAGCGGCGTGAACGGTGGCGACAGCGTCTGCGACCTGTTCGGGAGTCGTATCAGGGGAGGGGAGGTCCTTACCGAGCACGAATGCGATCTCTGCCTCTGCCTTGGGCTGCAAGGCGCGGGCGGAATCAAGTGCGCCGCCGTCTTTAATTTCCATATCGTCGAACAGCACGCCAAAGTCGGGCTGATCGACGCCCAGCTGAGCCTGCACCGCCTTCGCAGTGAGCCCGGCCTTGCGCCCGACGATACGGCGGCCCTGATCGACCCAGAAGCGCGTATTGATTTCTTGCACCGCATAGGCTCCGTCGACATCGGTCGGATCCAGCCATTGCCGCATCGGCGCAATCGCACCGCTAGTATAGGCATCGCGCAGCGCACGGGCGGCGGTTTCGTGAACTATATCGGTCATCCAGACTCACCTCACATATGTTGGCGGCAACACTAATGCACAAAGACGCTTGGTTCCAGTTGAGAAATTTGCTAGTTTCTCATTATGCGAGAAACATTATTGGAATCACCTCTTCGGACGTTGAAGCTGCTCGACGCCGTAATTCGCGACGGTGCCCGGTCTTCAGTCACCGCGCTGGCGCGTCAAACGCAGATTCCCGTGCCCTCTGCGCATCGGCACATCGCTGCTCTGGTTGACGCAGGCTTTCTTTTACCGGCAGGCTATGCACGGCATGTCGCTGGGCCAAAGCTTGCAGAATTGAGGGGCTTTCTCGACGAACAGCAACTGATGGCTAATGTAGCGCGGCCCATCCTAGACAGGCTGGCAAACCGCCTGCGCTGTGTCACGCAACTCGGCATTTTCGAAAATGACATGGTGACCTACCTCGTGAAATCGGGGCAAAGTGCAGGCGATCTGTTTACCAAGGTTGGGATGCAACTGGAGGCTTATTGCTCGGGGATTGGCAAGGTGTTGCTCGCGCATCTCCCCGATGATGCACAGTCAGCCTATCTTGAAGCCGGGCCATTCATTGCGCTCACCGAACGGACCATTACCGACGAACATCAACTCGGCATCGTTTTGCAACAGGTTGCGCGTGAAGGCTATGCCGTTGACGATGAAGAGGTTGTAACAGGGTTGCAGTGCATTGCCGTACCCGTCCGCGACCGACACGGCTTCGTCATCGCTGCCATTTCGGCTTCACGTGCGACACAATCCGATCATCGGCGGTGGCAGGCAAAGCATCTGCCGTTGTTGAAGGCCGCTGCAGACGAAATTGGCGCGAGGGCATTACTATGGCCTGCGCCGACAGCCAAAGACACAATGGCAATTTCGCGATAAGCGTTCTGCCCCGAAGCGTCGCACCGTTACTCGAATTCACGATTTTTGCGGGAATAGAAGTACTGAGTGGCGCGCCCTAGAGGAGTCGAACCTCTGGCCTCAAGATTAGAAGTCTCGCGCTCTATCCAGCTGAGCTAAGGGCGCGCGCTGGCTGCGCAATAACCACTTTGCGCGATGCTGCAAAGAGCGATATGGCGACGGCATGAGCAATCGAGGAATAGAAGCGCACAGCGCCGCTGAAATGACGGGGCGGCATTTCCGTTACTATGACTTTGTTATGGCAGCGTTTGTTGCGGTGCTGCTGCTATCCAACGTTATAGGTGCCGCGAAACCCGCTGCGATAGAAATTGGCGGTGAGCCGTGGGTTTTCGGTGCGGGCATTCTTTTCTTCCCGCTCGGCTATGTAATCGGCGATGTGTTGACTGAAGTGTACGGCTATGCCCGCGCACGTCGTGTGATCTGGGCAGGCTTTGTCGGTCTGATATTCATGGCCTTTATGAGCTGGGTTGTCGTCAGCCTGCCACCCGCCGACGGCTGGGAAGGGCAGGCCGCCTATGAGAGCGTATTCGGGCAGGTACCGCGCATCGTTTTCGCTTCTATCGTGGCATTCTGGGCGGGTGAGTTCGTCAACAGCTATGTCATGGCGCGGATGAAAATCTGGACCCAGGGTCGGCATCTGTGGTCGCGCACTATTGGATCGACCTTTGTAGGGCAGGGTGTCGACAGCCTGATTTTCTATCCCTTGGCCTTTTGGGGCGTATGGGAGAATGAGGCGGTTGTCATGGTGATGGTCACCAATTGGGCCCTCAAGGTGCTGTGGGAAGTTGTGTTGACGCCGGTAACCTATGCTGTGGTCGGTTGGCTGAAGCGTAAAGAAGGCGTCGATCTGTTTGACGAAGGCACTAACTTCACTCCCTTTAAGACACAGGTCTGAACCACATGCTCTTCGGTTATACCCCGCTGGATTTCCAGCAGTTCAAACTGGTCGCGCTTGATGCAACCGGCCTCGCCAAGGACGCTTTGCATATTTATGCCGGGATGGCGTTGTTTCTCACGGTCCGGCTTCTTTGGCGCTGGCGAGGAGGCTGGTTCCTGGCATGGCTGGCGGTACTCGCTATGGCTTGCACGGTCGAATGGATTGATATGAAAGCGGAAGGTGCCGCCAATGCGCTTCAGCCCGATGCCGCACATTGGCACGATATCTGGAACACGATGTTCTGGCCGTCGGTTTTATTGCTGGTAGGGCGCTGGTTGCAGCCCAAGCCTAAGGTGCAAGAGCCGTCGTCAGGCGATCTCGCGGATCAATCCTTCGAAGAGCCGCCGTCCGTCTGATCCGCCCTGAACCGCCTCGATCATGCGTTCGGGGTGGGGCATCATGCCAAGTACGTTGCCAGTGTCATTGAGGATTCCAGCGATATTGCGTGCGGAACCATTGACCTCTTCGGCATAGCGAAATGCCACCCGGCCTTCGCCTTCCAACCGGTCGAGCGTGGCATCATCGGCGAAATAATTGCCGTCATGATGTGCCACAGGGATCGTGATGTCCTCGCCTGCCTGATAACGGCTGGTGAAGATCGACTGGCTGTTTTCGACCGTGAGTTTTACTTCGCGGCATACAAAGCGGATGCCTGCATTACGCATCAACGCGCCAGGCAACAAACCCGCTTCGGTGAGGATCTGAAAGCCGTTGCAAACGCCCAGAACCGGAACCCCGCGTCCCGCTGCGGCGACAACTGCCTGCATAACCGGCGAACGTGCGGCCATCGCGCCAGAGCGAAGATAGTCGCCATAAGAAAAGCCGCCGGGAACTGCGATCAGGTCAAGATTAGTCGGCAGATCGGCCTCGCGATGCCACACCAATGTGGTTTCGGCACCTGTAACCTCGCGGATGGCAACGGCCATGTCGCGATCACAATTGGAACCCGGGAACTGGATGACTGCTGCGCGCATAGCGTTCAGCCTTTCTGTTCGATCTCGAAATTCTCGATCACCATATTGGCGAGCAATTTGCGGCACATATCCTCAAGCTCGGCTTGGGAAAGGCCGGGTTCATGGTCAATTTCTATCAACCGCCCTGCGCGCACATCGTTGACACCTTCAAATCCCAAACCTTCAAGCGCGTGGTGTATAGCTTTTCCCTGAGGGTCCAAAACGCCATTTTTCAGGGTGACGAAGACTCGGGTTTTCATGTGTGTTGCCTTGATGGGAGCGTTACAGCGTCCCTATAGTCGCCGAAGTTTCTGACACAAGAGGCAGGATAGGGTTAATTTGCACCAACCATGTTTATCAACCCTGTTCTTACCACCCAATAACTAGCTTCGTCCGAATAACAGCCCCGTCGGGTGTGGTTCGGAGGTTGCAATATGGTCGGTTTGGCTACTGCAATTTTTGTGAGTGTGTTCGGCTTTGGTAATGCCATATTCGGTTGGAGCGAGCACACGCTTCACGAAGTGCAATTGGGGCTGTTTCTTTCTTTCGTTCTGGGCGTCTTGTGCGGCTATAAAACCAAAGGCTGATTTCAATTCCCTGACCGCTCCGCCACTTTCGGTAACACCCTGAACGTAAAACTTCTGTCCTTCACCAAATAGCGCTTTGCGGCTTCCCACACCTCCGTCGATGTAATTGTCCGGAACTGGCTTTCATTCTGCCGGAATCTTTGCAGCCGGTCCGGTGCAGTCTGTGCTTCATCGACGATTCCGACCCAGGTCGGGTTCCGCTTTCGCCAATCGGTAAATTTTTCCAGCGTCGGTTTGCGCGCGCGCTCGAAAAGGTCGTCCGATACTGGGGCCGAGAGGATTTCGTCGATAACTGCGTCGACCGTCGACTCAATCTTTTCAAGGTCTTTCACATCCCCATTTGTGGAGATGCTGAACATACCGCGATCCTTGTAGACATCCGACATATCGGAACTGGTCGACGCGCCATAGGTTGCACCCAGATTTTCACGCAGCTCATCTAGCAAGCGAATCTGCATAATATCGGCCAGCAGCGATAGAGTCTGTTCCAACCGGAAATCGCTGTCGTCAGTCGTGGGCCATACGCGGCGCCATGCCAGTTGGTTGGCTTCTCCGCGATGCCATAACGTGTGGACGCCATAGGCTTCGGCAAACCGGCTTGCACGCGCCGCCATATAGTTTTCACGGTCGCTCCTGCGCTGCGGCAGCGCACCGAATGTACGCGCGACGGCTTCGATTGTGGCTTGTTCATCAAGATCGCCGACCAGACCGATTTCGATCTGCGCGGAAGCGAGTCTATCGCCGAGCGCTGCCTTCAACCCTGCGAAATCAGCCGCCTCCAATTGTTCGAGCGGCGGCAAAACGAAACGGGGATCATCATCCGTCATGATCCGCGCTTGCCCGAATGATAGCGCCGCGCCGGGTGTTGCATCGAGCCGGCGATAAAATTCGGGAAGCGGTTTCTTGAACAACCGCACGGCCTCGTCGCGATATCCAGGATCAGTAATCAATGCCGCCAAAAGCTGCAATTGCTTGTCCAGATCCTTGCCGACAACACTGCCTTGGCCACCAAAATAGTCGGTTGCTGTAGAAAAGGCAGCCGTCGCCGTCGAACCGGACAGAGCGGAACGGAGGTCATCAATATCATATTTCCCCAAGCCGCCACCGACATAGGCTCCGTCCATAAGCATAGCCAAAGCTTGCTGGTCGGATGAAAAAGACAGCCGCCCACCATCAAGTCGCATTGACCAGCGGATGCGGTCCTTCTCGAAATCGGTGCGCTTCAGATTGAGCATCACGCCATTAGCGAAACGGATGGTGCGAATACCAAGGTCATCGATGCGTTTGTCCTCAACCACGGCGCTGGGAGTGCCGAAATCGGTATAGCTCCATTCAACATCGGCCCGGGTTGCGGGGGGTGAGACTTTGGTGGCGCGACTTTGTTCGAATGCCGTGAGCAGGTCCTCAGCCTTCGCGTTTCCGGCATCGCGCGTCGACAGGAAAATCTGCGGGCGTTCCAACTGACTGTACCATTTTGCGAACTCGCGTGAGACCTGATCCGCCGTCATAAAAGGGCGCAACTGCCTCCAAAGCCGGAGCCGATAGTCGGCAGCGGTTACAATGTCGTCGTCGAGATTCGACAATTCAGCCGCAAAGGTGCCGCTTCCGGTTGTGGCTTCACTTGTGACAGCATTTGCAAATGCTGCATCAAAGCGACGTAACTGTTCGGCGATTTCTTGATCGGTAAATCCATATTCAACGGCTTGCCGCACCAGTTGCTCAGCTATGGGCAGAACGGATTTCCAGCTGCCATCCTTCCCCGCAACTGATAGCCCGACGCGGGCATGCTGATCGCAAAAGCCGGCCGCAAAAGCGAGGCCGGTGCCTAGAAGCGGAATATCTTCCTTTCGCTGTTTGCGGTTGATGCGATCGGAAAGGATCGATCCTGCAATCCGCATGCGCAGATCCAGTATTGCGCGATTAAAGGTGTCGGGGCGCTTTTGGTCGGCGATTATTTGTTCGATATTGAGTGTCTCCGACGTTTCCGGATGCACAAAAATGTCCGCACCCGCTGGCCGAGCATTGTCAAAGCTGCATCGATCGATCTCCCCCAGGGCCTTTCCGCTTCCCTGCCATGAACTAAATTGGCGGACCAACTCGCGCTCTATTCCAGCCGGATCGACGGGGCCAACGATCACAATCCTGGCACGATCGGGGACATACCAACGGCGGTACAATGCCTTCATTTTTTCGGCACTGGCATTTTGCAGCACTTCGAGCTTTCCAATGGGATAGCGCGTTGCATAAAAACTACCCGGATAGAGCAGGTTATTTGACGCCCTGTTCCGCTGAAAATTGAAATTCTCCCTATCGCGCATTTCGGCAATGACGACGCCGCGCTCCCGGTCGACAGCGTCTGCGGAAAACAATATTTCGCTGGCGGTTTCGCGCATCAGGAAGAGGGATTGCTCGACCAATGCAGGGTCCGCTTTGGGAAGGTCGAGTTTGTACTGGGTGCGGGTGTAGCCCGTCGATGCGTTCGTATCTGCGCCAAAGGAAAGCCCCAGCCGCTCTAGCATACGCACCATTTCACCTTCGGGAACATTGGTGCTGCCGTTAAACGCCATATGTTCGATGAAATGTGCCAGACCTTGCTCGTCGTCAGCCTCTGCCGCTGAACCAAAGTCGAGTGTCATGCGGATCAGGACCTGATTCTGCGGACGCTCGTTGCGCCGAATGGCATAGCGCAGGCCGTTCGGCAGAATGCCATAAATGATACGCGAATCGGCTTCCAGGTCGCTGGTCTGGCTATTCCAAGGCGCGGTCCGCTTCACGCCCACAACTTCAGGGTCTTTAGCCTGAACAGAAACCGGAAGCGCAAAAATCAGCGCAAATGCGATACCAAAACAGCTTTTCCCCATGGGCCCGTTATCGCCGCTTTGGCGTCAATGGCAACTGCCGTTGATCGAAATCATTTGCCCTTTCGCAGGCGGTGAGTGACCATATCGAGAACTGCCCCTTCGCCTTCCTCGGGCATCAAGCCAAGGCGACGTGCGACTTCCTGATAGGCTTCGGCCTCTCCGCCGAGGTCACGACGGAACCGGTCCTTGTCGAGCTTTTCTCCGGTTTCGATGTCCCACAAGCGACAGCCATCGGGGCTGATTTCGTCCGCCAAAATGATGCGGCTGAAATCGCCGTCATACAGGCGACCGAATTCCAGCTTGAAATCGATCAGGCGGATGCCGATCGCAGCAAACATGCCGCACATGAAATCATTGATGCGGATCGCCATCGAGGAGATGTCCTGCATCTCTTCCTGGCTGGCCCAGCCGAAGCAGGCGATATGCTCTTCGGCAACCAGCGGGTCGCCAAGGCTGTCATCTTTATAGCAATATTCGAGCAGCGTGTGGGGCAGGGGCGTACCTTCTTCGATACCCAATCGCTTCGACAAGGTGCCAGCGGCAACATTGCGGACGATGACCTCGATCGGAACAATTTCAACCTGCCGGATCAACTGCTCGCGCATGTTCAGGCGGCGAATGAAGTGCGTCGGAATGCCGATATGCGCAAGACGCGAAAAGACATGCTCGGACACGCGGTTGTTGATTACGCCCTTGCCGCTGATCGTACCCTTTTTCTGGGCGTTGAAGGCGGTGGCATCATCCTTGAAATATTGGATCAGCGTACCGGGCTCCGGACCTTCGTAAAGGATCTTGGCTTTGCCCTCATAGATTTTGCGGCGGCGAGTCATTGGCGTGTCCTGTCAACGAGACGGAAATAAATTACCCCGGCAACAACGTGCCTCGCAAACGAGGCGGGTCGCCGGGGTGTTCGAAAGCTTATATCGCAGCATGGCGGATGACGCAATTCATGTTAGGAGGCTACCATGCGTTGCCAGCCCGTTGCCCGCCTACCAGGCTACTTACCGAAACTATTGAATATACCAGAGAAAGCAGCGCTGCGTCGGTGCCGATAGACCTGAACCTTTTACTGCAAGCCTATGCGCACGGAATTTTTCCGATGGCGGATTCGCGAGATGATGATGAATCCTTTTGGGTCGAGCCGCAGCAGCGAGCGATTCTGCCGCTCGATGGCCTTCACCTCTCATCGTCACTGGCCAAAGTCATCCGGCAGGACCGCTTTCGCGTTACGGCCGATTGCGCCTTTGCCGAGGTCATTTTGAAATGCGCGGAAGCAACGCCTGACCGGAAAGAGACCTGGATTAATTCGGATATCGAAAAGGCTTTTCTAGAACTTGCCAACTGCGGCATGGCACACAGCGTGGAATGTTGGCGCGATGGAGAACTGGTTGGCGGACTTTACGGGTTGTCGATGGGGCGCGCTTTTTTTGGCGAAAGCATGTTTTCGCGTGCGACAGATGCGTCCAAAGTCGCGCTGGTCTGGCTAGTGGCACGGCTGCGTGCGGGCGGGTTCACTTTGCTCGACTGCCAATTCATGACCGATCATCTTCGATCGTTGGGTGCTATTGAAATCAGTCAGCAGCACTATCTCGAACTGCTCGATGTCGCCTTGGGGCGAGCAGCTGCGCCTCAGGTTTCCTCCGTAGCCTCGCCTTCACCCGAATCAGCTGCTTCTTCTGCAGCAGGGGCGGCGGTGGCGGGAGCTGCGCCGGGCGACTGGGGTGCACTTGATGACTTGCTGGGCGCTTCATCACCCGGCTCCGACTCTTCGACCGGGGCTTCATCCCCCGGGAAGCTCATCCTGCATTCCTTGACCCAGACGTCATAAATCGGATGCTGTACAATGTTGGCTGACGGGTTCTCCTTGAACAGCCAACCTGAGAATATCTGCGCCCAACGCTCGGCGTCATTGGTGCCGGCGGGCCGCTGACGGACGATTAACTGCACAAAGGCGCCTTGATCCTGATAGGTTTCCCATGGGGCGGTTTTTTCACATGCGCGGACGCGAATAACGACCTTGCCAAAGCGAACCGATTCGCCCGGTTTAACTTCGAATTCGCGCGTTTGCCCGTTGCGTTTGTTGAGCAAACCGATAACCGCTACGCGCTCGGCCATCGGCGTCCCGGGCTGTTCGCCCGAAGGTGCCGCCGGCTTGTCAGCGCTTGCCGTTGTTTTTGCCTTGGCCTTTGGTTCGGCTTGCGGCTCGCTGCTGTTGCAGCCTGTCAATATCAGTGCAGCGGACAGAGATAGGGCAGCAAAATATCGGCTCATGCCGCGTCTGGGCTCCATGCCTCATAATCGCCGGTTGCCGCAGCCCGGTGCCCGCCTTTTTCTATTGCGCCTTGTGGGCGATAGGCGGCACTGCTGCCAGTTGGGTTGACGCTGGCTTCAATTTCAAATCTGCGCTTTGGTGGAAGATAACTTTCCGGTTCGCCTTCGAAAGTGCCGTGCAACCAGCCATGCCAATCAGGATCAACCCGGCTCGCATCATTTGCGCCATTGTAAATGACCCAGCGCCGGGCACCATCGCGCGACTGGTAATAACGGTTGCCTTGCGGGTCTTCGCCGACAAGCCTGCCCTTGCGCGCGCTGTACAGCGCTGTTCCGATGGTTGCACCATCCCACCAAGTGAAGATTTTTGCCAATATTCCCATGCGCCGCCGCTTAAGCCCTCGAGGGCGGAGGCGCAATCAAAAATCAGGTTGTTGCAGGCTTAATCGAGCGTCCAGTTGACCTTGTCGCCCGCCTTTATCCCAAGCTCAGCCGAGAGCCCGCCGCGCAGCTCAAGGACTGCCGTGACAGGTCCGGTCGATTCGACCGGGATGGTAGAGTAGGGGACGGTGTTGGCCGCAATATTTTCGATACGGCCATCTTCGCGGATGAAGATGATGTCGAGTGGGATTACAGTGTTCTTCATCCAGAAACTCGCCATACGTTCTTCATCAAAGGGAAAGATCATCCCACGATCATCCGCCAGCTCAGTACGGAACATCAATCCTTTCGCCTGTTGCTGCGGTGTGCTGGCAATTTCGACGGTGAAAGCATGTGTCCTGGTTCCGCTTGCGATGCAAAGGCTGGTCTGCTCTAGCCCGGCCTCGCTCACAGCGATTTTGTCGCCCGCTGAACATGCGCCTGGTTTGCCTGACGCCCCGCTGTTGGCTGCGCCGCTGCAACTGGTCAGCAGCAGAGCAGTAGCAAATGAAATAAGAAACCGGCTGGTCATGGTTGGGCTGTCTTTCCGCATTGAATTTTGGCGGATCCGGGCTGCCGGACGAAGCAGGTCGCTTTGCCATCGACTTTGATAAGCCCCGATCCGCTGTTGCTGATGTCGACCTGCTGTTGAGCTTGCAAATGCGAAGTCGCGTTGCCTGATTGCGACAGTTTCGCCTGCTGCATAGTAAGCAGTGGCGCGGTCAGGCTGCCGGTGCCATCGATGCTGAACTGGCCAGCGCGGACATTGCCTCCGTCGATTGTCACATTTCCCGTGCCCGCGAGATTGACCGACAGGCGATCCGATTCAATTTTTCCGACTGAGATTGATCCGGGGCCAGAGAGTTTGATTGTTGTTGTTCCACCGGCGCTGCGCATCTGGTTTATGGATAATGCCGCACTACCGTTGACCGAAACCTTGGTTATACCGCGTCCTCCAAGCGTAATGACCAAAGGTTCACTGGCAGGCTTGCTGCGGGCATTGCCTTCGTAATCTTGAATGCGCACTCGAACGGTCAGGCCGTTGCGATCGATTTTAACCGCTTCGATCAATTCTCGATCGCCTTTTGCTTTGGCCGAGGGTGCCTTGCTGTTGTCGAGAACGACCCTGATGTCGCCTTCAACCAGCAATTCGTCAAAGCTGCCAATCAGGAACGTCTTTTCTGCGGCCTGGGCAGCAGTAGGACTGGCAGCAACTATCATAGCCAAGGCCAATGTCAGACATTGTGACGAATGCGGCATTAGTGATGTTCCTGACAAAACGAGAGGAGAGCGCTAGGTCAGACTTATGGCGCTTCGATAGAATCCGGTCAAACGGCTTTCATGAACAGACGTGATAGGCGTGCAAAGAAAAAGGGGCACCAAGATGGGTGCCCCTCATTCAATGGACTTCAGAAAAGCCCTATTCGGCCTTTTCATACCATTGCGGTGCCGACTCCTTAAGCACATCAAGAATTTTCTTGAGGGCTGCGGGTTCGTCGGTCTTTTCCATGGCGGCCAGTTCGCGTGCAAGCCGGCTGGAGGCCGCTTCGAAAATCTGCCGTTCCGAATAGCTCTGCTCGGGCTGGTCTTCGGGACGGAAAAGATCGCGGGTCACTTCGGCAATGGATACCAGATCGCCCGAATTGATCTTCGCTTCATATTCCTGCGCACGGCGAGACCACATGGTACGCTTGACGCGGGGCTTGCCCTTCAGCGTTTCCATTGCCTCCTTCAAAGTCTTGTCGGACGACAATTTGCGCATGCCAACGCTTTCGGCCTTGTTGACCGGAACGCGAAGCGTCATTTTTTCTTTTTCGAAACGCAAGACATAGAGTTCAAGTTGCATACCAGCGATTTCCTGGTTCTGCAGTTCGATCACACGGCCTACACCATGCTTGGGATAGACGACATAGTCGCCAACATCGAACAAAACTGCGGTAGACGCCATAAATTCGGACCCTTTCTGAAATACGTCAAACGCCGCCGGAAAATGCCTATTGGCATTGTTTCCCGATGTAGTTGGCTGGGCGCCTGCTGATGTGATCTTTCTAGTCTCTTCGTCCTTGAAAGCGGTGCAATCCTGCTTTCGTTTTTTTGCAGCTTAACAGATTCGCAATAAAATTTCAATGTTGCATTGCATCATGCAACTGAGCGCTTATGCGGAGCCCAATTTTCTGACCGTTCCGCGGTCTTCTGCATCATGTGGAACTGCAGTTGTTGCAACATCTGCAGCTTCGATCCAGCACAGATCAAGATGGCTCAACACCCGTCCATCGTGACCGCGAATGGAAACTGGCAGAATCGGCAAATGATCGCGTTCATCACACAAAACCGGGTTGGAAGGGACGCCCGTCGCCCAACGCTCGCCCCATTGGCGCAGAGCAATCATTGTCGGCAGGAAATCCAAACCTTTCGCCGTTAGTCGATACTCAACCCGACGCTTGTCATCCGGACAAGGGGTGCGGTGCAAAATACCTGCCTCGGTTAGCCGGGTCAGGCGATTGGCCAGGATATTTCGGGCAATTCCAATTTCGGACAAAAATTCCTCAAAATGGCGCACTCCATTAAACGCCGCCCGCAATATCATGAATGACCAACGCTCGCCGATGGATTCCAGTGCTGCAGGTAACCCGCAGCTTGCAATTTCGCTTAATGGCTCTCTCAACTTGCCCATCGACTTGTCCTAACGCGTCCGGAAAAAAAGACCAGACGAATATGCATTTTCAGTTGCAAGTTAAAACCTAAAACATTAGGTGGTGATTCGCAACTGGTTTTCCAGGGGCTGTCGGAAGGGGTGTTACCCACATAAATGGGAGCAACTTTCGGCAAAACAAGGTCCAGTGAAAAGGATTATACAATGACCCTCTCCTCCGCTTCTGCCCGTATGGGCGCGCTTGCTGGTGCCATTGCCACCAGCGCAGTTCTTCTCTTTGCCGCACCGCAGGCACACGCAGCTTCGGGCCGTTATTATTCGGTCGAACTGTCGCAGCCCGTCGAAGCCCAAAAGGCTGTTGTTCGTGGGGTTGTGTTCCAGTGTGAAGGCACAACCTGCCGCGCGCCGCTGACCAGCTCGGCTCCGCGCAATGTCTGCGCCAGCGTTGCCAAAGAATTTGGCGAAGTCACCAGCTTCAGCGCAGGTGACCGCGTTCTGGAAGCCAGCGATATCGCAACGTGCAACCAGAAAAAGAAGGTCGTCCTCGCAAAGGATTGATCTAAAGTTTTGAGAGCAGTTCGGCCGCTCTCACACACCGTGAATGAAGCGACTGGCCACCCCATCGTATCATTCTAAGGCCGAAACAAACTGCGCCGGATCGCGTCTGCTGCCTCCTCTCCCCCTTGTGCAGCATTCGGGACCGGCGCTTTTTGTTGCCTAAATTGCGCTAATCGGAATTTTCCTGTTGCAACGCAGCAGGAAAGTCACATTTTGAAGCATAATGATGCGGCAATATGAATTGGTTGAGCGGGTTCGCGCCTATGACCCGGACGTCGATGAAGATCGGCTCAACCGGGCATATGTGTTTACCGTCCAGATGCACGGCACGCAGAAGCGCGCAAGTGGCGATCCCTATTTCAGCCATCCGGTTGAAGTGGCCGGTTTGATGACCGAACTGAAGATGGACGAAGATACCATCATCACCGCGTTGCTGCACGATACAGTCGAAGACACACTGACGACAATCGAGGACATCGAAAACAAGTTTGGACCCGAAGTTGCGCGTCTTGTTGATGGTGTAACCAAGCTTTCGAAAATCGAGGCGCAGACCGAGGATGAGCGCGCGGCCGAAAATCTGCGCAAATTCCTGCTTGCCATATCCGATGACATCCGGGTTCTTTTGGTCAAGCTAGCGGACCGTCTGCACAATATGCGTACGCTGCATTTCATCCGCAGCCCCGACAAGCGCCGCCGTATCGCCAGGGAAACGATGGATATCTATGCTCCGCTGGCAGAGCGCATCGGCATGTATGAATTCATGCACGAAATGCAGTTGCTTGCGTTCGAACAACTGGAACCTGACGCGTATAAGACGATAACGTCGCGGCTCGCGCAGATCCGCGAAAATGGTGACAGACTGATTGAAGAAATCAGCCAGTCAATTGCCAGCACAATGGAGCGTGCCGGGATCAAGGCAAAGGTTTCAGGCCGCGAAAAGCATCCCTACTCAATCTGGAAAAAGATGCAGGAACGGCATGTCGCGTTCGAGCAACTGAGCGATATCAATGCCTTTCGGGTCATCGTCGACGACACTGAAAGCTGTTACCGGGCGCTAGGCGCACTTCACCGGCGGTGGCAAATGGTCCCGGGACGTTTCAAAGACTTCATTTCTACGCCCAAGCGCAATGGATATCGTTCCATCCATACTACGGTTATGTTCGCGCAGAATATGCGGGTGGAGGTGCAGATCCGCAGTCAGGAAATGCACCGCGCCGCAGAATATGGCCTTGCCGCGCATTGGGCCTATAAACAGGATGATGCGCCAGACGGGCAGGCGGGGTGGCTGCGCGACTTAATCGAAATCCTTGAGACAAGCCATGATCCCGAGGAGCTGCTCGAAAACACCCGCATGGCGATGTATCAGGACCGGATATTCGCCTTTACGCCAAAGGGAGCTCTGCATCAGCTTCCCAAAGGCTCGACACCAGTTGATTTTGCCTATGCTGTGCACACCGATCTGGGCGATCGTGCGGTCGGGGCCAAGGTCAACGGGCGGCATGTGCCGTTACGGACGCTGCTCAACAATGGCGACATGGTCGAAATTCTGACAAGTAAGGCACATCAACCTGAGCCGAGCTGGCTGAACTATGTCGCCACCGGAAAGGCGCGCGCAGCGATACGCCGTCACGTACGTTTGCGAGAGCGCGAGGAATTGATGCAGATCGGTCGGCAGCTATTCGAAGACATTTGTTCGCGCTTGCCCGGAAGAATTGGGGCAAAAGCGATCAAGGCTGCACTCGTGCGTCTGCAAATCGAGAATGAAGACGAACTGATGCTCGCAATGGGCAGTGGAAAGCTGGGTGACCGCAAAGTTATGGAAGCGCTCGTTCCCGGATTTGGTGGCGATGCGGCGGAAATCGAATGGCCCTCGCAGGAACGTGCGATATCGATCCGTGGGCTTACCCCCGGTGTCGCGTTTCAGCTGGGCGAATGTTGCCATCCCGTGCCGGGGGACCGGATTGTCGGCCTGCGTCATCCAGGGCAACCTGTCGAAGTCCACACCATCCACTGCGAACGGTTGGTTGGCGGCGAGGATGCCGATTGGGTCGACCTGAGTTGGGGGCAGGGCAGCGATGGCGGCTCGGCTCGTTTGCGCGTCATCATTCACAACCGCCCTGGAATGTTGGCCGAAATGGCGGGAATATTCGGCTTTCACAAAGCCAATATCATCAATCTTCGAATGACGTCGCGCGATGCCAGTTTCCACACCTTCGAGGTTGACCTCGAGGTGCACGATTTGCAGCATTTGATGCGGATATTGTCCGCGCTGCGCGCGTCAGAGGCGGTGGCGCAGGCCGACCGCCTCTTTGGCTGACGCCTTAGCCTTCGACGGTGACGACGCCACGGCGCAGGATATAGCCTTTCTCGATCATCTCCTTGCGATAATCGGACCGGGCATCGCGCAGTTCGCGATTATATTCGGCCCAGGCTTCACGTTTATCTTGCTGTGATTTTGCCCGGCGCAGATCTTTGCGCAGTTCGCTCTCGGCCTCTTCCACATCGGACCTGTAGTCGTACCAATAATTGTTGCGGACGCCAGCAATCGGGGCATCAAGTATGTCAGCATGATTGCTGTTGCCCGGATGCGCCGATGCGCTTCTTGTAGCGAGAAAGGCAGCGGCGATGGCGACTGATGCCAAGAGCAAGCCCAATCCAATTTTGCGAAACGAATTGTTCGGCTCTTCGAGCTTAAGTGGCTCACGTAACCTTGGGCGTGGTTTGTTGTGCCCGGCACGGAACATGGTCATGTGCGACTCCATTTGCCCCCATGTTACGACTCCCTAAATCCCCTTCGCCGACTAATGGCGGCAATAGCTGTCGCCAAAATGAACGGTCCATGCGGCTAAGAGGCAAGGGGAGAGCGGAGCGGGACGAACCGATTAGGGTAGCGGTACCCACTTGCAAACGCTGGCATCCTCCTGTTCGGATTTCTTTCCAACGGGCAGCAGTCGGAAGACATAGGGAAGGTGCGTTGCACTGCGTCCAGGAACATTGTCGCGCTGACCATTTATGGTTGCGACGAAATCCTTGCATGCCGCTGCGCTGCGCAGAAAATCGCTATGGCCGCTTTGCCCTCGGCTGACATCGCTGGTGTCGACAATCGTAAAACCACTTTTTGACGGCTCTTCGGTATACCGGCCTTTTTCGGCATAGCAGCGTTCCGGCAGGCCATTGGCCTTCAAGGCTGCAGCTTCAAAGGGGTCGAAGCAATAGGGTGAACCAAGACGCGGATACCCGTGCAAAGATCGCGACAGCGCCAGCGCTTTGTCCTTGATCGATGCATAGACCGTGATTCTGCGGTCGTTGTTCACCCGTCGCGCCGAGAGCACCTCTTCAATGATATCGCGTTCAAAATCCTGTCGGTCGACATCCGGGGCAGCAAGGATGATGTTTGAAATATTGCTCGAATCCGCATTCGACGAGTTGCTGTCGACATATTCAACTGCAGGTATGACAAGCCTTGCACCAAGCGAGTGCGACACAATTACAATTTCTTTCACCCAATCCTGCGTTGCCAGTTTCTGAAGGAAATGGCGGAAGTTGCGTTCGTCCCAATACATATTGGTTTCATCGACAGCATAGCTGAGAAGGCGCCCCTGCGATGGCCAGCTATATTGAATGACTGGGCCATCGAAATTGGTCAGCGCAGCAATTTGTGCGGTATCTTTGCTGCTTGAATCGACCGTTTCACGATATCCATGGACGTATAGAAGCACGCGTCCCTGACGAAGATTGGCTGCATCGCGCAATCCGGACCACCATTCTTGCTCCGGTTGGAATGCGGTAGGCACGATAGTGCGCGCTTTGCCCTTTGCAGGCTTTAGTTTAACCGGAGGCGCAAATCGGCCAAACCTTACTTTGTCCGATCTGTGGTTTGTCAGCTTGATTTCACCAGCTCGGCAATCGGGCAGCCGGCTGGTGACGATGAAATGGTCCTTGCCGTCTATCGCTGCGGGTGTGGTTTGTACTGGATTGCAGTCTGGGTGCGATGCCAGTTCGCTATGCCGGATGCCGCCATATTCGACCGCCGCCCCGCACGCTCCCAAAAGTAAAAACAGCGGCAGCGTGATGAAAAGGCGTATCATGTCTTGCTGGCAACGCTTTCTGGCAGGTCTTTTCCGAATACCCGCTGGTAATATTCAGCCACCAGTGCCCGTTCCGCATCGTCGCACTTGTTTAGGAACGAGAGGCGGAAGGCGAAGCCCACATCCTTGAAAATGGTTGCGTTCTGCGCCCAGGTGATCACTGTGCGAGGGCTCATGACGGTCGAGATATCGCCGTTGATGAAACCCTGACGTGTCAGTTCGGCGACCTTCACCATATTGGCAATCTGCGCCGCGTCGCCGCCCGCCTTGGCAAGGACGATCTCGCTTTCCACCTGCGCAGGCAGATAGTTGAGGCCGACGACGATGTTCCACCGGTCCATCTGGCCCTGGTTGATCTGCTGAGTGCCATGATACAGGCCGCTGGTATCGCCAAGCCCTACGGTATTGGCTGTGGCGAACAGGCGGAACCAGGGATTGGGACGAATGACGCGGTTCTGGTCGAGCAGCGTCAGCTTGCCCTCGGTTTCGAGTACGCGCTGAATCACGAACATAACGTCAGGTCGACCGGCGTCATATTCGTCAAAAACGAGAGCGGTTGGCGTCTGCAGCGCCCAAGGCAGGAGGCCTTCACGGAACTCGGTCACCTGCACCCCGTCGCGCAGCACGATAGCGTCGCGTCCAATCAGGTCGATACGGCTGATATGCGCGTCCAGGTTGATGCGGATACATGGCCATTTGAGGCGCGCCGCGACCTGCTCGATATGGGTCGATTTGCCCGTGCCGTGATAGCCCTGAACCATTACGCGACGATTGAAAGCAAAACCCGCGAGGATCGCGAGCGTTGTGTCGGGATCGAACACATAGGCAGGATCAAGGTCGGGCACACGCTCGTCGGCTTCGCTGAACGCCGGGCATTCCATGTCGATATCGATACCGAAAATCTCGCGCACATTCACCTTGGTATCGGGTGCCTCGAGAATGGTGGTCGCCCGGCTGTCAGGCTGGATGTTCGGTATGTCGGTCATTATTCCGTCTCAAATTGAAATCGTTTTCTAATCGCGTGGTGCCTATAAGCAGCAATGTCCAGTTGCAACGCCTTTTCAAAGAAATTCGATGCTTAGTTCTGTGCGCATTTTTTCAAAACCGGTTTGTCTAGCCCAATTGCTGCACCGCTCGCGTGTTTGCCAACTCCGCCGCCAGATGTGCACCGTGCACTGAGCGTACTTGCGACATGTACGAGTGCAAGGCATAAGTCGATAATAATTCAGGAGGTTGTGAAGATGCGTGTTTCACTCAAGATGGCGGTCGTGTTGCTGCTGCTGCCATGTGCAGAAATGTCCGCAGTTGCGCAGCAATCTACAATGCCGCCTTTGGCCGCCATGCCCGTGCCTAGTGAACTTGAATTGGCAAAAATGATATGGTCGACCCTCGCTGCGTTAGACCATGCCAATCAGTCCGGAAACTATTCGGTGTTGCGTGACCTGTCTGCGCCGGGTTTCCAGACGGTCAACAATCCGTCGCAGCTATCAAATATTTTTTCTGCATTGCGGGAAAGTCGCCTGGACCTCTCTAACGCTTTGCTGCTGGCGCCTACATATTCCGCTGCACCTGCAGTCTCGCCTGATAACATCCTCGACGTACGAGGTTTTTTCGGATTGCGCCCTACAGCGATAAGTTTTCAATTGCAGTATCAATGGGTGGGTGGCCGGTGGCGATTGTTCGGCGTTGCAATAAATCCTGCAACAATGGCACAATCCATGCCCGGCCCAGCACTTGGTTCAAATACACCCGCAAAACCGGAAAATGATAAGAAACGTTGAAATTGCCCTGTCGGGAGATTCAATTTACTTCAGAGCATTGATTTTCAAGAGAGCATAGGCGGCTAGTACGTTCTGCAATTCACCTTCGTAGCTTCTGTCACCACCGTTTCTGTCTGGATGGTATTTTCGGACTAGTTTCGAGTAAGCCGCACGCACCGCCTTGCGGTCGGCATGCCGATCAAGCCCCAAAGTCCTTAAAGCGGAGAGGTCTTCTGTAGACAATGTCCGCTGATTGGCTTGCGTCGCTGATTTCGCCTCTTCCATCCGCTTTTTGAAGCGCGAGGAAATCGCCTCCAGCGGATCATTGAAGTCTGCCCAGCGCGGCGGCGAATCAGCACCCCCATTCGCCTTGAACGCCCGCGTTTCGCTCGGCCAGACATTCAGCGGACTTTGCGCCTTTGCAATTTCATCGGCGGACATGCCTTCAAACCAGTCGTAACCCGCATTGAACTCACGCACATGATCAAGGCAGAAATACACATAATCGCCCGGGCCATTCGGTCCGGGTGGACGGCCATAGGGATTAGGCGCGCGAAATTCCCCCGGATGCTGGCAGCGGGGATGCTGGCAAACGCGCTGCGAACTACGCATGCGGCCGTGGAATCGATCTGGATTGCGCGGAGCGGACATGCTTTCCCCTTGGCCAAAGACGTACGATATGGGAAGAGGGAAGCCATGACAAAAGGCCCGATCCAAGCAGAAATGGAAGCGTTGCTGACGGCAGCCTTCTCTCCCACGCACCTTGCGGTTATCAACGATAGTACGAAGCATCGAGGGCACAGTGGGGACGACGGCTCGGGTGAAAGCCATTTCACGGTAGAAATTGAAAGTGCGGCCTTTGCAGGCGTCAACCGGGTGATGCGTCAGCGCATGGTGAACAAAGCATTGGGCGATTTACCGGGAGAGCGCGTGCATGCTCTGGCGATTAAGGCGACGGCACCAGGGGAATAGCCATGCTTATAGTCACCCCTACATCGCACGATCTCGGTATGTTCAAAGTGCGCCGGACCTTGCCCAACAAGGCGCGAATCATGGTTGGACCGTTCATCTTTGTCGACCAATTCGGCCCTGCGCATTTTAATATTGGGCAGGGCATGGATGTCCGCCCGCACCCACATATCAACCTAGCGACGGTGACGTATCTTTTTGAAGGAGCGATTGATCATCGCGATAGTCTGGGCACCTATGCAACAATCAGGCCCGGTGCCCTCAATCTGATGACGGCAGGGCAGGGCATTGTGCATTCGGAGCGCACGCCTGCGGAGGAACGCGCGACGGGATCGCCCATTAGCGGGATGCAGACTTGGCTTGCACTCCCCGACGGCAAGGAGGAAATTAGCCCTGCCTTCGAACATGTGGCAGCGGAACATCTGCCCCAGATTGACGGCGATGGTGTGACAGCGCGGGTGGTCATGGGCAGTCTGTGGGGTGTGACGGCGCCGACGACGCAGCATGCTGAAACCATTTATGCAGATATCGCGCTGAAAGCAGGGGCGTCAATCCTGATCGATGCGCAGGCGGATGAGCGCGGTATTCTGGTTGCGATGGGGGAGGCGAGCCTTGATGGGCAACCGCTGGATACGCACAGCCTGTATATTCTTCAGCCAGGCGTGCCGATGACATTGCGTGCGCATCAAACCTCACGCGTGATGCTGCTGGGTGGCGAAGCCTTCAAAACCCCGCGCCATGTATGGTGGAATTTTGTCAGCTCTTCGCGCAACCGGATAAATCAGGCGAAAGATGATTGGAAAGCGGGGCGCTTTCCCAAAGTACCCGGCGACGAAGCTGAATGGATACCTATTCCTGAAATTCCGCTGACACGCAGCGAGATTTGACAAATTTATACAATACGCTTTGTTTTTTCCTGCTAAAACAATTCTTTGTGAGTTGGGGTTGCGGAGAATATTGTGCTTAAATCGTCTCTAAGACGCGTATATCTTTCGACAGATGTAGAGCTGGACTGCTGTGTAATCGGCGATCCTTCAAATCCAGCGGTTATTTTTCTTCATGGTTTTCCGGAATCGCATCGCACCTGGCGGCATCAATTACTTGCGCTGTCGGAAAACTACTATTGCATCGCGCCCGACCAGCGTGGCTATCGCGGATCTTCCAAACCAAAAGATGTAGGCGCTTACACGGCAGACAAATTGACAGCCGATGTTTTTGCTTTGGCGGATGCTCTGGAAGTCGAAGATTTCACAATTGCCGGCCACGATTGGGGTGGTGCCATTGCATGGAGCGTAGCGCTGAACGGCCAACCCGGTGGTATGAATGCACAATGGGCTGGACGCGTGACGCGCGCGATGATTGCCAATGCGCCACACCCTGCGGTTTATCAACGGCTGTTGGTCAGCGATCCTGTCCAAAGGGAGTCGGCGCAATATGTCCGCTTTTTTCGCGATCCGGCCGCCGATGCGATCGTCGACGGCGGCGGATTGTTGCCTTTACTCGAAAAAGTGTGGGGCTGGCAAAAGCCCGAAGCCATGGATGCCTACGAATATGGGGAATTGCTGGCGGGCTGGGAAGACCGCGCAGCCGCAACCGCGATGCTCAACTGGTACCGCGCGTCCATCATCTCGGTTCCAGCTATCGGCGAAGTTGTTGAAGTGCCCGAATGGGCCGCTGCGGGCGTCCCGAAACTGACTATCCCGACGCTGCTGGTCTGGGCGATGGAAGACAAGGCGCTTTCCCCTTCGAATGTTGATGGCGTAAAAGAACTGGTGCCCGATATCCGCATCGAACGCATCGCTGATTGCGGACATTTTGTGACGTGGGAAAAGCCCGAAGCGGTGATTGCGTCTATGCAGAATTTTCTCGCCCGAACCAATTAATCGATGCCCCATGCGGATGGCAGGCGGCCAGGTGTAGTGATTCGCCTGACGGCCATAGCCGCAGCCGCAATTGCATAAGTGAAATGGCCGGAGGATCGGGTTCGAACGATAGCCAGCCAAGCGGATAATCAGGGGCTGCAGTCTTGCCAGCCTTTAATATTGCCGCTTCAATCCGTTTTTGCGTATCCACGGGTAGATACTGCCAGAATACGCTGTGCATCACGATGCGCGCGGTGCCTTTGGTCTGTAGTTCGGCCAACATATGCTCGGCCCAGTCGGCGGCATCGCCTGCTTCTACCGCCGGAGGATGGGCGCGTGCCGTTGCTATAGCTGCCTCCAGACGCGCCAGCCGGTCGTGCTGGTCCGGCCAGCAATAGGCGAGAAGCCGCTCGACGATAGCTTCATCGCGCACGTCGAGCGGATTCTGGTCGACGCCGCTGCGCGCGACGATCTTCGGGAATTGGCCCTCAGGAGCATCGCCTGTCCATTCGGGCTTGATGCGCACTGCTGCATTATTTGGTCCCGCCTCCAGCCCGCCCAGATTGTAGCAGAAACGGTCGAGGTTGAGATTGAGACCAGCGCTGGAGCCAAGTTCTAGCAGTTCAATCGGCATATCGAGTCGCTGCGCAAAGACCATCAATCCGGCCATTAACGCGCCGCTTCGTCCGACCTCGTTGGTTTGCGGTGGGCTGTCGAGCCATGGGTATAGCCAGTCATCCCATTCCTTCAGAACGTGTGTGAGGACCGTCGCAAAATCGCCGGTTCCAGCCCGATACATAGCCGTAAGTTCGGTATCTTGCCTCGACCGTGCCAATGCATGCAATCCCCCCGCAATCCGCAGTTTCAGGGCATCCGCCATGGGATCCCCGGGCCAATCCAATATGCGCGCGCCGGTGCGGGTGCTGTGATCGAGTGTATCAGCTAAGGTCTCGAGTATCTCTGCCGTTAGCGGCGAGTTCATTGCGCGACATCCGGATGCCTGCTGGCGAAAGGCATTTCGTATGGCGTCGGACATGCACTACTCCTTGCCCTTGCTGCATCGCACAAGTAAAGCGCGCCGACAATGACTGCGCCAATCATCTTTGCCATCCCCAAGGGACGGATTCTCGACGAGGCTTTGCCGTTGATGCAGGCCGCCGGAATCGAACCCGAAGCAGCCTTCTTTGATAAGGAAAGCCGCGCGCTGATGTTCGACACAAGCGATCCGGGTGTGCGGATCATACGTGTGCGCGCCTTTGACGTCGCCACCTTCGTGGCGCATGGTGCCGCGCAAGCCGGGATTGTGGGCTCGGACGTTATCGACGAGTTTGACTATTCGGAGCTGTATGCGCCGGTCGATCTGAATATCGGTCATTGCCGCATCTCGGTGGCGGAACCAGCCGAACTGGCCGCGATGGACGATCCGCGCAGCTGGTCGCATGTTCGCGTCGCTACCAAATATCCCAATCTGACGCGCAAGCATTTCGCTGCGCGCGGCGTGCAGGCCGAATGCGTGAAACTCAACGGTGCGATGGAAATCGCCCCGCTGCTTGGGTTATCCAGCCGTATTGTCGATCTCGTTTCGTCGGGTAAGACGCTCAAGGAAAATGGACTGGTAGAGGTCGAAAAAATCGCTGAAGTCTCGGCACGGTTGGTCGCCAACCGGGCTGCTTTCAAGACGGATGCGCGCGTTTCCGATCTCGTCGAAAAATTCCGTGAGGCGGTACGTGCTTAGGCTATCGACAAATCAACCCGATTTTGACCGGCAGTTTGAAAAGCTCGTCAACGGCCGTCGTGAAGCCGAAGCCGATGTGTCGGCTATCGTCGAGCAAACGATCCGCGACGTCCGCGCCCGTGGTGATGTAGCACTGCTCGAACTGACTGAACGCTTCGATGGCTTCAGCCTCAGCGAGCAGGGCTGGCAGATTAGCGCGGAGGAATGCAAGGCTGCCTATCTGTCGCTTGCCCCCGAATTGCGCGATGCCCTGAAACTCGCTGCGCATCGGATCAAGGCTTACCATAAGGCGCAGTTGCCTAAGGATCGCGACTATCGCGACAAGGAAGGCGTGCGGCTGGGTGCGCGCTGGAGTGCGGTTGATGCTGCAGGGGTTTATGTTCCCGGCGGGCGCGCTGCCTATCCTTCCTCGGTGTTGATGAACGCGATTCCGGCAAAGGTGGCAGGTGTCGAGCGTCTCGTTATGGTCACGCCGACGCCGCAGGGCGAGGTGAACCCCACTGTTATGGCCGCCGCCTATCTTGCGGGCGTCGACGCAATCTGGCGGCTTGGCGGTGCGCAGGCGATTGCCGCACTAGCCTATGGCACCGACCGGATTGCGCCGGTGGATGTGATTACCGGGCCGGGTAACGCATGGGTCGCAGAGGCGAAGCGTCAGCTCTACGGCGTCGTCGGCATCGATATGGTTGCAGGACCTTCCGAAATCGTCGTCGTCGCCGATGGCAAGAACAAGCCCGAATGGATCGCAGCAGACCTGCTGAGCCAGGCCGAGCATGATCCGACCAGCCAGTCGATCCTGTTCACCGACGATGCCGATTTCGCCGAAAAGGTCGCTGCCGAGATCGAGGCGCAACTTGCAAAACTGGCGACAACCAAGGTTGCGACCGAAAGCTGGCAGACCAATGGTGCCATCATTGTTGTCGACAAACTTGAAACGGCCATGCCGCTTGTCAACCGCCTTGCCGCCGAACATCTCGAACTGGCGGTCGACGACAAGCGCGCGGAAAAGTTGTTCGATCTGGTTCGCCATGCCGGCTCCGTCTTCTTGGGTCGGATGACACCCGAAGCGATAGGCGATTATGTGGCGGGGCCCAACCATGTGCTGCCTACGGGTCGCCGTGCGCGCTTTTCGTCGGGGCTGTCGGTGCTTGATTTCATGAAGCGGACCAGCTTCATCGCGCTCGATAAAAAGGCATTGAAGGCGATCGGCCCCGCGGCTTTGGCCTTGGCAGAGGCCGAAGGCTTGCCAGCGCACGCAGAAAGCGTGAGAAAGAGATTATGAGCACACCCCGTTCCAAAGCCCGAGCAGCTTCCCGCCTCGCAGCGGTACAGGCGCTGTACCAGATGGACATGGAGTCGATCGGGCTGGCGCGCCTGCTCTCCGAATTCCACTCGCATCGCTTGGGTGCCGAGATTGAAGACGCACAATATGCCGAGGCCGATATCGACTTTTTCGATGATGTCGTGGCGGGTGTCGATGCGAGACGTGAAGAGATTGACGCGTTGATCGAAGCCAAGCTTGGCGAACAGTGGAAAATTGGCCGCCTCGATAAAACGATGCTGCAGGTTTTGCGCGCAGGCACTTATGAACTGCTCGCCCGCGCTGACGTGCCGACCGCGGCAGTTATCGACGAATATGTCGATGTCGCCCATGCTTTTTTTGACGATAAGGATGCGAAGTTCGTCAACGGCTTGCTCGATGCCGTGGCGAAGGAGAGGCGCTCTGCTTAACCATATGATCGTCATCCCGAACTTGTTTCGGGATAACGAGCTGTGGTTTGTTGTCGTGAAACAAGTTCAGGACGACGAGAGTTTTCGAGGATGACCGCTGAATCCACCTTCATCGAAATGATGCGCGCCATGGCCCGTGACCCGGCGGCGCGCGGCCTGATGGACGATACCGCTGTCATCGAATTGGGCGGCGAAACCCTGATCCTCACCCATGACATGATGGCAGAGGATGTGCACTGGTTGCCCAATGCGGATCCTGCCGATGTTGCGTGGAAACTGGTGTCTGTGAACCTGTCGGACCTTGCGGCCAAAGGCGCACAACCTTTGGGAGTGTTGCTGGGCTTCATGCTTGGCGACAGTGATTGGGACAAGCGCTTCGCCGAAGGGCTGGAGCGTGCGTTGACACATTATTCCGTGCCTTTGCTTGGCGGCGATACGGTCTCAAACAAGGGCGACAAGCGAGCTGTCGGCTTGACTGCTATAGGTGCGGCGACACATCGCCCCGTTCCTGCGCGGAGTGGTGCGCGGTCAGGGGATGTACTTTACGTCACCGGAACGCTCGGAGATGCGTTGGCGGGTTTTGAACTGGCGGAAGCCGGGCTGGAAGGCGTCGATGCACTGTCCGCTGCCTATCACCGGCCAATGGCAAGACTAAGTGATGGGCAAGCGCTCGCACCCGTCGTTACCGCCATGATGGATGTGTCCGACGGATTGCTGATCGACGCCGAACGGATGGCCCATGCGAGCAAGGTTGAAATCCGGATCGACATCGACGCTATCCCGCTCAGCTCGGCCTATTGCATGATGCGGGGCGACAGCATCGACAGTCGCCTGCAGGCAGCGTCCTGGGGCGATGATTACCAACTGCTTTTCACAGCGCCAGCAGATGCCGTGCTTCCGGTTGCTGCAACCACGTTGGGCGTCGTCGTCGAGGGCGCAGGGCTGGCGTTGTTTGAAGCCAATGCGCCGATACCGCTGCCGCCCTTGCTCGGTTATCAACATCATTGACGCATTTGGCCGATTCCCGCGGCTTTTAAGGGTTGCCTAAGCCTTTAATCCACAGCATAGCAGCGCGGCTTGCGCCCTTGTCCTATGGGCGCGGACGCAAAACAAAGTGGGAATGTAGGGGGAAGGAATCTCCATGTCTTTGACATTAATCGCAATTATTTGCGGTGTCTTGGCCGTAGTCTACGGCTTCGTCACCAGCCGCCAGGTGCTCGGCGCCTCGGCCGGCAATGAAAAAATGCAGGAAATCGCAGCCGCGATCCAGGAAGGTGCACAGGCCTATCTGGGGCGCCAATATCGCACCATCGCCATCGTTGGCGTGGTCGTAGCGGTTCTTGTGGCAGTTTTCCTGGGCGTCATCCCGACCATCGGCTTCGTTATCGGCGCCGTGCTTTCGGGTGTGGCGGGCTATATCGGGATGAACATCTCGGTGCGCTCGAACGTCCGTACCGCTGCTGCGGCGCAGACCGGCCTGCAGGCTGGCCTGACCATGGCGTTCCGTGCGGGTGCGATCACCGGCATGCTCGTCGCGGGCCTTGCTCTGCTCGCGATCGCCGTGTTCTTCTGGTACCTGACCGACATCGCGATGATGGCTCCAAACAGCCGTGCAGTTGTCGACGCGCTGGTCGCGCTCGCATTCGGCGCTTCGCTGATCTCGATCTTCGCGCGTCTCGGCGGCGGTATCTTCACCAAGGCTGCTGACGTTGGTGCCGACCTTGTCGGCAAGGTCGAAGCCGGTATCCCCGAGGACGATCCACGCAACCCGGCGGTTATCGCCGATAACGTTGGTGATAATGTCGGCGACTGCGCCGGTATGGCCGCTGACCTGTTCGAAACCTATGTGGTTACCGTTGGCGCAACGATGGTCCTCATCGCGCTCCTCGTTAAGGGCGTAACCGACAGCGCATTGCTGCTGAACCTGATGAGCCTTCCGCTCCTCATCGGCGGCGTCTGCGTCGTAACCTCGATCATCGGCACCTATTTCGTCCGTCTGGGCGGTGGCACCAATGTCATGGGTGCGATGTACAAGGGCTTCCTCGTCACCGCCGTGCTCTCGGTTCCGGCGATCTGGTTTGCTATCAGCCACGCAATGGGCGGTATGGAAGTTGAAGTGGGTGGCTTTACCGGCCGCACGCTGTTCTACTGCTCGCTGCTCGGCCTGATCATCACCGGTCTGATCATCTGGATCACCGAATATTATACCGGCACCAACTATCGTCCGGTACGGTCGATCGCCAAGGCTTCGGAAACCGGCCATGGCACCAACGTCATCCAGGGTCTGGCTATCAGCCTTGAATCGACCGCAATGCCGACCGTCGTGATCTGCGCTGGCATCATCATCGCTTACCAGCTTGCTGGTGTGATCGGTATCGCCTTTGGCGCAACCGCGATGCTGGCTCTGGCGGGTATGGTCGTTGCACTCGACGCATATGGTCCGGTCACCGACAATGCCGGCGGTATCGCCGAAATGGCCGGTCTGGATGACAGCGTCCGTGAAAAGACCGACCTTCTCGATGCCGTGGGTAACACCACCAAGGCTGTGACCAAGGGCTATGCCATCGGTTCGGCAGGTCTTGCCGCGCTGGTGCTGTTCGCAGCCTACACCACCGACCTTCGCGAGTTCTTCCCGAACCTGACGGTCAATTTCAGCCTCGAAAACCCCTATGTCATCGTCGGTCTTCTGCTCGGCGCGCTCCTGCCGTACCTCTTCGGTGCGATGGGCATGACCGCTGTGGGCCGTGCGGCTGGCGAAGTGGTGAAGGACGTGCGCGACCAGTTCGCAAACGATCCTGGCATCATGACTTTCAAGTCAAAGCCGAACTATGCACGCACGGTTGACCTGGTAACCAAGGCGGCGATCAAGGAAATGATCATCCCGTCGCTGTTACCGGTGCTCGCACCGATTGCGGTGTACTTCATCATCACGGCTGTTGCAGGCCAGGCAGAGGGCTTTGCCGCTCTCGGCGCGCTTCTGCTCGGCGTGATTGTCGGCGGTCTGTTCGTTGCCATCTCGATGACCTCGGGCGGCGGCGCATGGGACAATGCCAAGAAGTTCATCGAAGACGGCAATCATGGCGGCAAGGGTTCGGAAGCCCATAAGGCAGCTGTGACCGGCGACACCGTCGGCGATCCCTACAAGGATACCGCTGGCCCGGCCGTGAACCCGATGATCAAGATCACCAACATCGTCGCATTGCTGCTGCTCGCAGCTCTTGCACACGGCGCGGCCTGATCTGATTGCACCCAAGCAATCAAAACCCCGTCGGAGCGATCCGGCGGGGTTTTGTTTTGTCTGAAAAGCTGTTCGTCGAAATTTACGATTTGAACAGTGTAGAGTTCTTGCCCCTCGCGCCATCGTGACTATAGCTGAAGGTATAGAAACTGGGGAGTTTTCAATGACAAATTTCAAGAAGTTGGTGCTGTTGGCGTCGGTAGCTGCACTCTACAATGCTGGACCAGCGGTCGCAGGCCAGACCAGCAATGAAGCGACAAGCCGGAACGAAACCATTGTTGTTTCGAATGGACGCGTAGACACAGCAGTTTTTGGCAAACGCCCGTTCATGCGCCAACCGCGCCTGTCGCCGGATGGCAGCAAGCTTGCGGTCATGATGAGCCGCGATGGCGTGGACAATCTGGGCTATCTGGATCTCACAAAGCCCGGTTCACCACCCGTGTTTTTTGTGCAAGCCGACGAAGTACGTGAAGCTGGCGATCGAAGCGTCTCAGCTTGGCGTTGGGTAGGCAACGAAACTATTGTGTTTACGTTGCAGTCCCGCGAAGTGATTGGCGGTGAACGCAATGACATATCGCGTCTCGTTTCATACAATATCGGAACCAAAAAAATCGAGCCGCTTGCCTGGACCGGGGCCGGTGCCAATGGCGCACGGATTATGCACATTGACCACGCAAATGGAACCATGCTGGTCCAGCGTGATGTGCTCAAAGAACGGGACTATAGCCCCAATCCTGAAGTGATCGAAGTCGACGTAAAAACAGGTAAGTTCAAAACCGTGATGCGACCCAATGTGGAAGTGGGTGAGTGGATCGCCGACGGAAAGGGCGTAGTTCGGGCAGGCGTGGGTTTCGACGGCGACTCCGGCAAGCAGCGTTTAATGTATCGCTCTGATGCCAACGGCGTCTTGAAAACAGTTGCGAATGCGGCGGATACTACATTTACCGGAACACAGATAACGCCCGAGATATTCCTTGACGAGCCGGATATGGCGTATGCCACGAGCAATAAGGATGGTTTGCGCAAGCTATACAAGATCAACGTGAAAACGATGCAGATCGTGGGCGAGCCAGTATTCGCGGTAAAGGGTTATGATGTCGAAGATCTTCTGCCGAATGAAGCTCGCAACAATCTCGATGGTGTAGCCTATACGACAACCAAAGACCGTACTCGCTGGTTCAATGGTCGGCTCGCAGAAATCCAGCGTCTGATGGAACAAGACTATGGACGTGGTAACGTCCAGATCGTTTCGACAAACGATGGTGACACGAAAATAGTGCTGCTTGTCGGAAAAGCCAACCAGCCTGGCGGTTTTTATCTCTTCGACACTGAAAGTGGCAAACTTTCGATCCTTGGTTGGTATCACCCAATCCTAAAGGACATGGAACTCAATCCGATGGACTCCATCCGTTACAAAGCCTCGGACGGCATGGAAATCGAAGCAGTCGTGACATATCCGAGGCACCGGCCAAATCGCAAGAACCTGCCGGTAGTCGTAATGCCACATGGTGGTCCTTTCGGGGTTCGCGACAAAGAAGAGTTCGGATTCTTTCCATGGCACCAAGCCGTTGCCGAATTGGGATATGTTGTAATCCAGCCTAACTATCGCGGTTCAGGCGGCTATGGCAGCGAATTTGTAAAGGAAGGTCGCAAGGGCAATGGCTATGGTAAGCGGATGCAGGATGACCTCAACGATGCTGTGAACTGGTTTTCTTCGACTGGCTTAATCGACAAAAGCCGCGCCTGCATAATGGGTTGGTCCTACGGCGGATTTGCGACAGCGCGTGGTGCACAGCGCGATCCTGATGTTTGGAAATGCGCAATTGCGGGCGCTGGCGTGTACGACATGCCGATGATGAACCGCTGGGATGAGGTAAACCTTAGCTCCTTCCGCGCGCGTTTTCAGGACACTTCAGACGATCCCGAAGGCATCTCACCTGCGCGCTTCACGGACGGAAAATGGTCACCTATTCTGATCGTCGCGGCACTCAGAGATGCGCGTATCCCGATCGAACAATCGCGTACACTGGTCTCGCGACTAAAAGCGTCAGGCAAGAAGGAGGGCGTTGACTTCCGCTACGTTGAACAGCCGAAAGGGACGCACAATCTTCCCTATGAAGACGTACATATCCAATGGTTGAAAGAAACAGAGGATTGGCTGGCCAAATTTAACCCTGCCTACATCGAAAGCGATGGCGACAAACCATTGCCGATTTCGGTTAAAGTCGCTGCCAACTAGGCAAGTCTGACATTGATCAAAGGGGCTGTGCAGGCTGTCTGCGCAGCCCTTTTTGTTAGCATAATATTTGCCTCTGACTGCTAAAAGACTGCTGTGGAACAGCGACTGTTATCTGAAGACGCGACAATTTGGTCGATTGCCCAGCCTATTGAAGGATGTGGTGGCGGGGCCGATGTAAGCCACGCGGATCGGAACTTCGACGGTTTCACATTCATTGCGTGGGCTGATTTGCGCAACGATGCTCAATTCAAGACGCAATGGAAATGTCTGGCTCAAAAAGCGATCGAGCCGAATGCCTTCGGAGAAATCTGGTATCTCGAATCCGCACTTGCTGCGCTTGACCCGCGCGGTGAAGTCCAACTGGCGATATTACGCTCAGCCGGGCAACTAGTCGGATTGATGCCGGTGTATATGGCCGGTCGATATGCAGGCCTGCCAATCCATAATTGCCAGAATTGGCTGAACTATAACGCCTTTCTGGGGACGCCGTTGATCGCCAAAGGATATGAACGGGCGTTCTGGGCCGGCATTCTGCGGCAACTGGACATATGCCCCGGAAATGCCCTTTTTCTGCATTTGACGGGCATGGCGGTAGACGGCCCCGTGGCCAAAGCGCTGGAGGCGGAATGTAGTGCGACTGGACGGCGCTTTGCACTCTTTCACCGCGAAGAGCGTGCACTGCTCGAACGCGGCCTTTCGCCCGATGCCTATCTGGAAGCGACATTGCGCGGCAAGAAACGCAAGGAATTGCGGCGACAGCAGAACCGTTTGGCCGAATTGGGGAAATTGGAGTTTCAGCGCAGCGATGGTCGCGAGGGACTGGATGGCTGGATAGAAGAATTTCTGCTGCTCGAACGGCGCGGCTGGAAGGGTGCCAATGGCTCCGCACTGGATTGCTCTGATAGCACGCGCAGCTTGTTTCGAGCCGCGCTCCATGGCGCAGCAAGCGATGGCAAGCTGGAGTTGTTGGCGTTGCGTCTGGATGGCCGGGCTATAGCCATGTTGGTCACCTTCCTGACGCCACCTGGTGCTTTCTCGTTCAAGACGGCGTTCGATGAGGACTATGCCCGGTTCTCGCCGGGCGTATTGCTGCAAATCCACAATCTGGCCTTGCTCGAACATGCGGGGATCGCATGGTGCGATAGCTGTGCAGCGCAGGACCATCCGATGATCGACAGCATCTGGTCTGGGCGGCGAGCCATCGGCCGATATTCGGTCGCCATAGGCGGCCCGGTCCGCCGCGCAGCGTTTGGGGCATTGTTGTTTGCGGAAAAGGCGAAGGGCCGTTTGCGTCAGATCAATGCAGGAAAATCAAAAGAAGCCAATGGGATGTCGTCATGACCCAGATTTTTGATGAAGATATCCGCGCGGAATTTTCGCGCAACTATCCCGAAGTTCCGCACCGCCTTCGCCATAATCTACGCGAGCATCCGCTGCTGACGCTGGAAGCATTAGCGAAGCTGGGTGAGGGGCTGCCGGTTTCATCGATCGAATATAACAAAGGCGATTTACCTACCGGTGTTGATCCCAATTCGGATATCGCCAACGGCCTTTCCATTGGCGACACTATCCGCAATGTGGACACTTGCCGCAGTTGGGCCGTGCTTAAAAACATCGAACAGGTGCCTGAATATCGTGCGTTATTGCTCGATCTCTTGGGCGAATTGAAGCCTTTCATCGAAGCAAAGACCGGGGCTATGCTGATGCCGCAAGGCTTCATTTTCGTCTCATCGCCCGACGCGGTCACACCTTACCATTTCGACCCCGAACACAATATCTTGCTGCAGTTGAAAGGCAGCAAGACGATGACGCAATTCCCGGCGGGCGACCCCGTTTATGCGCCGGATGAAACGCATGAGGGCTATCACACCGGCGGGCATCGCAATCTCGTATGGCGCGACGAACTGGCACAGGGGGCCACAGAATGGAGTCTTCAGCCAGGTGAGGCCGTCTTTGTTCCCGTGATGGCTCCACACCATGTGAAGGTCGGCCCTGATCCCTCAATATCGCTTTCGATCACCTGGCGCAGCGACTGGAGCTATGCCGAGGCCGATGCCCGCGCCTTCAACAGCATCTTGCGCAAATCTGGCATGCGCCCGCGTGCACCGGGGCGCTACCCGGCACAGAATACCGCCAAGGCCTATGCTTGGCGGGTCATCCGCAAGCTGAAAGGCGCGGGTTAAAACCGTTTGCGGAAGCTGAGTTCGAACACGCGACCTTCCGGATCGAGGAAGCCTCGCTGATAGCTCAATGGCGTCGCACCATTATTGTCGCGCACCTTGATATAATCGTTGAGGACGTTCTGGACGCGAAAAGCTATGCGGCTGCCTTTGAGAAATGGCACCTTCTTGGTCAGGTCGCCGCGCTGGTCGAGGCTGATGAACAGAAAGCTGTTCAAGCTGAACTGGTCGCTGAAATAGAGATCGCTGCTACCTGGCAGCCCGCTACCATCGGCGCGTGTTGCCCCGCGATAGGTGCCTTCGAAGCGTAGCCCCATACCTTTGTGGAAGACCCCTCCGTTGAGCGACAGTTCATGCCGTGGCGATCCGCCCAGACTGCTGGTCGCCGATCCATCGAGCAGGTCGAGCACGGGGACGCCGGGCGCAATGAGGATTTCGTCTTGCAAGCGGTAGGTGTGGTAGAGTGCGATCTGCCATCGGCTGGGCGGGCCACCTCCGGGCATCATGCCCATCGGGCCGCGACCACCACCCGGACCGCCCGCACCTGGACCACGTCCACCGCCTGGAGTGCCAGCACCGGGGCCGCGTTGCTGCTGCTTGCCAATCGGGCCGGACATGTTGAATCCCCAGCGGATGCGTTCTGACCGCTCTTCGGCAAAATTAACAGGCCGCTGGTCAAGCCGGATCAGTTGCCCGTTGGCATCGCGCGTAACGCGACCAGGAAATGCGGCCTCGATTTCGGGGGTCAGCAACGGGAAGGACGCCGTTGTATCCTCGCTCTTGTTCTTGAAATACTCGACCTGAAGGCTCAAGCCTTCGACGAATTTGGGACTCCAATCGAGACCGATTTTCAGGTCTTTGCGGCTTTCCGCCAGCAAAGCAGGGTTGCCTCCGCTGACGATGTCAATGAACCGACTCTCGCCGCGGACAAAGTCATAATAAGCGACATTGGGTGTCACTATCGTCGGATTGCCTAACTGACCAAGGCCGGGAGCATTTTCATCGCCGATGATCGAAGCGGAAACCGTGACTCCTTCTATCGGCGACCAGCGCAATCCCGCCCCATATTCGATCAAAGTGCCGAAATCCGAAAGGTCCGAAAACCCCATATTGCCGTTGATCGACAGGTCACCAATACCGCCGAGTACGCCAACGCCGCGTTCGAGCAAAGGCAGTTCGACATTGAACGCGCTGTTGATGTTATCGCGGTTCAATCCGACAGACGTCACGACGCCTCGACGGCTGGCGGTGCTATCGATGGTCTGCCGGTCATAGCCGTTGCGGATGGTCATTTGTACTTCGCCAGCAGGCAATTCGAACAGCGTGCCAGAAAAGGTGCTGCGCAGCGACAAAGTGCCGGTCGTGCTGTCGGCTGTGTCCGGCGCAGTAAATAGCAAGCCAGTCCCGAGATCGGCGGCAAAGGGATTGATTGTGCCCGCTGCTATTCCAGCGCGCAGGTCTGTATAATCGCCATTGGTCTGGGTCACCGTTTCGGTATCGACCAAGGTATAATCGCCGGTCAGCGCAAGGCGCCAGTCAGCGAGAAGGGTGTTAAACGACACGCCACCTTGCGCGGTGTGCGTCTTGACGTCGCGCGTCAGAGGGCGCGGTTCGGTAAAATAGCGGTTCAGCATAACGTCGGTTGTAAAGGGCGAAAACGGGTTTGATGCTGGAACCGCCAGGCTGGCAAATGGCAAGCCCAGTAGGCTGTGCTGATCTTGCACCTCAAAACGCCCGTTGATCGACAGATTGGTTTGCGGTCCGAGCAGTTTGCTCCAGGTCGCGTTGGTCGAGAAACGCTGTGAACTGGGCTGCAAAGTACGCAATGATCCAATATCGCCGCTGGCGGTATTGTTTGCATTTGCCGCAAAGCCGGCCAGTGTGGCGGTCGAAGGCACACCCGCAATCGTCACTATTTGTCCTGCAATTGCGCTCAATGCCGGATCGATTTCACCGCCTATGCCCGAACCGGTTACATTACCAGCCAAAGCAAAGGGGGCCGACGCGGAACTTGGCAGGATCGAACGTTCGTCTTCGGTAATCCGGCTGCTGCTTTCGAACTCGGTATCAATGTTGAGCCGGTTGTCCTTGCCGATGCGGGTGAAGGTCGCTTCAAACTCCTTGGTCGTAAAGCCACCTTTTTCGGGCATTTCGAAGTCATGCTCGACGTTGAACGACGCAAAATCATCCTTCAGGATGAAATTGACTACGCGCTGGTCAGGGCGAAAGCCATATTTGAGCGCGACTTCTTCCGGAAAAATCTGCACCTGCCTGATTGCTTCCGGGGGCAGGTCGCGTAATTCGCGGAAACTCGATACACGTTGCCCGTTGAGCAGGATGACCGGCGGGCCCCCACCGCCACGCCCGCGCCCCGATCCTGCTTGTGGCGCGACTGCGGCCAAAAGATCAGTGATCGAGGACGCGCCGATCGCCGTGATGTCATCTTCGGACAGTTCGTCGATAGGAGGAGCGTCGGTATCGACCGACCCTCGGATTCGCGTAGCTGTAACGATGATGTCAGGCGTTGAGCTGTCGTCTTCGACCGACTCGGCCTCAACCGAAGCAGCTTCATCACCGGGAACCTCTGTTGCCGCTTCGTCAGCGGCAAGTGCGACCGATGGCATGGCAATGCTTACCGACAACGCAAGCAGACTGGCGGAATAGATTGGTGCGCGAAATGTCAGCATTGGGAGGGGGTTCCGTTATTTATTTGTTTTCGTGCCGCCTTTATCGCGGCAAGCTGTCGCAAGCACAGCCCTAACATGTCTTATTTTGTCGCAGTAATAGGGTGAAAGCCCCATATTATTCGACCAACATCATAAGCGAGCATACTCTTTCCTTTTCGCTGCTTTGACGTTAAGGGCGCTCACATCAACGACTACCGAATTCTGCAGGGGCTGAATGGCTAAGGAAGAACTCATCGAAATGCGTGGTACGGTGCGCGAATTGCTGCCCAATGCCATGTTCCGCGTCGAACTTGAAAATGGCCATGAAGTTCTTGGTCATACCGCTGGCAAGATGCGAAAAAACCGCATCCGCGTGCTGGTCGGTGATGAAGTTCTTTGCGAAATGACCCCTTATGATCTGACCAAAGGCCGGATCACATATCGTTTCAAGTAACGGATAACAGCCCTTGCGGCTTGTCCTCGCATCCTCGTCTCCACGCCGCCGTGACTTATTGGCGCGCATTGGCGTTGTGCCGGACCGGATAGCATCCCCTGACATCGACGAAACACCGCGCAAGGGAGAAATGGCGCGGGTTTATGCACTTCGTTTGGCGGTCGAAAAAGCGCAGGCAGTCGCGCGTGAAGCGGACGAAGTTGTCGTCGCAGGCGATACGACCGTGGCCGTTGGCCGCCGTATCCTGCCGCAAGCTGCCGATGCCGAAATGCAGCGTGGCTTCCTCGAATTGCTGAGCGGGCGACGCCACCATGTCTGGAGCGCGGTATGCGTAATAGACACGGAGGGACGCGTACGTAGTCGCATCAGCGACAGCATTGTCCGTTTCAAACGTCTCAGCGCTGCCGAAATCGATGCTTATCTCGCAAGCGGCGAAGGGCTCGGTAAAGCGGGTGGCTATGCCATCCAGGGGAGGGCAGAGGCGCTCATTGACTGGATGGCGGGCAGCCATTCGGGTGTGGTTGGCTTGCCGCTGTATGAAACGCGCACTCTGCTCAGGGCATCGGGCTATCCGGTCGAATGACAGCCAGCCTGTTATGGGACGCAGGGCCGGGCGAAGTTCGCGCTGGTTTGGTTGAAGATGGAAAGCTCATCGAATTTCGCATTTTCCGACAGCTCGAGCATCTTTCGATGCCGTTGGCCGCGGGCGAGAAATATTCAGCGCGTGTTGTAAGCCGAACTGGACCGAATAAGGCTCTTGTCACGATAGGCGGCGGGGTGGATGCGATATTACAGCCTGCATCGCAATTCACCGAAGGGCAGCTGCTTGTTGTAGAAATGACGCGTGCGCCCGTTCCCGAGCCAGGGCGATGGAAATTGCCGCTGGTGCACCCAGTGCCCGTTAGCAAAGCTTTGGTGCCGTTAGGATGGCAACGGGGCGACCCGCCCGAACGGTCTTTCGCACGCATGATGGCTGCAAAAGCCGAACAGCTTGTCTGCTCGACCCCACAGGTTGCAAATGATTTGCGAGAGATGGTGGGCGACACCAAGCCAGTGCAAATTGACGCGAGCGCAATTGCAGATGCCGATTTTGATTCACTTGCCGAGATGTCCGTCACTGGCGAGTTTCCCATTGATGGAGGGATGCTGACCATTGAGCGCACCCGCGCCATGACGATGATCGATATCGATGGTGGCAGCGATGCTATGACGCTGAATCTCGCTTCTGCTCGTGAGATTCCCCGCTTGTTGCAATTGCTCGACATTGGCGGCCAGATTGGCATCGATTTCCTGACGCTGCCTGACCGGAAGGCAAGGCATGCTCTGGATGCAGCGCTGGCTGAAGCCTGTAAAACACTCGGTTCGCATGAGAGAACGGCGATCAACGGGTTCGGTTTCGTGCAGATTGTCAGACCGCGAAATGGGGCGTCTATCCCGGAGATATTATGTGGAACCACTCCCGGACGTCTGTCGCGGGACAGTAAGGCTATAGTCCTGTTGCGGGCAGCTGCGATTTCAACAGGGCATGGCCGTCGAACCTTGACCGCGCCGCCCAGAATTGTCGAACGGATAAAACAATGGCCCGACACATTGGCCAAGTTGCGATTGTCACTTGGTGCCGACATTGAACTGGTATCGGATTCGTCAATGACCGGCTATGGACATGTACATGTCAGCCAAAGCTAAAACCGCCAAATGCCCTTTATGCGGCAAGCCTGAAACCGCAGAACACAAGCCCTTTTGCAGCAAGGGCTGCAAGGATCGCGATCTGCTGCAGTGGCTGGGTGAGGGCTATCGGATGAAAGGGCCGCCCGCCGACCCGGATTTCCCTGAAGAGGTTTGAATTTGGGGCTGGACAAGGCCCCGTTGCCCTGCCTATAGGCGGCGCTCCAAATGGCGGTGTATCGATGGAATCACCGCCAGATGCCTCGGTAGCTCAGTTGGTAGAGCAGCGGATTGAAAATCCGCGTGTCGGTGGTTCGAATCCGCCCCGAGGCACCACTTCCCAATTTACACACACCTTTGCGCCAATGATTTTGTTTGGCCCATCGGCAATAAAAAGGGCGGCCGGGAAGACCCGACCGCCATCTTCTTACACATATTGAGGCTTAGATGCGTTCGATGATCACCGCCGGGGCCATGCCGCCTGCGGCGCACATCGTGATCAGGCCATAACGACCGCCGGAGCGCTCAAGCTCGTCCAATGCGGTGCCGATCAGGATCGAACCGGTGGCGCCGATCGGGTGGCCGAGGGCGCAAGCGCCGCCATTAATGTTCACCTTATCGCGGTCGAGATTGAGGTCACGGATGAACTTTTCGGCGACGACAGCAAAGGCTTCGTTGATTTCCCAAACGTCGATATCTTCAACCTTGAGGCCAGCCTTTTCTAGGACCTTCTTCGCTGCCGGAACCGGTGCATTGAGCATCAGCGTGGGGCAGTCGCCAATATTGGCATAAGCGACGATACGGCCACGCGGCTTCAGGCCATTTTTGTCGGCATAATCCTTCGATGTGATCAGCAGTGCCGCTGCGCCATCGACCACGCCCGAGCTGTTGCCGGCATGGTGGAAATGCTCGATCTTCAAATCGGGATAACGGCGGTTGATCTGCTTGCGGAAGGTGTTGCCGCCGCCAAGGTCAAAATCAGCCATGCCAGCGAAGCTGGGTTTCAATGCCGCAAGGCCTTCTGCAGTCGTTTCGGGACGCGGAAATTCTTCATGGTCGAGTGCAACCGTGCCGTCTTCGTTGTAAACGGTGACCACTGAGCGATCAAAACGACCTTCGCGAATAGCGCGAGCGGCCTTTTCCTGGCTCGACAGCGCAAGCGCATCGAGTTCTTCGCGGGTGATGCCCTCCATGCTGGCGATGGCGTCGCCGCAAATGCCCTGGTGGCTTTGCGGGTGGATCGCGTCGAGCGCGGCGTTACCCGAACCCATGCCCAGCGGTTTAATGCCCGCATTTGCAAGCTCTGCGCCATAAGCCGCCGTGAAGCTCATCATTTCGGTGCCGCCAGCGATCACGCAGTCTTCCATACCCGACATGACGGTTGCTGCCGCGAGGTTCACCGAGGTGATGCCGCCGCCGCAGAAACGGTCGAGCGTGGTTCCTGATGCCGAGATGTCATAGCCAGCGGCGAGCGCGGCCATACGTCCCATATCGCCGCCCTGTTTGCCATTCTGGCTGGAGGTCGACCAGATTATGTCGTCAACGGTCGAGGTGTCGAGATTGTTGCGGTCCTTGATCGCCTTGAGCACGGTGGCGGCGAGATGCTGCGGGTGCAGGTGTGAAAGCGCGCCTTTGCCGGGCTTGCCAACCCCGCGGGGGGTGCGAACGGCGTCGATGATATAGGCTTCTGCCATGGGATTATCCTTTCGGTTGAATTAGCGAGGGGCCATGCGGATTGCGCCGTCGAGGCGGAGGCATTGGCCGTTGAAATAGGTGTTGCGGTTGAGTTCGAGCACCAAGCTGCCAAACTCCTCGGGCTTACCGAGGCGCTTGGGGAAGGGCACCGATGCGGCGAGGCTATCGAGCACATTTTGCGGCGCACCTAGCATCAGCGGCGTCGCGAAAATGCCGGGCATGATCGAGTTGCAACGGATGCCGAGGTCCATCAGATCACGCGCGAGCGGCAAGACGAGGCCATTCACACCGGCCTTCGCCGATCCGTAAATCACCTGGCCGATCTGCGCATCCTGCGCGGCAACCGAAGCAGTCAGTGTGATGCAGCCGCGCTCGCCATCTTCCATCGGCTCGAGTTCGCTCATGCCGAGTGCCGATAGCGAGGCGAGGCGGTAAGAGGCGACAAGGATGCCCTCTACGCCAAATGCATAATCGGCGGTGGAGGTGCGCTTGTATTTGCCGGCTTCCTTGTCGAACGACAATGTCTTGCCGCGCTTCGATGTCATCGCGCAGTGGACAAGGATTCGCTCTTGGCCATGGGCCGCGCGTGCTTTTGCAAATCCGGCAACGACGCTGTCTTCGCTGGTGATATCGACCTTGCAGAATATGCCGCCGATTTTTGCTGCGACCTCATTGCCAAGGTCTTCATTGATATCGAAAATCGCAACCTTTGCGCCTGCTGACGCCAACGCTTCTGCACTCGCACGGCCAAGGCCGGATGCGCCGCCAGTTACCACTGCCGAAATTTGACTGTCGATCTTCATGCCGAGCCTCTCCCAATGAAATTTAATCGCTCGTTTAAACTTCATTTCGGATTTGGCAAGATCGGGCGCAAATATTCGACATATTTATGGGGCAGGCGGGATGCAATTTACAGGTAACGGTGGGCTAGGGTGAACGCGCCAATCCCATAGCCGCCAAGGTGAAATAGCAGGTTGCCATGTAAGAAAAATGGTAGACGCTGAGGGGTTCGAACCCACGACCCGCTGATTAAGAGTCAGCTGCTCTACCAACTGAGCTAAGCGTCCACCCGGCAGAATCGGAAACCGACCCTGCAAACAGGAGAGCGCCTTTGATGCTTTACGCTCATCTTGTCAAGCCATGCTTTGGCCAAATCCGCCTTAACCGAACTGGCGACGCGAAGGGTGGCGTTCGATCGACATGATGATACCGATGCTGATCATCACTGTCAGGAAGGACGAACCGCCATGGCTGATAAAGGGAAGGGGAATGCCGGCTACCGGAGCGAGCCCCATCACCATCATCAAATTTATCATGATGCTGAAGAACATCATCGCCGTCAGCCCGACTGCCACGAGCTGGCCAAAGCGGGAGCGGCTTTCGAGGCCCACTCTCAAGCCCCAGCGTAAAAGAAAGAAGAAACCTGCCATTACTGCGAGACCGCCCATCAGGCCCCATTCCTCGGCCATGGTCGCAAAGACAAAATCGGTATGACCTTCGGGCAAATAGTCCAAATGGCTTTGTGTTCCGTTGAGAAAACCTTTGCCAAACACTCCACCGGAGCCAATCGCAATTTTCGACTGGGTGATGTGATAGCCAGCGCCCAGCGGGTCATTTTCGGGATTGAGAAAGATGAGAACCCGGTTCTGCTGATATTCTTTCAAGCCAAAGAAAAAGACCAGCGGCGCAATCGCCGCCAACGCGGCACCGCCACCTATGAAGTAGAGCAACGGCATCCCCGCTACAAAAGCCATAACCGCGACGGGGAAGGCAAAGGCGATGGCCGAGTCAAAATCGGGTTGGATAATCACCAATATGCTGGGAACACCAAGCAAGGCGATTATCGGCCAAATCGCGTCCAGACTGTTGATCTTGGACGGAGGTAGCCGGTCAAAAAACCATGCTGCTGCCAGAACGATCGCCAGCTTCATCAGTTCCGACGGTTGAAGCGTCATGAAGCCGATATTGATCCAGCGTTGACTGCCGCCGCCCACCTGGCCGATCAATTCCACTACAAAAAGCAAGGCAAGCGCCCCGAAATAGGCCGGAATCGTTATCTTTTTCCAGAAATCGAGAGGAAAGCGCGACAGGACGATGGCCATCGTCAAGAACACGAGAAAGCGAACGAAATGCTGCCCTGCCCAGGGTGTCAGGCTGCCGCCTGCTGCTGAATAGAGAATTACAGTTCCGAACCCTGTCATCGCGAACATCAGGAAGATCAGCCGCCATGGAAGACCAGCTATCGGGGCAGGAACGATTCCGCTGGTCATCCCGCCTCCATCTGCTTTTTTTGTGCCGCCTCGCTGTCCTCTCGGGTCGGCCCGCGTGATGCAGCGATAAAGGCATCGAGCGATCGTTGCATCCGTTCGACCGGCGTTCCGCCCCAGCCCGCTTCCAGAGCTTCCAATGCGGCCATTGCCTTTTCGCGGTCATAGAGAAAGGTCAGCACGTCCTTCGCTATTGGGGCTGCAGCCCGCGCACCACCCATGCCATGCTCGATGACTACCGCTGCGCCATAGCGCGGCTGATCGACCGGTGCGAAACAGACAAACAGGCCGTGATCGCGATATTTCCATGCGCCTGATTGCCCGCGCTGACCGCCTTTGATGGCGCGCACTTGTGCCGTACCCGTCTTGCCGCCCATCCGGACGTCGGGCAGGTCAAGGCGGCTACGAACGGCCGTGCCGGCACCATTGACCACCATATCCATGCCCTCGCGCACAATTGCGAGATGTTCATCAGGGAAGGGCAGATGCTGTGCCGGCTTTCGTTTGCCAGCGATGATATGCGGGTCTACTTTCAGGCCCGATGCGATGCGGGCCGCCATCAAGGCAAGCTGAAAGGGGCTGGCCAGAACATAGCCTTGCCCGATGGTTGCGTTCAGCGTGTCCGATCTGGACCATTCCTTGCCATATTTGCGGCGCATCCATTCGCTGTCAGGTACAGTACCGTAGCGCTGCGAAGTGAAGGGCAGGGCGAATTCCTGACCGAGACCCAATTCGCGCGCAGCAGGTGCGATTGCATCATAGCCAATGCGGTTGCTCATCGCATAAAAATAGGTGTTGCAGCTTTTCATGATGGCACTGCGCATATTCATCGGCCCGTGGCGACCGAGGCATTTGAACACGCGGTTGCCGAGCCGATAACCACCGCCGCATGAAACCGTCTCTTCAGGATCGATACCATGTTTGAGCATCGCAAGCCCTGCCATGGGTTTCAGCGTCGAACCCGGCGGGTAAAGCCCTTGCAAACTTTTGTTGAGGAGCGGAATATGATCGTCCTGTCGCAACCATTTATATTCCAGCGCGCCGATACCGTCGGAAAAGCTGTTCGGGTCGAAACAGGGCATCGACGCCATCGTCAATATGTCGCCGGTCAGACAGTCGAAGATGACTACGGACCCAGACTCTAGTCCAAGTCGTCGAGAGGCATAATTGTGCAGATCAATATCAATGGTCAGTTGCACCGGCTTGCCCGGCGTGTCGCTGCGCGATGAAAGTTCGCGGATCAGTTTCCCACGCGCGGTCACTTCAACCCGTTTCGCTCCGGGCTTTCCTTGCAACCGGTCTTCAAACGCCTTTTCGAGCCCATCCTTGCCGATTTTGTACCCGGGGGTAATCAGCAGTGGATCCTTGTTCTTGGCATAGTCCTCAGCGGAAGCGATGCCGACATAGCCGATCAGATGCCCGACAGCAGGGCCACTCGGATAGAAGCGTGAAAAGCCTTGGCGCGGGCTTACACCGGGCAAGTCAGGCAAGCGGACGCTAACGCGGGCGAAGCTCTCATAATCCAGGCCGTCCTTCACCTGGACCGGCTGGAACCCGCGTGCATGCGACAGCTCACGATTGATGCGTTCGATGTCGTCCTTGTTGAGCGAAAGCAACTCGCCCAGTTTCTTGATCGTCTTTGCCTTGTCGGTGACCCTTTCGGGAATAAGGTCAACGCGGAAGTCGGCGCGATTGGTGGCGATAGGTTTGCCATAGCGATCGATGAACCAGCCGCGACGGGGCGGGATCAGCGTCAGGTTGACGCGATTGCTTTCGGCGGCGAGCTTGTACTGCTCATTTTCGAAGATCGAAATATAGGTCATGCGCGCGGCAACGACCGCACCAAGCGTTGCCTGTACGCCCCCGACCAGGGCAGTGCGGCGCGAAAAGCGGATTTCCAGTTGCCCGCTTGTCGGGCCGCGCTCTTCCTTCATGTTGCGAGCCGCCATGCATCCAGGTGCGAGCACAGCCGGACCGCTAGCGGGTAGAGCAGAGCAGACAGCAGGATTTGCGGAATGATGATGTCGACCTCCGGAGCAGGCTGGGCTAGCGCAGAAATGCCGAGCCCCGCGAGCAAGGCAAGCATAACCAGCAGTGCGGCGATAAGCCAGTCCCGCAAATGGTCACGCCATACGCCCCGCAGGTCAATCAGTTCGATGGAAATCATCGCCAGCGACCAGATCAGGCCGGAACTGCCAAAGGGCTGGCCGTTGAACAGATCGTCGAACAGGCCCAGCGGTAAACCGATCCATGCCGGCCACATTCCCGGACGCATGAGCCGCCATGCGAGCAGCATCATAAGGCCCAAAGGTGGCAGCAGCGGCGTTCCTGCGATGAGCGGCAACCACGCGGTTGCCATAGAACCCGCCATGACCGAGACGATCGGAACCAGCAGCATCCTGGTGGGCGAGGTTTCGCGATCAATCCGGCTTTCATAGTCGCGCGTCGGACCGAGCAGCTTTCGTCCGGTGGCCAGCACCTGCTTCATTCGGCACCCTGACCTTTGGGTATTGCAGCTTCGGCGGCTTCAAGCAATTTACGTGGCGCTTCGTGATAGGGGCGAAGGACAATAACATGGTTGTTGCCCGCAGGGCTGGCGAGCGGTCGAGCCAGTGCGCCATCACTGGTTCTGCGCACGATTACCGCAACCGGGATGTTAGGAGGGTAAAGCCCTCCACTGCCCGAAGTCGTCACAATTTGCCCACGGCGGAAGTTATTGACGCCCAAATCTACCGGACGGATTGCGACGGTTCCGTCGCCGATTCCGCTCGATAGAGCGGGCAGGCCATCAGGCATGCGCAGAACAGGAATGACATTTTCGGCATCGGAAATAAGCAGAACTTTGGACGTATTCGGACTTGTTTCGATTACGCGACCGATCAGCCCCTTTGGTGCGCGGATCGGAAAGCCGACGGCCACGCCTTGATTGCTGCCCACGGACAATATTGCAAGGCGGCGGGTGCTGGAAGCTGTGCTGCTGATCAAATTTCCGATCGCCACGGTTTCATCCGGATTCGACTGCTGAAGGCCTATTAGCGCTTTCAGTTTCAGATTTTCGGCGCGTAGGGCATCGGCCTCTATTAACTTGGTGCGGTTCGCCGAGACCTGCTTTTTAAGCGCAGCATTTTGCGATGCGGCGTCGAGATAGGCGGACATATTCTCGCCCATTCCGGCGAAGCTGCGACGCACCGCCTGAAATCCTCTGGCAATCGGAGATGTGACCTCTGCTGCCCCGGCCCGCAGTGCTGAAAATCCCTTTGGGTCGGCGATCGAAATGAGCAGCAATATGCCAGCCACGATCGCACCGGCAATTGCCAGCACATATGTAGCAAAAAGGCTATACTGCGCCTTTCGGGAAAAGCCCGGGCGCCGGTTTCGTGGCGGCGCCATCCCCCTGCTCCGCTCTTATGCGGTGAGGAGGACGCCGCGGAACACGGGGTCTTCCATCGCCCGGCCAGTTCCAATCGCGACGCAGGTCAGCGGGTCTTCGGCGACAGTGACAGGCAGGCCCGTTTCATCACGCAGATGTTCGTCCAGCCCCTGCATCAGTGCTCCACCACCGGTGAGCACGATACCCTGGTCGACAATGTCGGCTGCCAGTTCGGGCGCAGTGTTTTCAAGCGCGATGCGCACACCTTCCACGATCGTGCCGATCGGTTCGGACAGGGCTTCGGCAATCTGTCCCTGGTTGATCGAGATTTCCTTCGGAACCCCATTGACCAGGTCACGACCCTTGATGTGGATCGTATGGCCGATGCCATCGGCGGGCGCGCGCGCGGTGCCGAAATCCTTCTTTATCCGCTCGGCCGTGGCTTCACCGATCAGCAGGTTGTGATGTCGGCGGACATAGGAGACGATGGCTTCGTCCATCTTGTCGCCGCCGGTGCGGACCGACGTGGTATAGGCAAGGCCGCGCAGCGAAAGCACCGCGACTTCCGTCGTGCCGCCGCCGATGTCGACGACCATTGAACCGATAGGCTCGGTCACAGGCATGTCGGCGCCAATGGCTGCCGCCATAGGCTCTTCAATCAGGTACACCGCACTTGCGCCAGCGTTTGAGGCCGCATCTCGGATTGCGCGGCGTTCAACCGAAGTTGAACCGGACGGCACACAGATCACGATTTCCGGCGCGCTAAAAATGCTGGGCTTTCCGTTCACTTTGCGGATGAAATATTTGATCATTTCTTCGGCAACATCGATGTCGGCGATCACGCCGTCGCGCAACGGACGAATAGCTTCGATGCTGTCTGGGGTCTTGCCCATCATCAGCTTGGCTTCATCGCCGACAGCCTTCACGCGCTTGACGCCATTGATTGTTTCGATCGCGACCACCGAAGGCTCGTTCAATACGATACCCTGGCCGCGCACATAAACCACGGTATTCGCCGTGCCGAGATCGATTGCCATGTCTTGCGAGGCAAACCGGAAAAGCTTGAACATTCTCTAATCTTCCACCCAGAAAGAGGTTTGAGGAATTGCGGGCTGAAATGCCTTTGATGACGGCGCGGCGCAATCGCGTCGCACTACAGGAATTTGCTGTGTTTCAAAACAGCAAAATCGCGCTTCTTCACCATGAAAGGATTCGCTTGACGGCGGCGCTTGGTCTAGGTGCGCCTAGATGTCAATAAGAAGGCTTCCCGACACGCTTATCAACCGGATTGCAGCCGGTGAAGTGGTAGAAAGACCAGCCAGTGCGTTGAAGGAACTGGTCGAAAACGCCATCGATGCGGGGGCGTCGCACATATCGATCCGGTTAGGCGCAGGCGGGCTCGACCTGGTCGAGGTGACCGACGACGGCTGCGGGATGACGTCGGACGAAATCGCATTGGCGCTTGAACGCCACGCGACATCAAAATTGCCCGACGACAATATCGATCAGGTGCTGACCATGGGCTTTCGCGGGGAAGCCCTGCCGTCGATTGCCAGTGTTTCGAAATTCGCCGTCGAAAGCCGGGTGCGTGGTGGCGATGGCTTGGGCCAAGGGGGCTGGAAACGCGTGGTCGATCATGGACGGCTGGTTTCCGAAGGGCCCGCCGCAATCCCGCCGGGCACTCGAGTGCGCGTTGAAAATCTGTTTGCCAACATTCCCGCGCGGCGCAAATTTTTGCGCAGCCCGCGCGCCGAATATGCCGCTGCGCTCGATGCCGTGCGGCGGCTTGCCATGGCACGGCCCGATATTGGCTTCACGCTTGAACATGATGGGCGGCGGACGCTTTCGGTGCAGCCGGATATGGGCCGTCCCGAACGGGTAGCGGCGCTGACAGCACCTGAACTGGCCGAGAACAGCGTCGCCCTCGATTTCCAGCGTGAAGGGATCAGCCTCGGCGGCATCGCTTCGTTGCCCACCTACAATCGCGGCGTGGCCGATCATCAATATCTCTTCGTCAACGGGCGACCGGTGAAGGACCGGTTGCTCGTCGGCGCAGTGCGCGGGGCCTATGCCGAAATGTTGGCGCGTGATCGCCATGCCGTGGTCGCACTATTCCTCGATTTGCCTCCCAGCGAGGTTGATGTGAACGTCCACCCGGCGAAGACAGAGGTCCGCTTTCGCGATCCGGCGCTGGTGCGCGGCATGATCGTGTCCGGCCTTCGCCATGCTATCGATCAGGCAGGTTTCCGCAGCGTGCAACGCCCCGCAGAGGCTGCGCTCGCCAACTGGCAGCAGGAGCCGGTGCGTACGGCGCAGGGAGATATCTTCGCCGCACCGCCGACCGCCTATCAGGGCCATTACGCGCGTCGTCCTGCTTTTGGCGGGTTGTCTGAAGCACGATCGAGCTTTGCCGATTTGGCAGCGATTCCGGGCGAAGATCTGGCCCCCCTGATGGGCCGTGCCGAGCCATCGACCGAAGCCGTCCCCGAAGCGGTCCGCCACCCCCTCGGCGTAGCGCGCGGGCAGGTAGCAGCGACCTATATTGTCGCCGAGGCGGAGGATGGGCTCGTCATTGTCGATCAGCACGCGGCGCACGAGCGCTTGGTGCTAGAACGCATGCGCGCGGCGACCGCAAATGGCAGCGTGGCGACGCAGGGACTGCTCGTGCCCGAAGTGGTCGAATTGGAAGAAACCGCCTGCGACCGGCTGGAGGCGCGGTTGGCTGAGTTCGCCGATATGGGTCTGGAAATCGAACGCTTTGGCCCTGCCGCGATGCTGGTGCGCAGCGTGCCTGCTCTGCTGGGCACCAAAGACGCCCAAGCCCTTGTCCAAGACCTCGCCGACGATCTTGCCGCCTATGACGAGGCCATCAGCCTGAAAGAACGGCTCGACTTGGTCGCCGCAACCATGGCCTGCCACGGCTCCGTCCGCGCAGGTCGCGTGCTGAGCGTAGCCGAAATGAACGCACTTCTGCGCGAAATGGAAGTCACTCCCCGAAGCGGCCAGTGCAATCACGGCCGACCAACTTGGGTGAAACTGGCTCTTGGGGACGTGGAAAAGCTGTTCGGGAGGAAGTGATCAATCTTCCACGATCTCAGGATTGCGCACCCGGATCAACCCGGTCGAAACCATCGTCATAACCGCAACATCATCCTGATTGAGCACCGTTGTCCGCCCCTTGAACATGCCCATTTCGGGTCGCGATTGTGACCGGCGCTTCGACAGCACTTCGCTTTCGATGCGCAGCGTATCGCCGGGATAGACGGGCTTGATCCAGCGCAGTTCATCGATGCCGGGGGAACCGAGGCCTGCCTGCTGGTTGACCTTCATGTTCTCGACCATCATCCGCATGGCCATCGAACCGGTATGCCAGCCGCTGGCCGATAGTCGGCCGAAATAGGTTTGCGCTGCGGCTTCATCGTCGAGATGGAAGGGCTGCGGATCATATTTGGTGGCAAACTCGATCACCTCTTCGCGGGTGACCTCATAACGACCATAGCTGGATTTGGAGCCGACAATGATGTCTTCATAATAGAGCATGGGAGAGACGGTCCTATTCAATAATCGGAATTTGTGGCGCGGCCTCGCGCGGCAGATGGCCGGTCAGGCGCGGGTCTGGGAAAGTTTCGAGCTGGCGCTGATAGGGTTTGAAGCCGCTCTTTATATAGAAACCTAGCGCGCCCGGCCCATCGAGCGTGCAGGTGTGGACCCACAGCCGCTCCACGCCCTTGCGCGCCCATGCGGCCTGCAGTGCCATCGCCATCAGCCAGCGGCCATGGCCTTTGCCGTTGAGTGCGGGGATCAGGCCGAAAAAGGCGAGCTCGCATTGCCCGACTTCGCGAAAGTCGAGTTCCAATATCCCGACTTCGATCCCGCGCCGGTCGGTCACCGCCCAGATCATGACGTCGGGATTGTGGATGATCGCCGCCAGTTCCTCGTCCGCCATCACCAGTCGGGAAAACCACAGCCAAGGCTCCCCCACGCGGCGATAGAGCAGGCGGTATTTTTCGAGGGCAGGGGCTTCCCACCGTTCGAGCCGCAATTCACCCGCTGGCATGGGGCGCAAGGGTGGGCGCTCCGTCATCTCGAGCGAAGTGACGATAGCAGCTATATGTCCGTCGGGAATCGGGGAGTAGGCCAAGCCGCTATTCCCAAACCACTTCGGGCGGCAGGCTCATCAAAATTGCGTCGACGTTGCCGCCGGTCTTGAGGCCGAAGGTAGTTCCGCGGTCATAAACAAGGTTGAACTCGGCATAGCGCCCGCGCCAGATGCGCTGCGCCTGCTTTTCTGCCTCGCTAAATTCCTGCCCCATCCGCTTGCGCACGATCTTCGGGAAAATGTCGAGAAAGGCTTCGCCCACATCGCGGGTGAAGGCGAAATTCCGTTCGAATAACGTGTCATTGTCGCATTCGAGATGGTCGTAGAATATCCCGCCGACGCCGCGATGCACCTGACGATGCGGGATCCAGAAATAATCGTCGGCCCATTGCTTGTATCGTTCATAAACGTCCGGTCCATAAGGCGCGCAGGCCGCGCGCAGGCGGGCGTGGAACTCTTCGGTGTCCTCGTCATAGGCGATGGGTGGGTTAAGGTCTGCCCCGCCACCGAACCAGCGTTTGGTGGTCGCGAGGAAACGGGTGTTCATATGCACGGCGGGCACATGCGGGTTGGCCATGTGCGCGACCAAGCTGATGCCGGTTGCAAAGAAACTGGGGTCTTCGGCCGCGCCATGGATGGTCTGGGCGAAATCGGGGTTAAAGGCACCGCCGACGGTTGAGACATTGACGCCGACCTTTTCAAAGACCTTACCCTTCATCACCCCACGCACGCCGCCGCCGCCGGGCGAGCCGTCATGATCGGTGCGGTCCCAAGCCAGATATTCAAAGCTGGCATCGGATCCGGCCTCGCGCTCGATGGCCTCAAATTCCGCGCAAATGCGGTTTCGCAGCGTTTCGAACCATTCGCGGGCGGTGGCTTGTTGGACGTCGAGGGTCAACGTCATGGCGTCTTCTCCATTGGCAATTGCCCCGTTTGGCGCAGGGCTTCCGAAAGCGCGATGCCAGCCGAAACGGCAACATTCAAGGAGCGAAATCCGGCTTGCATCGGAATCCGTATGCGCAGGTCGCATGCTTCATGCACATCATTGGGTACGCCGGCACTTTCCGAGCCGAAGAGCAAAATGTCACCGGAAAGGAATTCGGTTTCGTACAGCGAAGTCGAGCCCTTGCTGCTCATCAGTGCTATTCGCCGGCCTTCGACTTTTGCGGATTGGGCAAATGCCTGCCAATCGGCAAAGCGCTCTATCTCGACGGCTTCGGCATAATCCATGCCCGCCCGTTTCAGCGCCTTGTCCGAAAAAGGAAAGCCACACGGCTCGATTATCGCACAGGGCACACTAAGGCAGGCACTCAGGCGCAAAATCGTGCCGACATTTCCGGCGATGTCGGGCTGGTAGAGGGCAATTTTCAAAGCAGGTTCCGTTTTTTGCAACTTATACACAGGCGAATGACACATATTGGCCAATTTCCCGGTTGGCAAATCGGGCGCAACGCGTCTATGAGGCCGCGGAATCACAGTTGGCCTGCAAGCCAGACTGTGCAAGAATGACAAGAATATAGGGGTTAACCGCGCGGCACTTCGTCGCATCTCTGCGGAGTTTGAGGGCAAAACATGGCTACGGTCGAACAGGCGGAAAGCATGACAGAAACAGTTGCCGAAGATGGCGTTCGCCGTCGGGATTTCATTCATATTGCTGCAGTTAGCTGGGCAGGCGTTGGTGCCGCTGCAGTTGCCTTGCCGCTTTTGAACCAGATGGGGGCCAGTGCCGATGTTCGCGCGCTTGCGTCGATCGAGGTTGATGTGGCCGCGATCGAGCCTGGTCAGGCGATCAAGACCAGCTGGCGCAAGCAGCCGGTTTTCATCCGTAACCTGACCCCGGCCGAAGTTGCTGATGCAAACAAGGTTGCCGTTGGCACGCTGCGCGATCCGCAGACGCTGGCCGAACGGACCAAGCCGGGCAAGGAAAACTGGCTGATTACTATGGGCGTCTGTACCCACCTTGGCTGCGTGCCGCTCGGCGCTGCAGCGGGTGAAGTGAAGGGCGAATTTGGCGGCTATTTCTGCCCCTGCCATGGTTCGCACTATGATACTGCCGGTCGCATCCGCAAGGGTCCGGCGCCGCTGAACCTGCAGGTTCCCGAATTCGCATTCATGTCCGACACAGTCGTGAAAATCGGTTGAGGAGCGCACCGAAATGAGTTTCCCCTGGGCCAACGAATATAAGCCTCAGCATCCGGTGATGCAGTGGGTCGATGAACGCCTGCCGCTCCCCCGCTTTGTCTACAATGCCATCGGCGGCGGCTATCCGGTTCCGCGCAACCTCAATTACTGGTGGAATTTCGGTGTGCTTTCGGGCGTCGCTCTGATGATTCAGATCATCACCGGGATCATCCTCGCCATGCATTATTATGCAAGCATCGATGGCGCGTTCAACAGCGTTGAGCATATCATGCGCGACGTGAATGGCGGCTGGTTCATCCGCTATGCACACATGAACGGCGCAAGTTTCTTCTTCATCGTGGTCTATATCCACATCTTCCGCGGGCTTTTCTACGGATCGTACAAGGCCCCGCGCGAAATGGTGTGGTTGCTCGGCGTTGTAATCTTCCTGCTGATGATGGCCACCGGCTTCATGGGCTATGTGCTTCCCTGGGGCCAGATGAGCTTCTGGGGTGCGCAGGTTATCACCGGCTTCTTCTCGGCCATTCCAGTCGTGGGTGAGCCGCTGCGCCAGTGGCTTCTGGGCGGATTTGCGCCCGATCAGGCGGCGCTCAACCGCTTCTTCTCGCTGCACTATCTGCTGCCGTTCGTCATTCTGGGTGCTATCATCCTGCACGTATGGGCGCTGCACATCCCGGGTTCGTCGAACCCCACCGGTGTTGCGGTGAAGGCGGAAAGTGACACTGTTCCTTTCCATCCCTATTACACTGCAAAGGACGGTTTCGGTCTCGGCCTTTTCCTGATTGCCTTTGTGCTCGTCACTTTCTTCTCACCGAACCTGCTGGGCCATCCGGACAATTATATTCCGGCGAACCCGATGTCGACGCCGGCGCATATCGTTCCCGAATGGTATTACTGGCCATTCTACGCGATCCTGCGCGCCTTCACGGTGGACTTTGCGATCCCCTTCACTGGTATTGTTATCATCCCGGCGAAGCTGATGGGCGTCCTTGCAATGTTCGGCTCGATCCTGCTGCTGTTCTTCCTGCCCTGGCTTGATACTTCGCCGGTGCGCTCGGGCCACTATCGCCCGTTGTTCCGGAAGTTCTTCTGGTATGGTCTGATCCCATGCATCGTGATCCTCGGCTATTGCGGCGTTATGCCGGCAGAGGAGCCCTATGTCATGCTCAGCCAGCTTGCTGCGGCCTATTATTTCGCGCACTTCCTGATCATCCTGCCGATTGTGTCGCGGATTGAAAAAACCGCGCCGCTACCGAACTCGATCACCGAAGCGGTCACCGGCAAACCGCTCGAAACTGCTGCTGCCTAACAGGGAAAGAATAGCATCATGGTCCGTCTTATCGCTGGTCTGGTCGGCTTGTTCTTCAGCGGAATGCTGCTGATCTCGTTCGTCACGGGTGCCTATACTGCAGTTACCGAGCCGGTTGCGCCGACTGTGGAATCGCAGTTCCACAAGCATCCCAAGAAGGTTTCGTTCAAACATGACGGCCCCTTCGGTTCCTATGACAAGGCGCAATTGCAGCGCGGCCTGAAGGTTTACGCCGAAGTCTGCGCAGCATGCCACAGCCTCAACCAGGTTGCCTTCCGCAACTTCGAAGATCTTGGCTATAGCGAAGACGAAGTGAAGGCGATTGCCAAGGGCTGGAAAACCGAGGTTCCAACCATCAATCCGGAAACCGGCGAACCAGCCACGCGCCCAGGCCTGCCTTCGGACAAGGTTCCTTCGCCTTTCGCGAATGAAACCGCTGCCCGTGCAGCCAATAACAATGCGCTTCCGCCTGATCTGTCGCTGATGACCAAGGCACGCCACAACGGCCCTGCCTATGTCTATTCGCTGCTGACCGGCTATTCTGCGGTTCCGGCAAATCTACCCAAGGAAGCGCGTCCCGGCACGGGTCTGCATTACAACCCCTATTTCGCCAACCTGAACCTTGCGATGGCCCCGCCGCTGACCGGTGACGATCAGGTTACCTATGACGACGGCACCAAAGCAACCAAGGACCAGATGGCCAAGGACGTTGCCGCATTCCTGACTTGGACAGCCGAACCCAAGATGGAAGCACGCAAAACCGCTGGTTGGGCCGCGTTGATCTTTCTGATCATCTTCACCGGCCTCTGCTATCTGTCGTACCGCACAATCTGGGCCGACAAAAAGCATTGAGTTGAATTTAGCGAAACACCCCGCAGCGATCGCGCGCTGCGGGGTGTTTCATTTTTGGCAAATCTATTGACCGGCGCGCGCCGCAATGGCATTAGCGCCGCCATCGGAGCGGGCGGGTATAGCATAGTGGTAATGCTCTAGCCTTCCAAGCTAGCTAGAGGGGTTCGATTCCCCTTACCCGCTCCAGACTTTCCTCTCATGTCGACATTCAACTGCCGCTTGTGCGGCTGATACCATTTGCGACAAATTGCGTGTCGCTTCGGATATTTCTGCGACCTTTGCCGCCTAAACGGTAACCAACCGGCCATAGCGGCTCTATGGACAGACACGAAGGTCAAGTGACATGAAAAAGAAATTCCTCATTGGCGGCGGCGCAGTTGCGACTGCCGCAATCGCCGCAGCGGTAGCCTTTGCGGCGCCCGGCCATATGGGCAAGGCCGACGCCAATGGCGACGGTTCGCTCAGCAAGGCTGAAGTGACCGCGATGGCGAACACTCATTTCACCAAAATGGATGTTAATGCCGACGGACAGATCAATGCCGCAGACCGTGAAGCCAAGCATAAAGCAAAGTTTGGCGAAATGGACACCGACAAAAATGGCAGCATCAGTGAGGCCGAATTCACCGCTGCGCAAGCTGCACGCATGGCGGAACGTGGTGAACGTGGCGAAGGCAAGATGGGGCGTCATCACGAAGGTCGTGGCCATCATGGGGGCCGTCACGGCGGCGGCATGAAGATGCTGAAAATGGCCGACACCAATGGCGACAAGACCATCACCAAGGCGGAAATCAGCGCTGCAATTGAAGCCCATTTTGCCAAGGCAGACACCAACAAGGACGGACAGATTTCGAATGCCGAGCATGACGCCATGCGCAGCGCGATGCGCGAACGCATGAAAGCTGCTGCTACAAACTAAGTCTCCTTCCCCCCTAGCGGGGCGGCTTTACCCCTATGACGCCGCCCCGCTTCCCCTTTGCAGACTGGCGCGATAGTAACAGCCGATGCCCAAGACCCGCCCGCATATCCTGTTGGTCGACGACGAACTGTCGATCCGCGATCCTTTGGCGCGTTATCTGGAGAAACAGGGCTATCGCGTGACCGAGGCGGGCAATGCGGCAAATGCGCGTGAGGCGCTCAAGGGTTATGACATCGACGTTGTGCTGCTCGATATCATGATGCCGGGCGAAGACGGCCTTAGTCTGACACGTTTCATCGCCGAAAATGGCGGGCCGCCCGTAATATTGCTCACTGCACGATCCGAAGAGGCCGATCGCATTGTCGGGCTGGAAATTGGTGCAGATGATTATGTCGTCAAACCATTCTCTCCCCGCGAACTGGTGGCGCGCATCAAGGTCGCCCTCCGCCGGAGCAATGGGACGCAAATCGCCAATGGCAACGGCGGCACCATTTGGTCGTTCGATGGCTGGCAGCTGAAGACAGCCGAGCAGCAGCTATTTGATCCGCATGGTGCGCTGGTTCCCTTATCGTCTGGCGAGTATCGTTTGCTGGAGGCGCTCGTTGAGCGGGCCGGGCAAGTGCTCAATCGTGACCAGTTGCTCGACCTGACCAAGGGCCGCATCGCCGGACCCTTTGATCGTGCCATAGACAACCAGGTCAGCCGCCTGCGGCGCAAGTTGGAGCCAGACAGCAAGGATCCCAAATATATCAAAACGATCTGGGGCGGGGGTTATCGCTTTTCGGTCGAAGTGCAGCGGAACTGACGATGTTTGGGGGGCTTCGCTTTTTTCCGCGCAGTATGACCGGCAGGATTATGTTGGTGACTGCCTTTGGCCTGTTACTCGTCCAAGGAATCAACACTGCTGTGCGATATCAGATGCTCAAGGGTCGCGCAGTGGTTGAGGCATCATCACTGATGGTTGCGGTCGCATCCAATAGGCTTGACTTTGGTTCCGTTGAGCCCGTCAACCGATTGGGAGGCCGACCGTCTGTCAGGACCATCAGGGCGAAGGGGCCTCTGAATACACCGGGCTTTCATAGCACGGAAGAATTGGCCGAGCGTCTCGCCATGCATTTGCAATCTGTCTATCCAGAAATCCAATCGGTACGCTTGTCTGTGGGACCGGCTGCTGTCTTGCCTGATGATCTAAAACCCCGGCCTCATAAGTATCGCAGCGTCCCTGAACATGAATGGCGCGCAAATTCCAGTCGAGGGGAGGTGGCGCTGCTCAGCGTAAAGCTGGCCGACGGCAGCTGGCTGCATTCGGCCGCGCGGGTACGGACGCGCAACATTCTCCCACCGCTGGCGCTGCTTATCGAAACCTTGCTAATCTACCTCGGCGTGATGATTCCGCTTTTGCTCGTGATCCGGCAGATTTCCAAACCGCTGCGCCAACTCAACCTGCGTCTTGAACATGCAGGGTTGGCGGGCGGCGAGCCTCCGCTTGAGCCGCAAGGCCCAGACGACATCCGCAGCCTGATTGATAGCTTCAATGCCGCTGAACAGCGCGTCAATGCGATGTTGACCGAGAAAGACGTGATGCTCGGTGCCATTGGTCACGACTTGAAAACGCCATTGGCCTCGCTTCGGGTTCGCATTGAATCGGTCGAAGACGAGGACGAACGCACCAAAATGGCTGCGACGGTGGACGAGATGGTCCACATCCTCGACGACATTTTGATTCTCGCCCGCCTCGGCAAATCGTCTGAGGCGCTTGTACTCACCGACGTCAATGCGCTCGTTGAAATGGTCGCGGATGAACTTGATGGCGATGATCGTCTGACGGTGGTCGAAAGCGTGGAAAAATGCCGGGCCGCAGTCCGCCCTATCCTGCTGCGCAGGGCGCTTCGCAATTTGATGGGCAACGCGCTGCAATATGGCGGCGAGGCGCAGATTGTGACAATGTGCGACGGAAGCCAATTGTCGATTACGATAGAAGACCAAGGACCGGGGCTTACACCAGAACAACTGACCGACCTGTTCGAGCCATTTGCGCGAGCCGAAAACTCGCGCAACAGGGCATCAGGTGGTTCTGGCCTTGGCCTCACTATAGCGAGAGCCATTGCGCGCGCTCATGGCGGCGATGTTATTCTGGAAAATCGAAGCGAAGGTGGTTTACGCGCGATCTTACGGATCAGCCAGAAACTCGGCTAAACGCGAACGTCAGATGCCGCTGGGCTGTTTCTTCCAGCTGCCGCTTGCCTGATATTCGTTTTTCACATCGCCGTTGGTCGGCAGCTTGCCACCGGCATAGGCATCATCGCCACCCTTGGCGCGGGCATCGGCCGAATAGTCGGGGACGGCATAATTCGGAGCGCGGGCAGGGCGATAGGGCGTGATATCGGCATAGGCCGCTGCACCGGTCGATCCGCCTGCCAGTCCGGCTTTGGCTGCCGCGATAGCTTCTGCTTCCGCTTTCATGCGTGCCGCCGCAAATTCGCGCTCATATTGCTTTTGCAATTGGATCGGGTCGAGCAGCGGAGCGGTTTCGGCATTCCAGGCGCGCGGTTTCGGTCCCGGGAAGGGCTCACGGCCGGCATGGCTGCGGAAAAATGCTGACGGGCGTCCTGCACTGCCTTTCCAGCTATAGAAACGGTGCGCGCCGATGGTACCGATGAAGTTCAGGCTCGGGGCCCAATAGGGGTAGACATAGGTCGCATGGTAATGCGTCGCCATGCCGACGGGCGCATAAACCGCGCCCGAAAGCGCATCCATCGCAACACGCTGCGCACGCAACCATGACGGGCGGGCAGGGGTGCGCGCCATCGATCCGTCGCAGCTATAGCTGAACTGGCAACCGGTGGCGCGCTCCGATCCCTGATAGATCACGCCGCAAATGCTGTTCGGATAGGTCGGGTGACGCATGCGGTTGATGATGACCTGCGCGACCGCGCGCTGGCCGGCGTCGGGCTCGTTCGCAGCTTCATAATAGATTGCGTCGGTCAGACATTTCAGCGCCCGGCCATAGTCTACGCTTCCTGCCTTCATCACAAAGGGTGCCGCCGCTGCATTGGTATCGAATGCGGAGAGATCTGTTTTGGTCGCAAGCGTCGAAAGGTCGTTTGCGATGCTGGAGGTCACCGCCAATTTGGCTAACCTCAATTCCGGCGCTGCTGGCGCGTTCACATCCGGATCAAGGAAATAGAAAGCAGAACCCGAAAAGTTTTCAGACGGTCTTTCGGCTGCATCCGCAAGCAGGTCTTTGGTCGACGGTTCGCTCGGAACGCTCCATGCCCATTGGGCGGAACTGGGAAGCAAGGCTAGAAGCAGGAACGCTAAGGCCACCAGCACGACCTCACGCCAGCCGATCAAGCGCCGCTTGCGCTTTGGCAGCGCCTTCCGCTCAAGCGGTGCGCTTTCAGTATGAAGTGGCTGGTGCAGCATGGCTGTGACGAAAGTTATATCCCTGTTTGAGTCGCCTATAACGGTATTTGGTGACGTTCTGGTGAACTATTTTGACGCTGTTCCAACACGGGACGCGCACAAACCGTTGAATTAACAGGTGCGACGAAATGGCGGCTTGTAAAAAATTGTGCAACGCAACAACAAAGTTGCGTTTGCGCCGTAAAAAGGCGCTTTTGCTTGCACCCTAAGCAGCAAGACGCCTAGAAGGCCGCCCGCACCAATTTAGTGGAGTTAAGGATGATGGCGGCGAACTGGGCCCCCGAAAGCTGGAGGAATCACGATGGCAGGCAGATGCCAGTCTATCGGGATCAAGCTGCGTTGCAGTCGACTGAGGAAACGCTGCGCAATTTTCCACCGCTGGTGTTTGCCGGTGAGGCGCGCAGCCTGACGGCTGATCTGGCTGAGGTTGCCGACGGCAAAGCATTCCTGCTGCAGGGAGGAGATTGCGCCGAAAGTTTCGCCGAATTTCATCCGAACAATATCCGCGATACATTCCGCGTATTGCTTCAAATGGCGGTCGTATTGACCTTTGCCAGCAAACTGCCTGTGGTGAAAGTCGGCCGTATGGCTGGCCAGTTTGCCAAGCCGCGCTCAGCCGATACCGAAACCATCGGTGGCGTGGAACTGCCGAGCTACCGCGGTGACATCATCAATGACATCGCCTTTGAAGAAGCCGCGCGTGAACCTGATCCGGCTCGCATGATCCGCGCTTATAGCCAGGCCGCTTCGACACTAAACCTGCTTCGTGCGTTCAGCCATGGCGGCTATGCCAACCTTCAACAGGTTCATGCCTGGACCCATGACTTCATGGGCCGTTCGCCCTGGGCCAAAAAGTTCAAGGACGTCGCCGACCGGATCGGCGAAGCTTTGGCGTTCATGGAAGCCTGCGGGATCACGCCAGAGACAGTCCCACAGATCAAAGGCACCAGTTTCTACACCAGCCATGAGGCGCTGTTGCTGCCCTATGAGCAGGCGATGACGCGGCAGGATTCGTTGACCGGCCAATGGTATGACACATCCGCGCACATGCTGTGGATCGGCGACCGCACGCGTTTCGAAGGCTCGGCGCATGTCGAATTCCTGCGCGGTATTGGCAATCCGATCGGCATGAAATGCGGGCCGAGCCTTGAGCCCGATGCATTACTGCGGATGCTCGATACGCTTAATCCGGGGCGCGTTCCGGGTCGGATGACATTGATTACCCGTTACGGGCACGACAAGATTGAGGCAGGTCTGCCCAAACTTGTGCGTGCGGTGAAACGCGAAGGCCACCCCGTCATCTGGTCGTGCGATCCAATGCACGGTAATGTCATCAAGGCAGCAAGCGGATACAAGACCCGACCGTTCGAGCGGATATTGGCCGAAGTGCGCGGTTTCTTCGCGGTGCACCGTGCAGAAGGGACATTCGCAGGCGGCATCCATGCCGAAATGACCGGACAGAATGTCACCGAGTGCACGGGCGGGGCAATTGCCATCACCGATGAGGCGCTAGCTGACCGTTACCACACCCATTGCGACCCCCGCTTGAACGCGGCACAATCACTCGAACTCGCTTTCCTGCTCGCAGAAATGCTTAATCAGGAGATCGCAGATCGGGCAAAACAGGCCGCGTGATGAGCGAGCGGCGCATCATCGTACAGCGCGATGTCGTCAAATCGGGTATCGGTTTTGGTAGCGCGCTGGCGATTGCGGTGAGTTATACTACGCACAAGTCGATTTTGTGGGCCATCATCCATGGAATTTTCAGCTGGTTTTACGTGGGTTATTTCTTGCTGACGCGCTAACCATGCTCTGCTAAAACAATCCCATTATGGGGTTGCGTTGGGTAGTGCCGCTTGCGGCGATAATGTTTATTTCGGCTTGCACTGGTCCGATTGAAACGCGTGTGTCGAGCAGTGGGATGGCTTTGTCCGGCGATCGCACCATATTGAATGAGCAGCTTGGGAACCAGTCGGCTATTCTGGTGCAAGCGCGCTCTCTGACATTGCAGCAGTTGGATAGTCGTGGCTTCTCGCTGTTAGCAAATGGTGCGCTGAAGCTTGATGTTACGGTTTCGGAACGGCCAGCAAATCTTTTGGTCACGACCGGTACAGAGCAGGGCAAAGCTGTTCTCGCGTCGCCTAAACCCAAGAAGCCGCTGCAGAGCTGTGTCGATAGCGAATTCAATCTTGTTGTCAGGCTGACACGCGTTGCCGACGGGACCGAACTCTATAGGGGACGCGCTTCGGAATATCATTGCAAGGCTAGCCTTGCAGATGTGTTGCCGTTCCTTGTTGATGCTGCATTGGCTGATTTAAATTCACCCAATGGCGAACATATCATCAAGCGTCGAGGTTTGGACTAACATCCGACGCCTTCGGTAAAGTCAGCCGGAATAACGCGCCACCTTTTGCCGGGTTCTCGGCTTCGATGCTGCCCCCATGCCGCAAAGCGACAGCCTTTACATAGGCAAGACCAAGGCCGCTGCTTTTTATCCTGCTGCCTTCGCGCGCACGGGACGCAAACCGCTTAAATATGTTTGGCAACAGATCAGGGTCAATTCCCTTGCCCTGATCGTGGATGATGACAGCAAGCGCGTCCGAACCCGCAAAACGGTCTTGCTCGATCCTTACGACAATCTTTCCCGGCGTCGGGCTATATTTGATCGCGTTGTCGAGCAGATTGGTTAGCGCCCGCGTCAGTGAATCGGGTTCAGCGATAACAAAACCGCTGTCGCTGCTGTCTGTGATGTCAATTTTGACCTGACGCTCTCCCGCCAAAGGCCACAGACTGTCGGCAACATCACGAACCAAATCGGCAAGCAGAACATCCTGACCTTCGAACGCGCTCTCACCCATCCGGGCGATGTCGACGAAATCCTGGGCGAGCTGGATGGTCCTGCGCGCATGACGTTCGATCCGTTGCCCCATATCCTTATCGGGGATAGCGGGCAGCATTGAAATGATCGCCGACTGGGGCGCGCGCATGTCGTGCGACAACAATTGCAGGGCCTGTTCCCTGTCGCTTTCGGCCTGTGCCAACGCGCTGATATCGGCCAGATAATGGATTTCGCCTTGTTTGCTGTCGGCATCGTTACGGATATCTGCGCTGCGCATGACAAATGTTGAGCCATCGGGCGACGCAAAACGAACATATTCTGTGTCCTTGTCCCGACCTTGCGCGCGCGCCCACAAATAGGCTTCGACAAATGGGCGGTGCTGGGGCGCGACCAAACGGTCCAGTAAAGTTGCACGCGTTTGCCCCTTGAGGTCACTCCCCAACAGGTCGTCAATCCGGTGATTGGCGAGCGTTACAATTCCGCTATTGTCCGACACGAACATCGGGTCAGGCAGATGCTCGAGTGAATCGGAAACGAAGCGCCGAAGGTCGCGGACATGGTCTATCGCTGTTGCCAACGCGGCGCTCTGCCGGCCTACCAGATCGCTCGTCCGGTCGTTTGAGAGCGGCAATGGCAAAGCCTCGCTCTCAAGCGCAAGGTCGCCCAGTTCAGATGCCATAAAGTCGCTCATCGCCTGCAGACGACGCCAGCCCCATAAAGGATAGATCATCAACATTCCGAGGAGTGCTGCACCGGGTGGGAACCAGTAACCCCCAAAAAGTGCAAGGCTGCTGGCTGACAGCAATAACCCGACCAGCGACAGCGACACGATCAGGGCGGTTCGCGGTTGCCATCTCAGGAACCCGATCATCAAAACCCAAACTGGCAGCAGCGACAATATAAGTCCTGTGGACCTTTCAATTTGGGTGATGAAGTCATCGCGGCGGATCGATGCCAACACATTGGCCATGATTTCCGCCCCGGATATCAGCCCGCCATCGGCGAAAGGCCCGGGATAATTGTCGCCCATACCTGCGGCGGTCGCGCCGATGATGATATCGCGTCCTTTGACCAGATCAGCTGGAATGCCGTTCATCAAGGCATCGACATAGCTTATTTCGGCAAAGCTGCGGCGTGCAGAGTAGCGTACCAACAGCCGCTCGTCACAACTTCGCGACCGTTTGGCTGCAGGAGACGGATTGCCTGTGAGGCGGTACACCAGTTCGGTGATGTGAGGCCAACTGCGCCCCTCGGTTTCGGGTTTGAAGCATAAAGATGTGCGCCGGACGATACCGTCCTCGTCAAATTCGACATTCACATGGCCGACGCCCTCTGCTTCCTTCAATAGGACGGGAAGGGGACTTTCGATGTCATAGTTGCGACCATCGCTGCCAGGTGTCGGAAAATTCATCGGTAGATAGACGGGCGTACTGCCACGCATCGCTTGCGCCAATGCGAGGTCATCCTGTTCTTTTGAAGGCTCGATTAGTAGCAAGTCGAGCAAAATTGATCGGGGCTTTGCTTCATCAAGCTTGGTCAGAAGTTCCGCATGATATTTTCTGGGCCATGGCCATTTCCCGAGCGCCTTCAAACTACGCTCATCAATCGTTACGATCAGGATGTTCTGGTCAGCGGGTGGTCGCGAAAGCGTACTCAGACGATCGAATAGCAAATTGTCGAACGATGCCGTACCCCGCCAGTTCGATGCGGCCAGAACGGCAATCGTTCCCAAAATCGCGATAACTGCCCATTCGAGCAGCAGACGGAAACGCAAATTTCCTAGCATATGCCTGTCCCTGCCTTGCGCAGATTAATCAGCAGTGACAGTGAATTTTTCAAATGGTGTCCAGTTGGTGTCGGATTCACCGTCCAGAAATTGAACGGATCCAATCCGCCAGTGATAGTCGCCAGGTGGCAGGTCGGACAAGCTTAACTGTTGGACCGATAGTCCCGCCTCATCGACAAATGGTGCATTTTCGGGCAAGCCGCGAACCAGTTGAAAATGATAGCGGATTGTTCCCTTGCCGACACCTGCCCAGCGGAAAACCCAGCCGTCCGCAGTCGAAGATGCATTTCCGCTGACGCTGTTCAGACGGCGCTTGAACGTATAGACTGCGGGTTGCCCTTCAATTCCTGTCGATGACAATTGCCGTACCCGTAGAAAGTAATTGCCGTCATCCAGTGCGCCGATATCGGCGCTATCGCTCTTTGAAAGCACGTCGGCGATCTGTTCGATAAATCCTGCATCTGTTGCAACGCTTAAGCGATAGGATTTGCCGTCGCCAGGTAAGGCAAATTGAACTGCAGGATTGTTCTGCAATTTTCCAGCATCGGCCAAAGTAACAGCGGGAAGCAACGCCTCGCTTATTGCTTCGCCATTGGCGGTCACAGCAAGTCCGAAACCGGCACCTACGGCAGCGCTTTGACCGTTGGTCAGATCAACCGCCAATGCCCCTTCGTCGACTTCTGCAAAGTCATTGCCGCTGGTTTCGTCAACGCGTGTCTGAAAATCCGTGCCGCGTACGGCTGACACCGCTTTGGGCGTGCGGACCTGATAGCGGTCGTTTTTGCTTTGCAACGGCGCTACTTTGGAACGCGTACCACCTTTTTGCACCCGAAAATCATAATCAAGGGCAGAGCCGAGATAATATTTGCGCAGCCGAACGATTTTCACGTCGCTGTTTGACGGCAGCGATACGCGCGAACCATCGTCGAGTGCCAGTGTCGCAAATGCTCCAGCAGCGGTTTGCACCGCCGCACCTTCCTGCAATTCATTTCCGGTTTTGGCATCGACGCGCGTGCTGCCTTGGACCGAAGATACGCCACCGCGCACAGCAATGAAACGCGCCTTTGCTGCTTCATATTTCAGCAGATGGCGGGGGAAATTTATGGTCTTGCCCACCGGAATCATATTTGGATTGCCGATGCGATTGTTTTTCTGGACGATCCGGTAGTCTGATGGACGGAGCAGATATTTCTCTCCCAATGCGATGAGCGTATCGCCTTTAACGACATGATAGGGAATATCGTCCCCGGCAAAGGCCATGTTGGGGAAAGCCGAAGAGACAGCAATTGCCAAAAACGCAGACGTTTTCCTTGCCATCGACTTACCTTACCTCAATCGTCTCCAGACGATAACCGTACCCGAATACCGTGAAAATCCGAAATCCATTTTCTGGACGAAGATCGAGTTTCGCCCGCACACGCGAAATGTGCATGTCCAGCGTCCGCGTCGCCAGTGCAGCTGTAGTGCGCCAGATCGTTTCCATGATATAATTGCGCGACAAAGTGCGGTCGCGGTTGCGGAAGAACATATCTGCGAGCTCAAACTCTTTCGCTGTCAAACTGATGGTAGCGCCTTCAACGGTTACTGTTTGGTCGATCCGGTTGAATTCATATTTGCCATAGGCGACCTTCGTGTCGAAGGCTCCTGCGCCCGCGTTGCGTCGTAAAAGCGCATTGATACGGGCAGCGATGACGGTCCGGTCCTCTGGCTTGGTGATATAGTCGTCTGCGCCGGCATTGAGCGCGTCGCTAATATCCTTTTTCGCCGTGCGGTTGGTCATCATGATGACCGGCGGGCGCTCCTGAAGTGCTTCCTGCATCCAGTGAAGCGTTGCCAAACCATCCTTTTTTGGCATGGTCCAGTCCATAATTACCAGATCAAAGGTTTCGCGGACCAATGCCTGTGACAGCGCGGCACCATCGTTGAAAGCAACAGCAATATGCCCTTGCTCTTCTACAATAGCTTTCAGGAAATTGACGACGTCCGTTTCGTCGTCAGCAATTGCAATACGCATTTAGTGCCACCCATCTACCTTGTCTGCAGTCGTCTGTGCCGAACTTTCTGCCGGACTATTATGGCGAGACTAAATAAAGCGGTTTTACACGTTGCGCCATAGTGGCGCCGTTATTGTTACTACCTTTTACAAAGCTTGATGCTGGCATAACGGCCAGAATTTGCACAAAAACCGATAAAAGTCGGGCTGTGCTTTGGCTGGGGTGGCAGGATTCGAACCTGCGAATGCCGGTACCAAAAACCGGTGCCTTACCACTTGGCGACACCCCAGCAGTCTCACATCTGGGTGAGAGCGAGCGGCCTTATAGCGAGAGATAATCGGAAGGCAATGTGCCAAATCGCCTAAATTCCAATGGTCAGCCTACGGGGTATACCCATCCATGGGTATCAGGGGCGACACCTCGCTGAATATCGATCAACCGCGACTTCAGTTTCTGTGTCAATTGGCCGGGACCGCCGCTGCCAATGACAAAACTGAAATCGGGAGCGCTGACTTTTCCGATCGGGGTCACCACTGCCGCGGTGCCGCACGCGAAGGACTCGATTAGCCGTCCAGATTGAGCGTCGTCACGCCACTGGTCGATAGCATAGGGCTCCTCTCGCACCGTCAGGCCTTCTTCGCGCGCCAGGGCGATTAGGCAGTCACGGGTCACGCCGTGTAAGATGGTGTCCGAAAGGGGAGGGGTCTGAATAGTGCCGTCGTCGAACAAGAAAAACACGTTCATACCGCCCAGTTCCTCGATCCAGCGATGTTCCTTGGCGTCGAGGAAGACAACCTGATCGTGCCCTGCCTGCATAGCTTCGGCAATCGGAACCAGACTGGCAGCATAATTGCCGCCACATTTCGCAGCGCCTGTCCCTCCCGGGCCTGCGCGGTTATAGTGCTCGCTGACCCACAGTGACACGGCTGGCGCGCCGCTTTTGAAATAGTTGCCGGTTGACGCTGCGATGACCATGAACAAATATTCGTTGGCAGGGCGAACCCCCAAGAAAGCTTCGGTCGCGATCATGAAAGGGCGCAAATAGAGCGAGCCACCCTCTGCGGCGGGGAACCAATCTCGGTCAATATCAAGAAGCGCGCGGCAGGATTCGATAAACAAGGCTTCAGGCAGTTCGGGCATTGCCATGCGTCTGGCCGATGCGTTGAAGCGGCGCGCATTGGCATCTGGCCTGAACATCGCCATACTGCCGTCACCCATTCGATAGCCTTTCAGGCCTTCGAATATTTCCTGTGCATAATGCAGAACGGCCGTTGCCGGGTCGAGCGTCAAAGGGCCGCGCGGGCCAAGCGTGGCGTCGTGCCAGCCCTGGCCCTCGGTATAGCGGATTGTGACCATATGATCGGTGAAAGTCTTGCCAAAGCCCGGGTCTGCAATGCGCGCACGACGTTCGGTTTCAGAAACCGGATTTGGATGCGGGATGCGCAATATTTCGGGCATGGCAGCGTCAGTCATCTTCTTGTCCTGCGATCTTGAAATTTTATTTCACCAAACATGCTGGCAAAGTAATTGTTGCGCCGTGATATGACCTGCGCCTAGATGCGTCAATATGGCTGTCCCATCTTCCTTGAGCCCAGACCGGACTTCTCCCGCTGCGTCGCCGCTGTTCCTCCGTGAAGAAGAGGTTCGCCGAGGCGTCGAATTGCTCTATTTCGGCTATACGCGGCTGACACGGGCCATTGATGAGGGGTTGGCGAAACAGGGGCTTGGTCGCGCGCACCACCGGGCGCTCTATTTTATTGCGCGCCAGCCAGATTTGTCGGTCAGCAGTCTGCTGCGGATTTTGGGTATCACTAAACAATCTTTGGGACGGGTGTTGAACGAACTCGCGGAGCGCGGTCTTGTGGAGACACGTGTTGGCGAATCTGACCGTCGGCAAAAACTGCTGCATTTGACCGATGCGGGCGCATTGTTTGAGGCACAACTCTTTGATTCGTTGCGCAACAGCCTAGCCAGCGCCTATTCGGCCGCCGGGCAGGATTCGGTGACCGGCTTTTGGCGCGTATTGGAGGGGCTGATTCCCGAATCCGAACGGAATATGGTGCTTGATTTGCAGGGAATTTCCAAATGAGCGATCCACGGATCATCCGCCTCGAACAAACTATCCGAGACCGTGCAGCGAGCGGATCCGGAAATAGTTATGTGGCGTCGCTGTTCGCGAAAGGACGCGAAAAAATTGCGCAAAAAGTGGGTGAGGAAGCCACCGAGACGGTGATTGCTGCCGTAACTGGCGACGCCGACCAATTGACGTCCGAAGCGGCCGACCTGGTGTTCCACCTGCTCGTGTTGCTCGCCGAAGCGGGGCAAAGTTTTGACGATGTCCTCGACAAGCTTGCCCAACGCGAGGGCATGTCTGGCCTTGACGAGAAGGCATCGCGGCGCGAACCCTAATCCACGATTCAAACCGATTTTAGCTAAGAGGATTCCATGGCAGTCGATGCAACCCAGCCTTATGACGACCAGAATATCTTCGCAAAAATCCTGCGCAGGGAAATACCCAACCGCACCGTGTATGAAGACGAATGGGCGCTCGCCTTTCACGATATCAATCCACAGGCACCGGTGCACATATTGGTTATTCCAAAAGGGCGCTATGTAAGCTGGGACGATTTCAGCGCCAAAGCTAGCGATGCAGAACTATCAGGTTTCATCCGCGCCGTCGGCCATGTAGCGCGCGAACAAGGGCTGGTTGCGCCGGGTTATCGGCTGCTCGCCAACGCCGGAATCAATAGCCATCAGGAAGTTCCGCATTTGCATGTCCATCTTTTCGGTGGAAAAGCGCTTGGGCCGATGCTGATGCGATGAAATTTTGTTGCGCATGTCCATTTAGGCTCTAGTTTCCCCGGCAGACATAAATTTGGGGAGAATTTCATGATATTCGACCGGGTCAAACCGCTGGACGCCATTTTGGCGACTGCGGAGAAAAAGTCCCTGCATCGATCACTCGGTGCGTTCCAGCTTACCATGCTGGGCATCGGTGCCATTATCGGCACCGGCATTTTCGTTCTGACTGCAGAGGCTGCGCAAAAAGCCGGACCGGGGATGATGCTATCCTTTGTGATTGCCGGCTTTGTATGCGCCGTTGCGGCGCTTTGCTATTCGGAACTGGCTTCCATGGTCCCGGTTTCGGGTTCCGCCTATACTTATACTTATGCCGTCATGGGCGAAATGCTCGCCTGGATGGTCGGTTGGGCCCTGGTGCTTGAATATGCCGTCGCAGCTGGAGCGGTTTCGGTCGGTTGGTCGGGCTATTTTGTGGGACTGCTCGACAGCGTGTTGGGCATCAAGCTGCCGCTTGAACTGACCGCTGGACCATCCGGTGGCGGTATTGTGAACCTGCCCGCGATGATCATTGCTTTGCTTGTTACCGGGCTTCTTGTTCTCGGCACGACCGAAAGTGCGCGGGTAAATGCGATACTTGTGATGATCAAGGTCGCAGCTCTGACGCTGTTTGTCGTTCTCGCAGTTCCAGTTATGCAGATGGATAATTTCGAACCCTTTGCACCGCTTGGATTTGCCGGGATTTCGGCCGCTGCCGCTTCGATATTCTTTGCCTATGTCGGATTCGACGCGGTTTCGACCGCTGCTGAAGAAACGCAAAACCCGCAACGCAACATGCCAATTGGTTTGATCGGTTCTCTTGCGATTTGCACGGTGTTCTACATGCTCGTCGCTGCTGGCGTTATCGGTTCCGTCGGGGCGCAGCCCCTGCTGACGCCCGAAGGTATGGGCATCGCGCCGGGCAGTGCGGAAATGACGGCGGCCTGTAATGCAATCGCCAACAATACGGTGGTCTGCTCCAAAGAAGCTCTTGCCTGGACGATGCGCGAAATCGGACAAGGCAAAGTGGGTGACCTTATCGGTCTGGCCGCTGGCCTCGCTCTGCCATCGGTCATCCTGATGATGATGTACGGCCAAACCCGCATCTTCTTTGTGATGAGCCGTGACGGCCTGTTGCCGGAAAAGCTCTCGGCCGTGCATCCGAAGTTCAAGACACCGCACATCATCACCATCATTACGGGCATATTTGTCGCAATGTTTGCGGCATTCTTCCCCGTCGGTGCTTTGGCGGATATCTCGAATTCGGGTACGCTGTTCGCCTTTGCGATGGTGTCGATTGCCGTGATGGTGCTGCGCCGTACCGATCCGAACCGCGTGCGTCCGTTCCGTACACCGGCGGTGAACATTGTGGCTCCCATCTCGATCCTGGGCTGCCTCTATCTGTTCTTCAGCCTGTCGGGCTACACGCTGCTGCTGTTCGTGGGTTGGGCAGCCCTCGGCTTGCTGGTGTATTTCGCCTATAGCCGTGGTGCCAGCCATGTCGGCAAAGGCCATGTCGAAGTACATGAGGATGATGCCGACGCACCGCCAACATCGGTGCCGCCGATCAACTGAACGGTAAGAAACTGAAAAAGAAAAGGGAGGCTGCGGCCTCCCTTTTTTGTCCAAGCTACATCGGTAGATGTTTGGTCGTTCCCGGCCGTGTGAACAATTTGCCGCGTTCGCCATAAAGTATCAGCGTGAAAGCGGTGAGGCCGCAAGCCAGAAATCCCAAAGCGACCGGCGTGACCGCTCCGTTAAACTGCTGCCCGATGACCGCGCCGATCAAGGCCGCCCAGATGGTGCGCACGAAATTCTGGAACGACGATGCCGTGCCGGCGATCGCGCCAAATGGCTGCATTGCGATCGAAGAGAAATTCGAACCCACAAAACCGATCATCGCCATATTCGCAGTAATCAGCACCAGAAACAGCGTTAGCGACGCTGGGGCAAACATCGCTGCGAGTGTTTGTGTGATAGCGATCAAAATGAATGCAATAAGTGCGGTCTGCGACACACGACGTGCACCAAAGCGTTCTACAATGCGCGCATTGGTGAAATTCGCACAGGCGATCCCGATCGCGATGATCGCAAAGCCAATCGGGAAGAAATCGGGCGCGCTGAATGTGCGGTCGAAAATCTGTTGTGACGAATTGAGATAGCCGAAGAGTGCGCCCTGGGCTGTAGCACCCGCGATCATATAGCAATTGGCCGTGCGATCACTGATAACCTGTTTCCAAGAAGCGGTAAGCGTCTTGGCCTTGATCGGAACAACATTCTGCGGATTCAACGTTTCGGGCAATCTGGAGGCTACCCAAATCAAAACCGCCACTGCCATGATGGCGATCAGATCGAAAATCGAGCGCCAGCCGGCAAAAATCAGCACCACCGAGCCGACCAGCGGCGCAACGATCGGAACCGCCATGAACACAAGGAAGATGGTCGACATGCGCCGCGCCATGGCATCGCCTTCAAACTGGTCGCGAATGATAGAGGTGACCAGCACCCCCAAACCGGCACCACACAACCCCTGTGCGATGCGCATCGCGATCAGCATGTCAAAACTCGTGGCGAAGCTGCAGGCGAGTGCACACAAGATATAGCCAGCTATCGCACCTAACAGGATCGGGCGGCGGCCATAGCGGTCGGATAAAGGCCCGTGCACGAGTGAGCCTGCACCCATCCCTAGCAAATAGGCAGTGATGACAAATTGAATACGGTTCGGATCGACAAGGCCGAGACCAGCGGTCATGCGCGGGAATGCTGGCAGCATGGCATCAATGGCCAGCGCGTTCAGCGCCATGACGGCTGCCATCATGACCGTCAGTTCGCCACCGCCAAGTTTGGGTTGTTTTCGGGGAGATTGCATCACTGTCTTATGCGGATAGGTGGTGTGCATGGCCAGCCCGTTTTCAGTCGCTTGACAAACATTCGAATGTTAATGGCGCGCATGGTTCATGGCTGGAGGATTTAATGCTGCAATATTTCGGGTTGAAGTGGTTGGCCGCCGCCGGTTTGGCAATCGCAGCCATATTTCCCGCAAGCGCTAGTGCAAAAACTTGCCAGGCGGTCTTGGCAGAGCCTGATGCGGTCGAAGACGGCGTGACCCCAACCAGCGAATTTGGCCCGGGGCTGATTGATATCGATGGTGCAAAAATCAATTCACCCGATGCCTTGCGTGCGGCACTGGCCGATACAAAGGGCAAGGTCCCCATCGTCAAAGGCGGAGACTTCAGCGGCTGGAATTTCGCGCGCATTGGTTTTTCCGTCACCAATATCTGCTTTTTCCAGAGCAAACTCGCACGCACCATTTGGGATTACGGCGCTTATCCCGGCATAGGTTTCATCGAGGCCGATCTGGCTTCGGCGAGTTTTCGCAACGCGCGACTTGAAAATGTACTGCTACGCGAATCCTTCCTCACCGATGCAAATATGCAGGGTGCCCGGCTGGAAAGCGGGCTCTTTGATGGCGGTTGGGGTGGAGGCATCTCGAACTGGAATTTGAGCGGGGCTAGCTTGCGTGGCTTTCGTTTCGAATGCGGACTAACTCTTAGCGATGGTTGCCCTCTCGACCGGTCGGGCGTGAAACTCGTAAATGCCGATTTAAGCGATGCCGATCTGTCAACCTACCCATTTTGGGGACAGGCCGATTATTCCGGAGCGACGCTGGAGATGACCAAAGTCAGCCCGCGCCATCTGACTGATATAGTTGCGGCCAACGTCAAAAATACGGTCATTCTGAAAGGCGGCGAGTCCGAAGTAGCACTGTCCGCATCCGAATTTGCCGAGTTGCAGCATCAGGCAGTCACGGCGAAGGCCGCTGGCGAGAGGCCTTCTTTTCCATGCGCGCGAGCCGGGTCTGACGTCGAAAAACTGATTTGCGGCGAACATGCATACGGCCTGCACGGATGGGACCGCATGTTGGCACAAATCTATGCAGACCTGAAAGCGCGCGATCCATCTATTGCGCAGAGCCAACGTAAATGGCTGGCCGGAAGGCGCATTTGCAAAGACGAGGTGTGTCTTTCAAAGCTGTATGATGCCCGCGTGAAAGAGCTGCGCCTGAAACTGGGCGAACCCGAACTTTTGGAACGCGGCGAAAGTGCGTTGTTTATTTTTGAAGCTGTCGCTTTCCCTGATGCCTTTCGCAACTCAGAGCTATTCAAGCGGATAGTTCCGGTTCTGGTTGATGCCAGTCTGGGGGAAGCTGTCGTCGAAAGGGCTGCTGACGGAAGCTATTCGATTTCCGGGGAAAGCATCGCAGCCAATGCCCATATGTGCTCGGTGTCGGGAGAAAATCTGCGTTTCGATCGCAATTCCGGCTGGTTCAGTGCGTTTGACCCGAAATCAAAGCAACCACCCGCCGCTGTTTTCCAGGCGTACCGCGACCAAATCGATTTTCCTGCAAGCGGCCACCCCACCGAAGAGGAGTATCCGGGTAGCAGCGATTTCGCCAGTTGCGGCGCGCGGGCATCGCTGATGCAGATGCGACGGATAGATGTACCCCGCGAACTGACCGCAAAGAAAAAGGCGATGTACAACGAAGGCTATTGATCGGCGCGACTGATGACGGACGAGGGGCCCCCGGTTCGCAAAATCATCCATGTCGATATGGATGCCTTTTATGCATCGGTCGAGCAAAGGGACAATCCTGCGCTAAAGGGCAGGCCAGTCGCCGTTGGTGGTTCTTCGAAACGCGGTGTAGTGGCCGCTGCCAGCTATGAAGCCCGAAAATTTGGCGTGAAATCTGCCATGCCTTCGGTCACGGCGCAACGCCGCTGTCCTGATCTGGTATTCGTCAAGCCACGCTTTGAAGTTTACCGCAGCGTGTCGCGGCAGATCCGCGAGATATTTGCGCGTCACACCGACCTGATCGAACCGTTGGCGCTGGATGAGGCCTATCTCGACGTTACCGAAGACAAGCAGGGCATCGGCTCGGCAGTCAAAATTGCCAAGGCAATCCGTACAGCGATCCGCGAGGAAACCGGTCTGACCGCGAGCGCCGGGGTCAGCTACAACAAATTTATTGCCAAACTGGCGAGTGATCAGAACAAGCCCGACGGTCTGTGCATCATCCTACCCGAGCAAGGAGCTGATTTTGTTTTAACCTTGCCCGTGCGTCGATTCCATGGCGTCGGCCCGCGTACAGCCGAGAAAATGGAGCGTCTGGGCATTCGCACCGGTGCCGACTTGCGCGCGATGAGCGAGGAATGGTTGCACCGCAATTTCGGCAGCTCGGGTGGTTATCTTTTCAAGGCGGCGCGCGGGATTGATAACCGGCGCGTCAACCCGTCGCGCGAACGCAAGTCGCTTGGTGGGGAATTGACCTATTTTGAGGATAAACGCTCAAACGAAGAACTGCGCGCCGCACTCGATGAGATTGTCGATATTGTCTGGAAACGGATCGAAATCAGCGGAACCCGGGGGCGAACCGTTGTTTTCAAGGCGCGCTTTTCCGATTTCCGCACTATTACCCGCAGTAAGAGCCTGACGCGCAATGTGCAGGATCGGGCAGAGTTTTCGGCCATTGGCCATGCGCTGCTTGAACAGATACTACCTGCCGAAATGGGGGTGCGGTTGCTGGGGCTGACTTTGAGTGGAATTGACCAATCCGGCCAAAATCTTCGGACTGACGCTGCTGCAGAACCTTTCATCGGTGCGCAGCCAGCGCTCCCCTTCGACGACATTGAATAATGAAGCTTTAATACGCATAATCAGAAAAACGTTTTAATCGGGCAATACAGGGCCGGTTTTTTTTGGGAAGGTGTTATGGCTCGTCCGCAAACGGATATCGAAGCCGGTCGGCAGGAATTGCTCGACATTTGTGAAGAGCTGGTGCGCAAGCGCGGCGGGGTAGATCTGTCGATGACAGAATTGGCCGCAGCTGCTGGCATGTCGCCGGCCAATCTGTATCGTTTCTTTGAAAATAAAGAGGCCCTACTTGAGGCAGCGGCGGGGCGATGGTTCGCTCCCAAAATAGCGATAATGGAAGAGGTTATTGCCGCCGATCTGCCGTCGCGGGAAAAAATGTATCAGTTTTTTGCGCGCCGCTTCGTATTGATGCGCGATCAATTTCGGGAAGACCCGGACATGTTCAAAAGCTATCTCGAACTGGGCGACCAGCATTTCGAGGTGGTGAAGGGCTATGTCGACCTTGGCGATCATTATCTGTCTGAAATTGTCGTGCAGGCGATGGATGAGGGTTATCTGCCCGATCTGTCGATCGATGATGCGGTATCGCTGATCAACCAGATGGTTCAGGTCTACTGCAACCCGGAGGCGCTGCTGTATCTCGATCACAAATTGTCCGAAGAGAAACTGAGCCTGATTGTCGACACAATATTCATCGGGCTGGGCCGTGATTTCGAAGAGAAACCGGGTTCGAGGGAACCGCATATCAAGATTGTAACCTGACGGGATAATCGCTTGCACAGGGGTGAAAGCTCTGGCAAAGGCGCGCTCCTGTTTGGCAGAGTGGGCGATTAGCTCAGCGGTAGAGCACACCCTTCACACGGGTGGGGCCACAAGTTCGAACCTTGTATCGCCCACCATTTCCTGCATTTCCGGATATATTGGTCCAAGCCAAAGCGAGGCTAAAATCGCTGCTTGCCATTTTTAATCGCACGATTAAACCTTGTCTCCGGAGTGAGAGGAGGAGCGAAATCATGCAGGTAAGCAACGCGGTGTTTCCGTCGATGGAACAGGCTGGAGCCTTTTTCGGATCGGCAGAAGATGGTGCCTTTGTCATGGTCAACCTGCTTAAATTCAAACCCAAGGCCGAATATGAAGATGGTTCGGATGCGGATTTGACGGGTGCGCAGGCCTATGCCCGCTATGGCGCGGCGGTGCAGGCCTGCCTTGCCGCCGTCGGCGGACGTCAGGTCTATGCAGGGCCGGTGACAGGCTTGTTACTCGGCGAGGTCGAGGAATTGTGGGACATGGTCGCGCTTGCCGAATATCCCTCACTCGCTACCATGCAGCAGATGGTGCAGTCTCCCGAATATCAAGCGATCGAGAAGCACCGCAAGGCAGGGCTGGCAGGCCAGCTAAACATCCGTACCAAGCCTGTTGGTCGCTGAACGCATTTCAGGCGCAAGATGGACAATCCATTCCTTGACGACGGGCCGGATGATGCCAACCGGCTGGCCGATGTTCGAGGGATCACTGCGATCCTGCAACAGGCCGCCCGTGATGGGCGCGCGATGAGCTATTCCGAATTGCTGATGGCCTTGGGGTTTCGATTTACACGGCCCAAGATGCGCGCCTTGTGCAAAACGCTCGACGCAATTGATACCGCTGCAGAGCAGCGCGGCGAACCCGCGCTCGCTTGTCTTGTTGTGCGCGAAGGTGACCGACTTCCGGGGCAGGGCTGGTGGGTGTCGAGGCATGATTATAGCGAGGCTTGGGAAGGTCCGGCCGCGCGTCGATATCTTGCCCGGCACCAGCAAAAAGCATTCGACTATTGGAGCAACAAATGAGCTTTCGCTTGCCATGACAGACGCCGCGCCTATCAAAAACCCTATGGATGAATTCCAGACCAAGCTGGCGGCAGTGATGGACCGCATCGTTGGCGATGGCGCCCCGGTGGAAAATCTGGGTCGCTTATCGGGCGGTGCCAATATGGAAAGCTGGTCTTTTGATCGCGCGGGCAAAGGCTATGTCCTGCGCCGTGCGCCGTCTGCAGCCTTCATGGAAGGGCGCTCGTTCGGCCATGATGTCGAGGCGGAATTGGTGCGCACTGCGCATCGCGGCGGCGTGCTCGCGCCCGAGGTGGTTGGCGAACTGACCGCCGCCGACGATCTAGGCACCGGCTACATCATGTACCGTGTCGAGGCGGAGGTGAACCCGGCGAAGATATTGGCCGATCCACCCGCATCGCTGGTCCATGATATCGCGCGCGAACTGGCGCGTATCCACGCGATCAAGCCAACGCCGGATATTCCCATCCCTTATATGGATACGGCTGCGGCATTGGCGGAACTCAAGAAGCGTTTCCTGACCTATGGTGGTGACCGGCCGGTGGTCGCGCTCGCTATCCGTTGGTGCGAGGATAATCTGCCCCCGCCAGCCGAGCCGGTGCTGGTGCATGGCGATTTTCGTATGGGCAATGTGATGGCCGATGCCAACGGGCTTGCCGCGGTGCTCGACTGGGAATTGGCACATTGGGGCGACGCGCATGAGGATCTTGCCTATGGCTGCATGGCGGTTTGGCGCTTTGGCCATTTTGATAAACCGGCTTTCGGGGCAAGCGACCTTGATACCCTCTTTGCATCCTATGAAGCTTCGGGGGGCGGCAAGGTTGATCGTGCGCGGTTCCGTTTCTGGCTTGTGTACCGCACGCTCTGGTGGGCGTTGGGTTGTATGCAGATGGCGGAAATCTGGCGCTTGGGCGCAGACCGCAACCTCGAACGCGCGGTTATTGGCCGACGTACGAGCGAGAATGAAGTTGATCTGCTGCTATTGCTGGAGGACGATGCCCCTGAAGCAGAACGTCGGCCAATCGACTTGCTGGCTGCGCCAGCGGTGCGCCGCGCGGGTGAGCCTTCTGCAGTAGAGTTGCTGGAGGCTATCCGCGAGTGGGTCGATACCGGCGTGAAGGCCAAGTCAGCTGGTCGCGAAAAATTCATGGCGGCGGTGGCGATGAATGCGCTCGGCATGCTCATCCGTGAGGCGGAAAATCCGGTTGATCCGCATGATGCGGCGCTGTCTGTCGAGTTGATGGAGGGTAGGGCATCTCTGGCGACACCCGGTCTGCTGCCCAAGCTCCGCGCGACGATGCTGGCCAAACTCGCCAATGACAGTCCCAAATATGCCTCGCTAGCCGCTGCCCGGGCACGCTGGCTGAAAGGCTGAGATGCAGCACAGTGCGGGTCAGGCGATAATCTGCGCCGTCCGCCCGCATGGCGAGGTCGGAGCGATTGTGCGCTGCATGACCGAGGAGCATGGCCTGCTCGCCGGCTATGTGCAGGGCGCGCGCGGGCGGGTGCTGCGACCGGTGCTCATCCCCGGAAATGTCGTCAAAGGCGAATGGCGGGCGCGTGTTGTCGGCCAATTGGCTTCGCTTTCGGTGGAGCCAGTGCACAGCCGCGCGCATTTGCTGGGCGAACCGCTGGCGGCGGCGGCAATCGAATGGGCCTGCACATTGACGGCGAGCGCGGTTCCCGAAGCCTATCCCTATCCGCGGCTGTTTTCGGCGCTTGATGGTTTGCTGGCTGCGGTGGAACTCGCCCCCGCAGCGCGCGGCTGGGCCCCGGCGATGGCGCGTTATGAGGCTTTGTTGCTGTCCGAACTCGGCTATGGCGGTGAAGACCTTGTCGCGGGCGAAGGAACCGCGGCCGCGCTCAAGGCGATGGCTTCGCAACGCGAGGCGCTACTCCTGCATGTTCTGGGTGAAAAGCGCGCCGATGTGATGGCTGCGCGTGAAAGGCTGGTCGACCGGCTGAAAAGGGCGGTTGCATAAGGGGCTTTGAGGCGGCAAAGGCCTTTCCAAGTTCAGTTGCCGTCATGCTGAACTTGTTTCAGCATCCATCTATCAACCGAACCCGAAGGGTGAAGAGGCGAAATGGACCCTGAAACAAGTTCAGGGTGACGTTTCAAATAGGTAAGTTGAAATGTTGATAGCCTTGTTCCCCGGAGACGGGATCGGTCCCGAAGTCATCGCCGAAGCGCGTCGTGTGCTGGAGGCACTTGCACTACCCGATCTGGAGTTTGAAGAAGGACTGGTAGGCGGCGCGGCTTACAAGGCGAGCGGACATCCTCTGCCGCAAGCCACACTCGATCTCGCAAAGCGCGCTGACGCCATCCTGTTCGGCGCCGTGGGCGATCCCGATTGCGATGCGCTCGAGCGCCATTTGCGCCCCGAACAGGCCATTCTCGGGCTGCGCAAAGAACTGGAACTGTTCGCCAACCTGCGCCCTGCCAAACTGTTCCCCGAACTCGCCGATGCTTCGGCATTGCGCCCCGAAGTTGCCAGCCAGATCGACATGGTGATCGTGCGCGAAACCAACGGCGATGTCTATTTTGGTGAAAAGGGCATGCGCACTACCGCCGATGGCAAGCGCGAAGGCTATGACATCATGTCCTATGACGAAGACGAAGTGCGCCGCATTGCGCGCTTCGGTTTTGAAACCGCGATGGCGCGCGGCAAAAAGCTTTGCTCGGTCGACAAGGCCAATGTCCTTGAAACAAGCCAGCTCTGGCGCGATGTGGTGATTGAAACGGCGAAGGCTTACCCCGACGTCGCGCTCAGCCATATGTATGTCGACAATGCCGCGATGCAGCTGGTGCGCAATCCCGGCCAGTTCGACGTTATCGTCACCGGCAATCTGTTTGGCGATATCCTCTCCGATCAGGCGAGCATGTGCGCGGGTTCGATAGGCATGCTGCCCAGCGCCACGCTCAATATCGACAAGAAAGGGTTGTACGAACCGATCCACGGCAGCGCCCCCGACATTGCCGGGCAGGGCAAAGCCAATCCGCTGGCGACAATCCTGTCGGCCGCAATGATGCTGCGTTACTCGCTCGGGCAGGCCGAGGCTGCAGACCGCATCGAGGCGGCGGTAACCGCAGCACTTGCCGCCGGCGCGCGTTCACGTGATCTGGGTGGCAACCACAGCACGCGCGAAATGGGCGATGCCGTTCTCGCAGCATTGACCTGAAGCCTTCTCCAGCCGAAAAGCGACCCATGAAGAAAACCACCGGCCTCAATCGCGAAATCACCTCTAAATGGCGGCCTGCCACGCAGGCTGTGCGCGGCGGCATCTGGCGTAGCGAGCATGGCGAGACTTCGGAAGCGCTGTTCCTGTCGTCTGGCTATACTTATGACGATGCGGAAACCGTTGCCGCGCGCTTTGCCGGTGAGCAGCAGGGCATGACCTATAGCCGCCTGCAAAACCCGACCGTCGCAATGGTCGAGGAACGTATCGCGCTGATGGAAGGTGCCGAGGCGTGCCGGATGCAGGCGACGGGCATGGCGGCAATGACCACGGCCTTGCTGTGCCAATTGAGCCAGGGCGACCATGTGGTTGCCGCGCGCGCAGCCTTTGGGTCGTGCCGCTGGCTGACCGACAGTCTGCTGCCACGCTGGGGCATCACTACCACCACCATCGACGCGCGCGACAATGATGCGTGGAAGGCGGCGATCCAGCCGAACACCAAGGTCTTCTTCTTCGAAACCCCGGCCAATCCGACGATGGACATTGTCGACATGGCCTATGTCTGCGGGTTGGCGAAAGAACATGGCATTACAACCGTGGTTGATAATGCCTTCGCGACCAGCGTGTTGCAGCGGCCGATGGATTTTGGTGCCGATGTTGTCGCCTATAGCGCCACCAAGCTGATGGACGGGCAGGGCCGGGTGCTCGCCGGCGCGGTTTGCGGTTCGGAAAAATGGATCAACGATGTGCTGCTGCCTTTCCAGCGCAACACCGGGCCCAATTGTTCGCCCTTCAACGCCTGGGTGGTGCACAAGGGCCTCGAAACACTCGAACTGCGCGCGATTCGCCAGTCTGAAAATGCGCTGGCAGTTGGCAAATTCCTTGAGGGCCGCGTACCCAAAATGCTGCACCCGGGGCTTGCCAGTCACCCGCAGCACAATTTGGCGATGAGCCAGATGAAGGCGTGCGGACCGATTTTCAGCTTTGTACTCGACGGCGGCCGCAAGCAGGCGATGGCGTTGCTCAATGCGCTCGAACTGGTCGATATTTCGAACAATATCGGCGATAGCCGCAGCTTGTGCTGTCACCCCGCCTCGACCACCCATTACAGCGTCTCTGCCGAGCAGCGCGAAATCATGGGGGTTGAAGAAGGCATGCTGCGCATCAATATCGGGCTGGAAGATCCGCTCGATCTGATAGATGATCTGGATCAGGCATTGCGGAAGGTGGGTCTTTGATTCTCGACGCGCTTTTTGATGAACATGCAACGACCGAGGGCGTAACCGTCCGCGTGGTCACCAATTTTCTGGATGAGCAGTCGAACCCTGCGCAAAACCGCTGGTTCTGGTCTTACCATATCCGCATCGAAAACCACCGCGACGATCCGGTGCAGTTGCTGACGCGGCATTGGAAAATCACCGATGGCCATGGCGGGGTGAACCATGTCGATGGCGATGGCGTTGTGGGCGAACAGCCCTTGCTCAAGCCCGATGGCAGCCATGACTATGTTTCGGGCTGCCCGCTGCCGACGCCTTCGGGTATCATGGAAGGGCATTACCGCTTCATTCGAGCCGACGGGTCGACCTTCCTTGTCGAAATCCCGCGTTTCAAACTGGTCGCGCCTGCAACCGCCCGATGAAGCGCACGCATCTACCCTTGAACGGCCTGCGCGTGTTCGATGCGGCGGCGCGGCATCTGAGCTTTACCAAGGCGGCGGATGAGCTTGCAGTCACGCCAGCGGCGGTCGGCCAGCAAATCCGTGCACTCGAGGACATGCTCGGCGTTGTCCTCTTTCGCCGCACGCCCAAGGGGCTGGAACTGACGCCCGAAGCCGAAAAGGGCCTTGATGCCTTGCGCGCGGGCTTTTTGCAGTTCGAGGAATCGGTGCGGGCGATGCAGTCAGGGCAGACGTCCAATTCGCTCACCATCGCCGCCCCCCGCGATTTTACTGCGAAGTGGTTGACGGCTCGGCTGGCCAAATATGGCGCAAACAATCCCGATCTGCAGTTCACGCTGATTGCTGCGGACAATGAGATCGACTTTACAGAGGCCAATCTTGACCTCGCCATTCGCCTGACCGACGGGCCGGGCGAGCATGAAGGCGCGCAGTTGGCGGCTGGGGCTTTTGTTTCCGTCGCGGCTCCCGATGGCGGGGCGGAAACGCCGATAGGTTGGCCCGGTTGTCCGCTCGAAGAGGGCACGGCCGCGCTTCGGCTTGGCGATGCCGGTTTGGCCATTGATGCCGCCGCTATCGGGCTTGGCAAGGCCTGTGTCCCTCATTTGCTAGCGGAGGCCGATCTGGCTGCCGGACGTGTGCGCGCATTGGACAATGCACAGGAACATCGCCTCGCTTACTGGCTGATCGCGCCTTTGCCGCAATGGCGGCAGAAAAAGGTCAAGGCGCTGGTTGAGGCGCTAACCGGTTGAATGGAGGATCGCATGCGAACCATCGGTTTGGCCTTGCTCGCATGTTCCATGTTCGCTGTCGCTTCGCCGGATGCGGCATTTGCAGCCAAAGCGGAGACATGCGCCCCGCTTGGAAAGAATAAGGCGGCACTTCAGGCGCTGAAAAGTGCCGGATGGCAGATTGATGATGAAGCCGAGCGCAATCGCTTTGTCCTTGCGCTTGCGGATTGTAATGGAGTGGTCGATCCGGAAGTCCGCGACGGAATTGCCTTCGAAGCGACCCAGCATTTTTTGCGCAAAGGCCTGATCAACAACGCGACATTGGCGCAGCTTTCGGCCAAGCTGCAGGCGCAGTTGGTGGAACCCGACAAATCTGGCTTTCGCCGCCCATTTGCGGCACTCAACCTCTCCGAAATCGCGCGCACCGATCGGGTGAAAGCGTGGATGACGCCGGAACAACGGGCGCAAATGGTTAGTGCAGCGGTCGATTATATGCGATCCATCAAGGATTATCGGGGCTTCGACAAGGTTGGCGGCTATCGCCATGCAGTTGCCCATACAGCTGACCTGATGATGCAGTTGGCGCTGAATCCGGCAGTCGGTAAAGAGGATCTGGCCCGTATGCGCGACGCGATAGCGGTGCAGGTTGCGCCTGCCAGTGCCAGCTATGTTACCGGAGAACCGGAGCGATTGGCACGTCCCATCCTGTTCATCGCGCAGCGCGGTGTCTTTACCGATCAGGAATGGACCGAATGGCTCGCGCAATTTGCCGGTCCGGGTGCGTTAGGCAGTTGGGACAACGCCTTCCAGTCCGAAGCAGGGCTGGCGCGACGGCATAATGTTACGGCTTTCTTGTCGGCCATATATGTCAATGCGCAAGCCAGTGGCGCGGATGCCCTGAAATCGCTGGCTGCCGATGCGATGGAAGCGCTTAAAAAGCTGCCCTAATTGCCAGCTACGCTGTCAACCAGCCGGGTCATCAGTTGCGCAAATGCATTATTGTCGACTTCCTTCGCCGGATCATTCCAGCTTCCCGAAATCGCATACCATTCGCCAGCCTTAGATTGTGCCAGGAAACTCATCGAGATTACGCCGGGCTCAGAGCCACCCTTATAGCCGAGATAGCGCCATTTTCCGGCAGCTGCTTGGCCAATGCCGCTGTTCACCGCCATCACGTCGCGCGCTGTCTGGCTGTTGCTCCGGCGCAGATTGTTGAGCAGCAAGGCTGTGTCTTCGGGCGAGGCGGACCATTCGATGCTTTCAATGGCGACCGGGCCAGATCCCAATTGCGACATGTCGATCGCGCCATAAGAAAGCGCAGCGCGTTCGCTGGCCAGCAGTTCGCGCTGCCCGGCCTCGGTGGCTTTCTCAAACCGTTGGCGGAGCGCCGGATTGCTTTTGAGCGCAAAGGCCTCGACTGTGGTCAGCATCGGCAATGCCTTGTCGGGTGCGCTATGGCCGATACTCGCCAGCTTGCCTTCAACGGCATCGCGACCCAGTTCGCGCATCAACGCATCCGTTGCCGCATTGTCGCTAACCGAAATCATCCAAGTGGCGAGCGTTTGCAAAGTCACCGGCGTGTCGAGCGGCCAGTTTTGCGTGCCGGCTGAACTGTGGTTGCGTACACCCAATGGCACCACATCGGACCAGCGGCGCTGTCCGCTTGCCACCTGGCTCGCCAACTCGGCGAGCACATAGAGCTTGAAAGTCGAACCGGTTGCGAACTGTTTGTCGGGGTTCAACGCATGTTGCGTAACAGCCCCGCTGTCCGTCAGTTTCTGGACGATGAACCCACTTGATCCGTGCAGCGCCCTGAAATCAGCTTCGATTTTTTCGATGCTGTCGCCTTTGACCGCAAATCCCTTTGCGAGAAGGCCAGCGACTTTGAATGGTGGTACAGCTTCTGTTGTTATTTCGATAGTTGCAGTTGCTTTTTCATATTCGACTTGAAGTACGGCGTTATTCGGCCCGTTGCGCTGCACGGCCGAAACCGACAGCGCCTTGCCATGTTGTTTTACGAAACTGTCCGAAATCGCCTTGATCTGCGCTGGCGGGACCGCGGCCAGAAAGCTCGATGCGAAAAACGATTCGGGTGCCACCTCACCATTCAGCACCGGCACCAATTGTTCGACGCGCATGTCGAACGTCGATGCTGGCGAAAGTTCGGTTACAATCTTCGGTTCGTTGGCCGATGCCGAAGTCGCGGGCAGCACAATCGGAAGGGCAAGCAACAGGGCAATGGTCCGAAACTTGCGCATAAATCCTCCTCAGGCGTCGATGGCTTCCTCGTCGAGCGTTGTCGCATGTTCCTGGATGAAACGGAAGCGGGCTTCGGGGCTTTTGCCCATCAACTGATCGACCCGTTCCTTCACCGCCGCCTGCTTTTGATATTCATGCGGCAGGGTGATGCGGATCAGCGAGCGGGTTTTCGGATCCATCGTCGTTTCGCGCAATTGTCCCGGGTTCATCTCGCCCAGCCCCTTGAACCGGCCGACCTCGACCTTCTTGCCCTTGAACACAGTAGCTTCCAGTTCGGCACGATGCGCGTCATCCTGCGCATAGGCGCTCTGGCTGCCCGCGGTCAGGCGATAGAGCGGCGGGCGGGCGAGGTAGAGATGGCCGCGCTCGACGATCGCAGGCATTTCCTGGAAGAAAAAGGTCATCAGCAGCGTCGCAATATGCGCGCCGTCGACATCGGCGTCGGTCATGATGATGATCCGGTCGTAACGCAGATTATCGGGGTCACAATCCTTGCGCGTGCCGCAGCCCAATGCGAGGCCGAGGTCGGCGATTTCCTGATTTGCGCGGATTTTATCCATCGTTGCCGAAGCGACGTTCAATATCTTGCCGCGGATCGGCAGGATTGCCTGCGTCTTGCGGTCGCGTGCTTGTTTGGCGCTGCCGCCCGCGCTGTCACCTTCGACGATGAAGAGTTCGGTGCCGTTGGGGTCATCCGATGCACAGTCGGTCAGCTTGCCGGGCAGGCGGACTTTCTTGCCGCTGGTTGCGGTCTTGCGCTTCACCTCGCGCTCGGCCTTGCGCTTCAGCCGGTCCTCAACCTTTTCGAGGATGAAGCCGAGCATCGCCTTGCCGCGTTCCATATTGTCGGTGAGGAAATGGTCGAAATGGTCGCGAACCGCATTCTCGACGAGCCGCGCGGCTTCGGGCGAGGTCAAACGGTCCTTGGTCTGGCTCTGGAATTGCGGATTGCGTATGAAGACCGAAAGCATCAGCTCGGCTTCATTGAAAATATCGTCAGCGGTGATCTGCGCCGCCTTCTTGTTGCCCACCAGCTCGCCAAAGGCACGCAGGCCTTTCGTCAGCGCGGCGCGAACACCCGCTTCATGCGTACCGCCGTCGGGGGTGGGGATGGTGTTGCAATACCAGCTATAGCTGCCGTCCGAATAAAGCGGCCATGCCACCGCCCATTCGACGCGGCCCTGATCGTCAGGGAAGGTCTGGTTGCCGTGGAAAAATTCGCTGGTGACGCAATTGCGGCTACCAAGCTGTTCCTTCAGGTGATCGGCAAGCCCACCGGGGAACTGGAAAACCGCCTCTTGCGGCACCTCCTCGCTCGCCAACTCCGGATCGCACTTCCAGCGGATTTCAACACCGGCGAATAAATAGGCCTTCGAACGGGCCAGGCGGAACAAACGGGCGGGTTTAAACTTCGCATCGGCGCCAAAGATTTCCGGATCGGGCGTGAAGGCGATGGTCGTGCCACGCCGGTTGGGTGTCGGGCCTAGCTCTTCAAGCCCGCCCAGCGCTGCCCCGCATGAGAAGCGCTGGCGGTAAAGCTGCTTGTTGCGCGCCACTTCGACGACGGTGTCGGTCGACAAAGCGTTGACCACCGACACACCCACACCGTGCAGGCCGCCCGATGTGGCATAGGCCTTGCCCTCGAACTTGCCGCCCGAATGGAGCGTGGTCATGATGACCTCGAGTGCCGACTTGCCAGGGAATTTCGGGTGCGGATCGACCGGGATGCCGCGGCCATTGTCCGCTATGGTAAGGCGGTTGCCCACGCCGAGCATAATTTCGATACGCGTAGCATGGCCGGCAACCGCTTCGTCCATACTGTTGTCGAGAACTTCGGCGGCGAGATGGTGCAAAGCACGCTCGTCAGTGCCGCCGATATACATGCCCGGGCGCCGCCTGACGGGTTCCAGCCCCTCCAGAACCTCGATCGCCGAAGCATCATAACCGCCAGATTCGGAACCGGCGGGCATTGCTCCGCCGAACAGGTCTTCACTCATGACTGACGCTATAGGCGCGGCGGAGTCCCCCGTGCAACCGTGACGCGGCTTTCCTCTGTGGAAATCGGTAAAGTCAGGCTTTCCCCGGGGGTACCGCCAAGATCGCAAAGCTCCCGGTTGCCAGCGCGACCAGTTTTCCGCCCTGTTCGATCCGCGAGGTGAGGTGCGCGATGCTGCGGCCTTTATTATCGATCTGCGTCGCGCACCGGATTTCGCCGCCGCTCACCGGGCGGAAATAGCTGATCTTGATCTCGATTGTCGCACAGGCCTGCCCGGCTTCCAGCGTCGGGTACAGCGCCGCGCCCATTCCGGTATCGGCGAGCGCATAGATCACCGCACCATGCACCACGCCATGGGGGTTCATATGCTTGGGTTCGGCGGTGAGGGTTGCTGTGCTGCCGCCCTTGCCGTCAGGGGTGACGGCAAGATCGATCAGGTCAGCAAAGGGATGCGGGCGACTGGTCACGCGGCCCAGCTATCAGCACTGGCTATCAGCGGACCCGCGGGCCGCCAAAAGGCATCGGCGGCGGCGCGCGGCGGACGCCACGCGGCAATTGCGCCTGATAGGCACGGCCGCAATGTTCGACGCAATAAGGGAAGCCGGGGTTCACCGCTTCGCCGCAAAAATGGAAATCGGGCTCACCCGGATGGCCCATCGGCCAGCGGCAGACGCGGTCGCTCAAATCAAGCAGGCTGGTCTTGTCGGCGATTTCGGGGCTCGGCTTGGCCGGAACCAGACGGCGCGGCGGGGCAGGGGGGATCGGTGCCTGCTGATCGCCGGGGCCCTGGCGCATGAAGCCGCCGGGGCCGATCGAGACGATCTTGGGCATATCGGTACGCGGCTGCGGGACGCTGGGCGTCGCATAAGTCGGGATGACGCGCTCGGTTGACCCCGACGAAGGCGCGGATGCGCGCGGCGCCGCTGCCTTTTCGACGGGCTTTGCCTTGGGCTTGGGCGCAGGTTTCGCTTCGCCTTCATTGGCCTTCACCGGTGACGGACGCGATTTGAGACCAAGACGGTGGGCCTTACCGATCACGGCGTTGCGGCTTACCCCGCCCAACTCGTCAGCTATCTGGCTGGCGGTCAGGCCCTTTTCCCACATGGTTTTCAGGCGGTCGATCCGTTCGTCGGTCCAGGACATCGAAAACTCCAAAACATTAAAAGCGGCGCTATTGGCTGCAACATATAAAAGCGCCTTGCCGCGCAAGGGGCAAGCCGATAGTCGATTGTGCGATGACTAGCAACAAATCTAATGTCGCCGCTGCCGAGGTTCAAGCCGAACCTGCCGAACGCTTGATCCGCACCGTCAACTGGATCGGCCTGAAAACCCTGTATCTGAAAGAAGTGCGCCGCTTCATGAAGGTGCAGTTGCAGACCATCTGGGCACCCGCGATCACGACGCTTTTGTATCTGATCATCTTCACGGTCGCGTTGGGCGGTGTGAAGCCTTCGGTGCTGGGCGTGCCCTTTGCCGATTTCATCGCGCCGGGGCTGATCATCATGGGGATGATGCAGAATAGCTTTGCGAATAGTAGCTTCTCTCTGCTGGTCGGCAAGATCCAGGGGACGATTGTCGATTATCTGATGCCGCCACTGTCGAACCTCGAATTGCTGATTGCGATGGTCGGGGCTGCGGTCACCCGCGCGATCATGGTGGGCTTTGCCGTCTGGCTGGCGATGGCGCTATGGCCGGGGGTCGGAGTAACGCCCGCCCATTATGGGGCGGTGTTCTGGTTCGGCCTGATGGGATCGACATTGCTCGCGCTCATCGGTGTAATCACCTCGATCTGGGCTGAAAAATTCGATCATGCGGCCGCGATTGCCAATTTTGTCGTGGCGCCTGCTGCCTTGCTGTCGGGTACATTTTACTCGGTCGACAAGCTTTCACCCGCATTTCAGGCAGTCAGCCATGCCAACCCGTTTTTCTATGCGATTTCGGGCTTCCGCTATGGCTTTATCGGCACGGCTGACAGCCCGGTGTTGTTTGGCGGCCTGTTGTTGCTCGGCATCAATCTGGTTCTGGGCATCATTGCCTACGCGCTGCTCCGTTCGGGCTGGAAGCTGCGGAGCTAGAAAATGTCCGACATCATCCTGTTCGATTATTGGCGTTCCTCCGCCAGCTACCGCGTTCGCATCGCGCTCAACTTGAAGGGCGTGGCCTACACAGCTGTCCCCACGAACCTGCTCGATGCCTCGCACAAGAAACCCGAATATGTGGCGCGCAACCCGCAGGGGTTTGTGCCGATGCTGTCGATCGACGGACATGATTTGACGCAAAGCCTGGCAATCATCGACTATCTGGACGCCAACTATCCCGATCCGCCGATGGTGTCGCCCGACCCGGCGGAGCGGGCGAAGACTTTGGCGCAGGCGCTGGTGATCGCGGCGGATATCCACCCGCTGAATAATTTGCGCGTGCTTGGTCGGCTGAAATCGCAATTCGGGGCAGATGAAGCCGCGACTGCGGACTGGTATCGCCACTGGATTGTCGAGGGCTTCACTGCGCTGGAAGCGATGGCACCCGAAAGCGGCCTGTTCGGCGGCGCGCAGCCCAACCTTGCCGACGTCTGCCTCGTCCCGCAAATGGCTAATGGGCGGCGGTTTGATACGTCGCTGGAGGCGTTTCCGAAACTGGTGCGGATAGATGCGGCACTGCGTGAGATAGAAGCCTTCGCCAAGGCAGCGCCGGAGGCGGTGAAGCCCGAATGAAACAGCACACTTGCTCCACTCCTCTGCATTCGTCATTCCCGCGAAGGCGGGAATCCATCACCTGTATCATCGGTTTCAACCAATGATGCGGTGCAAAACGACAGTTCAGGCGATGGATTCCTGCCTTCGCGGGAATGACGAAGTTCTGAGGTGGGAAATCGTTTTTCGACGTTTGAGTTATGCTTGCATCCCGCCCTTGTTAGCTTTCTCCAACCCTGCTTATGCGCAGACATGTGATGCTAAGTGCGAGGAACTGGAGCGGATCGATCGCGAACTGGTTCACTACGGACACAGGATCGAACGGCCTGACTTTCTGCCCGTTGCCGTGATTTCTGCGAATGACATCATCGTGGTGACCGGAAGGTTACCCGATGCCAAAAGTGACCTGACCGAAGATTCCAGTACGGTTGCTTTGCCTCAAATGCCGGGCGAACGGATTGAAAATGCGTTGCTGGCGGTCAATGGCTTACAGCAATTCCGCCGGTCCGATGCACGCTCGGCCAACCCGACCAGCCAAGGTGTCACGATGCGCGGGCTTGGCGGCAATGCGTCGTCGCGCGCAGTCTTGTTTCTCGATGATGTGCCGCAGGCCGACCCCTTTGGTGGTTGGGTCAGTTGGCCCGGCTATGATGCGCTCAATCTTGCAAGCATTCGCGTCCGCAAAGGCGGCGGGCAACCCAGCGCCGGGCCAGGCGCACTTGCCGGTGTGATTGAACTCGACAGCGTTCAATATCGTGAGGCCGCCAATCTCGCGCTGGCCTACGGTAGCCGCAACAGCATCGATGGCAAGGCGAACTATTCGGGCAAGCTCGGCGGTGGATCGATTGCGGCAGCGGCAAGCTATGCCCGTGGCGACGGCTTCGCTCCCATCATCGAAAGCCAGCGTGGAGCGGTTGATCGGCGCGCGCCATACGAACAGGCCGGGCTATCTTTGCGCGGGGTTGCTCCACTCAACGCTTCGACCGAGTTACAAGCCAATCTGCGCGCCTTCACCGATACCCGCGATCGCGGGGTCGATTTCAGCGACAACAGCAATAGCGGCGTTGATGCAAGCGTGCGGCTGGTTGACCGGACCGGTGATTGGCAATGGTCCGCGACCGGATATATCCAGTTGCGCGAATTCGGGTCTGAATTCGGCGCAATTGCGGCCAATCGCAACAGCGTCGCCCAAACGCTAGATCAATTCGCGACACCCTCAACGGGGTTGGGTGCACGCTTTGAGGTGCGTCCGCCGGTTGGTGAACAGGTCGAATTGCGCCTCGGCGGCGAATGGCGGCGGACGAGTGGGGAGACGCGTGAGTTTTTCACCTATGTCGCCAGTGCTCCTACGCGCTTTCGCACGGCGGGGGGGCAGACCGACAGCTATGGCGGCTTTGCCGAATTGAGCTACCAGCCTAGCGATGCTCTCACATTATCGGCTGGCGGCAGGCTTGATCGCTGGACCATCACTGACGGCTTTCGGCGAGAGGTCAATATTGGCGGCACAGTCCGTTCCGATGACCGCTTCGCCGACCGTAGTGGCACCGAATGGACTGGGCGCGTGGGGATTGGTTGGCAGATCGGCAATGATCTGACCATCCGCAGTTCGGCCTATCGCGGCTGGCGCCTACCGACACTCAACGAACTGTATCGTCCATTTCGTGTCGGTGCGGACGCGACCGCCGCAAATGAAGCGCTGAAGCCAGAACGGATCAAGGGCATCGAGGCAGGCATCGCATATGAACCCGGCAATGGCGGGTTATGGGCGACAGTCTTTTATAATCGGCTCGACGATGCGATTGCCAATGTCACATTGGGGCAAGGGCCGGGGAATTTTCCTGGCGTCGGTTTCGTTGCTGGAGGAGGAGCCTATCGGCAGCGACAGAATTTGGATGCGATTGTAAGCAAGGGTTTCGAATTTGACGCGAGCATTGCAATCACCGATTATTTAAATGCCCGCTTCGGCTATGCTTTTGTTGATGCCGGGGTGCGAAGTAGCGGGCTTGCCTTGCCACTTGCCGGACTACGTCCGGCACAGGTGCCCAAGCATTTCGCGCGAAGTGAGCTTGAGTATATCAGCAATGACTTTGAGGCAGCCGCGTCGCTACGCTACCTTGGCCGCCAGTTTGAGGATGATGCAAACGTTCGCCGCCTTGGCGATGCAATCACCGTTGACGCCAAGATAATCTATCAAATTACCGATGGTCTGCGCCTGCAGCTGCGTGGCGAAAATCTGTTCAATGCACGGGTCGAAGCCGCGAATTCCGGCGCAGGCATCATCGAGCGCGCCAACCCCCGCACCCTTTGGCTTGGCGCAAGCTGGAAATTTGATTAGCGTTTCGTCGATGACCCGCTCCAAACTCACCCTTGGCGAATTTCTGCCTTATCAGCTTTCGATCACCTCGAACGCGGTGAGCGACCTGATCGCGCGCAGTTACCGCGGGCGCTTTGGTCTCAAAATCCCCGAATGGCGCGTGATGGCGGTGCTGGGAGAACGTGGTAGCGCGACCCAGCGCGAACTGGTTGCGGCAACGCAGATGGACAAGGTGACGGTCAATCGTGCTTCGAAGGCACTCGATGAGCGCGGGTTGATCGGGCGGGCGCCGAATGAAACCGATGGTCGCTCGCACCACCTTGCGCTGACCGCTGTCGGCAAGGAGTTATACGACCAGATCGTCCCGCTCGCACTTTCGGTGGAGACCGAGATTGAGGGCATTTTGGGCAATGAAGAAGCGGCGCAGCTCGCCGCCTTGCTAGCCAAGTTGCGTGATCGCGTGCGCGAGATTGAGCGCAAGGCCGATTAGCCCTGACGTCATGCGTGCTTGCGCAAAATGGTTTCAATTGATACTATCTGCAAGATTCGGAATCCCCGAACATAGGTCAGTTATCTCTGGATGATTTTTCATGCCCGATCTGTTTGAAAACCCCCTCGGCCTCGATGGCTTTGAATTTGTCGAGTTTTGTGCGCCCGAAAAAGGCATTCTCGAACCCGTATTCGAAAGCATGGGCTTCACCCGCGTAGCCCAGCATCGTTCGAAGGACGTACATCTCTGGCGGCAGGGGGAGATCAATCTGATCGCCAATTACGAACCCCGCAGCCCCGCTGCCTACTTCGCCGCCGAACACGGCCCCAGCGCCTGCGGCATGGCCTTCCGCGTCAAGGATGCGGCCAAGGCTTACAAGGAAGCGATCGAGCGCGGAGCCGAACCTGTCGAAAGCAAGACCGGTGTGATGGAACTGCGCATCCCCGCGATCAAGGGCATCGGCGGCGCGTTCATCTACCTCGTCGATCGCTACGCCACGCTCGAAAACCCGGATGCGCTGTCGATCTACGACATCGATTTCGTCTTTTTGCCGGGGGTCGAGCATTTCCCCGTCGGTGCCGGTTTCAAGTCAATCGATCACCTGACCCACAATGTATATGGCGGCCGCATGGCCCACTGGGCAGACTGGTATGAGCGGATCTTCAACTTCCGCGAAATCCGCTATTTCGACATCAAGGGCGAATATACCGGTCTCACTTCAAAGGCGATGACCGCACCCGATGGAAAAATCCGCATCCCGCTGAACGAAGAAGGCAAAGCCGGGGGCGGGCAGATCGAAGAATATCTACGTGCCTATAATGGCGAAGGCATCCAGCATATCGCGCTGATCTGTGACGATCTGATCGCTTGCTGGGATAACCTCAAGAAACTCGGTGTGACCTTCATGACCGCGCCGCCAGAGACCTATTACAAGATGCTTGAAGAGCGCCTACCGGGACATGGCGAACCAGCAGCCGAATTGCAAAAACGCGGTATCCTCCTTGATGGTACCACCGAAGGCGGCACACCGCGCCTGTTGCTCCAAATCTTTGCGCAGCCGGAAATCGGCCCGGTCTTCTTCGAATTCATCCAGCGCCGCGGCGACGAAGGCTTTGGCGAAGGCAATTTCAAGGCACTGTTCGAAAGCATCGAGCGTGACCAGATCGAGCGCGGTGTATTCGAGGTGGCCGAATGACCGTCCCGTTCAAGACCGACCGCATCCACCATGTTGCCTATCGCTGCCAAGACGCGAAGGAGACCGTCGAATGGTACGTCCGCGTGCTGGGCTTCACTTACACCACCGCTTTTGCCGAGGATTATGTGCCATCGACCGGCGAATATGATCCCTATATGCACATCTTCCTCGATTGCGGTGGCGGAAATGTGCTCGCCTTTTTCGAACTGCCCAACCAGCCCGAAATGGGGCGCGATGAAAAGACCCCGGCCTGGGTGCAGCATCTGGCGTTTAAGGTCGCGGACTTCGATACGTTGAAAGCGGCGAAAGCGCATATCGAGTCGCTCGGTATTGACGTTATCGGGCCGACCTATCACGGCATATTCCGTTCCATCTATTTCTTCGACCCCAATGGACATCGTCTTGAACTAGCCTGCGATATCGGCACTGAAGAACAATATGCCGAGCTGAAACGTGTCGCGCCGATGATGCTCAATGATTGGAGCAAGACCAAGACAGCCCCCCGCCACGCCGAATGGCTGCACAAGGAACCAATCGAAGCGTCCGAATAATCGTGCGGTCAGGTGGTTTCGTTGGCGGCGCGCCCGACCTTTGGTGTTTCGGTTTTGGGCATGCGCGCCTCAAGCGGATCGAGCCAGATCCGCGCTTTGTCGCCAATGAAGATTTGCGGGTCGGAGGGGACCAGCCCGCGACCGGCTTCCCACAACAGGATCAACGACCGCGCCTCGTCATTGGCCTGTTCCAGGCTCTGCGGTTTGCGGAGCGCGGTGTTGACAAAGGCATCACCAAAGAAGGTCCAGTCGTTACCGGGGTTGCAACCGAACGAGGTTCGCTGCGACGAAGCTGCGGTGATGACCACCGATTGGTCGCTGTTGAATGCGGGTACGAAAACACCGGAAAAGCAGGCGGAAAGGATTATCAGGCGGCGCTGGATGCCCAGATCATCCAGAAGAGCCGCCAGGCGCTTCGGGGCGATCATGCCGACAGCGTTGTTTCCATCTCGATAGACGAGGCCCAATTTGGGGTCGCCATGGGTAGTCGCAAAGAGGACGAGGACGTCTTCTTTCACATTCATTTTCGCGGCAACCGCCGCCAGTGCAGTGGCCAGATTGGGCGGCGATCCTTGCGGGGTACCGATCGTTTCTTTCCCGGCACCAGCGGCAAGGAATATCGATCGACCGGTCGCTCCATAGCGGCGCGTCAGCACCTTCTGCGCTTCACCAGCCTCGCGCCCGAATACCGGATCGGAATCGAGACCGATCGAAACGACATAGGCGTCGATGATGCCCTGTCGCTGGGGCTGCAGTGTCGCGAGCGCAGAGGACAAGCGCCGATGCTGCGCATAGTGCCAGGCCGCACTGCGGTTCTGCTCCATCGACCAGCCATTTTCGGCCGCCTCGCGGTTGTTGAAACCGACCTGGCTGGTCGACGGACCGGCCATAGCCGTTGCAACGAGAAGCGTGGCGGCAAGCGTTTTCCATCGCATAGCCTGTGTCTCCCCAATTTCCCCAATCTAGGCAGGATATTGCGATTGCCGCAAGCCTGTATTCCGGCCATGATGAACCAACACAACAGGAAACCCGTATGAAACTAGCCTCATTAAAGTCCGGCCGAGATGGCAAACTGGTCGTCGTGTCCAATGATCTCGCCTGGTATGCCGATGCAGGTCATATCTGTACGACGCTGCAGGCCGCGCTGGATGATTGGTCGCGCATTTCTCCCAGGCTGGAGGCGCTCGCCACTGACCTCGAACATGATGTGATCCCAAAGGAACGCTTCCATGAACATGACGCGGCATCGCCATTGCCAAGAGCCTATCAATGGGCCGATGGCTCGGCCTATGTGAACCATGTCGCGTTGGTCCGGCAGGCGCGCGGTGCGGAGATGCCCGAAAGTTTCTGGCACGATCCGCTGATGTATCAGGGTGGATCGGACGGTTTTCTGGGCCCACGCGACGATATCCCGCTGGGCGATGTCGCTTGGGGCTGCGACATGGAGGCAGAGGTCGTGGTGGTAACTGGCGACGTCCCGAAGGGTATCAGCGCCGAGGAGGCGAGGGGCTATATCCTGCTTGTTGGTTTGACCAACGATGTCTCGCTGCGTGGCCTTATCCCCGATGAGTTGGCGAAGGGTTTCGGTTTCTTCCAGTCGAAACCTGCCAGTGCCTTTTCGCCCGTGTTTGTAACCCCCCAAACACTGGGCAATCGCTGGGACGGAGGAAAGCTGCATGGCGCGCTGTGCGTCGACCTCAATGGGCAGCCCTTGGGCCGCGCCGATGCCGGCGTCGACATGACATTCGATTTCGGACAACTCATCGCCCATGCAGCAAAGACGCGGAACCTGTCAGCGGGAACGATCATTGGCTCGGGTACGGTATCGAACCGCGACGCCGATGGTGGCCCGGGCAAACCGATCCGCGAGGGCGGCCTTGGTTATAGCTGCCTCGCGGAAGTCCGGACGATTGAAACTATCCACGGCGGAAAACCCGTCACGCCTTTCATGAAAGCGGGTGATACCGTCCGCATCTGGATGGATGACGACAAACATCATCCGATTTTCGGGGTGATCGAACAGACCGTCGTCACAGCCTGAAATAAAAAAGGCGGGAACAATCTCCCGCCTCTTTTTTGTCTTGTTTGTGCCGATCAGCGCTTCGAGAAAGCATCGCCGATCGAACAGGCTGCCGGGCCGAGGATCACGATGAACAGCGTCGGCAGGATGAAAAGGATCAGTGGCACTGTCATGATTGCCGGCAGACGGGCTGCCTTTTCTTCGGCCCGCATCATGCGCTCGTTACGGAATTCGGCCGAAAGCACGCGCAGAGCTGAAGCCAACGGGGTACCATATTTCTCGGTCTGGATCATGGTCGTAACCACGCCTTTTACCGAGTCCAGATCGACGCGGTAAGCGAGATTTTCAAATGCCATGCGGCGTTCGGTCAAGAAGCCCAGCTCGATTGCGGTCAGCGCAAATTCGTCCCCCAGTTCGGGGAAACCGCGACCGAGTTCCTTGGCAACGCGATTGAAGGCCGAGTCGACAGTCAACCCCGCTTCGGCGCAGATGACGAGCAAGTCCAGCGCGTCGGGAAGGCCCTTGCGAATGGCATCTGTGCGTTTCTGGATCAGGTTGCCAAGATAGATATCGGCAGCCTTATAGCCAAAAATGGTCATGCCCGCGAATGCAGCAAACCGCTTGAACGTAGTCCAATCGGCCAAGCCGCCCATGCCGTAAATCCAGAGTGCAGCACCGCCGCCGAGTAGAAGCGGTCCAATCAAGCGGCTGAAGATGACAACAACGGCAAGTTCTTTGCGGCGGATACCGGCCTGCGCCAGTTTTTGCTGCGCCACCTTGATCTGATCGTCCTGAAGGACCTGCAGCGACAGAAGGAACTGGCGCATGCGGTCGGTTGTTTCGGTGTTGCGCACGAGTTTTGCGCGCTTTTTCGCGGTGGATGCCGAGATACCGGCTTTCAACTGCTCGCGGCGCTCGTTCAGCGCCTTGACGCGCTTCGCCATAGGGTCGCGAACTGTGACAGCCGCGTAAATCGCCATGATCACCGCAAGACTGGCGACAAGCGTCAGCAGCGTGGCAATCCAATAGACGTCAATACCCATGATTGAGGGACCTGGAGGCGCGGGGCTGTTCATAAATCCGTTTCCTGTCCCTTAAATTTCAAAGCTGACCATTTTGGCCATGATGGCGACACCGATACCCATCCAGATCAAGCCGATCCCGCCGGCAATCATCAGACGCGTTTCGACAAAAAAGCCGCCGAGATAGCCCGGGTTAACAGACCAAACGAGCGCGAAGACGACAAAGGGCAGCGAGCCGACGATATAGGCAGACGCCTTTGATTCTGATGACATAGCGCGAATCTTCAGCTTCATTTGCGCACGTTTGCGCAACACATCTGCCAGATTAGAAAGCGTTTCGGCCAAGTTACCACCGGTTTCACGCTGGATTGCGAGTGTGATGACGAAGAACTGGAATTCGGGTGTACCCAAGCGGTCAGCCGTGTCCTGAAGCGCATCTTCCATGGTCTTGCCGATTTTGATCTTTTCGACGACTATTTTGAACTCTTCGCCCACAGGGCCGGGAATTTCGCGTGCGACGACACCCAGCGTTTCACCGACGGGCAAACCCGATTTCAGACCACGCACCAGCAGTTCGATGGCTTCCGGAAATTTGGTGGTGAAATCGTTGACCCGCTTCTTGATAAGAAAACTGACGGCAAAATGCGGAACTGCCAGCGCGAGAAAGGTCGAAGCGCCAAGGGCAAGGACCAAGGGCGCTCCGCGGAGCATCAGCAAGCCTGTGCCAACAACGAATATTCCGCCCATTGCAGAGAAATATTGCTTGATGGTCCATTTCTTGCCGGTCTGCTGCAAGCGCAACCGCAGCCGGTCCTTCACAGACATTTTGGTCCCTGCCGTAAATGTTACGGGACGGCGCGAAGCAACCGCTTTGCGCATCTGCTGTTCGAGTTTAACGTCGACGGAATCGGAATGGCGCATCTTCACAGCGCCAAGGCGGCGATTTACAGCCTTGCCGGTCGCTGGGCCCATTACCGCAAACGCGATAAGACCCAAAGAGAGCAAAGCACCGAAAATGAGAACCAAATTGTTCATGCCATACCGCCAACCTGTATCGGAGCGGCTATCCCGAAATGGATAGCCCTCCCAGTTTTCTTGCGCTTATTTCTTCGCGAGAAGCGACTTGAAGCCGCTCATCATCGATTTCTTCGGCGCACCTTTTTCGTCTTCAGCCGGCTCGATTGCTGCGCCCGACGAATTGATGAGTTCGACCAGCGAAACGATGCCTGTTGAGACTTTGCTTGAACGCATCGCATCGACCACCGGCTTGCCCAGTTTGGCAGACTGCGCAGTCGCCTTGGGATCGTAGGGGATCAAAAGGTCGATCTTGCGTTCGATGGAGCTTTCAAAATCCTTGCGCGAAATCTCCAGACCACCGGCCTGGGCCTTGTTGGCAACCACGATGGTCTGGCAGGAGGGCGCGTTGGATTTCAACCAAGCGAGCAGTCGAATAGCATCGCGGGCCGATGCCAATGTCAGTTCGCACACCACAACGGCGACATTTACGTCAGCCAGCAAATGTGGATATGCGATCAGCATATTGCGCGGCAGGTCGATAACCGTATTCTCGAACGCAGCGCGGAATTCTTCCTGAAGCTGGAAGAATGCCGAGCCGTCGGTCAGGATCGGACTGTTGATAGGTGCCTCGGCCGACAGGATCGACAGCTTGTCATTCGCTTTGATCATCGCACGCTCGATGAAAAGACCATCGATACGGCTAGGATTGTCAATGGCGTCGGTCAGGCCGCGGCCCGGTTCCAGATCCAATGCGAGGGCACCGGTGCCAAAATGCACGTCGAGATCGAGAAAGCCGGTGAGGTGGCTCATCCGTTCCGAGAGTAACCATGCTATCGAGGTGGCAATCGTTGATGCGCCAACGCCACCGCGTGTGCCGATGATTGCAGTCGAAAGATGCGGGTGATCCTTTACACCATCATCATTTTTGGGTGCGTTCAGGATCATCTGCGCATGAGTCACCGCATCCCGCAAAGCGTCCGGGCTGACCGGTTTCAGCAGGTAATCCTGCAAACCGGACATCATAAGATCCCGGTACAAGCGAACGTCGTTCACCTGGCCCATGGCGATCACGACAGTACCGGGCTCACAGACCTCTGCCAGTCCATTGATGTCGTTGATGGGATCGCCCGATTCCGAAAGGTCGACAAGCAGAACCTGCGGGCTTGCCGACACGGACAGGGATTGCACTGCATTGCGCAAACCGCCCTTGAAGGCTTTTTCTTGGGCCCAGCCCATTTCGTCGCAAACTGTGCGAACGACTTCGAGCGTCAGATCATCACAGACATAGGCTGTGAATGGATCACGTGTGCCGGCATGGGCACCAGTCCAGGGAGCGTTCATCAGTTCGTGCCTCCAACTTTCTTGCGCGAACCACCACGGCTGTTTTCAGGGGTGGATTCTCGACCGCGCACCAGATCTTCAGGATCGGCAACCATCGCCGCCAGATTGCTGTTTGTGGCGCAGCCGTAATTCGGATGATTTGCCGAATTGAAGTTTGACTCAGTGGTCTTCGACCAGTTCGGACAATTGGGCACGCTCGCGGACGAACGGGTTACCACAACACGAACGGTGCCGGGCACTACTGCTCCCGTGGTTACGGGGGCGGTTTCGCTGACGAGAATGCCATATTTGGCAGCAAGGTCGGCAACGGTTTGCTTGGCAGCTGCCGAAGCATAGGCATCGCCGAAATCAAGGGCCACGCGGTCGCCAAATGTCAGCTTCATGGCCGAAAACCACTCCGAAATGCGGTTTTCTTCGAAGGGCGAGATGCCGCTTCCGCTGTCAACGTTGACGTCGAGCGCATAGTTGGTGCGCTGAACGACAGGTTGGTTGGTGGAATACATGGATGTATTCGCACCCATCGAACCGCAGCTGGCGAGAGTGAATGCTAATGAGGCAGTCAGGATAATTTTTGCACGCATTGCTATGTTCCTCTCGTCGATCAATTGAAGCTGAAGCCGGGTGCTGAATTTGCATCAGCGGCACCGGCGGTTTTGGCTTGGTTTTTGCTGACCGAAGGCGCTGCCTCGCTCACCGATCCAAAATCGGGACCGGTAGCTTCGGGTGCAACTGTCGGCATCGGTCGCTCCGCTTTGCCTGCGTCCGAACCAATGGTCTTGTTCATCAAGACACGCTCCAGATCGGTAGGCGTCGTCAAACCATCGGTTGGCAGTCTGATTTCGGCTTCCGAAACGGGTTTTACCAGATAAGGCGTAACGACGATCACCAGTTCGGTTTCGTTGCGCTTCCAGCCATTCGATTTGAACAACGCACCCAATACTGGAACATCGCCCAGGCCGGGATATTTGTCGACCGAGCTGCTTGCCGCATTGGACAGCAGGCCGGCAATCATGAAGCTTTGGCCAGAACCGAGTTCAACGGTTGTTTCCGCCATGCGGGTCGTGATTGCCGGAATTTCGGTGCCAGCAATACGAACAGCACCCTGCGACGAGATGTCCGAAACTTCCGGACGAACGCGCAGAAGAATGCGGCCATCGGCTTGTACCGTCGGCGTGTAACGCAGGCTGACGCCAAAGTCGCGGAATTGGACGGTTACAGCACCAAAATTGTCTGCGACGGGTATCGGAAACTGACCACCAGCCAGAAACTCGGCCGTTTCGCCCGAGATCGTTGTCAAATTGGGCTGTGCCAAGGTCGACGACAGACCGCTACGCTCGGCAAAGTCAAATGCAGCACCCACATCGAGCCCGAACAAACGTCCTGCGATGTTGAGCGCATTGCTGCCGGTGTTTTTAAAAGTGAAGGTTGTTCCGACATCGGTCAGGAACTGGCCGGTCTGCGGGTTGAACGGCAGACGCAGGCCGCAGTCATTCGGTAAACCGAATGCCGTACAGGCGTTGATGACCGGCAAACCCGAACCCAAAGCAGTATTGCTGATATCGACAGCATCGCGGCCACGTCCGATCCCAAACAGGAAATTGTTGCCGTCATTGTCGCGGGTCTTGAAGTTCGAAGCGATTTCCTTGGCCAGCGAGCGGCTGACTTCGGCGATCCGGACCTGCAGGTTAACCTGCATCGGAACGGCCGTTTTCAGGCGGCTGATAACGCGAACGGGATCACCGTTCTGCTGTTTGTCGCCGATGAAGGCACGAGCCAGATCTTCCGCTTCGACGATGTCTTCGGGCTGCGCAACCGTGCCGGTTAGCAGCACCATTCCGCCAAGAAAGGAAACTTTGATATCCGCTTCGGGCATTGCAAGCCGCAGCATATCATCAATGGAGTTGACGTTTTGCGCGACCTCTACCTGGACGGAGTACACCGTTCGACCCGCAGCATCAGTGGCATAGATAGTCGATTGACCGGGTGTCTTGCCGAAGATGTAAATCTGCTTCGGGCTGCGGACGTCGACATCTGCTATACCGGGGTTCGACACAACGACGTCGCTAATCCCGACCGGCAGATTGATCTGCTCACCGTCACCTACTTCAATTGTCATTACGCGTTGCGGGATTTTCGAATTCGCTCCCGGAACGTTCTTAGTTTGGGCTTGTGCCATTGGCGCAGCCAGCAAACCAGATAAGACTATTGCTGCAGAGCCGGCTTTCAGTATTTTCTTGATAGTCATTTCGATTACCTCCGGTCCACATTGACTTCTTCGACGGCACCGGTTCGCGAGACGCGCACCACACTGCCACGACGGACTTTTTCGATTTGCTTTTCAACCCGGACCGCTTCGGTAGCGACCTGTACCGGGGTGATTGCGGGTATGCTGCTGCGCTGGAAGCGGGAAACATCTCCACCTGTGGCGTAAGAGCTGGGCCCGGCGGTCGGTTGTTTGGTGACCGATGCGAGAATCTTCTCTTCTTCCTCTGGTGTCGCACCATTGGGCAGTTTGACCGCTCCCGACGCAAGTGCCTGTTCCAGCTCGGCAGCATTGTCAGCCAGCGAGCGCAGCGAAAGGCTGAGCGTTCCGATGGTCTGGGCAACGGCAATCTTTTCCGCAATGCGCGGCGTGACTTCGATCGTCACCAGCTTGTACTTGGACGGTACCTGATTTCCTTTGTCGTCCAATGTGGGCGACGAGCGCTGATCGGTCGCCAACACACGCAGGTTGCGTATGATGGTTTCGGAAACCTTGAGCGGCTGGCCAGATGCACCGCCAGCGACGTTCTGGGTAAGGACAAGGTCAACCCGGTCGCCCGGGAAAATAAAACCTGAAACGCCGGTCAGCGCTGACACGGGGACCGATACAGCGCGCATGCCAGGGCCAAGTGCCGCAGCGAGGAAGCCGCGATCACCCGGGGCTACAATCGAACCCTGTGTGATTGGCTGACCTGCTGTGATCGGAGTACGGACGACCGTGCCTACCAAAGTTTCGCTTTGATCGCCTTCGCCTTCTTTTTTCATGAAATAGGCTTCTTCGATCAACTCGGCGGGCCAGGGCTGATAACGGATGGAGTCAGCCGTGATGATTGTGCCGACAGGAAGGGCGCGAGTTGCTACCATAACCTGAGGTCCCGTCGGGACCGGCTTCTGCGCGACAGCATTGGGCGAAGCCCCTCCGCCGGTAAACATGCTGCGTGCCATGAAGGCAGTGACGGCGGCTATCATTAGCGCGCAGACCAGCAATATGACTTTTTTCCTGTCCATGACGAATAAGCTCCTGAACGGTCCCCTGATTGAGACAGCTAATCACCCAAAATGGTTAAAAAAATGTTCACCTGCATTCCAAAGACCTGCCAGTGAAATTGCCACGCCATAGGGAATTCGTGGCTGCCCGGGGGCCTTGCGAATTTTGTGCGTGACGATGAATGCTATGGTTACCAAGGCGCCCAGAAGGCTCGCGTGGAAGATGAAACGAAAGGCGATCAGTGGCGGAAACCAGAGCGCGACGGCGGCGAACAGTTTCACGTCGCCGCCGCCCATCATTCCAAAGCGGAAAAACACGGCAAACAGCGCAAAAGTGAGAAATCCGGTCGCCAGATAATAGCCGATTTGCGGCCAGCCAAAGGTACCACTCGCGAACCAGAATAGCGGTGCGGTGAGCGCAATCGCAGCGGTCACTTTGTTGTAAATGAGGCGGTGTTTGATATCGGAATAAATCGAGATCAGCAGGCCAATTGCCAAGCCGCCAAGCAGCGCGTAAGCGAGGATAGGTTGGTCCATAATGACCAAGTCTTAACCGTAAGAGCTTTCTAAAAAGTAACCATGTCCAAAGCCAAAAGTGAATTTAACCGGCGTGCGATTCCAGAAGCTGCACGCGAAACGCATTGGGTTGCTCCGGATGGTTGGCCAATTCGCCGGATCGACTGGGATCCTTCCGATGTCTCTGCCGGTTCGACTGCAAAACCGCGCGGGTCGCTGCTGTTCCTTCCTGGTCGCGGCGACCATTATGAGAAATATCTCGAAACTTTACAGCATTTCGCCGACAAAGCGTGGCGCGTTACCGCAATTGACTGGCGCGGGCAGGGTGGATCGGGGCGGCTGCTTCCTGACGCCCATGTCGGGCATATTGACGATTTTTCGACCTGGATTGCCGATTTGCGGGCTTTCTGGTTGGAATGGAAGGAACGTAATCCTGCACCTCATGTCATCGTCGCGCATTCGATGGGAGGGCATCTGGCGATGCGGGCACTGGTTGAAGAGGCCGTAGACCCGCAGGCTGTTGCACTTTCGGCACCGATGCTGGGAATATCGACGCAGGGGCTACCCTATGTCGCGCATCATGCGATCGCACGTTTGCTGGAAGCCGCAGGCGATCCGAATCGTGCCGCATGGAAAGAAGGCGAAAAGCCGATGTCGCCGCTCAACGTGCGGGGCCAGATTTTGACGCATGATCCGGAACGCTATGCTGACGAAATTTATTGGTGGTGTGCCCGCCCGGAAGTGCGTCTTGGCCCGCCGAGCTGGCACTGGGTGGAAAGGGCAATCGCTTCTACCCGCGCCCTCAACCAGCCCGGCATTCTCGAACGGGTATCTACGCCGATATTGTTGATGGCCACCAAAGCCGACAAGTTGGTGGATACGAAACGGATCATTCGCGATGCAAAGCGGCTGCCAAATTCCGAATTATTGTTGTTTGGTGCCGAAGCCGCGCATGAGCTGTTGCGGGAGGCTGATAAGGTTCGTGACCGCTGTATAGCGGCAATTGACAATTTCTTCGATAGCCATGCACCGTCGGCATGAGCGAATATGACGTCGCCATCATTGGGGCAGGTATTGCAGGCGCAAGCCTTGCAGCGACGCTGCCTGCTGAATGGCGTGTCGTCCTGCTTGAAGCTGAGGACCATCCCGGTGTGCATTCGACCGGTCGCTCTGCAGCTTTCTGGAGCGAAACCTATGGCGGCCCCTTTATCCAGCCGCTGACGTCGGCATCGAAGGCGTTTCTTGAAGCGCCGCCTGCCGCGTTTTCCGATATTGGTTTCCTGTCACCACGGGGGGCACTGCATCTTGGAACAGCATCGGACATCACGTCTGCAGGTGCCATGCTTTCGGAATTTTCGGAATCGCCTGTGCGGCTGGATCGGTTGAACCAAGCCGACATTGATAATCATCTAACCGGTCGAAGATCCGGATGGGATGTCGCTTTGTGGGAGCCTGATTGCTGCGATATCGACGTCGGCGGCCTTCATGGCAAATATCTGGCTCAAGCTCGTCGAAATGGTGGGAAGTTGATTTGCCGTGCGCGTGCCCGTAAACTAGAATGGCGCATGGGGCATTGGCTGGTCGAAACGCAAGTCGGTTCGTTCGAAGCCAAAATGTTGGTGAACGCGGCAGGCGCATGGGCAGACGAAATTGCCGGGATGGCTGGCGTCCCTGCGGCGGGCATCCAGCCCTTTCGCCGTACAATTATGCAATTGGCGGTCAATCCGCCTGCGGTTGAAACGCTTCCGCTTGTGGTTGGTCTCAATGGCAGCTTCTATTTCAAACCCGAATCAGGCGGAAAATTATGGCTCAGCCCGCATGATGAAGTCGCGTCGCCGCCATGTGACGCTGCCCCGGAAGAGATCGACATTGCGACGGCAATCGCCAGGTTTGAAGAAGTCGTCGACTGGCAGATTATCCGGCTGGAACGGAAATGGGCAGGTCTACGCAGTTTTGCACCAGACCGGTTGCCCGTTATTGGTCGCGATCCTGCAAATGAGAAATTCTTCTGGCTGGCCGGGCAGGGTGGCTTTGGAATCCAGACTGCACCTGCCGTTGCAGAGCTTGCTGCTGCATTAATCAGCGGTAGCAAAATCGAGATTTCGGGGGTTGATCCAAAAGCTTATACGCCAGACCGGTTCCGCTGAAATTTACTTCAGGTGACTTGGAGCCGGGCAATTGCTCTGTTAGAACTTCCCTTGCTTAGTCTGTCCAATCAGGAAGGGATTTAACATGGCGCATTATTTTGAAATCAAACAGAACAAAGCCGGCGAATATGTCGCCTATTTCAAATATAACAGTGAAACGATTTTTTGGACCGAGGGCTATAAGAGCAAAGCTTCCGCAAAAAATGCCATTGAATCGATACAGAAAAATGGACCCGGCGCCGAAACGCGCGAAGCCTAGTTGCGAAAATTGTTCAAGCGCTAGCTGCTTCGGCAGCGGCGCTTGCCAAACGATCAGCCCGTTCATTTTCGACATGGCCATTATGGCCCTTGACCCATTGCCAGTCTATTTTGTGTCGAGCACTGGCTTCAATCAATTCATGCCACAAATCCGCATTGCGAACGGGTTGCTTCGACGCGTTTTTCCAACCGTTGCGCTGCCATCCGCCGACCCATTTGGTGATTCCGTCGCACACATATTTACTGTCGGTGTGCAAGGTGACGCGGCATGGCTCGATCAACAAATTCAACGCACGGATTGCGGCTGTCATCTCCATCCGGTTATTGGTGGTATCAGGATCGCTGCCTGATATTTCCTTTTCGTGCTGGCCATAGCGTATGATTGCCCCCCAACCGCCGGGGCCGGGGTTGCCTTTGCACGCACCGTCAGTGAAAATCTCGACATGCTTCATGTCAACGGCCCAATATGGTCACAGGAAAAGTCCCCGACCTTCAACATCGCTATAATATTCCAAGCGTTTCAGGAAAGCTAACGGGTCCTTTCGCGTCACCATTGCATCGGCAGGGGTGTTGATCCAGTCATAAAGCCGGGTCAACAGGAAGCGCAATGAAGCACCACGTGCCAGCACCGGTAGGGCATGCCGTTCTTCTGCCAGCAATTCACCACCGGATGCATAGCCCTCCAACAGAGCTTTTCCGACTTCAGCGTTATAGTTCGCGCCATCGTTCGAAAAACTCCATGCCGCATGAGTTACAGCTAGGTCATAGGCCCGTAATTCAGTGCACGCGAAGTAGAAGTCGATAAGTCCCCCAACGCGGTCCCCATTGAACAGGACATTATCGGGAAAAAGATCGGTGTGCGATGCAACTGCAGGAAGATGTGTCGGCCAATTTGCATCAAGCCAGTCCAATTCCTGTTCAATCCGGGACGAAAGTCCATGCTGTATCCGCTCGGTCGCGGCGGCATCACACTTGTTGAACAAGGACCGCCAGCTAGGCTGGCCCAATGGGTTGGGCTTGGTCTCGGTAAAGCTTTTCAATGCATTATGCATTTGGCCCAAAGCCATCCCAACCGCGACAGCATGGGCTGCGGTCGGCTCGCTTACCGAAATACCAGGCAGAAATTCAATCAGACACGCCTTGCGTCCAGCCACTTCCTGCAGCCATCGCCCTTGCCGGTCCTCTATGAATCGGGGGACCGGACAGTCGGCCGCGTGCAGATGCTCAAGCAGCCGGTGGAAATAGGGCAAATCGTCGGGATTGACCCGGCTTTCATATAGAGTGAGGATGAACCGGGCTTGGGTTGTTTCGAGCAGGAAGTTGCTGTTTTCAACGCCCTCTGCAATGCCTTTCAGCGAAACCAGACTGCCGACGTCATACAGCCGAAGCAGGGCTTGCGCTCCTTCTGCGCTAACTTGAGTATAGACTGCCATCAGGCCGAAACGGGATCCAAAAGTCCGCGTGGCAATTTGAAGGTAATCGACTCTTCCGCGGTAACGACCTGCTGCTCGTTGACCGCAAAATTTTCCGAAATGCGGGAAATGAACTGCCTGACCAACACTTCAGGTGCCGACGCACCTGCAGTAATACCCAGCGTTTCGACACCCTTGAACCAGTCAAAATCGATATCTTCAGCGCGCTGAACCAGATAGGATTTTGTGCCGCATCGCTCGGCGACCTCTACCAGACGAAGCGAGTTGGAGCTGTTGGGCGCTCCTATAACCAGCACCAGCTGGCATCTGCCGGCAATTGCCTTGACGGCAGCCTGGCGGTTCGATGTGGCATAGCAAATATCCTCTCCCTTCGGCGCGACTATATTTGGAAAGCGCCGCTCAAGAGTTGAAACAATGTCATGCGTATCATCGACCGACAGCGTGGTCTGCGTCAGATAGGCCAAGCGATCTGTGTCAGCAGGTGCGACATTCTCTGCGTCGGCCACGGTTTCGATCAGGGTCATTGAGCCTTCAGGAACTTGACCGAATGTGCCGACAACTTCGGGATGGCCGCTATGGCCGATGAACAGGATATGGCGTCCGGTTTCCACCTGACGTTCTGCCTGTCGGTGAACTTTGGACACCAGCGGGCAAGTAGCATCCAGATAGTCGAGGCCCCGATCCTGCGCGTCAAGCGGTACCGATTTTGGAACACCGTGCGCCGAGAATATCACATGTGCACCGGCTGGAACCTCGTTCAGCTCATCAACAAAAACCGCACCCTTTGCGCGCAGACTGTCGACTACGAATTTATTGTGGACGATTTCGTGTCGCACATAAACCGGCGCACCATGCTGTTCGAGCGCCAGCTCGACGATTTTGATCGCGCGGTCAACGCCCGCGCAAAAGCCACGCGGGGCTGCGAGCAATATTTGAAGGGGCGGGCGGGAATCCGTTTGTTCAGTCATGTGCAAGGTCATTTAGGTAATGTCGAAGCTTAGGCCAAGGCTTTTCCCTTGTTGCAGTTGGCAAGTCGGGCCGATAAAGACGCTGCGAATGGCAGTTCATGCCAATGCCTGATGAGGATTCAAGCCTGATGAAAGTGACCACAATATACGTTTCCCTTTTGGCGCTGGCGCTTGCTGGATGTGCTGGGGATGGCGAGCTGGATGTATCGTCGGGCGTTGGGATCACTGCAACACGCTCTGGTTGCCCTACGGTTGCGGTAGCAGAAGGAACAGGCGATATCACCTTGTTCAATCAGGCAGGGAACCAGAGTTCCGATGCGGTTGATGTGGTCGCGACGATCACCAAGGTTCGTCCATCGTGCAATAGCGGCGGAGAGAAAATTTACTCGGTCGCCGATTTCGAAGTTCAAGCGCGCCGTGCAGATGCGGGTCCCGCGCGCAGTGTGACGCTCCCTTATTTTTCTACGATAGTTCAAGGTGGTAGCGCGGTAGTCGCCAAACGTATAGGTCAGGTGACTCTGAATTTTGCTGATGGCCAGACGCGCGCTTCTGCACCTGCGAAAGCAGCGAGTTATATTGATGCAACATCAGCTGCATTGCCGCCGGAGATCGTCGCAAAGCTGACTAAGAAACGTAAAGCCGGCGATGTCGACGCGGCGCTTGACCCGCTTTCAGATCCGGAAGTACGGGCGGCATTGCAACGGGCCAGCTTTGAACTGCTGGTGGGTTTTCAACTGACCGAAGAGCAGCTCCGATATAATGTGACCCGATAGAAGGGTGCCCATCAGGGGCGCCTCGCCCCCTTTTTCTTTTTCGTGGCATGGACTAGGGGGCAGCACATAGTGCCGCACCAAATCCATTCCAGGAAATTTCTTTGTGACCCTTTTCGTTCAATTTGCCGCCGCCATTGACGGAGCGCTCTCTACGCTAGAAGCAAATGGCGTACTGCCTGCCGGACTTGATCGCGGCAACGTGACCGTTGAACCGCCGCGCGACCCTTCGCATGGCGATCTTGCGACCAATGCGGCCATGGTACTGGCGAAACCGGCTGGGACCAACCCGCGCGCTTTGGCTGACGCGCTATCGACTGAATTAGCCAAAGTTGAAGGTGTGACAGCCGTTGAGGTTGCAGGCCCGGGCTTCCTGAATTTGCGGCTCGATCCATCCATATGGCTTGATGAACTGCGCGCAATCTCATCTGGCGGTGATAATTATGGTCGTTCGTCAAGCGGCGAAGGCAAGATCGTTAATGTCGAATATGTCTCGGCCAACCCGACCGGGCCTATGCACATGGGGCATTGCCGGGGCGCAGTCGTCGGTGACGCGCTGGCCAGCCTGCTGGAATTTGCCGGACATAAGGTCATCCGCGAATATTATGTGAATGATGCGGGCGGCCAAGTCGACGTGCTCGCACGCTCGGTGCACCTGCGCTACCGGGAGGCGTTGGGCGAAGCCGTAGGAGAAGTTCCGGAAGGCCTGTATCCAGGCGACTATCTGGTGCCAGTGGGCGAAAAGCTGGCTGCCGAACATGGCGACGCCTTTGTCGGCAAGGATGAAAGCGTCTGGTTGGTGCTTTTCCGTGAGACTGCCGTTGCCATGATGATGGACATGATCCGTTCGGATCTTGCACTGCTTGGCATTCATCACGACGTGTTTTCCTCCGAAGCCGCCGTACAGCGCGACAAAAAGCCGGAAGCTGCAGAAGCATTTTTGCGCGAAAAAGGGTTGGTTTATGATGGCCAGCTTGAGCCGCCGAAAGGTGAACCCGATCCGGATTGGGAACCTGTGACCCTGCCGCTGTTCAAATCCACGCAATTTGGGGATGACCAAGACCGGCCAATCAAGAAATCGGATGGCAGTTGGACCTATTTTGGTGCCGATATGGCCTATCATTTCCAAAAGGCCCAGAAGGCCGATATGCTGATAGACATTTGGGGTGCCGACCATGCCGGAACCGTCAAACGTATCAAGGCCGCGGTCGCCGCGTTGACGGAAGGGACCAAGCCATTTGATGTAAAGCTGGTCCAAATGGTGCGGTTGTTGCGCGGTGGCGAGCCAATCAAAATGTCGAAGCGGGCGGGCAATTTTGTGACGCTGGCCGATGTGGTGCGCGAAGTGGGCAAGGATGTGGTACGTTTCACCATGCTGACCCGCAAAGCCGATGCGCAAATGGATTTCGACTTTGCCAAGGTGGTTGAGGCGTCAAAAGACAATCCAGTATTCTACGTGCAATATGCCCATGCAAGGATCTGTTCGACGCTGCGCAAGGCGGAAGCTGAAGAAGGATTTGCACCTTCGGCTGAGCATATCGCTCAATTGGGAGCGGAAGAAATCGCGCTAATCCGCGACGCAGCTAATTTCCCGCGCATCGTCGAAGCTGCGGCGAAAGCAGGTGAGCCGCATCGTATTGCCTTCTTCCTCGGTGATTTGGCTGCGGCATTTCATGCTTATTGGAATTTGGGTAATGACCAGCCCGACAAGCGCTTCATATTGGCACAATCGCCCGAACTTAGCGCGGCGAGGCTTTTCTTGGCTGCCAATATCGGGCAGGTTATTCGTAACGGGCTGCGCCTGATGGGGGTCGAAGCTGCCACCCAGATGTAAGCCGGACCAGGAAGGATTGGGTATGACCGACGACAACCGTGACGAGGACCTTGGCCTTGACGATCCCGATCGTTTGCCTTGGCTCGAAACTGCCGATGGTTATGAATATGAAGAAAGTGCGTCCCCACTCAAAGTAGCCGGACTGGTGCTTGGCGGACTTGCGCTGCTTGCTGCGATAGTTGGCGGAATCTACTGGTTGCAACGCAGCCAGTCTGACGGTGCGTCGGGCAATGGTGAACTGATCGCAGCGCAAGAAGGCGACTATAAGGTCGCGCCTGCAGATCGTGAGGGCAAAAGCTTCGAAGGCGAAGGCGACTCTGCTTTTGCCGCCAGTGAGGGGAAAAAAGTCGGCGCGACCATCGATCCCGCGAAGGCGAAAGCTGCTGAGATTGCACCGGCGGCTGTGGGCGCTGCACCTACCACGGCGGGTCCAGCTCCTGCAGGCTCAGGCTTTGTCCAACTAGGTGCATTCAGTGACTCGGCCAAGGCCGATCAAGCATGGGCTGCGATGGGTAAGCGCTTTGGCTTCCTGTCTGGTCTCAATCGTCGCATCGCGGAGGGCGCCTCTGAAGGCGGACGTAAGGTTTATCGACTGCAAGCCGTGACAGCCAATCCTGCTACCGCGCAACAGCTTTGTGCGAAACTGAAAGCGGCCGGCGAAAACTGCATGGTCGTCAAATAACAGCAATTCATTATTCGCTCCATCTTGGGAGAGAGCGGAGCGAGAGGCCGTGGCGCATCCAGTGCAGCCACGGCCTGTTTTTTTGAGGTTTATGCACAATTTTGCTCGGCCGATCGCTTGGCAATGCTTGTAACCGACTGGCTTGGCCCCTAGCCTTTATACCTGTAGTAGAATTTCGGAACCATCATGAAACCAGTGATATTCGGCCTTTCGGGACTTGAGCTGACCCGCGACGAAAGCGCCTTGTTCGCTGAAGTAAATCCGGTCGGATACACGTTTTTTCGCCGCAATATCCGCGATCGCGAGCAATTGCGTGCGCTGACCGACTCGTTGCGTTCGCTCCACGGACGTGAGGATGTGCTGATTTTCATTGACCAGGAAGGTGGCCGGGTGATGCGGATGCAGCCGCCAATTTGGCCGGACTTTCCGCCCGGCTCGGCCTTTGATGCATTATACGACATTTCCGCCATGACCGCGATCGAAGCGGCACGGGTTAACGCCGAAGCGCTGGGGCTGGTGTTGAACCAAGTTGGCATAACGGTGAACTATTTGCCGGTGCTCGATGTTCGCGTGCATGATACGACGCCCGCCATTGGTGATCGGGCAATGGGGTCTGACCCGATGCGCGTTGCAGCGCTTGGCCGCGCAGTGCTCGATGGCCTGCACAAGGGTGGCGTGGCAGGCGTTATCAAGCATATGCCGGGGCACGGCCGCGCTGTGGTTGATAGCCATTTCGATCTTCCGCATGTGTATGCGCCGCGCGAGGAACTCGAACAGGACATTGCTCCGTTTCGCGCGCTCAACTCTGCCAGCATGGGAATGACGGCGCATTTGGTTTATGATGCCTGGGACGCGGAACGTTGTGCTACCATGTCGCCAACAGTCATTCACGACATCGTTCGAGGCGAAATCGGCTTTGACGGTTTGCTGATGAGCGACGATCTGGAGATGAAGGCGCTGAAAGGCGATGTGCCCACTCATGCGGTTGATTGCATCGCCGCAGGCTGCGACGTCGCGCTCAATTGCTGGGGGCGATTGGACGAGATGGTTGCGATTGTAGAAAGACTGCCGGATATTTCGGATGAGGCTCGTCGAAGGTTTGATGCGGCGACTGCTGCGCTTCCTTCGGTCACATTCGACCAGCAGCGGCTCGACCATCTATTGGCCGAGCGGGACGAACTGCTTGCCCTTGCTGCGCACTTGGCAGATGAAAAGGCGACCAAGGCTGCCACAGGTGCATCATGGGCTTAGACGAAGACCTTGAATTTGACGCTCCGGATGCGTTTTTGGCCGTTTCTGACGAGAGCGACGAGCGGCTAACCATCGAGATTGACGGCTGGGAAGGGCCGCTCGATTTGCTGCTCACGCTCGCACGCACGCAGAAGGTCGATCTCCGCCAGATTTCGATCTTGCAACTGGTCGAGCAATATCTGGGGTTCATTGAAAATGCCCGGGCGCTGAAGCTGGAGCTTGCTGCGGATTATCTGGTGATGGCGGCATGGCTTGCCTACCTCAAATCGGCGCTGTTGCTGCCCAAGGATCCGGAGATCGATCCGTCGCCCGAAGAGCTTGCGCTGCGCCTGCAATTGCGTCTCGAGCGTTTGAACGCGATGCGGGAGAGCGGAGCGCGGCTGATGGCACGCGACCGCATCGGGCGCGACATCTTTTTGCGCGGCGCTCCAGAAGGACTGCGCGTCGTCCGCACGACAGCTTGGGACTGCAACTTTTTCGAACTGCTCTCGGCCTATGGGCAAATTCAGGCGCGCAATGCGCCGGTGATGCACGTCGTCAAACGCCGTGCGGTCATGACGTTGGAAGAGGCGCTGGATCGGGTTTCGGCGATGCTGGGTCAGGTTCTCAACTGGACGCAGTTGGAGGCATTTTTGCCAATTGGGGCTGAACCCGCATTGCGCCGCTCAGCCCTGGCCTCCAGCTTTCTGGCAATGCTCGAATTGGCTAAGCAGGGCAGGGTGGAATTGCAGCAGGATACAAGTTTCGCACCTTTAATGGTGAAGGCGCGTCAAGGGGCAGGAGCATGATGATCGAACATGACCCATCTGTGCGCGCTGTTGAAGCGACACTATTTGCATCCGATGGGCCCATGACGGTCGAACAGATTCGGGCTTATGTTGGCGAAGAGGTTGATGTCCCCGATGCGCTTTCTAGGTTGGAAGAGCATTATCAGGGGCGCGGCGTCGAACTCGTCAAGCGTGGAAAGACCTGGCATTTCCAGACTGCCGCCGATCTGGCGCATCTGTTGCGCCGCGAACGTGAAGAGAGTCGAAAGCTTAGCCGCGCTGCGGTCGAGACGCTGGCAATTATTGCGTATCATGAACCCGTCAGCCGTGCGGAGATTGAGGCAATTCGTGGCGTACAGATTTCCAAAGGCACGCTTGATGTATTGATGGAGGCTGGCTGGGTTCGGCCTGCAGGACGTCGCGAAGTGCCCGGGCGTCCGCTTATTTATGCGACGACGCAGGAGTTTTTGGGGCACTTCGGTTTGACTAGCAGGCGGGATTTGCCAGGTTTGGCCGATCTCAAAGCGGCCGGGCTTTTGGATCCCGTAGACCTTGCATTGGAGGGGTTGCAGGGACTTTCGGCTGTTGAAAATGGTGATTTGCCAGAAGGGGGCGACGTCGAACTGGAAATTGGTGACGAAAGTGCCTAAATCATATGTGTAACAACGCTGCCGCTCGTGCAGCCAGCCGGGGCTGTCCCCCGCGTGAGGAGTTTGGTCATGGGTAGTTTCAGCATCTGGCATTGGCTCGTCGTTGGCATCATCATCCTGCTATTGTTCGGTAAAGGCCGATTTTCCGACATGATGGGTGATGTTGCCAAGGGCATCAAAAGCTTTAAAAAGGGCATGGCCGAAGACGATGAAGCCAAGCCTGCACCGCGTATCGACGCCGCTCCCGGGACTGTCGCTGATGCAGAAAAGCAAGCTGACAAGGCCAACTGATCTTTCAGTTTTGGGGCTGGACACGAATGTTTGATATCGCATCAGGCGAATTGCTGCTGGTTGCGCTGGTTGCCTTATTAGTGATCGGACCCAAGGATTTGCCACGGGTACTGCGTTATGTCGGACAATGGGTTGGAAAGGCGCGCCGGATGGCGTCGCATTTCCGCAGTGGCATCGACGAGATGGTCCGCCAGTCTGAGCTTGAAGAGCTTGAAAAGAAATGGGCTGAGGACAATGCGCGCATCATGCGTGAGCATCCCCCTGTGCGGGAGTATGACTCGCTTCCTCCGCCTGATGCAGCCAACACAGCATCTGATCCGACCGATCCCAAAGCAGAGCCACTGCCATGAAGGATATTGACGAGAGCAAGATGCCGTTGCTCGACCATCTGGTCGAACTGCGCAATCGCCTGCTTTGGTGCGTCCTTGCGCTCGCGATATCTTTTGGCGTTTGTTTCTATTTTGCTGAGCCGATTTACGGCTGGCTTGTGCAGCCGCTCAAAAATGTCGGGCAGGACAAGCTGATCTATACCGACATTTTCGAAGCCTTTTTCGTGCAGGTCAAGGTCGCGCTTTTCGCCGCGATGATGGTCAGCTTCCCGGTATTGGCTACGCAGATCTGGCGGTTTGTGGCCCCCGGGCTCTACAAAAACGAGAAGAAGGCATTTTTACCATTCCTGATGATGACGCCGATCCTGTTCGGGCTTGGGGCAAGCCTCGCCTATTTTGGCGCAATGCCGGTGGCGCTCAAATTTCTGCTTGGATTTGAAGGCGATGTCGGCGGGGTCACGCAAGAGGCGCTTCCAGGGGTCGGCAATTATCTGAATTTCTCGACCACGTTCATCTTCGGATTTGGCGTGGCATTCCAGCTGCCGGTATTGCTGATGCTGCTCGAAAGGGCGGGGATTGTGACACGCGATCAGCTGAAGGCCGGTCGGCGCTACGCCATTGTTGGTGCCTTCGCGATAGCCGCAGTGCTGACGCCACCAGATGTGGTGTCGCAGCTGTTGCTCGCTGTGCCGCTATGCTTGCTCTACGAATTGGCGCTCGTTGCCATCTGGTTCACCCAGCGCCGCCGCGATAAAGCGACCGAAATCGAAGAGCCGGAAACGGTCTAAATCGCCTCGTCGCCGGCTTCACCAACCGATTCGATGTCGCGACCCAAGCCCTTTACGGTGTTGCAGGCAGACAGCAGCAGGGTTGCTGCAATGAGTGAAGCGGCAATCAGTTTGCGCATGACTTTATCCTTTTTGCTGGCGTTCAGCCGACTCTGGAAAGTCTAAGCTGAACGCCAGATGAGTCAAACCGCAATCAGAAACTGAAACGAGCCGTCAGTCGGAAGTCACGACCCGCGAGGGGAACATAGTCCTTGGTGAACGAGGCCGCACGGCGCGCCGTTACATCAAAGATGTTATTGGCAGAAGCGATCAAGGCGATATTCTTGTTACGCCCGAACGGACGCCAGCTTACCGAGGCATTCACCAGCGTAAACCCTGCAGTTTCGGTTTCGAATGCTGCATTGCGCCGCTGGTTGTCAGACCATTCAACTTCGCCGCGCAGGTCGAGGCTGCCGCTTTGCAATTCCACCCCGCCCAAGAGGCGCAAAGGCGGGATTCGGGGAACCGGTCCGCCACCGTTGGAAATCGACGCACGGGTATAATCGGCAACGCCATCCACCACGACGTCAAACCCGCCGATATGGCCCAGCCGCGCCGACACATCGGCTTCAAAGCCCCAGAAGCGAGCATCGTTCTGGAAATATTGGAAAACGGGAAGGTCGTCTTCCTCGGCCCCGGTCGCATCTTCGTAGATGAAGCCATCGAACCAGTTGGAATAGACGGTCAATGTCGCATCGACATTGGTGCTGTCATACCGCGCATAAATTTCGGCATTCCACGCCTTTTCGCTGCGCAAGGACGGGTCGCCAATTTCATAGGCCTGCGTCGCGATGTGCGGACCGTCGGAGAAAAGTTCTTCAACCGATGGCGCGCGACCAGTGCGGGAGGCATTGATCCCGATTTTGAGATCGCCGACCAGATAGGCCGCGCCCAAAGCCGCCGAGACGTTGTTGAAGCTGCGGTCGATGCCGAGCGTCTGTGCTTCCTGGCTCACCCGGTCATAACGGAGCGCAGCTTCCAGATGCACGCCGCCCAGATCGAATTCCTGTAGTGTGAACAGCCCCAGCTGCCGCGTGCGGTTGGGCGGTACAAAGGCTTCGGCGCCAATCGCCTCAAAATCGCGCGACATATATTGGATGCCGCTCGCCCCCCGCCAGCCATAGCGGTTGGCCTGGACGGCCTCGGCGCGCCCTTCAAAGCCCTGGCTCTTGAATATCGTACCAACCTCGTCACCTTCGAATTCGGTATGCTGGTAATCGGCATAGCCAGCGCGGAAAGTCAGCTTTTCAAGAAAGCCGCCGCCGGTTTCAACTTCGCCGCGCAGATCGGTGCGATATTGGCGCAGGCCGATTGTAACGGCATCCTCGCCGCCTTCGGCCATCGAAACCTTTTCGCCAGCGCTCACGACTTCTTCGTGATGGTGGCCGACGCCCGGACGACCTGGAATGCCGTATTTGGTGTCATAGACGCTGAACGACACGCCCAGATTACCGCCTTCGTCGATGAACGCCGTGCCAAGGCCCGCAGTCCAGTTTTCTACTGCGCTGTTGGGAACGCGGCCGCGATTATTCGCTGCTTCCCGCAGTTCCGCGGCTTCATCGAGATGGCCTTCGCTTTCCTCTTCATCTGCCAGATCGAGAACTTCAGCGCGTAAGTCGGGGGATAGCTGGAAGCCGCCTATGCGCAGGTCGTCGCTCTTGCGATAGCTGCCATCAGCGTGGATCACGAAACGGTCAGCCAAGGGCACATCGACCGATGCTCCACCGGACCATTCATCCGCTGCGCTGCCGTAGCCTGCCAGCGCATCGACATGGACGGCCTCTTCCGGAACGGCACGCGGTATGCGTTTGTCGATGACATTGACCGCGCCGCCCACCGCCTGTCCGCCGAACAACAACACGGCGGGGCCGCGCAATACCTCGATCCGTTCGGTGGTCAGCGATTCAATGGTGACAGCATGGTCGGCCGAGGTATTGGATGCGTCGATATTGCCGATGCCATCGGTGAGGACGGCTACGCGATTGCCTTGGAAACCGCGCAGAACCGGGCGCGAGGAACCAGGTGTAAAGCTGGTCGCTGAAACCCCGGGCAGCGAGAGCAGGGTATCGCCGATCTGGCCGCGCGATTGCTGCGCCAAATCTTCGCCAGACAGGGCAGAAGTGCCGGCGAGCAGGTCTAGCCGCTCGAAATATGGGGCAGTAACTACGATTTCGCCGGTGCGGTGGAAATCGTCGTCATTCGTATCTGCTTCCGATTGGTCCTGCGCGAAAGAGGGTGAGGCAATCAGAGCGCATGCAAATATCGAGGCAGCCGCGCTTTGGCGGAGAAGAGTTTTCATATCATTCCTTATGATCTTGATTCCGCTCCCTGCTAGATGAAATGATATAGTATAACAACACCCAATTGAGCGGTTTCGACAAATGGCGTTTGGGTTGCGACGAATTGGCGCCAATCGGCAAAGCCCAACTATCATCATCGCAAGTCGCCATCGCTTGCGTCTTGTTGCATCCGAAACTACCTGTGGTGTCATGAAAACTATGCCATCGACATTGGACCTTATCGGCAACACCCCGCTCGTCTTGCTCAAGGGGCCTAGCGAGGAAACCGGCTGTGAGATTTACGGCAAGTGCGAATTTGCCAATCCGGGTGCCTCGGTGAAGGACCGCGCGGCGCTGTTCATCGTGCGCGATGCGGAAGAGCAAGGGATATTGCAACCGGGTGGCACCATAGTTGAGGGCACGGCGGGTAATACCGGCATCGGCCTCGCGCTTGTCGGGAACGCTCTGGGATACAAGACCATCATCGTGATGCCCGAAACGCAGAGCCAGGAGAAGAAGGATACGCTGCGTGCGCTCGGTGCCCAGTTGGTTCTCGTGCCGGCAGCCCCTTTTTCCAACCCCGGCCATTTCGTGCATACATCGCGTCGCATAGCCGAGGAAACCGATAACGCCATTTGGGCCAACCAGTTCGACAATATCGCCAACCGGCGGGCGCATATCGAAACAACCGCAGAGGAAATCTGGACGCAGATGGACGGTCGCGTCGACGGCTTCACCTGTGCGGCTGGCACCGGCGGGACGATTGCCGGCGTTGGACTTGGCCTGAAAGCGAAAAACGACACTATCACCATCGCGCTCAGCGATCCGCACGGTGCAGCGCTATACAATTATTATGCGCATGGCGAATTGCGTGCAGAAGGCAATTCGGTTGCGGAAGGTATCGGGCAGGGGCGCATCACTGCCAATCTCGATGGCGCGCCCATCGATACGCAATTCCGTATTTCGGACGAAGACGGCCTTGTCTGGGTGCGCCGTCTGCTCACCGAGGAAGGGCTCTGCCTTGGCCTGTCGTCTGGTATCAATGTCGCTGGGGCGATTGAGTTGGCAAGGCAGTTGGGGCCGGGACACCGGATCGCAACCATCCTGTGCGACACCGGCTTTCGATATCTTTCGACACTCTACAATCCCGAGTGGATGCAAGCCAAAGGATTGCCGCCGATGCCGTGGCAACTGGACAAAGCCGACTGATTGGGCTTTAGTCATCGGATGGCACGTCCCGCGGAATCCGCAATGCAACGCATACAGGTAGGCCTTGTAGGTCTTCTTGCGGTTGTATTGTTCGCTTGGATTGCGAGTATGGTCATCAATCGGGCCGAACAGAAAGCCGCGCAGACAGGACCGGCCGGGTCGGCTTCGGTTTCAGGTTCGGAGCCTATGGTCAAAGACGAACCGCTGGCCGAACTTGGAGTTACACCTGCCGCCCCCGAACAGGCTGATCCGCAAACCCCGCCGATGCAGCCCGCCAAAGCGCCAACTCAATAATCCATGTCGAATAGACCAACTCGCGCCGCGGCCATCGGGTCGGCATTTGCGATTCTTCTGATATGTTTTGGTGCCATTTTATGGTCGATGAATGATTCAGGAGAAGAGTCGCAAAGGACGACAGTTGTACTTCTCTCCAGTATTCCATTGCAATGGGGTGAGGGTGATTTGAAATCGGTCGTCGAAGGGGAAGGGCAACCCGATCCACTGTTCGGACGACTGTCTGAAAAGCGTAATATGCTTGCCGTCGACAATTTCGAGCAAGTGCAGGCTTCCGGCGCAAAAGTGGCTGTCCTGATCCAGCCTAAGGCCTTTTCGCCTGAAGATCTGGTGCGACTGGACAACTGGGTTCGCGCCGGAGGACGGCTGGTCTTCTTTGCTGATCCAGCCCTTGACTGGCCCACATCGTTGTCGCTGGGCGATACGCAAAGGCCGCTTTTCACCTCTCTCCATTCCCCGTTGTTTGCGCATTGGGGACTAGAGCTTGTTTTGCCCGTTGATGCTGAGCACGCGCATAGTCAAATTGATGCAAAGCTTGGCAAATTCGACCTGTCGCTGAAATCGCCCGGCTCATGGATGTCGACCGAGACAGCGAAAACAGGATCGCAGCCCTGCAGAATCGAACGCACCGCGTTGATCGCCGAATGCCGCATCGGAAAGGGCCAAGCAATCCTAGTGGCCGATGTTGACATGTTGAACAGCGATTTTTGGGAATCCGCAATTCCGGGTGCCACCAAATCGTCGAATGTCAAACTGGCTGAGTATCTAATTGCAGCTGCTGAAGATGGGCGGCGTGTGGTTGGGTCAGCTGGGGATTTTCTGGGTAATTAGCGGTGCGATCTCTGGTCTCATGATTAAAACATATATAATACAGTTAGTTGCTATGTGCTCGAATGGCGCCGTCCATTGTATTGATTGGAGGTGTTGGCATGTGGATTTACCTCTGAACCGACGGAATTGCGTCTATTCGCCATAAAATAATTTACGATTCCCATAGAATCCCTCTTTTCATCCATAAATTCCCTTGATATGGAGTTGTCCAATCGGGGTGAAATCCAATTTGTTGCGTTCTTCAGAACGTCGACGCCGAAGCAAAACGCTTCTGCGGCCAGTGGATTTTACCCGAAGGAAAGGGGGGAATGGGGTTCAGTGTCCGCACTCGTTGTTTATGCCGGTTCCGGTTTATCGACGATCGATGCCAAAGGGCGCGTGACCATTCCTGCTGAACTGCGCGACACGGTTTCTGAATCAAGTGGCGAGAACATCGTCTGCATATCGCGCCACCCGACACTGCCCTGCCTAGTCGGCTATGGCCGTGCTGAACGCCAAAAGTTGCGCGCAGACATTGAAGCGCAATGGCAGGCAGCAGTGCAGCGCGGCGGCGAATTCGACCGCGAAAGCGCTGGCGTCGTTGCGTCCTCGATTTTCGAAACGGCTTTCGAGGCAAGTGGGCGGTTCGTTCTCCAGCCCATGCTTCGCCATTTTGGCAAGCTTGGCGATCGGGCTTTTTTCTTCGGTGCGACGACGCATTTCATGCTTTGGAACCCGGATGTGTTCCAGGAGTCAGCGCCGCCCGCCTTCGCGCATGTCCGCGAAGAGCTCGACTATTGGCTCAACGATCATGCGAGGCGCGGCAAATGACCGGCGCTTCACCCCATATTCCAGTCTTACTGGATGAAGTAATTCACGCACTGGCCGTCACCCCTGGCTCAGTCGTTGTGGATGGTACCTTTGGTGCAGGCGGATATAGCCGGGCTATCTTGGCTGCTGGTGCGCGCGTTCATGCATTTGATCGCGATCCCGATGCGCTTGCCATGGGTGCTGAACTTGCAGGTCGGAGTGGCGGTGCCTTGCGCCTCCACTCCGCCTGCTTTTCTGATATGGACCGGCGCCTTGCTGAAGAAGGTGTCGGGCAGGTCGATGCCGTGGTGTTCGATATTGGCGTTTCGTCTATGCAGCTCGACCGTGCGGATCGCGGTTTTTCGTTCCAGAAGGATGGCCCTCTCGACATGCGGATGAGCCAGTCGGGCGAAAGTGCTGCCGATTTTGTCAACACGGCCGATGAAGGCGACATCGCCAATGTCATCTATCTCTATGGCGAAGAGCCGAAGTCGCGGCGTATCGCGCGTGCGATTGTTGCGGCGCGCCCGATCGACAGCACATCTAGCCTCGCGGCGATAGTTCGAAAAGCGCTCGGTCACCGTCCCGGCGCCCCTAAAGATCCCGCTACGCGGACATTTCAAGCGTTGCGCATCCACATCAACCGCGAGCTTGACGAACTGATGCTTGGCTTGGAAGCTGCTGAACGCATTTTGAAGCCGGGCGGCAGATTGGTTGTTGTCAGTTTTCACAGCCTTGAAGATCGCATCGTCAAACAGTTTTTGCGCGACCGTAGCGGCTCAGGCGGCTCAATGTCGCGGCATATGCCGGAAATGGCTCCGTTTAAGCAGCCGACCTTTCTGAAACCCGCAAAGCCGGTTCGTCCGTCAGCCCGCGAGCTGGCAGTCAACCTGCGGGCGCGGTCTGCGACGTTGAGGGCTGCAATACGTTCCGATGCTGCGCCCTGGAATCAGCAGGAGAAGGCAGCATGACGCTTGCCATGAAACGCCTCAAGAATATCGGCTGGCTGGCGCTTGTTTTTGCAACGGCTGTGTTACTCTATCCCCTGTCGCTCAATGTGGCAGCGCTTCATAGCGATTTGGCAAAGGTCAACAGCGACATTCTGGAGACCGAACGCGAAATCCGTTTCCTGCAGGCCGAAATCCGTACCCGCGCGAGCGTCGCGCAGTTGGAAGAGTGGAACAGCCTGCTCTATGGCTATGCCCCGCCAAGCGCGGAACAGTTCATCGACGGCGAGCGTGGTCTGGCAAGTCTGGGTGGTCAGGAGCAGGTTGTGAAGCCTGTCATGGTCGCCGTGAATGATATCGACGGCGTTGCTCCTGCAGGTGAGATCGGCGCTCCCGGTGGAGCGCCTTCTCTGATTGTTGACGAAAAGCCAGTCAATCGGGAGCAGGTGCGTGAAGTGAAAGTCGCGCTGGCAACTACGGTCAAGTCTTCGCCAGAATCTGTTCGTTCGCCACCAAAGGGGCGAACCGAGCGTCTCGCAAGCATTGACGACAAGCTGCTTTCCGATAGCGTGCTTCGTGAAATCCAGTCTGCTGCCGATAAGGAAAATCGTCGCAAATGACCACCTTTGTCGTCCGACCCCATAGCCGGCACGCGATAAACGCGGTGCGCGTCCATGCGGCGATGGCATTCTGGCGGCTACTCATATTGGCCGGCTTCTTCGGGCTTTTTCTGATCCTGATTCTTGGGCGGCTCACAACGCTGGCTATCTTTGAGGGCAGCAGGGCCTTTGGAGCGACCGGCGGTGTGTATGTGCCCGAGCGTGGGGATATTGTTGATCGCAATGGCGCCCCGCTCGCCCGCACTATCCAGGGCTATGCGATTTGGGTGAACCCAAGCCGACTAGTAAATGATCCAAAGGAATTGGCGGCGGGTCTCGCCAAAATCTTCCCTGACACGCCAGAAGCTGAATTTTTTGCAAAGCTGACGGCAAAGGAAGCCGGCTATCTACGCAAAAGAGCGATTCCTGAAGAGGTGCGTGCCGTGCACGATCTCGGAGAAATCGGTATCGAATTTCCCCGCGAAAGCGAGCGGTTGTATCCTCAACACGATATGGCGGCTCATGTGCTTGGTTTTGTGAGCCGCGACGGAAAAGGCGCGCTCGGTATGGAGCGTGTGATGGACAAGCATTTGCGTGCTCCCGAAACGCGCGGGAAGCCGGTGGAGCTATCGCTCGACCTACGTGTCCAGGCGGCGCTCGAAATCGAACTCGCCAATGGCATGAAATCGACCAATGCCAAAGGCGCCGCGGGAGTCATCCTGGATGCGCGCACCGGCGAGGTGCTGGCCATGGCATCGCTGCCGTCGTTCAACCCGAACCGCCCGGTATTTGCCAATATTCCGGATAATGGCGAAGTAATTGTCGACGGCCGTTATCCCATTAGTCGTCAAACCAATTTTGTAACCAACCGCGTGTTCGAGCTTGGCTCTACATTCAAACCATTAACAGTGGCTGCCGCGCTTGATGCTGGAACCGTCCGCAATCTCGCTATTCGCTATGATGCGACTGCACCTTTGCAAATTGCCGGATTCAAAATTCGGGATACACATCCGGCAGGGCGCTGGCTCAATGTACCCGAAACGCTGGTGCAAAGCTCCAATATCGTTACGGCACGCATTGCCGACAATCTCGGTCGGGAACGTATGGAGCAGATGGCACGCAATCTGGAGTTTGACGGGCGGCCATCAATTGAACTTGCCGAGCGTTCCCACTCGATCTGGCCGCGAAATTGGGCGCGAATTACGACTATGACCGTCGGCTATGGTCACGGCATGGCTGTGACACCGCTGCACCTGGCGTCAGCTTATGCTGCCATGGTGAACGGCGGAATATGGCACCCTGCGACGTTGAAAAAAATGAAGCCCGGTCAGAAGCCGGTGGGTCGCCGGGTGTTCAGTGCTGCAACGAGTGCCCGGATGCGCCAATTGCTGCGGATGATTGTGGTGGATGGCACCGGGAAGAAGGCTGACGCTCCGGGATACCGCGTCGGTGGCAAAACTGGCTCGGCTGAAAAACCCAATGCCGGAGGTTATGCACGGAATCTTGTGGTGTCGACCTTCGCAGCGGCTTTCCCGATGGATAATCCGCGCTATATCATTGTGGCAATGGTAGACGAACCCAAAGGATCCGCAGAAACCGGCTTTCAGCGTACGGCTGGCTGGACGGCTGCCCCCATCGTGCGGCGTACGGTTGAGCGAATTGGCCCGCAATTGGGGATCATCCCCGACACACATCGCGATGTCGATGTATCTGAACTCATGCCGTTATTGTGGTCTCCCAAAGGGGGGCATTGATGCGGCTCGATAGTTTGATAGGCGAAGCGGCTGGTGTTTCCGGCGGCGAGCGTGTTACCGGCTTTGCGATTGACCATCGAAAAATAGCGCTAGGTACAATATTTGGCGCATTCCAGGGCACTGCATTCAATGGCGAAGATTTCATTTCCGCTGCGATAGAGGCGGGTGCGATTGCGATCGTTGCCCGACCCGAAGCCCAAGTAAATGGCGCGATACACATTGCAGACGCTAATCCACGCAGGGCATTCGCCATGTTGGCGTCGCGCTTTTATGCTCCATTTCCGGCGCATGTGGCGGCAGTAACCGGCACAAATGGCAAGACATCGACTGCTGAAATGACCCGCCAGTTATGGCGGATGGGCGGGCATAATGCTGCGTCGATAGGAACGCTCGGCATTACGACTGCGGATGAACAGGTCAGGACTGGTTTGACCACGCCCGATATCGTTACCTATCTTTCCAACATGGCAGGTCTGGAACGTGAGGGTGTAACCCATGCGATCTTTGAGGCATCAAGCCATGGTCTGGACCAGTATCGCATTGCCGGTGTTCCAGTATCGGTTGTGGCGTTCACCAATTTAAGCCGTGACCATCTCGACTATCATGGCTCGATGGACGCCTATTTCGAAGCCAAGATGCGGTTGTTTGACGAAATCGCGACGGACAATGCAACAGCGGTAATCTGGGCCGATGATGAATGGTCGGAAAAGGTGATCGCCCGTGTAAAGGAACGGCCGCTTCGACTGATAACGGTGGGAACAAAAGGGCAGGGCATCCAGCTCCTGTCGCGTGAACCAACCCAGTTGGGGCAGACTCTCGAAATTTCGATGCTGGGAGAGGTGAGCAAGGTCAAACTGCCTCTCATCGGTGGCTATCAGGTCGCCAACGCTTTGCTATCTGCGGGTATCGCGATAGCAAGCGGTAGTGATGCCGAGGCGGTTATTGCTAATCTGGCTCGGCTACAGCCTGTGCGCGGACGGTTGGAACGCGCGGCGATCAGCCGGAGTGGAGCGCCGGTGTATGTTGATTACGCACATACGCCAGACGGTCTCGAGGCAGCAATTGCCGCGTTGCGCCCGCATACCAAAGGCAAGTTAATCCTGGTATTTGGCGCGGGTGGAGATCGTGATGCGGGCAAACGTCCTTTAATGGGCGAAATCGCAGCGCGCGATGCTGATGTGGTTATCGTAACCGACGACAATCCAAGGACCGAAGACCCGGCCTCCATCCGCCGACAGGTGATCGCAGGTGCATCTGGTGCGCAAGATATTGGAGATCGTCGTGCGGCTATTGCCGCCGCTATTCGTGAGGCAGAAGCCGAGGATATCGTAATGATCGCCGGCAAGGGGCATGAGCTGGGCCAAATAATTGGCGATAAAAGCTATCCTTTTGACGATGTCGAAGTTGCCCGCGAGTGTGCGGCATGACCGATCTTTGGACTTCCGACGAAATCGCCGAGGCAACTAGTGGCCAATCGAATGCGCTCTTTGTCTGCAACGGCGTTGCATTCGATTCTCGCGAGATCGGACCCGGCGACCTGTTTTTCGCGATGAAGGGTGAGCAGGCAGACGGGCACCGTTTCGTTGAAAATGCCTTCGCCAGTGGCGCCGCGGGGGCCGTGGTCAGCGAGCCGATTGCGCACCCCCATATTCTTGTGCCCGATAGCTTCCGAGCATTGGAACAACTTGGGATCGCTTCGCGTCAAAGGGTCGATGCGAAAATCATAGGCGTAACCGGATCGGCGGGAAAAACGGGGACGAAGGAGGCATTGTTTGCGGCACTCGAACGTTTTGCTCCCGGCAAGGCGCACCGTTCAGTCAAAAGCTACAATAATCATGTCGGTGTGCCGCTAAGCCTGTCGCGCATGCCCCGGGCAACGCGTTTCGGTGTATTCGAAATGGGCATGAACCACCCGGGCGAATTGCGCGCGCTGACCGGCTTTGTGCGACCGCATGTCGCCATCGTCACAACCATTGCCCCGGCTCATATCGAATTTTTCAAGGACGAAGCCGCGATAGCGGATGCGAAGGGCGAAATTTTCGAAGGTCTCGAACCAGGCGGCACGGCTATCGTTCCTGCGGACAGCCCACATTATGAACGCCTTCGCGCCAAAGCTTCACAACATACCGACACGGTCCTGAGCTTCGGTTTTTCACCAACGGCTGATATTCGGTGCGAAGACTATGTCGAAAATGCGAGGGGAGGCTCGATAGTCACTGCTCGAATGGCAAAGGGGTTGTTGCAATATGAACTCTCTCAGCCGGGCCGTCACTGGATAGCCAATTCGCTGGCGGTTCTGGCAGCCGTTGAGGCAGTTGGTGGAGACCTGGCGGTTGCAGGGCTGGCGCTTGCGGACATGGAGGGCCTGAAAGGCCGAGGTGCGCGCCACATGGTGAAGCTGTCGGAAGGATCGGCGCTGCTGATTGACGAAAGCTATAACGCCAATCCGGCGTCGATGGCGGCAACATTGGCCAGCCTGAGCCAAAGCTCGGCCAATCGGCGCATTGCAGTTTTGGGCGCTATGAGGGAATTGGGAGACCAGTCGGCCACCTTCCACGCTGCTTTACGCACACCATTGGAAGCAGCGACTACAGATTATGCACTGCTTGTCGGTGAAGAGATGCTGCCTCTAGCTGAAGCGTTGGCGGCAGATGTTGCTTGGGCGGGCAAATTTGCCCATTGCGCGAGCGTTGGGGATGCTATCGAACGGCTGTCCGGAATGATCCGGGCAGGTGACGCGATCCTGGTGAAAGGATCCAATTCGGTGGGACTCTCCCGGCTTGTCGAGGCCATGCTCGGCGGAGGGGATTGATGCTTTACTGGTTGGCCGAATATCTGGATTTCCCGGGATTTTTCAATCTCGTTCGTTATCTGACCTTTCGCTCTGGCGCTGCTATCGGAACCGCATTTTTGCTGGGTTTGATTATAGGCCCCCGTTTCATCAATATGCTAAGGGTTCGTCAGGGTAAGGGGCAGCCGATACGCGATGACGGCCCGCAGACCCATTTGGCCAAAGTTGGTACGCCGACAATGGGCGGATTGATGATTCTTACATCCATCATCGTGTCGATGTTGCTGTGGATGGACCTCAGCAACAGCTATGTCTGGGCGTGCCTGGTTGTCATGGCAGGCTTCGGTATTGTTGGCTTCCTCGATGATTATGACAAGGTGACCAAGCGCAGCACCAAAGGTGTTTCGGGCAAAGTACGCTTGCTTGCTGAGTTTGCGATTGCAGGCATTGCCGTTGCATTGATTGTCCACCAGTCAGGAGGCAAGCTTTACATTCCATTCTACAATGGGCCCGTGGCTGACCTTGGCTATTGGTACATCCTGTTTGGTGCTTTTGTAATCGTTGCATTTGGTAATGCCGTAAATCTGACCGATGGCCTTGATGGATTGGCGACAATGCCGGTCATCATCGCGTCACTGGCTTTCATGCTGATCGCGTATCTGGTCGGTAACTCCAAATACGCTGCCTATCTGGGGGTTCCATTCATCCTGGGGGCTGGCGATTTGGCGATATTGTGTGGCGCGATCATTGGAGCCGGATTGGCTTTCCTCTGGTTCAATGCGCCACCTGCAGCGGTGTTTATGGGTGATACCGGAAGTCTCGCTCTCGGCGGAACTCTCGGGGCGATTGCGGTTGTGGCGCACCATGAATTTGTTCTTGCGATTATTGGCGGCCTGTTTGTGGTTGAGGCGATGTCGGTCATCATTCAGGTATTCTGGTTCAAGCGTACCGGCAAACGTATTTTCCGCATGGCACCGATCCACCACCATTTCGAACAATTGGGTTGGCCTGAATCGACCGTCGTCATCCGTTTCTGGATCGTTGCCTTCGTGCTCGCCCTGGCCGGGCTTTCGACACTCAAACTGCGGTGATCATTTCGGAGGCCTTTCGCGGAAAACGCTATGCGGTGCTGGGACTGGCACGATCAGGCATGGCAGTTGTTCGAACGTTGAAGGCCTCAGGTGCTGACGTGATCGCATGGGATGGAAAGGCTGAAGCGCGCGAAAAATTTGACGGTGAGGTGACACTTGCCGATCCCATGGTCATCGATCTGACGGGTTTCGACGGTATAGTTGTGACCCCCGGCGTGCCGCTCAACAGCCATCCGATAGTCGATAAAGCTCGCGACGCCAATGTTCCTGTGATCGGGGATATTGAGTTGTTCGCGTTGGCCCGATCGACGCTCCCGCCGCACAAGGTGGTGGGCATCACCGGAACAAATGGCAAATCGACGACCACAGCACTGATGTTTCACATATTGAAACAGGCAGGCGTTCCTTGTTTGATGGGTGGTAATATCGGATTGCCAATCCTCTCGCAGGATCCGTTGCCGGAAGGCGGGGTCTATGTGCTCGAGCTGTCGAGCTTCCAGATAGACCTGACCTATAGTCTGGACTGCGACGTTGCGGTCTTGACCAACATCACACCGGACCATCTTGATCGTTACGATGGTTTTCTCGACTATGCCGCTTCGAAGGAACGGTTGTTCCATATGCAGCACGCTGACAAGGTATCGGTGATCGCGACCGACGATGACCCTTGCCGGATGGTAGCAAGCCGCGTGCACCATCGCCTGATGCGGGTGTCCGCCAAAGTTATCCAAGATCAGTCGCGCTGGCCGTCGCTGCAAGGTTCGCACAATGCGCAGAATGTCGCGTGCGCCATTGCCACTTGCCAGGCGTTAGGACTGTCAGATGACGTAATAGAGCAGGGCTTGCAGAGCTATCCCGGCCTTGCGCATCGTATGGAACGAGTCCGCGAACTGCACGGGGTTTTATATGTAAATGACAGCAAGGCGACTAATCCGACCTCAACCGCACCCGCATTGGGCGCTTATCCTGCGATACACTGGATATTGGGGGGGCAGGCAAAAACCGACGATCTGGACGCGTGCCTGCCGTTTATCGGGCATGTGAAGGCCGCGTACACATTTGGAGAGGATGGCGCGATGCTGGCGGACATTTTGCGTCCGCATCTCGCTGTCGAGCAACTCGATACGTTGGAAGAGACAGTGGCTAGGGCGCACGCCGCTGCCAAAGCCGGTGAAGTTGTGTTGCTTTCGCCTGCCTGCGCATCATTTGATCAGTTCCGCGATTTCGAACATCGTGGAGAAACGTTTCGCGACGCTGTAATGGCTCTGGACTGACGGGAGCGATATGTTCGGAGGGCTTCAAAATTCGATCGGACCCAATCCGCCGGGCTTTGGTGGAAAGCGCGACCTGTCCAACCGGCTGGGCCGTGGCGACCGGTCGCCGCTGGGCATCTGGTTTTGGGAATTGGACCGCGTCCTGCTCTCCCTCATTCTCGTGCTCATCGCGATTGGTTTGATTGCCGTGGCCGCAGGGTCGCCAGCGACCGCCCGGCGTCTTTCGACTGATACTGCCACGCTGAGTCCGCTCTATTTCTTTTACCGTCAGATGGCATGGGTGGCGCTCGGTTTGCCATTGATGTTTGTCATTTCGATGTACCCACGCGAGCAAGCCAAACGGATCGCGATTGGGGGCTTTGTGGTTTTTCTGGTGCTGCTTTTGCTGGTGCCGCTGCTGGGCAAAGAAGTGAATGGTGCGCAGCGCTGGTTCGGGATGGGACCAGCCAGCTTTCAGCCTTCAGAATTTCTGAAGCCTTGCTATGCGGTGACGATGGCCTGGATTATTTCCTGGCGTCAGCGCGATACGACACTCCCGGTGCGTTCGATAACCATTGCTTTCACGGCGATCATTTGTGCAGCGTTGATGATGCAACCGGATCTCGGGCAAACCATTCTTTTTTGCGGTATCTGGTTTGCGCTGATGATGGTTTCGGGTGTGTCCGCAAAGCTGCTTTGGTCTAGCGCAGCAGGCGGCATCGTCGGCATACTCGCGGCGTATAATTTCTATTCGGTTGCGCAGCAGCGCATTGATGCCTGGATATTTGGCACCGACGGAATCACGCATGACAAGCTGGCGATGGCTACGCTGACCGCAGGCGGTTTCGTCGGAACCGGCCCAGGTCTAGGCACCCGCAAATTTGCACTGCCCGAAGCCCATACCGACTATATCTTCTCGGTCGTGGGGGAGGAATTTGGCCTGCTCGCCTGCATGGTGATCGCGGTGCTGTTCTTCGCGATCCTCGTCCGCGTCGTGATCCGGATGCTCGATGAGCAGGACCAGTTTATCCTGCTCGCGGTCACCGGCCTTGCCGCGCAATTCTGCGGGCAGGCGATGATTAATATCGCGGTCAATCTCGGCATTTTCCCTTCAAAGGGCATGACCTTGCCCTTCATCAGCTATGGTGGATCGTCGACGCTGGCTTTGTGTTTGTGCTGCGGATTGATGCTCGCGCTGACACGACGCAACCCTTTCCTTGACCAGTCACCCTATATCGGGAATGGGCGGTAGCCATGAGCGTATCGCGCAATTTCGTCCTCGCCGCAGGCGGCACTGGCGGCCATATTATCCCGGCCTATGCCTTGGGTGCCGAATTGATGCGGCGCGGGCACCAGGTTGCGCTGATCACCGATAATCGCGGGTCAACAATTCCGGGATGCCCCGATGGCATGGAAATGCACATCATGCCCGCAGGCCGTGTTGCAGGCGGGCCGCGCGGCTGGCTGGCGGCGGCGCGCAATATCTGGCGCGGGCGGGCAATGGCGCGCGAGTTGTTCAGCGAATTCGATCCGACTGCGGTGGTCGGTTTTGGCGGCTATCCGGCGTTGCCGGCCTTGCTCGCGGCCTTTTCCAATAAAGTGCCAACAATCATCCACGAACAGAATGCCGTGCTCGGCCGCGTCAACCGGCTGGTGGCTGGCAAGGTCGACGCGATTGCCACGGCCTATCCAGATGTGCAGCGGGTGAAACCGGGCCATCAGGCCAAGGTGCATCTGGTTGGCAATCCGGTGCGTGCTGAAGTCATCACACTGCGTGACGAGCCTTTCCCGCCCTTTATCGAGGATGGCGTTTTCCGCGTATTGGTGACAGGCGGCAGCCAAGGCGCTTCGATCCTTTCCGAAGTCGTGCCCGACGCATTGGCGCGCTTGCCGCTGAATCTGCGTCGCCGCTTGCAGGTTACCCAACAATGCCGTGCCGAGGATCTTGAAACGGTCCGCAAAATGTATGGCGACCATCAGATTCCCGCACAACTGGCCACCTATCTCGAGGATTTTCCCGAAAGGCTTGGCTGGTCGCATCTCGTAATCGGGCGGGCAGGGGCATCAACCATTGCCGAACTGACTTGCGCAGGTCGTCCGGCAATTCTGATCCCACTGCCATCCGCGATGGACAATCACCAGGCCTTCAACGTCAGCGAGATGGTAAAGGCGGGCGGAGCGCGCGCCATCAAGCAATCGGCATTTACACCGGTGGAATTGGCCAAGCAAATCCAGAAAATGGCGCTGATCCCCGAAACGCTGGAAAATGCGGCCCGCGCCGCCAAAAGCTGCGGCCGGCCTGATGCCGTGCATGATCTTGCCGATTTGGTTGAATCCTTCGGTCGGGCGCCGCTGATGCATACAATCTCGACAAAAGAACAATCGGGCCTCGGCTTTGGCAATGCAGAGCCGGCCCTCGCACGGAAAGCAGTTTCATGAAGGGTGTTGGCACCGACATCGGCACCATCCATTTCGTCGGTATCGGCGGTATCGGCATGTCCGGCATTGCCGAGGTGATGCACAATCTCGGCTATTCGGTGCAGGGCAGCGACATTGCCGAAGGCTATGTGATCGAAGGGCTGCGCAGCCGTGGTATCAAGGTGATGATTGGCCATGCCGCCGAAAATCTGGGTGACGCGGCGGTGGTCGTGACTTCGACTGCCGTGAAACGCGGTAACCCCGAGGTTGAGGCCGCACTCGAACGCCGCATCCCGCTGGTGCGCCGGGCAGAGATGCTCGCCGAGCTGATGCGGCTGAAATACACCGTCGCTGTCGCGGGTACGCATGGCAAGACTACCACGACCTCGCTGATTGCCGCGATGCTCGATGCGGGCGGGCTCGACCCGACGGTAATCAACGGTGGTATCATCAACAACTATGGATCGAACGCGCGTCTGGGCGATAGCGACTGGATGGTCGTAGAGGCGGACGAGAGCGACGGCAGCTTTCTGCGTCTCGATGGCACCATCGCGGTGGTGACGAATATCGATCCCGAACATCTCGACCATTATGGTGATTTCGACAAGGCCAAGGCGGCCTATATCGAATTCATTGAAAATGTGCCCTTTTACGGCGTTGCCATCCTCTGCCTCGACCATCCCGAAGTGCAGGCGATCATCCCGCGCATCCGCGACCGCCGCATTCTGACTTATGGTTTCTCGGCGCAAGCTGACGTGCGGGCCGACAATGTCCGCCCTGAATTGGGCGGTAACACCTTCGACGTTGTGATCCGCGCGCGTGACGGCAGCAAGCGTGAGATTGCGGACGTGTTCCTGCCGATGTCGGGTCGCCACAATGTGCAGAATGCGCTTGCCGCGATTGCCGTGGGCCTCGAACGCGGGATGCGCGACGATCAGGTGCAGGCCGGCTTCGCCAAATTTGGCGGCGTGAAACGGCGTTTCACCAAGGTCGGCGAAGTCGATGGTGTGACCATCATCGACGATTATGGCCATCATCCGGTCGAAATCCGCGCAGTGCTCTCTGCTGCGCGCGAAGGCGTCAAAGGCCGCGTCATCGCAGTATGCCAGCCACACCGCTATTCGCGCCTCGGCAATTTGATGGAAGATTTCGCGACCGCCTTCAACGATGCCGACACCGTCTATATCACGCCGGTCTATGCAGCGGGTGAGGCGTCCATCGAAGGTGTGAGCAGCGCTGAATTGGTCGGCAAGATCAAACGCCGCGGTCACCATAATGCGCAGGAAATCGAAAGCGCCGACGCGCTAGCGAAAGAACTGGCCGCTACCACCCGCGAAGGCGACCTTGTTGTATGCCTTGGCGCGGGTGACATCACCAAATGGGCCGCGGGGCTGGCTGCGGCAATTAAAAAGGCACGTGGATGAGCGTTTGCTACGCCTTGCCTCCGGTTCGTGGAAAGCTGACGCATGACGCGCCGCTGGCTCCGCTCGTGTGGTTCAAGAGCGGCGGTGCAGCGGAATGGCTGTTCGAACCAGCGGATGTGAAAGACCTTGCCGATTTCCTTTACGCGCTCGACCCGTCAGTGCCGGTGATGGCGCTGGGACTGGGTTCTAACCTGATCGTGCGCGATGGCGGTGTACCGGGTGTGGTAGTGCGGCTGGGTAAGGCCTTTGCCAAGGTATCCAAGGTTGATGACGTGACGCTCGATTGCGGGGCAGGGGCAAGCGGCATCCTCGTTTCCTCCACCGCGCGCGACAATGGCATCGCCGGTATGGAATTCCTCCGGTCTATCCCCGGCACCGTCGGCGGTTTCGTCCGCATGAATGGCGGGGCTTATGGCGGTGAGGTGAAGGACATACTTGTCGATTGCGATGTGGTGTTACGCAATGGCGATTTGAAAACCTTGCCGGTCGAACAGCTGCATTACAGCTATCGCCACAGCGAATTGCCTGAAGGTGCCATCGTAGTAGGCGCACGCTTTCGTGGAAAGCCGGGTGAGCCTGAAGCCATTCAGACGGAGATGGACCGCATCTCCGCCAGCCGCGAGGCATCGCAGCCGCTGCGTTCGAAAACCGGCGGTTCAACTTTCAAGAACCCCGACGGCCAAAAAGCCTGGCAGTTGGTCGATCAAGCCGGTTGCCGCGGCCTCCAGATCGGCGGTGCGCAGGTTTCGGAAAAGCACACCAACTTCCTGATCAACACCGGCGATGCGACCAGTGCCGATATTGAGGAATTGGGTGAAGAAGTCCGTCGGCGCGTGAAGGCGAAGTCGGGCGTCGACTTACAGTGGGAAATTCAGCGGGTGGGACGACTATGAGAAATTGGTTTCGTAAAGACGGGCTATCGAAATCTCAGCGCGAGATAATTTCGAATGTCGATCGGCATGGTTGTCACCTTAGCGGGGTTTTTGATCCCGAAGGGCGTGAGCCTAGCTCGGTCTGTTCAATCGGATTCACCAAAACCATGCAAAAACTGGAAAAGCCAGATTTTCCTGAAGTGGTAATCTTTAGCCTACCGGGTGACTTTTGCGGACCAGCGATAAACGAGTTGCTTGCGTTGTGCGCGGCAGGTCAAGAACTCAATGAAGGGTCGGTTATCCCGAACTTCTTTGGTGACTACGACGGTGTAGTTAGAATGGTACATCAAAGCCACCTCGGTAAAGATTTTTTTGTGTTGGCTGCTTGGTATCATCTCTCCCAGATGAATCGTGAGCTTGAAAAGGTGGCTATGTTGGTATGGCCCGATGCGAAAGGAATCTATCCTTGGGATGAAGAATGTGAAGCTTGGGTAAAGGCCGATCAACCAGCGCTTTATGATCGAAATCTCGTGTCATGATTGATAAGGGAATGATCCATGTAGCAGTCCTTATGGGTGGCTGGTCCAACGAACGACCCGTGTCGTTGATGAGCGGCAATGGCGTTGCCGATGCGCTCGAAAAGGTCGGTTATAAGGTCAGCCGCGTCGATATGGAGCGCAATGTTGCGCAGGTGCTGGCCGCATTGCGCCCCGATGTTGTCTTCAACGCGCTCCATGGTGTCCCCGGCGAGGATGGCAGCGTGCAGGGCATGCTCGACCTGATGGACATCAAATATACCCATAGCGGCATGGTGACCTCGGTGATCGCGATCGACAAGGAACTGACCAAGCAGCGGCTGGTGCCTGCGGGCATCCCGATGCCCAAGGGAACAATTGTCGAAAGCGAGAGCCTGTATGTGGCAGACCCACTCCCGCGCCCCTATGTGCTGAAACCGGTCAACGAAGGCAGCTCGGTTGGCGTTGCCATCGTCAAGGCCGATGGTAATTATGGCAATCCGATATCGCGCGATGCCGTGGGGCCATGGCAGGAGTTTGACACGCTGCTCGCCGAACCCTTTATCAAGGGGCGCGAACTGACGGTTGCTGTGCTGGGTGGAAAGCCGCTGTGCGTGACCGAGCTCAAGCCCAAAAGCGGCTTCTACGATTTCGACGCCAAATATACCGATGGCCTGACCGAGCATGTCTGCCCGGCCGAAATCCCCAAGGATATCGAAGACTATATGATGGATTTGGCGCAGCGTGCACACGAACTGCTCGGTTGCAAGGGCGCTTCGCGCACTGATTTCCGCTGGGATGATGAACTGGGCCGCGACGGCGTGTTTGTGCTGGAAACCAATACCCAGCCGGGCATGACGCCCTTGAGCCTCGTTCCCGAACAGGCCAAGCAGATGGGTATCAGTTATGAGCAACTCGTCGATATCCTTGTGAAGGAGGCGCTTGCATGAAGACGGCGACCGCCCGCAAGGCACCTGCCAAGGCCCGTAAGACCACGCCGCGCAAGAAAGTGCGGCAGGTCGGCGTCATGGACCGGCTGCTCCGTATCCTGCCGTTCACTGAACAAGACATTCAGCGCGTCCTTACCTGGGGCGTGCTCTTGGTGCTGCTGCTGGTGGCGCTGATCGTCGCCAACTGGTTCGGCGTACCGCAGGCTGCCTATCAGCAATATGCGCAGGTCGCCGCCAAGGCCGGGTTCGAAGTGAAGCGCGTCGAGATCACCGGCATGGACCGTGTCGATCAGCTCAAGGTGTACGATATTGTCCTTGCCGAAAAGGACCGCGCGATGCCGCTGGTCGATATCGACAAGATCCGTACCGACCTGATCGAATATGGCTGGATCAAGGATGTGCGCGTTACACGTCGCCTGCCGGATACGCTGGTGGTCGACATATTGGAACGCAAGCCAACTGCAGTATGGCAGCGTGGCGGCGTTTATTCGTTAATCGACGATCAAGGCACCGAGCTCGAGAAAATCAGCGCCGCCGAAATTGGCAGTTATCCTGTCATCTATGGCGACGGTGCCAACCAGCGCGTCGTTGCCCTCAACAAACTGCTAGATAAGGCGCAATCGTTGAAAGATCAGATAGTCGGTGCCAGCTGGATCGGTAACCGTCGCTGGGATCTTCGTTTCAAAACCGGTGAGACGCTTGCTTTGCCGGAAGGGGATCAATTGGCCGCCGAAGCCTTGGTCAACTTTACGCGTATGGACGGCGTGCACCGCTTACTTGGCCGCGACATCATTCATTTCGATCTGCGCGATCCTGAGCGTGCCTATATGCGGCGGGCCGCAAAGCAAAAGCCGCAAGCCGAACCGAAACCGGTGTCAGATTCCGATTCCGACGAACAGAAAGAGGCTGGAGAAGCCGCCTGATGCCTGTCCGTTACGAGAAAATCATTTCCACACTCGACATCGGCTCGTCCAAAGTATGCGCGATGATAACGGGCGTCGATGAGGCAGGGGCACTTCATGTCCTTGGCACTGGTCAGCGCGAGAGCAAGGGCGTTGTTCGGGGATGCATATCGGACATGCAATTGGCCGAACTCTCGGTGCGTCATGCCGTCGAGCAGGCAGAACGGATCGCCGGAATCAATATCGACAGGGTGTGGATCGGCATGTCTGCGGGCGGCCTTGATAGCCTGCTTTCGCCGGTCGAAATCGATCTGGGCGGGGACCGTATCGAACAAGCCGATGTCGACGACCTACTGACCGCAGGCCGGGACAATATTGATACCCGAGGCAAGGTAGTGCTGCACGTTAGTCCGACACTATATGCACTGGACGGCAATGGTGGCGTTTCCAATCCGCTTGGGTTGCATGCCGACCGGCTTGGCGTTGAAATCCATGCCGTGCTGGCTGATCCGTCACCGGTTCGAAACCTCGACATGACCGCGCGCGCATCGCATCTGGGCGTCGATGCTATCGTCGCCTCGCCTGTCGCCTCCGGATTGGCCTGCTTGACCTCGGAGGAGCGCGAACTCGGTGTGGCGCTGGTCGAAATGGGGGCTGCGATCACCAATGTTTCCGTGTTCATTGGCGGAATGCTGGCTGGTCTGGTCACGCTCAACCATGGCGCCGCCGACATCACCGACGAGATTGCATCCGTGTTCGGGATTCGGCGTGCTGAGGCCGAGCGGCTAAAATGTTTTCACGGTTCTGCGCTGACTTCTCCCCGCGACCATCAAGAAAGCCTTGATACCGGAGCGCCCGGAGAGGCCGGTGCTGGCGACCGCCCCAAAATAACCCGGGCGCAGCTCAATGCCATCATCCGCCAGCGGATTGACGTCATGATTACCGAAATCGGCAAGGCATTGCGTGATATGGGCTTTTCATCGCCCGGCAAGCACCATGTTGTGCTGACTGGTGGCGGCGCTGAATTGCGCGGACTCGCCGACCATATGCAAGCATCGCTCGGACGCATTGTCAGGGTCGGGCGACCGACCGAGTTGCAAGGCTTGCCGGAAGCGCATTCGGGACCCGCTTTTGCGACCATGGCGGGACTTGCCCTCTACGCGCATAGCAACCCTTCCGATCTGCGGTTGGGGCTTCAAGGTACTGATTCAGCTAATAAAAATGCGAACAAGGGTGTTGTTGCCCGAATCATGCAGGCTATCCGTGAGAACTTCTGAACTGCACCGGTCAAACCCCTTTAGCCTGTGGGTAACTTTTGGGTGTCTTAAGGGTTAATTTGTGCCACAAGACGGCGATAACGGGGGTTTGAAACCACATTTTGTGATGCCTGACTGGCCAAGGGAGTGAATAGGAATGAGCATCAACATCGGTCCGCCAATTGTCGATGAACTGAAACCCAAAATTGCGGTCATCGGTGTCGGCGGGGCAGGGGGCAACGCTATCGCGAACATGATCAATGCGCGCGTAGAGGGCGTCGATTTCATTGTCGCAAATACAGACGCGCAGGCGCTGAATGCTTCTCCTGCTGAGTATCGCATCCAGCTTGGTCCTGACATCACGCAAGGCCTTGGCGCTGGTTCACGGCCCGAAGTTGGCCGCGCCGCTGCCGAAGAAACAATGGAGCAAGTGAAGGAAGCTCTACGCGGAGCGCATATGTGCTTTATCGCTGCGGGAATGGGTGGAGGCACCGGCACCGGCGCGGCCCCCGTGATTGCGCGTGCAGCTCGCGAAATGAATATCCTGACCGTTGGCGTCGTCACCAAGCCGTTTCTTTTCGAAGGCTCGCGTCGCATGCGTTCTGCGGATGCCGGCATTGACGAGTTGCAGGCGCATGTTGACACGCTGATCGTCATCCCGAACCAGAATTTGTTTCTTGTCGCCAACCCGAATACGACTTTCAAGGAAGCCTTCCTGCTCGCCGATGAAGTGTTGCAACAGGGTGTGCGCGGCATCACCGATCTTATGGTCATGCCCGGCCTTATCAACCTCGACTTTGCCGACGTGCGTTCGGTGATGCACGAAATGGGCAAGGCGATGATGGGCACCGGCGAAGCTGACGGCGACGGTCGCGCTCTCGAGGCTGCCGAAAAAGCAATCGCAAACCCGTTGCTTGATGGCGTTTCGATGAAAGGTGCCAAGGGCGTCATCATTTCGATCACCGGCGGTGAAGACATGCGCCTGATGGAAGTTGACGAAGCGGCCAATCACATCCGTGAACTGGTTGACCCTGATGCGAATATCATTTGGGGCTCGGCCTTCAATGAAGGCCTCAACGGCAAGATCCGTGTGTCGGTGGTGGCAACGGGCATTGATCAGGACGGCCAGGCAGCTGTGGCACCGGCGCGCGCCTATTCGTTTGAAAGCCGGCCTGCCCCGGTAGTGCCGAGCTATGAGCCGGTTGCCGAACCTGTTGCGGAACCGCTTGAACTCGACACCGCCGACTATGCTTCGGAAGAATTTACACCTGCCGAAGAATCCATGCCTGAATATGGCGAGCCCCATACCTACGCTTCGGGTGATGAATTTGCCGAACCGGTAGCAACAAGTGGCGATGATCTGCTCGAGCTTGGCGAAGCGCATGTTGCCGACGAACAGCCACAGCCAGTTGCTTACGGGTCAGATAGCGACAGCGAGCAGGGTTCGGATTCACTTCCGCCTGCGCCTCGCGTCAACAGCGGCGGCGGTACCCTTTTCGAACGCATGTCGAGTCTTTCGCGCGGTCTGACGCGCGGAGACGCAAAGGAAGAGGAGGAAGGCGATACCGGAATCAACATTCCACGCTTCCTCGATCGTCAAAGCAACAATTGACGCAATTTTGACAGTGCCGTCTGCCGCTCGTCGAGCATGCGGCACTGTTTGCCGACCAAAACATCTGCGAGTTTGCATTTTATCGGGTGAATCCCCAGTTGCGTCGGCATGAATGTAATGTTGTTACGTCTTTCTCTGCTGGCGACTGTTGCACTGGCAATGCCACTTGCGGCACAGGACACCGACGAAAGCGCACTTGAGGCGCTGGACAAGCAGCCTGCGCCAGCGTTCAAACCACCTGAAGCGCCTGGTTCGGCTGAACTGCGTGATGCGGTACGCCGGATGGCGCAGAGGCCGACCGATCCATTGGCACTCACAGACGCGGGCTACGCGTCGTTAAAGCTGGGCGACGCGCAGGCCGCGCTCAATTTCTTCACGCGTGCAAACGGAATCCAGCCTGGCAATTCTCGCATCATCGCAGGTCTCGGTGCGGCATATGTTCGCACAGAAAACCCGTTCGAGGCTCTGCGCTATTTCGACGACGCGGTGAAACTGGGTGCGAACGAGCGCTCGATAGCGTTGGATCGCGCGCTGGCGTTCGACCTTTTGGGCAATTTTGAACGGGCGCAGCAGGACTATAAACTCGCCCGCAGTTTTTGGGACAATGATGAAGCCGTACGGCGGCAGGCAATGTCATTGTCAATGGCTGGAAAAGCCAACGAAGCGGATGCGATGCTTGTTCCGCTATTACAGAAAAACGATCCCGAGGCTTGGCGGGCACGGGCGCTGATGCTGGCGTCACGGGGTGAAACGCGCGAGGCAATGCAGATAACGCAAGGGTTTCTAAGCGCGGATTCGGCTCGCCGTTTCGAACCCTATTTGCGCCAAATGGTCCGGTTAACCGATGCCCAGAAGGCTGCAGCATTCCATTTTGGGCACTTTCCGGTGGGCCGAATTGGCGAAGACAGTGCCGAAATCCGCCAAATAGCGGCGAATAGTCCGTCGCCAAAACCGGCTGGCTCTGCTGGTGGACAGGATCGCTTGATCCCGTCGGGAGAACCGTTGGGAGCAAAGGGGCGAAAAACAGCTGCCGTAAAGCGCGATACGGAAAAAGTGGTGAAGCCCGGCAAGAAGGGTGGGCGGGAAACGGCTGCACCCGGGTTCTCAACTGAAACCGCGCAAGCGAAAGTCGCGGAAGCAAGCAAATCCAAGCCTGTTGTTCTTGCGACCGGGTCATTGCCTCCGCCCGATACTGCCCGTGCTCCGGTCAAACTGGTGTTGCCGCCGATCGAACGGCCGAATGCAGTTGTGCCTGCCCCATCTGCAGCAACAGCGGCAGCAGCATCGTTGCCTCCTGCTGCACCCAAAGTTGTTGCATCTTCGGCTTACGATCAGACTATTGCGCGGCAGGCACAAGCACAGGCACCGGCACCGCCGCCTGCCATGGCACCTGAAGGTAAACCGCCTCAAGAGCCTGCTGAAGTAGCGGCAAACGTACAGCCGACCAAAGTTGCGGTGGCGCAACCTGTGCAAATTACTACACCGCCACAAACGCAGGCGAAAACAGGATCTTCGTCCGATCCGCAGGGGCCACTACCAGACGGACGGATTGTCGGTGAACAGGCTGTAATCGTAACGACAGCGGAAAATGTGGGTGCGCCAGCCCAAGTCGCTCAGCCCGCTCCTGCAGTCGAACAACCACCGATAGTCCCCACCCAAAGTCCTCCCAAGTCTTTTGATCTGGCCGCCGTGGTGGAATCGATCGAAATTCCGAAAAGTGAGCAGGAACGGGCTGTCGCCCCGGTAGATCTGACGAAAATCAAACCGGCCCAGCCGAAGCCGGAAAATGCGGTCGATCCGAAAACTGCCAAAGCAAAGGTAGAATCCAAAGCGCCGCTTCAGCCGGCGCGAATCTGGGTGCAGGTGGCCACCGGCGCCGAAGCAGCCTTGGGCGGGGACTATCGCCGCTTTGCCAAGAAATCGCCCGAACTGTTCAAGGGCAAGGAGGGCTGGACTTCGGTCTGGGGCAAATCGAGCCGCTTGTTGGTTGGCCCGTTTGCGAACGCCCAGGCGGCGAAGAAATGGGACGCCGATTATCGCAAGGCCGGGGGTAGCAGCTTCGTCTGGAACAGCGAGAATGGCACCATCGTAAAGAAGCTCGGCGCCAAATAGCGGCTGGTTTTGTTAACGCCTCTGGTGCAAAGCGCATGCCCATGCACAGCCGCGCAACCTTTGCCTGCAATCCTGAAACCAGCCGCGGAAGGCTCTACCCCGAACCGGGTGGGGAGGCGCGCGGCCCGCGCAATATTTTCCAGCGAGACCGCGACCGGATCATCCACTCGATTGCCTTTCGCCGCCTGCGTTACAAGACACAGGTATTTATCGCGCCCGACGGCGATCACTATCGCGTCCGACTGACCCACAGCCTGGAAGTTGCGCAAATTGGCCGCACCATCGCGCGGGCATTGGGTCTAGATGAAGACCTGACCGAGGCTTTGTGCCTTGCGCATGATATCGGCCATCCGCCCTTCGGCCATGCCGGGGAGGATGCGCTGGAGGCTGCGATGGCACCTTATGGCGGCTTTGATCACAATGCGCAGACATTGCGGACGTTGTCCAAACTGGAATCGCCCTATCCGCTCTGGCCCGGCTTGAACCTCAGTTGGGAACTGATGGAAGGCCTCGCCAAGCATAATGGGCCAGTGCCCGATCCCAATTGGGCGCTACGCGAAATCGATGACGCGTTTCCGCTCGGCCTCACCAGCTTTGCCTCGCTTGAGGCGCAGATCGCCTCGATTTCGGACGATATTGCCTATGACAATCACGACATTGATGATGGTATCCGCGCAGGCTTGTTGACGATCAATCAGTTACTCGAGCTGCCCTTTGTCGAACGACGCTGGCGGACGATTTGTGATCGCTATCCGGGTGCTCGGCACGAAGCGCTGTTACGCGAACTGATCCGGGAGCAGATTGGCGTGATGGTCAACGATGTGATCGAAACGACCAAGGCGCGGATAGCCGATGCCGGTATCGAAACCACCGACGATGTTCGCGCCGCTGGCCGCATGATCGGCGGGTTTTCCGATGAACTGGCTGAGCGCGAACGGACCCTCAAATCCTTCATGTATGCCAATCTCTATCACCATCCGACGCAAATCAGGGCAGCCGAGCAGGCGGCGAAGGTCGTCGCGGACTTGTTCAATGCCTATTGCAGCGATGCCAAGCTCTTACCGCAGGAATGGCGCGATAGTCTGCCTGAAGACCAACCTGCGCGGGCGCGCCATATCGGCGATTTCCTCGCAGGCATGACCGATCGTTTTGCGATGAATTGCCACCGCGAGATATTTGGCGGACAATTGGAGGGGCCGGGAAAATGAAGAAGGTCGTCATTGCCGGCGCAACCGGGTTGGTTGGCAAACAGCTTGTTGTCGAACTTGCCGGGCAGGAGGGTGTCGAAACCCACATTCTCGTCCGTCGCAAACCCGAACGTGTGCCGACGGGCGTGATCGTCCATGTGGCAGACCCAAAAGACTGGCCCGCAGAAGTGGCCTCAATCAAGGCAGATGTGGCCATTTCCTGCCTCGGCACGACAATGAAGACAGCGGGTTCCAAAGGCGCTTTCCGTGCGGTCGATTTCGAACTGGTTGCGGCCTTTGCCAAGGCAGCGAAAGAGGCGGGTGCGGGGCACATGATAGTAGTGTCGTCGGTCGGCGCGTCGACCAAGGCGTCCAATTTTTACCTCCAGACCAAGGGCGAAGCCGAAGAGGCCATGACACAGGCGGGCTTTGAGCGTGTTGATTTCCTTCGCCCGGGCTTGCTGACGGGTGGGGAACGCCCCGAAAGCCGACCCGGAGAAAGTCTGGCGATCATGCTTGCGCCATTGACCGACCTGCTCATGGTCGGCGGGCTCAGCCGCTATCGCTCGATTCCTGCGCTGGTGGTAGCGCAGGCCATTGCCAATCTTGCGCTGACGGCCGGGCAGGGCAAACATATCCACGAAAATGATGCGATCCGCGCGCTCGCCCGTTGACTCTGGGTCAGGCAAAAGCCAAGGCCGACTCAGTCGCTGACGAAACGGGAGAGCGCGGGGGAAACCTCGCCGCCGAAGGAGCAACCGCCCCGGAATCTCTCAGGCAAAAGGACCGTTTCGGCTTTTGCGACACTCTGGAAAGCGTCCCGTGATATGCGGGGCCACCGAAGGGGTAAAGCTCTCAGGTATCCGTGACAGAGGGGGCAGGCAGCGACACCGTCGCTGGCTGGACTCTTGTGCGGAGAATTTATGAGCGACGATACCGACATGCTCGAACTGCCGCTTGGCGATTGGCACCGTGCCAAAGGCGCTCGCATGGTGTCGTTCGCAGGCTATGCGATGCCGATCCAATATGAAGGCATAATGGCCGAACATAGCTGGACGCGCGAAAGTGCCGGATTGTTTGACGTCAGCCATATGGGGCAATTGATACTCTCGGACGAAGGCGTTGCCGCAGCGCTTGAAAAGCTGGTTCCGGGCGACATTTCGGCGCTGAAGGAAGGCCGGATGCGCTATTCGCTGCTGCTTGGCGAAGATGGCGGGGTGCTTGATGACCTGATGGTGACGGCAACGCCCACCGGACTTTATGTCGTCGTCAACGGCGCGGTGAAGCATCAGGACATTGCTTATCTGCGCGCGAACTTGCCTGCAGCGGTCGACATCAACCATCTCGAAGATCGCGCGCTGCTTGCACTGCAAGGACCGAAAGCGGTGGAAGCCATCTCGCGGATCGTGCCGGGCGTGGACCAACTCTATTTCATGGAAGCCGATCTGTTCCTTTGGGGCGAAGTTCCTCTATGGATCAGCCGTTCGGGCTATACCGGTGAGGATGGCGTCGAGATTTCGGTGCCAGCCGAGCAGGTCGAGGCGCTGGCCGATGCCATTTGCCAGCAGCCCGAAGTTAAGCCCATTGGCCTTGGCGCGCGCGATTCTCTGCGCCTGGAGGCGGGGTTGCCGCTTTACGGGCACGACATGGACCCGACGACCGATCCGGTCGAAGGCAATGCCAGCTTTGCCGTTTCAAAGCGCCGCCGCGAAGAAGGCGGCTTCAACGGCGCGGATCGCATTCTTAAGGCGCTGGCCGACGGTCCGGCGCGCAAGCTGGTTGGCCTGTCGGTCGAGGGCAAGATGCCGGTCCGCGAAGGTGCGCCGATTTTTGCCGGTGACGCTCAGGTTGGCGTCGTCACCTCGGGCGGATTTGCCCCCAGCGTCGGTGCGCCGATCGCTATGGGCTATGTCGCCGCCGGCCATAACAGCATCGGAACGCCGCTGGAGGCAGAGGTGCGCGGAAAGCGCGTGCCGCTGGCCGTCGCCGCAATGCCCTTCATCCCACATCGATATCACCGCAGAGGAGCGAGCAAATGACCCGTTATTTCACCGACGAGCATGAATGGATCGAAGTCGAAGGCAATACCGCCACGGTAGGCATCACCGATTATGCGCAGGGCCAGTTGGGCGACATCGTTTTTGCTGAAGTTCCCGCAGTCGGCACAGCACTCTCCAAGGGCGGCGATGCGGCGGTTGTGGAATCGGTGAAGGCCGCCTCAGACGTTTATGCTCCGGTTTCGGGTACGGTCACCGAGGGCAATGACGCACTCGCCGACGATCCGGCGCTGGTCAATAGCGATCCCGAAGGCGCGGGCTGGTTCTTCAAGCTCGAACTGAGCGATCCGTCCGAACTCGACGGGCTGATGGATGCGGCAGCCTACAAGGCATTTGTGGATTCTCTCTAAGTTTAAAATCAAACGTCATGCTGAACTTGTTTCAGCATCCATCTCTCAACTCAGACCGAAGAGTAGCGAGGCGAAATGGACCCTGAAACAAGTTCAGGGTGCCGATTAAAAAGAAAGCTAAGGGCAAAATGCGCTACCTACCCCTGACAGATTCCGACCGACAGGCCATGCTCGCCACGATCGGCGCAGCGTCGATTGACGACCTGTTTGTCGATGTGCCCGAAGAGGCGCGACTGAAAGGTCCGATACCGGGCCTGCCAATGCATGCCAGCGAAATGGCCGTCGAACGGCATTTTTCGGCGATGGCGCGCAAGAATATGGCGGCGGCGCATCATCCCTTCTTTCTGGGGGCAGGGGCGTATAAGCACCATGTTCCGGCGAGCGTCGATCATCTGATCCAGCGCGGTGAATTTCTCACGGCCTACACGCCGTATCAGCCCGAAATCGCGCAGGGCACGCTGCAGATGCTGTTTGAATTCCAGACGCAGGTTGCGCGCCTTTTCGGCTGCGATGTAGCCAATGCCTCGATGTATGACGGCTCGACTGCCTGCTGGGAAGCCATCGGCATGGCCGGGCGTGTGACCAAGCGGAAAAAGGCGATCCTCTCCTCGGGCCTGCACCCGCATTATGTCAGCGTTGCAAAGACAATGGCGCGCTTCACAGGTGATACGCTCGATCTAGCCGCGCTCGATATGGCGCAAAGCGATACCGGAAGGTTGCTGTCCTCCATCGATGGCGAAACCAGCTGCGTCGTGGTGCAATATCCCGATATTCTTGGCCGTATCGAGGACTTAAGCTCAATAGCTCAGAAAGCACATGAACATGGTGCACTGCTGATCGCGTTGGTGACAGAGCCAGTGGCCCTGGGCGCAATCAAGGCTCCGGGCGAAATGGGCGCGGATATTGTGGTTGGTGAAGGGCAGTCCCTCGGCGTCGGCCTGCAATTTGGCGGGCCCTATGTCGGCCTGTTCGCCTGCACGGAGAAATTCGTGCGGCAAATGCCGGGCCGCCTGTGCGGTCAAACGGTCGATGCCGAGGGCAAGCGCGGCTTTGTGCTGACGCTTTCGACCCGCGAGCAGCATATCCGCCGCGAGAAGGCGACGAGCAATATCTGCACAAATTCAGGACTTTGCGCACTGGCCTTTAGCATTCATATGAGCTTACTGGGCGAGCGCGGTCTGCGTGATCTAGCTGCGCTGAACCATGCCCGTGCGGTGCAAGCGGCAGATCGCTTGACCCAAATCCCGGGCGTCACCCTAGTGAATGATAGCTTCTTCAACGAATTCACGCTGAAACTGCCTGTCAATGCCCGCGATGTGGTGCACAAGCTGGCGGCGAAGCGCGTGCTCGGCGGTGTTTCGCTCGGTCGCCTCTATCCAGGCGAAGCGGCCCTCGAAAATGGCCTGCTCGTCGCGGTGACCGAAGTGGTCAGCGAGGAGGATATCGAAACCTTTGCGGCAGCTTTGCAGGAGACGCTGGATGAAGGAGTTGGGGCATGAGCACGGTGAACGCAAGCGGTTGGCGGCCGGAAATGGGTGAAAGTGACGTCATGGCGGCAGCAACCTTCACCGGTAATCGCGCGCTTATGCTTGAAGAAGCTCTGATTTTCGAAATTGGCGACAGCCACACCACTGGCGTTGATTTTGACCCGGCGCCGAACGTTCAATCTCGCCTTGGCGGGCTGGAGCGTAGCCGCGGGATCGGTCTGCCGGGCCTTTCGGAGCCGGAAACCGTCCGCCACTACACGCGCCTGTCACGTCAGAATTACGCCATCGACCTCGGCCTCTTCCCGCTGGGAAGCTGCACGATGAAGCACAACCCGCGCCTCAACGAAAAGGTCGCGCGGATGAAGGGCTTTATGGACGTTCACCCCCTGCAGCCGCAGGAAACGGTGCAGGGCGCGTTGCAGGTGATCAACGAACTCGCCTTCTGGTTAGTCGACCTTACCGGAATGCACGGCGTCGCGATGTCGCCCAAGGCGGGTGCGCATGGCGAATTGTGCGGTATCCTTGCGATAAAGGCTGCGCTTGACGCCCGCGGTGAGGACCGTCCGGTCATTCTGGTCCCCGAAAGTGCGCATGGCACCAACCCGGCGACCGCCGCTTTTGCGGGCTTCAGAGTGGAGAATATCCCCGCAACACCCGAAGGGCGCGTCGACGTCGCTGCGCTCAAGGCGCGCCTCGGCCCCGATGTCGCGGGCGTGATGATTACAAACCCTAACACATGCGGGCTTTTCGAACGCGACCTGAAGGTCATCTCAGACGCGGTGCATGCAGCAGGTGGCTACGTCTATTGCGATGGCGCCAATTTCAACGCCATCGTCGGCCGGGTGCGCCCCGGCGACCTTGGCGTCGATGCGATGCATATCAATTTGCACAAGACCTTCTCCACCCCGCATGGCGGCGGCGGTCCTGGTTCGGGGCCAGTCGTGCTTTCGGAGGCACTTTCACCTTATGGGCCGATCCCATTTGCGGCCAAGATGCCCGATGGCAGCTTCAAGCTGGTCGAGGAGGAATCGGCTGGCGAAATGCATCCCGAAACTTTCGGTCGCATGACTGCGTTCCACGGCCAGATGGGCATGTTCACCCGCGCGCTCGCTTACATCTTGAGCCACGGCGCGGACGGCCTGCGCCAGGTGGCCGAGGATGCGGTGCTCAACGCCAATTATGTGTTGCGCAGTCTGGAAGGCACGCTGGAGGCGCCCTTTGGCGCGTCGGGCCCGTGCATGCACGAGGCGCTATTCACCGATAATGGCCTCGCCGAGGGCTTCTCAACGCTCGATGTCGCCAAGGGGCTAATCGACGAGGGTTATCACCCGATGACGGTCTATTTCCCGCTCGTGGTCCATGGTGCGATGCTCGTCGAGCCGACCGAAACCGAAAGCAAAGCGGCGCTCGACCAGTTCATCGGTGCGCTACGTTCGGTTGCCAACCGCGCGAAGCAAGGCGATCCCTCGCTCAAATCCGCGCCGCATCATGCGCCGCGTCGTCGTCTCGATGAAACGCTGGCGGCCCGCAAACCGGTGCTGGTTTGGAAGGAAGCCGAATTGCCTATCGCCGCAGAGTGATAGGCCAAGACGGCTTCAGACCTAAGTCGCGGTTCAACCTTTCGGCTGGACGGGTTTGTCGTAATTTTCCGGCGTGATATCGATCCGTTCGATGCGAGGTTGCGGGCTGCGACGTGCGATTCGTGTGCCTGTAGTCTCGTCCATATAGCGCGCGGTATAGGTATAGCGCTCCACCATATAGAAGGCGGGGCTAGCATCCGTATCGGTCTTTTTGAGCGGCGCATAAATGCGGCTCTTGATCGATTCCGATACCAGCTTTGCCCAATCCAGATTGCCTTCGGAGCGCAATATTTCGACATCACTGACTAGGCCATTGCTGTTCACCCAAAAGCCCACATCGAGCCAGCGGTCTTCGAAATTAGCAGCGGTAAAGGCCAGCACATTACCGCCGACCGATTTATCTGCATTCATCCGGGGATTGTCGGGCAGTTTGATCGATTCTGCCGACAAAAGGATCGGCCTGTCTGCACCGCCGCGTTCCGCAAAGCGGCGTATGATCGCATCGGTGCTTTGGCCTTTGCCTTCCTTGCGTTCGATGCGGGCAAGCGCCACTTCGGCGACCAATGCCATATCTTCCGCGCCTACAATGGGTTTCTCAGCCATCTCGCTCAAACCATCGCGCGCTTTTTGCTTCATCTCGGCATATTGGCCTTTTTCGCCACGGCCATAGTTTAGCAGAAGTCCGCGCAAACGGGCGAAAGCTGTCACACGGGGAAGATTGGCTTTCGCAGCCTTTTCCTCTACATCTTTGTAAATGCGCAACGCTTCGTCGGGATAGCCGAGTTTGGCGCGGCTATCGCCGACTTCGATCTGCGCGACCAGGACACGGGCATCTTCGTCGGGCAAAGCCTCTTTCAGCGTGTCCCGCATATCGAGAACCGAAAGCTGGAACTGTTTTCCTTCGCCCAGATGCTCGGCAATCCGGCTTGATGCCCGAAACAGGTCTGACACCTCGATAGGATATTGCCCGCCATGCTTGCGGTTGCGTGCTGCCGTCTTGTTCAACGTCGTCTTTGCGTCGCGATAATCGCCGGTGATGAATTGATTTTCAGCATGGGCTAGGGCTGCCCGAATTTCTTCATCGGGCGGACATCCGCGCGCGATGCAATCGGCAAGCGCCTTTTGAGTATCCTTCAACGACTGGCCGATGACCACGATTTCGCGATTTGCAGGCTCGGGCGCGGCAATTGCTGAACTGGCCAGCAACATCGTGCATAAACCTGTAATAGTGCGGACGAACATGGATTTCCTTTCGGTGGAGAGCGTAGTGGTCTTGGCTTGGGCTAGGGATGTGCGTTCGCGCCCGCCAAAACAATATATCAGTCGACGAAGATAGGCGTCGGCTCTGCCAACGACAATGCAGATAAAAGCACTAGTCGAATCCGTGAGTTAAAAGCTGTAAGCCTGCCCTGAACATCGACTATTTAATCGCACGATTAAACTTCGCATTGACAGCCGCTTCAGCGTCGCCAATTAGGGGCTGGAGCGGCTGAGCCTATGCAGCCGATCTTCTTGGGAGAGAGAGAAGATGGCCGATACTTCGGAATTGATGAGTTTCGACGAATTCATTCGTCATTGGGCCGATGAACGTGGCGATCGCCTTGCCATGCGCGAGGAGGACCGTTTTTTTACTTATGCCCAGCTCGAAGAGCGCACGGCGCGGGTGGCGACAGCGCTTCTCGCCAAAGGCTTGAAGAAGGGTGATCGAATCGCCTGGATCGGCAAAAATAGCGATATCTATTTTACGCTGTTCTACGGCGCGGCGCGTGCGGGTATTGTCATGGTACCGGTAGGCTGGCGTCTCGCGCCGCCCGAATGGGCCTATATCATTAATGACACCAAGGCGAAGATCCTGTTTCTCGGGAAGGGTTTCGAGTCCGCTCCATCCTCGATGGAAGGCTTGTTGCCCCATGTCGAACAGGTGATCACTGATCCTGAAGCGCGGGCGATGGTTGACGGAACGACCCGCGCACCGTTTGAGGCTGCGACCCCCGACGACGCAGTGCTTCAGCTTTACACTTCGGGAACTACAGGCAACCCCAAGGGTGCGGTGCTTTCAAATCGGAATCTTTTCGCGCTGCGCAAACATTCGAGCCAGACCGATTTGGCTTATACCAAATGGGATGATGATGAGGTTGTACTCGTTGCCATGCCCTGCGCGCATATCGGTGGAACAGGGCTCGGTGTCATGTCGGTAGCTGCCGGTTTGCCTGCTTATATCCTTGCCGAGTTCACACCCGACGGCTTTTTTGATTCGGTTGAAACCGGCGGGGTGACACGCCTGTTCATCGTTCCGGCGGCACTCCATATCCTGCTGCAGCACCCACGCTGCGCAACGGTTGATTTCACCCGCCTCAAATATATCCTTTACGGCGCAGCCCCAATCCCGCTCGAACTGCTACGCCAGTGTATCCAGATGTTCAAATGCGGCTTTATCCAGAATTACGGGATGACTGAGACGACCGGCACCATCTGCGTGTTGCCGCCAGAGGACCATGATCCCAATGGCAATCCGCGCATGCGCAGCGCAGGTAAGCCGCTGCCTGGCGTTGAAATCAAGGTCGTCGATGCCGCGGGCAATGAAACGCCGACTGGCGAAGTGGGTGAAATCTGGACCCGATCTTCGAACAACATGATCGGCTATTGGAACCTGCAGGAAGCAACCGAAAAGACGATGACCGGCGACGGGTGGGTCAAAACCGGCGATGCCGGTTATATGGATGAGGATGGCTATCTCTACATCCACGATCGGGTGAAGGATTTGATCATTTCGGGCGGCGAAAATGTCTATCCGGCCGAGGTCGAAAGCGCGATTTATGGCCATCCCGATGTATTGGAAGTGGCTGTAATCGGCGTCCCCGATCCGAAATGGGGTGAGGCTGTGAAAGCCGTATGCGCGCCAAAGCCGGGTGCAACAATCGATCCGGAGAGTGTCATCTCTTGGGCCCGCGAACGCATCGCGCCGTTCAAGGTACCCAAGAGCATCGACATAATCGACGCGCTTCCACGCAATCCATCGGGCAAAATTCTGCGCAAGGATCTGCGGGCACCCTATTGGGAAGGCTATGAGCGGCAGGTGAATTGACCATGAGCGACACCCGGATAGACCTGGATGCTTTCCGTGCCGAAGTGCGCAGTTGGCTCGCCGAAAACCTGCCGCCCGAATTGCGGCAGGCGCATAACCGCGCGACAAGTGTGTTCGTCGAAAAGGAGTTCAACCTGGCCTGGCAGGCGATCCTGCTGCGCAAGGGCTGGGTAGCGCCGCACTGGCCGGCCGAACATGGCGGAACGGGCTGGAACGAGGCGCAACGCTATATCTTCGCCTCTGAATGTGCGCGGGCAGGGGCGCCTAGTCTTGCGCCAATGGGCCTCAAAATGGTCGCGCCGGTGATCATGAAATATGGCAGCGAAGCGCAGAAGGGCTATTATCTTCCCAAGCTGCTCGCGGGCGAGCATTATTGGTGTCAGGGGTATAGCGAGCCGCAAGCGGGTTCCGACCTTGCCGCGTTGCAACTGCGCGCCGACAGCGATGGTGACGATTATGTGCTCAACGGGTCCAAAATCTGGACCACGCACGCGCATGTTGCGAACCACATGTTCTGCCTTGTGCGCACCAACCGCGACGGCCGCCCACAAGAGGGCATTACCTTTCTGCTGCTCGAAATGGCGACGCCGGGGATCACCGTAAAGCCGATCATCTCGATTGCGGGTGACCATGATTTCAATCAGGTGTTCTTTGACAATGTCCGCGTACCCAAGGCCAACCGGCTGGGTGACGAAGGCAAGGGCTGGACGGTTGCCAAGACACTGCTCGAATATGAACGCGCGGCGGCCTATGCGGCTGGCTTGATCGAGGCGCTGGCTGAAGTGCGTGCTGCGGCCAAGGATGCCGAATTGCTCGAAGACCCGACGATTCGCCGCCGCATCTCCGAACTCGATTCACAGGTGCGCACGATCCATGCCGTTGAGGATATGGTGCTGGCTGCAATAGGGGAGGGGCGCGATCCCGGCCCGGCCTCGTCGATGCTCAAAGTGCAGGGCACCGAATGCCAGCAGAAGATTCAGGAACTGGCAGTCGATGTCGCGGGCATTTATGCCGCGCCCTATCAATTTGAGGCACGGCAAGCGGGGAGCAACACCGGCTATGTCGGCCCCGAAAGCGCGCTGACCGCGACTGCGCGCTATTTCAACGGCCGTGCAGCTTCGATTTACGGCGGATCGAACGAGATCCAGCGTAACATCATGGCCAAGCTGGTGCTCGGCCTTTAACGGCCGAGATTACCGCCCGACGCTATAATAATCGAAGCCTGCCTTGGCGCCTTCTTCGGGGCGGTAGATGTTGCGTAGGTCGACGAGAACGTCGCCCTTCATCACGCCCTTGAGTTTGGCCAGGTCTAGCGCGCGATAGGCATCCCATTCGGTGACGATGGCGACCGCATCCGCGCCCTCGGCAGCGGCATACGCGCTCTCAGTCATTTTTACTTCGGGTAGGATTTTGGCGGCTTCGACCATGCCTTCAGGGTCGTGCGCGTACACATCGGCGCCCGCATCGATCAGCGTCTGGACGATCGCGATTGAAGGCGCGTCGCGCATGTCATCGGTATTGGGCTTGAAGGTTAGGCCGAACAGCGCAACCTTTTTGCCGCGTGCATCGCCGCCTAGTGCGTTGACGATCTTGCGCCCCATAGCCCGTTTCCTGAGGTCGTTGGCCTGCACCACCGCCTCTACAATGCGCACCGGGGTGTCATTGTCCTGCGCGGTCTTCAAAAGCGCGAGCGTATCCTTGGGGAAGCAGCTGCCGCCATAGCCGGGCCCGGCATGAAGGAACTTTGCACCGATGCGGTTATCCAGCCCGATTCCGCGCGACACATCCTGCACATTGGCGCCCAGCCTCTCGCACAGGTCAGCCATTTCGTTGATGAAGGTGATCTTGGTCGCAAGAAAGGCATTGGCCGCATATTTGATCAGTTCGGAAGAACGGCGGCTGGTGAAGAGGATAGGTGATTCATTGAGGAAGAGCGGACGGTAGACAGCGCGCATCACCTCGCGTGCCCATTCGATATCGGTGCCGACGACTATGCGGTCAGGACGCTTGAAATCGCCAATCGCGGCACCTTCACGCAAAAATTCGGGGTTGGAGACAACTTCAAACTCGAGATCGGGTCTTACGTCACGGATAATCCGTTCGACTTCGTCCCCTGTGCCTACGGGTACGGTCGACTTTGTGACAACCACGGTTTTTGGTCCGATGGCCGCGCCAATCTCCTTAGCCGCAGCATAGACATAGCTCAAATCGGCATGACCATCGCCGCGGCGCGAGGGCGTTCCGACTGCGATGAACACCGCGTCGCAGCCCTTCAGCGATCCAGCCAGATCGGTCGAGAAGCTCAGCCGGCCGGCATCGACATTGGTCTTCACCAAGGAATCAAGGCCCGGCTCATAAATCGGCATCACATTGGCGTTCAGCCGGTCAATCTTGCTCTGGTCCTTGTCGACACATACCACATCATGCCCGAAATCGGCAAAACAGGCTCCAGACACCAAGCCAACATAGCCCGATCCGATCATCGCGATTTTCATTATATAGTTCCTGCGTAACTTGGGGTCGGCAGTGCTTTAGTCTGTGGTTGCTCAGGCGACAAGGCTGGCCGTTTCAGCCGACGAGAGGGAGCGGTATCGAATTGCGTGCCAATGCGGGCTGATCTGGCCAGATACCGCGCGTATCATAAACCAGCTTTGAGTTCCGTTCGGCAAGCGGGATTGCTTTGAAAGCATCATGATCGACGAGGGGAATGAGTATGGCACAATCGAGCAGTGCGCTGTCGATGTCGGTCAGTTCTGCCCCGCTGCCTTCGAACTCTTTGGGAAGTGCGGCTGCGTAAGGCTCGACCACCCGAACACGATTGCCGAACTTATGCGCAAGCTCGGCAGCAACTTTCTTCGCCGGACTTTCCCTGAAATCGTCGATATTGGCCTTGAAAGCGAGTCCAAGCAGGCCGATCTTCTTCCCCGGATTCGCTTCGATCAATGCGGTTGCTTGCGCGATGACATGGTCAACTTTGCCGTCATTCACTTCACGCGCGGTGCGGATCAGCGGCGTATGCTTGGGCGCGCCGTGGACAATGAACCAAGGGTCAACCGCGATGCAATGGCCGCCGACACCTGGTCCGGGTTGCAAGATGTTGACGCGCGGGTGCCGGTTGGCGAGGCGTATAACCTCCCATACGTCGAGACCCATCTGGTCGGCGACGATTGAAAGCTCATTCGCAAAAGCGATGTTCACGTCGCGAAAGGCGTTTTCGACCAGCTTTGTCATCTCCGCCGAACGCGCGTCAGTGGTGACACATTCTCCGCGAACGAAACGCTTGTAGAAGGACAACGCCTTGCGTGCACAGCGCGGCGTAATGCCGCCGATCGAGCGGTCGTTCGAAATCAACTCTTCGAGGATTTTTCCGGGAAGCACGCGTTCGGGGCAATAAGCGATGGCGATATCCGGCGTTTCGGCGGTGACCCCGGGAACTTTCAGGTCAGGCCGCAGCTGGGCGATCAGGTCTTTCACACTGTCAGTTGTGCCAACTGGCGAGGTCGATTCCACAATCACCGTATCACCGGCTTTCAGTTCGGCCGCGATGCTGGTAGCAGCGGACAGGACATAGCTGATGTCGGGCGCATGGTTTTCGCCAAACGGGGTTGGCACGGCAATTACAAAGACGTCAGCCGGTTCTACCTTGGTCGACGCGCGCAGCAATTTGCGTTGCACCACGCCTTGTACAAGCCCGTCAAGGTCGACTTCTTCGATATGAATTTCGCCACGGTTGATCGTATCAACAACATGCTGGTGCACGTCGATACCGAGCACATGGCAGCCCGAACGAGCAATGACAGCGGCTGTGGGCAGGCCAATATAGCCTAGCCCCATCACACAGACATCGGGTTTCTTATCGACAAGCATCAGCTACCAGTCCTGCTATGCGGATGGCCGCCTTGCCATCCCCAAAGGGATTGTGCGCGCGTGCCATGGTTGAATAGGCCGCCTCATCGTCGAGAAGCGTGAAAATTTCGGAAATGATGCGATCCTTGTCGGCGCCGACCAGTTTGGCGGTGCCGGCTGTCACACCTTCCGGTCGCTCTGTCGTATCGCGCATCACCAGCACGGGTTTGCCAAGTGCAGGTGCTTCTTCCTGCACACCGCCACTGTCGGTCAGCATGATGTGGCTGATCGCCAGCAGACGGGCGAAATGCGGGTAGTCGAGTGGCTCGATCATCGCGATGTTGGGATTGGCGCCCAAACGCGCATCCATGACCTTTCGGACATTGGGGTTGAGATGAACCGGAAAAATGATCGCTACATCATCACGCGCAGCGATTGCGCTTAAAGCCGATGCGATACTCTCCATCCCTTGGCCAAAATTCTCGCGGCGGTGGGTGGTTACTCCGATAATGCGCTTTCCGGCAAAGCGAGCCTCAAATTCGGAGAGCCCCGATGCAAGTTGCGGATTGGATTCAATCTTCGTTGTAACCCAATGCAGCGCGTCAATCACCGTATTGCCGGTAATGTGGATACCCGAGTCAGCGATAGCCTCCGCACGCAGGGCCGCCGCCGAAACATCGGTGGGCGCAAAATGCTGGTCGGCAATCGTGCCGATGATCTTGCGATTCACCTCTTCAGGCCAGGGCTGGTAGATATCATAGCTGCGGAGCCCCGCCTCAACATGGCTTACCGGAATCTTGCGGTAGTAGGCCGCCAGCGCACCCACCATCGCGGTTGCCGTATCGCCCTGTACTATGACGCGCGCAGGCTTGTCCGCGTCCATCACGTCGCCGATACCGGTCAGCAGCCTGGCAGTCAGCGCATCCAATGTCTGGTCTGGTGCCATGACGTTCAAATCATGGTCAGGGATGATCTCGCCGATTTCCAGAACCTGGTCGAGCATTTGCCGGTGCTGCCCGGTGACAAGCACGCGTACACCCACATCCTCCCGCGCGCGCAAGGCATGTACAACCGGGAACAGCTTGATCGCTTCCGGTCGTGTGCCAAAGATTATCAAGACAACGGGTTTGTCATTCATATCTGCGCTTTAGCCCGTCAGGCATTAAATTCATACTAAAGCGCGTGTTAAGGGTTGTGAAATCTGCTATTCCCTCAACAGACCAAAAAATCGCACTGGAACCTGTAGCGCGCATCGTCTAGCACGCGCTCTCTTTATGTCGGAATTCGGATTCATGAATAAGCTTGCTTTGCCTCTTATCGCTGTTGCCCTGCTGTCAGCTTGTGCAGGTCCAGGCGCGCTGGGTGGCGCTCAAAATATCGCGGTGATGGATTCGAGCGAACTTCCCGCGCCTGATCGTAGTGACCTTTTAGCTGAATCTCGTCCCTATCTGATCGGGGCGTTCGACAAGCTGATAATCGACGTTTTTGGTATCGAAGAACTGAGCAAAAAAGAAGTGCAAACAGATGCCAGTGGCCGCATCTCCTTTCCCCTTGTCGGCGTAATCGAAGCTGCTGGTAAAACGCCGGGCGAAATTGAAGAGGAAATCGAAAGTCGCTTGCGCTCGCGCTATGTGCGTGACCCGCAGGTCACGGTGAACCTCAAGGAAACAGTCAGCCAGGTCATTACCGTAGATGGCCAGGTTAAAAAGCCTGGCCTTTATCCGGTGGTTGGCAAAATGACGCTAATGCGCGCCGTTGCAACCGCCGAGGGGACGGCCGAATTTGCGAAACTTGATGACGTTGTGATTTTTCGCACGGTAAAGGGGCAGCAGCTGGCGGCACTCTATAATTTGAAGGCGATCCGTCGAGGCAATTATCAAGATCCTGAAGTGTTCGCGAATGATGTCGTTGTCGTCGGTGACTCGCAGGCACGTCGCTTGTTCAAGGATGCGTTGCAAATCGTCCCATTGCTGACAACGCCGCTTATCATTGCCTTGCAGAACAACTAAATCATTAATTGTGTGGGCACAGCTTTAGCGCTCCCCAATTTTCCTTGGTTGCCTGAACCAGCAATTGCAGCAAAAGCGCTTCCATGACGCGCACATTGACTCATTTGGAACGGCTTGAAGCTGAGGCAATCCACATCATGCGGGAGGTGGTTGCGGAAGCTGAAAAGCCGGTCATGCTCTATTCTGTCGGCAAGGACAGTGCCGTGATGCTGCACCTTGCGCGCAAGGCATTCTATCCTTCACCTCCGCCTTTTCCTTTGCTGCACGTCGACACAACCTGGAAATTTCAGGAGATGTACAAGCTTCGCGACCGGATGGCGCAAGAGAGCGGCATGGAGTTGCTGGTTTACCAGAACCCCGAGGCGCAAGCACGAGGGATCAACCCGTTCGATCACGGTCCACTCCATACAGATATGTGGAAGACCGAAGGGCTCAAGCAGGCCCTGGACAAATATGGTTTTGACGCCGCATTTGGCGGTGCACGCCGCGATGAAGAGAAGAGCCGTGCCAAGGAACGCATATTCTCTTTCCGTACGGCGAGCCATGGCTGGGATCCGAAAAATCAGCGCCCCGAACTTTGGAATCTCTACAATGCCCGCAAAGCAAAGGGAGAGAGTATCAGGGTTTTTCCAATCTCCAATTGGACCGAACTGGATATCTGGCAATATATCCATCTGAACGACATCCCGATCGTGCCGCTTTATTTCAGCGCCAAACGTCCGACCGTAGAGCGTGACGGATTGTTGCTGATGGTCGACGATGACCGTTTCCCGTTGCGCGACGGCGAAGTGCCCGTCGAACGCTCAATCCGTTTCCGGACATTGGGTTGCTATCCCCTGACGGGCGCAGTCGAGAGCGAAGCAGCGACGCTTTCCGATGTGATCCAGGAAATGCTTCTGACGACGACCAGTGAGCGCCAAGGCCGCGTCATAGACAAAGATGGCGGTGATGCGTCGATGGAGAAGAAGAAGCAGGAGGGGTATTTCTGATGTCCACTCCGCACCAAAACGCCGATGCTGTTTACAAAACCGACGCCTTAATTGCAGAGGATATCGACGCTTATCTGGAAACGCATCAGCATAAGAGTCTGCTGCGATTCATCACCTGCGGTTCAGTAGATGACGGCAAATCGACGTTGATCGGGCGACTGCTTTACGACAGCAAGATGATTTTCGAAGATCAACTCGAAGCGCTTCAGTCGGACAGTAAGCGTGTCGGTACACAGGGGCAGGATATCGACTTCGCATTGCTGGTTGATGGCCTAGCAGCTGAGCGAGAGCAGGGCATCACAATCGATGTTGCCTATCGCTTTTTTGCTACTGAAAAGCGCAAGTTCATCGTCGCTGATTGCCCGGGGCATGAGCAATATACCCGCAATATGGTGACTGGGGCTTCAACCGCCGACCTGGCCGTCATTTTGATTGATGCGCGCAAAGGTGTGCTGGTTCAAACGCGGCGCCACAGCTATCTTGCGAAGTTAATTGGCATCAAAAACATCGTCCTCGCGGTGAACAAGATGGATCTGATTGACTATGACCAGGTTGCCTATGAAGCCATAGTTGCGGACTATAGGTCCTTCGCGGCATCAATCGGCATTGACCATTTCACGGCAATTCCGATTTCAGGGTTCAGGGGCGACAATATCACCGCAAATTCGTCCAACACGCCTTGGTATCATGGTGCGCCTTTGATCGAGCATCTGGAAACGGTCGAAATCGATCTTGTGAGCGATCAAGCCAAGCCACTGCGTATGCCGGTGCAATGGGTCAATCGACCAAATCTGGATTTCCGGGGATTTTCGGGCCTGATTGCAACCGGTTCGGTTAAACCGGGGGATGCTATACGTGTGCTACCGTCCGGAAAGACCTCGACGGTGTCAAAGATTGTGACCCTAGATGGCGAACTCGACGAAGCAGTTGCGGGTCAATCAGTCACAATCTGTTTTACAGACGAGATTGACTGCTCGCGGGGCGACGTAATTTCGGTCGCCGATGCTCCGCCCGAAGTGTCGAACCAGTTTGAAAGCACGATTGTCTGGCTGGACGACGATCCCCTGCATGTCGGCAGGGGCTATTGGCTCAAGCTGGGTACGCAATTGGTATCGGTCACAGTACAGGAGCCAAAATATACCGTTAACGTAAACACCATGGAACACATGGCGGCCAAGACGCTGGAATTGAACGCCATTGGTGTGGCGGAGCTGGCGACCGATAAACCGATTGTTTTTGAGGCCTATGCCGAAAATCGCGCATTGGGTGGTTTCATTCTGATAGACAAGATCACTAACCGGACGGTCGGTGCCGGAATGTTGCACTTCTCGCTACGTCGCGCGCAAAATGTACACTGGCAACCAACGGACATCACGCGGGAGGCGCATGCAAGTCTGAAGAATCAAAAACCCCGTATACTCTGGTTCACGGGGCTTTCGGGTTCGGGCAAATCGACTATCGCCAACGAGGTCGAAAAACAGCTCAACCTGATGAACCGGCACACATTCTTGCTCGATGGTGATAATGTGCGGCACGGATTGAACAAGGACCTCGGCTTTACAGAGGCTGACCGTATCGAAAATATCCGCCGCGTGGGCGAAGTTGCCAAGCTGATGGCTGACGCGGGCCTGATTGTCCTGACAGCGTTCATTTCGCCATTCCGCGCCGAGCGTGAGATGGTCAGGAAGATGCTTCCTGAAGGCGAGTTTATCGAGATTTTTGTCGACACTCCCTTGGAGGTGGCTGAGGCGCGCGATGTGAAAGGGCTCTATAAAAAGGCACGCAGCGGCGCGCTCAAGAATTTCACTGGCGTCGATAGTCCGTATGAGGCACCGGAAAATCCGGAAATTCGGGTGAACACAGTTGAAATGACAGTGCAAGAAGCGGCAGAACATATCATCAAACAGATTTTGCCTTTGAAATGAGCGACGCGATGAATGCATCCCGCACCGATGCCGAACTGGCAGCGCATCTGGCTATGATCGCAGGCAAATTGTTGCTTCAGGTACGTGCTTCAGGTGTGCTGTCGGCGAAGGCTTTGGGCAATGCCGGCGATGCGACCGCCAACCAGTTTCTGTGCCACGCTATCCGCGAACAACGCCCGAATGATGGCTTGTTGTCCGAGGAAGAAAAGGACAATGCCGACCGTCTCTCCAAATCGCGCGTCTGGATAATCGATCCCGTCGATGGAACGCGCGAATATGGCGAAGAACGTAGTGATTGGGCAGTGCATGTCGGTTTGAGTATCGACGGAGTCCCTACCACGGGAGCCGTGGGGTTACCTGATCTCGATATGGTTTTGCGCACCGATTCACCCGCATCACTTCCGGTTGCGCCTGAAACTTTGCGCATGGTTGTCAGCCGGACAAGGCCGGCACCAGAAGCCGTGATGGTCGCAGAAAAATTGGGCGCTGACTTGATCCCGATGGGGTCAGCGGGTGCAAAGGCGATGGCCATTATCAGAGGCGAGGCCGATATTTATTTGCACACCGGCGGACAATATGAATGGGACAGTTGCGCACCAGCGGCCGTGGCTGCGGCGCATGGCCTGCATGTTTCGCGTGTAGATGGCAGCCCGCTTTTGTACAATCAGCGCGACGTATATATGCCGGACCTGCTCATATGCCGGAAAGGACATGCGCAAGCCGTTCTGGATATTCTACGCCAAGGTTGAATCAGCGCCCATATTTGGCTTGGTCGTCGACTTTGCTAAGAGCAACCGAAGCTTCAACTATGACTGGTGCGATGCGCCAATTCATGGTCTAGCCTATTGCGCAATTGGGAGTGAACAATGCCGGGTGTGTGGTTTGACGAAATGTATGTCGGACAGGAATTCGACCATCCGATCCGCAGGACGGTTACTGAAACGGACAATGTCCTTTTTACTGCGATGACTCATAATCCGGCGCTGCTTCATTTGGACGAAGAATATATGAAGGGCACCGAATTTGGTGCGCGCATCGTCAATAGCGCGTTTACGCTGGGCCTGATGGTCGGCATTTCGGTTGGTGATACGACGTTGGGAACCGCTGTCGCCAATCTGGGATGGGACGAAGTGCGATTTCCCAAGCCGCTGTTTCACGGCGATACTGTCAATGTACGGAGCGAAGTTATTGAGCTGCGCGAATCCAAGTCACGGCCCGATGCAGGCATCGTGACCTTCCTGCATCAGGCATTCAACCAGCATGGCGATCTGGTCGCATCGTGCAAGCGTTCGGGGTTGCAGCGAAAGAAGCCAATAGCATGACGGTTCTTCCACTTCGCTCCATGCTGTTCATCCCGGGGGACAGCGAAAAGAAAATCGCCAAGGTTGCCGATTGCGGTGCCGATGCGGTGATATTCGATCTCGAAGACTCGGTAGCAATTGAACACAAGGCTTTGGCGCGTGAACTTGTCGCTGCTTATCTAAAGCAAACACCGCGCGGTGCTCGGCCCTTACAATATTGGGTGCGGGTCAATCCGTTTGACACCGGGCTTACGCTGGAAGATCTTGCGGCCATCATCGGTGGAGTGCCTGATGGCATCATGCAGCCCAAGACCAATGACCCAGAAGATGTCCGGCAACTCTCGCATTATCTCGATGCATTCGAAGTTGCGCATGGAGTCGAGCCAGGTTCTATCAAGATACTGCCCGTGGCCACCGAAACGGCAGTGGCACCATTTTCGCTCGGCGAATTTGCCGCTGCAGGCCTGGAGCGTTTGGTGGGGCTGACCTGGGGGGCTGAAGACCTTGCAGCGGCTGTCGGTGCCAGCACCAACAAGGATGCCAATGGCGAATGGACATTCACCTATAAAATGGCACGCTCGCTCTGCTTGCTCGCGGCGCATGCCGCAGGCGTGCAGGCTGTCGATACGCTGTACGTCGATTTCCGTGATGATGATGGGCTGCGCGCGTCGTCACGTGAGGCAAGGTCAGAAGGCTTTACTGGTCGCCTGTGCATTCACCCCGCTCAAGTGGCCGGGGTGAATGAGAGCTTTATGCCATCCTCCGAAGAAATTACCCATGCGCAGCGCGTGATTGATGCGTTCGCAGCCAATCCGGGGGCAGGTACAGTCGGCTTGGACGGCAAGATGGTCGATATTCCGCACAAGAAGCAGGCGGAGCGGATTTTGGCGCAGGCCAAAGCCTTTGGCGCAATTTGAAATATAGGCGGGACAGGGTCGTGGAAAAATTTGATGTCGTAATTGTAGGTGCAGGACATGGCGGAGCATCCGCTGCCATCGCGTTGCGCCAGTCTGGTTTTGAAGGCAGCATAGCCCTTGTCGGGCGGGAAGCCGAAATTCCTTATGAGCGGCCACCTTTGTCCAAGGAATATATGGCGGGGGAAAAAGAGTTCGATCGGATCTGCATACGTCCGCGGGCGTTCTGGGATGATAAACAGGTTCAGTTGAAGCTTGGGATCGCGGTGACTTCTATCGATCCGGATTCGCAAGAACTGACTTTCGATAATGGCGACAAACTGACCTACGGCGATCTCATTTGGGCGACGGGCGGTGATCCAAGGACACTCAGCTGTCCCGGCGCCGATCTTGTAGGCGTTCATAGCGTGCGCAATCGCGCCGATGCGGATGCAATAATGGCACAGCTTCCAGCGGTTGAGCAGGTGGTGGTGATTGGCGGCGGCTATATCGGGCTTGAGGCTGCGGCGGTTCTCACCAAGTTGGGCAAGAAAGTGGTCTTGCTTGAAGCATTGCCGCGCGTACTTGCCCGCGTAGCAGGAGAAGACCTGTCTTCCTTTTACGAGGCCGAACATCGGGCGCATGGCGTCGATTTGCGCACAAATGTAAGTGTCTCCGCGATCGACGGCGTGGACGGCAAAGTAACGGCTGTTCGATTGGAGGATGGCAGTTCAATTCGCGCGCAAATGGTAATTGTCGGCATTGGTATCATTCCTGCTGTCGAACCTTTGATCGCCGCTGGTGCTGAAGGGGGGAATGGCGTCAATGTCGACGCGCATTGCCGAACCAGTCTGCCGCATGTCTATGCGATCGGCGATTGCGCGGCACACGCAAACGGCTTTGCCGAAGGCGCAATGATCCGCCTCGAATCCGTCCAGAATGCAAATGATCAGGCAAACATCGCGGCCAAAGCGATTTGCGGTGATCCGCAAGCCTATACGGCAACGCCTTGGTTCTGGTCTAACCAATATGATCTGAAATTACAGACGGTAGGCCTGTCGACCGGCCATGACCAAAGTGTGTTGCGGGGTGATCCGGTCGCGCGCAGTTTTTCGATTGTGTATCTGAAGGCAGGTTATGTTGTCGCCCTCGACTGCGTAAATATGGTCAAAGACTATGTACAGGGCCGCAAACTGGTCGAGGCCGGTGCCAAGATCGATCCGGCATTGCTCGCCGACGCAACAATCCCGCTGAAAGAGTTGCTTCCGGCTTGATGGTGCGAATTCGAAGGGGCGTGAGTCTTGCTCAGCGATCAAGTCCCGGACGAAGCGCTTTGTGCAACGCTATTTGTCCGCAGGTCGTTTGCCCAGCTGCGAGGGCACTATGAAACAGACCGACATATCTCTCACTCCATTCGTGAGCGGTCAAAGCCAGTTCTCCTGCACGGGCAAACCCATTGTTGCTCATTTGCTCGACTGCTGCGTCGTCGGTAGCCAGCCTTTTGATCACCTCGGTCAAGCTGTTGGGTTCCGCCGGATCAAAGGACTGGCCAAAGCCCAATCTCTCGCAGTCACCTGCCAGATAGGCGCGATCGGAGACAATAACCGGTAGGCCGCTTGTCGCTGCATCCAATATCACGAGGCCGAAAGGCTCTACTACCCTGCTCGGCACGATCAATGCTCGAGCACGGCGGGCATGATCGAGAATCTCCGCCCGGTTGCACCAGCCCGTGAGCCGTAAATCACCCCCTGCCTCGCGCAAACGACCCTCCAATTCTCCTTCCCCGACAAGCGTGAGCGGTACGCCTGTCTGAATGCATACTGCAGCGGCCAGATCAGCGCCCTTGTCGCTCCCCAGTCGCCCGACGAAAAGGAATTCTCGATTTTGCTCAGCGGGGATACGCGCTCTGGACCAAGGTTCGACAGGGTTCGGGATTGTTACCATCTGGCGTGCGGAAAAGCCGTTCTCCACAAATTTTGCTTGCATGCGTTCGTGTAGGAAGGTGTAGGTCGCCTTCGACCGCGTACGTCGCGCCAGCCTGTTCAGATGCGCCTGGCGCGCCACCCTCCACATTTTGTGAAGGCCGCTGCGCCGATCACATTGACTGACAAGGCAGCTCAGCGAAAGCGGTTTGCGATCACAAGGTTGCGCGCGGGTAAAATCGGTAAATCCGCCATTAGGGCAGATGTTGAAGAAGTCATGGCACGTAACCACCAACCTGTCTGCTACGCCCGCTAGCGCGGCGAAGATCGCTGGCGATAATATCTGGGACCAGTTGTGCAGGTGGTACACAGTATGATCAGTATCATTCTCCGCGATCCAGCGCTGATCTGCCCCCTTTCTGGGTGATCCAAAAACAATGTTATTTTGGACACGGAAGG
>CAZQWC010000011.1:0-146404 GCA_964597055.1 uncultured Sphingorhabdus sp.
TGCGGGCCGCGGTTGACGGTGAACTTTTCGATACGGGTAGGAAGGGGGATAGGACCGCGGATGAGCGCGCCGGTGCGACGGGCGGTGTCAGCGATATCACCAGTCGCCTGATCGAGGACGCGATGGTCAAATGCTTTCAGACGGATGCGGATATTCTGCGTTTCCATGGTCAAACCAATTCCAAATTCTACCAGTATCAAAGAGCGAAAACAGCCAACCCAACCCCAAAAGGATGCCGGGACAGCTGTTTGTGAAATTCAATAAACCGTCCCGCCCGAATCAGAGAATCGGGCGGGATGCGCGGCCTATATTACTTCGTGATGGTGCTGACAACCCCAGAACCGACGGTGCGGCCACCTTCACGGATAGCAAAGCGCAGGCCCTGCTCCATAGCGATCGGCGCGATCAGCTTTACAGCGATCGTGACATTGTCGCCCGGCATGACCATTTCGGTGCCTTCGGGAAGGATCACTTCGCCGGTCACGTCGGTGGTGCGGAAGTAGAACTGCGGACGATAGTTCGCGAAGAACGGCGTGTGACGGCCGCCTTCATCCTTCGACAGAACGTAGATTTCAGCCGAGAATTCAGTGTGCGGGGTAACCGAACCGGGCTTGGCCAGAACCTGACCACGCTCAACTTCGTCACGGCCAACGCCACGGATCAGCGCACCGATGTTATCGCCTGCACGACCTTCGTCGAGCAGCTTGCGGAACATTTCAACGCCGGTAACGGTGGTCTTCTTGGTGTCCTTGATGCCGACGATTTCGACTTCTTCACCAACCTTGACGATACCGGTTTCGACGCGGCCAGTCACAACGGTACCACGACCCGAGATCGAGAACACGTCTTCGACGGGCATCAGGAACGGCTTGTCAACCGGACGTTCGGGCTGCGGAATGGCGCTGTCGACAGCGTCCATCAGGGCGATGATCGAGTTCTTGCCGATTTCGTCGTCGCGGCCTTCAAGTGCGGCGAGCGCCGAACCCTTGACAACGGGGATGTTGTCACCGTCGAAGCCATAGCTGCTCAGCAGTTCGCGGATTTCCATTTCAACGAGCTCGAGGATTTCGGCGTCGTCAACCTGGTCAACCTTGTTCATGTAAACGACCAGCGCGGGAACGCCAACCTGACGGGCAAGCAGGATGTGCTCACGGGTCTGCGGCATCGGGCCGTCAGCCGAGTTCACAACGAGGATCGCGCCGTCCATCTGCGCAGCACCGGTGATCATGTTCTTAACATAGTCAGCGTGGCCGGGGCAGTCGACGTGTGCATAGTGACGTGCAGCGGTTTCATATTCGACGTGTGCGGTCGAAATGGTGATGCCGCGCTCGCGCTCTTCGGGAGCCTTGTCGATGTTTGCAAAATCAACAGCTTCACCACCGTGGGTTTCAGCCATGATCTTGGTGATCGCAGCGGTCAGCGTGGTCTTGCCATGGTCAACGTGACCGATGGTGCCGATGTTGCAGTGCGGTTTCGTCCGCTCAAATTTAGCCTTTGCCATTTTTCAAACCTTCATTTGGATTAGGGTATTTCTGATCAGTTGGGACGAAGCCTGCTGAATCGAGCGCCGCCATTAGGGGGAAGTGGGGAGAAAGGCAAGAGGGAGTCTTGTGGGTTTGGGAAATAAGCCCGGGACCCGGCATGTCGCGCCCCTTTTGACTTCGCACCAAGAGCGAAACGGCGGCATTGTATTCGGTGTCCCCAGGCTTTGCGGGAAGGGCTTTGTGCGATGCGAAAGAGCGAAGGCAGCAAAATGGAGACATGCTATTGCGTGTCCCCGGCTTTGCGGGCAGTCATGCGCGCAAGACTTAGCGTGATCGGAAATGGGTGGCGGCAATGATAATTGGGGGTAAAGTAAACTTTCACCGTAATCTAAAGTCAACTGTCACCGTAATCTTAAAGTAAACTGTCACCGTAATCTCGTAATCCACCGTAATCCCAAAATATGGCGCCGGGAACTGGAGCGCGCGAGGGAGTCGCGAATACAGCCAAATTCTAAAAAACTGCCAAAGAAGGGGTCGATAACGATATCTAAAATTCAAATGTATTTACTACTACATTCCCATGAGTTTGAAGATGATGCAGAATATGTAAAAACGATAGGAATATATTATAGTTTAGATAATTTGCAAATGGCAATTAATTATTTAAAAAGCAAGCCAGGTTTTGTGGATATGCCTGACAATTTTATTGTAGAGGAGTATATCGTTGACAATAATTACTGGGAAGAAGGCTTTGTTGCCGCTAACTCTACTGACTTTCTATGATTTATCTTGGGAGTTTCGGGGACGGAGGCATATTGCTCTGTCCGCTAAAATCCTTGCAATGTAGGATTTAACCCGTTCTGGTTCTGTGGCAAACGTGGGGCAAGCAGGCGGCGGAGATTTTCAGGGCGCTGGAGATCGGGAAATGCCATTATACGGTCTCCTTATGGCGCAGAGAGATCGCGGTCAGGTTTGCACTTTCAATGGCAGCGCCAGCCTCGTCGGAACATAAAAGGTTGGAACTTGCCGTCAGGTGAGGGTCGCGCCAGAAATGACGGCCTTCAGTCTGCTTCCGGCAAAATACCAATTTTGGATTTTGCACGACTTTAACAAGCTTTCCATCAATGAGCTCTTCCGTTGCCCATCGCAGGCGGTGTCTCAAAAATAACGTCGTATGCTCCCTGTCCACACTATCGACGAGCTGGCAAACCACCCACAGGAAGCGTTCGGCAACCTCTTCGCCCTTCCTGTTCACCACCTTCCACCACCTTCAGCGGAAAAAACTGGTGCACCCCGGGCTCGAAGCCCTCGATGATCTCTTTCCCCCGGCAATTACGGTGACAGTTTACTTTACCCCCAATCTCCGCCACGCTCCCTTCATGTCTAACAGTGACAGCGCCAAACTGCACCGTCGAACGGGGACACGCAATAGCATGTCCCCGGTCATGCTTTCATGCCTGTGCTTTCGGACACCGGATACGGTGCCCCCTGTGACCCGGGAGTGCATCTAATGGCCCGCCTGCCCCGCATCGTTATTCCCGGCATCCCGCATCACGTTACCCAGCGCGGCAATGGACGCCAGCAGACCTTTTTCGAGGAAGGCGATTATGCCCTCTACCTCGATCTGCTGGCCCAAGCAGCGGAGCGGGCGCGTGTCGAAATCTGGGCTTATTGTCTGATGCCCAATCACGTCCACATCATATTGACGCCCAGCGACGAAGATGGGTTGTGGCGCACGTTTGGCGATACACATCGCCGCTATACCGGTTTCATCAACGCCCGGCGGCGGACGACCGGGCATTTGTGGCAGGGACGTTTTGGATCGGTTGCAATGGACGAGGAGCATTTTGTGGCTGCATTGCGCTATGTCGCGCTCAATCCCGTGCGGGCTCGGCTTGTGAAACGCCCCGAAGATTGGCGCTGGTCAAGCACGCGCGCGTTGATGGCAGGCGCGGATGACCACATCGTCCGTGTTGACCCTGCACTTGAACGGGTGGGCGACTTCGCGACCTTTCTGGGCGAGGAGTTTGATGAAGCGATGAGCTATGCCGCACTCAGGAAAGCGGAGAGCATTGGTCGGCCTGTTGGCTCAGCGGAATGGTTAGAAGATATGGAGGCGCGGACCGGGCGGAAGCTCGCACCGCAGAAGCGCGGGCCTGTGGCGGTCAAAGAAAAAGGGGACATGCGATAGCATGTCCCCTTTGTTGGCGTTGAGAAGGGACACCCAATAGGGTGTCCCCGGATCTTTTTTACGCAAGCTTCTCTTTGACTTCGGCTGCGACGTTTGCCGGAACCTCGTCATAATGCGAGAAATGCATCGAGTAGTTGGCACGTCCCTGCGTGAACGAGCGGAGCTGGTTCACATAGCCGAACATGTTAGCCAGCGGCACCATGGCTTCAACAACCTGAGCGTTTCCGCGGCTGTCAGTGCCCTGGATCATGCCACGACGTGAGTTCATGTCGCCGATGACGTCACCGATGAAATCTTCGGGCGTTACGACTTCGACCTTCATGATCGGTTCGAGCAGCTTGATGCCTGCCTTTTGCGCACCTTCACGCATGCCGGCACGGCCCGCGATTTCGAACGCCAGCGCCGACGAGTCGACATCGTGATAGGCACCGTCATAAAGCTCGATTTCGAAGTCGATGATCGGGAAGCCGATGAGCGAGCCGCTTTCTGCAGTTTCACGCATGCCCTTTTCAACGCTGGGGATATATTCCTTCGGAATATTACCGCCCTTGATCGAATCGATGAAGGTGATGCCCGCACCGCGTTCGCCCGGAGTGAGCTTGAACTTGATGCGACCAAACTGGCCCGAACCACCCGACTGTTTCTTGTGGGTGTAATCGATGTCCACAGGACGGGCGAGATATTCGCGGTAAGCCACCTGCGGCGCACCGACATTGGCCTCTACCTTGAATTCGCGGCGCATACGATCGACGATGATGTCGAGGTGCAGCTCGCCCATGCCCTTGATGATCGTCTGGCCCGATTCATGGTCGGTCGAAACGCGGAACGAGGGATCTTCAGCGGCCAGGCGGTTCAGGGCGAGGCCCATCTTTTCCTGGTCAGCCTTGGTCTTCGGTTCCACCGACAGCTCGATCACCGGCTCCGGGAATTCCATCCGCTCGAGAATGATCGGCTGCTTTTCGGCGCACAGCGTATCGCCGGTGGTGGTTTCCTTCAGACCGGCCAGTGCCACGATGTCGCCCGCGTGGGCTTCTTCGATGTCTTCACGGCTGTTGGCATGCATCAGCAGCATGCGGCCAACCTTTTCCTTCTTGCCCTTCACCGAGTTCAGGTAGCTGCCCTTGTTCAGGGTGCCCGAATAGATGCGGGTGAAGGTCAGCGAGCCGACGAACGGGTCGTTCATGATCTTGAACGCCAGTGCCGAGAACGGCGCGTCGTCAGCCGTGGCGCGGCTGTCGGCTTCTTCGGTGTCCGGGTTGATGCCCTGCACGTCTTCGATGTCGAGCGGCGAAGGCAGATAGTCGACCACGGCGTCGAGCAGCGGCTGAACGCCCTTGTTCTTGAACGCCGAGCCGCACAGCACCGGCACGAACGACTGGTTCAGCGTGCCCTTGCGGATCAGCTTCTTCAGCGTAGCGACGTCGGGCAGGTTGCCTTCGAGGTAGGCTTCCATCGCGGCATCGTCCTGCTCAACGGCAAGTTCGATCAGCTTTTCGCGATATTCAGCAGCCTTATCGGCCATGTCAGCAGGAATTTCGACATATTCGAATTCTGCACCCAGGCTTTCATCTTTCCAGATGATGCCGCGGTTTTCGACGAGGTCGACCAGACCCTTGAAATCGCTTTCGGCGCCGATGGGAAGATACAGCACAGCAGGGGTCGCGCCCAGACGGTCGATGATCGTCTGCACGCAATAATAGAAGTTCGCACCGGTACGGTCGAGCTTGTTGATGAAGCACATCCGGGGCACGCCATATTTGTCGGCCTGGCGCCATACGGTTTCGGACTGCGGTTCAACACCGGCAACGCCATCAAACGCGGCGACCGCGCCGTCGAGCACGCGCAGCGAACGTTCGACTTCAATGGTGAAGTCAACGTGGCCGGGGGTGTCGATGATGTTCAGGCGGTGATCGTTCCAGAAGCAGGTGGTTGCTGCGGAAGTGATCGTGATGCCACGCTCCTGCTCCTGCTCCATCCAGTCCATGGTCGCGGCGCCGTCATGGACTTCGCCGATCTTGTAGGACTTGCCGGTGTAGTAAAGGATACGCTCGGTAGTCGTAGTCTTACCGGCATCGATGTGCGCCATGATGCCAAAATTGCGATATTTTTCCAACGGATGGCTGCGTGCCATGGTTTTCACTCCAGTGAGAGGGCCAAATGCTCCAATAGCATGGGGCCCTATAGTTGCGGGGGCCGGTCAGAAACCGGCCCCCTATTTTTCGATTATGACAGTATCGCGGCTTACCAGCGATAATGTGCAAAGGCGCGGTTGGCTTCTGCCATGCGGTGCGTATCTTCGCGCTTCTTGACTGCATTGCCACGGTTGTTGGCAGCATCGAGAAGCTCACCCGACAGGCGGGCCGCCATAGTGGTCTCGCTGCGGTTGCGCGAAGCCGAAATGAGCCAGCGAATGGCAAGGGCCTGCGCACGCTCGGGGCGGACTTCGCAGGGAACCTGATAGGTCGCACCACCGACACGGCGGCTGCGGACTTCGATTCCGGGCTTTACGTTGTTCAGCGCATCATGGAAAAGCTGGACAGGGTCCTTTTTCGCCTTGGCTTCAACGGTTTCAAGCGCGCCATAAACAATGCGTTCGGCGACGGACTTCTTACCATCGAGCATCAGGTTGTTCATGAATTTCGAAAGCACCAAATCACCAAATTTGGGATCGGGCAGGATGACCCGCTTTTCGGGACGACGACGACGTGACATTTTCTATTCTCCCGATTTTATTTAGGACGCTTCGCGCCATATTTCGAACGCGACTGCTTGCGGTCCTTGACGCCCTGTGTGTCGAGCACGCCGCGCAGGACGTGGTAACGGACACCGGGAAGGTCGCGCACACGGCCACCGCGGATAAGCACAACGCTGTGCTCCTGCAGGTTGTGGCCTTCGCCCGGGATGTAGGAAATGACTTCGCGCTGGTTGGTCAGACGGATCTTGGCAACCTTACGAAGAGCCGAGTTCGGCTTTTTCGGAGTCGTTGTGTAAACACGGGTGCAGACACCGCGCTTTTGCGGGTTCTGATCCATTGCAGGGACCTTTGACTTGGCCTTCTGCGGAACGCGGCCCTTGCGGACCAGCTGGTTAATAGTCGGCATATCTTCACCTTGAAAATAAGTTGGTTACTTTGCACGACAAGACGTTTTGGCGGCGGAGGCTCCAGCCTTTGTTCCGCCCGGCCTGTCGAACAATGTTCAGCCTATGTGGGTTTTCCTGTGGACGCGGAGAATCACTCCTCGCGCTTTCGGGAAGGCGGGCCATTAGCGGCAATGCCTCCAGCGGTCAAGCAGGAAGGAACGCGCCGTTCGAACTTCCATTCAAGCGATGTTCTGCCCAATAAACTCCGCCATCCGCGCCTGTGCGGTCCGGCTTTCACGCAGGAAGAAGATGGGCCAGTCGTGCATCATCCCTGCCTCTTCGATATAGTCGATCGATGGCAGCTTGGCTTTCAACGCCCGCGCGTCGGGCACCAATATGTCATCACCGCCGCCGAACATCAGCATCGGTGGCAGTCCATCCCAATTGCCGAACAATGGGCTGACCTTGGGATCGCTCAGCGGTAGGTCGCGGGCATAGAGCTTCGCGGCAGCATGGGTGCCACCGATGGTCAGCACGCAATCGCGCGGCTCGATTGCTGGCTGGTCGGGATGCGATACCGATATATCCAGCCAAGGGCAGATCAGGATCAGTCCCTTGGGCAGCAAACGCCCCTCGTCGCGCGCCGCCTGCACTACCGCTGCGCACAAACCGCCGCCCGCGGAATCCCCGCCCATGACGAAGGGCCCTGCCCGGTCCGGCGTAAATTCGCGGTAGAATTTCGTTGCCCAGTCAACTGCCTCTTCAGCTGAAGCCTCAGGCGCGAGCGGGTAGAGTGGCGCTGTGGTTACGATGCCGTGCTTTTCCGCCATATGGGCAAGGAACTGCCAGTGGATATCGACTGCCGGATAGACATAGCCACCGCCATGCCAATAAAGCATATGGCCGGTAACCGGGCGATTCTTGGGAGCGAAACGGAATATCTTCCGCCCCTCGAAACTGCTTTCGCGGACGTCGACGCGTTTGCGCAGCTTCGCGCCGGGAAATTGCTGTTCAGCCCGGCTCTGCTCGATATTCTTGAGGAAATCTGGCCCATCCGAATAGCGTTTGCGCAAAGATCCGGTCATCCGGAACAGCGAAGCAATCAGGCGGGCGGTCAGGCTAGGCATTCTCACTCTCCCCGTTTCAACGGCGGGCAAAGTGCCGAAATTGCTATAAAAGGCAAGCCGCAACAGATTGCCGTTACGGCTTGCTACACCTGTTCAGCTAGCGTCGGGCTTGGTCCACTGCTTGTAGCGGCTGTTGCCGACAAAGCCGAGATTTTCGACCCCTGCTTCCTTCACGATCGCGATCAGCTCGTTAAAGCGCTCGTAACGTGCATATCCGTCAGTCTCAATGCGAAGCGCGTCTTTGGCAGCAGCAACGTCCCGGAGCCGTTCTTTCAACGCGGTATCATCGACAATTGCGCCATTCCAATGCGCGACGCCATCCGACGTCACCACCAGATTCTGTATGACCGGCGGCGTCTTATCGATGTCAGGCCCGACTTGCGGCAAATCGACAGTCGTTTGGTGCATTGCCGCTGGAACCGCCAGTATCAGCATAACTAGCAGTACCAGCATGACGTCGATCAGCGGCGTGATGTTCATCTGTGAAAAGGGCGTATCGCTTGGCCGATAGCGGTTGCGATGGCGGAAATAGATGACTTCTCCCATATCGTCTCTCCTCTCAAATGACGATTAGGTTATGATATATCATTTTTGCATGTTGTCACGCGAATTGATACAATCTCACTGCGCCTTTGCAGCTTCGTTTTGAGGTGATACATCCAGCCCATGTCGGGGGAATTGGACGCAGCCGGAACGGCTATCGAGGGTGCCTTATTGGGTACTGCCGTTGAATCTGAATCGGGCAAGTCAGGCGCAGCCGCTTCCGGTACATGCCTGAATTGCGGAGCAGCATTGAGCGGCCGCTATTGCGCTTCTTGCGGACAGCAAGCGCATGTCCACCGGACGCTTTCAGCGATCTGGCACGACATCCTGCATTCAGTGCTGCATTTCGATGGCAAGATGTGGCGCACCCTGCCGATGTTGCTCTTCAAGCCGGGGGAGTTAACCCGCCGCTATGTCCACGGCGAGCGTGCAAAATTTGTCTCGCCCATGGCGCTGTTCCTCTTTTCGATATTCCTGATGTTCGCGGTATTCAGTTTCACCGGCGGACCGTTTTCGAACGGCGCAGGCGGCCCGCCTGAATCGGTTCAGCGCGATTTTAATGCAGAGGCGGCGAAGCTCGATAGGGAAATCCGCGAAACCGAAGCGAAAATGGCTGATCCGAATGTCCCGCAAGCGGCAAAGCTGGGATTGCAGGCAAAACTGAACGATCTGAAATCGGACCGCAACGGAATAGCGTTCGCCCAAACCGGAAAGCCGCTCTATCCTGACAGCAACATCCGCAACAGCTCCCAAAACGGCGCAAAAGTTTCAGTCATCGAAGGTTCGGTGACCGGGATCGCCTGGCTCGACAAGGCGGTGCGCAAAGGTGGCGAGAAAATGGTCGCGAACCCAAGCCTGGCTTTCTACAAACTCCAGTCAAACGGGTATAAATTCGCCTGGCTGCTGATACCCTTGTCCTTACCGTTCGTTTGGCTGGCGACCCTCGGTGTTCGTGGACATCACTTTTACGATCATGCGGTTTTCACCACATATTCGATCGCGTTCATGTGCCTTCTATTTCTAACGATGGCGGTGCTTTCAAAAATTGGAGTATCCGACAATATCTTGGGCTTCGCCTTCATCCTGATTCCACCGCTGCATCTCTACAAGCAGTTGCGCTATGCCTATTCGCTAACCCGCGCCGGAACATTGGTACGTTTAATCATCCTGTCATTCTTCATCTGGATGGTGCTGATATTGTTCGCCACGATTCTGCTCTTCCTTGGAATGTTGGGATAACATATGCCTGCCTCGATTGACCGCCGCCTGATTTTGAAAACCGGTGTTTACGGGCTGGGTGCACTCAGCCTGCCTGGAGGCGCCCTGGCTGCAATGCAAGCTTCGCTGACACGCGGCTTCAGCCACGGTGTCGCGAGCGGGGAGCCGTCGCAAAATTCCGTGCTGCTCTGGACCCGCTACGTTTCGGCATCCGGCGAAGCGAAACTACGCGCCGAAATTGCAACAGACATGACCTTCCGAAAGGTTGTTTCCGGTGGGGAGGTTACAGCAACCTCCACTCGCGATCATATTGCGAAGATTGTGCTTGGCGAATTGAAGCCGGGCAGACGTTATTTCTACCGCTTCATTGCACCAGATGGCAGCATGTCGCCGGTCGGGCGTACCCGCACCCTGCCAGCCGGGAAGATCGACAAATACCGCATGGCGGTCTTCTCCTGCTCCAACCTACCCTTTGGCTGGTTCAACGCCTATGCCCATGCAGCCCAAGTCGGAGATTTCGACATCGCGCTGCACCTCGGCGATTATATCTATGAATATCAGCGTGGCGATTATCCTTCCGCGAAGGAGACTGTCGCAGGCCGACTGATCGAACCCGCGAACGAGATTGTCAGCCTGGCCGACTACCGGCTGCGTTATGCCAGCTATCGCGCCGACCCCGATCTGCAAGCGATCCATGCCCGCGCGCCGATGCTGTGCATGTGGGATGACCATGAATTCGCCAACGACGCCTATGCTGATGGCGCGCAAAACCATCAGGCTAATGAAGGCGACTGGCAGGTTCGCAAGGCGGCCGCTGAAAAAGCCTATCGCGAATGGATGCCGGTGCGCGATCTGGACGCAGGCGACCGTTGGACCGGCTATCGCATCGGTGATCTTGCCGAAATCTTCATGACCGAGAGCCGGATCGGCGCGCGTTCAAAACCTGCCGAGCTGCAAATTCCCAAGGGCGCGGACGAGGCCACGACACTGGCTGCGATCAAGTCCTTCGCCCAAAGCGATTGGCAAGCGACTGATCGCACGATGTTGGGGCAAGCCCAAGAGGGTTGGCTGGCCGAAGGTTTCAGGGCGAGCAAGGCGAAGTGGAATATCTGGACGCAGCAGACGATCATGGGCACCATCCTGCAGCCCGACGACACCATGAACTGGCTCGCTCCCGATGCTCCCGACTTTGCGAAGGCGCGCGTGCGGCGCGGCGCAATGGCTGCCAAGGTAGGAATACCGGCCAATCTCGACGCTTGGGATGGCTATCCGAAAGCACGTGCTCGGGCGCTTTCCGCTGCGCAGAACTCGAACGCCGACCTTGTCGTGCTGACCGGCGACAGCCATAACGCCTGGGCGTTCGATCTGGTAAACGACGGAAAGTCGGCCGGTGTGGAATTTGCAGGCCAGAGCGTCAGTTCGCCCGGCTTTGAATCCTATTTCACCGGAGCCACTGCAGCAACCGTGGCTAAAGGCGTGATGGCCCGCAACACCGGCCTCAAATGGATGGACAGCAGCCGTCGTGGCTACATGATCGTTGAACTGACATCAGAGCGCGCGACAAGCGAATGGCGCTTCGTAGAAACCGTCAAAGAACGCAACCCGCGCCTAGCCGGACTGCACCCGATGACAGCGAAGCACGGAAAACGAAAGCTTGGCTAATCCGGGATAAGCGGCGTAACCTGATCGCAATTCGCTTTCTCCACCCAACCATTTCTCCATGTGCAACCACTACGCCAACAGCCCCGAAATCCAGGCAGAGCTTTCGACATGGCGCGAGTTTATCGCATGGGATCTGAAAGCCCCGCTGCCGCCAGAGGCAGAAGCGGATGCGGTGGAGGAAGAGGTCTGGCCGCGCCGCAGGGCATGGGTGGTGCGGCATGCGGGCGCGGGGGCCTTTGCCGATGTCATGGCATGGGGCGTGCCCTTGGCGTTGCCGAGCAAAAGGCCGGGGACGAGCGTGACCAAAAATGTCACCAACATCCGCAATCTCGATAGCCCCTTTTGGCGATCGATGCTGGCAAAGCCCGAACAACGCTGCCTCGTCCCCTTCGCCCGCTTTGCCGAACCAAAGATCGGCGCAGGGCGGGAGGAGCATTGGTTCCACCTGAAGGAACGCCCGCTCGGCGCCTTTGCCGGGCTGTGGCGGCTGGATGCCGCGGGGGCAAAGGTCTTTGCCTTTCTGACCTGCGAGCCCAACCCGCTGGTCGCGCCATTGCACCCAAAGGCGATGCCGGTGATCCTGCACGAAAGCGACTATGCCCGCTGGCTGGAGGGCGACGCAGCCGAGGCGCGAGCGCTGGCGGTGCCGTTTCCGTCGCAGTTGATGGGGGTGGGCTAGCGTGCGTTCAATCAGCCTGAACCGATCCCGCTCTCCTCCACAGGAGCGGGGATTTTCTAGCTTGCACGCACTTTACCCCACGGCCCCGTGATCGCCAGCGTCATTGTCGGCCACATCAGGTTGACGAAGAAGGTGGAACCGTCGGGCGAGAAGCACGCGCCTGCAAATTCGGTCTGCACACGGCTTTTCGCAAAGACATAGGCTTTGCCTGTAGGGGTGATTCCGCGCAGATGGTTGTCAGTGATATCGGTATACTGATCCTCGCAGACCATCAGATGTCCGGTCGGCATCACGCAGAGATTGTCGCCATAATTATAGGAGCCACCATCGGTCGATTCGTAGAAGAGATCGAGCTGATCGGCCTGCCCGCCGACACCGGGACGCAAGCGATAGATTTGACCATATTTGGCGGCACCGCCATCGGTGCAGGTGAAATACAGCTCATCCTTACCCCACCAGATGCCCTCGCCGCGCGCAAACAGCGTCGCGCCCTTTGCCGCCCCGCGTTTGCGCAGATCGTCTTCGGGTGCCTCGGGATTGTCGAGCATGATCCAGCGCGGTGTATAGGCCTTTCCGCGCGAAACGGCTTCCTCACTCCAGTTCCGGCTATCGCTTATGCCATCCAGCGCCAGTGCTTCCAACCGCCCGCCCTTGGCTAACTCCCCCTTTGCTTCAGGCAGGAAACGGTAAAGCAAGCTGTCGTCGCGATCCTCGGTCAGATAGACGATGCCGGTGCGCGGATCGACGCAGGCGGCTTCATGGTTGAAACGGCCCATTGCCTTCAATGGTACCGGAGCAACCAGTCCCATATGGTTTGACGGCACTTCGAAGATATAGCCATGATCTTTGCCGACAGTATCACCGGCACGTGTCACATTTTCCTCGCAGGTCAGCCAGCTGCCCCAGGGCGTGATACCACCAGCGCAGTTGCGCAAAGTGCCCGATAGGCTGAGCCATTGCTTTTCCACGCGCTGTGATTTCAGGTCATAGATCAAAGTGGTCGTCCCGCCGGGCAGTGGCATGCCATCCTTCCCGCGATCATAGGCCGCGAAATCCTCTGCCACCTTACCGGTGAACGGCCCGAAACGCCCGTCGCGGATATTGAGTTCATGGTTGCGAACCAGCGCTACCTTGCCCTTCCCTGCCGCAAACGCGCCCATGCCATCGCCTGCGCTCGGCACAAGATGGCCGTCGTCCATGATGTTCCCGAAGCGCGAAATCACGCGGTAAGAAAAACCCTTGGGCAGGTCGATTAGATTGTTCGGATCGCGCACCAATGCGCCATAGCCAGTCACCTCGCTGCGCGCTGCGGGCGGAATTTGCGCACAGGCCCGCTCGGCAATTCCTGCGAATGCGAGGCTTCCAAGACCGAAATTGAAATTGCGGCGGCTAATTTGCATCTGATTGTCCTTTAGCTTTGTTTTGTTGTGCCGTTGAACCGCAAAGATGACAAGATGGTTGCAGCTTGATACAGGCCCGCCGCATGACTGAAATGACCAAGCCTGTTCGCACCCGTGTTGCCCCCTCGCCCACTGGCGATCCGCATGTCGGCACCGCCTATATCGCGCTGATCAACTATTGCTTTGCCAAGAAACATGGCGGGCAATTCCTGCTGCGTATCGAGGACACCGATCAGGTGCGCTCGACCCGCGAATCCGAAGAGAAGATTCTCGATTCGCTCCGCTGGCTCGGCCTCAGCTGGGATGAAGGCCCCGATGTCGGCGGCCCGCACGGCCCCTATCGCCAGTCGGAGCGAAGTGCGATCTATACCGAGCATTGTAACCGGCTGCTGAACGACGGCCATGCGTTCAAATGCTATTGCACGCCTGAAGAACTGGCGAGCATGCGCGCGCAGCAGATGGCGGCGAAGCAGCCGCCCAAATATGACGGCCGCTGCGCCAAGCTGACCCAGGCCGAGTGCGCCGAGCGCGACGCCAAGGGGATGAGCCATGTCGTGCGCATGATGGTCCCAAATGAAGGCGTGTGCGTGGTGCAGGATACGCTGCGCGGACCGATCGAATTCGAATATTCGGTGGTCGACATGCAGGTGCTGATGAAGTCGGACGGCCTGCCGACCTATCACCTTGCGAATGTTGTCGACGATCATCTGATGGGTATCACCCATGTGATGCGCGGCGAGGAGTGGATTTCGTCCGCCCCCAAGCATTTGTTGCTGTATCAATATTTCGGCTGGGAGCCGCCGATACTGACCCACCTGCCGCTACTGCGCAATGCCGACCGGTCGAAGCTGTCAAAGCGCAAAAACCCGACGAGCATCCTCTATTATCAGCGCGCCGGTTATCTGCCCGCCGCGATGCAGAACTTCCTCGGACTGTTTATCAAGAGCGCGAGCGAAGAGGATGAGAAGACCTCGCTGCAGGAGCTGATCGACGGGTTCGATGTCGCGAACATCTCGCTCGGCGGGCCGGTGTTCGATACTTCCAAGCTGGATTGGCTGAACGGCCGCTACATGCGCGAGGAGCTGACCACCGAACAATTCCTGGGGGAAGTGCGCAAATGGGCGCTTAATGACGAATATCTGCTGCCGATCGCCGAAATGGCGCAAAGCCGGATCGTCAAGCTGGGCGATCTGGGTGCACTCGTTGCCCCGTTCTTCATGAACCGTATCGACAGCCTGACCGCCGAGAAATTGCGCGACGGCGTGAAAATCGAAGTCGATGAGCAGCGTGCGGCCTATACGCTGGCGCTGCAGCAGTTTGACGCGTTGATCGAGTGGAACAAGGAAGGTGTCGATGCTGCGCTACGCAAGACCGCAACTGCGCTCGAGATCAAACTGAAAGACATGATCCGCGCCTTCTACCTTGCCGTCCTCGGTGCGCCGCAAGGCGTGCCTTTGTTCGACGCGACCACCCATCTGGGCCGGGATATTCTCCGCGAACGCCTGCGCCATGCGATGGAATTGCTCGGTCCCGCGACCAAGAAGGAAACCGAAGCCTGGACAGCTGCGCTAGCAAAGGCTGATTCGACCTCCGAATGAGCGACAGCATAGCCCTGCACGAGAGCTGGAAGGCACCGCTTCGGCCCGAGTTCAACGCGGACTATATGGCGCAGTTGCGTTCCTTCCTGGTGGCGGAAAAAGCTGCGGGGAAACGGATTTTTCCGAAGGGTGCCGAATGGTTCCGCGCAATGGACCTGACGCCATTGGACAAAGTTCGCGTGGTGATCTTGGGGCAGGATCCCTATCACGGTCCGGGGCAGGCGCATGGCCTGTGCTTCAGCGTGAAGCCCGGCGTTCCCCCTCCTCCCAGTCTTGTGAATATCTACAAGGAACTGCAATCAGACCTCGGCATCGAACGCCCGCGCCACGGCTTTCTTGAGCATTGGGCACAGCAAGGCGTATTGCTGCTCAACAGTGTGCTCACTGTTGAAATGGCCAAGGCGGCCTCACACCAGGGCAAGGGCTGGGAACGCTTCACTGATGCGGTTATCCGACTGGTCAATGCCAAGGAGGAACCGGTCGTTTTCCTTCTCTGGGGCGCCTACGCGCAGAAGAAAGCCGCGTTTGTCGATACATCTAGGCATCTGGTGCTCAAAGCGGCGCACCCCTCCCCCTTGTCGGCGCATAATGGCTTCCTCGGTTGCCGACACTTCTCGAAGTGCAATGCCTTCCTTGAAAGCAAGGGTCTTCCACCAATCGACTGGAGCCTGCCGGAAGTCTGAGGGCTAACCCTTATACATCCCGTCGACGCGATCCTTGTACCGCTCGCGGATCATGTGACGCCGGATCTTCATGCTCGGTGTCATTTCGCCATTTTCGATGGTGAAGGGCTCATCAGCAAATTCGAACTGACGGACCTTTTCGGTTACCGACAGATCCTTGTTCACCCGGTCTACGGCTGCCCGCACTGCCGCACGGAATTGGGGATTGTCCTGCAGTTCGGCAAAATCATATTTCATTCCCTGCCCGCGCGCCCAGTCGAGCGCCCATTCGGGATCGGGAACGATCAGGCCGACAATATAAGGTCGCTTGTCTCCCGAAACCATCGCCTGCAATATTTCGGGCTGCAGCGTCAGCATACCTTCTACCTTTTGCGGTGCGACATTGTCGCCCTTGTCGTTGACGATGATATCTTTCTTGCGGTCGGTAATCTTGATCCGGCCCTTATCGTCGAAATGGCCGATATCGCCGGTGTGCAGCCAACCGTCCTTGATTACGCGCGCGGTTTCGGCCTCATTGTTCCAATAGCCGAGCATCACCAACTCGCCGCGCACGAGGATTTCACCATCGTCGGCGATCTTCACTTCAACGCCCTTGAGTGGTGCGCCGACGGTATCCATCTTGATCCCGGTCTTGGGCCGATTGCAGCTCACCACGGGACCGCTTTCAGTCTGCCCATAACCTTGTAGCAGCGTGATACCCAATGATTGGAAGAACACGCCGATATCAGGGTTGAGCGGCGCACCGCCCGACACCATCGCCTTCATTCGCCCGCCAAAACGCGCCCGAATCTTTGGTTTTAATGTACGCGAGAGGATCGCGCGCATCGGCGCATCGCGGAAGCGTTTCTTGCCGCTATAATCACGCTCACCAATGGTCAGCGCCTTGTCGAGCAAATAGCTCCGCACCTTGCCTTGCTTTTCAACCTGCTTGATCATCCGCGCACGCAGCACTTCAAACAGGCGCGGCACAACGACCATGATCGTCGGCTCGGTTTCCTCGATGTTGCTTGCGAGCTTTTCCAGACCTTCAGCATAATAGATTTCCGCGCCAACCCCGATGGGCAGGAACTGTCCGCCCGAATGTTCATAGGCGTGGCTGAGCGGCAGGAAGGAGAGGAAGCGTTCGTTATCGAGACCGAAATCCTCACGCAATACCTGCGCCGCGCCGTCAACATTGCAGATTATTGAACCATGGTGCAACATCACTCCACGCGGCGCGCCGCCGGTGCCGCTGGTATAGATTATACAGGCAAGTTCACGTCGGCCAACATGCGCCATTTCTTCGGTCAGCGCCGCAACGTCCGCATCGGTGCCCTGTACCAGATCCGCCCAGTCATGATGCTTTTGTTGGCCCCGTTGGGTGACTTTCAACGGCTCCATGCCAATCACAAATTCGCATTCCGAGGAACGGACAACGGCGGGCATCAGATGCTGGGCTAGCTTGGCGGTCGAAACTATCACTGCCCGCGACTGGCTGTTGTCGAGGATATGCTGGTGATCGCGTTCGGTGTTGGTGATGTAGGTCGGCACCGTGACGCAACCCGCCGCCATGATAGCAAGGTCGGCGATGCACCATTCGGGCCGGTTTTCAGACACCAGCATCACCCGGTCGCCCTTTTTCAGACCCATTGCCCTCAGGCTTTTGGCAAGCCCTGCAACGCGGCGCGCTGTTTCTGCCCAGCTGATTGTCCGCCATTCGTCGCCATGCTTATAGCCAAGGAAGGGGCGTTCACCGCGCAAAGCTGCGCGCGACAGGAACATGCTCACCAGATTGGGAATGGATTCAAAATCATTGAAATTGTCAGCCACCAAAACTCTCCCGGGGTGGTCCGTTTACGGACTTATTTGACTTTCAAACGCTAGCGCCGCCTTTCGGGCTAGGCAAGGTTGGTTCAACCGACACTGGCTGCAGGTGCACCGTCTTGCAGCTTGCTGCCATCAATGACCGTCTGCCGTCCCTGCTTGTCGACCGAAATCACATTGCCTTCGCTGCGCGGATCTGCGGCTCCCGTCCATTTGCCGTCGACAAGCTGCAAACCGTTCACCTTGGATCCCAGATCCTCTGACTTAACTGGCTGTCCAAAATTGGCGAGGTCTTGCGCCATTGCGGAAAGACCGGTCTTTTCTTCGACCAGCAAGGCACCACCGCCGAAATAGATGTTGGGCAAAGCGATCGCCTCCTTGAGCGGCAGACCGAAATCGAGCACGCCAATCAATGTCTTGGTCACGTGCATGATTATACGTTTGCCGCCCGCAGAACCGAGCGCTAGCATTGGCTTGCCTTTCCGGTCGAACACGATGGTCGGTGCCATCGATGACAAAGGCCGCTTTCCGCCCTCGACCCGATTGGCGACCGGCGCGCCATCCTTTTCGGGCGCAAAAGTGAAGTCGGTCAGTTCATTGTTGAGGAAAAAGCCACCTGCAATCAACTGGCTGCCAAATGGACCCTCAATAGTCGAGGTCATGTTGGCAATGCTGCCTTTGCCGTCGACCGCGGAAAAGTGGGTCGTGCCCGCAACTTCGCCCGAAATGGCCGCCGTGCGCGGCATCGCCCCCGGGGGGCTGCCCGCCGGATAGTCACTACGCGCCTTGGCTGGATCGATGAGCGCCGAGCGTTCAGCCAGATAGGCTTTGTCGATCAGGCCAGTGACCGGCACGTCGACAAAACTGCTGTCGCCCAGATATTTTTCGCGGTCTGCATAAGCGAGCTGCATCGCCTGCCCGATCAAATACCAGCTCTTCGGGTCATCCTTACCCATCGCTTTCATATCGAAACGCTCAAGCGCGCCGAGAATCTGCAGTACAGTGGTTGCGCCCGATGAAGGCGGAGCCATGCCGCAGACGACATAAACGCGATAAGGTGCACAGACGGCATTCTGCTCCACCGCCTTGTAAGTGGCGAGATCAGCGAGCGTCATGTCACCGGCGGCCACAGGGCTTTTGATGACGCTGTCGACAATGTTGTTCGCGATCGCTCCCGTATAAAAAGCTTCGGGGCCCTTTTTCGCAATCAGCTTTAGGGTTTTGGCCAATTCGGGATTGCGCAGCGTCATACCCGCCTTGGCAGGTTTACCGTCAATCCAGTAGATGGACTTGGCCGTTTCAAATTTCGGCCACAACCGCTCGATCATTGCCAGGCGCGATTCGAGCGTCTGATTCACTACAAAGCCTTTATCGGCAAGCCGGATCGCAGGCTTGAATATCTCTGCCCATTTGAGCTTGCCCCATTTGCGGTGCGTCTCGGCCATCAACCGGATATTGCCGGGAACGCCCACAGACTTGCCGCCCGGAAAAGCCTGCAAGAAAGGCAGCGGTTTGCCATTGGCATCGGTAAAGCGTTGAGGCGTAGCCGCAGCAGGTGCGGTTTCGCGACCATTGATTGTGCTGATCGTCGCGCCCTTGGCGTCAAAGTGCACCAGGAAACCGCCGCCGCCGATGCCGCTCGATTGCGGCTCGACTACAGTCAGTGCCAGCATCATCGCCATCGCAGCATCCGCCGCAGAGCCGCCTTTCGCCAGAATTTCGGCTCCCGCTGCAGTGGCCCGGGGATCAGCGGATGTGGCGATTGCCGGGCTGGGATTAGTCCCCTTGGCCAAAATGGGTGAAGGCGAAGCGGATAGTGCAGCCCAGGTGGCAAGCGACAGCAGAAATTTCTTCATCCATCTACCCTCTAGCCAAAGTCGTAGGCGGTGCAATGCGATTGTCACCAGCCTGACTTATTGCGGAGAATCCCGTTATACAGGAACATCAGCACCGACAGCATCAGAGACTGAGGAAAATCCATCGCGCTTCAGCAATCGCGCCAGCCCGCGGTTTATCTTGTCGGCAAGGGTCGGCCCTTCATAAACTAGGGCACTGTAAAGCTGCACCAGCGATGCCCCTGCGCGGATCCTAGCATAAGCATCGTCGGCTGACGCAATCCCGCCTACACCAATGAGTGAAATTTTCCCTCCGCTCGCGCGGCGGAAGTCGATCAACCGCTGATGCGCCAAATCACGCAGCGGAGCGCCAGACAGCCCGCCGCTTTCATTGCTGTAGCGCGACTTGAGCGGTGGACGGCTGATAGTCGTGTTACTGACAATGAGCGCGGCGATGCGATATTCGGAAACCGACTGGCAAATGTCGGTGATATCGGCAGGCTCTAGGTCAGGAGCCACTTTCAGAAAAACCGGCTTTCCATGAGGGGCAGCCTCCACAACTTTGCCGAGCAAATCGTCCAATGCCGCCTTGTCCTGAAGCGCGCGCAAGCCCGGCGTATTAGGCGAACTGATGTTGACCGTAACATAGTCGGCAAGCCGCCCAAGCCGACGCAATGCGACCACATAATCGGATATGCGATCGGCGCTGTCTTTGTTCGCGCCGATATTAATACCGATGCGACCCGGAAGCCGGGAAATATCCATCCGGGACAGGCGCTCGGCGACCTTTTCCATACCATCATTGTTAAAGCCCATTCGATTGATGACCGCGCGATCCTCGACAAGGCGGAACAAGCGTGGCTTTGCATTTCCATTCTGAGGCTTCGGCGTTACCGTGCCCAGTTCGACAAATCCAAAGCCTAGACCAAAGGCTGACGCGCCAATTTCGGCATTTTTATCATATCCCGGCGCGAGCCCTATCGGGTTGGGGAATTCCAGTCCGGCCACTTTGGTCGCGAGCACTTCGTCAGCGTAACGAGGCAGCGACGGCATCAGTCCTAGAGCGGCAATCGACAATCGGTGTGCCGATTCGGCATCGATTCGGAATATCAACGGACGAAACAAAGAATAGAGCATGCTTCCGCTATGACAGGCGGGCTAGGCGCGGTGCAATCGGAATAACGTCCCAAAACGGAGCGCGCAGATTAATTTTTGGCCGAAAATGTCAAATGTAAATTACAGCCATGACGATTCCATGCAAGAAAATGTCATCCTGTTGGTGCATAGCGTCTTTGCGACCCGAAGGGCTCAATGTCGAAAGACGAGAGTTCTTGACCTAGATAGGCCTGCCCTTGCGGCAGGCCTTTTTTTTATTTGGCATTTGCCTATCATGCGGCTGCAAGGAGCCCCGGTCGCAACATGATCAATGTCCAATACCAAGCGCCGACGGAGCAGCTGCAACAGCTCGTGTCTTCACTCTATCGCTTCGACTATAGCGGCCACGCATTGCACGAGGTCGAGCGGGCAGACCGAGCCCAATTCCGTATCATGCTCTCAGGCCAGGGATCCTATCGTTTTGCCGACGGCACGGAATATCCGACTTTTCCTGTGACTGTAATCGGCCCCACGACCCGCCCGTTTGAGGCATTTGCATCAGAGCCAGTCAGCATTTTCGGCTGGGGGATGTTACCGGCGGGATGGGCCGCGTTGATGGGTGCCGAAGCCGAAAACTGGATCGACAAGGCATTCGACGCCCGCCGCATATTTGGTGACACGATTATGGATGTGCGCGAGGAGTTGATTGCGCTGGCTGAACCTGCAGCACAATTTGATCTAGGCGAAGCCGCAGCAGCCGAGATTTACCGCAATCTGGACGGCGCACCGTTTGAATTCACCGCGATGGTCGATCGCTGGCTGGTCGACGACAGCGACCCGGACGTTGATGTTCTGATAGCCGAATCGGGCTTATCGCCCAGGCAACTCGAGCGCATGACCAAGCGCTATTATGGCATGCCACCCAAAAAGCTGGCGCGTAAATACCGCGCGCTGCGTGCGGCGAACCGGATCGCACACGGTGATAGCCTAGACAACAGCGATCTCGGCTTGGCCTTTTATGACCAGTCGCACCTGACGCGCGAAGTGAAGCAATTCACTGGGCTTACGCCGGGGCAATTGCGCGCCGGTACGTCTGAGTTGACCAAAGCAACCATGATGGGGCGCAGCGCCCTCGGTAGAAAAGTCAGTCCGTTGATTTCGGAAAGCTAGCCTCGCGCTTTTTCGAACGAACTGCATCACTATTCTGGGCCTTGCGTCGCCGCAAATTGGTGCGCAGCGCCTCGGCAAGCCGTTCCTCGCGCGACGGGGTTTGGAGCTTTGTCATAAATTCCCGATGCCAAAGCCAAGCTTTGCGCGCAAGCGGCTTGACAAGCGCCGCGTCGCTAAGCATAGGGCCGCCTCTTCCGGCGCTGCTGTAGCTCAGTGGTAGAGCACTCCCTTGGTAAGGGAGAGGCCGCGAGTTCAATCCTCGCCAGCAGCACCATTCATTTTCCCATTTTATACCAATAACATAGCATCAAAGCTGATACTCTCTTCAGTCGCGCAATGTCCGCGACTTGCACGCGATGCCATTTGACATGTGAGAACCAGAGACCGCCATCACTCAATAAGTCTCGGCGATTCTGGTGAATTCTCTCAGGGCTCCAAACAACCGTTCCCAAAACTGTTGAGGTTTTAATCCCTTATTGGGCAAAAATACGCAAATCCGCACCGACCAATTTGCAGTGCTTATTAACTTAACGGGAATTTCTAGCGCGCTTCAATCCGTGCGTTGGATTTCAGGCTTGCCCCGGGATTCAGAACGACAATTTGCCCCACATTCAGACCGCCAAGCACTTCGCCATATTCTTCATTGATATGACCGATCTTTAGGCTGCGTTCACGTGCGCGCCCTTCTTCCAGCGTAAATACTCGCCAACCTCCGTCGGCTCCGCGGAACAATGCGCCTATGGGCACACGCAATGCATCCGGGCGATTCCAAAGCTGAATTGTAGCATCCACCTGATAACCATGGCCGAGCCGGTTGGCACCTGGCGCGCTGGCAAAGTCGATGTCTATGATGACATTGACCCGCTGCTCCTCGATACCTAGCGCAGACACCTTGAGTTGCCCTGACGGCTCGACCCGCGCAACCCGCCCTATAAGTGGCTCATCGCCGCCCCATTGCTTTATTTCCACCTTATCGCCGGGTTTCACTTTGATGGCCTCACGAGAGAGAAGATCAACAACAGCTTCTACGTCACCTGCATCACCTATCGTCAAAAGCGGTGTTCCCTCGGTAATCACACCTTCGCTTTCATTGATTACGGCAAGAACCGATCCCGTTATGGGCGCGCGAACGGCGACAGGCTTTCCACTAACCGATCCATTGCTTTCGAAGAGCATCGCCTGCAGGCGTGCGATTTCTGCACGTGCCTGAGCCGTCGCAGCATTTCCCGACTGAACCTTAGTCCGCGCTGCTTCCAACTGGGATCGCGGCAAGAAACCACGACGAGCGAGTTCTTCGGCACGTTCCAGGTCGCGTCGGCCCTGCGTCAGCGTTGCTTCCGCTCCATTGGCGCTGGCCCTGGCAGCGGCCAGTGCAGCCTGCAATTCGGCACGGGTTCGCGGATCAAGCGGCGTCGATGGGCGCCCCGACATGGTTGTGACCAGCTGGCCGCGTACCACTGGATCGCCAACCTCAAGCTCAATGCGCGAAGCAAAGCCGGTCACAGGTGCTGACAAAACATAATATTCGCGTGCCCGCGTAACGCCGTCGTCGGTAATGCCAACTGTCATTGGACCGCGATCAATCTTGGCCGTATCTACTTTGGTTGCCTGCGGCCAAAATGCGAATATTAGCCCGGCGAGCAAAAGCGCTGCTATCAAAAGGGCCCACCGCCAGCGTTTGAAAAATTCTACCATCAATCGCGGGCTTTCAAAACACGGACCATATCGAGACGCTGAACCCGTCTAGCCACAGTCAACGCGGTGGCCGCTGTAGCCAGCAGCACGATGACAATCGACCAACCATAGCTTGCGCGCGACGGCGCAAAGGGCAGGCGGAACAGATCCGAACTGAACATCGAAGTCATCAAATGCGCCATACCATAGCCGATCAGGCAACTGAACGGCACAGCAATCACAACGAGAAGAGCAATTTCACCCAGCATGATCATCCCCACCTCGCTGCGATAATATCCCAGAACGCGCAAGGTCGCCAGTTCATGCGCCCGTTCCGAGTAGATGATGCGTGCGCAGTTATAGACCACGCCGACGGCTATCGCCGAAGCAAAACCGATGTAAAAGCTGATCATGGTGAGCATGTTGTCATCTATCATTTGCTGAAATTTTTCGAACGAGGCGTTCTTTTCGGTTACGCCCAAAATCACGGGCATTTCCTTGAGCTCGCGCAAAATCGTCTCACGATGCGCGCTGTCGATACGGACCAGCGCGGCTCCGGCAGGCGATGCATCACCAACAAGGCTGCCTAGAGTTGCCTCTGATGCATAGGCTCGTTCTCCGATGAATTCGTCGACGATACCGGTAACCGCAAAATCGCGCTGGGTGCGCCTTCCTCCCAGCAATTCGACATATACTTTACCCCCTGCGGGAACTTGCAGCTTGTCAGCCAGTTGTCGGCTGAGCATCAACCCGCCAATCGGCATCCGCACCTCCCGGCCGTCATTGTCGATTCGCAGGCTGAGCACGGAATCAGGGCGGGTACTTTCGATCGCTGTGCGTTCCGAGCGATTTCCGTAACTCAGCTTCACCGCCACGCCGCGGGTCGGTTCCACCCGCATGACGCCTGGAAGTTGCGCCAGAGCATGGATTGCGTCTGAGTTACGTGGTTCGGTGAATACCACAGTCAAATCCTGCCGCTGCGCCCGGAAAAAGTAGGAATCGAGCATAGTACGGCTCGAATCGATAAATTGCGTTGTCGCGAACAGCAGTCCGCCAGAAAGCGCTACTCCGAACACGGTTATCGCCGATCGCATTGGCCAACGCGCAATATGTCGCACAATCATATGGCCAATGGCGCTAAATCCCGCCGACTTGCCCAGACGTTCGACGATACCCGCGCGATAGACCGGTGGCGGAGGCGGAGACATCGCAACAGCCGGGTTCAGCTTTATTGCGAACTGCACGCCCCCCAATGCACCAACCGCTGCTGCTGCAAAGGATAGCCCGCCCGCCGCAATGATGACGAACGGGGCAACATGGTACCGCAGGAAAGGAAAACGATAATAGCGGGCATAGATTTCCGTCATCTCGCTGCCCATCCAGATGCCTGCCATCGCCCCCATGAACGTCGCCAACAACGCAACGGCCAGAGCGAACTTCAGATAATGACCGCCAATGGACCAATCCGAATAGCCAAATGCCTTCAGCAGCCCAATCTGCGTCCTTTCGGTACGGATCATCCGCCCGAGCACGATATAAACCAGGAAGACCGCGACCAGCAGGAATATCGGAGGTATCACCCTGGTCATGGCGCTGAGCTGCATCAGCTCATTTTCAATAAAGGCATGCGATAACTGGTCTTCCCGCCCATAGGCTCCAGTTCCACCATAGGGTTCAAGAATGGCATCGACCGCGCGGATAACATCTGCGCGAGAAGCCTCCCGCTCCAGCACAATCGACAGGCTGTTTATCGCCTCTGTCCGGTCGGTCGCTGCCTCAATCGCCTTTTGCCCCATCCAAAATACGCCAAATCTCCGATCATCGGGCAATATGTCGCCCGGAGCGAGCGCATAGATGAAATCCGGCGCCAACCCCGTTCCAACGATCCGCAAGGCTTGCTGCTGCCCATAAATGAGCGCTTCGATCTGATCGCCGATTTTCAGATTGTTGGCTTTGGCAAAAGCTTCATCGACAACGGCTTCTTCCGGATAACCAAGCCGAGGCAGGCGGCCCTCTCGCAGGGTCAATTGGTTTAACCGGTTGCCGCGTGCTTCATCCACCGAATTGATCAGAGCGCGGACGGGGACGACGCGACCCGGAAAATCGAGCGTGGAATATTGCTGCAGCGTTCCTTCGGCTTGGCGTACACCTGGGATCTGCGACACCCTTGCAGTAATCCCGCGTGGTGCCCGTGTCATCGTCGCGAAAATGTCAGCAAACTGGTTGCGTGCATAATAGGCATCGCGTGTTTCGGTCAGAGAGCGGTGCACGCCAAGAGACATGACAAAAGTGGCGGTTGCCGCTGCAAGCACCAACGCAATTGCGAATGCCTGGCCGCGCAGGTGCCACAAATCACGAAACAGCTTTAGGTCGAGCGCCTTCACCAACTGATCCGGGACGGTGAGATAGGCGTTGCATTGGTTTCAATCGACGCAATTTGCCCGTCGCGAAAATGCAGCACCCGATGGGCCATCGCCGCTATCCCCGCATTATGCGTGATTATGACGACGGTCGTTCCCAATTGGCGGTTCGCTTGTTCAAGCGTTTCAAGCACATGGATGCCCGTTGCGCTATCAAGCGCACCGGTAGGTTCATCGCACAATAAGACGTCCGGTTGTTTCGCAATTGCACGGGCAACCGCCACCCGCTGTTGTTCACCGCCAGAAAGTTGAGCCGGATAATGGTCACGCCGGGGTTCCAGCCCTACAAGGGCCAAAGCTTCCCCGGGATCCATGGGATTTTCGGCAATATCGGTGACCAAACGGACATTTTCCTCCGCGGTCAGGCTGGGAATAAGATTATAGAACTGGAAAATGAAACCGATATGCTGTCGGCGAAATCGCGTTAACTCCGCGTCATCCAAGTCTGAAAGAGCAAGGTCGCGATAGTGCAACGTTCCCGAAGTCGGCCGATCCAGCCCGCCAATGATGTTAAGCAACGTCGACTTACCGCTTCCGGAAGGGCCCAGCAGCACAAGGATTTCGCCTGCCGGAATTTGCAAATCCACACCCCGCAGGGCGTGGACCTCAGTCTCTCCGGTGCGATAGACTTTGCACAGCGCCGAAGCAGAAAATGCAGATGAAGCGTTTGCTTTCTGGCCTGCAGATCCACCCATGCCATCCACTCCCCTCAGCTCCTTCACCTACGGGTCAGCATAACAAAATTAGCTCAGCCGGTGATAGTAGGCATTGCGAAGGATTAAACTGGAAACCCAGTGCTTTGGGTGAATTGATGCCTGGCTTTCGATTCAACCACCTATATTTTAATACTTTTCAGTGAGTTAGTTATACAGAGTCTTGGAGCTCAATCCTTGCCTGCAATAGCCTTCATTTTCCCAACTAAAATCACAGCGAATAGAGCAAATGGCCGCCGTCCACTATGATGTCGCTGCCGGTCATGAACCGTGACGCGTCTGATGCCAGCAATAGCAAAGCGCCGTCCAGATCGGGGAAGTCGCCAAAGCGGCGCATCGCGATCCTTTTGCGCATCGCTTCCCCTGCTTCCGAAGCCAGGAATTCGCGATTGAGATCGGTCGTAAAATAGCCCGGCGAAATCGAGTTCACCCTGATGTCATAGCGCGCCAGTTCCTGCGCAAGCTGCCGTGTCATATGCAGCACCCCCGCCTTGGAAACGCTGTAAGGCGCAGCACCTTTCATCCCCTGATGTCCGGTTATCGAAGCAATGTTGATGATCGAACCGCCCTGCCCACGCTCACGCATTTGCCGGGCGGCCGCTGTTGCCACCTGCCATACGCCTTTGAGGTTGATGTCCATGACATAATCGTAATCATCTTCGGTCAGCCCCAGAACCGATCCCGACTTTTCCACCCCGGCATTGTTGACGATGATGTCGAGAGGTCCGGCATCTGCAATTGCCTGTTCGACGCTGATATTGTTTGAAACGTCGATTGTAACGGCTGAAGCCGAACCTCCAGAGTTGCGGATTTCAGCGACCAGCGCTTCCAACGGCTCCCTCCGGCGTGCGGCAACCACCACTTCCGCATTGCTCGCAGCCAACACCCGCGCAAAATGTGCGCCGAAACCTTCGCTTGATGCGCCTGTCACCAATGCCCGTTTGCCTGAAAGATCTGCCTTGAGTTGCATTTTGTCCATCATCCCTTGATATGTAGTTCAAAGTAGTTATCGAATAGCATTAGATAAAGTTCAAGCCCCTATGGGAGAGGTGCATTGTCCGACAGTCCAGAACAATTGGCCGAATTTCGTGACGAGGTACGTAAATTTTTTGCGACGGATTATCCGCAATCGGTCCGGGAAAAAATTGCGCGTGGGCAACGGTTGGAAAAGGCAGACCAGATACTTTCGCAGCAGGCACTGAACGCAAAGGGCTGGTTTGGCGTAGGCTGGCCTAAAGAGGATGGCGGCACCGGCTGGTCCGCAGTCGAGCGCTATATCTTCGATCAGGAACTCGACCTTGCGGGTGCGGCGCCGATCATCCCGATGTCGGTAATCTATATCGGGCCCATTGTCTGCGCCTTCGGTACGCCTGCGCAAAAGGCGCGCTGGCTATCTGGCATTCTCGACTCGCGGGACTTCTGGGCGCAGGGTTATTCAGAACCGGAATCGGGGTCTGACCTTGCCAGTCTTCGGCTGTCTGCGGTGCGCGACGGCGATGACTATATCATCAACGGCGCCAAAATCTGGACCTCCGGCGCGCATTGGGCGAACTGGATTTTCTGCCTCGCACGCACATCCAAAGAAGCGCGCAAGCAGGATGGCATTTCGATGATCTGCGTACCGATGGATCAGCCGGGAGTTACCGTGCATCCCATCCCGCTGATCGATGGTTCGGCCGAGCTCAACCGCGTCGAGTTCGACAATGTCCGCGTGCCTGCAGAATTTCGCATCGGCGATGAAGGCAAAGGTTGGTATTATGCCAATGTCCTGCTGAAAAATGAGCGGCTTTCTTATGCCCATATCGGCGCCAAACGACGCGATATCGAAAGGCTGCGCGTGCGTCTGGCGCAATGGAATGAGAGCGGCGAAAAGGCGGCGCTTGTTCACAAACTGGCGAGCATTGAGGCCAAGCTCGATGTCATCGAAACCGCAATTCTACGCGTCCTCGGCACCGATATGGAGATGTCGACGGCCGCCTTCCTGAAAATTGCCTGCACCGAATGTGCACAGGCAATCACCGCGCTTGCAGTCGATATTGCGGGACCCGCCCGGGCGGCAATGCCCGACCGTTCGCTGGCGGACTGGGACAAGATTGCTCCCCTCGTGCCGCCAGCCTGTGCCATAGCGCCACAATCCTACTTCTTTGAACGAGCACAGACCATCTATGGCGGCTCAACCGAAATCCAGAAAAACATCATGTGGAGGGCCATAAGTGGCTGAAAAATTATCTGAACGCGCATTGGAAATCGGCGCGAATGTTGAACGCTTCGTGCGCGATGTCGTCATCGCTTATGAGAAGGATCCGCGCCGCGACCATCATGGCGCACCGCTGGACGAGCTGGTATATGAGATGCGTGACAAAGCGCGCGCCGCAGGAGTGTTGACTCCGCACATCCTTGCCGACGGTTCGCATCTTACGCAGCTTGAAACAGCCTATGTGCTGCAAAAGTCGGGGCTCTCGCCACTCGGACCACTTGCTGTGAACACGATGGCACCCGACGAAGGCAATATGTACCTGATCGGCCATGTTGGCAGTCCGGAGATGAAGCAACGCTTCCTCAAACCGCTAGTCGAAGGCCGCGCGCGATCAGCCTTTTTCATGACCGAACCGGCGGGAGAAAATGGCGCTGGTTCAGACCCGTCGATGATGAAAACGACCTGCAAGCTCGATGGCAATCATTGGGTAATCAACGGCAGGAAGGCATTCATCACGGGGGCGGAAGGTGCAAGTGTCGGCATAGTCATGGCAAAAGCCGATGAGGGTGCTTGCATGTTCCTCGTTGATCTGCCCGATCCCGCGATCCGCATAGAGCATGTGCCCAATACCATCGACAGCTCGATGCCCGGCGGACATGCAACCGTCATCATCGATAATCTGCGTGTACCCGCGGACCAGATGCTCGGCGTTGCTGGTGAAGGCTTCAAATATGCGCAGATCCGCCTTTCGCCTGCCCGCCTGTCGCATTGCATGCGCTGGCATGGCTGCTGTGAACGCGCACATGAAATCGCCACCGACTATGCCAACCGCCGCGAGGCATTTGGCAAACCGCTGATCGACCATGAAGGCGTCGGCTTCATGCTGGCTGAAAATCTGATCGACCTGAAGCAGGCGCAGCTGATGATCGATTGGTGTGCGTCAGTGCTAGACACTGGGTCGCTCGGTACCGTTGAAAGCTCCATGGCCAAGGTTTCCGTGTCAGAAGCGCTCATGCGCATCGCCGATCGCTGCGTGCAGGTTATGGGCGGGACGGGCGTTACCGATGCGACGATCGTCGAACAGATCTTCCGCGAGGTCCGCGCATTCCGCATCTATGATGGCCCAACCGAAGTTCACAAATGGAGCCTCGCCAAAAAGATTAGACGCGACTGGAAAGCCGCTCAGGGCTGATTTTTAAAGCCAGCCGATGGCCGGCTACTCCCTTACATCCTTGGCAAGGAACCTCGTAGAAATGGTTTGCAACCTTTGGTAAACAATGGGACAAATATCGCCTGACGGGGCTGCGATGGTGGCCAGCCCCTTGTAAGGGAAGGGGCGCACGACTTTGACGGCTAGCCAACCCGACAGCCCTAACCCAACTTCGGTCTTCTTCAGTTACTCACGTGAAGATCAAGCGCGGGCTTTACCGATTATCGAGTTAATCGAAGCCGCCGGTTTTCCAACTTGGTGGGATGGGCTATTAGAGGGTGGTGAGCGCTTTTCCCGCGCTACTGAAGCGGCGCTGGATCGAGCAAAAGCAGTTGTCGTATTGTGGTCGAAGGCATCGATACATTCTCATTGGGTGAATGATGAGGCCACGCGCGGGCGGGATCGACGGATACTTGTCCCATTGTCACTCGACGGAACAGAGCCACCTCTGGGCTTTGGCCAGTTTCAGGTAATCAATCTGGCTGGCGCAAAGATGAACCCTGAAGACGCCGCGATCCAGCGGATGGTGCGCGCGATCGCAGGTTTGCACGGCACAGTTGCTCAACCATTAAGCTCAGCACCAATTCGCACGCCACGATTGAACCGCAGGTCTGCAATTGGCGGCGGACTTGCCGTTGCAGCTGCAGCCGGCGGCTTGGCCATCTGGAAAGTTGGGTTATTGGGTGGCGGTGCAACCAAGAATAGCGTCGCAGTTCTTCCGTTTGACAATCTCAGCGGTGATCCGGCGCAACGTTATTTTTCCGACGGGCTGGCATCGGAAATTCGATCGCAGCTGTCACGCAATGCGCTTCTCGAAATTGTCGGGCAAACATCCTCCAACCAGTTTCGCGAAAATAACGGCGACGCCCGTGAAATCGCCCGTGAACTGCGGGTGGCCTTCCTCCTCGATGGCAATGTCCAGAAAAGTGGCGACAGGCTTAAAATTGCAACCGATCTGATCGACGGCAAGACTGGTATCAGCAAATGGTCGCAAACCTTTGAACGGCAGCTTTCGGATATCTTCGCCGTGCAAGGAGAAATTGCTGCGGCAGTCGCGGGCGCTCTTTCGATTGCAATAGATGGCAAGGGCGAAGGCAAGAAGGCGCTGCAAATTGGTGGCACACAAAGTCTGGCGGCATTCGATGCCTATCTGCGCGGGCGAGATCTGTTCGAAGCGCATATCGATGAAAACTCCGAGCGAGCTGCATTGGCAAAATTCGACCAGGCGATTTCGATCGACCCAGAATATGCGGCAGCTCGGGCGATGCGCTCCCGCGCGCTCTCTGTCATCGCGAACCAATATGCGACTGCCAACGAACGCAAGGGACTTTACGGCGAAGCTGTCGCCGAAGCCCGCAAGGCAACGACTATTGCGCCCGATTTCGCTGCAGGTTTTGCCGCACTCGGATATGCATTATTCTATGGTCGGTTAGATGCCAAAGCCGCCCGAGCACCCTATGAGCGAGGCTATCAACTGGCATTGAGTGATGTCGATGTACTGGGTAGATACGCCGTTTATTGCGCAAGAACCGGGCGGTTTAGCGACGCTGAAATCGCGATCAATCGCGCTTCTGCCCTCGATCCATTAAATCCTTCGATGTTCAAATCGGCGGGCAATATCAAATATGCAGCCAAAGCCTATGACGAAGCGATTGAGCTTGCGCAAAAGGCGCTAGCGCTAAACCCGAAGAGAAGCACTTTGCACGGTGATATTGGCAATGCCTTTATCATGCTCGGCGATCTCGAAAAGGCGGAGGCTGAATTTAATCAGGAAACCAACAATTTGCTCGCACTGCCTGGTCGCGCCATTGTCGCCGCAAAGCGCGGAAATTTGGGTCAGTCCAGGCAAAATCTGGCATTGTTGGTCGACGAATTCGGAGACAATGCGCTCTACCAACAAGCACAGGTTCATGCACAATCAGGAGAGCCGGAAAAAGCCTTCGCGGCACTCGACCGTGCTTACGCCACCGCTGACTCCGGATTGGTCTATCTGCTGAAAGATCCGTTCCTCGATCCGCTGCGCAACGATGCCCGGTTTAAGAACTTGCTAGTGCAACTGCATTTCGTGTAACCTGATGTTTCCACAAAAGGGGGAGATTCAATGCGCAAAATCATCCTTATGTCATCAGCAGTTATACTGTCTTTGACCCTGATGGCCTGCAACAAACCGGCTGAAGAAGCCGCAACCGAAGAAGTGGTGACTGAAGAAGCAACCACGGAAGCTGCGCCAGCAGCAGATGCTGGGGCCGCGCCAGCAGACCAGGGATCAACCGATCAAGGTTCTACAGACCAAGGGTCCACTGATCAGGGTTCGACTGATCAGGGTGTGATCGACCAATAATCTGCCTTTTCAGTTACAACCTAGATCAAGGCCCGCAAGTCGGGCCTTTTTCATGATTGCGATTGTCATGCAGAGCTTGCAGAAATTTCCGCGTCTTTGCCGAAAGGGATAATCGTGTTACGCGATGCCGCAAGAGCCAGACTGACACGAACGGATCAAGGATGACGCGCCTACAAGCTGATCCCGATGCGCTGGCCGCCCCGCTGCATCATCTCGATATCGGCGTTACCGGGCACCGCAGCAATCACCCCATATTCAGCGCAAACCAAGCCCAAATTGAGCAGGTACTTGCCGAACTGCTCGCGCGGATTGATAGAATAATTGAGGGATTGCGTGCATCGATTGCCCCTTGCATCATTGCAACACCCCGCCTCCACTCCTTACTCGCTTATGGTGCCGATCTGATGTCGGTGAAACTGGCACTGGCCCGGAATTGGGAGATAGTTGCCCCATTGCCATTCGGGCTTGCGCTCAATGTCGCGATCAATGCACAGCCTGTCACCAGCGACGATATGGTTGCCCTGCTCAACGAAACCGCTGTGGCTGATCCGGAAGTTGCGGCCCGGGCAACAAACATCCGCGACGCGGCCAAGAAATCTATCCTCTTTGAGCTTGCCGAGCAGGATTCGCTCATTGAACAGCAATTCAAGAAGCACCTTATCGAACCCGATAATCAAGAGGCGTGCTCCGGTTTTCAGACCCTGATTTCCGAGCGCGCGGCGGTTGCTGCTCGGGTCATGATCGAACAATCTGATATCGTCATCGGCATCTGGGATGGCGTTACGCATGGCACCCTGGGCGGTACACGACACAGCATTGCTGCTGCTCTTGGTCAGGGCGTGCCCGTCATTTGGGTCGATGCCCGATGCCCGGAGAACTGGCGCATAATGACTGCACCGGAATCGCTAGCGACTCCTCTGGCGATCGACAATAACAACCGAGACGCGCAACTCGTGGGATTGATCGAGCAAGCTCTGAACCCACAAGGCGCACGCTGGCCCGATACATATGCGCAGGAACGTTGGCGACCACATAGCAATCCGTTGCTTCAAGCGTATCGGCGGATTGAAATCCTGTTCGGGGAACCCATAGAGCGTTGGTTCAGAAGCCTGTCGCAAAGCTATGAAACCCCTGCTGAAATAGCTGAAGGCAGCGGAAAAGCCCTACTCGATACCGCTCGCGCCCTTCCAGGCGTGGACCAACGCATGGTGGAAAGAATCGCAAAGGAAGTGATGCGACCGTTCGCATGGGCAGACGGCGTATCAACCTATTTGTCCGACGCCTTTCGCGGTAGTATGGTGACCAGCTTTATATTGTCGGCTCTCGCTGTTATTGGCGGGATTTCCTATATGCCGTTCGCATCGGTCGATCAGAAATGGGGTTTTGCAGCCTTCGAATTCCTGTTGCTGGTAGCAATTGTCGGTATCACCTATTTTGGCAGAAAGCGTCGCTGGCACGGGCGTTGGTTCGAAACCCGCAGGGTTGCCGAATATTTTCGGCACGCCCCTATATTGCTGCTACTCGGCGTTGCCCGATCGGTTGGGCGCTGGCCCGGTGGCCCGGGCGGAGGCTGGCCGGAACATTTCGCCATTCAGGCGCTCGGCAATCCAGGACTTCCCCAAATGAAGGTCACTCCCGTCTATTTGCGCGCTGTGCTGTTGTTGTTGCGTGACCAGCATGTTGTGCCACAGCGCGATTATCATCGCAGCAAAGCCCAGAGACTGAAGCGGGTTCAGCACAATCTGGACAAGCTGTCCGAACGGTTTTTTGTCGCTGCGGTAGTTTCGGTAGCGGCCTATTTGTGCATTGTAGCCGGCTCAGCTCTGGCATTGCTTCCGTCCCACTGGTCGCATGACGTCGCAAAACTCTTCACCTTTCTCGGCGTCGTGTTCCCGACGCTCGGCGGTGCGTTTGCAGGGATACGCTATTTCGGTGATTTTGAGAGATTTGCCTCGATTTCAGATATCACGGCATCGAAGCTTGACCATGTTGCGACCCGCGCCGACATGATGCTAACCGCCCCCGACGACCAAATCACCTATGCGCGCATCTCCAATCTGGCGCATGCGATTGATGAGATCGTCGTGACTGAAATCGAAAACTGGCAATCGGTATTTGGTGGTAAAAATATCTCTGTGCCGGTCTAGCCAGCGTCGGCATTCAGTTCTGGGGCATCGCTCGGTTGCCATTGCTCCGACGCGAAACGGATTGCCGGCGCGATATGATGCGCGCCTTCATGTTCGACCCAAAGCCCGCGTTCTGCGACATGCGGCTCGTCCAATGCTTCGCGGAAATTCAAAACCGGCGCAAAAGCGACATCCTTGTCAACAAACCACGAAACCCATTCGTCACGGCTGCGAGTGATGAAAACCGAACGCAAATAGGCGATCAGTTCGTCCTGTTCGCCTGCCTCGCGTTTGGCATGTTCGATCAAGTCCGGACGGTCGAGAGCGTTCAACAGATTTTCAGCGAATTTGATTTCACGTCCACCCAAAACCACATATTTTCCATCACTTGTTTGGTATACCTGATAAAAACCGGCGCCTCCCAATGATCGTTGCTTTGCCGAAATAGGTGCGGGTCCACCAGCAATCGCACTACCAGCCGTGTGCACGCACCAGGGCAGCAGGCTGTCGAACATGGCACAGTCTATAAAGTCGCCCTTCCCGCTCGCTTCTCGCCCTATCAGCGCCATCAAAGTCGCAGACAAGGCGGTAAGTCCAGCGGCCATATCGGATGAGGCTGTACCCGGTACTACAGGCGTACCGTCGGGTCCGTCGTTGACCGAGAGGAAGCCTGCCAGCGCCTGTGTCGCCATATCATGTGCCGGATGGTGCGCTAACGCGCCGTGCTGGCCAAAAGCCGAAATGGAGCAATAGACGATGCGCGGATTACGGGCAGACACTGTTGCATAATCGAACCCCAGTCGCTGCATGACACCGGGGCGAAAGCCTTCGACAAACACGTCTGCACCGTCGATTAATGTCCAGAGACGCGCCTTGCCCTCTTCGCTTTTGAGATCGAGGACGATGCTCTTCTTGCCGCGATTGAGATTGCGAAACCAGACTGACTGGCCCGCTTCAAATGGTCCTTGCTCACGCGAAGGATCGCCAGCGGCGGTTTCGACCTTGATCACCTCTGCGCCCTGATCCGCCATCATCATGGTCATCATCGGGCCAGGAAGAAATACCGAAAGGTCGATTACCTTGATGCCGGTCAGCTTACCCATTCATGATCATCCTTGCAGCCTGAAGTCTGTTGCGGCTTCAGCAGGATATCATATCCGGTGCAAGGCGCTATCGCCTCCGACGATAGAGCGACATGTAAAAGGCGGCCGCGAATGGCGATGAAGCCACCCGCAACCACTTGCCTTAGAACTTGAACCCTGCTTCCACGCCAATCAGGCGACGCCCGCCAGGCGAAATGAACGATCCACCAAATTCGATCGCCGGAATTGCCTCAGCGATATATTTCCGGTCGAGCATATTGTCGGCAAAGACAGATATGTTCCAATTCGCACCTTCAAGCCCGGCACGCAGGTTGAGCACGCCAAAAGCATCGCGTTTTGCTGCACCATAATCGCCATTACCCGCTATGGGTGGTGCAGCGAACAATGATACCGGGAGCAGCGCGCTGAATACCGTCGGACGGCTTTGATCCTGAACCGTGTGGAACCAGGTATCACCGGTGATGCGGTAATCTGCGCGCAGCAACAGATCGATCGAGTCGGTTAACGGCGCATCGATTTGTGTGCCCAAATTGATAGTGTAATCGGCGGTATAGGGTGACTTGTTTCCAACCGTATAGGGACGCGAGCTGTTTTTCTTGATCTCGCTGTCAGTGACATTGACCGAACCAAAAACCTTCCAGCCATCGATGATACGACTGGTCAGATTGAGTTCGGCACCCTTTACGTCAACCCGGTCTACGTTCGAAACAACCCGCAACAGCCCAAATGAGCCAACGAAGAATTCGAAGAACTGCATATCGGTGATGCGCGTGTAATAGCCCGCCACGTCATAGGTCACACGGCCATCAAGCAGCGATCCTTTGATGCCGGCTTCGAATGAGCTCGATTTTTCTTTGCGATAATCGTCGTTGATGAAAACATCTGCGTCGATCGTGCCAAAGGCTCCGGTAGTGTTGTTGAAAAACTGGTTGATTGTCGCAGAGGCACCCTGGTTGTTGAAACCTCCCGATTTGAAGCCGATGCCCCAATTTGCGTAGATGTTGGTATCGCCGCCACCTGGCTTCCAGCTAAGACTGATTTTCGGCTGAATCTGCTTGAAGGTTGCATTTTTGTCGGGGATTGTACCCGTCGCCGGAAGGCCCGGGTTGATCTTGGTGCCGGTGATCGGATCATTCACATTGGGGACGCGGTTCGATACGTTGCGATCTTCAACATCGTAACGCAAAGCGGCCCCGATTTTGAAAGAGTCTGAAACGTCATAGTCGACCGAGCCGAACACCGCATAGACGTCGGTTTTGAACTTATCTGAATAGAGCTGCGAAGTCGGGTTCGTGCTGCCGAGCTCATTATAAAGCGTCGGCAAAATGCCCGTGCCAAGGTCGGCACCCAGACTGACCCCTACCGAGCGATCGATGTGCAGCGCATAAGCACCAACCTGCCAGCTCAACGGGCCATCGCCGTTGGAAGCCAGGCGGATTTCTCCGCTGATATCCTTCTGGTTGCGGACCTGAAGCTGCGTTCCGTCGCAGGTGGTCGGACTATATGGCCCGAAGGTTGATCCCGAAAAGTCAAAAATGAAAGGGACGGGTATAGCGCCAATGACTCCCGGCGGGTTCACCGGGAAGCCGGTATTGGCCGCAGTCGATGCAAAACACGCATTTTGCACTGCCAGATTGGTCGGGTTCGCTGGCGCACCAAAAGCTGGAGAAATATAGCGCGCAAAGTCAGCAGAGGTGCCGTCTGCAGTCAGGCTTTGGTCAACGTCTGAATAGAGCGCCCAAGCCGTCAGCTTTGTCGAACCGAAATCATGCTCCAGCTTGACCGAAGCGTCGAAGCTTTTCTGATCGTTCGTCGGGCGGATGTTGCTGTAATATCGGAACGGATGATCATCGACATCCTCGTTGAATGCCCCGCCAAGCGCAGGCAAGTGGAAGGCGGCGTTGAAGTTGATTGATGCGCCTGACAGCGTGGAATAGCGCGCTTTGACATCCAGTTCAGTCGCATTCCCCAATTGCGCAACGAAACGGCTGTCGACACTCCAGACCTTTTGGTCATCGACAACTTTGCGGTCGAGGAACAGGTTGCGATAAAAGCCATCGGTTTTTCGATAATATCCCGAAAGAACCATCCCAGCGCCTGCGCCGACTGGCGTCGAGATATGAGCGGTTGCTTCCATAGTCTTTTCATTGGCATAGCTAGCGCGTACGGCCCCTTCGAGCGTATCGCCTGGCTTCAAAGTCTGGACAACAATCGCCCCTGCCGCAGCGTTGCGTCCATATAGTGCGCCCTGAGGGCCTTTGAGGATTTCAATCTGCCGAAGTGTGCCCTGTGTCTGGTTGAGCTGGGCTGTGTTGGTTTTGAGGATGCCATCCACCACCAGTGCAATCGAGCTCTCGGCATCTCGCGCGCCGTTGATGCCGCGAATGTTGATCTGGGTATCGCCCGCTTCTGCCGTGCCGGTAACGATGGTGACACCGGGCGTCAGCTGGACAAAGTCCTGTGCCTTGTCAGCGCCTGTTTTTTGCAGCGCATCTGCGGTCAGCACCGTTACCGAAGCTGGAACATCCTGAAGCCGTTCGTCCTGACGGCGGGCGGTGACGATGATTTCTTCACCATCACTGGCGCCATCTTCTGCATCCTGCGCGAAGGAGGGAACGGCGGCTAGGCTTGAAAATGCTATGGATGCGAAAAGAAGCGAACGGGTTTTCAGCATGACAAAACTCCCTGACTATGCGCCTTTTCCGGAGGTCATATTAGAGCTATTGTCGGACCAGCGGTTGCGCTCTGCCACAACTATTGTATACAATATGAACCGCGTCAAGTGTTTGTGAGAATCGATGTCAAAAGCTTCGGACCGTGCCTATGCCCAGATAAGGGCAATGATCCTGTCAGGCGAGCTACCGCCAGGATCGCAGATCCGCGAGGAGCAGCTTGCCGAGCACTGCGGCGTATCGCGCACACCAATCCGCGATGCATTGAACCGGCTTGAAGCCGAACTCCTGATCCGTCGGTCTGAATCACAACGCAGCTTTGTAGCCGATTGGTCGATCGACGATGTCGAGGATGCCTTTTCACTGCGCGGCATGCTCGAAGCGCTGGCCGCTGAACGCGCCGCGCAGCGTATCAATAGCACGCAGTTCACACAGCTCCGCTGGCTGAACGCCGCGATTGGCAAGGCTGTAGCACATGATCAACCTGATATTTCCTCATTTCTTGAGCACAATCTTCAATTTCACAATATCATTCTCGAAGCCGCCAACTCACCCCGGTTAACCAGCATGTTGACCAAATTGATTGAGCAGCCGGTGGTGTGGCGCACTGCGCAAAACTATGGTCGAGCCAATCTCGAACGATCGCACCGTGAACATGAAGAATTGCTCGCTGCGTTTGAGAGACGCGACAGCGCATGGGCAGCCTCGATTATGGCAGGGCATATCAGGCGTGCATTCCATACTTATGCCGACGCCCATAGCCGCAGCGCCATTGGCGAAGCTGCCGAATAAGCAATACTTGATTTTGTATACAATAATGGCATGAGGGTGCCCATGAACGCCCGAACAATAGAATTTGTCGAAGTGGGACCCCGCGACGGGTTGCAGAATGAAAAGCAACTGGTGTCGACGGCTGAAAAGCTCGACCTTATCCGTCGCACAATCGACGCGGGCGCAAAGCGGATTGAAGTAACCAGCTTCGTGAATCCGAAAAAAGTCCCGCAAATGGCAGATGTAGAGGAGCTTTGTGCCGGCCTTCCGCAAATTGACAACGTCACCTTCATCGGCCTCGTCATGAACCAACGCGGCGCAGAACGCGCCATTAGCACAGGACGCATCAACCAATTGGGTGCCGTGGTGGTCGCCACCGACAGTTTTGCCATAGCCAACCAAGGTCAGAGCAGCGACGAGTCTGTCGCCGTCGCCCAAGAGATCATCAAACGGGGCAATGCAGTCGGATTGACTGCGCAGGCGACCATTGCAGCCTCGTTTGGATGTCCTTTCGAAGGCGAGGTTGCCGAGGATCGTATTGTAGAGATGGCCAAGCGCCTGTCTGACGCCTGGCCCGTAGAAGTGGCGCTGGCCGATACGATAGGAGTGGCCAACCCAGCCCATGTGGCGAGACTGGTCAGTAAGGTCCGCAAAGCCATTCACCCGTTGCCGGTGCGCGTTCATTTCCACAACACCCGAGGAACGGGGCTAGCCAATGTCTGGGCTGCGGTTGAAGCCGGGGCAGAAACGGTTGATGCAGCGCTTGGCGGTCTTGGCGGCTGCCCCTTCGCCCCCGGTGCTGCTGGCAATGTGGCCAGCGAAGATGTGGTGTATATGCTAGAACGGGCCGGCATCGCCACGGGAATGGATTTGGCCAAACTGGTTGAGGCCAGCCAATGGCTTTCCGAAATCATGGGGCGCAAGCTGCCCGGAATGGTCGCGCAAGCGCCGCCTTTTCCCAAGGCGGCATGAGGAGAATATAGGAATGGGCTATCGCCTGGGTGTAGATGTCGGCGGAACTTTTACCGACCTGTTGCTGTTCAACGCCGAAACAGGCGCATTTTGGCGACACAAAACGCCATCGACACCGCACGACAGTAGCGAAGGCATATTGAACGGCGTCACTGCGATTTGCGCACAGGCGGGCGTCGCGACGAGCGAGATCGACTATTTCCTGCACGGCACCACAGTTGCCACCAACGCAGTGTTGGAAGGTAAGGGCGCGCGCGTCGGTTTGATCGCTACCGAGGGCTATCGCCACATCATGCAGATTGCGCGCAGCTTTGTACCTGGTGGTCTGGCGGCCTGGATTATCTGGCCCAAGCCGCAACCGCTTGCAGCTCTTGAGGACACGCTGACCGTCAAAGGCCGGATGAGCGCGGCCGGGCAGGAAGTCCGTCCGCTGGACGAAGCCGGTGCGCGCTCGGCATTGACGCAACTTCAGCAACAAGGCGTCGAAGCGATAACTGTCAGCTTCATCAACGCCTATGCCAATGGCGCGCATGAGAAACGTGTTGGTGAGTTGGCGCGAGAAATTATGCAGGACGTGCCAGTTTCGCTTTCGCACGAAGTGCTGCCGGAAATGCAGGAATATGAGCGCACCCTGACCACGGTAGCCAACGCTGCCGTTCGTCCTGTGGTCGGCAAATATGTCTCCAACTTGCGTGATCGGTTGGCGGTCTCGGGCATGGCGGGCAAATTGTCGCTGCTCCGCTCTGATGGCGGCCTGATGTCCGCCGAGAAGGCTGAAGAGCATCCAGTCAACATTTTGATGTCTGGACCAGCAGGCGGGGTCATAGGTGCGCTTTGGGTGGCGAAAAATGCCGGTTTCAAAAATATCCTGACATTGGACGTCGGCGGCACTTCAACCGATGTGGCGCTCATCGAGAATCTCGAACCACGTCGCCAGCGCACGACCGAAGTTGGCCATTTGTCGGTTCGGGCATCTGCACTGGACGTCAAAACTGTCGGCGCGGGCGGCGGTTCAATTGCCTATGTGCCGGAATTGACCAAAGCGTTACGCGTCGGTCCGCAATCGGCGGGTGCCGTTCCGGGGCCCGTTGCTTATGGCAAAGGCGGCGAATTACCGACCGTTACCGATGCCAATGTCGTGCTGGGCTATTTGCCCGAAAACCTGCTTGGTGGAACATTCAACCTCGATCGCGAAGGTGCCAAGAAGGCGGTTCAGACCATTGCTGACGCATTGGGCATCGACCTTATGGCCGCTGCACGTGGCATCATAGACATCGTCAATGAGAATATGTTCGGCGCATTGCGGATGATCTCTGTGCAGCAGGGGTATGATCCGCGTCACTTTGCGTTGATGGGATTTGGCGGAGCGGGTCCGTTGCATGTCAACGCAGTTGCCCGGCTGATGGGCAGCTGGCCCGCTATCTCTCCGGTCTCCCCCGGCGTCCTATGTGCTTTGGGCGATGCCACCACGCGCATGCGGACGGAAACCGCGCGCAGCTTTTCAAGGCTGGCGGCACAGACCGAGGCAGAGGAATTGATTTCCATCCTGGACGAAATGGCGGCGCAAACCCGAGCCGAACTGCAATCAGACGGCGTTCCCGAAAACCAGATAGAAAGCGCGTTCGAGGTTGACGTCCGTTATGCCGGGCAGGCGTTTGAAGTGCCGCTGACCATTTCCACAGATGTGCTGCGCCGTGACGGAATTGACGGCATATTGAAGCGCTTTGATGAAGAGCATCTCCGGCTGTTCACGTTCAACATGGAAACGCCGCACGAGATTGTGAACCTCCGAGCCGTGGCGCTGGGCGCTTCACTCGATCTACCCGCAGCCGAACTGCCAAAGGGTGACGGCAATCCCCAAGCGGCGAAGATGCGCGATCATGTACTGTGGATGGATGGCGAGGAAAAAGCCGCCATCATTTATGACCGTGCGAAATTGCGACAGGGCGATATCATCCCAGGTCCCGCCATCGTGGTCGAAATGGATTCGACCACACTCATCGAAACTGGTTGTGTCGCGACCGTCGATACGGTCGGCAACATCCTGATCAATCTGGCTTGAGGAGGCGACATCATGCCCGCCACAATCATTGAAACCAACCCCACACCGTTCAACAAGGTTGCGATTGACCCGGTCACGCTCGACATCATTGAGAACGCGCTGCGCAATGCACGGATCGAAATGGACGCAACGCTTGTCCGCACGGCAATGTCGCCCGGCATCCGTGAACAGGGCGATGCCTTTCCACTGATTGCCGACCATACCGGCAAGATGATCGTCGGCCAGTTCGGTAGCTTTATCGGCGGCTTCCTCGATAATTTCGATGGCACGCTCGAAGATGGCGACATGATCTTCCTGTCCGATCCCTATTCCTGTGCGGGTGCGGTCAGCCATTCGAACGACTGGCTGGTGCTGCTCCCTGTGTTCAAGGATGGTCGGCTGATCGCCTATACTTCGATGTTCGGCCACCAGTCCGACATTGGCGGGAAGGTGGTCGGATCTATGCCGATCAACGCCCATTCGATTTTTGAAGAAGGGGTGCGCATCCCGCCGGTCAAGATCTGGAAAAAGGGCGAATATAATGATGATCTGATGAAGCTCGTCATGTACCAGACGCGCAAGCCCGATTGGTGCCAGGCGGACCTCAATGCGCTCATTGCCTCGTGCCGGGTCGCAGCGCGGCGTGTGATCGAAATGGCGGCGCGCTTTGGCGATGACGTTTATGTATCGGCCACACAGGAACTGCTGGCGCGTAACCATCGAGCGATGAAATCGCTGATTGCCATGGCGATTGGTGAAGAGCCGGTCAGCTTTGAAGATTATATCTGCGACGACGGCATGGGCTATGGCCCGTACAAGATCAAATGCACGATGCGGCGCGAGGGCGAAAAGGTCATCCTCGATTTCGCCGGAACCGATCCGCAGAGCCAAGCCTCGATCAACTTCTACCTCAACGAAAACATGTTCAAGATGTTCTTCGGCATCTACATGATCATGGTCTTTGATCCGCAAATCCTGTTCAACGATGGCTTTTACGACCTCATCGATGTGCGCATCCCCGAAGGGTCGCTCCTCAAGCCTAAATTCCCTGCAGCGCTTTCGGGTCGCACCCATGCGCTGGGCCGCATTTTTGATATTTTAGGCGGGCTTTTGGGCCAAAAAACGCCAGAATTCCTGAATGCGGCCGGTTTTTCTTCGTCGCCACATCTTTTCTATTCAGGAAATGACAAAAAGGGTGACTGGTTCCAGCTATTCCAGATCGGGTTCGGCGGGATACCCGGACGGCCGCTGGGTGACGGGCCGGACGGCCATTCGCTCTGGCCCGGCTTCACCAATGTGCCTAATGAATTTCTCGAGCGCTATTTTCCATTGATAATCGAGCGCTATGAAACTGAACCCGATAGCGGCGGCGCAGGTCTGCATCGTGGCGGCAACGGCATCCACATGACTTATAGATTCCTCGCGAGCGGAACGATTTCGATACATGATGACCGATGGTTCGTGCCGCCATGGGGCGTCAACGGCGGCGAACCGGGGATGCGTGCGCGCAAGATACTGGAGAAAGCTGACGGCACGCAAAGTATTGTCGGCAACAAGGTGGAAGATGTCCAAGTCGACGAGGGCGACCAGTTGCACTTCATCACCTGGGGTGGTGGTGGCTGGGGCGACCCGTTAGCGCGGGACCCGGAGCTGGTCGCCAAAGAGATTTTGCAAGGTCTGGTGACGCCGGAAGGTGCCAAAGCCTATGGCGTTGTCGCCAACGACAATGGCGAAGTAGATGCGCCAGCAACCGAAGCGCTCCGTGCATCCATGGTCGCAACCCGAGGCGAACTGCCGCTGTTCAACTATGGGCCTGGCATCGATGTTCTGCGATCGCAATGCGAGGCTGATACCGGCCTGCCCGCTCCGATACAGCCCGTCTGGGCGAACATCGAAGCGGCGGAGTAAGCGCGTGGAGAATTCAGGCGCACTACAAGGCATCAGGGTTGTCGAACTTGGGCAACTGCTTGCCGGGCCGTTTTGTGGCCAGCTGCTCGGTGATATGGGCGCTGACATCATCAAGGTAGAACCGCCCGGCGAAGGCGATCCGATGCGAATCTGGGGCCAAGGCGCAGAGAAGGTGCAATGGGAGGTTATTGCCCGCAACAAGCGTTCGGTTTCCGCCAATTTGCGAATTGCCGAGGGGCAGGAGCTGGTTCGCAGATTGATTGCAAAAGCCGATATCCTGATCGAGAATTTCAAACCCGGCACCATGGAGAAATGGGGTCTTGGCCCCGATCAGCTCCATGCCGAAAACCCCGGCCTGATCATTGCTCGCATGTCTGGCTATGGACAGACAGGTCCCTATAGCGACCGGGCCGGCTTTGGCGGAATTGGCGAAGCTATGGGCGGGTGGCGTTACATCGTCGGCGAACCCGATCGGCCACCTAGCCGCATGGGCGTTTCTATCGGTGACACGTTAACCGCGACTTATGGTTGCATGGGTGTACTCGCTGCACTGCATGTCCGCGAAAAGACCGGCAAGGGCCAGGTGGTCGATACGGCTCTGTATGAAAGTGTACTGCAGGTCATGGAAGGTCTGGTGCCGGAATATGACCGAAGCGGTTTCATTCGTGAACGCTCCGGCTCCTTCCTGCCGGGGATTGCCCCGTCGAATGTCTATAGCTGCAAAGACGGCGAATATATGATCGGGGCGAACAAAGATTCGCTATGGCAGCGACTGGCCGAAGCCATGGGGCAACCCGAGCTTGGCACTGACCCGCGCTACGCCACCCACCTTGCGCGTGGAGAGAATCAGATTGAGCTCGATAGTCGCATCAATCAGTGGACGCGAACATTGACCGTGGACGAAGTCGATGCACTGATGATCACCCATTCGATTCCGGCGGGAAGGGTCTATCGCGCACCGGACATGCTCGACGACCCGCACTTCAAGGCACGCGAGGCCATCATCGAAGTTGAAACCGAACGCTTCGGCCAGCTAAAAATGCAGAGCGCTTTTCCCAAATTGTCGGCCACGCCGAGCAGTGTCCGCCGCGCAGCTCCCTCCAAGGTAGGGCAGCACAATGCCGAAATATATGGTGGATTACTCGGCTTGAATGCCGACGATCTTGCTGCATTAGAGGCCATTGGCGCAATCTGATGATGCAAGACGACGGTGACCTTTCTGCCAACTATGCAGCAGCATTTGACGGTCACCTTGAGTTTGGCAAGCAGCCGGCTTTGTTGATTGTCGATTTCGTCATGGCGTATCTCGATCCAGCCTCCCCCCTCTATGCGGGCGTCGAAGACGCGCTGGAAAGCAATATCCGCCTGCTCGCCGCAGCAAGGGCGTCAGGCATCCCTGTCGTCTTCACCAATGTTGTGTACGAACCAGGCGGGGCCAACGGCGGCCTGTTTTATCATAAAATACCCGCACTAAAGGCATTTGATCGCGGTTCGCCCCTCGGGCAATTTCCTGCCACGCTCCAACCGCGCGAAGACGAAGCTGTTGTCAGCAAGCAATTCGCTTCGGCTTTTTTCGGCACCGCGCTGAATCAGAAACTGCGCGACATGGGCGTCGACACTTTGCTAATTTCAGGGCTTTCGACGTCCGGATGTGTGCGTGCCTCTGCGCTCGATGCGCTTCAGTACGGCTTTGCCCCCTTTGTAGTCCGCGAGGCCTGCGGTGACCGCCACCCTGCCCCGCATGACAACAGTCTATTTGACCTTCAGGCCAAATATGCAGAGGTCATTTCACTCGAGCAGGCGCTGAACCTGCTCGAGAGTCGCAACTGACTTTAGGCTGGACGCCGGGCAAATATCCCGAACCCTGCGATGATCGCATAGCAAATTGCCGGCAGGATGAGTGCAGTTGCAAGGCTGCCCGTCGCGTCGGCAACGACACCGGTTAGCAACGGTATCACTGCACCGCCAAAGATTGCGACATTGATAATGCCCGAACCGTCGGCAGCGCGCGAACCCAATTTCTCACATGCCAACGTAAAGATGGTCGGGAACATGATTGAATTCATCAGGCCGATAGATAACAAGGCATAGCCCGATACCGTGCCACTGGTGTTGGTCGAGATCAGTATAAGGCTGATTGCACCGGCCGACACGAATGCCAGCACCATACCGGGGCTGACCATGCGCAGGATTGCGGAGCCGATGAAACGACCAATCATCGCACCACCCCAGTAAAGTCCGATCAGTTTTCCAGCAGCTTGCTCCTCAAGCCCCATAACATGCGACTGCATCAAATAATTGACGATCAACGAACCGATCGAAACTTCAGCGCCGACGTAGAGGAAGATGCACAATGCGCCGTAGCCAAAGCGCGGACGCTTCAACAGCGAGAAACCACCGAGCAGGCTGCTGGCCTCGTGTTTTTCACCCTGCAATTTGTTGCGGAACATCCAGACCACTGCCGCAACAATTGCCAGCGCGACGGCCAAGCCCAGATAGCCATTCACAATCGCTTGCGTTTCGGCTGTACGATAGGCGTCAAGTTCGGCACCCGACAACTGATCGGCACTGATCGAAGCAAGACTACCCAGAATGAGGATTGCACCGAAAAACGGAAAGACCGTCGTGCCCAATGAATTGAACGCTTGCGCAAAAGTCAGGCGGCTATGTGCAGTCTCTGCCTTGCCGAGCAAACTGATCAGCGGGTTCGAAACAACCTGAACGATGACCACACCGCTCGCGAGCACAAACAATGCAAACAGAAACACGCCATAGGTCGCCGTTTGCGAAGCGGGGATAAAGAGCAAACAGCCCGCCATCATCGTCAGCAGGCCTGCGACCGCACCGCGCATATAGCCAATGCGCTTGACCAGCGCCGCGCCTGGTATGCCGATGACAAGATAGGCCGTGAAAAAGCAGAACTGCACCAGCATTGCCTGTGTGTAGTTGAGCGTGAACAGCTCTTTCAATTTTGGAATGATCACGTCGTTAAGCGATGTAATACCGCCAAAAATGAAAAACAAAGCCATGACGAACAGCCGCAACTCGGGCGCGTCGATATGATTGCCTTCGGCCTCCGCCGGATTACTGTCACTGCTGTTCGAAGCCTGTGGTGCCAAGGCCATGAAAACTCTCCCCGATTATATCCTTGTTTATGCACGAGAGCATTATTGCGGCAAACACAGGACGTCACTGTAATTTCGTATGCACAGCGGGATTTTTGCGAAGTATGTACTGGATGCTGCTACTCTGGAACCGCCGCAAAAGTGTAACAATTCCGTGCCACCGCAATAAGGAGCAGCAAATTGGGGCGGAAGTTGAAAAGCAGGAAAGTCCAGGAACGCGCAGCAAGCGCCAGGAACGCCCTTGCTCGCCGTTACTTCAATCGCGAACTTTCATGGCTGAAATTCAACGAACGGGTCTTGGAAGAAGCGGCTAACCCGGCCCACCCTTTGCTTGAGCGACTTCGATTTCTGTCGATCTCCGGTTCCAACCTCGACGAATTCTTCATGGTACGCGTCGCCGGATTGCGCGGGCAGCAAATGCGTCGGATCGGGGAGCTTTCAATCGATGGACGCACCCCGGGCGAGCAACTGGCAGCCATCATTTTCGCTGCCGACGCCTTGATGGAGCAGCAGCAAAAATTGTGGCGTGCGCTGCGCCGCCAGCTGAAACTCCACGGTATCAAGGTCATCACCCCGTCTGCCATTGGGGCAAGCCATATGCAGGCGGTGGAGAAACATTTCCGCGAGCAAATTCTCCCTGTGCTGACTCCGCAGGCGCTCGATCCGGCGCATCCATTCCCGTTCATTCCCAATCAGGGTATTGGCATCATCTTTGATATGCGCCGAAAAAGCGACGGCGAAACCGTTCGTCAGCTTGTGTTGATACCCTCATCGCTGCAACGCTTTGTACGCGTGCCGGGCAGCACACACCGCTTTGTCACGCTCGAAGCACTCATCAAGCGGTTCGTCGGGCAAATGTTTCCCGAGCACCGGTTGATATCCGCTGGAGCGTTCCGCATCATCCGCGATAGCGACATTGAGGTCGAAGAAGAGGCCGAGGACCTCGTTCGCTATTTCCGTACAGCGATCAAAAGGCGTCGACGCGGACGCGTGATCCGGCTGAAGTTTGAAAAGGGCCTGCCCGACGAACTCGCGCAGCTTATCCGGTCGGAACTCGGTGGCGGCAACAACATCATTTCCGAAACCGCGGGCTTCCTCGGTATTGGTGACCTTGCGCAACTGGTAGACGAGGACCGGCCCGAGCTCAAATTCACTCCGTACACACCGCGCTTTCCCGAACGCATATTGGAGCATGAAGGCGATTGCTTCGCCGCAATCCGGCAGAAAGACATCGTCGTTCACCATCCCTATGAAAGTTTTGACGTTGTCCTCGACTTCCTGCGTCAGGCAGCCGTCGATCCCAATGTCGTTGCTATCAAGCAAACCCTGTACCGCGCAGGTAAACAGTCCGCGGTCATCAAGGCATTGTGCGAAGCTGCCGAAGCCGGTAAATCGGTCACCGCAGTTGTCGAACTGAAAGCCCGGTTCGACGAAGAGCAGAATTTGCACTGGGCCGCGCAACTCGAAAACTCAGGTGTGCAGGTAGTCTACGGCTTTGTGGACATGAAGACCCACGCCAAAATTTCGCTGGTTGTGCGGCGCGAAGACGGTGAATTGCGAACCTATTGTCACCTCGGCACCGGCAATTACCATCCGGTGACAGCACGCATCTATACCGACCTCAGCTTTTTCACCGCAGACCCACGTATCGGACATGATTCCGGACAGATCTTTAATTTCGTTACCGGCTATATCGAGCCGACAGACCTGCAAATGCTGACAATGAGTCCGCTCGGCCTTCGCGAAAAGATTTTGGCATTGATCGACGAAGAAATCGCAAATGTGCAGGCAGGCAGATCGGGTGCGATTTGGGCCAAGCTCAATTCCTTGGTCGACAAAGCCGTCATCGACAAACTTTACGAAGCCAGCGAGGTAGGCGTTGAAATTGATCTTGTGGTCCGCGGGATCTGCTGTTTGCGACCCGGGGTTAAGGGCATGTCATCGCGTATCAGGGTCAAATCCGTAGTAGGACGCTTCCTGGAGCACAGCCGCATCTGGGCCTTTGGCAATGGTGCCGACCTGCCCAATACCAGTGCGCGGGTCTTCATTTCTTCGGCCGACTGGATGTCGCGCAATTTTGACCGGCGGGTTGAATATATGCTGCCCATCGAAAACCCGACGGTGCATGACCAAATCCTCGATCAGGTTATGGTTGCAAACCTGTTGGACAACCAGCAAAGCTGGATGTTGCGGCCCACCGGTCGCTATGAAAGGGTAAAGGCCGAAGGGGTGCCGTTCAATCTTCACCAATATTTCATGACCAACCCGTCCTTGTCGGGTCGTGGTGATGCTTTGGCGGAAGAAAATGACGTGCCCACATTGCGCCTCGTCCGGAAACGATGACGCCAAACCGCCGCGCGGTCGTCGACATAGGTTCAAATTCGATCCGGCTGGTCGTTTATGCCGGGTCTGTTCGATCCCCTGTGCCCATCTACAACGAAAAAAGCCGGGTCAGTCTGGGCGCTTGCCTGAACGCGGACGGCGTTATCGACGACAACACTTTGGAGCGCGCTATTGGAGCGATCGCACGACTGCACCGTGTCGCTGAAATGATGGAGGTCGATTGGCTCCGTGTAATCGCGACCGCAGCAACGCGTGAAGCCAAAAATGGGCCAGAGCTTGTAAAGCGCGCCGCCAAGTTGGGCATCAAAATAGATGTGATTGATGGGCAGGCAGAGGCACTGGCATCCGGCATGGGCATCATCAGCGAACACCCCGATGCCGATGGCTTTGTGGGTGATCTGGGCGGAGGTAGTCTTGAGCTGGTCCGCATAAAAAATAGCAAACTTGCTGAAAGTGTATCACTGCCGCTCGGTACTTTGCGAATTGGTGAATTCCGGAACAAGTCGGCCAAGCAGGTGGCGCAGCATATCCAGCAGCATCTGGCCGCCGCAAATGGCGGCGACAAGTTTGTGATAGAACCCGGCCTCCCGTTTTATCTCATCGGCGGCTCATGGCGATCATTGGCCCGCCTGCACATGTTTGTTACCGAATTCCCATTGACCGTTTTGTCCAACTATCGCCTGCCCAGTGAGGCACCTGCCGACCTGCTTGAACTTACGCGCAACGCGACAGCCGTCGCAGAAACCAAGGTGGTTCCCAGCGGACGAATGGCTGCGTTGCCGGATGCGACTTCTCTACTTGCCGGAATAGCGCGGCTGTTCGAACCCTCTCATTTTCTGACCAGTATATCGGGCATTCGTGAAGGCCTGTTGTTTAGCAAGCTAAGGAAGGCCGAACAGCGCGAAGACCCGCTGATTGCTGCCGTCCGATTCGAAGGAAAGCGGCTATCCCGGTTTTCCTATCATGGAGATGCGTTGGCCGATTGGATCGGACCACTTTTTGTCGCCGATACGTCGGAAATGGAGCGGCTGCGCCAATGTGCTTGCCTTTTGGCTGACAGTGCTTGGCAGGTCAGCCCGGAATATCGTGCCACCCATTCGCTGAATTTTGCTTTGGATGGCAGTTGGCCCAGCATCGGCCCAACCGAGAGGGCGATTCTCGCGGCCGCACTTATGGCTGCCCATGGCCAGAAAAATGGATGGCCGGATATTTTGATGCAGCTTGCCGAACATAGCGATCTGCAGCGCGCGATGCAGTGGGGGTTGGCAATCCGGCTGGCATTACGGCTCGATGGTGGTTCGGGCGCTGCGTTGACCGAAAGCCGGTTTGAAACCGATGCTGGCAAGCTGCAGCTTATCCTGAACGGAGACCTGGCTAGGCTTCAGAGTGGGTCGGTCGAGCGACGATTGGGTCGTTTGGCGACATCGCTAGGCTACAGCGGGAGCGAAGTGGTTTCCGCAGAAGGGCCAAGCTTGCGCCAACGGCTTTTTAAGGGCTGACCAAGCAATCAGCCCCTTGACGCAAAGTAGCTTTTGCCGTTGGGCATCGCGATGCGCTTTTTTTCCGACAATGCCGCTCCGGTGCATCCCAAAATCATGCAGGCCATTGCCGATGCGAATAGAGTCGACACAGCCTATGACGGCGATACTTTGAGCCAGCGGCTGGATGCGGCGTTTTCCGAACTGTTCGAACATGAGGTAGCGGTGCTGTGGGTTTCAACCGGCACAGCCGCAAACTGCCTGGCATTGACGTCGCTAGTACAGCCGCATCAGGGCGTCATCTGCCACCGCGAAGCGCATATTGAAGTCGACGAGTGCGGCGCGCCCGGATTCTACACTAGCGGAGCGAAATTGATGCTGGTTGATGGCGATGGTGCAAAGATCGCCCCGGAAACTATCAGCGAATTGCTCACAACCATCCGTCGCGATGTACATCAGGTGCAAGCAGCGGCAATCTCGATAACCAACGCGACCGAATATGGGCTTGTCTATCGGCCGGAGGAAACAGCTGCGATCGGTAGACTATGCCGCGAGAGGCAATTGGGATTGCACATGGACGGCGCGCGTTTTGCGAATGCCATATCGACAATCGGCTGTTCGCCAGCTGACGCGACCTGGCGCGCTGGAGTCGGCGTCCTCAGCTTCGGTTTTGCAAAGAATGGCGGGATGAATGCGGAAGCCTTGGTCTATTTCGATGCTGCACAAGCCGATATAGCGCGTTACCGCCGCAAACGGGCGGGCCACTTGCTGTCCAAAGGCCGGTTCCTGGCGGCGCAGCTGTTGGCCTTCCTTGAAGGCGATTTGTGGCTCGAAAATGCGCGTGCCGCCAATACAGCCGCGCGGATCATTGCAGAAGCCGCGCCTGAAAGACTGCTTTATCCTATAGAGGCCAATGAAATATTCATTCGCCTGACTGCATCGGAAGCTGCAACGCTCCGTTCCCTCGGTTTTGATTTCTACGATTGGGGTGAAGGTGTCGCGCGTCTCGTTACCAGTTGGCACCACCGTGAAGAGGATGTTCAGCCGCTCGCCAAAGCCATCGCTGCGCTGTGACCACTTCCCCCGCCTCCACTGCAGCCGCTGAACCCGGCTTGCTCAACCCGCGCATATCAATCCCCTTCCTGATCGTGTCTTTGATTTGGGGATCAACCTGGCTCGTAATCCGTGGTCAGTTGGGAACGGTGCCTGCAAGCTGGTCGGTCTGTTATCGTTTTGCGGTTGCTGCCGTTGGGATGTTCCTCTTGTCTGCGGCCACCCGGCAATCGCTGCGCCTTGACAGCACCAGTCTGAAATGGACGCTATTGCTGGGCGTGATGCAGTTCGCGCTCAATTTCAACTTTGTCTATGCAGCCGAGCATCACATAACATCAGGGTTGGTCGCAGTCATTTTCGCACTGCTCATTGTCCCCAATGCTTTGCTGGGCAAATGGTGGCTTGGCCGCGAAATCAGCCGGAACTTCGTTGTCGGCTCCATCATTGCCACCGCTGGCGTCGCCCTGTTGATGGCGCAGGAATATCGCGCTGCGCCGGTTGGCGGGCATGAGGTATTGTTGGGAACGGCACTAACGTTGATCGCAGTGCTTTGCGCGTCGGTTTCGAATGTCATGCAGGTGGCCCCTTCGATCAGCCGCTATCCTACAACGACAATACTCGCCTGGTCGATGCTATGGGGTGCGCTGGTGAATGGCGCATGGTCGTTCATCAACCATGGCCCGCCGGTTATAGAAATGCGTGCGGGCTATCTGGGTGGTGTGCTCTATCTCGGCATCATCGGTTCGGTGGTTACCTTCCCTCTTTATTTCGACCTGATCCGCAAAATCGGTCCCGGAAAAGCTGCCTATACCAGCGTGCTCATCCCCGTTGTGGCCATGCTGCTATCGACTTTGTTCGAGGGCTATGACTGGTCGGCGCTGGCGGCTGGAGGCGCGGTTTTGGCAACGCTGGGCCTCGTCGTTGCCATGCGTTCGCGTTAGACTCGCCAAGCGGGAAAAGCGGCGTTAGTCTCCTCTTCGGAGAGGAGAACATCATGGAGCAGCTAAGCGGGCAGGACGCGAGTTTCGTCTATCTCGATACGCCCAATACGCCGATGCACATCGGGTCGGTGGGTATATATGATCCGTCGACCGCACCGGGAGGTTTCGTCCGGTTCAAGGACATATTGGCGCACATCGAAAGCCGCTTGGACAAGGCACGCAGTTTCCGCCAGAAACTGGTCCGCGTTCCCTTTGATCTCGACCATCCCTACTGGATCGACGACCCCAATTTCGACCTTGAATATCATGTCCGCCACATTGCGCTGCCCCAGCCGGGAGATTGGCGACAATTGTGCATCCAGGTAGCGCGCCTGCGCGCGCGCGGCATGGACCTCTCCAAGCCACTGTGGGAGTTCAACATAGTCGAGGGCCTCGACAATATCGAAGGCCTGCCCAAAGGGTGTTTTGCACTGGTCGCCAAGGTCCACCATGCCGCAATCGACGGCATGTCCGGGGTCGAACTGTCTGCAGCCGTGCATGACATCGAACCTGTTCCAGTAGACCGGTCAGCGAAACCGAAATGGAAAGGCGAAAACGAGCCTGCGGTCACCGAAATGCTGATGCGCACATGGATGAATTCGGTCACCCAACCGGTGCGCTTTGCCAAGACGCTGGCGCAGACTGTGCCAGGCGCGGCAAGGCTGATCCGCGAAGTGGCTGGCGGCGATGTCTCGCTTAAAGGTGCGAAAATGGCACCGCAGACTATCCTCAACGGGAAGGTAAGCCCACACCGCGTGTGGGACAGCACCGTTTTACCGCTCGCGGGCGTCCGGGCAATCAAGGAGCGTATTGAGGGTGCAACCGTAAACGACGTGATCCTGACGATCATCGGCGGCGGACTGCGCAAATATCTGCAGCAACGCAAAGCCCTGCCCAAGGACAGCCTGACCGCCATGGCCCCGATTTCGGTGCGCGCAGACGGTGAAAAGGAAGCATTGGGCAACCTTGTTTCGGCCATGCTCGTGCAACTGGGCACGCATATCGAAGATCCGATGGAGCGGCTGGCCTTTGTCCGCAAGGAAGCCGTGAATTCCAAGGCGATGACCAATGCGGTCGGTGCGCGGACGCTGACCGAATATAGCCAGTTCATCCCTTCAGGCCTCGCTGGGCTGGGCGCTCGGCTATATTCGCGGCTCGGCGTTTCGAACCTGCACTCGCCGGTGTTCAATGTGGTCGCGACCAATGTCCCCGGACCAAGGGTTCCACTCTATTTTGCGGGAGCCAAGATGGTCCGAATGATGGGCACCGGGCCGATTTTCGACGGTATGGGGATGATCAACGCGATCTACAGCTATGGCCCGGATATCGCGATTTCCTTCACCAGCGACCGCGACATGATCCCCGATCCGGCGAATTACGCTGCGGCGCTGAAGGAAGCGTATGAGGAATTGCTCAACGCCAAACCAAAGGCGGAGGCTTCAGCAAAGCCTGAGGTGAAAGCCGAACCCGCACCAGCCAAAAAAGCGGCTGCTAAACCTGTGAAGGCCAAAGCGGTTCCCAAGAAACCAGCGGGCAAAAAGCCGGCCGCAAAGGCTGCAAAACCAGCCGTCAAGGCAAAGCCCAAGGCCAAAAAGTGAAAAGGCCCGGGCATCGGCCCGGGCCACAATCACCATAAAGTTGGAAATTCAGTGCCCTGACGAAGGGTAGATAAAGCTTTTGATGCCACTACGCTCGAACGGCTTCCATTCGCCTTCGGGGAGAGCCAGCCGGTCGGCAATCGCCCACAGCACGGTCGGGTTCACGCCCAATCCGCAATGGCTGCCTTTGACTTCGATATTGTCGGTCTGCCGCGCCTTGGGTTCACGGCTGTTTTGCCAAGCAACCACACCGTCCTGACGCGAGAAGATCGCAGTGGAGGGCACCGGCGGTACTTCATGGCTTTCGGCCAATTGTGCCTGCACGTCGGGATCTTCGATATTATGCCCGGTCAGCAACTGATAGGCGCGCCAGGCATTGGTCGATTTGGGACTGCCTACAATAGGCGAACCCAGAGAGATAACCTGTCGCACCATGTCGGGACGGCGGCGCGAGAGTTGACGTGACAGGGTTCCGCCCAGCGACCAGCCAACCAGGCTGACTTTGCGTCCCGTTTCCGCAAATATCTGTTCGAGCCGCGCGATGAGATGCTCGCCATTATGGCCAATGGCCTTTGGCCCAAGGTTGCGGCCCAGTTCCCAATGGAACGCATTGTAGCCCAGCTTGTCCAAATAAGTTTGCAATGGCTTCATTGAAAATTCGGTGGCCATGAAACCGGGCAGCAACAACACCGGATGACCGTCACCTTTGGGTGCCTGCATCAGGAAGGGGCTGGCCCAGGGCATCGAACCCAATTCAGCCATCGCACGCGGCAATTCGGTCAAAGCGAGAAACAGCGACGGACGCGAAACGTCCTCAATAGCGGCAGTTGCCAATAGCACTCTCCTGCGAACATTTTGCCGGTTCTGCGCCGGATTTCAGGAGAGGCTGACGGAAGCGGGAGTCGCCGTCAATCGACTTTTTGGCTAAAGCTGTGGAACAGAGCCGTAAGACCTTGTTTATAATCCGGATATTGCGGCTTCCAACCCAGGACTCTTTTGGCCTTTCGGTTCGAAATTCGCCTGTTTTCGGCATAAAAGGCTGCTGCCATGGGCGAAAGCTGTGCCTCTTCGAGCGTTTGCAGCGACAGTGGTTCCATACCCAAAAGTAGACTGGCAAATTCGATGACGGCGTTCTGGCTGCAAGGGTAATCGTCGGCCAGATTGTAAATGCCGGGCGGACCGGAAAAACTTGCAACAAGGCCTGATACGATATCATCCACATGGATGCGGCTGAAAACCTGATCGGGCAAATCGATGCGGTGCGCCTTGCCTTCACGCACCCGATCCAAAGCAGATCGGCCCGGACCGTAGATACCGGGCAGCCGGACGACGCGAACATCCACCCGCAGCTGCTGCCATTCCAGATCTGCCGCTGCCCGAGCGCTGCGCCGACCCGATCCAACCGAAGCGGTTTCATCGACCCAAGCGCCTTGGGTATCCCCATAGACGCCGGTTGAAGAAAGATAGCCAATCCACTTTGCAGGCGATGCAGCAATGGCCTCTCCATAGCGATCGAGCACCGGATCGCCCCCTTCGCGAAACGGCGGCACCGAGGACAGGATACGGCTCGCGTCAGAAAGCGCATTGAGAACGACAGCTTCATCTTCAAATGCAATAGCCGCGGACGATGCCGTCCGGCTTGTGCCAACCACCTGCCAGCCTTCGCCACGCAACCGCGCAGCCAAGCGGCTGGCCGTATAGCCCATCCCGAAAATCAGCATCTTGCCTGTCATGAGCGTGTCTGTCTCTTCTTGTGCATCCATCGTCAAGCATGTTGCCAAGGCGCAGCGACACTGCGAATAGGGCAGCATGGAGAGGGACGCCAAGGACAAGGTCGAAGTTTTGCGCAGCGGGCTGCTGGGCGACATGCCACATGGCTTTTTGGGGCGCCGCGGCGGTGTTTCGGAAGGCATCCATGCGGGGCTGAATGTCGGACTGGGTTCGGATGATAACCGCGAGGCGATAATTGAAAACCGGCGCCGGGCGGCCAATGCCGTTTTGCCCAATGCGGAACTGGTTACCGTCCATCAAATCCATTCGCCTGATGTCGTAACCGTCACGGAAATCGTCGCTTTGGACGCACGACCGCAAGCAGACGCGATGGTTACGAACCGACCCGGCCTCTTGCTCGGCATATTGACGGCCGACTGCGTGCCGGTGCTGTTCGCAGACCCGGAAGCCGGCGTCATCGGTGCTGCACATGCCGGTTGGAAAGGCGCGATCTCGGGCGTCACAGATAATACTTTGGCTGCGATGGAGGCATTGGGTGCCGATAGAAGCCGCATCGTCTGCACAATTGGCCCGTGCATCGCCCAGAAAAGCTATGAAGTCGACGATGGCTTCTACCGTCGATTTGTCGAGGAGGCCGACGAGAATGAGCGTTTCTTCGCCAGCGGAAAACCAGGCCACTGGCAGTTTGACATTGAAGGTTATGTCGCAGCTCGTCTGGCCAACGCAGGCGTAACCAAAGTCGAATGTCTGGGCGAAGACACCTATTCGCAGCCGGGTCGCTTCTTCAGCTACCGCCGCAGTTGCCACCGGAACGAAGCGGGCTATGGCCGCGAAATTTCACTGATCGGATTGCGGGGCTGATGTGACAGCAAAGCAGATGGGTTTCTGGGCTGGTCTTGCGGTCTTTGTTGCTATGCTGCTGCTTGGGCCACCCGCATCTATGGCAGTGCCTGCATGGTATGTTGCTGCGCTTACAGTGTTAATGGCGATCTGGTGGATGACGGAAGCCCTGCCGCTGACCGCAACCGCGCTACTACCATTCCTCGCCTTGCCGTTCATGGACATTATGAGTGCGGGCGATGTCGCCAAGGAATATTATTCGCCTATCTTGTTCCTGATCTTGGGCGGCGCGTTTTTTGCGCTGGCGATCGAACGGACGGGAATGCACCGCCGCGTCGCGCTCGGCATATTGGGATTGGCCGGTAAAAGCAATTTCGCTCTGCTGCTCGCTTTCATGGCTGCGACCGCGATTCTTTCAATGTGGATTTCAAACACTTCGACGGCCCTGATCATGACGCCGATCGCAATCGCCGTGATTGCAGCGGGGGGTATCCAAGAGGAAGAAACCGAGGGGATGGCTGGTGCGCTCGTGATGGGCGTTGCCTTCGCCGCGTCCTTGGGCGGGCTGGGCACGCTCGTCGGCTCCCCGACCAATGCGATCTCTGCTGGCCTTATCGAAAAGCAGCTGGGCTTTGACATCAGCTTTGTCGAATGGATGAGTTTTGGCGTACCCATTTTGTTGGTAGCCGTTCCTGCAACCGCCTGGATACTCGCGCGCGTCCAGCACATTGATCACACGCCCTTCGATCCCGTCGCTGCCCGCAGTGCTATTGGGCAGCAAGGGGCATGGAACGAAGCGGAGAAGCGGCTCTTGCCATTGATCCTGCTCGTGATCGTACTCTGGCTGGCGCAGCCTCAGCTTGAGGCAATGCTGCCAAAGGGATCGATCACCGATGGCACCATCGCCATTGCTTGTTCGCTGCTCCTTTTTCTCGTGCCCGATGGCAGCGGCCGTCCGCTTCTCATCTGGAAGGAAGCCGATCGAGCCCCCTGGGGCGTGATCATGATGTTTGGCGGCGGTCTCGCGTTGGCTGCAGGTATCAGCGAATCCGGACTGGCAGACTGGCTGGGCGAAGCATTGAAGCCACTGGCGGGTGTGCACCCGCTCATCATCGCGGCTGCCGTTACCGCCCTCGTGATCCTCATAACCGAATTTGCCAGCAATGTGGCCACAGCAAGCGGCGTGATGCCGGTGATTGCGGGACTGGTCGCTGCTACGGGATCTGACCCGTGGCTGCTCGCCATGTGCGCCTCGATTGCAGCCAGTTGGGGCTTCATGATGCCATCAGGCACCGGTCCCAACGCAATCGCATGGGCAACGGGTCATGTGGCCCTTCCCCGCATGTTGCGTGCCGGGGTGCTCATTGATCTGTTCGGAGTTCCGCTGATCGTCGCGATCGTTTGGTTCGTCGCAACCTTTCACTGAGGGTGCGCAATTTAGTTTCAATTGAAACAAATATTGCTATGCCATGCCTCAAGGAGATTGACGCATGACCGATGCCACCACGCCCCGTCGCAAGGGCAAATCGCCGATCAAGAAAATTGGCGGACGTACACTAAAACCCTCGACGCTGATGATGGGGCATGGTTTTGATCCGGTGCTCTCAGAAGGCGCGTTGAAGCCGCCAATCTTCCTCACTTCGACATTTGCATTTGAGAATGCGGCAGCGGGAAAGCGCTTCTTCGAACATATCACAGGCAAGCGCAAAGGCCCTGCCGACGGCCTTGTCTATTCGCGTTTCAACGGGCCGAATCAGGAGATTCTCGAAGACCGTCTTGCGGTCTGGGATGGTGCCGACGATGCCCTCGTTTTCTCCAGCGGAATGTCGGCAATTGCAACCTTGCTGCTGGCGCTGGTCAGCCAGAATGACGTGATCGTCCATTCCGGTCCGCTTTACGCTGCAACCGAAACACTGATAGCACGTATCCTTTCACGCTTTGGCGTTTCCTTTGTCGACTTTCCGGCCGGTGCCAGCCGCAAAGAAATCGACAAGGTGCTCGCCTCCGCACAGAAGATGGCAAAGAAAAAGGGTGGCAAGGTTGCGTTGGTTTACTTGGAAAGCCCCGCAAACCCCACCAATGCACTGGTCGATGTCGAGGCGGTGCGCGCCGCGCGTGATGCTGCGTTCCCAGGTGATCAGAAACCCGCCATCGCCATCGACAATACGTTCCTTGGCCCACTCTGGCAGCAACCGATCAAGCAGGGCGCGGAGCTCGTTGTCTACAGCCTCACCAAATATGCGGGCGGCCATTCGGATCTCGTCGCAGGCGGCGTGTGCGGCAATCAGGCGTTGATTGATGCCATCCGTCCGATGCGAAACACCATCGGCACAATCTGCGATCCCAACACGGCGTGGATGCTGCTCCGCAGTCTGGAAACGCTCGAGCTGCGCATGACCCGTGCAGGCGAGAATGCAGCCAAGGTCTGTGCGTTCCTGAAAACGCATCCCAAAGTGGTCGGCCTTGGCTATCTCGGTATAATTGGCGATCAGGCGCAGCAGGATATCTACAACCGCCATTGCAGCGGCGCAGGTTCAACTTTTTCGGTGTTCATCAAGGGTGGGGAGAAAGAGAGCTTCCGGTTCCTCGATGCCCTCAAAATTGCCAAGCTAGCCGTCAGCCTGGGCGGCACCGAAACGCTCGCCAGTCATCCGGCAGCGATGACCCATCTTTCGGTTCCGGAAGAGCGCAAGAAAGCCTTGGGTATCACCAACAATCTGGTGCGCATCTCGATCGGCATAGAAGATCCGGACGACTTGATCGCCGACTTCAAACAGGCCCTCGATCAGGTCTGAGGATCGCCGTCGCGCCAATCGAGTATCTGCCATCCCTTTTCCCGCGCCATCCGTTCCAGCGGCGGGTGCGGGTTGGTGGCAAAGGCTTCGTCCGCGAAGGACAGCAGCGGCGCGTCCGAAACATGGTCGGAATAGGCACGAATATGGCATTGTTCGCGGCGCAAGCCTTCTGCCACCATCCACGCCTTGACCCTGTCTAGCTTGGCCTCGTCATAGCAATTATGCCCGTCAATCCGCGCGAGCACATGGCCGCTATCGCTGGTCGCCAATTCGGTGGCGATAACGTCTTCGAAACCTAGCCGCGAAGCAATCGCGTCGACATACAGGCGGTAGGAAGCGGTGGCGATGACGTGCCGATAGCCGGCGGCCTTTTCGGCATCAATCCGCCACTTCGCCTCCTGATAGACATTACGACCGAGGACGAGATCAGCATGGCGTTCAAGGTGCCGTGCGAATTGCACCCGCGGTACTTTGCGTCCAACCAACAGCGTTTGAGCAAATTGTTTAAGCTGGCTGCGGTCCCAAAGCTTAGCTGCGTAGAGTAGCAATCCGAATAAGAGGAATGGAACGAGGGCCAAACGCCAGGGCGATTTGTACCACGCCATGTGCATCAGAAAGCCATTATAGGTGGCCCGACGGGTGACCGTTTTGTCCATATCGTAAATTGCGATGCGTATCTTCGGCGCCATGTTCATCGCCTTAAGCATAAGGCTAGTTCATTTTTTGCAAAGCCTTGAAGCTTGTTATGCGGGGAAGAATGCGCCAATCATGGCGTTATGGCGAAGCCAGCTGACTTTGAAGAAGATCAACTACCCGAGGGAGGAACGGTCCTACGCCTCGGTGGGACGCTGGCCATTACCCATATCGGAGATTTGGATGAACGGCTGCGCGCGCTTCCCTCAGGCGTCAACCAGATCGATTTGACTGAGATCGAGCATATCGACACCGTGGGTGCGTGGCTCGTGTATCGCACCGCACGCGATCAGGGTGCATCCATCGTCGGCGCAGATTCCGATGCGCAGCGATTGATAGCTGCAGTGAGCGGCTCTGACGATCAAATCGCAGAAGCGCCCCGATTGTCACCTTTGGTGCGGGTATTCGAAGAATTGGGCGAAGCTGTTTCAAGCACAGCAGGCTCCTTCATCGAATTTGTCGGCTTTATCGGTCAATGTGTAAAAGCAGTTTTCAACTTGCTGCTTCACCCTCGCAGATTGCGCTTCCATTCGGTCATTCAGCATTTCGATATGGTCGGCGTTCGAGCACTCGGTATCATCGGACTGATGAGCTTCCTGATCGGTATCGTCATCGCGCAGCAAGGTGCTGTCCAGTTACGCCAATTTGGGGCAGAAATTTGGACTGTAAACTTGATTGGACGGCTGACGATGCGCGAACTTGGCGTGCTCATGACGGCCATCATGGTTGCAGGCCGCTCAGGATCGGCCTTTGCAGCGCAAATCGGTACTATGAAAATCACCGAAGAGGTTGATGCAATGCGCACCATCGGCGTTGTCCCCGTGGAGGCGCTCGTCATCCCTCGCATGATCGCAACCGTACTTATGATGCCGTTGCTCGGACTGTATGCATCGCTTGTTGCGATCGCCGGTGGTGGATTGTTTTGCTGGATGACCCTAGACATGCCGCCTGCGACATTTGTTCAGCGTATTAGAGAAGTGACACCCCTGACTGATTTCTATGTCGGTATGGTCAAAGCCCCGGTCTTTGGCGCAATCATCGCTCTTGCCGGATGCTTTCAGGGGATGCGCGTCCATGGCAATGCGGAACAGGTTGGCCTTAAAACAACTGCGGCGGTCGTGCAGGCTATATTCTTGGTGATCGTGCTTGATGCCTTTTTCGCCGTATTTTTCACCGAAATTGGTTGGGACTGATGGCCGAAATCGATCCCGTCATTTCAGTCCGTGGCTTGCGCAATGCGTTCGGCAAACAGGTCATTCACGACAATCTCGATCTAGACGTTCGCGCCGGAGAGATACTGGGAGTTGTTGGCGGGTCAGGAACGGGCAAATCCGTTTTGATGCGTTCAATCATCGGCCTGCAGGAACCCGAAGCCGGCGAGATCACCGTATTGGGTACCTCAATGGTTGGCAAGGAAGAAGACGATGCGCTCGAAGTGCGCAAACGCTGGGGTGTTATGTTTCAGGGAGGAGCACTGTTCTCGACTTTGACAGTTGCTGAAAATGTCCAGGTCCCATTGCGTGAATTCTACCCTCAATTTGACCGTGATCTGCTCGAAGAAATAGCTTGTTACAAGATACAGTTGAGTGGACTTCCGCCCGAGGCCGCGCACAAATACCCATCAGAACTTTCGGGCGGCATGAAAAAGCGAGCTGGTCTTGCGCGTTCGCTCGCGATGGATCCCGAGCTGCTGTTTCTTGACGAACCGACGGCCGGCCTTGACCCGATTGGCGCATCCAAGTTCGATGAGCTGACCCGCAGCTTGCAAGACACGTTGGGTCTAACAGTGTTCCTGATTACGCACGATCTGGATACGCTTTATGCGATATGCGATCGCGTAGCTGTAATCGCTGACAAGCGGGTTATCGCTGTTGGCAAAATAGATGAGCTTCTGTCGACTGACCACCCGTGGATCCACGAGTATTTCTCTGGCCCGAGAGGGCGTGCTGCCCGGCTGGGACATGAGCGTCGGATTTGAACCAAGGAAATAGCACATGGACAAAAACACAGAGCAGAGGCCATAAGGTAGACGATGGAAACTAAGTCCCACTATGTCCTGGTCGGCGCGGTAACGCTGCTGCTGCTGGCGGTGCTCGCGGGCTTTACCGTCTGGCTGTCCCGCATTGGCGATGGAGCCAAGACCGAATATGACATCTTCTTCCAGCAGTCGGTTAGCGGCATTGCGAAGGGTTCCGGCGTTACATTTGCGGGCGTTCCGGTAGGTCAGGTCAAAGATATCAAACTTTGGAGACCAGACCCGGATTTTGTCCGAGTGCGCATCGCAATCGACTCAGATACCGCGATATTGCAAGGAACGACGGCAACAATCAGCGGCATTGGCTTTACCGGCGTTTCCGAAATTCAGCTTGATGGCGCAATTAAAGGCGCGCCAGCGATCATATGTCCAGCAGAAAATCCGAAGAGCGAGTGTCCCGCTGGACGACCTGTCATCCCTACAAAGCCGGGGGCTCTTGGCGAGATTTTAAACAGTGCGCCATTGCTGGTCGAACGGCTTTCAACGTTGACAGAGCGACTCAACACTGTGCTGTCGGACAAGAACCAGCAGTCGATCGAACAAATCCTCAACAATGTCGAAAATTTGTCGGGTTCGCTGGCGACACAAGCACCTGATTTGCGAGCTGCCATTCAGGAATCGCGTGCAACCTTGGCCAAAGCTGGTGCTGCAGCCGAGCAACTGACTGCTCTGTCTGCCAATGCAAATACGCTGCTGGACAATGAAGGTAAGCCGATGATGGCAGAACTTCGCAAAACGTTGAGATCTGCCAATGGCAGTCTTTCTGCTCTGGAAACGTCGCTTAACAGCGCCAATCCAGCTATCGAAACCTTGAATACACAAACGCTGCCCGAGATTAATCAGCTCGCGCGCGATCTGCGTCGTCTTTCGTCATCGCTGCAATCGGTGACCGAACGGCTCGACCAGCAGGGCGTGGGCGGGTTGGTATCTGCACCAAAACTCCCCGACTATGAACCGGGCAGGAGTAAATGATGAAAAGCCATCGCTGGTTTAGAAATATCAGTTCAATTTTCGCAGTAAGCTGCGGAGCTGTGCTGCTTTCCGCTTGTGTCAGCTTGGGAACAAAGGCACCGATTTCGCTGCTTACACTATCTTCCGATGCCGCCGTAAGTCCCGGCGCAAGTAAAAACGGAATGCCCAAGGACGCTCTCGTCATTTTGGTACCGGAGGTTCCGCGAAAATTGGATACGAACAGAGTGCCGGTTCAGGTTGATGCGGGCAACATCGCCTATCTGAAAGACAGCGTTTGGGCTGACAAGCCGGCGATATTGTTTCAGCAACTTATGGCTGAAACCATTTCGGCCAACAACGGCACGCTGGTCCTCAGCGAGGTCGAAACCTCCGGCAAGGCCGAACAATTCCTGTCAGGTCAGCTCATCGAATTCGGAATCGATTCTACCACGATGGAAGCTGTTGTCATCTTTGACGCGGTCAGCATCAGCAAAGGCAAGCCCATCGAGAAGCGACGCTTTCAAACGCGCGAAGCAGTAACCCAAATCGAACCTGGCGATGCGGGGGCTGCATTAAACAGCTCAGCAAATAAAATCGCTGCCGAAATCGCAAGCTGGCTAGCAGCAAACTGAATTCAAACAGAGGCTACAAATCCTTCGGGGGCAGGCCAATCCGAGTGAGTTACCGCCAGCACTTTGAATAGGCTACCCATTTCAGATGGCTCAACCAGCCGATCTCGTGCGCTTTTCAATTCCTCAGCACGCTCCGGTGAACCAGCCGCCAAACTAGCCATTCGGGCTTCGATTCCTAAAGCCGATAGCCATTGACCTTGCTCGGTAGGACCACTGACTCTAAGTCCCCGCATTCGCGCAAGATTTGCTAACTCGACGAAATTGACATGCGCGGTCAAATCCTGTGTGCCTGGATTTTCGAACGGGTCGGCAAATTCATGCCCCTTGACCGCCTGCAAGCTGCTCCCCAGTCCTGGCAAAATATACCCATAGTCGATCACCAAAATTGCACCGCCTTGGTGAGCCAATCGACCGGCTAGTTCGTACATGATGGTGCTTGCATCCGGGCATGTCTCGTAAATGCTCGGACTTGGGGCGTTTCGAAATTCAGCAGGGACATGGGCATCCATTGCTTGCAGACCGGGCGTTGCCAAAAATTTGTTACCACGGTCACGCACGACCACTCGTTCTCGCCAGCCAGCATGTGTTGAAACCAATTGCCGAACTGGCAAGGCATCAAAGAACTCATTCGCTACGACCAGCAATGGCCCATCGTCAGGGATTTCATCGATTGTGCTACAAAAACTCAATCGCTCAACTTTAGACGACTGAATTTCACGTAACGGCGCGCTCGTCTCGACAAACCACGACTCCGGTTCAAAATTGAACTGCTTCATTGAACGAAGTGCGTCTGCAGCCAGCGTTCCTCGTCCCGGTCCCAATTCGACATATTTACAGTCGGTCCGACTTCCTGACCGTATCCACAGGTCGGTCAGCCAAAGACCGATAAGCTCGCCAAACACCTGGCTTATTTCAGGCGCTGTGATGAAGTCACCTTGGACCCCTAGCGGATCCCCGCTGCCATAATAGACTTCGTTTGAGGCACGCATAAATTCGGCCACGCTGATCGGCCCACTAGCCTCGATTTGCCGCGCCAATCGCGCGCTCAGATTCTGGGACTCAGGCGACACTTTCCGTCCCGGCGACCGGTTCGACCCGCTGTCTGCGTCCCTTTGCTGTAACGACCAGATATGAGCCTAACAGGATCATCGGGATCGTGAGCCATTGCCCCATGCTTAGCCCCGTTTGTTCAACAACATGCTGGAGATGCGCGTCGGGCTCACGCACAAATTCTATGCAGAAACGGGCGAAACCGTATATCAATGCGGCCATGCTAAACAAGAATCCTGGCTTGTAGCGGGCGTCAGTCTTGAAGAATAACGGCCACAAAATCGCCGCCATCAGCAGCCCTTCGGCACCTGCTTCATAGAGCTGACTGGGATGCCGTGGCATGTCACCGCCATTGGGGAAGATGATCGCCCATTTGACATCGGTGACCCTGCCCCATAGCTCGCTGTTGGCAAAGTTTGCCAGCCGAACCAAGAACAGCCCGAAAGGGACACAGCAAGCGATATAATCGCACATACGCAGGAATGAGAGTCCATGTTTGCGTGCCATCAGCCAGATCGCAAAAATTGTGCCCAGCGTACCGCCATGGAGCGACATACCGCCTTCCCAAAGCTTGAAGACTTCCAGCGGCGTTGCCAGCATGCCCGGCTGATAGAACAGAATATAGCCAATACGCCCGCCCAAAATGATGCCAAGCGTCGCATATAAAATCATATCGTCGGCATGTTCGCGCGACATCGGAGATCCGGGTTTACGGATCAGCTTCGTCAGCAGCCAATAACCCAGCAGAATTCCGAAAAGATACCCTAGTGAATACCAACGCAACTCGAAAATTCCGAGGTCCAGCGCCACCGGGCCAATGCCCAGATCGGTAAATTTCAGATAGTCACCTGCAGCTGCGGCGGCTGTTGCAATAAACAAGTCGCATCCCCTCTTGGATTTGCCGACCTATATAGCCAAAAGAGACGCATAAAAAAGAACAAAGGAGAGATTCGTCGTGCCAACAGCGCTTGATCTGGCAATTGACAGTACCGTCACCCGACTGATGGAAAATGACGGACCATTGTCGGTGACACATGTCGAGAAATACGGCGTACAAATCCCGATGATCGCCAAAGCTCCGGCGAATTTGCGTGACTATTTCGCGATGTTTTGCGCGCTCAATGCGGATAAGGAATTTCTGGTCGACGGCGACCTCCGACTTACATTTGCGGAATGTCATGCGGCGGCACTGGCACTGGCTGGTGGATTCAATGAAGGCTACGGGCTTCAGATTGGCGATCGTGTGGGCATTGCTGCGCGCAACTCGGCCAACTGGATTATTGCTTATATGGCCATCCTGATGGCAGGCGGCGTAGCAACTTTGCTCAATGGCTGGTGGCAAGGCAGCGAGCTTGCAGAAGGCATCCGCATGGTCGGATGTAAATATGTTCTTGCGGATGCTCAACGCGCCTCACGTCTGCAGGGCGAAGACGTGGGTGATGCAGAACTGCTCATTTTCCAACATGACTGTCATCCGCTGGAAGGATTGCAAGTCCTCCTTGCAAAAGGTGGAAATGCGTCAACCGCTTTACCGCCCATCGATCCGCTCGATCCTGCAACGATACTCTATACTTCTGGCTCGACCGGACAGTCGAAAGGTGCCTGGTCGGATCACCGCGCGGTCGTTCAAGGTGCGATGAGTTATGTCGGGCAAACGTTGGTGTTCTTCGAAATACTGGCATCGACTGGCCAAGCGCCAACGATGCAACCCGCCACCTTGCTCAACGTGCCGCTGTTCCATGTGACTGCAGCCGTTCCGGTATTACTGCAGAGCTTTGTAATCGGCCGTAAACTGGTGATGATGCCCAAATGGGATGCAGAGCATGCCATGCAGCTGATCGAAAAAGAAAAGATTACCTATTTCGTTGGCGTGCCGTTGATGAGCATTGAGATTGCGACGCACCCTAATCGGCTAAAATACGATCTGACATCGTGTACAGCTTTTGCAGCAGGCGGAGCGCCTCGCCCGGTCGAGCATGTAAAGCGCATCAAACAGGAAATGGAGTGGGGTTTCCCTCTCCTCGGCTATGGCCTTACAGAAACCAATGGGGTCGGTTGCGGGAATTTTACCGACAATTATCTGGCAAAACCATCAAGTACTGGCCCAGCGACTAAACCGTTGGTCGATTTGGCTATCCTCGACGATTATGGGAAACAAATGCCCCAAGGCGAACGTGGTGAAGTTTGCATTCGTTCAATTGCGAATTTCAACGGCTATTGGGAGAATGAAGAAGCAACTCATGCTGCCTTCACGTCTGATGGCTATTTCCGTACCGGCGACATCGGTTATGTGGATGAAGATGGCTATCTTTTCATTGTGGATCGAAAGAAGGACATCATCATACGCGGCGGTGAGAACATAAGCTGCCCCGAGGTTGAAGCCGCAGCCTATGAGCACGATGCAGTCGCCGAATTGTCGGTCTTTGGCATTGCCGATGACCGATATGGAGAGGTTCCGGGCTTGGTATATTTCACCAAAGCAGGAAGCGAACTCTCGCCCGATGAGCTGAAAAGCTTCCTTCAAGCCAAGCTCGCGCCATTCAAGGTGCCTGTTCACTTTTGGCGCGTGCATGAACCGCTTCCGCGCCTCGGAACACAGAAGATAGACCGGGTTACGTTGCGCCGCGAATATAATGCAAAGGTCAAGGAACTCGAAGATTAACGCTTTCGCCTCTACCAAGCTTCTTTTAAGCGCTGTCATATGACAAAAAGCGGGCTCAGCCGAAGGCGGCAACGCGACATCATTGATAGGACAGCCGTAGCGGACGAAATTGCCGCTGCGATCGCAGAATGCTCACCAAGCGAGCAGCGTGGCAAAGCCCTCTCAATCATGCAAACCGCTTTGCGTGAAGGGCGCGAGGAAATTTCCCGGCGTCTCGTTGCTGTTCCGTCATCGGGACGAAGTTGCGCAACCGATCAGGCGTTTCTGATCGACCAGATTGTCCGCATAGCCTTTGATTTTGTAACAGTAACGCTGTTTCCGGTGGCAAATCGGTCGGCGGCTGAGAAAATCGCAGTCGTCGCCGTCGGGGGCTATGGTCGGGGTGAAATGGCACCGCACAGCGATGTCGATATCGCCTTTATCACGCCCTATAAGCGCACCGGCTGGACCGAGCAGGTCGTCGAGGCGATGCTCTATTTCCTTTGGGATTTGGGGCTGAAGGTTGGCCAATCCAGCCGGTCGATTGACGAAACAATCAAGATGGCCCTCGAAGATCTCACGATCCGGACCGCCCTTCTCGAAGGCAGGTTCGTATGGGGGGACCGCGAAGTCTATGAAGAAACTTCAGTCCGCTTTTGGAATGAAGTTGCTGCCCGAACCGGGGCCGACTTTGTAGCGCAAAAGATGGTGGAACGTGACGAGCGTCACAAACGCATGGGTGACAGCCGATATGTGGTTGAACCCAATGTCAAAGATGGAAAAGGCGGCCTTCGCGACCTACACACGCTGTACTGGATAGGTAAATATGTCCATCGAGTGCGATCACCTTCAGACCTTGTCGACGTAGGTTTGCTCACCGACGAAGAGTATCGCAAATTTGAAAAGGCGGAAAATTTCCTCTGGGCGGTCCGATGCCATATGCACGATATCTCTGGGCGCCCCGAGGACCGACTTACGTTCGATCTGCAGCGCGAAGTCGCGGAACGAATGCGGTTCTCGCCCAGACCCGGTCGCTCTGCGGTCGAACGATTCATGCAACTGTATTTTTTGAATGCAAAGACAGTTGGCGACCTGACAGGTCTGTTCCTTGCTCATCTCGATGAAGCACTTGGAAAAAAAGGGCGTCGATTCCTGCCTAGCTTTGCTCGCAAGCCGCGTAAACTGAATGGATTTGTTCTCGACCGTGGCCGCTTGGCGTTGCCATCCGACGACTTCTTTCAAGCCGACCCTGTCCGCTTGATCGAATTGTTTAACTTGGCGGACCTTCATACTCTCGAAATCCACCCACTGGCGATGCGGGCGGCCCGTCGCGACGCACGCCTGATAGACCATAAAGTCCGTCAGGATGCTCGCGCGAACCAGTTATTTCTCGACACGCTGTGTTCACCGCGAAACCCGGAAGCAGTGTTGCGATGGATGAATGAAGCTACTGTTTTTGGTAGATTCATTCCTGACTTTGGACGAGTCGTCGCCCAAATGCAGTTCGACATGTACCATCACTATACCGTCGACGAGCATTCGATCCGTGCCATTGGCTTGCTAGCTGAGATTGAAAGGGGAGATCACAGAGAAGATCACCCACTATCCACCGCGATCGTTCATCAGATCGTTAGCCGCAGAGTGTTATTTGTCGCTGTATTGTTGCACGACATCGCAAAAGGTCGTGGCGGCGATCATAGCGTCTTGGGCGCTGAAGTTGCACTCAGTCTCGGCCCGCGCCTCGGCCTAAACGACGCGGAAACCGAGACGGTCGCTTGGCTCGTGCGTCATCATTTGCTGATGTCGGCGACCGCATTCAAACGCGATCTATCCGACTTCAAAACAATTTTGGATTTCGCCCAAACGGTCACGTCGGCAGAGAGACTGAGACTTTTGCTGGTGCTAACCGTTGTCGACATTCGGGCTGTTGGTCCGGGTGTCTGGAATAGTTGGAAGCGCCAATTGTTATCCGACTTATTCGAGGCAACCGAGGAAGTTCTCCGGCTTGGGCACAAGCAAAAAGGCCGCGAGGAACGCATCGCTAGCAAGAAAGACATTTTGCGAGCGAAGCTTGGCATGGCGCCAGACAAGTTCAAGCGGTTGGCAAGGCGGATGCCAGATGCCTATTGGATTGCAGAGCCGGATGATATTATCGAACGCAATATCAGATTGTTGCATACGAATGATAGCGAACCTCTAGCCATTGACGCCTGTTATTACCCTGATCGGGGAGCAACGCTGATCACAGTTCTGGCCGCCGACCATCCCGGATTATTCTACCGCATTGCCGGCGCAATTCATCTCGCGGGCGGTAGCATAATTGATGCTCGGATTCACACGAGCACCGACGGTTTGGCCGTCGACAATTTCCTAGTACAGGACCCATGGGGTCGTCCCTTTCAGGAACGGGATCAGATCGATCGGCTGAAGCAATCAATCGGCGATGCTCTAGCAAACAAGAGCAAATTGTCGCCCAAGCTTATGGCCAAACCCGTAGCGCTTCGCCGCGCCGAAGCCTTCAAGATCGCGCCGTCCGTACTGGTGGACAACAAGGCCTCCAATCGCTTCACTGTGATTGAAGTAAATGCCGCCGACAGGCCTGCTTTACTCAATAATTTGGCGCTCGCACTTTTCCAGTCAAAGGTCACCCTGCACAGTGCGCACATCGCGACCTATGGTGAACGGGCAGTCGATACTTTTTATGTCACCGATCTGTTCGGCGGGAAGATTGAGAATAAAACAAGAATTAAGGCGCTCGAATCTCGCTTGTTGGAGGCGGCCACGGGGACAAGTCCCGATCTGAAGGCTGTCGCCTGACCTGAGTTGCGACGATTGAGTCTCCACCAAAGGTCTGCGTTTAGCGGAAATATGAGGCTGCCACGTGCTGTCATATCGCCGAAGAAAATCGCTGACTGGCGGCTTAAATATCTATCGAGAAGGCAAAAGAAAAGGGCCAGCGGTTAGGCTGGCCCTTATCCTATTCGCTTAGTGCGAAGTGATTACATGCCCGAACCCGGACCGTAGCTCACTTCAACGCGGCGGTTTTGCGCTTCGCGCACGCCGTCAGCCGTCTGAACCAGCGGAGCGGTTTCACCGAATGCTTCGGTTGCAATCACGCCACCGGGTACGCCCTTGGATTCGAGATACGAACGTACGGTGGCGTTACGGCGCTGCGAAAGACCAACGTTGTAGCTTGCTGCACCCGACTTGTCAGCGTGACCTGCAAGCATGACACGTGCGTTGCCGCAATTTGCGTATTGAGCCACTGCGTTATCAAGGGTCGATGCTGCGTCAGGACGCAGATTCGACTTATCCCAGTCGAAGAACACAATGTAAGGGCCGCTGTTGCAAACCGGTGCAGGCGGCGGCGGGGGGGGCGGCGGGGGCGGCGGCGGTGCCACAACCGGCGGCGGGGGCGGAGGCGGTGCTACTTCTACCGGCTCGGGTTCACCACCAAAGTTGTAAACCAAGCTGCCCATCAGCGAGTGTGAACGGAAGCGCGTGCTTACATCGCGACCCAGACGATCAACGAGATCGACGCCCGGAGCATTGAAGAAGCGATACTTCAGACCAACGTCCCAGCTGTCGCTCAAGGGAGCGCGGATTCCAGCGAGCGCCTGCCAAGCAAATCCGGTATCCGAATCGTCCAGCCAGGCGGGAGCGGCAAAGATATTGTGCACATCAACGCGCGCAACACCGACGCCGCCACCGACAAAGCCTTGAAGACCGTCATCGTCGCCGAAATCAAGCAAGCCATTGACCATAAAGCTCAGTGCGTTCGCGTCACCTGCAGTCGCATAGGAACCGCTTCCAGCCAGAGCCGTACCGGCAGTGCTAGGAATCCCTGGAACGCTACTTGAGAAACCCGCAATGTCAGCTTCACGGTAGGAAGTTTCAGCTTCCAGACGGAAGCCGCCAAAATCATAACCGACAACCGCACCGAAATCATATCCGGTATCGGTATCCAGCGAACCTTCAATCGGCGCTGCGCCGATATCCGCTTTCAAATCTTCAACGACCATCGCACCGCCGTCTACGCCAACATACCACTGGCCATCACGAGCCATCGAAGGTGTTGCCAGAGCAGTGGAAGCGAGTGCCAAACCTATGGCTAACTTACGCATCAACTTTCCCCTTTTCTTTCTTAGGAATGAAAAATCGGTGTCGAGTTTCTACAGATTCTAAAATGCAGTTGCAAGCTAACTTTAGCTCGAAACTGTTGCCAAAATGTCGCCATTTCGCGATTTGTCAAAAAATACCGACAGGCTTTTACAGCTTCTAACCATATGAGCGAGGCCGTAAAATTTGATTCACCCTAACCGTAACTTGGCAACAGTCCAAGCGCCTTCAACTCCCCAATCAGCGCTTCCAATTGCGTACGAACTTCAATGTCGACAACCGAGCCTCCTGTTGCCGGCAAGATGGATTGCGCCGACTGCCATTCGTTGTTGATGAATCGAAGCACTTGGCCCAATCCGATGTGCCATATTTCCTGACCCGGCTGCGGCACGAAATAGCGCCAAGCGGTGCCCGTCCAATAAGCAATCATACCCGCCCGACCCTGCCACTCGCCGGTCGGCAATTTGCCAATCAACCACATTTTGCCTGATTCTGCCGGAGTAGCAATTGGCGCGATCTGCAATTCATCTTGTACGGCACAATGCAACAGGCCATCGATGCGAAGCAGCGCCTCGTTATAAGTGGTTTCTTTTTGCGCCTGCGCCACATGCAGATGGGGGAGCGCGAACCGGAATGTCGCATCAGTCACTTTGAATCTCCTGAATATAATCAGCTTTGTCCACGGTTCCGAAAGTCCTTTCAGAGCCGAACACTATGTGCTCCAGGCTTCGAAATTGCGAATTGCCCTAATTGCCTGACTTGCAAATCGACATTTGAACCGGGTGGCAAACCCCAGACCTCGATGATTGCAGGTGGGACATTTACGAAGTTTTCTTGAACGGCCACATTGTACAGAGTTGCCCCGTCGTGGCTGATGGTAACATCAAACTCCAATCGCTCTTCGCCCAATGGCTGTTCTGCAAAGTCTTTCCACCCAGGATCAAATCTGCTTCGCCTGACCCAGCGTACTATCAACGCCCCATCGGCGTTGCGCTCGTCGGATATATGCACCGGTGGAAGCGGTGTCACTGCCCTTCCCTCAACTATCAACGATTGGATTACTGGGTTCAAATCGCCGAGCCCTGAAGCCTCGAATTCCATCGTCGATCCAATCGAGGCAGACAAAAGGTCGGGCATCAGCAGAGTTGCCCTATCGAGTAACGTGGCATGAGTAGCTGCGGGGTGGTCCACAATTGCTTGTTCGGTTGCGCGATATCCCCGCAGCAATCGACGCACGCGATAGTCCCGCTCACCCAAAGATATTGCTTCGCCATAACGAACTATCTCTTGCCCGATCAGCAAAGTCGGTGCGTTTGGGTCGAAAGGCGAACCATTACCGGGAGGCAGATCCATTTGCTGGTTCGCGAGCCGAATATCGACAGCATTTGTCTGATCAATCCATGTTTCGGGATGGTAAGGCAATGGCGCAAGCAGTTGCCCGATAACCGCCTGCAGCGCGGTCGAACCAAGCTCCTGAAGTTGGTCGCCATTACGAATCGCCAGCGAAGCCCTGCGCCATCCATCTCCCGTACCGCATGCCGCTACAGCGATAATAGGCCGGGAAGCGTTAGGATTATCGAACAGCGGCAAGTCGGCAATTTGGATGATCGTTGTTCCCGACAATAAGTCTGGTGCCGCAACGTCGCGTCCCGCGTCAGAAGTTTGGCTAGTGTCGGCGACGGGATCTGGCCAGTGCTCGGTTCGAATAGATACGAAGCCGCGTCCATGTTCAATTTCGATTACATGCAGTCCGAATTCGCTCGCAAGATCGCCAAGTTCGATGGGCGCAGTTCCAATCGGATGTGCACTTGTGGCAGTGTCCAACGATGACGCCAAGCTGCGCCATTTCTGTTCAGCGATATGTCTTGCGCGGTCGGCACCGATTGCAACCGGCAACTGCATCTGCAATTCGGACTTCCCACCAATGCTGTTTCTGTTGCGCTGAACACCCAGCTGAAAGTCGCGCGCTGGCTCATAGTGTCGAACTGAGACCGAATTTGGCAATTTGTCGATCGATCCCCTTTGTCTGGCAGGTCTTTCAAGCCTTTTCGAACCGACTGATGCGACGGCGGTTATGGCATAGGCCTGCAATGTCGGGCTGTCGGTTCGGTGAATGTGCAATCGATCGCCTTCGGGCCGAACAAATATAGGGAATGCCGCGAGCAAATCGGTCAGAGCTTCCCGCGCATTTCCGCCCTGAAGAACAAAACCTGTCAGCGTTTCAGCCGTCAGGCCTGAAATTTCACCTGTAGAGGCAACAGCGGCAATTTCTCCAATGTCCGTGGGCGTATGACGCTCAAAAACCTCGAAAGTCAGAGACGGGATCCGGTTTCCAAAATCGGCCAACTGAAGATCTTCAAACACAGCATATGCGAGCCCGCGATAGGCCGGGCAGAGTGCAAGGCCCTCACTTGCAGATAAGAGCGGGTCGGGCAGCTGATCAGCGTGTCCCGTGTAAAGCCGCAGTTGAGTATCAATTTTTAAATCACCTCCGGCCCCACGAATCAGATTACCGTCGGCCCAGATTCTGCCGACACGCAGGATAGGGCGGCTCGAGAGAGCGACCGCAAGGCTCACCGAATAGGTGTAAGTGGATGTCGCCGGTCGACCCTTTCCGCCCCCACTCGTGCTGCGACGTTCAACCAGATCCGTTGCCCAAAACACGGTACCCGCAATCCGCATCACTCCGAAAATTGCAGGAATTTGGGTGCCATAGCTGGACGTCTGCACCTCCAGTTCTTTGAGACGAGGCCCCTCCCGCGTTCGCCCACTACCTAAAACGGCGGAATCAATCTGCTGTCCCAGCATCGACCCAATTGCTCCGCCCAACGGTCCGCCAAGCGCAGATCCGACAGCGGTCAAAACCAAGGTTGCCATTTCACTCTCCGTTCAGGCGCCAATGCCGGATGATTGCCCAGTCTGTTTGTGGCATCGACAGCACCACTCGCCGCAGCCCCGCATGTGCGTGAACCCATCCGTCTTCGGTCACCACCACCAAGTGAAGTTGAGATGGTCCAACTTCGGCCAGCAAAATATCGCCAGCAACTGTTGCACTCCCGACAGCTTGCGACAGGAATGGCAAGGCGGCAAAAACGTCATTGACTTTGTTCAAAAAATCGCCGCGCATCGGGTAGTTTTCGGGCACAGACCGTCCGCCGAGATACGGTTCAATGGCAAACGCAACCACCCCTACGCAATCCAGAGCAACGCCTTTGGAGCGACCATGGAGCCGAAAGGGTACTCCCAATTGTGACAGCGCCCGGTTCGCTATTTTTTGCGGGCCACGTTGCATTAGTTGCCCCCCGGATAACGGGTCAGCAGATCATTTCCGGGTAGATAGGGTTCACCGCGAAAGTTTATCGCATTGGCGAAACGCGACGAACAGGTGGCGACGGTCTTGTCGCACCCCTCTTTAAGTTCGATCCTTCTAGTCTGGGTAAAAGGCATCGGTAACGGCGGGTAAATTTCGAGTTGGACACCGTTAACGCCAAGGATTTGATGCCGCTGGCCACAATCAGGCCCTTCCAGCCAGCGTAACTCGCCCGAAACGAGGTGCTCGATATTTGACAACGGTGGCGCGGCGCAATTGACTGTGCTGGATGCGCCGGATGTGGCCAGCGCCTCGTGTCGAAATCGCTCTGGATTAAGGCCGCAATCGTCCGCGGCAAATTTTGCCCGACATGTTGGCGAGGTAAAAGGTGCCACAGGGTTTTTGAGCCGCGTTGCTGGCCCCAGAAATTCGACCTCGAATTCGCTATCGGTAAGGGAGATGCTGCCAAATTCGCCACTGGCAAGTAGTCGTCGGCCAATATCGGGATGTTGCCAGTCGAACAGGAAAATTTCCAGACGTGCACCATCCCATCGACCGGCGAGAATATCGGCTTCGGTAATGGCATCGGACGCCAAAGCGCCGCGCACATCAAGCCCGCCGGTCTCAAGGCCGATTGTTTCAATTATCGAGGTCGGAACCATCCCGGGCGACGCCACGTAGAGCATCCCGTCCAATTCGACATCGCGGTCGTGCGAGGTAAAGCCTAGGGTGACGCCGTCGCGCCTTTCCAGACGCCAGCCATAGGCCGACGAAGTCACGGGCCCTGCTAGCCAAGGGTCGCTCATTGTGATTCCTTGACCTCAACCAGGATGACGCTGGGCATCTCGCCTGCACCGAATGTTGCACGATTGAAATCAATCCGGTCTCCCGCAAAACGCACGGGGACGTCAAAACGAAATCCAGCGGTCACTTGGGCACCATTGGCTGGCGCAGCTTCGAATTCAATTTTTCCTGTACTGGTAATCTGCCAGTTGGACACCGGCGCACCGTCAACTGCAACAAGTACTGTCTCGGGTCGCACACGCGTAATCGGCCGAGTTTGCAGGTTCGCGCCTGAACCGTAATGTTTAACTAATGCGAAGCTGGTCTGCACAGAATTGCCTACGCCAAGCAACTGGTCGGTAGCAGTTGGGGCATCCGTCATATCGTTCGAGCTGTTGTCGAACGGATCGGTGAAGCGAAATCCAATTGCGGGTCCCCTGCGCGCGCGAAAGAAATCTAGCAACAGGGCCAGATCATTTTCCGACCGCACACCCGGTGCGACGTCATAGGAAAGCCGAGCATCTGCCCAGTCGCTGTTGCGGCGTTCATGACCGGTCATCAGAGTCACGATATTGGTCGAAAACTCTGCCGAAACCTCGGCATTGCGGCCGATTTCAATCGGGAAAACTACGTCTTCGAAAGATATCACCTCGCCCTCGCTTTCGTCGCCTATGCTGAAATGGGTAAAACCATCGCGCGCCACCTGCGGCAGCGCCCAGACAAAGACCTGCGCTATACCCCGTTCGCGTGCTGCCCCCGCCGCAAATTCGATCTCGCTCCATTGCAGTCGATCTGCGGGTTGCAGCACAAAACCGGAGAAATAATGCTGGTCTGCAATCGGGTAACCTAACCGAGTGGCCATCATCGGAGTCGCCCGCTTTGTCGCCCCGTGATTGCCGCTGGTCACCCAGTCATAATCTTCAAGCTGCAGCACATCGAATGCTGGAGCAGCCCATCCCAGTGGTACATTCGCCCGTTTGGCTTCGGGTGCCAGTGGATCAAGCACGGTCGGCAGGTACACCAGCAGATGGCTAGCAAAAGGCGACGCGCCCGCCTCCTCCTGTACCGCTGCGACCAGAGCCGCGGTTGATGCCGCGAGGATCTCGCCTGCTTTATCAAGCATCGCATTCTGCGCCACCGACTTTGCGCCCTTTATGTCGGGGATCGACACAGCAAGCGCTCCAAATTCAGCCAGTGCTGCTGCATCATATAAGCAAATGCGACCATCGGGCATAATCCACCACCAGGGTTCGCCGACCTGGAATTTCACTGGTAATCCCGCCAGTTTCAGAATGTAGGCAAAGGCCCTGCCCACTGCCCGCAGATAGGCCATGGCACCAGCATGCGCAGGCGACAGTAAAGTCGAAGGTGGCATCCAGCCGGTTAGCGCCGGATCGCCATTTTCTGCACGCTGTTTCCAGTCATTCCAGCAATTTGCGTCAAACAGTTCATAGCTCAACGAAAAGATAAGATCATAGCCCATCGCTTTCGCGCGTTCGGCAAAAGCCAGATGCCAGACACGACAGGGCGTATTCAATGCACCGCCTGCGAGGCTGGCATAATGGCCGCCACCCAGCGGTTCGAGCCGGTAATAATGGCTCATGCCCACATAATGGTTGATCGTACCGCGATAGCCCAGGGCACGAATCTGGCGTAATAATCTCTCGGGCGTCTGGTTGTAGGCATCGTCATACCCCGTCGCCATTTTCAATTCGTGCTCCGGCAGCATCACGTCGCCGGTATCGAGCATAACTCCTGCACCATCGCAGCGGATTTCGGCTATTTCTACCCAACCCTCGGTCGCCGCAGACTTGTTCTCTCCGGACACTGCATAGTCGGGCGGAACGAGTGAAATGAACATGCGATCGATGTCGCCTGCAAACACCGGATCCGCTTCGCCAGGCAAGATATAGCCACCTTGCAACGCACTGAACGGCAGGGTCACTAACGCATCTTCCGCCGTGCCGGTCGCATAATTCCATAGGCGCACAAACCAGCTCTTTGGCTGGCCTGCGGCATCCCGCCCTTCGATTGTCAGCGTAGGCCCGTTGATCGCATCGAGCGGCATGATCCCGCCTGAGCGCCAGCGAAAGCGCAGGGTCAGCCGTCGATAATCCCGGTTGGTTTCATAGGCGAGCAACGGATGATCCCAATGATCTTCGCTTTCCCAGATCAACCCAGCCAGATCATCGGTACGATAGAATACCGTATCGACACGGAGCGATTCTGCGCCTGTGGACACAACAGACGCCATCATCGGACGCGGAAAGTTTAGCGTCCAGAAGCGCGGATCGAAACGCATCACCGGGCTGCTATGTCGCCGTCGGCGCTGGTCGCATAGCCAATAGGCCATGGCTTAATCCTCCGCCTGCAGCATGGCCCGGCGGACAGCGCGCGCGACTTGGCGGCTGGAACGCTGCAACGCATCGGGTGCGCTCATCCGGCTGTTGTCGGAAACGTTGACCGTCAGGTTTAGCTGAACGGCTCCTTCGCCACGGCGACCAGCGGTTTCGATTCGCCCTGAGCTTGTCGGTACAAATGTTTCGGGACCATTTTCGCCTACCCGATAAGCCCTTCCCGGCGAAACCGGCCCGCCGGTGGCGCGGCCGGGTGCGCCCGCCAGCGCTCCCAATAATGTGGAACCCAAGGTAGCAAGGAATCCTCCAAACCCCCCTCCCCCTTGCCCGCCGCCGGAACCGGTAAGGCTGGAAAGACCGGTGCGGATTGTAGCAGCTGCGATCTCGGAAAGCACCGACAGTGCGACCTGACGCAGGTCATCAAATCCGAACTTGCCGGTCTGGATGGCGCGCATGAGGCTATTTTCTAACAGACGGCCTGATCGTTCTAGGCCAGCCGCAAAGGGACCGTCCAGTTCGGCGCGCATCGTTGCCACATCGCGGGCAAAGCCCTGCGTATCGGCGCGGACGGCGACGACCAGCCGTTCGATTTCTTCATCCATTAATCACCTCCGGTGGGGACATCGGGAAATTGTTCCATCAAATTGGCGAGCGACTGCGGATCGACGGATTCAGTCGTTGCAGGCAATGCGGCGCTGAAAATGGCCAGCAATTCGGCAGGCGTAGCCGTCCAGAACTCCTCCGGATGCCAACCGAGGATCAATGCTGTCTGGCCCGATAACCTGCGAGCCATTTCGGCAAAGCTCACTGACCGGCCAATATCTGGCCGAGCAGCGACTTGAGCGCGGGTGTCGTAGCGGCGAGACCACTGGCCGTCAGCGCTTCCGCAAAAGCGTCGCGGTCCAGTTCTGTTGGTGCATCGAACCTGCAATGCCAGAACAAGGCGACGAGTTCGGAGAGCCGCAATTGCCCCGCTGCGGCGCGTTCAACCAGCGCGAATAGCGGACCAAGCTCCTCTTCGGCAGCGACCAACGCCGCAAAGCTTGGCCGCAATAGGATCACCTGTTCGCCCAGACAGAGCGTAGCTTCACCGCGAACCGGGTTTGCACACCGGCTCACAACGTCACCACTTCGCCGGAACTTTCCAGCGCCAGCGTGTAGCTGCGCTCACCATTGAAATCGCCAGCATAGTCGAGACGCGCGACTAGAAATTTTCCGCGCATCCGATCACCGCTTTCAAAGCTCAACTCATAATCGTCGAGCACACCAGACAGCGCGTTAGACTTGATCCGTGTTTCTGCAGCTGATCCGGTAAAGACGCCTGCGCCCGAAACCGACACCGATCGCACGCCCGCACCCGACAGCAATTCACGCCAGGCACCGGACCCCTTGTTGGTGATAACCACCGCATCGCCGTTTATGCTCAATTGCGTCGTGCGCAGCCCTGCAACCGTTCCGTAAACCGGCGGCAGACCACCATCGCCAACTTTCAGCAAGAAGGCACTTCCCTTTTCTGCAGGCATAATTACTGTCTCCGTTTCAAGACGACTCAATCTGGGGAGAGGAGGTCGCCATGTTGACTATGATTTTGGCCGCACAGGCCATGATTGCTGCACCAAATGCTGCGCAGCAAAATGAAGGTTCGCCTGCATGTGCAGCGGCCCCTTATGCTGTGTCGCTTGATCGACATTCGGATGCTCCTGCGATGCCGCCTTTAGGTCGGTCAGTTGCAGCGCAACGCCAGGCTTTGCTCATTTCAGTAAAGGTCGGCGAACCGCAAGAAAAGCCGATTGATCCCGAAGGCAAATTGCCATCGAACAATCCGGAAAATCGCGATCCGGCACAGGCGCTGCCTGAATGCCGCAACGAACCGCCCAAACGTCGTAAGCGCAAGAGTGACTATCCGATGGCCTGATGATCAGGCCGTCGAAAGCATCCTGATCCTGTAATCGACGACACCTGCCCAGGCACCCGCTGTATTGCGCGCCACAAACGAACGCAGAAAAACAATACTCACAATTCGCCAACCCGGAAGATCGCGAGGCAGTGCGGCGACGGCATCCTCGACGTGGCCGATTAGCTGATGCAGTCGTGTCGCACTTTCGCCATCGTCCCACGCCGTTAGGCCAATGCGGATCTCGCGCCCGGTTGCGGTTTTGGTACTCCAGTCGGCGCTCGATCCATCATTGATTGAGACATAGGGAAAGGCCGCGCGCGGCGGTGGACCATCGAACACGCCGGTAAGCTCATCGGCCAGCACCGGGTGTGTTTCCACTGCGGTCACCAGCGCGGATTGCAAAACCTCGATTGCGTCGCTCATCGTCCAAAACTCCTCAACTGGGCATCATCTATCATCTGGCGTTTCAGGCCTCGCCCGGACAGGCGTACGCCGTCGTCAAGCGGTTCAATGTCGACGCCTTCAGGGGTTTCGGCCTGCGCCAGCCGATGGATGACCCGCATCAACAGCCGATCGGCCTGCCGGTCGGCAGCCTCTTGCAAGCGCTCGAACATCAGCGCGCCTCCTCACAAGTCAGCACCATGCGCGCTGGATCACGGGGGTCGCTGACGATGTTGCGCACACCCAGAAAGCGCCCGCGCCAGACAAGGCGGGTGCGCAAATCGATGCCTTCGCGCTTGCGCATCGTCACCTGCCATCTGGGCATGGCGGATAAGCTATCGGCGGCAGCCAGATCCGCAGGAATCAGGGGCGATACCGCCACCCACGCCGCCCCGCCATAGGCATAACGCCCACTCGCCCCGCCCAACGCATCGCGGTTACCGAGACGATGCTCGATGGTAATACGCTCGCGCAACATTCCCAAAAACTCGCCACTCATGCGATCCGCCTCTGCCGCCAGGGACGAAGCAGCGCCGCGACACCTTCGGGCGGGCCCATATCGTCGGGATTATCGCGATGCAGATGCAGATGCGCTGCCAGCCGCAATATACCCAGCCGGATTGCCTCAGGCAGTTCGACCCATGTCAGCGCCATTCCGGCCAGACAGGCGATTTCAACGCGTCCCGCCGATCCCGGCTGCATTACGCGCAGCCAGCCTTCGCCATGGGCGTCAATCTCGATCTTGTAGGCATCGCTGGATAGCGCAAAAGGCATGCCCTCTGCCGGGATACCCGTAACCGAGTTGACCATCACAACCGGTAGCACCGACAGGCGTTGCCAATGCATGCTGGCAGCGACCACCTCGCGCGCATTTCTGCGCAACAGCATTTGGCCAAGATAGGCTTCGGCGTGGCCAATGGCGCCAAGCAGGACGCTGCCCAACGAGGCGTCTTCCTCCTCGGTTTCAAGGCGCAAATAGGCGCGGGCCTCGTCCAGCATATCGCTGCCGAGCACCACCGCATCGCGGCTGATCATAAATTTCTCCTTGGGAATTAGATCGCGCAGCGACCCATCGTCGTAAGGCCGGCTTTCAAGGTGACGGCAGACCCCGCAATCTCGCTTCGGAACTGCAATTGAACAGAGCCGCCGGTCGCGCCGATGTCGACGCGAAACCAGGCGTGAACAGGTACGTTGGTATTGGCCACCCGAACACCGGTGGTCACCCCGGTGGTGGCATTGTCGGCGATTTGCTCGGTCGCGAGCACGGCAGAGGCACTGGAATTGATCAAGGTTTGGCCGACCACTGAACCCGACGGGATGTCGACAGCCAGAGCCGCCCCTGTCGTGGTAGCCGCAGACTGCAGCGCGCCATAGACTTTGATCAGGTAAGAGGTGTTTGCTGCAGCGGTGAACGACAGGCCAGTTGCTGCCGCCAATGTGGTAGTGCTGTTGGCAACGTCGGCGGCCAGTTTTTGCCAGGTCCACGGATCGCTGCCACCCCCACCCGCCTCGCTTTGTTTGGCGACGGGTTCGTGCGTGTTCGACGCCGTTCCCACCGTGAGCCGCGCCTCGTCGGTGATCAGATACACCTCACCCGCGCGAAGCTGGCTCGATGAAGCGGCTGCGTCAATCTGCGCGCGCGTACCGCGCTTGTGCGCAAGGCTCGGCATCAGAAGGTTCCACAGTCCACATCACCAACCGCGAGTGTCACGAAGGCGTTGCCAGCATCCTTGCTCCATGCCATTGACGCGTTCATCCGAATAACCCCATCAGTTCCATTTGTTCCCCAAATATAACCCGATGTACCACCTGACACGACGGCTGCCTTTTCGTCGAGATCCGACGACGGGATGTTGAGAGCCGTCTTGAAGGCATTGACGGTAATCTTGCCCTCTTTTTGCCCCGCTGCTGAGGCATCGTGGAGGATCAGAAAGTCGGCTGCACCATCGACGGCGGCGATGGTTGCGAGGTCATCAATCGCCGGCACCACGGGGAGCTTCGATGTCGCACCGGTCGCCACATGCAGCGTGCCGCGATCTGTCGTGAAATGTGCTTCGCCTGCAAGCATTGAAGCAGAGGGCAGGTTGGCTTTTAGGCCGCGTTTGAGTTGAATTCTGGGCATTTGATATCCCTTTAATGTGCAGAAGGATTTCACGCAGAGGCGCAAAGAATGCAGAGAAGGCTGATCAAAAGCTCTGCGTCCTCTGCGCCTCTGCGTGAGCCAAAAACTTCAGTTGAAAGTGCCGCCGTCGATAATCTCCGCGACCGGCCCTTCCGGACCTTGGGGACCAGCAACACCGGGTGGACCTATCAGCGTCGGCACCGGCGATGGCGGATTGGCCGCCACCAAAGCGGCAATCCCGCCATCCGGACCGCGCCAGCGCAGCACTATAGCAGGATCGGGCATCCGCCATTGCAGCAGCATCATGGCGTCACCGATGGCGCGATGCGGATCGGAACGGGTTCTGTCACGATCACCCCGCCAGCAACCTCCAGCCGGGCATCAGCAAGATAGCTGCCGGGTGAAAGCGCTGCCGAAATGGCGGCATTGATGGTCAACGTCCAACCGGGAGGAATGTCACCCTGCGCAGCACGCGGGCTGATCGAAAAAGTGGCCGCAACCGGCGCGGAATCAGCGACGCCGGTGCGGCCGGGCGGGACGGCTTTCATCGCCGCGCCTATGGCTGTGACGGACAGGGGATCACCCGTCACAGCGTCGAGCGCGAGCGAAATCGTCTCACCACGTTGGAAGATATATGGGGGCGTCATGACACCTCGTTCAAATCGCACAACCTCGTCACCCCCGCGAAGGCGGGGGTCCATCACCGACGGCTTAAATTTGGATATCAGGTGATGGATTCCCGCCTGCGCGGGAATGACGAATGATTGGTAGGTGCTGGTTGTTTAAGAAGCCGAAATCTTCAGCAGCTTGATCGCCTCGCTGTTCGAAACCGCACCGCCAATCCGCTTGGTCGCGTAGAAATTGACATAGGGCTTGTTCGAATAGGGATCGCGCAGGATATTGGTCTCGCTACGTTCGGCGATAAGGTATCCCGCACGGAAATTGCCAAAGGCAATCGGCATGCTGTTGGCCGCAATGTCCGGCATGTCCTCGCTTTCAACCACCGGATAGCCGAGCAGCGTATCGGGCTGGCCGGTGACAAGTCCGGGCGTCCAGACAAAGGCGCCGTCGCTGGTCTTGAACTTGCGGATCTTGGCGAGCGTTGCAGAGTTCATCACCCACACCGCCCCCTGGCGATAAGGTGCACGCAACGCATGGACGAGGTCGAGCAGTTTGTCCTGCGGGTTGGTGGTCGGGAAGTCTGACGCCGCGCCAACAGGCACATATTGCAACTGGCCAAAGGCACGGGTCGCATCTCCTGTTGCCGCGACTGTATAGGTCAGGAACCCTTTTGGTTTGTCAACGCCATCACCGTTAACAAATGCGGTTCCTTCTGCCTTGGCGAATTGGGTGGCAATCTCATCCGCCAGCCACGCTTCGACATCGAACTGCGCATCATCAAGCATCGCCTGCGTCGCGGCAGGATTGGCATAAAGCTCCCCAAAGCTCGGTACGATTTCGTTGAAGGTCGGCGTCGCGGTGGTCGGGCGGGCGGCCACTTCCGATGCCCAGCCGGAGGCGACGCCGTTGGTGGTCACCAGCTTGCGATAGCCCGCACTGCCCACCTGCACGACATTGGCGACCGCGCGAATGGGGGAAATCGACTTCAGTGTCGCATCGATCACCGCGTCGATTTCTTTGGGCACCGCATAGCCGCCATCGGTCGGCACATTACCGGCAAAGCTTTTCAGCTCGATCTCGCGGCCTTTGCGCAAATAGCCCTCGACAAAGGCCGAACGCGCCGGATCGGCTGCATTGCCCGCCGCGAGGTGCGGGCGTACCACAGCGGCCGGGATCACCGCCGCCTCAAATGCCGCCTCCAACGGGTCGGCTTTCACTTCATAGTCCATATTCACTCCTTTTCTGGATGGACAGCCAGCACCCGCGCCAGCGGTTGCATGGGATGGTTGACGACGCTGACCTCGATCAGATCGAGCTCAGTTAGTTCACGATATGTTCCCTGTTTTTTTCTGCGCACGCGATAGCCGAAGGACAGCCCTGCCCCGCTCGCCACCGATGGCGCGGACGGATCCATCTGCGCAATGACACGCAAGCCACGCGCATCTTCCTCGACGCGCTCGATAAAGCCGATGCGGCGCCCCTGGTCATGCTGCCACAACAGCGGCAATCCGGCCTTCGCCGCACGTGCAAAGGCACCCTTGCGGACGATATCGCCGCCGCGATCAGGATGGTCGAAAATAGCGGCATAGCCAGCGAAGCGCGTCATTTGATCACCAACCCACTGAGTCCCAGCTTCACTGCAAGGCCAATCACCAGCACCGCGAGACACCCGCGCACCAGCCACTCGACCACTGCCTTGCGCGCCGACCGTTTGGCATCGCGCCAGGCAGACAGCAACTCGCGCAAATCGGCCATGTCCTTAGCCGCGCTTTCATCGGCGAGACCCAGATGCGCCAGCGCCCGCTGGGCACCCGCCTCCGAAGCCCTGGCGAGAAGCTCGCCGAGCTGTTTGTCTTCGATTGTCATTTTTTGATTCCTTTGGGTCGCAGCCGAGGCGCGCGATCAGGTTTTAGTTATTGGTTCCCCGGTTTCCCAATCATATTCGGTATTCTCGATCTCAGCGAGTTCTTCCGCAGTCAATTCGTGCCAGTCGCCTTCGTCAGGTTCGGGATAGATCACCGGTTTGTCGCCATAGCGCGCGACCAACGCGTCTTCGCGATAGTCATGTTCGAAAACGTCCAGTTCCATGCCATCGGTGTACAGGAATTCGGCATCGAATTTCCCGTCTTTGATATCATAATGTATCACAGACCATTTTTTGTCAGGTTCGGCTGCGTCCCATAATTGCAAGATCAATTGAAAAATCTCGTCATTAAAGTCGCGGTATTCAACTTTGTCTTCAAGATTTTCGAAAATTGCTCCGCCGGACCATTCGTCACCCGCTTCGATATAGACATATACATCTTCTGGAGTTTTTCCGAGGATATATGCGACCTGCTGGCCAATGGCGTTGAGTATGTCGCCCATTTCTTTCGTTGCCATGGCACGTTTCCTTACTTCAGGTTGGGGATTTGTTTTTCTCGGCGTTTGCCGTTGATATAATATCGAATTCGAAGCTGGTAGGGACGTTTTGAGTTCCCTTGGTAATCGGCGCGAATGTCCACTCTAACCTTCCTGCCCGCCTTCAAATGTCCTTTCCACTCATTTTCAAGTTTCTTGTATTCACTATTGTTGAAACGGGCATTCTGGGCAAAATGATTATAGCTTATTTCCGGCCCACCGAATTGTCGGCCGATAAAATGCCCTCCATGATCCTTTGGCAAGCGATCTGGCTTCCCCGCCTTTCTTTGTGCGCTGCGCGACCTTGGCTGATCGGGTTGCAGGCGAAGTTGGCCATAGGCACGCACAGTCCGATTAGAGACATCGACATCAAAATTATAACCGCCGGATTTGATCGTGTGTATCTTAGGTGCCGCTTCCGGCTTTGCTGCCGGAGCCGACGGGATTTTGGGCTTAGTAATTTCACGCCTTGGCTGAGCAATCGGCTTGTTTGGTTGCGGGTTTGGTTTGTCCCACGACCCACTCGCTCCACCACCACGGACAGTCCCCCCGCGACTTCCAGTTTTTGGCTCGAATGCTTCCTCAGGAATTGGCCCTTCAGCTCCACCGCCTCCGAAACCCTTTGGCGAACCACCTGCTTTAAATCGATCCTTACCATTGCCGCCAAAATTCCGTCCCTGACCGGCGAAGGTGAACTCGCCATCCTCCGTGTCATGCCAGGGATTATATTTCAGCTCTAATATTCCTGTTTTGTTCTCTTCTTCTGATTGCAGAACGGCGGCATTCTCAGGCAAGGCATCAAATCCCGCCACCGCCCTTTTCTCCTCCAGCGTCAGGAAATCCGCGCCCGCCACCTGCGCCCAGAGCCGCTCGCGATCCTCGCTCAGCGCACTCACCTGATCGATGTCGACCGCCAGCGCCAGATCGGCAAACCAGGGCCGCAGCCCTTCGGCCAGCGCGTCCAATATCTTCCCCGCCAACGGCAGGATCGCCTGCCGCCACAGCGCCTTGTTCGCTTCGCGGTAATTGGCGTAGGTCGCATCGCCCGGCAGGCCGAGCAGCATTGGCGGCACCCCGAACGCCAAGGCAATTTCGCGCGCGGCAGCAGCCTTCAATCCCGCAAAATCCATATCGGCAGGGGTCAGCGATAGCGTTTGCCATTTCAGCCCGCCTTCGAGCAGCATCGGTCGCCCGGCATTATCCTGCCCTGAAAAGCTGCGTTTCAGTTCCTCCTGCAGCCGGTCAAACTGTTCGCCCGACAGCGCCTCCGCCGCCTCATGTACCAGTGCGCCGCTGGGCCGTGCGGCATTGTCGAGCAGCGCCTTGTTCCAACGCGTGGAAGCATTGTGGATCGCAATCGCCCCCGATGCAGCACCCAGGCAGCCAAGCCCATAATGGTCATCGAGCGGATGGTGCGTGCGGATGTGGATGATCTCGTTCGCCGCCAGCCGCGTCACCGCCTCCCCCGCTTTGTATCGGAAAGCGGCGGGCCAGCCGCGGGCATCGGCCTCAACCGAAACCCGCTCTGGCCGCAGCGCATAGAGCTCACACACTGCTCCATCGGGCGCGGTGAGCAGTTGCACATAGCCATTGCCATGCAGCAGCAGTTGTGCCGCCAATGTCTCAAGCAGTGACTGCCCGCCGCTGGTCGTCTTCACCAGCGCTAGCGCGGCCTCGTCCGAAGCCGAAAGCGGCACCGAAGCCACCCCCTCCGCCACCAGCCGCACCGCGCGTTGCGCCACGACATTGTTCAGATAGCCCTCACGCAACTGCGCCTCATAGGATTTGGGCCATTCGCCAATCACCCCACCCGCAAAGGCGCGCGTGAGCGAGACATGCGTTTTGGCCGGACGCAGCATCCCGCGCCCGGCCGACTTCCAGCCGAAGAGTTTCATTTGGTTTTCCTGTTCTTTCCCTCGCCCCTTCAGGGGAGAGGATACGAAGCCTTAGCCGAAAGGCTTAGGCGAAGTTGGAGAGGGGTTGCGCCCTATCGTTAGCGCACAGCCCCTCTCCCGCTGCGACTAATTCGCTCCGCTCACAAGTCTCGCTGCCCTCTCCCCTAAAGGAGGAGAGAGATCAAAGCACCCTGACCCGCGGCTCATTCCCGCGTTTGCCCAGCATCAATTCGGTCATTGCCCAGACCATGGCATCGGCACGGTCGGGGGATCGGCCCGGCCCTTCATAGCCGCCGCCTGAAATCAGGCCGCAAAGCTCATCCTCCAGCTCGGGGAAGGCCCCGATATGGAAGGCCTTGCCTGCCTCATAGAGCGCCGCCACCGGCTCTGCCCGTGCAACTTTACCGCGTGAGGCGCTCACCTTTTTCACCGGCATCGCCACATCGGCGGCCTGCAGCGTGCTGACCACCATGTCGCCGCCATTATTGGCCTCTGCCACCACCCGATCCGCACCCCAGGCGAGCGCGGCGGCGGAGACGGCGCGGGCCCAGCCTTCGGGCGATCGGCCCTTCACGCTATGGTCGGCAAGGACATAGGCCTTGCCATCGGCGCCCTTGCCTACCGCAATGATCCCGCAGGCATCGCCGCCGGCCGAAGCCGGCGGGTCGACGCCAATGACGATGCGGCGCATATCGGGCACGCCCTTCACCCGGCACCGCTCGATCAAATCCCGCGTCCACAGCGCGTCCTCGGCATCCTCCAGAAATTCGCCGAACAATTCCTGCCGCCCCAGCCTTGCCTTGCCATAGGTTTCGGCCATCGCCTGCCGATAGCTGGTCGGCAGGTTGGCCCGGTTTGCATCCATCGCGCCGCGTGTGATCGCAACGCCATCTTCCTTGAGCAGCCGCCGCACCAGCGGCACCGCGCGCGGGGTGGTGGTGGCGACGATGCGCGGATCTTCACCCAGCCGCATCGTCATCATCAGATTGTCCCAGGCATCGACCCCGCGTTCCCATTTCGCGACCTCGTCCGCCCAGGCGAGATGATGTTCGGGGCCGCGCAGCGCCTCAGGCTCTGACGCGGCAAAAACATGGGCGATCGCCCCGCTCGGCCAGACCAGCCTTTTAAGCGACGGTTCCCATGTCGGGCGCATTTCGTCAGGCGCGATCGCAAGCAAACCGCTTTCTCCCTCGATCATGATCGACCGCGCCTCATGCAAAGTCGCCGCGACCAGCGCGATACGCAACGAACCATCAGCCTCCGCACAGGCGCGCACATATTCGGCGGCCATCCGCGTCTTGCCAAAGCCGCGCCCGGCCATAACGAACCAGATGCGCCAGTCGCCCGATGGAGGATATTGGTCGGTGCGTGCCCAGAACGGCCAATCATATTCAAGCTGCCATAGCTTCTCGGGCTTTTTCTCCTTCAGCCATTTGACGAAATTCTCGCCTGAAAGTTGCGCGACCCGCTCCGCCTCACTCTGCGGCGCGGCTATCATCACCCATCCTTTTGCGCATGGCGGCAAAGCGGGCTTCCAGCCGCGCCTGCACCTCTTTCGGATCGCGTGAACGCGACGGTGCAGCCGTCGAGGAACCCCGCACCGTTGCCTTGTGCGCCGCGAGCAACGCCATGCCGATCCGCGTCTTCATCTGCTTTTGCTTGAAGGTGCTGTCCTTCAGATTGCTCGCCGGGGCGGACAGCGCTTCGGACAGCAGGTTCGCCTCCAGCCGCGCATATCCCTCACTCAAAGCCGCGAGCCACTTCGCGCAGAATTGCTCGGATTTCTTGCGCAGGTCATAAACCGGCCGGGTCGTCACGCCAGCAACCTTCGCCGATGCGCTGACATTGGACGTCTGCGCAAGGTGCGACAGGAACGCCTTTTGCGCGGCAGGGCCAAAGCCTTTGCCCGCAGCCTTTTTTCCAAACACCATCGCCAGTTCCTTTCGCGCAATGATAAGGGCCGGCGGCGGTTTTTCCCGTAGGAGGACCGCCCCGGCCCGAATCACATTTTCCCAATATCGCAACATGTGCCATAACGGCGTTACGATGTCAATATATTTTTACCTATATGGTTATTTTATCCCAGGCCAAGCATCTTGCGCTCGCGCGGAATCCATGTCGCAAAGCCCGGGCGCGCGTGGATGCCTGCCAGATAGGCGGTCAACTTCGGATATGTGGCAGGGTCAGGAACAATCCCGCAATGCGCGACATTCACAAAGGGGCTGGCGACCGCGATATCGGCAAGCGTCAGACGGTCCGCCACCAGAAAGCCCGACGCCGGAATGATGCCTTCCAGATAATCATATACCGGTACCATCTCGGCCTCGCCCTGTTTGGCAGCCTCCTCATCTCCCGGTTTGCCCATGAATTTGGGGGAGACGACGCGGTTGAAGAAGATTTTCCCGCCAGCTGCCGTCACGATCGTATCGGCAAATTCATCGAACCACACCGTCCGTGCGCGGTCTGTAGCGTCTGCCGGTATCATCGCAGGGTCGGGCTGCTTGGCCTCCAAATAGGTGACAATCGCGGTCGAATCCGAAATCGTGAAATCGCCGTCGCGAAAGCCTGGCATCTTGCGAAACGGGCTGCAGGCGGCAAAGTCCGGATTGGGATCCCCCATGCCGACGGGCACCAGTTCGATTTCCATCCCCTTTTCAGCGGCAAAGGCCAAAACCTTGCGGACATAGGGGGAGAGCGGCGCGCCATAGAGAATCATGTTCATCATCCTTTGCTGGAATTTCCTGCTGCGTTGTTTGCCATATCAGTTGCGCTTTGCAACTAGTATATCGAGCGCGCTTGCCAATCGTAGCGAAGCAGGTAAGCCTTTGATCCCGAACCGCCATGGGGGATGCGATGGAAGGCCTGTTACTGCTGATTGCGCTGGTCCTCGCGGTCTGGCTGCTCAATCTCAATGGTCGAATCAAATTGCTCGAAGAGCGGATTTCCATCCTGATCGACCGGATGAATGTAGGATCGGTTGCGCCCGTTGAGGCTCAGCGGGACGTTGTAGCAGAAGCGGATTCGCCAGCCGAGCGTCCCCCGGCGATGGCCTATGCCAGCCGCAAACCGGCAACCGTAAAAGGCGAAGCGCCCGATGAAAAACTGCGCGTTACCATCGAAGCACCGCCTCCTCTCCCCGAACCCGACCCGGAAGTCGAACCCAAAAAAAAGAGCTGGAGCTTTGAAGAACTGATCGGCGGCAAATTGCCGATCTGGGTGGGCGGAATATCGCTGGTTTTCGCGGGCTTCTTCCTTGTCCGCTACACCATCGACGCGGGACTGCTCGGTCCTGGCACCCGATCGGTGCTGGCGACATTGTTCGCATTGCTTCTGATCGCAGGAAGCCAATGGGGCGGGCGTCTTCCCAAAATCGGTGAGTCCTTCACCGCCGATCCACGCATCGCTCAATCGCTGGCGGGAGCTGGCATCGCGATCCTTTACGGCACGCTCTACATGGTGGCCGAAGTCTATGGCCTGATCGGCGTGCCCGTCGCCTTTGCCCTGCTCATCGCCACCACCATCCTCGCCTTCGCACTCGCGCTCCTCCACGGCCCACCAACAGCTTTGATGGGCCTTATCGGCGGCTTTGCGGCACCGTGGGTCGCCGGGCTTGGGCCAGACAATGTGCCAGTGCTGCTGCTCTATCTCGGCGTTTTCCTCGCAGGCCTTTTCGGCCTTGCTTTGTGGCGGCGCTGGCTGTGGCTGCTCTTGCTTGCCAGTGGCGGAGGCGCGCTGTGGACTGTCGGTTTGATCGTCACCGCAGAGAGCGCGCTGCCGCTGGTGGGGCTGTTCGTAGTCGCGGCAAGCGGAGCAGCGATACTGGCGGGTGACCGCTTTGTCGGCAGCGACCCGCGGCTCGAAGCGATGGCCCGCTATGCGCCGATGGCACTGGCGCTAGTACAACTCGCAATGCTGTTGCCGCGTCTACAATTCAGCTGGATCGGATGGAGCTTTTACGGGGTGTTGTCGGCGATGGCGATCGCACTCGCCTGGCGTGACGAGCGGCATATGCCCAGCCTGTTCGGCGCGCTGCTGCTCTGCCTGATGCCATTGGCGTCAGGATGGGATAGCCAGACTTCGCGGACGATGATGATTGTTGCCTCATTGGGCACCGGCCTGCTCTTCGCCATTCCGGCGCACCTGCTCGCGCGCAGCGACCGGCCCAGCCGGGCCTATTGGGCAATGCTCGCACTGATGGCGCAGGCGGTGCCGTTTGCAGCGGCCTTTGGGGTCGCCAAATCAGACTATCCCGACAGCGTCTGGGCAGCCGTTTCCGCGCTGCTGATCCTGCCGGCCGCCTTTATCGCCTGGCAATGGAAAAAAGCCGAAAGCCGGATCGATCAGATTGTGCAGGTCGGCAGTGCAGCATTGGCGGGCGCGATGGGGTGGTTGTCGCTCACGCACTTACTCCCCAACGACTATATCGCGAGCGCGACCTTTGCCGTCGCCGGAGCGCTCGCGGCATGGGCGATCCGAACCAACGGAACCGCAATGCAGAAACTGGCGGCTATCCCGCTTGGCTTTGGCATCCTTGCCCTGCTCGCTGGATCGTGGCGTTTCCTCGATTCGCTCGGCGGCGCGCTAGGCGGCGAGATTCTGACGGTTTCAGGTCTGCCCGATATGGTGGAGGCAGCTAAAATGACATTGCTGCCGTCGCTAATAGCCCTAGCCATTGCCGGTCTTCCCACATTCACCTTGGGACGATGGGCAAAACGCTCAGCATGGATTGCGGGTGGTACCGGCCTGCTCGCTATCCTCTGGCTGGTCGCCAAACAGGTCGCGCATATCGACAGCCCGTCGCAATTCATCACCCTCGGCCTCGCCGAGCGGGTGGTGATGACGCAGTTGTTGTTCCTCGCCGGATGGTTGGCGATGCGCCGTGGGACCGATGGCGCTAGCATCTGGGCCAAGGCAGGTTTGGCGGCGACTGCGTTGGCATTGTTCCGGCTGTGCTGGTTCGACCTTGGCGTTTTCAATCCGCTATATGAGGCGCAAGCGCTGGGCCCCGCCCCGGTCGCCAATCTTGGCACCATTCACCTCGCGCTTGCTGCCTTCTGGTTGTGGCAACTGGCGCGCAGTCCGATCCTAGCGAAGGCACATCCACAACTACCGAAACTGGCCGAAATCGGTAGCCTCATCTCAATGGCGCTCACCGCACTCGTGACCGTGCGCCAGTTGGTGCAGGGCAATCTGATCTCAGGCGCCACCATCGATGTCGGGGAGAATTATCTCTATTCGGCGGCGTTGCTCGCGCTCTCGATTGCGTGGCTTGCTATCGGCATCAAGTCCGGCCTCGCCATCCTCCGGCTTGCCGGGTTGGCGTTGCTCACAGCAGTCACGCTCAAGGTCTTCCTGATCGACGCCGCCGCGCTCGAAGGGGTGCTGCGTATCCTTTCCTTCATGGGGCTGGGCATTGCGCTCATCGGGATTGGCTGGGCCTATGGCCGCGTGATGCGTGCGGGCACGGCCACGACCGATTAAGTCTTGCCCGGATAGAGAAACCCCCTAGAGCGAGCGACCATGCTGCAACGTCTGTACGAATGGATGATGGATAAAGCCGCGCACGCCCATGCGGAGCGCTGGCTGTTCCTTTTCTCCTTCATTGAATCGAGCTTCTTCCCGATCCCGCCGCACCCATTGCTGGGCCTGATGTGCCTCGCGCGGCCCGACCGCGCTATCCGCTATGGCGCGATCTGCACGCTGGCGTCGGTCCTTGGTGGATTGTTCGGCTATGCCATCGGCTATTTTGCTTATGAAACCATCGGGGTTTCTTTGCTCAAGGCCCTGGGCCTTTGGGAGACATTCCCGGCTGCAGCCTGTTACTTGCGCGAATTTGGGGCTGAGATCATCCTGATCAAGGGCGCGACACCGATCCCGTTCAAGCTGCTGACGCTGACCGCCGGATTCATCCAGATGCCGCTGTTCGACTTCATCTGGTCGAGCGTGCTGAGCCGCGCCTTCCAGTTCATGCTGGTCGGCATATTGTTCTGGAAATTCGGCGCGCCGATCAAGGCGTTCATCGACAAATATCTGGCCTGGGTCAGCGCCGGGTTCATCATAATCGTTGTCGGCGGCTTTGTCGCTTTCTCAATGCTGGCGGGCGGTGGATCGAAAGCGAGCGACAAATGCTCGGGCGTCACCACGATGGAGCAGGTTTTTCAACGGACCTGAGCGTAATTCCTCCCTCCCGTTTACGGGAGGGGCCGGGGGAGGGCCTGTTAGCGCATCAGGCTCGCTACGCTCGCCCCCTCCCCTAACCCTTCCCGCCAACGGGAGGGGGATGGGTCAAGTCGCAAACAACTGACTGTCATCGGCAAAAGCCTTGAACTCCAATGCATTGCCGCTGGAGTCAGTGAAAAACATCGTCGCCTGCTCGCCGACCTGCCCTTTGAAACGCACATAGGGTTCTATCCCGAACTGCACGCCGGCAGCCTTAAGTCTCTCGGCCAGATCCTCCCATTGCGGCATTGTCAGGACGATCCCGAAATGCGGGACCGGCACATCGTGGCCATCAACCGCATTGTGGATCGGGCGCGGCGTCATGCCAGCGTCCAGATGCGCCACAATTTGATGGCCATAGAGATCAAAATCGATCCAGTGATCCGACGAGCGCCCCTCGCGGCAGCCAAGCAGTTCGCCGTAAAACGCCCGCGCCGCTGCGAGATCATGCACCGGAAAGGCAAGGTGGAACGGACGCAGGCTCATTCGGGCGGTATCGCCAGCGCGAGCGATTCCCCGAGGCGCAGGCAGCGCTCCATTTTTTCCTCCTTGCTGGGTTCCTTGTCCAACTCTGTCTGCAGTTCTTCGGCAGAAATAGGCTTAGGTTTTCCGGCAGCGGGAAGCCCTTGGGCCTTCATAGCAAAAGCGTTTGCCAGCCGCGCGAAAGCCTTCGCATCGCGACTGTCGGCACCCTCGCGCCCTGAAATTTCCTTGTACGAAATGTCGACCAACGTCTTGCAATAGCGGATGCGATGCGGGTTGCCCAAATCTTCACCCAATTGGGTGCGGTAAAGCGCGATCTTGTCTGGTTCGTCGGTTTGCCAATCAGGTTCGGCTGCCAGCATCGACGCGCTGTTGTCAACGGCCGCGGCAGGGGTCGAAGCGTCGGTCGCAGCGAGCTGCCTGTCCATGACAGACTGGCATTCGTTAAAGCGGTCCCGGACATAGTCTTGCGACTTCGCGTCATCGTTCACCTCGATGACCTTGGCCTGTTCGGCCTCGACTGCCTGCTTGATAGCAAAGGCGACAACTTCTCGTGGCTGGCCGGTTTCATCCATCACCCGCTGGCCGACAATTCCTGCCCAACGCCTTCCGCTATCCCGCACATCGGCATAGCTGGCCAACGCTTCAGCGCCAGATCGTTGCTCGTGCGCGATAATGCCCACTAAAGCGACACATCCTATGTCACGCATCTGTGTTTCATTGATCGGGACTGGCGGATTGGGTGCCAGCATCATTGCAAAAATGGGGATCATGCTCATCGGCTTTTGCTAGCAGCGCCGGCCTGAACGGCAAGCAACAAGTTTGAACGATTGCAATTGCACCATTTGCCCGCCATGTCGGCATCCGATGGCGAAGCTGCTGGCAATTTTCGAAAAATACCGTGGCAGGACATTGCTGATTGCAGGCGGCATTTCCGCAACCGGCTTTGCGCCGCTCAACCTGTGGCCGCTAACCTTATTGTGCCTAGCCCTGCTGATGCATCTGGTTGCGAAGGCAGAGAGCGGCAAACGCGCCTTTCTGCTCGGCTGGCTCTTCGGCGTCGGGCATTTTTGCATCGGCAACAACTGGATAGCCACTGCCTTCACCTATCAGGCTGCGATGCCTGCCTGGCTCGGCTGGATCGCGGTGTTTTTGCTCGCGCTCTATCTGGCTGTGTTTCCGGCACTGGCGTGCTGGGGAACTTGGCGGATTGCGAAATCCGTCACGCCTGCATCCGCTGAAGCGTCGGTCTCATTCATAATTGCTTTTGCTGGCTGCTGGATCATCGCTGAATGGCTCCGCAGTTGGGTCTTCACCGGCTTCGCGTGGAATCCGTTGGGCGTCGTTGCGGTCGGCGATGCGGCAGCGCCTGCTATCTTCATCGGCAGCTATGGCCTTTCCGGAATGGTAGTTTCGGTGACAGGAGTTATTTTGTTGCTCGCAAGGCACAAGTGGCGGCAAACCATTCTCCTGATGCTGCCGGTTGTCGCGTTCTCGTTGGCTGCGCTATCTTCATTCGTCGGAGACAGCATTGGTGCCGCAATAAACGGCAAAGCGTTCGGCAAACGTTATACCAAATTGACGATCGTCCAGCCCAATATCAGCCAGATCGACAAATATGCCCCCGGCTACGACGCAATCAATTTTTCGCGACTCGCCCAGCACAGCCAACCGATATCCGAAGCGCCATTGCGCAAAAAGCTGCAGGCCGAGATAAACGAGAGTTCGCAAGATAGAAGTGCCCGTGCTGCGAAGGACGCAGCAATCGAGGCTGCAATTCAGGCAAACAATATGGATCCCCGCCTGATCCTTTGGCCCGAAGCTGCGATTCCTTGGCGGTTGGAGGAAGGCTATCCCTTCCGTTACTACCAGTTTCAGCCAGGAGAAAGCGCGCAGGGTGCGCGGATTGCTCTGATGCAGTTGATGAACCCCGGCGATATCTTGCTGACCGGTGTCGACCGGCTGGAATTCGACAAGGACGAGCAGCTAGTGGGCGCGCGTAATGGCGTCACGGCGATGGACAGCTCGGGCACAATTCTCGCTACCTATGACAAGGCGCACCTCGTTCCCTATGGCGAATATCTGGCGCTGCGCTGGCTGTTTGAGCCGCTCGGCGCAACACGGTTGGTGCCCGGGACGATCGATTTCTGGCCCGGCCCCGGTCCGCGCACGCTCAACCTGCCGTTCGACGGACGGCGCGTGAAGGCTGGCATGCAAATCTGCTATGAAATCATCTTTTCGGGGCAAGTCACCGACCGAGCCAACCGCCCCGATTTCATCTTCAACCCTTCGAACGATGCCTGGTTCGGCAGTTGGGGCCCGCCGCAGCATCTGGCGCAGGCGCGTTTGCGCGCGATCGAAGAGGGTCTGCCCGTTGTCCGCGCTACTCCTACAGGAATCAGTGCGGTTATTGATGCCGATGGTCGCATCATCGACAGTCTGCCGCATAAGAAGGCTGGTCGTATCGACGCGACGCTGCCCTTGGCAAAAGCCCCAACGCTGTTCGCGCTCTATGGCAATATCCTGCCCCTCGCCTTTGCCACACTGCTTATCGCATGCACGCTGTTGCCGCTTGCCCGACGTCGCGCTTCCCGCTAAGGCGTCGCGCAGCACATAAAGATTTCTTTATACGCAGACACAGCCAACCGACTGGAAAAACCATGCGCACCAATTATCTCTTTACCTCTGAATCCGTATCCGAAGGCCATCCTGACAAAGTTGCCGACCAGATCAGCGACGCCATCGTCGACCTGTTCCTCTCGAAGGACCCTGAAGCTCGCATCGCTTGTGAGACGCTCACCACCACCCAGTTAGTCGTGCTCGCCGGTGAAATCCGTTGCAAGGGTGTTTACGAAAATGGCGAATGGGCGCCGGGAGCGAAGGAAGAGATCGAAGCCACCGTCCGCCGCACGGTCAAGGAAATCGGTTATGAGCAGGAAGGCTTCCATTGGGAAAGCTTCCGTTTTGAAAATAATCTGCACGGCCAGTCGGCGCATATCGCGCAGGGCGTTGATGCCAGCAGCAACAAGGATGAAGGCGCAGGCGATCAGGGCATCATGTTCGGTTATGCGACCGACGAAACGCCTGATTTGATGCCGGCAACGCTTTATTACAGCCACAAGATCCTCGAGCGCATGGCCGCTGACCGCCATTCGGGCGCAGCTCCATTTCTGGAGCCCGATGCCAAGAGCCAGGTGACGTTGCGTTATGAAGGCAGCCTGCCCGTCGCGGCAACCGCCGTCGTCGTCTCGACCCAGCATGCGCCGGGCTATGACGAAGGCATGAAGGAAGCCGAGCTACACGCCTATGTGAAAAAGGTCGTCGCAGACGTGATCCCGCCTGTGCTGTTGCGCGAAACCGAATATCACATCAACCCGACCGGCAGTTTTGAAATCGGCGGCCCCGATGGCGACGCCGGCCTGACCGGACGCAAGATCATCGTCGACACTTATGGTGGTGCTGCTCCGCACGGCGGCGGCGCATTTTCGGGCAAGGATCCGACCAAGGTCGACCGTTCAGCCGCCTATATCAGCCGTTATCTTGCCAAAAACATCGTCGCGGCTGGCCTTGCAACGCGTTGCACGATCCAGCTCGCTTATGCCATTGGCGTTTCCAAGCCACTGTCGCTCTATGTCGACACGCATGAAACTGGGACGGTTGGCGACGACAAGATCGAAGCGGCCATCATGGGTATCGAAAAGCTGGGTGGCCTCACCCCGCGTTCGATCCGCACCCATCTGGGCCTCAACAAACCGATCTATCGCAACACAGCCGCCTATGGCCATTTCGGTCGCAAGGCAGAGGGCGATTTCTTTCCATGGGAACGCACCGACTTGGTTGAAGACCTGAAGGCAGCGCTCGCTTAAGCTGAAACAGCCGCAACGGTTTTGAGTGTGTTTTCGTCAATATCGGCGAAAACTACTCTGTTGCGGCCGGTTTCTTTCGCACGATACAGGGCACGGTCCGCCCGCCGGATAGAATCGTCGATATCCTCGCCAGGCTCGACCAGCGCGACACCGACACTCGCGGTGCAGGATAATGCGTCATAAGGCGCATCAAGACGGGTCGCGGCAACCGCAGTGCGCAAAAGCTCGGCCAACTGCTGCACGGCCTCAGCCTCGCCGGTGCGCAAAAGAATCACGAATTCTTCACCGCCAAATCGGACAACTTCGCCCAGCCCCCTACAGCAAGTAATCAGCGTCTGCGAAACCGCTACCAGAACGCCATCACCGATCCCATGACCATAGGTGTCATTTACATGCTTGAAATGGTCGAGATCGACCATCAACACCGACTGGAACGGCAAAGCACCGCTGGCTTCGTCCAGCATTCGTTCAAAACCGCGGCGATTGGCTACTCCAGTTAACGGATCAACGGTTGCGGCGACAAAGTGTCGCGCAACCATATCCGAAGTGATCGCCATCATCAGCAGGAAAGCGAGGCTCAATGCAAAGATGGCGGAAGTGAAGTAGAAGATCATCATATATTGCGACCACTGGCTGGTCCGCGCATATTCGCTCGATTGGTCGAGCGTGAAGTAAAAGGCAAAGCGAACAACATAGCAAAGCCACGACATCGCAACGACAAAGGCAGTTATGTTGTCGATCCGCTTTTCCCGATGTGCGAAGAAACGCGGCAACGCCAAAGCCAGAATCGCGATGGCAATGATTGAGGCATTGGGAACGCGGATTGCCACGCTGTCGATGATGAAAGTCGCCGCGAGGTTGATCGCCAAGCCAACGGAAAACAGCGCAATAACCGGTTTTACGGGCGTCCTGTCGCCATGGCGGACCAGAAACGCATCCGCCATATACAACAGCACAAGCCAGTGCAGCGGAACTGCCATGGTGAAAAACCAGTTGGGAAACAAATGTCGCTGGGTATCGAGGATGATTGCCAGCATGCCCATCCCGAAAGCTGCCGCGCCCTTTTTCGCTGACGAGGCCCCACCCTCCGACCGGGCAAGCGTCACAAATACGGCAGTAAAGACGCCATACATGACGGGCAGGACCCAAAAAAAGATCTTGTCGGTGATCACCCTGCAGCCAATATCGGCCAAGTGATAACCGGAATGTAATCCAGTTGGTGTAAAACTGGTAAATGACAGTAAACGAAGGATGCGCCCCAGCCTGGTCTTGCACAGCGCGCAGTTTCCGCTAATCGCCGCAGCCATGACAGCGCACAAAGCAGGAGACCCAACAACGCTCAACCGCCTCTATGGCCGGTCGAAGGGTAAGAAACTGCGTTCGGCCCAGCAGGACCTGCTCGACAATCTGCTTCCCCAGGTTGCGGTACCTGAAGATGGCCCGGTCACGGCAGAACGCCTTTTTGGAATTGATCTGCCGCTGCATTTCGAAATCGGTTTCGGCGGCGGGGAACATATGGCCTATCGCGCCGACATGCTGCCCGATCATGGCTTTATCGGCTGCGAACCCTTTGAGAACGGCGTCGCGCAGGCACTGACCCATGTCGACAATTACAATGGCATGGGACCATTGGCCAATGTCCGGATTCATATGGGCGATGCACTCGAAGTGCTGGCCCGCATTCCCGACGGCAGCTTGAGCTTTGTATACCTGCTGCACCCCGACCCATGGCCCAAGGCCCGACATGCGAAACGCCGCATGATGAACGATGGTCCGGTCGATATGATTGCAGCCAAGCTCAAACCCGGCGGCGAATTCCGGTTCGGCACCGATCATGCAATCTACCTTCGCCACGCGTTGATGGTGATGCAGAAACATCGACACCAGTTCGACTGGTTGTGTAACAGTCCCAAGGACTTCCTCGTTCGCCCCGGCGGCTGGCCAGAAACGCGCTATGAAGCGAAAGCCCGCAATGTTTACGGGCATGAAGTCTGGTATTTCCGTTACCGCCGACGGCTTCAGGACTAAAGCGTCCTAGTCCTCCCTGTCGCTGTCTCGCACGGGCGAAGAAGCCTAGGTTGACGGCAATTGCCAATGGGGGATACCGATGCTGTTACCTTATCCATCGCTGAAATGGGCTCTGATCCTGTTGCGGGTCACGACCGCGTTGCTGTTCATGGCCCATGCCACTGTGCGGATCGCTTACGGCACGATTCCCCAATTCTCCAAATTCATGGCATCCCAAGGATTTCCCTACCCCGAATATTGGGTATGGGCGATAACCCTGACCGAACTGGTCGCCGGCACCGCATTGGTTATCGGCTGGCGCACGCGCTGTGCTGCGGTGCCGTTGCTCGCAATAGCCGCAGGTGGAATAGCGCTAATCCATTGGCGTTTCGGCTGGTTCGTCGGCGAACATGGAACCGGCGGCAGCGAATATAGCGTGGCTTTGATTGTGATGCTTTTGGTCGTGGCGGCGAGCGACACCAAAGATGCGCCATCGAGACCTAGCGACGGAAGAAAGCCTAAAGCGTAGCGCTTCCTGCTTCCACCTTTTCGATCCATTCGGGGAAAAAGCGCGGTGCGCGTTTCGACCAGCCTGGGGCAGTCGCAACCGCCTCGCTGATCGATTGCAACAGCTTCTTGCGCCGCTCTGGCTGCAAATGCGGCATCGACGCGGCTGCACAAAAGGCTGCGGGCAACCATGGCCGTGCTTCGGCACCAACCAGACGTTCGTAGAGGAAGCGATAAGCACTAAATCCGTCAATCCGGCCTTGCCCTAGGTCGAATGCAGAAACCGAAACCAGCGCTGCCAGAAAAGGCTCGGCATCATCAATCGCGCTGCTGTCAGGAATTAGCGCGCGGATTTCGGAGAGGCGGTTATAAAATTTGTACTGCGCCTGAATACTTGCGGCTTCGGTCACATCGCGCGACCACAGTTCGAGCGCGTCTTTGCGGTCAAAGGCGACGTCCAGCGAACGACGGATGTAGCGCTGGCTGCCCGAGGCAAAGCTCGCAAACTCCTTGATTTCAGCCAAGGTCACCAATCCAGGTGCAGTGCCCATATTGTCGCTCATGTCATGGCCCCCTTTAATACTGCCATGACCCAAATGTGGCACAAACATGGTTACCAGACTGTTAACTCTCGCCGGAAGCACGAAACTCCGCCGCTAGTCGATCAAGCAATGCTGAATTTCGACAAGAGACTGCTAACAGGGGGCACATCTTTCGGTATTTCGCATATGGAGGGGACAATGAAAGCGGTAATCCGGAAACAGCGGCCCTTGGTTGGCCACCAGATGGCATTCCTGACCATCATCGGCTTTTGGGTTTTCCACGCCGTGATTGTCTCGCTGCGTGCCTCGGTTCTGGATTTTCCTGCCCAGGATGAATTGGCCGCCCGGCGTGCTGCCGTTACGCTGGTAGGTATTATCCTGACATGGCTTCTGTACCTCATCCTGCGTCTGTTCGACGGAAAACCGCTTGGGGTGCGGGTCGCCACCGCATTTGTCGCAGCGATCCCGTGCGCCTTTACAATCGCGTGGACAAATTTTTATATTTTCAACATCTACGATCCGATCAGCCTGTTCAGCGACCGCGACCTTGTTCGACGGGTGCAGGAATTACGCGATCTAACCGGCTACACTGTATGGCAAGAGATTGCCGAGATCGGTGTCACCCGTTATTTTTTCATTATCGCCTGGGCATCGCTCTATCTCGCATTGGGCTATGCGCGCGAAGTCGGCGAAGCCGAGCGCACCACCTCGCGCTACGCACAAGCCGCACAAGATGCAGAATTGCGGTCGCTGCGCTATCAGGTCAATCCGCACTTCCTGTTCAACACGTTGAATTCGCTCTCCAGCCTGGTCATCAAAGGCGAAAAAGACAAGGCCGAAGCGATGATCCAGAATCTGTCGACATTCTACCGGACCAGCCTTTCCAGTGATCCATTGGAGGACGTAACGATTGCCGAAGAAGTCGAACTGCAGAAACAATATCTGGAAATTGAGGCTGTGCGCTTTCCGGAACGTCTGCGCACACAGATCGAAATCCCGACCAATCTCGCTGACTACCGGATTCCGGCATTGATCCTGCAACCTCTGGTGGAAAATGCGATCAAATATGGTGTGTCACGCTCAACCCGACCGGTGACCGTCACAATCAGCGCAACCGAAGGGGATGGCTGGATTGCGCTCAACGTTACCGATGACGGCGAAAAATGTGTCGACACCGAACAACATGGCAATGGCATCGGGCTGGCAAATGTTCGCGATCGCCTTGAAGCACGCTACGGCTCGGCGGCACGATTGGTAACCGAAAAAGGCGAGCAGGGTTGTTTCCGGGCGACGATCACCATCGATACTGAACCGAAAGATGTCGCATGATCAAACTCCGTACCATCATTGTTGACGACGAACCACTGGCGGTAGAGCGGCTGCAGATTTTGTGTGCATCCGAGCAGTCAATCGATCTGGTCGGAACCGCAAGCGACGGCGCATCAGCGCTGCGCCTGGCACAATCGCTGACCCCCGACCTGATCCTGCTCGACATTGGCATGCCCAAGATGGATGGCATCAGTGTCGCACGCGCGGTCGCGATGATAGAACGCAAACCCGCAATCATTTTCGTCACTGCTTACGACAATTTTGCGGTGGAAGCTTTCGATCTAGATGTCGTCGATTACATGCTCAAACCTGTCTCGGCAGAGCGTTTGGGACGCGCGATATCGCGGGCCGTTGCTGTTGTAGCGGAACAGGATAGCGTTGATGGATCGGCATCAACTGCACATGATGCTGTCATAGATGAAGCAGCGGGCGGCTTCGCTACCGAATTCTGGGTGTCGCACCGATCCGAACTGATCCGGGTGGCCGCCGCCGATATTGACCGGATCGAGGCAGAACGCGATTATATGCGTCTGCATACGGGTGGCAGAAGCTATTTGTTGCACCAGACCATTTCGACACTCGAGCAACGGCTCGACCCATCAAAATTCCAGCGAATCCATCGTAGCCACATCATTCGCCGCGATCTGGTTACCGGATTGCGCCACGAAGGCGGGGGTGTCTGGCATGCGATTCTGCAGGGCGATCAATCGATGCGGATTGGACGCAAATATCTGGCTGACGTCAAAAAGCTGGCGGGGAAATAGCCAAAGGCTCCCCGCCCTAATTGCTTTAATCCAGGTTCAATCGAGGGCGACTTTCACCTGCCCACCATTTCGGGCAATGGTTTGCGCCGCTTTGCGCATCGCACTGGTTTTCGCACGCGTCTGGCATTGCTTCTGGTCGTTATATTCAGCGATAGTTTTCGCAGACGGGAAAGCGCAGACATTGCGTACGGCGCGCATAATACGCTGTTTGAACTTGGCTTGCCCGGCCTGGGTCGACAGATCAAAGTCGGTGTGGTGTACTTCAATCGTTCGCTCTGTCGTAGAAGCATAAGCAGGTACGATCGCGAAACTGGCCGCTGCAAGCAGTGGCATCAGGGTTAAGCCAATTTTTTTAGCCATGACAGGCTCCTGTAATTGCGGGCCTCTCCAAACATTCTGCGGGCCCTTTGGGAGGGGGTGCAGGCCGAAAAGGTCAACGCTGGGGAGCAATATCCATCCGGCCTGCCCCTCTGAAATAGGACTTTCCGTCCGTCCGCTCACGCGCACTTCGACGGGCGCTGCGAAATGTTTTACAAGTCGACAAATGACATGACGAACACACAGCGTCGTCCGACCAACTGCATTTTTGAGCAATTGATCGTTGACCAACGACTACAAATGTAGTTTATGCTCGCCTTAGATAAGCCCGGCTAATGGACTCGACGGGTCTGCATACATGCGACGGCCCATGCGACCAGCCAGATAGGCCTCGCGTCCCGCCTCGACGGCCAGCTTCATCGCGCGTGCCATGCGGATAGGGTCTTTGGCTTCAGCAATCGCGGTGTTCATCAGGATTCCATCACAGCCCAGTTCCATGCCGACTGCCGCGTCCGAAGCGGTTCCGACTCCGGCATCGACGAGCACGGGCACCTTGGCGCCTTCGACGATCAGACGGATGGTCACGCGGTTCTGGATGCCAAGACCTGATCCAATCGGTGCGCCCAACGGCATCACTGCAACTGCGCCTGCATCCTCGAGCTGCTTCGCGGCGATCGGATCGTCAACGCAATAGACCATGGGAAGGAAGCCTTCCTTGGCCAAAATCTCGGTCGCGCGCAGCGTTTCGCGCATGTCGGGATAGAGGGTCTTCGCTTCGCCGAGCACCTCGAGCTTCACCAAATCCCAGCCGCCGGCTTCGCGCGCCAGCCGCAGCGTGCGGATCGCTTCTTCAGCGGTGAAGCAACCCGCAGTGTTGGGCAGATAGGTGTATTTCTTGGGATCGATATAGTCGGTCAGCATTGGAGCATTCGGGTCCGACACATTCACCCGGCGCACCGCCACCGTGATGATTTCCGCACCCGAGGCGACCAGCGCCGCTGCATTCTGCTCGAAATCTTTATATTTGCCGGTTCCGACAATGAGGCGCGAGGTGAAGGTACGACCGGCGACGGTCCAGCTATCGGTGTTGCTCATGGGATGGCGCCTTAGCCGCCACCGACAAAGTGGACAATCTCCAACTGGTCGCCGTCCGCTATCATCACCTCGCCATGCGTCGAGCGCGGAACAATCTCCAGATTGCGTTCGACCGCGACCTTTTTGGGATTGAGCCCAAGTTCAGCCACCAGCCCCGCAACCGAAAGCCCCGCCAATACACGGCGCGGTTCGCCATTGATGGTGATGGATAACGCGACTGCAGTATTCAACATGTGTTCCTATCATTGACTTTTTTGACTGAGTAACTTATTTGGATACTCAAGTGGACTGGAAATGTCTGGTCGGCGCTGGGCCTCTAGGAGACTGGAGGCCTTTCGCTTTTTAAGGGAAAGACCATACTCTGCGATAAACCTTAGCGGCAAGAATTTCAAACGCACGATTTTGCTGCTCGGGTTTCAAATAATTTCGACCAATGGGTTGGCCAACCAAATCTGCAAATTGCAATCCCGCTGAATTGATCTTTTTTTCTACAAACCGCAGGCCCATGGGTGTATCTTGAATAGGAAACCGTTGAGCCATACCCCAATTGTAATCTGGGTCCTGAATACGGCGGAATTCCAGCTCTAACTCCCTATCTTCTTTCGCTCCTCTCGACTCTGCGATGATGTGAGTCAGCTTGTTCGACTGCTTTTGATCTCTGAGAAAACAGTTCAGTTGCTCAAGATTCATTCGAAGCGCGATGTGATAAGGATCGAAAGGGCTACGATATTTTGCGATCAGCTTCTTCTTGTCGATCACATGAGCAATAATGTGGAAATCGGCATCTGATAGTATCGAGTTCAATCGATCTAAAAATGCTGCGCGCCGAACGGGGTTGAGCAAAAACTCAAATTCACCCCTTGGTTTCCGAATTTCGTGACCATGCAGCACTGCCATATCATGGCCAAAAAAATCAAACTTCAATCGCTTGATCGCGGGTTGAACCCGGTCGCAATAGCTAGATTTTTCAAAGACACAGAAAACCAGAGCGAAAATCGGATAGTCCGGGTCCATCGGCGACAATGTCGGTGAACCACTCTCATCTACAAAAACAATGTAATCTGAAAATTCCGTTTGCAGTAGAGTCATGGCTGGTTTCTTTACATACTCACTTTGAATTTCCTATAGGCTAAGCGCAACTTAAGGTTTGGGGTTTCAACTTTGTCTACAAATGCGCTTATCTATGTCCTCAATGGCCCCAATCTCAACCTGCTCGGTATGCGCGAACCGGAAATTTACGGGACCGATACGCTCGACGATATCGCCGGGCGCCTCGATGACCAGGCGCAGAAACTGGGGCTGGAGATCGATTTTCGCCAATCCAACCATGAAGGCCATTTGATCGACTGGCTGCATGAGGCACAGGCCGAGGGCGCGAAAGCGGTGCTTTTGAATGCCGGCGCCTACACCCACACCTCCATCGCGCTCCACGACGCGATCAAATCGATAAAGGTCCCCGTTATCGAAGTCCATTTGTCCGACCCGAAAAAGCGTGAGGAATTCCGGCATATCAGCTTTGTCGGCATGGCCGCGCACAGCTGTATTTCGGGGCATGGAGCAAAATCATACGAACTGGCGCTGGACGTAGCGGCGCGTCTCTGATTAAAGCGCCCGATACACAGGGTCTCAGGAGTAAAATTATGAACGGCAAAACCGGCGGAATGCAGGTCGATACCAAATTGGTGCGCGAACTGGCCGAGTTGCTGAACGATACCGGCCTCAGCGAAATCGAGGTTGAGGATGGCGACCGCAAGATCAAGGTCTGCCGCAACATCCAGGCAGTGGCCGCAGCGCCCGTCGCCTTTGCAGCCCCCGCTGCGCCGGCCGCACCGGCCGCACCGGTCCCAACTGCGGATGCTGCCCCGGCGGCTGCGCCCGCCAATGCTGTCAAATCGCCTATGGTCGGCACCGCCTATCTGACACCCGAACCCGGCGCTGCACCCTTTGTCAGCGTTGGAGACAAGGTTTCAGCTGGCGATACGCTGCTGATCGTGGAAGCGATGAAGGTGATGAACCCGATTACCGCGCCGAATGGCGGCACCGTGAAATCGATCCTCGTCGAAAGCGGCCAGCCGGTCGAGTTCGACCAGCCCCTGATGGTCATCGAGTAATCTACCGATGGGTATTGAAAAAATCCTGATCGCCAATCGCGGCGAAATCGCTTTGCGTATCCACCGTGCTGCGCATGAAATGGGCATCAAGACTGTTGCAGTGCACTCGACGGCAGATGCCGACGCGATGCATGTCCGCCTAGCAGACGAAGCCATCTGTATCGGCCCGCCTGCGGCGAAAGACAGCTATCTCAACATCCCGGCGATCATCTCGGCAGCCGAAATCAGCCATGCCGATGCGATCCATCCGGGTTATGGTTTCCTGTCGGAAAACGCGCAGTTCGCCGAAATCGTGGAAAGCCATGGCATCGCCTTTATCGGCCCCAAGCCCGAGCATATCCGGACGATGGGTGACAAGGTGATGGCGAAGAAAACTGCTGGCGACCTTGGCCTGCCGCTGGTTCCTGGCTCCGACGGCGCGGTTTCAGAAATCGGCGAAGCCAAAAAGATTGCCGAGACCGTCGGCTATCCGGTCATCATCAAGGCTGCATCGGGCGGCGGTGGGCGCGGCATGAAAGTGTGCAACAGCCCCGACGACCTCGAAACGCTGATGCAACAGGCCGGCAGCGAAGCCAAAGCCGCCTTTGGTGACGCGACCGTCTACATCGAGAAATATCTCGGCAACCCGCGCCACATCGAATTCCAGATTTTCGGTGACGGCGAAGGCCATGCCATCCATCTGGGCGAGCGTGACTGTTCGCTGCAGCGCCGCCACCAGAAGGTTCTTGAGGAAGCGCCTTCACCCGTTATCTCCGCCGAGGAGCGTGCACGGATGGGCGGCATTGTCGCCAAGGCGATGGCCGATATGGGCTATCGCGGCGCAGGAACGATCGAGTTCCTGTGGGAAAATGGCGAATTCTACTTCATCGAAATGAACACCCGCATCCAGGTCGAGCATCCGGTGACCGAGATGATCACCGGTTTCGACCTTGTCCGCGAACAGATCCGCGTTGCTGAAGGCCGCGGGCTTTCGGTGACCCAGGACATGCTCGAATTCCGCGGCCATTCGATGGAATGCCGGATCAATGCCGAGGATGCCCGCACCTTCGTGCCCTCCCCCGGCAAGATCGGCCATTATCACGCGGCTGGCGGCATGCATGTGCGCGTCGATAGCGGCATGTATTCGGGCTATAGCGTCCCGCCTTATTATGACAGCATGATCGCCAAGCTGATCGTATATGGTCGCACCCGCGAAAGCTGCATGATGCGGATGCGTCGCGCGCTTGAGGAAATGGTGATCACCGATATCAAGACCAACATTCCCTTGCATCAGGCCCTGCTGCGCGAGCCGGATGTGATCAATGGCGATTACACGATCAAGTGGCTCGAAGAGTGGTTGGCCAAGCAGGACAGTTGAACCGGCGGAATTTCGTCCTCGGTGCGGCGGTAGCGCCACTGATTGCCTGTGACCGCAGTGAAAAGATTGCTCCCCCGGCTCTACCGGCAACAGCCCTGCCCAAATCAGGCCATGGCGATCTGGTTGAACTGGTCAAGCTGGCTTCAGATATTCGCCTAGATATACGCTACGCCACGGCCAATAACTTCACCGGCCGCCAGCTCTATGATCAGCCACGCGCCTTCCTTGTCCGGCCCGCAGCCGAAGCACTGGTCCGGGCGCATCGCGCGGCGCAAGCGGAAGGCTATGGCCTCACGATCTTCGACGCCTACAGGCCTTGGCAGATAACCAAGAAGCTGTGGGATGCCACTCCGGCAGGGCCGCTGCGCAACTATGTCGCCAACCCCAAACAGGGTTCAAAGCATAATCGCGGCTGTGCGGTCGATCTGTCGCTGCACCGGCTCGATACCGGCCAGCTGGTTGAAATGCCCAGCGGCTATGATGAATTCACCAAGCGCGCGCATCGCGATTTCATGGATGCCTCGGCAGAAGCCATTGCGAATCGAGCACGACTCGAACGCTGGATGGAGACGCAAGACTTTCGCGGTATATCCAACGAATGGTGGCATTTTGATTTCGCTGGCTGGGAAGCGTTCCCGATCCTCGACATTGCATTCGATGCAATTGGTTGAAATTCAGCCGTTCAGCTAAATCGCACCTTTCCTGAACATTACAGCCTCATTCAGTCTCGCGACAGCCAGAATCGGGGATAAGGGCTTTAACGGAGCGGCACAGTGCCAATCCCGCATCGGGGACCAACGATGAAAAAAATTCTACTATTCGGTGTTGTGTCAACACTCGCCCTTTCACCTGCCGCTCACGCGGCCCAGTCCGCACAAGCTAGCGTCGCCATTTCGGCAATGGGTGACACCTCCAATTTTGAGCGCGGTGAGAAGCGCAAGGGCGAATGGGTGCGCGGTCAAGGTCGTATCAACCGCGGCGACAGCGCAGGTGGCGGTCAGCGTTCCGCGCAGGATGGCGAGCGCGGCGAGCGTCGTGAAGAACGGCGTGGTAACTGGAACCAGTCGCAAAACCAGCAACAGGGCGAGCAATGGAACCGAGGCAATGAACGTCGCCGTGGAGAAGACGGCACCCGCCGTGACAATGATGGTCGCAACTGGAATCGGGGCTATGATGATAATCGCCGCTGGCAGGGCCGCGACAATAATAGCGGATATCAGGGTCGCTGGGACCGGCGCCGTGATGATGACAGCCGTCGGGACGATCGCCGCGACGACGATCGCCGCTGGGAAGGCCGCCGCGATGATGACCGTCGCTGGAGTGACAATCGACACTATGACCGGCGCGACAATGACCGCTGGGATCGTGGCTGGCGCAACGACCGCCGCTATGACTGGCGCGGGCATCGTGACCGTTATCGCAGCTATTACCGGCCTGGTCGCTATTATGCGCCCAACCGCTACGACCGGTACCGCCGCTTCAGCATCGGCATCTATCTGGGCTCGCCCTTTTACTCGAACCGCTACTGGATAGCCGACCCTTGGTATTACCGCCTGCCACCCGCGCACGGCCCCTATCGCTGGGTGCGCTATTATGACGACGTGCTGCTGATCGATGTCCGCAACGGCTATGTCGTCGACGTAATTCACGACTTCTTCTGGTAATCCTGATCCCTCCAGAAGTTGAAGAGCCCGGGGTGCCTTCCTCCCCGGGCTCTTTTCATTTGCGCCGCGCTAGCTGTACAACCCCTCGAAATCCAATTGCTTTGCATGTTATGAGGCAGGCGACTCATCCCCGCATGGAGCGCAAGCGTGTCCGCCGAACCCGAAGTTCCTACCAAGTTTGATCCCAATAACGATCCGGCAAAGCTCGCCAAGATCGGGGCATTTGTGACCCGCAAGCTCGAGAACAATCCGCTAGTCCAGCGCATCGAAGTGCCGGACCTGCAGGTCTATGTCTACCAAGGCTTTCTGGGGAAGCGCGATTGCCAGATGCTGATCTCTAAAATCGACGCCGATGCCGTTCCCTCGACCTTGTATAAGGGTACAGAACAAGCGGGATTCCGGACAAGTTACAGTTGCCACCTCAATCGTTGGGATCCTGACATTACCCGCGTTGAGGCAAGGATGAGCGATACGCTCGGTATCGATAATAATTGGGCGGAAACGATGCAGGGCCAGCGCTATCAGGTCGGGCAGGAATTCAAGGCGCATCACGACTTCTTCCATCCCGGCCAGAGCTATTGGGATCATGAAGGCCCGCGCGGCGGACAGCGGAGCTGGACCGCAATGATTTTCCTGAACGATGTCGAAGAAGGCGGCGCGACCGAATTCCCGCATATTGGTATTGGCGTACGCCCGCAGGCAGGGACGATGCTCATGTGGAATAACATGAAACCTGACGGCACACTGAACTACAAATCGCTTCACACCGGCACCCCGGTAAAAAAGGGTGTCAAACATATCATCACCAAATGGTACCGGCAGAACAACTGGCTGGAATTGAACACGCTCAAAGCGTGAGAGCTTTCGCGGCAACAGGTAGGCCGTCTGTCGAAATTGCATTGCCGCTTTTTCGAAAAGCTCGCTTGCCCGCAGACATGGAATCACGGAGAAAAGTTGCATGAAACCGAAATATTTTCACCTGCTCGCGGCAGCGTCCTTGTTTGCAATGCCTGCAATCGCATCGGCCTCCGCTGCGGCCGCGCCGACGGTTGCCAAATCACAGACGGAAGCGCAAAAACTGGCCGCTCTGTTTGCCGAGGATGATGAAGCCACCCTCAAGCGCAATCCGCTGAACGCGCTGTTCCGCGGTGACATGCGCTATGCTGACCGGTTGGGCGACTATATCAGCGACGCCTATTTCGATGCCGAGCGCAAAGCAGCCGAAGCCAATCTCGCCAAGCTTGAAAGCATCGACCGCGCCAAGCTCGATCCGACCAGCCAGATTGCCTACGACGTTTACAAACAGAACCAGTTAGATGCACTGAAGGGTCTGTCCAAGGAAATCATGGACCTGACCGTGGTAAGGCCGGTCAACCATTTCGCCGGTTTCCACACCTTTTATCCAACATTTGCCAGCGGACAGGGTGCAGCGCCGTTCAAGACCGTTGCCGACTATGAAAACAACCTGAAGCGCCACAAGGAATTCATCACCTTGATGGATGCCTCTATCGGCCGCTTCCGTGAAGGCATGGCGTCGGGCGTGTTCGAAACCAAGCTGACGATCACCAATGTGGTTGACCAGCTGAATACCCAGTTGGCACAAAAGACCGAGGAGTCGCCCTATTACGGACCCGTCACCAAATTCCCGGCGGATTTCAGTGAGGCTGATAAGGCGCGGTTGACCGCCGAATATCGCGATATAGTCGAAAAAGGCCTTTACCCTGCCAACCAGCGGCTGCGCGATTTCTTGCGCGATGAATATCTGCCGCTGGCACGCGAAGGCGTTGGCCTGTCCCATATGAAGGGCGGCGACAAACTGTACCAATATATGGTCGAGCAGACCACCACATTGCCGCTGAAGGCTGCCGACATCCACCTGCTGGGTGTCGCCGAGGTCGAGCGGATCAAGAAGGGAATGGAGGCAATCAAGGCAGAGGTCGGCTTCAAGGGGAGCCTGCAGGATTTCTTCGAGCATCTGCGCACCGACCCGAAGTTCAAGAAGGAGAGCCGCGAGGCGTTGACGCAGGGATATTATGACATCGGCAAAAAGGTCGACGAAGTCATCTCCAGCCAGTTCAAATATCTTCCCAAAGCTCCCCTCGAAATCAAACCTTATGAGGAATTTCGCGAGAAATATGAGGCTGGCGGCAGCTATCAGCAAGGTACGCCCGATGGCTCACGCCCGGGCACATTCTATTTCAATGCCTATGATCTACCCAGCCGCACCACGTCTGGCATGACCACGCTTTATCTGCATGAAGGCGCGCCTGGGCACCATTTCCAGATCAGCATCGCGCAGGAGAATGACAAGCTGCCCGCGTTCATGCGTTTCGGCGGTAACACCGCTTATGTCGAAGGCTGGGCGCTTTATGCCGAGACGCTGGGTTATGATATGGGGCTTTTCAAGGATCCCTATCAGCGTTTTGGCACGCTGTCGGACGAGATGCTTCGCGCGATGCGCCTGGTGGTCGACACCGGCATCCATTCGATGGGTTGGACGCGCGACCAATCGATCGAATATATGCTCGCCAACAGCGACATGGGCCGCACCGACGCCACGGCGGAGGTCGAACGCTACATCGCCATCCCCAGTCAGGCATTGGCCTACAAGATCGGCGCGTTGACGATCCAGAAGCTCAAAGCCAAGGCGCAGAAGGAACTGGGCGCAAAGTTCGATGTGCGCGAATTCCACAACCAGGTACTCAACACCGGTGCCTTGCCACTGGCGGTGCTTGAGAAGAAGATCGACGTCTGGATTGCGTCGCAGAAGTAACGCGTTCAGCAGCCGTTAAATGCGATATGGGTAGCTTTCCCCGATTGGAGGAGGCTGCCCATGCGCATTTTGATGCTCCCTATTTTGTTGGTCACCAACCCGCTTGCCGCCCAAGATGCGGGAAGCCCGCTGATCGATTATGCCGGATTCCGCGCGCTAACCTCCGAGGTGCAGCCGGTGCGATCATCGCGGCTCATTTCGCTCGACCAGTTCAAGGCGAGGGCAGCGCGGCTTGATGTGCTCGTCCTCGATGCACGGTCCGCGCAAGCTTTCAAAGAGGGGCATATTGCAGGCGCAATCAACCTGCCACTCCCCGACTTTACCGCCGAAAGTCTAGAGGAAATCATCGGTAAAAATCCGGACAGGGAAATCCTGATCTACTGCAACAACAATTTTACCAACAACCGCCGCCCGGTTGTGACCAAGGCGCTGCCACTCGCACTCAACATCCAGACCTTCATCAACCTTTACGGCTATGGCTACAAAAATGTCTGGGAACTGGGCGAGGCGGTGGACATGGACGACCTGCGCGTTGGCTGGGTAAGCGCCGCGACGTAGCGGATTTGGCAGTCGGTGGAGTTGGGTGTATGTTACACCCATGCCCGCCGTGAAAGCCGCCAACCCCCGTACGATCTTTGCCTCGGAAGACTGGAGCGCGATAACGCGCGTTTCCCCTTGGCAGGGCATTTTCCAGATTGTCCATGCCTGGTTGGTGGTTGCATTCGCCGCCTTCGGTGCTGCGTGGGCGTGGGAGCAGAGTTGGCTGGCTGGCTTGGTGGCAACGCCGATCGCGCTGGCCTTATTGGGTGGGCGTCAATTGGGGCTTTCGATATTGATGCACGATGGCGCGCACGGTCTGCTGCATCCGAACCGACAGGTGAACAACTGGCTGGGGCAATGGCCAAGCGGCGCGGCAACCGGCAGCGACCTCCACGCCTATCGCGCCTATCACCTGACCCATCATAAATTCACCCAGCAGCCCGAAGACCCTGACCTGTCGCTCTCAAAACCCTTCCCCACGACGCGCGCCAGTCTGTGGCGGAAGGTTGTGCGCGACCTGACCGGGCAGACTTTCGTCAAACAGCGCAGCCACCAGTTTGCCGCTGCACTGCGCGGAGTTAAGGCGACGCTGCAAGGCGAAAGCGACGCGAATGATGGCAAGCGCGATACCAGCGCAGGCCGCGCGTTCAACCTACAGAGCCGCAGCGGTATTGATGCACCGGTCGCGAATATCGAAGGCGCGAAGACGACGGCACGCACCGTAGGCCGTTTCCTGCTTGTGCAGATCATCCTGCTTGCGGTTTCACTGGTATTTTGGGGCTGGCTGCCCTTCGTGCTCTGGCTGATTGCGCTGGCGACGACATTCCAGCTCTTCCTGCGCGTCCGCAACATCGCCGAACATGCCTGCACCACCACTGGCAGCGACGATCCCTTCACCCATGCACGCACCACTTATGCAGGCCTCATCGAACGCGCGACGGTCGCGCCCTATTGGGTGAACTTCCACAGCGAGCACCACCTGTTCATGGGCGTGCCCTGCTATAGCCTACCGCGCGCGCACGCCCTGCTCGGCAAGGGCGGCTATCATGCGAAGATGACGATCGAACCGAATTACTGGTCGGTGTTGCGGCGGGTTACAGCCAGCCCGACTGCTTGAAGCGGTAATAGAGCGTGCCGCAAATCACGAACATCAGGCCAAGCACGGCGGCATAGCCATATTTCCAGCGCAATTCGGGCATGAAATCGAAATTCATCCCGTAGATCCCTGCAATCGCGGTCGGCACCGCGAGGATTGCGGCCCACGCGGCCAATTGGCGGGTAATCACACCCTGCCGTTGCTGTTCAAGCAAACCGCTGGTTTCGATCACGCTGGTCAGCGTATCGCGCAGCCCCGCAACCCGGTAGTTCACCCGACGCACATGATCTGCCAAGTCCCGGAAATAGGGATCGATATCGTTATCGAGCTGCGGCAGGTCGATATTGACGAAACGATTGGCGAGGTCCTCCATCGGCCCCAATATCCGCTGCAGCCGGAAAAGGTCGCGGCGGAGTGTGAAAAGTCGCGCTGTTTGTGCACGGTTGAGGAAAGATTCAAGCGCCTGATCCTCCATCGCCAAAACCTGCTCCTCCAGAATGTCGATGACGTCGAAATAGCCGTCGACGATGAAATCGAGGATCGCGTGCAGCACATAGTCTGGCCCGTGCTTGAGCAGCCAAGGTGTCGCCTCCAGTTGCTGACGGATCGGAGCATGGCCGCGCATCGATCCGTGACGCACGGTGATGATGAACTGCCGCCCCAAAAATATGGCGGTGTTGCCATAGGCAATGCGGGTGCCGCCGTCGGTCCCTTCAAGATGCACCGTGCGCACCACAACGAACAGCGTGTCGCCATAGCTTTCCATCTTGGGCAGGTGCCGCGGATCGAGCGCATCCTCGACCGCCAGTTCGTGCAGCCCGAAATGCTGCTGGATCGTCTTGATCGTGGCGGCATCGGGCTCATGCAGCCCGATCCAGATGAAATCCTCTTTCCTCTCCAGCGTCGGGATCGGCTTTGCCAGATCGACGTCGGTCAACAGGCGGCCATCGCGGTAAATTCGGGCGGCAATTATGCTCATTTGCCATCGCCTCGCGACTGGCGGATAAGCATCGCACTCATATCCTTCTGCAAGGCATTAATCTTCTCGTGCAGCCGGATGATTTCCAGTTCGGCACGCAGATTGACTTCATAATCATGCCCCGCTGCTTGCCGGTCTTTTTCTGCCTGCCGGTTCTGGCTCATCATGATGATCGGCGCCTGAATCGCGGCCAGAGTTGACAGCATCAGGTTGAGGAAGATGAAGGGATAGGGATCGAAGGTGATCCCAAGCGATTCTAGAAACCTGCTGTTGAGAAGCATCCATCCGAACAACACCACGGCAAAGCCGATGATGAAACCCCAACTGCCACCAACGGCAGCGACATGGTCGGCCAGTCGCTGGCCAAAGGTTGCTTCTTCGCCGTGCGACACACCCAGATCGCGGCTTGTGACTTCGCGACGGTGGATGCTTTCCAGCACACGCCGCTCGGCGCGCGACAGGCTGTCCGCCGTCTTGCCCAGCAATTCGACCGCCAATTCGTCGATCGAACCGCCATTTTTCATGCAAGCGCCTCGGCGATCAGCTTGCGGGTGTTGGCTATGCCGTAGAGCGCGATGAAGCTGCCCATGCGCGGGCCTGCGCTGGAGCCGAGAAGCGTTTCGTAAAGCGCCTTGAACCAGTCGCGCAGATTTTCAAACCCGCCGGTCTTGCCGATTTCATAGACGATATTCTGGATATCCTCGGCAGGCGCATCGGCGGGGAGCGGCGCGAGATCGGCGTCAAGCCGCTTGAGCGCCTCTATCTCGATACCCTCCGCCTTGCGCCGTTGCAGCGTCGGCGCGACATGATCGCGGTTATAGGCGAGCGCGAGATTGATGAGGTTCGCGAGCTCCGGATGCGTCGCAGCGGTCGCATCGGGCACATAATTGCCGAGATAACCCCACACTTGCGGCGCGGTCGCATGCGGCCCCATCACACCGGCTAGGTTGAGCAGCAGCCCGAAGGTCACCGGCGGAACATCCGCAGGAACCTTACCGTTGTGGATATGGTGTACGGGATTGCCGAGCTTCTTCTCGATTTCCTGCCCCGCATAGGTGCCGCGGAACTGGAAATATTCATCGACCGCACGCGGGATCACGCCCAGATGCAGCTGCTTGGCGCTTTTAGGCTCGCGGTAGGCGTAGAAGGCAAGACTTTCTTCGGTGCCATAAGACAACCATTGCTCAAGGCTGAGGCCATTGCCCTTCGACTTCGAAATCTTCTCGCCCTTTTCGTCGAGGAACATTTCGTAGATCAGCCCATCCGGCTTGCGGCCGCCGAGCACCTGCGCAATTTTGCCCGACTGGATTCCGCTGTCGGTCAAATCCTTGCCATACATTTCATAGTCGACGCCAAGTGCGACCCAGCGCATCGCCCAATCGACCTTCCATTGCAGCTTTGCCTGCCCGCCAAGGATCGACTGGGTGATCGTCTCGCCCTCATCCTCGAACGAAACCAGCCCTGCTTCGGCGTCGACCACCGTCACCGGAACCTGCAACACCACGCCCGATTTCGGGCTGACCGGCAGCACCGGCGAATAGGTCGCGGCGCGTTCGGCGCGCAGCGTCGGCAACATGATGTCCATGATGCCCTGATAGTTGCGCAGCACGCCCTTCAGCGCTTCGTCAAACTGGCCACCTTCATACATCGTCGTCGAAGAGACAAATTCATATTCGAAGCCAAAGCGGTCGAGGAATTCGCGCAGCATCGCATTGTTGTGATGCGCAAAACTCTCATATTTTTCGAACGGATCGGGAATGCGCGTCAGCGGCTTACCCAGATGTTCGGTGAGCATCGCCTGATTGGGTACATTGTCCGGCACCTTGCGCAAGCCATCCATATCGTCGGAAAAAGCCACCAGCCGCGTCGGCATGTCGGCCATTTCCTCCAGCGCGCGGCGCACCATTGTCGTGCGCAGCACTTCGTTGAAAGTGCCGATATGCGGCAGGCCCGACGGGCCATAGCCGGTTTCGAACAGCACAGGCGTTCCGCCCGGCTTGCCCTGCGGGTAGCGTTTGAGGACGCGCCGAGCCTCTTCATAGGGCCATGCCTTGCTCGCCAAGGCTGCCGTGCGAAGGGCGGAGTCGACGCTCATTTCAACGTTTCCTTTTCGTTCCAAACTTGCCATGAATGGCATTTATGGCCTCTCCCCTAGCCTTTCCTGCGCTTCATGCAAGCCATGCTGGCATCTGGATGGCGTCCCCCGACGGCGAAACGCGGCGGATAGGGAAGGCCGAAGCGGTGGCGCGGGCGGCAGAAACGCCGATGATCCTGCTCAACGCGCCGCTGGTGGCGCAGCGGCTGGGCTATGCCGAATTGTCAGGGCTCGATCTGCTCGAACTGTTCGCCTTTGTACATCCGGCACGCTTTGTGGTGCCTACGGCGAAGGGGTTGATTGAAGCTCTTAACCTCCCTCCACAAAACAACCGTCACCCTGAACTTGTTTCAGGGTCCATTTCTCCTAACGAACCGAAGGGTGAGGCGGCGGGATGGATGCTGAAACAAGTTCAGCATGACGTCGCGTTGTTGGACGAGCAAGTCCCCAATCTCCTGCAAACTGCCACCCAGACCCTGCTCGCCACGCTCACCGACCCCGCATGGCCCGAACGCGAAGGGGCCTGGGATGCGGCGCAGGCTTTGACACGGCTTCGTTGGCCGTGGGCGCGGGTGGTCGCGGACCTGTTGCCCAGGCCGGAGCAGAAGGAACGGTGGCTGTTTTCAAAACTGCCCGAATGGGAAGAGGCGCCGCCCCGCACGCCGCCGCGATCGGTGGTGCTCGATAGAGACGCAGTCGAAACCCAACTCGCCCGATTGACCGGCAGCGGTGCCGAAATCCGCGAAGGCCAGCGCGCCTTTGCCGCCAGCGCGGCGCATATTTTCGCTCCGCGGGCGCGCAACGGCGAGCCCAATATGCTGCTGGCAGAGGCTGGCACGGGCATCGGCAAGACACTGGGCTATCTCGCGCCCGCATCGCTATGGGCACAAGAGGCTGACGGCGCGGTCTGGATATCAACCTATACAAAGGCCTTGCAGCGGCAGCTGGTTAGCGAGGCACGGAGGGTTTATCCCGACGCGCAGCAGTTCAAAGAAAAGGTCGTCGTCCGCAAAGGGCGTGAGAATTATCTGTGCCTGTTGAACCTTGAAGACGCGCTGCAGGGCGGTTTTGCAGGGCGGGCGGCCATACTCGCGCATCTGGTCGCGCGCTGGGCCGCCTATACCGCCGACGGTGACATGATTGGGGGCGATCTGCCCGGATGGCTGCCGACCTTGTTCCGCCGCAACGGTTCGACCGCGCTGACCGACCGCCGAGGCGAGTGCATTTATGCAGGTTGCCCGCACTATCGCAAATGCTTCATCGAACGTGCAGCCCGATCTTCGGTGCAGGCCGACATCGTGATTGCCAACCATGCGCTGATGATGGTTAACGCAGCGCGCGGGCGCGAGGAGGCGAACCGGCCGACGCGTATCATCTTCGACGAAGGTCATCATCTTTTCGACGCTGCCGATTCGACCTTCGCCGCAGCCTTGACCGGCGCGGAAATGATCGAAATCCGCCGCTGGATCATTGGCCCCGAAGGCAAGGCGCGCGGCCGTCGACGCGGGCTATCGGCACGGCTTGCGGATGTCGCAAGCTATGACGAGGAAGGCGGGCTCGCCATCGAGGCTGCGCGCGAGGCGGCAGAGGCGCTGCCCGGTGACGGCTGGCTGGGCCGCGTTAACGAGGGCGTACCATTAGGGCCTTCCGAACGGCTGCTCGCCGCCGTGCGCGCCACTGTCTATGCCCGCGACGAAGGTCAGGCCGAGAGCGGCTATGGCCTTGAAACCGAATATGCCAATCTGGATGCACCGCTGATCGAGGCGATTGCCGATTTGATGAAAGCGCTCGAAGCGCTGGTCAAACCGCTGATGGTACTCGGCCAACGTCTGGAGGCGATCATCGAGGACGCACCCGACTGGCTCGATGCGGCAGCGCGGGCGCGGATTGAAGGCGCGATGGCAAGCCTGGGATGGCGGATCGACACGTTGCGAGGCTGGATTGCCCTGCTCGGGCGCGGCGGCGGCCCGGCCGACCCCGATTTTGTCGACTGGCTGGCGGTCGATCGCGGTGAGGGCCGCGAATATGATATCGGCATCCACCGCCACTGGCTTGACCCGACAAGGCCGGTTTCCAGCGTCGTCCTGAAACCCGCTCACGGCATTTTGACAACCTCGGCAACGCTGCGCAGCGGCGGCGATTGGGATACGGCAGAGGCGCGAACCGGCGCCGCGCATCTCGAACATGGCGCCGAACATTTCTCTGCGCCCAGCCCGTTCAACTATGCGAGTCAGGCCGAAGTGCTGGTGGTGACTGACATAGCGCGCGGGGACATGCCAGCGCTTGCCGGGGCCTATGCAGCGTTGATTTCGGCATCACAGGGCGGCGCGCTGGGCCTGTTCACTGCGATCAAGCGGCTGCGCAGCGTCCATGCCCGCATCGCCGACCGGCTGGCGCGCGACGGGCTGCCCCTTTACGCCCAGCATGTCGATCCGATGGATACAGGCACGCTGGTCGACATTTTTCGTGACGATCCCCATTCGAGTTTGCTCGGCACTGATGCGCTGCGCGACGGGATGGACGTTCCTGGCCATTCGCTGCGGCTTGTCATCATGGAGCAGGTGCCCTGGCCGCGCCCCGATATCCTGCACAAGGCGCGACGGCTGATGGGTGGAGGCACCGAATATGACGACCGCATCATCCGCGCCCGATTGGCACAAGCCTTTGGCCGTCTGATCCGCAAGACCGACGATCACGGTCATTTCGTGCTGCTTTCCTCCGCCACACCTTCCCGGCTGCTGACGGCTTTTCCGCAAGGAACGCCGATCCTCCGCGTCACGCTCGACGAAGCAGTGCGGCGGATCAAATCCGGTCTTTCGCCTGCAACAAATTTCGGGCAGGGGAGCGCGCAAGAGATTGAGGACGAGGACATACCTTTTTGACGAAGACGCTTTACCTGCTGCGCCATGCCAAATCGGGATGGGACGATCCTGTCGCGCGCGATTTTGACCGGCCTCTGAACAAGCGCGGTGAAAAAGCCGCGCGCACCATCGGCCAATGGATGGCCTCCAACGGTGTTACCTTCGAACATGTGATCGCCAGCCCAGCCGTGCGAGTCATCGAAACATTGGATGGTGTCTGGGCGGGCTACGGCCGAAAGATGGAGCCGACCTGGGAACGGCGAATCTACCTGGCGTCGAGCGCTTCCGTGCTTGATGTGCTCCGTGAGGTCGACGACGCGCATGAGGCGGTGATGGTGGTGGGCCACTGCCCTGCAGTTGAAGATTTGGTATTTGATCTGGTTCCCGACGATGGCAGCTCGCCTTTGCGCGATGAGGTCGAGATCAAATATCCGACAGCAGCACTTGCGCAGCTCGAAATCCCGATCGACCATTGGGCCGACATTGGAAAGCCGGTCGCGCATCTCAAGCGCTTTGTGCGTCCGCGCGACCTCGATGCCAGCCTTGGACCTGACGCCGAATGACGCCGATCCATTGGCGCGCTGCCAAACCGGGCGATGAAGAAGCCCTGTCGCTGCTCGGTCAGGCGACATTCCTTGCGACCTTTGCTTTCGATCATCCTGGGCCAGCACTGATCCGGTTCCTCAAGGAACTGCACAGCCCGGAATTTTACGCGAGGAAGCTCGCCGACCGGGATATTGATATCATCATCGGCGAAACGCCGTTGGGTGCGCCGGTAGGCTATGCCCTGCTCTGCCCGCCGGAGCACCCCTATTTCCAGCGCGAGGGCGACTGGGAACTCAAGCGAATCTATCTGCTCGGCCCTTGGCAGGGCGGCGGAAACGGAGCCGCATTGCTGCACCATGCCCTCGATATCGCGCACAAAAGACAGGCACGCCGGTTGTTGCTGGCCGTTTACGAAAATAACGACCGGGCGGTGGCCTTCTACAAGAAGCACGGTTTTTCGAAGATCGGCGACACGATTTTCATGGTCGACGATGTCGAATTCAGCGACATGCTGCTTGCCCGCGATATGACCATGTAAAATCATGCCTGCACATTTATTGTGCAGTTGCGAAAAGCACTTGTGCACTGCCTAAATTTTTGACAGCCTCTTGATTCATGGAGCAGTCCGCACCGGCTTTTGACGAAATGTTGCGCCCCGATGGCAGTGCCCGCGGCGCCTATTCGGATTACGCCGCATGGTTTGAAGGGCAGCAGCTTGCCGCGCTGCGCAAGAAAGCGGAAGAGGCCGATGCCGTCTTCCGCCGCACGGGCATCACTTTCAACGTATATGGCGCGAATGAAGCTGAAGAGCGGTTGATCCCCTTTGACATTGTGCCGCGGATCGTAGGCGCCAAACAATGGAGCAAATTGTCGCGCGGCATCGAACAGCGGGTCCGCGCGATCAATGCCTTTTTGCACGATATTTACCACCGGCAGGAAATCATCCGCGCTGGCCGCGTTCCCGAGGCATTGATTGCCAAGAACAGCGCCTTCCTGCCCGCGATGATCGGCTTCACCCCGCCGGGCCGTGTGTACACCCACATTGTTGGCATCGATCTTGTGCGCACCGGCGAAGATGAATTTTACGTGCTAGAGGACAATGCCCGCACGCCTTCGGGTGTGTCCTACATGCTCGAAAATCGCGAGACGATGATGAACATGTTCCCCGAACTGTTCAGCGCCATTCGTGTCCGCGAAGTGGGCAGCTATCCAAAGAATTTGCGCAGGTCGCTCGAAGCCTGCGCGCCAGAGGGCTGTGAGGGGCGGCCCGTGGTCGCGGTGCTGACGCCGGGGATCTACAACAGCGCCTATTTCGAGCATGCCTTCCTTGCCGACCAGATGGGGGCAGAACTGGTCGAGGGGCATGACCTGAGGATCGTCGACGGCCGCGTCGCCATGCGTACTACGCAAGGCTACAAGCCGATCGACGTCCTCTATCGCCGCGTTGACGATGATTTTCTCGATCCCATGACCTTCCGCCCCGAATCGCAACTGGGCGTGCCGGGCATCATGGATTTGTACCGCGCAGGCAAGATTACCATCGCCAATGCGCCCGGCACTGGTATCGCTGACGACAAGGCGATTTACAGCTACATGCCCGAGATTGTGGAATTCTATACCGGCGAGAAACCCCTGCTGGCCAATGTGCCCACCTGGCGCTGCGCGGAGCCAGAAGCGCTCAAATATGTGCTCGCACACCTCAAGGAATTGGTGGTTAAGGAAGTCCATGGCTCGGGCGGCTATGGCATGCTGGTGGGGCCAGCGGCCAGCAAGGCCGAGCTGGAGGCCTTCGCCAAAAAGCTGAAGGCGCGACCCGGAAATTATATCGCGCAGCCCACGCTTGCGCTGTCGACGGTGCCAGTGTTGACCAAGGCTGGCCTTGCGCCGCGCCATGTCGACCTTCGGCCTTTCGTCCTCGTTTCCCCCAACGGTATCGAGATCACGCCCGGCGGGCTGACCCGCGTCGCGCTGAAAAAAGGGTCGCTGGTGGTCAATTCGAGCCAGGGCGGCGGCACCAAGGACAGCTGGGTGCTGGAGGACTAGATGCTAGGGCGCACGGCAGGCGGCATATTCTGGATGTTCCGATACTTGGAGCGGTGCGAAAATATGGCGCGCCTGCTCGAAGCGGGGCACCGCATGGCACTGACGCGCAACACCGGGTCCGATGAAGAATGGCGCTCGGTGATAACCACCGCGGGCTTGCAATCCGCCTATGAAGCCAAGTTCGACGATTATTCATCCGCACAAGTCGTCAATTTCCTGCTGCGCGACAAGACCAGCGCTTCCTCAATCCTCAACATGCTCGAAACCGCACGGCACAATGCGCGGATGACGCGCACGGCGCTGACCCGCGAAGTGTGGGAAGCGACCAACACTTTCTGGATGCGGATGAAGGAAGCGCTAGCAAGGCCGGTGCGCGAAACCGATCTTCCCGGCATTATTTCGATGATCCGCCAGCAATCGGCGCAGGTGCGCGGTGCGTTGCACGGATCGATGCTGCGGATCGATGTCTATAATTTTGCGCGTCTCGGCACCTTTCTTGAGCGTGCAGACAGCACTGCCCGGATCCTCGACGTCAAATATTATGTGCTGCTGCCGTCGCTTTCTTTTGTCGGTTCCTCGCTCGACAATGTGCAGTGGGAAACCATCCTGCGCTCGGTCTCTGCAGAGCACGCCTTTCGCTGGCTCAATGCCGGTGATACGCGGCCCGTCGGTGTGGCGGAGTTCCTGATCCTCGACGAACGCTTCCCGCGCTCGCTCGCCTTCTGCTACCAGAAACTGTTCGGCAATCTCTGCTATCTCGAAAAGGATTATGCTCAGCGGATGCCCGCGCATGACCTTGCTGCCGAAATCCATAACGGCCTGCAAACCCGATCGATTGATGCGATATTCGAAAGCGGGCTGCACGAATTCCTGACCGACTTCATGGCCTGCAATGCCCGCCTCGCCGGGCAGATCGAACGCGACTACCGGTTTTACGGGTGATGCGATGCGGCTGAAAATCCACCACTCTACGCATTACCGGTTCGAACAGCCCGTGCCCTATGGCCTTCAAAGGTTGCGGCTGATCCCGAAGGAAAATGCCGCGCAGAAAATCCTGCGATGGGAAACCACGATTGAGGGCGGCAAGGTCGAAGCGGATTATATCGACTATCACAACAACCACATCCTGCTCGTCAGCATCGATGAAGGCGCGGACGAAATCGTCGTTCGCTGCGATGGCGAAGTGGAAACGACCGACACGGCAGGCATTTTGGGCCGGCACGGCGGGCATGTGCCTTTATGGTATTTTCTCCGACCGACCCGCCTTACCGAAGCGACACGCGAGATACAGGCACTGGCCAAATCGGTATTGACGGAGGGCGATGACCAGTTGGCGACATTGCACGCACTGTCGGCCCGGATTCTGCAGGCGGTACGCTATGATATCGGTCATACCGATTCCGCGACCACGGCAGATTCAGCCCTCGCCGCCGGTCACGGCGTCTGTCAGGATCATGCGCATATCTTCATCGCGGCAGCGCGCAGCCTTGGCATTCCCGCCCGCTATGTCAGCGGCTATCTGATGCTCACCGACCGCATCGAGCAGGAAGCCAGCCATGCCTGGGCCGAGGCGCATGTCGAAGGACTGGGTTGGGTCGGCTTTGATGTGTCCAACGGGATCAGCCCCGATTTGCGCTATGTCCGCGTCGCAACCGGTGCCGATTATGCAGAGGCTGCACCAATTTCGGGCATTTCCTATGGTGGCGGCGAACAGAGCATGGTTGTCAGCCTCGCCGTTGAACAGTAACGCGTGGGCAAAAGGAATACAGGGGCAAGATTACAGTGACCTATTGCGTTGGGATGAAGCTGGATTCGGGGCTGGTGTTCATGTCGGACACGCGCACCAATTCGGGCGTCGACAATATCTCGACCTTCCGCAAGATGCACAGCTTCGAAAAGCCGGGCGAGCGTCACATCACCATTATGACTGCAGGCAACCTGGCCACCACCCAGTCAGTTATCAGCATGCTCGCCGAACGCACTAAGGCCCCCGAGGAACGAAACCCCTCCATTCTTGCCGCAGCCTCGATGTTCCAGGTCGCGCAGATCATCGGCGATCTTTTGCGCGAAACCATCCGGACGCGCGAACAGACCGGTCTCAATGCGGAAACAACTTTCAACGCGACGCTGATCGTTGGCGGCCAGATCAAGGGTATGGAGCCGCGCCTGTTCATGATCTACCCCGAAGGCAATTTCATCGAGGCCTCGGAAGACACGCCCTTTTTCCAGATTGGCGAAACCAAATATGGCCGCCCGATTTTGGTGCGCGGTTTCCAGTCGGACATGAGCTTTGAAAGTGCAGTGAAACTGCTGATGGTGTCGTTCGATTCGACGATGGCCGCGAATCTTTCGGTAGCCCTGCCCCTCGACATGCTGCTGCTGCCGCGCGACCGTTTTGAACCGCTGCAGAAGCGCCGGATTACTGAGGATGACCCCTATTACCGATCGGTGTCAGACAAATGGTCAGACGCGTTGCGCAGCGCGTTCCATTCGCTGCCTGATTATACAATCGAATAGGTCAGGCCGCAGCCAAGGCTTGTGCCAGCCGATCGCGGATGGCGCGCAATTCGGGAATCAGTGTTGATGGCACCGGCCTCGCGAACAGATCTCCAACAGGTGCCGGTGTTGCTGCAGCTATCGGCGCAGATGCTGGTGCGGCGACGATTTCGGGTTTGCCGCCCTTCGCCAGAAACGCCCTGGCACCCCGAATCGTATATCCCTGTTTAGACAGAAGATCCTGTATCTGGTCGAGAAGCGCCACGTCCGAAGGCCGGTACAGCCTCCGTCCACCCGCACGTTTCAGCGGCTTAAGCATCGGGAACTGTTCTTCCCAATAGCGCAGGATATGCGTTTTCACGCCCAGCCGCTCGGCCATTTCGCCAATGGTCAAAAACGCTTCGGGTGCCTTTTCCATCGCGGTTTATTTGACCTTGTGGCGCAGCCCCTGGCTCGCACGGAAGGTCAACACGCGGCGCGGTGTGATTGGCACTTCGACGCCGGTTTTCGGATTGCGTCCGATGCGTTGCGCCTTGTCGCGCAGCACGAAAGTGCCAAAGCCGGAAATCTTCACATTCTCGCCCGCAACCAACGCGTCGATGACATGTTCCAGGATCGATTCGATCATGGCGGAGGCATCCGCACGCGAAAGACCAACATGGCGATTAATTGCTTCCGCAATATCCGCGCGCGTCAAAGTACCAGCATCTGCCATGGTTTCTCCTCCGAAATTCACGCGACCCCCGTGATTCCCTTGGAACATATAGCAATTTCAGAAGGATGTAAAATGGATGACGAATTTTTACCCGTCCGAAAACGGGTCACATGCGGACGACCGATGCACCCCATGTGAATCCGCCGCCCATGGCCTCCAATACGACCACATCGCCAGCGTTGATTCGGCCATCGCGGACAGCAACATCAAGAGCCAAAGGCACCGACGCAGCCGAGGTATTGGCATGTTCGGAAACGGTCAGAACCACGCGTTCAGCCGGCAATCCGAGCTTCTTCACCGTCGCATCAATGATGCGCGCGTTGGCCTGATGTGGCACGACCCAGTCAATGTCCGCAGGTTCCAGTTCGGCCTGTTCGAGCGCTTCGTGCATCACGCTGGCAAGGTTGGTCACCGCATGGCGAAACACCTCACGACCCTGCATCCGCAATTTACCCACGGTGCCTGTTGTTGACGGCCCGCCATCGACATAGAGCAATTCATTGTGCCGTCCGTCGGCATGGAGCTGCGTAGCCAGAACGCCGCGCTCGCCCACTTCACCCGAAAGAACGACAGCGCCTGCACCGTCGCCGAACAATACACAAGTACCCCGATCTTCCCAATCGAGCAGCCGCGTCATCGTTTCCGCGCCAATCACCAGCGCGTTTTTTGCAGAACCAGCGCGGATCATGCTTTCTGCAACCGAAAAGGCGTAGAGAAAGCCCGAACACACTGCCGCTACATCGAAGGCAACGCCGCCATGATGCCCCAATATATGCTGCACCTTGGTCGCTGCTGCCGGGAAGGTCTGGTCGGGTGTGCAAGTAGCGACAATGATGAGGTCTATATCAGCCTCGGTCATGCCTGCCGCATTAAGTGCGTTACGCGCCGCTTGGGCACCCAAAGTGGCGGTGGTTTCGTCTGGACCGGCGACGTGCCGGAATTTGATTCCTGTGCGCTCGGTTATCCACTCATCCGAAGTATCGACTTGGGCAGCCAGCTCGGCATTGGAAACACGGCGCTTTGGCAGTGCGGAACCCGTTCCTTTGATGACGGCACGAAGCGCGGGTCCGCTCATTCCTCGATAACTTCCTTGGCCGAAATTTGTTCCAGATCCTGCGTGATGCGAGTGGTGATGTCGTCCTCGACGAGTCGGGCCGCAACCTTCACGGCATTGGCCACGCCCTCGATACTGGCGCTGCCATGGCTTTTGACGATCACCCCATTGAGGCCAAGGAACACCGCGCCATTATGATTGTTGGGATCGAGATGATGCTTGAGCAACTCGGTCGCAGGGCGCGAGACGAGGAAACCGAATTTCGAACGGATCGAGCTGGTAAAAGCCCGGCGCAACAGATCGGTCACGAAGCGGGCGGCGCCTTCGATCGATTTCAGCGCGATATTGCCTGAAAAGCCGTCGCAGACCACGACATCGCAATCGCCGCGGTTGATCTTGTCGGCCTCGATAAAGCCCTGAAACGCCATGTGCAATTCGGGGCTATCGCGCAGATGCTGGGCGGCAAAGCGCAGGCTGTCGGTGCCCTTCATCTCTTCGGTGCCGATGTTGAGTAGACGGACACGCGGCTTTTCAAAATTATAGAGGATGCGCGAATAAGCCGCCCCCATCACCGCGAACTGCACCAGATTGCGCGCATCACATTCGGTGTTCGCGCCCAGATCGAGCATCACCACATCGGTATCGGTCAACGTAGGCAGCAGGGCGGCGAGCGCCGGCCGATCAATCCCCGGCATGGTGCGCAGCGCGACCTTGGCCATCGCCATCAAAGCACCGGTATTGCCTGCACTAACTGCAGCGGCAGCATCACCCGACTTCACCGCATTGATCGCCAGCCCCATCGAGCTGCCACGCGACTTGCGCAGCGCCTGGCTCGGTTTGTCGTCACCGGTGACGACTTCGGTGGTGTGGAGAATTTCGGAAGCGGCGCGCAGGTTTGGGTGGTTTTCGAGTGCAGCCATTATCTGCACCTCATCGCCGACCAGCAGGAATTTGAAACTCTCGTGCCGGTGGCGCGCCAGTGCAGCGCCCGCGACCATCACGCGAACGCCTTCATCACCGCCCATCGCGTCAATAGCGATACGCGGTGAAGTGGTCACGATATCATCCCTCCGTGGAGAAGAGCGATTGTCCGGAAATTAGGCGACAGCGAGGATTTCGCGACCGTTATAGTGGCCACAAGCGTTGCACACATGGTGCGGACGCTTCAGTTCGCCGCAGTTCGAGCATTCCTGAAAGGCTTCGACCTTCAGCGAATCATGGCTACGACGCATGCCGCGCTTCGACGGCGAAGTTTTTCTCTTGGGGACAGCCATCTCGGCACCTGTTCCATTTCAAAAAATATAATGTTTCTGCAGCTTTAGGGAAGAATGTCGGCGCTGGCAAGCAAAGCCAGAATCGGCACTTAAACACCCCTGTGCTGCGGATGAGGGGCGGCTAATACCGATTTTTCCGTGCTTTGCAAGTTCGCAGATGGCTGTTAGCACCGCTTTCAAACAACGGGAGGACAATAAATGCTTACATTACCTATCACGCTGACAATTGCTGCCGGTGCCGCACTGGTCAATATCTGGCTGATGATCCGCTGCGGACAGGCGCGCACCAAGGGCGGCGTATCAATCGGCGACGGCGGCGACGAGTTCCTGATCCGCCGCATGCGTGCCCACGCCAATTTCGTTGAAAGCGCGCCCTTCGTGCTGGTACTGATCGCCGCGCTTGAAGCCACGCAAGGCAGCGCCAACTGGCTCTGGTATGTCGGCATCCTCTACATTTTTGGACGCCTCGCGCACGGCCTCGGCATGGACGGTGGCACGCTCGGCAAAGGCCGTATGGTCGGCACTTTGATCACCATGCTGACGCTGCTGGGTCTTGCAGGCTATGCGCTGTGGAGTGTGTATTCGAAACTGGGTTAAGGATGGCACTGCCCCTCCCGCCTGCGGGAGGGGAAACACTCTTTAGCTCAACGCATAATCCGAGACATAGGCGTTGATCTTGCGCTCATGGCCGAAATTGCTCGTCGGGCCGTGGCCGGGGATGAAGGTCACATCGTCGCCGAGCGGCCATAGCTTCTTGGTGATTGAATCGATCAAATCCTGATGGTTGCCGCGCGGAAAATCGGTGCGGCCGATCGATCCCTGAAACAGCACATCGCCGACAATCGCCAGACGGCTCGGCCCGTGGTAAAAAACCACATGTCCCGGCGTGTGCCCCGGGCAGTGGATGACGTCGAGCGTCAAATTGCCAACGGTCACGGTATCACCATCCTTCAACCAGCGATCGGGCTCGAAGGTTTTCGCGTCCATCCCCCACCGCTTGCCGTCATCGTCGAGCTGTGCGATCCAGAAACGGTCTTCTTCTTGTGGCCCCTCGATTGTAAGGCCCAGTTCCTGCGCCAGCATGCCCGTCTGACCGCAATGGTCGAGATGGCCATGGGTCACGAGCAGCTTTTCGAGCTCCACACCGGTTTTTGCCACCGCATCCTTCAGCTTGTGCAGATCACCGCCCGGATCGACCAGCGCACCCTTGTTGGTCTCTGTGCACCAGAAAAGCGTACAGTTCTGCTGCAGCGGGGTGACGGGGATGATGACCGCTTTTAGGGGCGGCTGGGCGTTCATGTTCGAGGTGACGTTGCTCATCGCCGATATGTGGCGGCGTGCTGCGACGAACGCAAGCCCCTCAAAGCCGCCGCCCCACCCAGACAACCCTGCCGACCACCTGCACCTCGGCCGGATCACGATCGGGCCAACTGGGGTAGGCGGGATTGTCGGACAGCACCGAAAGCCGACCGCCCAGCGACCGCGCCAGCCGCTTGACCATCAACGTGCCATCGATCCGGATCACATGGATGCCGTCGCGCAGCGGCTTCAGCGCCGCACCCTTATCGACCATGATGTCATCGCCATCATTGAGCACCGGTTGCATCGAATCGCCCTCGACGCGGATCAACGAGACATTGCGTGGTTCAACGCCCAGCTTACGCAACCAGGCCTCATCAAAACCGACCTTGCCCGCAAGCGCCTCTCCCTCGGCAAGCGCCCCTGCCCCTGCCGATGCGCCGACCGCCAGCTTGGGAACCAGTTTCAACCCGCCGCGTTTCCCGCTGCCTTCCTCCTCCGGCGCGCCCAATAGCTGCGGCGCAACGCCATAATAACGCGCGAGGATACTGCGTTCCCGCTCCGGTAAATGCTTGGGCGAGCCGCGCTTGATATATTGCTGGATATAAGCGGGGTTGCGCCCGACCAACCGCGACAGCGACGCAAAATCGTCGCCATGCGCCTGCACCAGCCGTTCGAGTTCGGCACGCGGATCGCTGTTTACCATCATTCTTCCTTAGCAATAGGATTTTTCCTAGACAAGTAGGATTTTTCCTATCAGCAATGTTCCTATCTTGTTCTCATCGATTCGTCGATGCGAGCAACCGGAAAGGGTGGTGCCTGATGGAAAGGAACGCAAATGCACATCAATCGGAAAATCGAACGATTCCTTCGGCAGCACGATATGGCACCGACGACTTTCGGTCGAAGGGTCGCGCGCGATCCGCGGCTGGTACTCGACATGCGCAATGGCCGTTGTCTTCGCCCGGCCATGGTGACGCGCGCGGAGGCCTTCATGGCTGCCTATGAGCGGCATCTGGACCTGTTGCAGATGAAGGAAGCGGCATGAGCGGTTCAGTTACCCCATGCAATCTAGGCAAGGCATTGATCGCACTATTGCCCAAAGCAGAGATTATGAGCCGAAAAGCGCAGTCCTGGCAAAGCGCGACCTTTTCTGGCGAACGCGTCGTGCTGACAATGAAACTTCCGGGTGCGAATTGTCGGCGTCAGGCGGCGGCCTTCGCCAAAGCATTGCCCGAAACCGAATTCAGCTTACGCTGTCAGCTTGTGGCGGACATCGCCGTGCGAAAAACTCTGGTCGAAGACGAAGATATTTTACTGACGGTCGAAGCCTTGCTGATCGACGATTGAGCCTCAACGGGTGCGGGCGTTCATCCGATGCAGCGTTTCGAGCGCAGAACGCAAAGCAGCGTCGAGCTCTTCGGATTCGCCCTTGATCGGCGCAGGTTCCGGATCAACGGCTTCGAGCATAGGGCGCGATGCAAAAGGGACGGGCTCAGCTGCTGCGGGTTGCGGTTCAACTTCAACCGCCATTACTTCACGAATTGGTTGCACGTTCGATACCGGGCGGTTGGCAACCAGCGCCTCCAGCCGAGCCAGTTTGGCATCCCTCTCCGAAAGCGCAGATTCGAGTCGCGTAACCATATCAGCCAGCGATGCTGCCGAGTTGTCGGATTCCACCGACAAAACGGGAGCCGCGACCTCGGCAGGTTCAACTGGTTCGGTTGTTTCCACATCCTCAATGACAGCCTCGACTACATTTTCCGTCTCTTCAATTTCCAACAGGGCAACGGGCTCGTTCGGAACAACGACTTCAACCTCTTCAACCGCCGGGGGGAGTTGTTCAACCGAGGTCGATTCCGCCTCTGCCGGATCAACCAGATCGCGCGTTGCCAGCAGCGGACGGCGCGGTGGAGCATCGGGATGTGCATCACCGGAACGCAATTTGGGAAGATCTTCAAAATCGGTAATGCCGTCAGCACTGCGTCGCGCTTCAGCAAAGGCCGAAATGCGATCTCGCAATCGGGACAATAGCGAACCTTTGGCTACTTCTTCGACGTCAACATCTGCCAATTCGGCTTCCGGAGTTGGCTCAATCCAGACCGATTGAGCTACAGTCTCTGCGTCGGCTTCAATTTCGGGTTGTGCGATGACCGACTGGTGCGGCTGCACATTTTTGCGCAACAGCATCACTGTCAGCACCGCAAAGGTCAGCGCGCCAAAGGCAAAGGAAATCAGCGCCCGTGCGGTATCACCAAGCGGTGCGGCGGTTGCCGGAATCATCTCCGATACCCCGGTCGAACCGGTCAGCGTTTCCCAGATGCCGGTAGGTACGAACATCGCAGCGATAGCCGCAATGGCAGCGCCACCTGTCGCCATGGCTACGGCTTGTGTCTGGTGATCAAGCTTCAACTTCGACTGCATAACTACCCTGTTTCCATCGGGCTTCATGCCACGGACCAGCCGCAACTTTACCCCTGTTTAGCACGGCCTAACAGGAAATGGTAAACAGGATCGTAACGCATTATGTTCTTCTGCCAATTGCGTTCTTCTTCGACAAAGGCGCGCGCTTTGGCTTTGCGATCGGGCCACATCGCCTTGTCTGCGAAGAGTGCGTCAATGGCTTTTGCCGCTCCTGCTGGGTCGTCGGCAGGAAACAAGGCTCCAGTCACCCCGTCCTCAATCAATTCGCGGTGCCCGCCCACATCAGAGGCAGCAACCAGCCGTCCCTGCGCCATCGCTTCCAAAGGTTTCAGAGGGGTCACCAGTTCGGTGAGCCGCATCCGCTTGCGCGGGTAGGCGAGAACATCGACGAAGCTGTAATAGCGCTCAACTTCTTCATGCGGGACGCGACCAACGAAATGGATTCGATCGCCAACGGGGGAGGTTTCTGCCTGCGCGCGCAACGCCTTTTCCATCGGCCCGCCGCCAACGAGCAAAAGATGCGCATCCTTTGCTGCGCCGTTCAAATGCGCCATCGCAGCAATCAGATCGTCAATGCCTTCATAGTCGTAGAAGCTGCCGATATAGCCAATCACATCCTTGCCGGTCAGCCCGAGTTCCCCCACCAGCGCTTCATCACGCGGCGGGGGGCTGCCGAACATTTCCATGTCGACCCCATTGGGCGAAGCGAAAATCTTGCCCGCATCAAAACCGCGCGCGACCAGATCGGAGCGCAGCCCTTCGCAGATCACCGCCACTTTGTCGGCGCGGGCGACAACATGGTTTTCAAGCGCGCGCGTGAGGCGATATTTGAGTGATCCCTCGGTTCCAGTGCCATTCCCTACCGCCGCATCCTCCCAGAAGGCGCGGATTTCATAAACAAGGGGTAGCCCCAGCCTTGCCGCAGCACGCGCGGCGGCCAACCCGTTGAGTGCAGGCGAGTGGGCATGCAAGATATCGAAGGGCCATTCGCGGTATACCTCGACTATGCGCTGTTCGAGCACCCGGATTTCACGCCATTCACGCAGGCCGGAAGGGCCGGAAACCAATGTCGGGGTGCGAAAGAAGTGCAGCCCTTCGGCTTCTTCCCGGTCACCGTCTGGCAGCTTGCCATGCTGATACTGCCGCACCCCCGTCAGCCCGCGCACCTCCCAGTCCGCACCGATCTGTGATTTCAGGATCGCACGGGTGCGGAAGGTATAGCCACTGTGCAGTGGCAGGCTGTGGTCAAGAACGTGAAGGATGCGAGGCATGGCACGCCTATAGCCGCAATATATTTAACGTGCCGTCAACCCAAAGAAGCTAATGCTTTTCCTGATTTTTCAATTTCACGCTATGTACCGCAACAGCGGGACAGGCAAGGACCTAACGCCGGATGATCGACAATTTCTCGATAGCGCTGAGCCACGGCCTGCTCCTGCTCGCCTTCTGGTTGCTTACCCGGCGTGACGATCTCGACCGCGAACCCCCGCCCGAACCTGATGCCGAACCACAGGGTTTTGGCACTGCAAAACGCAAAGCCGCAGTTCGTAGGGACACGTCGACCGATGCGTGACCTGTTCTTCGTCGGCTATCTCGGGCTGCTGATGCTGATGGCGTTCAAGCGGCCCTTTCTGTTCACGCTGATCTACGCCTATATCGACATCATCGCGCCACAGCGGTTGAGTTATTTCCTGCTCAATTCGATTCCGCTGTCGCTGATCCTGTTCGCTCTGGCGTTCCTCGGCTTCCTGATAAGCGATGACAAACGCGACGTTCGTGTTTCGCCGCGATGGGCGTTGTTGCTCGTCCTGCTCGCTTATTGCGGATACTCGACCACGGTGGCTTTCGAGCCGCTGGCGGCGCAGGAAAAATGGAGCTGGGTGTGGAAAGCGCTGGTTTTCGCAGCTTTCCTGCCACTCCTCCTCAAAACCAGGCTGCGCATCGAGGCACTGGCGCTGACTCTGGTATTGTGCGCCTCGGCACTGATCGTCACTGGCGGTATAAAAACCGCACTCGGCGGCGGCGGCTATGGCTCGCTCGTGCTGCTCATCAATGACAATTCGGGGCTGTATGAAGGCAGCATCATCAGTTGCGTGGCAATTGCCATCATCCCGCTGATCGTCTGGCTGGCGCAGCACGGGACGATTTTCAAACCCGACTGGAAGGTTAAAACTTACGCCACTGCGTTGACCTTCGCCGCGCTGCTGATCCCGGTCGGCACACAGGCGCGAACCGGGCTGGTATGTATCGCCGTGCTCGCACTGCTGTTCATCCGCCAGACCAAAAGGCGTTTTCTGTACTTGACCGGCGCGGCATTGGTCGGGATGGCAGCGATACCCTTCCTACCTTCAGCCTTTTCGAACCGGATGGAAACAATCCAGGATTACAAGGCTGACGAATCCGCTGCCACCCGCGTTGCTGTTTGGAAATGGACCTGGGAATTTGTAAAGGAGCATCCCTTTGGCGGCGGCTTCGACGCCTATCGTATCAACAAGATCCGTTATGACTTGCCCGTTGTCGACGAAAATGGCTTCGACACCGGTGCCATCGATCGTCGGGAAATCGTCGACCAGGGCCGCGCCTATCATTCGAGCTTTTTTGAGATGCTGGGTGAGCAAGGCTTTCCCGGGCTGATCATCTGGCTGCTGATCCATGTCGGCGGGGTTTGGCGGATGGAAATGGTCGCGCGCATGTACAAGAAGCGCAACCGGCCCGATGAAAGCTGGGTAGCGCCGCTGGCAACCGCGCTGCAAAATGCGCAGATTATCTATCTGGTCGGCTCGCTGTTCGTCGGCATCGCCTTCCAGCCCTTTGTCTATATGCTCGTGGCGATGCAGCTTGGCCTCGACACCTATCTGGCGCGGCGGCGCAACGAAGCCGCCTGGTCGCCCATCCGCAAACAACGCATCAAGGCGAAAGAGATTAGTCCGGCATCCTGACTGGCCCTTGCTGACAGCCATAGGGCTGGCTAGGGTTGCTGGCATGACTGCACCACTTCCCAAAATCCCTGACGACCCGATTGCCGCCATCAGCGCGCGGTTCACATACTACGCCGATGTTGTCTCCGAATGGGTTCGCGGGAATATCGCTGAACTGACGGTCGCCGTGATCGCAGCAACTCTCGTCTATCTGCTGCTCAGCTGGCTGAAGGGCCGCGCTGCCAGGATTGCGCGCGACAGCGAAGACCGGTCGGCGATGAAATCGATCATCGCACGCACGCTGGCGCGCACAGGCAAATTCTTCCGTATTATGGTCGCGATTGAACTGGTCAACGGCTATGCCAATGCACCTGCACAACTGGCGCGCACTATCGATGTGCTGTTCACCATTGCGGTCGTCCTGCAAGTCGCAATCTGGCTGCGCGAAATCATCATCGGCCTGATTGAGCGGCGCGCCAGCGATAGCGGCGGCGAGCATGAGACACTGCAAAGCGCGATGGTGCTTATTCGCTTGCTGGTTAGCTTTGCCGTTTTCGCGATTGCAGCAATCGTCATCCTCGACAATCTGGGGGTCAATGTAACCGGCCTGATTGCAGGCCTTGGCGTTGGCGGCATCGCCATCGGCCTGGCGGCGCAGGGCATCTTCTCAGATCTGTTCGCTGCAATGTCGATCATCTTTGACCGACCCTTCAAGCGCGGTGACACGATAACCTATGACACCACCACCGCGCGAGTCGAACGGATCGGGATGAAAAGCACGCGCCTGCGCGCGCTGACCGGCGAAGAGAAGATTATCTCGAACGCCAAACTTCTCGAAAAGGAAATCACCAACAACACCAAATCGGTCTATCGCCGCGTCACCTTCCTCATCAGCTTAGTCTACCACACGCCGGTCGAGGTGGCACAACGTGTGCCGGATCTGCTGCGTGCAATTGTGGAGGCCGAAGGCGCAGAATTCATTCGCGGCGGTTTCCACACATTCGCGCCAAGCTCGCTCGATTTCCAGCTGGTCTTTGATGTGCAGAGCGAGGATGTCGACGAGATGTTCAAGGCGCGGCATGCCATTGGCCTGGGCATCGCGAAACGCTTTGCAGAAGAGGGAATCGAGTTCGCTTACCCGACGCAGACCACTTATACCGCCGCCCCGGATGGCACCTTGGTAATGCCCTATGCCGATCCACAAAAGGCGACCCCGAGAGCACGAACAAAAGCGTGATTCGCGGCCATTTGCGGCCATCGCGATCAAGTGACGTAGGGTCAGCGCCGCGAAAAGGCTGCGCTCTTGTCAACCGCACCGGAAAGGCGCAAAACTGCGCGCAATTAGACAACCCTTGCATAAAAGGAGCAGGATATGAGCGGAGTAACACCTGCCGAACTCGCGGGCCGGGTCGGCGAAGTCATCGGCAGTTCGGATTGGATGCTGATAGACCAGGATATGGTCAACAAGTTCGCCGACGCGACCGGAGACCACCAGTTCATCCACGTCAACGAGGAAATGGCCAAGATGACGCCATTCGGCGGCACCATCGCACACGGCTTCCTGTCGCTATCGCTGCTTCCGGTGCTGATGGCGAAATCCACCTGCCCCAAGGTCGAAGGCGTCAAGATGGGCGTCAACTATGGTGGCAACAAAACCCGTTTCCTCTCGCCGGTGCGCGTCGGCAAGCGCGTGCGCGCGCATTTTAAGCTGCTTGAGCTGGACGAAAAGCGTCCCGGCCAGTGGCAGCAGACCGTAGAATATACGCTCGAGATTGAAGGCCAGGAAAAGCCCGCCTGCATCGCCGAGTGGATCACCCAGTTTTTCGTTTGATATAACCCTCTCCCCTTGCGGGAGAGGGAGGGGCCCGCGCCGAAGGCGTGGGAGGGAGAGGGGGTGTTTCGCCCTCGATGATCCACCCCTCTCCAATTCCGCCTAGCCGCTGACGCGGCAAGGCTTCATATCCTCTCCCGCAAGGGGAGAGGAGCAACATCAAGGACTACCTCCATGCGTGACGCAGTAATCGTTTCCACCGCCCGCACCCCGCTGACCAAGGCAGCGCGCGGCGCATTCAACAACACCACCGGCGCCACACTGGGTGCTTATTCGATCAAGGCCGCCGTCGAGCGCGCCGGCCTCGAAGGCGCCGAAATCGACGACGTCGTGATGGGCAGCGCTGCCCAGCAGGGTTCGACCGGCGGCAACGTTGCGCGCCTTGCTGCTCTCCGCGCTGGCCTGCCCGTCACCGTCCCCGCCATGACCATCGATCGCCAGTGCTCGTCAGGTCTGATGACCATTGCGACTGCTGCCAAGCAGATCCTCGTCGACAATATGGACATCTGCGTTGCTGGTGGCCTCGAAAGCATCTCCAAGGTCGTTGGCAGCGGCAAGATGTTTGTTGAGCCCGATCGCGAGCTGCTCGAAATGCACCCGCACATCTACATGCCGATGATCGGTACCGCTGAAGTTGTCGCCAAGCGCTACAATATCAGCCGCGAATATCAGGACGAATATTCACTCCAGTCGCAACAGCGCACCGCCGCTGCGCAGGCTGCAGGCAAGTTCGCTGACGAAATCATCGCGTGCAATGCCACGATGGCAATCGTCGATAAGGAAACCAAGGAAGTCTCCTACAAGGAAGTCACCGCTGACCGTGACGACTGCAACCGTCCCGACACCACGCTCGAAGGGCTTGCCAGCCTGAAGCCGGTGATGGGCGAAGGCCACACCATCACCGCGGGCAACGCCAGCCAGCTGTCTGACGGTTCCTCGGCCTGCGTGCTGATGGAAGCCAAGGTTGCCGAAAAGCGCGGTCTGACCCCGCTCGGCCGCTATGTCGGAATGGCTGTGGCCGGCACAGAGCCCGATGAAATGGGCATTGGCCCTGTCTTCGCGATCCCCAAGCTGCTCGAACGCTTCAACCTGAAGATGGACGATATCGGCCTTTGGGAACTCAACGAAGCCTTTGCCGTGCAGGTGCTCTACTGCCGTGACAAGCTGGGCATTCCTGACGAACTGCTCAACGTCAATGGTGGCTCGATCTCGATCGGCCACCCCTTCGGCATGACCGGTGCACGCTGCACCGGCCACGCGCTGATCGAAGGCAAGCGCCGCGGTGCGAAATATGCCGTGGTCACGATGTGCATCGGCGGCGGACAGGGCGCAGCCGGGCTGTTCGAGGTCCTCTAAAATGCGGTTGTCGGCGCCTCGCATTGCACCCGTCGATCTCGAAAAGATCGATGACGAGCAGCGCGAGGCACTGGCGCCGATGGAGGAAGCCTCAAAGGATGTGACCCGCACCGGCGGGCACATCCTCAACATTTTCCGCACCCTAGTGCACGCGCCCAAGGCGCTCACCGCCTTCCTCGCTTGGGGCGGCTATATTTTGTCGCGGCGCAACAGCCTTTCAGAGCGGGACCGCGAACTGGTGATCTTGCGCGTCGGCTATAATTGTGGTTCGGATTATGAATTTACCCAGCACACCCGCATCGGGTTGGATGCAGGGCTCACCGAAGCCGAGGTCGAAGCGATCAAGGCAGGGCCCGACGATCCGTCATGGAACGAGGCGGACCGCGCCATGCTGCGCGCGACCGATGATCTCACCCGCGATTTCCACGTCAGCGATGCCAGCTGGGCCGCTCTGTCCTCCTTTAGCGACAAGCAGAAGATGGATCTGATGATGACCGTTGGCCAATACACCCAGGTTTCAATGATGCTGAACAGCTTCGGCGTCCAGCTCGACCCCGGGCAAGAACTTGATCCGGCGCTTGATCGCCGGAAATGAACCCGATTTTCCAAAACAAGAGAGAGGAATGCAAATGGCAGGAATTGGAGTAGTCGCGACCCTGACCGTCGCAGAAGGCAAGAACGCTGAATTTGAAGCAATCTTCACCGAGCTTGCCGCGCAGGTTCGCGCCAATGAACCGGGCAATCTGTTCTACACGCTCACCCGCTCGCGCGCCAACGGCCAGATCTATCGCGTGCTCGAAGCCTATGCCGATCAGGCCGCGCTCGATGCGCATGGCAAGACCGACTATTTCCGTGCTGCAGGCCCGAAGCTCGGCCCCTGCCTCGCAGGCGCGCCCGAGATCGAGTATCTCGACGCGGTTTGATCCAAAGAGACGATATGTCAAAAGAACGGGTCCGGCTCTACTATTGCAAGTCGGGCCCGTAATTTTGCCGAAAGTCTGTTGAAAGTCATACCGTTGCACAAATCACTCTCCGCATCGACAATCTTGTCTGCCATGTTTGTCGTATCGGTTTTGGCGTACGGCACAGCGCTCGCCCGCCCTCCGGAACCCGCCCCAGACAAGATCGCGCTGGCCCAGCTTGACGGATATACAAAGGCCCTGGCGGATAATGATAGTTTTGCAGGAGTCGTCCTAGTCGCCCATGGTGGCAAGCAGTTATTCCTTCGGCCCTATGGCAAGCGCGATCAGCAGGGTGAGGATCCCATCACCACCGACATGCGATTCAATATTGCATCCGCGGGCAAGATGTTCACCGCCACAGCAATCTTGCAATTCATCGCTGCAAAAAAGCTCTCCCTCGACACCAAGGTCGGCGATGTTATCAAAGACTATCCCAATAAAGAGTTCGCCCAAAAGGTGACGGTTCGTCACTTGCTAACGCATATGGCGGGCGCGGGAGATGTCGACATATTCGGCACCGACAAACAATCTGTCAGGGCAAATACCCAGTCGCATGCGGACATGCTTGCACTGCACTGGGAGAGAGCCCCTGCCTTCGAACCCGGTACCCAACAAGTCTATGGCAATTTCGGCCATGTTATCCTCGGCAGGATGATCGAGCTGCTCTCCGGGCAAGACTATGATGCATATGTTCGCGAGCATATTTTCACGCCTGCAGGGATGAGCCGGACGGACTTCGCCAATTGTGCCGATTATCGAACCGACACGGCGATTGGCTATGCGACAGTTGATGGCAAGACTGTACCCAACTGCATCACCCAGCCCACCAAAGGTTTTGCCGCCGGAGGGGCATATTCGACTGCTGGTGACTTGTTCCGTTTCATAGAGGCGCTGCGCCAAGGGCGCTTGGTTCCGATGCCGCTCTTCACGCAAGCCATCACCACCCAGCATGGATTCATGGGCCTTGGCTTTTTCGCGACTGAGTATGGCGAAAATATACCAAAGCGCAATTTCCGCTGGGGACATGGCGGCAGCTCTGACGGTGCCTGTTCAGACGTACGCACATATCCAAACACGGGTGAAACCGTGATTGTGCTTTCAAACCGCGATGCCCCGGCTTGTTTTACAATCGCTTCGTTGCTGCATCGTACCTACGAAGAAGGCAAAGCGACCGAAAGCGGCACGCGAACTAGGAGGCGAAGATCATTCCCTGACGGAAGCGGAGCCCCCCGTAGCGATCTTCAGCCAGCAATATCGGCCCATCCAGATCCACCCATTGCGCCTCTTGCGCAACAAGGCAGGCCGGCGCAACGCCAAGACTGGTTGAAAGCATGCAGCCCACCATCAGTTTCAACCCACGCGCCTCGGCCTCGCGCGCCATCTTCAAGGCCTCGGTCAGCCCACCGGCCTTGTCGAGTTTGATGTTGATGCCATCATAAAAGCGGGCGCATAGTTCCAGATCGGCACTCGACTGGCAGCTTTCATCGGCAAGGAAGGGCACCGGGGACTTAATCCCGTCCAAGAGCGCATCCTGCCCGACAGGCACCGGTTGCTCGATCATCTCGACACCCAGCGCTGCCAGAGCGCTTGCCTCCGCCTCGATATCGAGCGCAGCCCAGCTTTCATTGGCGTCGACGATCAGGCGCACATCAGGCGCACCTTTGCGGACAGCGGCAACCCGTTCACGATCGCCTTCGCCGGTGAGTTTAAGCTTGAGCAGTCCGAAGCCCCGCGCAGCCGCCTTTGCGGCATCGCTCTCCATCGCGGCTGGATCGCCAAGCGAAATGGTGAAGGCGGTCTGCAATGGCGCGGGCGCACCGGATAGCCCGGCCAATTGCCACAAGGGTTGGCCTACCGCTTTAGCCTCCAAATCCCACAACGCACAGTCGAGCGCGTTGCGGGCTGCACCGGGTGGTAGCAACGTCTGGATAGCATGGCGCGCCTCTTGCGCCCTCATCGACTCCAGCGTGTCGATCAGCGCCTCTAACTGCGTCAGGCAGCTTTCAGCGCTTTCGCCATGATAGTAAATCGCGGTGGCCTCACCCAGGCCGACATGCGTGCCATCACTGGCCGCAGCGACCAGCACATCAACATAGGTCTTAGCCCCGCGTGAAATGATGAACTGTCCGGCGACTGGCCAGCGTTCAATGGCGGCACTAATGCGAAGACTCAAATGACATACCCCCCACGCGGTTCAACCGTAGCCCTGAGCCTGTCGAAGGGCGCCTCTCAGCCACGCGTAAACCTTGAGACGCGCTTCGACAAGCTCAGCGCTACGGTGCGGGAATGAGGTTGATTATGTCTAGCCGTTGTGCGCGAGGATCCAGTCTTCGACGATCGGCGCAATCTTCTCGCGCCATTTGCTGCCGTTGAAGATCCCATAATGGCCGACTTCGGGGGCCATATGATATTGTTTCATAGTCTCGGGCAGGCCGGTTGCGATCGTCAGCGCCGCTTTGGTCTGGCCGATGCCGCTAATATCGTCACGCTCGCCTTCGATGGCTAGCAAAGCGATATCCTCAATCGCGCCCGGATCGACCAGTTTGCCACGATAGTTGAACTCGCCTTTGGGCAGCAGATGCCGCTGGAACACGGTGTCGACCGTCTGCAGATAGAATTCGGCAGTCATGTCGCACACGGCGCGATATTCGTCGTAAAATTCCTTGTGCCGGTCGGCGCTTTCGCCATCGCCTTCGACAAGGTGCGAGAACATCGACCAGTGGCTGATCATGTGATTGCCCAGGTTCATCGACATGAAGCCGGTGAGCTGCAACCAGCCCGGATAGACGCGTCGGCCTGCGCCCTTGTAATAAGGCGGAACGGTGGCGATCACATTGTGGACGAACCAGTCATGCGGGCGGCGCGTGGCATGGTCGTTGACCGCAGTCGGCGCCTCGCGCGTGTCGATGGGGCCGCCCATCATAGTCAGCGTACGAGGGCGCAGCGGATGCCTGTTCGCGCTCATGATAGCCGCGGCGGCATAGGCGGGCACTGAGGGCTGGCAAACGGCGAGCATATGCGCGCCGCGTCCACCCGCATCGGGGCCGATAAATTCGAGCCACTCGATGAGGTAGTCGATATAGCTTTCAAGGTCGAAGCCGCCGCCGGTCAACGGCACGTCGCGCGCATCTTTCCAGTCGGTGATGTAAACGTCGTGCGTCGGCAGCATCCGCTCGACCGTACCGCGCAAAAGCGTAGCAAAGTGGCCCGACATCGGCGCGCAGATCAGCAGCTTCGGCTTGGTCTCGCTGCCTTCATAGGTGAAATGCTTCAACTGGCCAAAGGGCTTTCGCGCGACATTATGTTCCTCGACTGGCAAATGCTTGCCGTCGATTTCGACAACATTGAGACCAAATGCAGGCTTGCCGCGCGGCATCACCGAATGGGCAAACACGTCCAATGCCGAGGCAGTGACCGAGGTCAGATTGCCATAGTTCAAAGGCGAATTGGTGAAATTGTTGAGGAAATCGGCCTGCTTCTGGGCAAGCCAGCCCGCACTGGCCAAAAAGCCGCGCTGGATATCGTAACCGGTGTAGAGCATGTTAGCGTTCCCGAATGTCCAATTTGCCGGTTCGGCCGGCCCCTGTTTCAACCGCCAACATAGGGATTTATTGTGCATTGCACCATAGAAAAAGCGTGGCTGGAAATTCTCGGCGATTGTGGCGCATTGCTGCGACTGCTAGGCGAATTCAATGAGTGATGTTTCTGTCAAAGCAGCTGAGGGTTCGGACGGCGAAAATCCAGCGCCCGCGCCCAAGGCTAAAGTGAATTTCAGCAGCTTGCGGATGATCGCCAGCTTTACAATTGGCTATCCGCGGCAGATTTTGTTTGCACTGTTGGCGTTGATTTTCGCTGCTTCATCGACGCTTGCCATTCCTTTTGGCTTGCGGCTGATTATCGACAAAGGTTTTGTCAAAAATGGCGGCGACCCGGCACCTTATTTCTATCTTCTGTTTGGAATCGTCGCGATCATCGGAATTTCGACGGCATTCCGGTTCTATTTCGTGAGTTGGCTGGGTGAGCGGGTGGTTGGTGACATCCGTGCGGCGGTCCAGAACAATCTCCTCCGTTTGGCACCCCGCTTTTTCGAAGAAAATCGGCCCGCTGAAATTGCGAGCCGCATGACAGCCGATACGGCCATCATAGAGCAAATTGTCGGCACGACGGTTTCGGTCGCGCTGCGAAACCTGTTTATCGGAATCGGCGGTGTGATCCTGCTGTTCGGCCTGGCCCCCAGCCTGACAATCTGGCTGCTTGCTGGTATCCCCATCGTCGTGCTGCCAATCGTGTTTCTTGGAAGGCGGCTGGAGAAGGCATCACGCAGCAGTCAGGATAAGGTTGCGGGGGTTGGAACAGTCGCCTCCGAGGCTCTTGGTGCAATTAAGATTGTGCAAGCATTCGGGCAGGAACAGCGCGAGCAACAAAGATTTCGCGACGCCGTCGAAAATACCTTCGTCGCCGCAAGACGACGTATCCGGTTAAGGGCTTTTCTGACCGCCCTGGTCATGACGTTGATATTCGGTGGCATCACATTGTTGGTCTGGGAGGGTACTGATCAGGTCACGCAGGGTATCATTTCTGCGGGCACGCTTTTCGCGGTTGTGCTTTACGGAGGATTGGTTGCCGGTTCCTTCGGTGCGCTAACCGAAGTCTATGGCGATCTGGTCCGCGCATCGGGTGCGTCGGCTCGTTTGGCCGAGCTCTTGAACGAAGTGCCGGAGATCGCTCCGCCAGCAAACCCCGTGACCATGCCCGCACCGCGGGGGCAGATCGAGTTCCAGAATGTCAAATTCCGCTACCCGACCCGGCCAGAGGTTGCTGCGCTCAGCGACTTCAGTCTGAAAATCCTTCCCGGCGAAACGGTCGCGGTGGTCGGGCCTTCGGGTGCGGGCAAATCGACCTTGTTCCAACTGGCGCAGCGTTTCTATGATCCGGAAGCGGGCACCGTACGTATTGATGGTGTTGCCCTGACCAGTGCCGATCCTGCCGAATTCCGCCAGCGTATGGCGCTTGTCCCGCAGGATACGGTGCTTTTCGCCGCCTCCGCACGCGACAATCTGCGCTACGGCAACTGGCTGGCCGATGATGGCGCTATCTGGGCCGCGGCGGAGCAAGCCAATGCAGGCAATTTCCTTCGTGAACTGCCACAGGGCCTTGATACCTATCTGGGTGAGGGTGGCGCGCGGCTGTCGGGCGGCCAACGGCAACGGATTGCCATTGCGCGCGCGCTATTGCGCGATGCACCGATCCTGCTGCTCGACGAAGCTACCAGTGCGCTCGATGCGGAGAGCGAGAAGCTAGTGCAGGATGCGCTCGAGCATCTAATGGAAGGCCGCACCACCATCGTCATCGCCCACCGCCTGGCAACCGTGCGCAAGGCCGACCGCATCATCGTAATGGACGAGGGCCGGATCGTCGAGGAGGGCACGCATGACAGCCTGAGCAAGGCAGGTGGGCTTTATGCAAGGCTGGCAAGTTTGCAGTTTGATGCTTAATAGGACTTAACAAAGGGGAGCCTTGTTTGGGAGAGCTGACTGTTCGGTCTTATGCGGTAGCGTTTGAAAATGATCCGTGGTTCAGAAACGTTTGGGCGCTCCGGATCGCCATCTATTGCCTTCTTGGAGACAGCAGTTTAACCGAAAGATAGGTCGACAAGTCCTTCCCTTGTTCTTCCACATAATGCTCGCCAGTAGCTTCGACCGCCATGACCCGGTCAAGGCGAAACGCTCGAAAGTCTCTGCGGAGTTCGCACCAGCCAACGAACAGCCATCCATCGGTGAAGGCCCATATGGCGAGAGGTCGGACCCGTCGCGCCGTTTGGCGACCGTCACCGTCGCCATACTGCACTTGCAAGACTTCTGCCTCACGGATCGCACGCCGCACGGCCTTCAGCAGAGGTGTTGCTTGCCCTTGACGTCTGCTCGCGAACAGCGGTGCATTTTCGAGTTTGCGCCTTTCCGGCTCCGGCAGTGCGCCTTGCAACTTCGCCCGCACTTCTTGCGCGGCTTGGGATAATGACGTGTCTCCAGCAACTTCAACAAATGACAATCCGATGGCAAGCGCGTCGAGCTGCTCAAAAGTGAAGGTCATCGCTGGCAAATCAAAGCCCGGTCGCAAAACATAGCCGACACCTGCTTCACCATCGATGGGTAGACCCGATGCCTGCAAATGGGCGATGTCACGATAGACGGTGCGAACACTGATCTCAAAGTATGCGGCAAGATCTTCGGCCCGGCTGACCTTGCGAGAACGCAGTTCTCGGACCAATCTAAAGAGGCGTTCGGCGCGGCGCATTCGGGCGCTCCTGACATACTATAGGCAGGAGCGCTATCCTGCATCACTAAGCGGTGATACTTCTAAGTGTGTTGAATTTAGGTTCGCCAGCCAGAAACGACATCAATATCGTTAGGTCACCGCGTTCCACGCGCCATGCCATATAAGCTTGCTGGGCGTCAGCTGATTCCCAGACTTCATAGAAGCGGACGAGATGGGGGCTACCTTCATCGACCAAGATATCGAACACGATGTTGCCTGCCGCCTTCCGGCTTATCTCGAGATTTTCTACCGTGTAATCGAGAAACTGTTCGATCTTCTCTGGTTTGATGGTCAGTTCCGCGATCATTACCAGTGCATCTGTATATGGGTATTTCATAGCTATCTCCTTGTTGCTCATACAGCGAGATAGCGCATCGCTCCTGACACCGTTATGTCAGCAGACGTCGTCCGCTTCTTGTGACAGAATATCACTCTTGTGACGGCCGAATCCTGGCCGCAATCCGTTATTCATATCCGCGCCAATGCCCAAAAAAAGGGCGGCACAACGGCCGCCCCTTCTATGTCGATTACCTGATTGGATCAGTTGCCGGGAACGGCGGACTTTCCAAAGACGCGATACTGTTCGTTTCCGACAAAACCGAATTTGGTGATACCACTCCGTTTCACAACCGCCAGCGTGCGATCAACCACATCATACATTGCGGTAGGGGCAGGCTGGAACTGCAATTCGGGTTCCGGACTCATCGATTTAGTCTGGACGAGATACTGCTCGATCTGGTCCAGCGAAGACGGCGTGCCGTTCCACTGGATTTCGTTGTTCGGCATGATCACGATCTTGTTGACCACCGGATCGATCAATTCTTCCGGCGGCGGCTGGTTCGGATCCTGCACCGGCAGGTCGATATTAACAGCATGCGATACGGGCGGGATGGTGATCATCAGCATGATGAGGAGAACGAGCATGACGTCGATCAACGGCGTCGTGTTCATTTCCATC
>CAZQWC010000012.1:0-144842 GCA_964597055.1 uncultured Sphingorhabdus sp.
AGGAGGCAATCATGCACTAACAATCAAGCCGGACCACTCAATGGGGGCCGGTCACCAGTTTCCAGTTGGCATCGAGTTCGAACCGCCGATAGCCATAAGCATGCGCGTGGGGGATGCCGAGATGTTCAAAATCGGATGCAATCTGGTCTGACAATATCGAGAAATCGGGGGCAGCCTTAGGGTCCAATATGCCCCAGATGATCCCGCCGCTCTCATTGCATGGCAGTTGCGTCAACGGACGGCTCTTTTTTCCGAAGCGCGCGTAGGTTTCCTCGCGCGGAACACCAATCAACCTTCCATCCAGACCAAAGGTCCAGGCATGGTAGGGGCAGGTCACAGTGCTCCACTTGTGCGCCTCGCATCCTTCCACCAGCATCGCGCCCTTGTGGGTACAGGCATTGAGGAATAAACGCGCTTCACCATGCCGGTCGCGCGTAATCAGCAAGGGTATGCCATAGCCATCATGCGCCATGACCGATCCCGGCTCCGGCAAGACTGCCGACGGCGCGATGGCCACCGGCTTGGCACGGAAAATGGCGTCGCGTTCTTTCGCCCAATACTCTTCGGACAAAAAGATATCGACCGGGCGGCGTGCCTCGATGGCAGGCGGCTTTGATTCTTCGTGCCTCGGTATGCGCCGGATGGCATCGATCTGGCTGGCGTTAAGCGCGCTGAGCGGGATACCGTATCGGCGGGCTTCGATTTCCTGAACTGACTTTTCGACTCTCCTCTAAAACAGAGACCTTAAATCTATTGTTGATAGATTTAAGGCTTACCTTGATTTGAATCAAAACATCGCAACCGCCCGCTGACACGAATAATCCGTCCTCCGATTTGACCTCGCATCGACACCATTGCATTTCCCATCCCGCCCCTTGATATGTGGTTCAAAGCTGTTATCGAATATCATTAGATTAAATTTGAACCGCTTTTGGTGAGGTGGATCCATGGCAAATCCCAGACGGCCTTTGGCAGGCATAGTCATTGTCGATGCCGTCGCAGGCCCCCTGGCCCCTGCAACCCGCTATCTTGCCGAACTCGGCGCTAATGTCGTTCGCATCGAGGCGCCGAAAACGGACGGATCGACCCGCGAGCAATTGAAGGATACGGCGGCAAACAATGGAAAAACGCTGCAGGAAATTGATTATGCCCATGCACGTGATCGCGAAAAACTTGGCCGCTTGATCGAAACTGCCGATGCTTTGATCATTGACGCTCATCACCCATTTTCGGGCCAGCCGGTCTTCAGCGCAGCGGACCTTTTCCACCGATACCCACAAAAACTGATAGTGGCGTGCAGCGACTTTGGACAAGGGAATAGGTGTTCGGAATGGCAAGCGACTGATGCCGTCCTCCACGCGCTGACGGGGGAGCTATCGCGTTCCGGTATAGCAGGTCAGGCGCCCCTTTTGCCTCCGGGCGAGTTGGCGGTGCAGTGCTCTGCGGTGCAACTGGCCTATGTGATTTTGACTGGCCTGATCCAGCGTGCGCAAACCGGCACTGGCGATCTGATAGATTACTCCATGCTCGATGGGGCAATGCAGGCGCTCGATCCGGGCTATGGCATCAGCGGCAGTGCCACGATGGGCAAGCCCGCGCATCTATTGTCCACCGACCGTCCGCCGCGCGGTTTTCTCTACCCTATCATCCGCTGCGCCGACGGCCATGTGCGGATATGTCTTCTCGCGGCGCGCCAGTGGCGCGGGATGTTCGAATGGATGGGCAGGCCCGAAGAATTTGCCTCACCTGAATTCGAAAAGATGAATGTCCGTTTCAAGTCACCGACTTTAATTCCGGCAATATCGGCCTTCTTCGCAGACAAGACCCGTGACGAACTGGAGGCAGGAACCAAGACCTACGGCGTACCGATATCCGCGCTACTAGATGGCAGTGAGGCGGTTGCGGCCAGGCATTTCAAGGAACGTCAAACCTTTGCACCTGCAAAACTGGCCGACGGCACCGAAATCAGCCTGCCGAATGGCGTGCTGGAGATTGATGGTCAGCGCATGGCTGCCGGAAAACAAGTCAGCGCCGAACCTATTTCCGTGCCAGCGCCGTCTGTCGCCGAACTACCCCTGTCTGGCCTCAAGGTGCTTGATCTGGGCGTCATTGTGGTTGGAGGGGAACAAGGGCGCCTGCTGGCCGATCTTGGCGCCGACGTCATCAAGATCGAATCCCGTGCTTTTCCGGATGGTACAAGGCAATCCGATGGCGCTTTGGGCATTTCGACCAGCTTCGCCGCCGGCCACCGAAACAAGCGCAGCCTTGGGCTCAACCTGCGCAGCGATGAAGGCAAGGCCATCTTTGAAAGACTCGTCGCAAAAGCCGATGTCATCCTTACAAATTTCAAGCCGGGGACGATGGAATCGTTGGGATTGGGTTATGAACATTTACAGGGCATCAAACCCGACATCATCCTCGTCGAAAGCTCCGCCTTTGGGCCGAGCGGGCCCTGGGCCAAACGTATGGGCTATGGCCCCCTCGTCCGCGCAGCCACCGGACTGACAACACAATGGCGCTATCCGGACGATACGGAATCGTACAGCGATTCGGTGACCATCTATCCCGATCATGTCGGTGGCCGCATCTCGATATTGAGTGTGCTGGCGCTACTGCTCGATCGCAATCGTTTCGGTACGGGCGGTCGTATTTGCTCGTCCCAAGCCGAAATCGTGCTCGCACATCAGGGCTGGCAAATCGCGGCGGCACAATCCGGATGGGTTGACCCGCTTGAGCCGCAGGACATGCCATGGGGCGTTTTCCCGACGGCGGGTGAGGATGAATGGTGCGCGGTCACCGTCCGCGATGAAGCCGACTGGTCGAAACTGTGCCAACTGCTGCCGAAACTGAATGCCGGGATGGCGCGATCGGAGCGGTTGGCGAATCGCGAAGCCATCGAGGCAGAGTTGGTCTGCTGGTTGCAAGAGCGCACGGCAAGCGAAGCGATGGAAACGCTCCAGCAAGCCGGAATTCCAGCCGGCCGCATGAAACGTGTCGCCGATTTGCCCGAATTCGCAGCCTATCGTGAACGCCAAACTTTCCGCATGGAAACCCATCCCTACCTGCCCGATCCATTTGTCAGCGAAGCCCTGATCGCCAAATCGGAACGTCTGGCACCTCCCCCCACACGCGCTGCCCCGTTAGCTGGCGAACATAGCGCCGAGGTGATGGAGGAGTGGCTTGGTATGGCGAGCGCCGAAATCGATACGTTGGTTCAACATGGCGTGATTGAGCCCCTAAGCGCTGAAATCGAAACTGCCATTCGTGAATTGAAAGGACGTTCACATGAGTGAAGCAACATCCCCGGCGGTCTTGGTCGAACGCCAAGGCCATATCCTGATCGCAACCATCAACCGGCCCGAAGCGCGCAATGCCGTCAATGCCGCCGTCCATGTGGGGCTTGGCGAAGCGCTTGAGCAGGCGGAAAATGATCCTGAAGTTCGGGTGGTTATCCTGACGGGTGCAGGTGATCAGGCCTTTTGTGCGGGTGCCGATCTCAAAGCCCTGTCGCGGGGCGAGCGACTGACACCCGAAGACAAGCCGCAGCGAGCATGGGGTTTTGCCGGCGTCGTGCAGCACCCGATCAGCAAACCGATGATCGCTGCCGTCAATGGTTTCGCGCTCGGTGGCGGCACCGAACTGGCACTTTCCTGCGACCTGGTGGTCGCCGCCGATCATGCCCAATTCGGCCTGCCCGAAGTGAAACGCGGTATCTACGCTGCCGCGGGGGGCGCGTTCCGGATAGCGCAGCAGCTGCCAATCAAGGTGGCCATGGAAATCCTGCTGACCGGCGAACCCTTTTCCGCCCAGCGCGCGCTTGAACTGGGCTTCGCCAACCGCGTGGTTCCGCTCGACGAGCTGATGGAAACCGCGATTGATCTCGCCAACCGCATTTCCGTCAATGCGCCACTTTCGGTTCAGGCGAGCAAGCGGATTGCCATGGGCATTTCAGGCGGTGCTATCGCAAGCGATGCCGCATTTTGGGAGGCCAATAATCGCGAAGGCCGTGTCGTGATGCAATCGCAGGATGCTAAGGAAGGGCCGCTCGCTTTCGCGCAGAAGCGACAGCCGGTCTGGCAGGCAAATTAAGAGTAGAACGCTTCGCCGGGCGCTGGATTAACCCAGCTTTGCCCGGCGTGCGAGGTGCCAGTCGGCGGTGCCAAATTCGCCTTCGATCTGGGTTGCGCGCTTGAAATAATGGCCGATGGCTAGTTCGTCGGTCATCCCCATGCCGCCATGCAGTTGCACGGCATTCTGTCCGACAAAGCGGCAAGCCTCGGCAACTGTCGCCTTTGCGGAAGAGGCGGCACGGGCACGCTCATCCGCCGGTGCATCGAGTTTGAGCGTCGCGAGTAACGCCGCCGCCCGTGTCAGTTCGACATGCATATACATGTCGACCATACGGTGTTGCAGCACCTGGAAAGAAGCGATCGGTTGGCCGAATTGCTGGCGCTGCTGCGTGTACGCAACGGTATCCTGCAACAGCTTGTCGAGCAGGCCCGACGCCTCTGCCGCTTGCGCCGCTACCGCGCGGTCACGCAGTTCTTCGAGCAGTTCGAGTCCCTGCCCCTCACCGCCGACCAGTGCCTCTTGCGAAACTTCGACGTCAGAAAGAATGATATCGGCCGCCCGCCGTCCGTCAATCGTCGGATAAGGGTGCATCGACACACCTGCCGCATCGGCCGGAAGGAGGAACAAGGAAATCCCCGCCGCGTCCCCTGCGCGGCCCGATGTGCGCGCTGCGACGATCAATTGATCAGCCCAAGGCGCAGCTATCACGACCGACTTCTGCCCGTTCAATCGCCAACCTGACGTGCTGCGTTCGGCTGTTGCGGCGACTTCGGCATAATCATAGCGCATTTGCGGTTCGCCGACAGCCAGGGCCAGCCGAACCTTGCCCGCGGCAACTTCGGCCAACTGACCGGCTGCGGCTCCGCCTGCCTTTTCGAGCAGCCATGCGCCGTGGAACAGTGTTTCCGACACAGGCTCCAGCACCAGCGCGCGGCCGAGTTCTTCCATGATGATCATTTGTTCAACCGCACCGCCGCCCAGTCCACCCTGCTCCTGCGAAATAGTGGCGCCTAGCACGCCCAGTTCGCCCGTCAGCGCAGACCAGATTTCTGGTCGGAATCCCAAATCGGATCGCGAAGCGGCAACACGTTCGGCAAAACCATAACGCTGTGCCAGAAACTGGCGCAGCATATTCTGCAGCATCTGCTGGTCTTCGCTCAACTCAAAATTCATGACAGAAACCTCAACCAACCTTTTGTTTTGGAATGAAAACCGTGCGCGGCCAAGTATATTCGCGCAGGCCATCCTTTCCATTTTCGACACCAAAGCCGGACTGCTTGGCCCCGGCGAAGGGAATATGCGGCCCGTTTTGCAGATTGTCGTTGATCCATACCGTACCGGTTTCCAGCCGGTTGGCAATCTCCACGGCTTGATCAATATCATCCGACCAGACCGCACCTGCCAGACCATATTCGCTGGCATTGGCACGGGCGACGACATCATCAATGTCGGAAAATTTGAGCAGCGGGAGAACCGGTCCGAAAGCCTCTTCGGTAACGACCGGCGCGTCTTCCGGCGGATTGTCGACAAGGGTGATGGGGATGAAATATCCTCCATTGTCGGGAACCGCGCTTCCTTCCAGCAGAACCAGATTCTGACTTCGTGCTCCGTCGATCAGTTTCATCACGCGATCATATTGGGGCTGGTTCTGGATCGGGCCGAACATCGTCCCCTGCTCCAGCCCGTCACCCACGACGCTGGATTGAGCAAGCTTGTAAAGTTCGTCGCGCAGCTCATCATAAATGGCTTCATGGATATACATGCGCTTGGTCGCGATGCAGATTTGCGCGCTGTTGTAGAATACACCGAAGAACAATTTCTGCGCGACTGCTTTGACATCAACATCGGGCATGATGATCGCGGCATCATTGCCGCCAAGCTCAAGCGTAATGCGTTTCAGGTCGCGCGACGCCGATTCCATCACGCGTTTTCCGGTCGCGGTCGATCCGGTAAAGCTGATTTTGGCAAAGCCGGGATGTGCGGTCATCATCGGGCCAAGATCGTTGTCGCCCGAAATCACGTTGAACACTCCGGGCGGCAAAATGTCGCGCCAGAGTTCGGCCAGTTTCAATGTGCACAGCGGCGTAAAGGGCGACGGCTTCAAGACCATCGTATTGCCGGCGATCAGCGCTGGAGCGATTTTCCATATCCCTAGCAGGAACGGGAAATTCCACGGCACGATTGCCGCGATCACACCAAGCGGTTCGTGTCGGACAACCACTGTGCGCGCATCGCTGTCTTCAACGACTTCGTCTGCAAGATCCTGACGGGCAACAGCCTTGATCCAATAGGCGCCCAGATCGATTTCGCCCTTCGCCATGTCATAAGGCCGCCCCTGCTCCATGGTGAACAATCGTGCAAAGGCTTCAGCATGCGGCTCAATCGCGCGCGCGGCGGCGATCAGCTTTTCGCGACGCCCTTCCCATCCCAGCGCTTTCCAGCCTGCAAGCGCTGATTTTGCTGCATCGACGGCTGCGTCAACCTCCGCTTGCCCGGCCTTCGGCGAACGCGCAAACGGCTTACCGGTGGCGGGATTGATGACGTCCATTTCCTCGTCAGTGCGAACCGCCTGGCCATTGATTGTTAGGCTGTAATCAGCGTTGAAATCCATTGCAGTCTCCTGATAAAGCACATGCGACGTGCCTTTCGCGCCAATCCAATTAGCAATAATCAAATGGTATAAGATTATTGACATCGCAAGCTTAAAAGTGCTGGTATGTCGCCATGGACATGAACTGGTCAGACGCCGACAGGGCATTCACCGACGAAGTCAGGGCTTTTTTTGACGCCGAACTGACGCCCGAATTGCGCGAGGCCGGGCGCTGGATGACCAGCGTCTATGGTGACCATGACCTTTCGATGGAATGGCAGCGCCGGTTGCACGCCAAAGGCTGGGCCGCGCCTTCATGGCCAAAGCGCTATGGTGGCGCCGAGTGGAGCGTCACCCAGCGATACATCTTTGCGCGCGAGCGGGTGCTGGCAGGGGCGCCGCCCACTTCTCCCATGGGGATAGCCATGTGCGGTCCGGCTTTGCTCGGCCATGGTTCAGACGAGCAGAAGGACTATTTCCTTCCCCGTATGCTGACTGGTGAGCATTTCTGGTGCCAGGGCTATTCGGAACCGCATGCAGGCAGCGACCTTGCGATGCTGTCGATGAGCGCGCGGCGGGACGGCGACGACTTCGTCTGCAACGGCACCAAGATCTGGACGACACACGCCAATGTCGCCAACTGGATTTTCTGCCTCGTCCGGACCAGCCAACTCGCCCGGCCGCAACAGGGCATAACCTTCCTGCTGATCCCGATGGATACGCCGGGGATTACCGTCACGCCGATCGTGATGACCTCGGGCGAGCATATCCAGAACCAGATTTTCTTCGATAATGTCCGCGTTCCGGTGACCAACGTCGTCGGCGCGATCGACGATGGCTGGACCGTTGCCAAATATCTGCTCGAGTTCGAGCGTGGTGGCAGCGCCTATGCGCCGGAATTGCAGATCCGCTTGGCACGTGTGCGTGAATTGGCGAACGAGGGCTCACGGCCGCTGCTCAATGAACCAGCGTTCGCGGCAAAGGTTGCGGCGGCGCAGGCGCGGGTCGACGTGCTCGAAACCTATGAATTCAAAGCGATGAGCGATGCGGCTCGCGGCGGCCGCCCGGGCCTATCGGGATCGGTGATGAAAATATTGGGTACAGAGCTTAGCCAACACATCACTGAATTAGCCCTCGAAGCTGCCGGACCATATGGCCATGCCTTCCAACCGCAGGCGGGCTTCCCGGGCGGACCAAATGTGATCCCGCATGATTTGAATCCATTCGCCGGCCCTCGTTCGGCTGCTATTGCGCCGCTTAAATATTTTAATGACAGGGCAGGTTCAATCTATGCCGGGTCGAACGAGATCCAGCGCAATATTATCGCCAAGGCAGGGCTTGGCCTTTGATAGGAAGTTGAGTTCATGGGGGCTTCGGTAAAACCCAACGCGAAACGTGGCAGGCCGCTTAAGCCGCTGATCACAAAAGAAGCTGCAGTTGATGCGGCGATTGTGCTAGTCGAGCAGGAAGGTATCGACGCGCTGAGCGTGCAAGGCGTCGCCCGTGCCATGGGGGTGACCGCACCGTCGCTCTATTACCATTTCAAGGACAAAGACGAACTGCTTCAGCTCGTTGCCCGTGCTTTGTTGCGCGAAGTCGGCGCAGAGGGCGGCGATGCAACCGGTTGGAAAGAGCGCGCAATCGCGCTTGCCGTTGCGACGCGGCGGACCATATTACGCCATCCCAATGCCGCCCCGCTGATGCTGCGCTATTTCCCGCGCAATGTTATGCTGGGGGCCTATGAAGCGACACTGGCGATCTGCCCCTACCCTTCAGAGCATCATATGGCGATCCTCGAGGCGCTGGAAAAAATCAGCTATGGCGCATCGCTCTTCGCAGCAGCCGCAGAGGCACATCATATCCCCGCGATGCCGGTATTTGATGCGAACCGCTTTCCAAAACTTGCCGAAGCGCTCGCCAAGGCGCCTGAAGACGAAGCATTGTTTGTCGAAACGCTGGAGCTGATGTTCGATGGCTTCGAAGCCCGTTACGGGAAAAACAAAAGGAAATTCAAATGATCGAGGGTGGATGCAACTGCGGAGCCATACGCTATAAAATTGAAGGCAAGCCTGTCGTGGTCGCGCAATGTCATTGCAAAAATTGCCAGCGCCAATCGGGCAGCGCCTTTTCGGTCAATCTGATGGTTCCGGTTGCTGGCGTCACAACCACTGGCGAGCTCACCACCTATGAAGATCGCGACACGCGTTCGGGCAATCCGGTCTATCGCAGATTCTGCGGCAAATGCGGCTCCCCCATTTTTTCGGACCTTGCCGAAGGCAATGGCATGACCATCGTCAAAGTAGGCACGCTCGACGATCCGACACCGTTCAAGCCTGTTGTCAGCGTGTGGACGTCAACCAAAATGCCGTGGGTCGACCTTCCCGAAGGCCAGCGCGGCTTTGCGGAAAATGCGGGCTGATTAAAGCCCGCTTGGTTTCTCCGGAAGAAACACGGTCTTGATTTCGACATAAGGCTGCATGCCTTCCGGCCCGCCTTCGCGGCCCACGCCCGATTTCTTGAACCCGCCAAAAGGATTGGTCAGATCGAACTCGCGCCCGTTCTGCGTGAAGTGCCCCGTGCGGATGCGACGGGCGACGGCATAAGCGCGGTCGGTATCGTTGGTGTAGACCCCGCCTGACAGTCCGAATTCGCTGTCGTTGGCAATCGCGATGGCTTCTTCTTCGCTGTCATAGGGTATGACGCCGGTTACCGGCCCGAAAATCTCTTCCTGCGCAATCACCATGTCGTTCGACACATTGGCGAACACGGTGGGTTCGATAAAGTAGCCCTGGTTCTGGCTGGCTGGGCGTCCTCCACCGGCTGCCAGTTGCGCGCCTTCGGCCACGCCCTTGGCAATATAGCCCTGCACCCGCTCCAGTTGGCGTTTCATCGCCAGCGGCCCCATCTGGGTTTCTTCGGCATTGGGATCACCAACCGCAACCGATTTCATCGCAGCGGCGAGGCTTTCGACATGATCGGCATAGCGTGAACGCGGAACGAGGATGCGGCTGTAGTTGATACAGGCCTGTCCGCACAACTGGGTCACCAGCGGCGCAAGCATCGGCCCGGTCTGCGCCGGATCGAAATCGTCGAGAATGATAGCGGCCGACTTTCCACCCAGTTCCATGGTGTAGCGCGCCATATGCGAGGCGCATACCGACGCGACATGCAAACCCACGGCGGTCGAACCGGTAAAGGCAACTTTGTCGATACCCGGATGGCTAATCAGCCGGTCTGACATCTCGCGATCAGCCGGCAGCAGGTTCAAGACGCCAGCCGGGAAGCCGACCTCTTCAGCCGCCTCCGCAATCAGGAATGTTTCAAGCGGCGTTTCGGGCGATGGTTTCATCACGATCGTGCAACCCGCCGCCAGCGCGGGGGCGACCTTCATGAACATACCCATCAACGGTCCATTCCACGGGTTGACCGCAGCAACGACGCCGACAGGCTCCTTCACCACAATGGCATATTTGGAGACAAAGCCTTGCGACGGGCGGACATCTTCAAACACGGTCTTTTCGGCAAGGTCTGCGTAATAGGACAGCAGCATCGACGCACCAATGCCGGACCCGCGGGCCATGGAAACCGGAACCCCGACCTGACCAATCCAGGCCGAATCCAGTTCAGCGCATCGCCGTTCGAGCACCGCACCCACTTTGCGCATCATCGCCGCACGCTCCGCTGGCGATGTGCGCGGCCAAGGGCCATGATCGAATGCTTTGCGTGCAACTGCGACGGCAAGGTCGACCTCGTCCGGCCCCGCTTCGGCAACCTCGAACAGCATTTCTTCGGTCGACGGGTTAAACAGCCGCAGCTTCGATGTGGAATTGGGAACAATCCAATCACCGCCGATGAACAAACGATCCGGATGGGCCAAGGCTATTTGCGACGACATAAAACTCTCCCGCTCTTGAAACTCTCACTTGCCATTATCTAATTGTCGTAGATTATAGCAAGAAGGAAGTTGCACTCCCCGTAAGAGGCCCAAAAAGACCTCGCAGAACATCCCCATAGGGGTTTGGAGGAAAGCCAATGACGTCTCCACAGCCTGCAGCGCGGTCTGGCGAGTGGCGCAGCAATCCGGGTGGGCCAATTCCCAAACGGAAGCCCAATTCCGTCCGGCGCACTTCGAGTCTCGACATTTTCTGGCCCGACGGCCGCGAAGGGTTGTCGCATATCATCGGCCGGGCGCGGGACATTTTCAGTGATGCAAACGGCGAATTCCACTTGCTGGATGAAGCCGAAATAGAGGCAAATGCCCACATCACCCGCGAACTGGCCAACGCGCGCACCATCCCCGAAAATTCGAAGCTCAAAGAATTGTCGGGCGTTCGCGCCGGCGGCCAGTTGCGCAGCACGTTGCGCGCGCTGTTTCCCAAACCCATGGAACGCGACACTGCGCAGTATCTGCTCCTCGACGATCTGGCAGGTGCGACGCTGGTATCAAGCTGGGGCTGGTTTGCCTGGGAAGGCTTCAGCAGGGAGCTGGCAGACCGGATTCACACGCACGGCATCGGCGGCAATCAGGGCGACATGCGCGGCGTGTGCATCGGCTTTGCTCAGGGGACGACGTCGCTGAACAACCAAGGCCATCCGCATATCGAACAGCAGAGTTCCGCGATAGTGCCCTCATTGGTCAATTCTGAAGATCCCGATGGCTGGCATGCCTTTCCGGAAATCAAGGGGCCGCATTCGCGCCGGGCGCGATGGATTGATCTGTCGATCGACGGCAATATCCTTGTCGTCGAAACCGGATTTCAGGATAGCGCCGCGCGGCAGGACGGACTGCGACAGGCTATCCACGAATATCGCGCAACCGCACGGGTCGATGCCGCAGATGGACAGATTTTGTCCTTGGCCGCCACGCCTTACGTCTTGCCCCATCAGGAATGCCCGGCTGCGGTCACTAACATACAGCGCCTTGTAGGCCAGGACATTGCCTCGCTCCGCGATATCGTCCCGCAGATGCTAGCGAAAGAAATGGGGTGCACCCATCTCAACGACGTTTTGCGCGCACTTTCGGCGACGCAAAGTCTGTCATCCCAATTACAGCTCGCTATTCACGGAGACGGCATATGAGCGAAGACGTCTGTCTGGATAGCAGCGATGATGCCATCTGGACCATTACACTGAACCGCCCGCAGGCGATGAATGCCATTACAATGTCCATGGCGGCACGTATGCAGGAGATATTGGCGGATGTAGCAACGGATAAAAATGCCAGGTGCCTGATTATCACAGGTGCAGGAGACGAGGCCTTTTCGGCGGGATTTGATATTAAAGAGATGGCCGATTTCGACACAAATGCAATGCGTAATGCATTCGTACAACGAGACCCACTGTTCAAAGCGATCGCACTCCACCCGCTTCCAGTCATAGCTGCCGTCAACGGCAAGGCATTCGGAGCCGGTGCTTTACTGGCCGCAGCAAGTGACTTCCGCATTGCCAGCACCAATGCAGAATTCAAAGTAACGGCGATCAACTATGGAAGTGCAAACGCCACCTGGTCATTGCCATCGATTGTAGGTCCAGCGCTTGCCAAGCAAATCCTGATGACCGGAATAACGGTTACTGCGTCGGACGGCCTATCCAATGGACTTTTCGATCAGCTCGTCGAGCCCCGCGAACTATTAGAATGCGCCCGACAATTGGCCGTTTCGATTGCCGAAAAGCCGAAGGAAGCGATTAAGGCAGTAAAAACACTTGTTGGCAATGCACAACAGCTCACCATCGCTGATGCCTGGCAAGCGGAACATGACCATGTGCTCTCTCAACTCGGCAAAGGAAGTCAGCGTGGCGACGAAGTGTTCGCGAAATTTCTGGGCAAAGACAAAGCAGATCCCGATTAGAAATTCGTCGGCTGTTCGATGAAAGCCGCCGACTACCTTAAACGCGAAAATTTCTACAATCAGACGATTCCGCTGATAAACTGGCTTCAACTCCCGGTAAATTTTGCCGGGCGTTTTTCCATGAAGCTCGCAATGCCTTCCTTGAAATCGGCGCTTTGGAAAAGTGGCAACAACTGCAAGTAGACATGCTGAACATGGGTATCGAAAGTCTCTTCCAGTCCCATGCGCATCAAGCGCTTAGCGCCCTGTACCGCGAGCGGCGCGTTGTTGGCAATTTCTAGCGCTATGTCCCGTGCGCGTTCAGCAACTTGATCGCTCGACACTACTTCGTTGACCAGCCGCTCATTCAAACAATCGTCGGCGGAAAGCGTACGGCCAGTGAAAATTATCTCTGCCGCTTTCGCCCAACCGAGCATGCGCGGCAGGAACCAGGTACCGCCAGACTCGGGGAGTACGCCCCGCTTCACAAATGCAGCCGCTAGCTTCGCATCCGCAGCCATCACGCGGATATCACAGCCGAGTGCAAGGTCCATACCGTAGCCAGCTGCCGAACCGTTGAGCGCTGCGATCACGGGCTTGTCGAGCGCATGCAGCACCGTCGGTGGCGTGTTCCGGAGATCAATTGTTGCGCTAAACGTTGCGGAAGAAGACCCGATCCCCTCACCTTTCTGCGCTGCGCCCAGATCCAGCCCGGCGCAAAACGCGCGGCCCGTGCCAGTGAGGATGATAACGCGGACTTCGCGATCCTCTCCTGCCTTAACCAACAGGCGGGAGAGTTCGTCCAGCATCGGGCCAGATATAGTGTTCAGCCGCTCCGGTCGGTTGAGCGTCAGCGTCGCGACGCCCTCTGACACCTCATAGGTAACGTCTGTACTCATAGTTCCTATCCTCCCGCTTTGGCACGATTTGACACCTTAAAACCGCTAAACTGAATCGCTTTGCAGATGCAGGCGTAGCGGAACAGGACCTCGATGCAATAGTTGGCCGTATTCGGCGATTGTTGGCGCTATTGTCATCTAGCTTACTTCAACTCATTGCCAAACTGTCACCATTCCCTCGCAGAATTGCAACAGCACCCGCCTAATGCGCGCCTCGCAATAACAACTGCGAGGGAAAACCATGCGTACTGCCACTCTCTTCCTGCTTTCGACTTCGGCGCTCGTTTCAGCGCCGGCATTCGCTCAGCAAACTGCACCAGCCGCCGATGAAACAACTGCAGAAGGCGAGATTGTCGTCTTCGGCCAAGGCCAGACCCGTCAGGTACAAGAACTCAAGACCGAGGATGTCACCATCCTCGCGCCCGGCACCAGCCCGTTGAAGGCAATCGAAAAGCTGCCCAGCGTCAATTTCCAGTCGGCTGACCCGTTCGGCACCTATGAATGGTCGAGCCGCGTCACCATTCGCGGGTTCAACCAGAACCAGCTTGGCTACACGCTTGATGGCATTCCGCTCGGCGATTCAACATACGGCAACAATAACGGCCTGCACATTGGCCGTGCGATCGCACCCGAAAATATCGGTGTCACCCGCGTATCGCAGGGCGCCGGCTCAATCGGAACGCAATCAACCAACAATCTCGGCGGCACGCTGGAATTCTTTTCCTATGACCCGACCGAAGGTTTTGGCGCCGATGCCAACCTGACTTACGGTTCCGAAAACACCGTTCGCGCATTTGCCCGCGTCAACTTCGGCGAGAGCGATGGCATTCGCGGTTTCATCTCCGGCACCTATCACAATGCCGAGAAATGGAAGGGCGGCGGTGACCAGCGTAACTGGATGATTAACGCGAAGGCGATCATTCCGGTGGGCCAAGCCGAATTTGACGCCTATTTCAGCTACTCGGATCGCGCCGAGCAGGATTATCAGGATCTCTCGCTCGAGATGATCCGCCGTCTTGGCTACGATCATGACAATTATTTCCCCGATTATGCGACTGCTATTCGCGCAGCACAGGGTATATTTGTCGCACCGATCAACAATCTGGATGACAGCTATTACGACGCGTCGGGCCTGCGTAAAGATACGCTAGCGGCCTATGGTCTCACCGCTCCGCTCGACGAGGGCGTGACCTTCAAGATCAAGGCCTATTACCACGACAACACCGGTCAGGGCACATGGGGCACCCCTTATGTTGCAAGCCCAACCGGCGTTCCGATGTCCGTTCGGACGACCGAATATGACATCCAACGTGGCGGTGTATTCGGCTCGCTCGAGGCCGAAGTCGGCGATCACACAATCAGCGTCGGTGGTTGGTATGAGCATAATGATTTCACTCAGGCCCGCCGTTTCTATGCCTATGAAAGCCTGACCAATCCGGGCCGAGACCACACCAAGTTCATGCGCAACCCGTTCTTCACGCAATGGCTGTTCGATTTCAACACCGACACGCTGCAATATCATGTGCAGGACAAGATCAGCATGGGCGATCTGACGATCAACCTTGGCTGGAAGGGTTTTCAGGTCAACAATGAGGCTGACCCGCGCGTGCAGGGTTCGCTTGCTGCGGGCAAGATCAAGTCGCGCGACTGGTTCCAGCCGCATGCCGGCATCGCCTATAAGCTCAGCGGCAATGCAGAGGTTTTCGGTGGCTTTACGCAGGCGACCCGTGCTTTCGTGTCCTCGGCAACTAGCGGTCCTTTTTCAACCACACAAGCTGGTTTTGATGCACTGCGGACACGCGGCTTGAAGCCAGAGGAATCGGATACCTACGAGCTCGGCGCTCGTTTCAACGACGCGACCTTCAACGGCGTATTGGGTGTCTACTTTGTCAACTTCCGCAACCGACTGCTCGGCATCCCGACCGGTCCCGGGATTGTCGGCAACCCGTCGATCCAGCAGAATGTTGGCTCGGTGCGTTCACTCGGTTTCGAAGCAGCTGGCGATGTGCGGCTGGGTGGCGGGCTGACGCTGTTTGCTTCCTATAGCTACAACGACGCGACCTATCGCGACAATGTGATTGTACCGGGCGTGACCCCTGTCACCATCCCGACAAAAGGTAAAACGCTTGTCGATACGCCTGAGCACATGCTGAAGGGCGAAATTGCCTATGACAGCGACAGCCTCTTTGGCCGCATCGGTGCCAATTATATGAGCAAGCGCTACTTCACCTACACCAACGACCAGTCGGTCGGCAGCCGCGTGCTCGTCGATGCAACGCTTGGCTATCGCTTCGACATGGGCATGCGCAAGCCGATCGAGGTTCAGCTCAACGCCACCAACCTGTTCGACAAGCGCTATGTTTCGACCATCGGGTCGAACGGCTTTGGCAACAGCGGTGACAACCAGACCCTGCTTGTCGGCGCGCCGCAACAATTCTTTGTGACCGCCAAGGTCGGTTTCTGATGCGTAGGATGCCCCGCTTGGTCGCCGCGCTGGCTGCGCTTGTGCCGGCAGCCAGTCAGGCCGAACCCGTGCTGCTGATTTCTATCGACGGGTTGCAACCCGCCGATGTGATCGAAGCCGAAAAGCGGGGCAACAATATCCCCAATCTAAAGCGTTTCGTCAAAGAAGGCAGCTATGCCAGCGGCGTCACCGGCGTGCTGCCCTCGGTGACCTATCCCAGCCACGCGACATTGGTGACAGGCGTGAGCCCCGCCGAGCACGGCATTATCGGCAATACCGGCTTCGATCCGATGCAGATAAACCAGTCGGGCTGGTACTGGTATGCCGCCGACTATAAGGTGCCCACGCTGTGGGATGCTGCAGCTAAGGCTGGCCTCAAGACCGCAAATGTCCATTGGCCTGTTACCGTCGGACAACCCTCCATCCGCTACAACCTGCCGCAAATCTGGCGGACCGGGCATGAGGACGACATCAAGCTGATGAAGGTGCTGGCAACGCCTGGATTGGTCGACAGACTGGAGTCTTCGCTCGGCGTTTCTTATGCACAGGGTATCGATGAAAGCATCGCGGGCGATGAAAACCGCGCTCGCTTTGCCCAGGCTTTGATCCTCGCCGAAAAACCCGACTTCATGACCGCTTATTTCACTGCACTAGATCATGAGCAGCATGAAAAGGGCCCGGACACAAAGGACGCACACCAGATTCTCGAACGCATTGATGCCATCGTAGGCAAACTTGTGGCTGCTCAACTGAAGGTGCATCCAGACGCGGTAATCGCGATCGCATCGGATCATGGCTTTGCCGCGACCACAACCGAGATTAACCTCTACCGCGCCTTTATCGATGCAGGGCTGATCAAGCTGGGAGCTGACGGCAAAATCAAAGAGTGGCAGGCCGCCCCCTGGAACTCCGGTGGTTCGAGCGCCATCATGCTGGCTGATCCTGCCGATGAAGCATTGGTCGCGCGCGTCGAAGCCCTGCTCAAAAAGCTTAAATCCGATCCGGCAAACCGGATCGCGGCTATAGCAGATCGCAACGAAATCATGCGCATGGGGGGCAACCCCAAAGCCAGTTTCTACGTCAATTTCGATTTCGGTGCTTATGGAGGAGGCTTCAAAGGTAAAGATGCGCCCTTGCTCTCGGCATCGGGCAGCAAAGGCACGCATGGCTATTTCCAGTCGGGCGGCAATATGCGGTCTTCCTTCCTGATTATGGGTAAAGGCGTCACCGCAGGCAAAAATCTTGGCGAGATTGACATGCGCAGCATCGCCCCGATGCTGGCTGACAAACTCGGCGTCGCGCTGCGCTGAAGTCCGCCTTCCGGCCCAAAAACCCTGTTTGAATGTTGTGAACACAAAGAGTCACGATTCTGTCATTTGAAGGTTGCAGTTAGGATTTAACTCAGACCTGCGGATTTTTTGCCATGACCGGATCGAAGACTGTTCTGTTCACTTCACAGAACCCTTCGCTGTTTGTCGAATTGCAACGGGCGCGGCCAAATCTTGCACTGGTCGCCATTGGATCAACCGTGCCTGCGCTGGAATCAGGCGGCGATATCTGGTGCTTTGTCGATTTCATTCTGCCAGAAATTTCCGGGCTGGAAATGTGCAGGCGGCTGCGCGCCGACCCTGTTACTCAGAAATCTACCATCACGATGGTTTTCGATCAGGCCGACAAGGATATGCTGGTACGCGCCATGCAGGCGGGTGCCGACGATTATGTCGTCGGGCTGTTGTCGCCCGATGAGGTTTTGCGGCGTATCGAGCATGGTGCATCGCATGTCCTGCCCTCCGACACTTCGGAAAGGATCGAATTGGGCGACGTGGTGGTTGAACCGCAAGCCTATCGGGTGAAATATAAGGGACAGCGCGTCAATCTGGCCCCCAATGAATTCCAACTGCTGCTGCATTTCGCGCATAGCCCCGACAAGGTTTTTTCGCGCGAAGATCTGATCCAGCTCTCCGGCAAACCACTCGATGAGATTGAAAGCCGGACGGTTGATGTGTGGATCGGGCGTCTTCGCCGGGCGTTCAAAAAAGTCGGTGCGCCCGAGGTGATCCGCACGGTCCGTCCTATCGGCTATGTGTTCGAGATCCCTTGAAATACGTCGATTGTAATAAAGCTGCCACTGAACAGAACCAGATCCGTCATCACCCGGCCCCCTGCGCGTAACAGTCCGCGGTTAAAAGCAAAGCGTCCCAGCCAACACAGGGAGCGCGGACTTTGCTACGAAATGCTGCCACCGATCTGATCATCGACAAAGCAACGGCGATTGCACCGCCTGACTGGATCAATCACCCCGAACCCCGCAGTTTCAGGCCAAAAAGCAAATACCGCACCATCTGGATCTCGGACATCCATCTGGGCACCAAAGGCTGCAATGCCGAACTGCTGCTTGATTTCCTCCATTCGGTCGAGTGCGAAACACTCTATCTGGTGGGTGACATCATCGACGGCTGGCGGCTGAAAAAGGGCTGGTATTGGCCTGATAGCCATAATGAAGTCGTCCGCCGCATCCTGAAAATCGCGCACAAAGGAACACGCGTCGTATTCATCGTCGGCAATCATGACGAAATGTTGCGCGACTATGCCGGTTTCAGCTTTGGCGGCATCACGCTCGCGCAGGAAGCCATCCACGAAACGGCGGCCGGCAAACGCCTGCTGATCACGCATGGTGATGCGTTTGACGGTGTCGTACTATACGCCCGTTGGCTCGCCTTTCTGGGTGATCAAGCCTATACATTGATGCTGCGTGCGAATGTCTGGTTGAATGCCATCCGAAAGCGGTTGGGTATGCCTTATTGGTCGCTGTCTTCCTATCTCAAGAAGCGCGTCAAAAATGCGGTGCAATATGTCTGCGCCTTCGAAGATGCCGTTGCCCGCGAAGCAGCCGAGCGTGGCGTCGATGGGGTCGTTTGCGGCCATATCCATTGCGCTGAGATCCGGCAAATTGGCGATGTGACGTATTATAATGATGGCGACTGGGTCGAAAGCTGCACAGCGCTGGTCGAGGCATCCGATGGCACCATGTCGATCCTCGACTGGTCCGAAACGCACCGTGCTAGGGCAAAACAACCACAAATGCAGGCCGTGGCATGAGAATCGCTATCGCCACCGATGCCTGGTTTCCACAAACCAATGGCGTCGTGCGCAGCCTTGCGACCACCATTTCTATCCTGCAACGCCGGGGCTATGAAATTGAGCTGATCTCGCCCGACCAGTTCGTCACCTTACCCGCGCCGGGTTATAGCGAAATCCGCCTGGCTGTTGCGCCGCGATTTGGCCTCCGCCGTACGCTTCGCCGCTACCAGCCGGACATTGTCCACATCGTCACCGAAGGGCCGATCGGATGGGCTGCGCGTTCATGGTGTATTGCGAACAATGTGCCCTTCACCACAGCCTTTCATACCCGCTTTCCGGATTATGCGGCCGTGCGGACAGGCCTGTCGCCCGACCGCTTCTGGCCAATCATGCGGCGCTTTCACAAGCCTTCAAAGGGCGTACTGGTTTCGACCTACCGTTTGATGGATGAGCTGGCGCAGCGCGGTATCAGCCAGACAAAATTATGGTCGAGGGGTATCGACCGCGAGTTGTTCCACCCCGGTCACGATCCACTCGAAGAACTGGCACATCTGCCTCGACCGCTTTTGCTCTATGTGGGGCGGGTCGCACCGGAGAAGAATATCGGAGCATTTCTGGGTTCCACCGTTGCCGGAACCAAGGTCATCGTCGGCGACGGCCCCGCGCTTGCCGAGTTGCGCGAGCAATTTCCGGATGCGCACTTCCTCGGCGCGCTGCACGGCGAACAACTTGCCCGCGCCTATTGTAGCGCCGATGTCTTCGTCTTCCCGAGTCTGACTGACACATTCGGGCTCGTCTTGATTGAGGCACTGGCCTGCGGTGTGCCGGTGGCTGCGTTCCCCGTGCAAGGACCGATCGACATATTGGGCCCATCTTCGCGCGGCATCTATGACCAGATGGATCAGGCCGCAGGAGCGCTGGACGTCTCGCTGTCTACCGCCATAGCCAGGGCGCAGGGTGCCTCACAAAAGGCCGCGGCAGAACTCGGCGCAAGTTTTGACTGGGAGAAATGCTGTGACCAGTTTGTCGACGCGCTGACAGACGCGATGGTTTCGGGTGCGGAAGCCACGGCCGAACTTCAAACGCAGTGACGGCTAGAGCCGGACGAAGACCAAAATGACCGTTGCAGTGGCCAGAAGCGAACCGAATGGCAGATGCTGGATCGGCTGCTTTCTGAACGTCAGGAACAGCGCGAACGCAATGCCAAGCGTTGATGCTATCAGGATCAGCAGCGGCAAATCATAAGGCGATAGCCAAAGCGCAAGCGCTGCGAACAATTTCGGATCGCCCGCGCCCATCCCCTCCTTATGCCGGACAGCGCGAAACAAGCGGCGCAAGCTTTCGAGCGCGGCAAATGCAAATGCGGCAGCGAACAAACGCGTCGCGAGTTCGATACCGCCCGAAGTTATTCCACCGAGCACCAAACCAAACAGCGCCAGAGCGATGACCAAGCGGTCGGGTAACCAGAAATGACGGGCGTCGAGCAGTGCCAGCGGTAAGAGCAGCAAAAACAACAATGCGCACGCGGCTGCAGTCTCCAAGGGCAAAAGGTAAAAGGCCAGCCCGCACAGAATCGCGCCCGCCCACTCCGCAATTGCCTGAACCGGGGGTATCGCGGCCTTGCAATATCGGCACCGCCCCCGCAGCAACAGATAAGACAGCAACGGCAGAAGGTCATACCAAGCCAGTTGCCGCTGACAGCTATCACATCGCGAACGCCCACCGATGGTAGGCTCACCTGATGGCCAGCGCAGCACTAGGACACCGACATAACTACCGATGATCGCGCCAACGAAAGTGGCCAGTACCACGAGCGTCGGCGGTCCCAGTGACGCGACGGGCTGCAATAGGCTGCCTGGCTCTACCAGAACCGGCCCTTGCCCGATTTGCGGTAGCCGCCTGCGATAGGCGCAAATCCCGCCAGTGACAGCATCGGCGCAATCTCCGCGCTGGGCTGTTGAAGTTGCACCGCCGCGCGGTAGCGACCGTCAGCCGATATGCGCAAATCCACCCGTTCCATCGCCGACGCACTGGCGAGCGGCAGCAACAGGTCACCTGCCTCGCACCGCACCCGACCCATCAATCCCGCGTCGACACCCAGCGCTGCAAATAAGGGGCCTTCGGGCTTTAGCCGAACGCTGCCACTGGCCGTGCGGCATTTCCCGGCTGAATAGGACGCAGATACATTATCAAATTCAAGTTGGGCAGCGGGGAAACCGGGCAGGATTTCGGCAACTGGTACGCTGCCATTCCACTCTTCGGCAGAAACACCGCCGAGGCCCTTGAAAACCGAACCGCGAAAGCCAGGTAGCCCTGCGGTGGCGGGTTGCTCGAACCAGAAACCGACTTGGCCGAAGAATAGCCCCAGCGGTTGAACGCCGGCGTCCAATGTGCCGATGCCGAGCTTCCCCAACTGCATATCATAGATGCGGCCCAACCATATCGTTCCATCTGCCCCGGAAGCTGCCACCATTGATTTTTCCGGCACCGCTATGCCGACAACCCAGCGCAGAGGCATGAAGGCAATTGCCGCAATGGCGAACAGGATTGCCGCCGCATAATAAAAGCGCCGTGACGGCCTCATTGCCCGCCCACCGCCAATGTAGCGTTGACCGTAACCGTGCCCGCGCTCCCCGCCTTCACTTCAATCTGCTCGGCAACGATGCCTGCCATCTCCAGCTCGGCAAGCCATTTCATCAGGGCAGCAGGCCGCGCCTGTGCCATTGAAATGCTGACGCGACCATTACCAGCCGCATCGGCTTTTTCGAGGGCGAAGCCCGCCTCGGTCGCGCGCTGGTTTACCAACTGCTCCAGCGGACCAGTCATATCTGCGACCACTGCAACATTTTGCTTCTGGTTAGCCTGCGTCAACAAAGCTTCAATCGCCACACGCCGTTCGAGTGCCTCACGGTACTCCACCCGCTTTTCGTGGATCGCGTTGGTGAGCGGGAAATAGACGCCGTAGATCGCGACCAAAAGCGCCGACAGGATAGCCGCCACGCTAACCAGTATTTTCTCACGCGACGAAAGACCGTCGAACCAGCTGGCCAGTTTCTCGATCATGGCGCCCTCACTGTGATAGCCACGGCGGCAACGCCATTCGCTTCCTGTCTCGGCGTTGCGGTCACCTTATAGCCCTGCCTTTGCAAGTCGAGAAGCAACCGGTTGACCGGATCAACCGTTGCTGCCGTCACCGTGGCCAACAGCAGCTTGTCCGAACCGTAACGCATATCGCGCAGACTGGCCCCCTCGGCTGGCTGCATTGAACGCCACAAGGCCGATGCGGGGATGGTGAAAGCCCGTTGCCCGCCGCCTCGCGAACCAAGCATTTGTTCAATTTTCGCAGGAGCCTCTGCAGCACTGTTGATTCCCGGTACTATTTTGCGCGCGGCAACCAATGCCATTTCGTTTTCGCGGGCAATTGCGCGGTCGACCTTGAACCATGTCACCAGCGCCAACAGCAAGCTGCAGAGCAATCCGAAAGCGACGATGGCTGCGGCAAGCTTTAGCGTGTTTCGGTCCAGCCCTACGCGGGCGCTCTTTTTCGCGAACAGGCCCGAACGCAAATCGAGCGGCGGTTCGGAAATTGCGATACGCAGATATCCGGCAAATTCGGCTTGGCTGATTTCGCGAACCTTTCGTTCGCCGGATAGCAAAGCGGTCAAAGCTGGTTCATCAGGAAATATGTACGACCCCGAACGCGATGCAATCGCCCCGCCCAAATTGGCACGGGCAATCTGATCAGCGTCGTCAGGGAGAACCAACCCGAGTGGCCAGACATGATCGGGATCAATGCCGTCAACCTTCAACCGATCCAGCCCGCGTGCGAAGAGGGCGCTATCCATGCTCCCCGAAACCACCGTGCCATCATGCTCTTGCGCCGCAACATGGAGTGTGGCGGCGTTGATCGAAGCCGAGGCGGCATCCAACCGCGCCGCGGCCTCCGCCTGTCGGGACGACAGTCCCTCATAATTGTGCCAGCGGACCACGACATGTTCGGGCGCAACAAGCGCAATTATTGGCAGGGCTTCGTCATCGTCAAAAGGCAGCTCGGCAGGAACCAAGCCATGCTCAGTAAGCGACCAGATTTGCAGCGCCTCGGCCTGATGGTCCAGGAAAAGCACGATATGGGCAAGCAGGCTCATCCGGCCTCTCCCCAGCTACGCCAGAGCACACGCACCGGCATTTCAGTGGCTTGCAGCAATGCATGGCTCTCAAGCTTTATCGCCTCAGCCGAAACCCGGCTTTGCAGGAAAAACCAATTGCTTGTCACACCCACCTGACCCTGAATATTTGCGGGGATTTCCGATCCCGCGAGTTGCGGCATTGCCCAGAATTTGATCGCGCTGCCATAGCCACCTGCCGGGCGGATAGCGAGCAAAGCCTTGGCCTGTGCTGGCGAAATTTTGCCATCGAGCAGGGCCGAAAGCAGGATTGCGCGATCCGGCGCCAATGTGTTGGCGTTGAGCTTGACCGGCTCGGCCACCGGCAAGGCGCAAATCCATGGGCGCAGCCGGGCATAATAGGTCGGGGTCATCCCTCGCACCGCCTTCAACTCGCCGCGATCGATGAACAACCGGTTGGCCGCCAGATAAGGTTGGGACTGTCCACTATAGAAGCCGTCCTCTGCCCCCGAAGGCAGCGCGTTGGTATCGCTGTCGAGCCAGTCGGCTGTGGACTCGGTGATGACGATCGCATCGTTGGAGGCTATGCCGAGCAGATCCATCAGCTTGGTGAATTGCTGCATCCCCAACGGGCTGGCGGCAAATGCGCCTTCCTTGCCTGAAACCAGGCTGTTGAGATTGAAACAATTCTGCCCGTCGCTCAGCTTTACCGTTGCTTGGCCGCGATCGACCGGAACGGGTATTTCGCGATCAAGCCAGTTGCCGTCATTGGTCAATTGCGCTGCATAGCGCTGCAACAGATCCTCTATACGCGCAGTCGCAATCCCCTCCGCCGCAAAGCTGTAAGCGCGGGCTTGCGCCATCGCAGCGCCGTTTACCGCTAAGCGCGTCGACAGGCGCAGCCGGTCGAGCGCGGTCGCAGAAATGACCGCCATGACGGCAACAAGCAGAAGAACCGTCAAAAGGGCTGCACCGCGTTCGCCTGCGGGAGGATCAAATGGCTTCGCCATTGGCGGCCTCCTCATCTTCACGCATGACCGGGTCATTTCCCGCACCGACCAGATACAGCATGCGATAGTTTCTGCCGTCTTGCGTGGTCAGCAATATTTCCAGCGCGCGCGGCAATGTGTCCGCATCGACCGCTGTCCAATCGTTACGCCAGCCGCCATCGGGCTCGCGCAGACGCAACGTCGCTTGCCGCAAGCCCTCAATCAAAACGGCATCACTGCCACCGCGCGAACCATCTGCGTGGCTCGCCGCACTGCGAATAAGCCTGCTGCCGTCTATCCGGTAAGCAATTCGCGCGAGCGAAGGCTGGGTCGTGGCTGCGTCCGGTGCAGCCCCGATGCGGCTGAATGTGAACAGTTTCCCATCACCCGTTTCAAAGGCCGGACGTGTCGCCCCGCCTTCAATCCGCGCCGGCCTCGGCACAGCCTGCGCGAGATCGGCTTCGATCAGATTCGAGAGCCGGCTGAACGTTGCCCGTTCACCCAGCCTGTCGCGCAACTGGATCTGGCTGTCCGCAGTGCTTCTGAGCAAGGTCACGCCCGCGGCCGAAATCAGCCCGAAAACAAACAGGGCAACGAGCATTTCGACAAGCGTGAAGCCGTTGCGGACAGGCTTTCGGGAATCAGCCATCGACGTCATGGCCGCTGCTTCGCTACCGTTAGCAGGGCACGCCCACCCGATTGACCGCTGACCAATATGTCGATCCGGACAAAACGGTCATCGCCTGTTTGTTTGGCGGTCTGCTTCCAGATAAACGCCTGTCCGCCATTGCTCTCGCTGCCCTGGCTTTCACCCAGTGCGGGCATTGCGGGATCGGAGATGATTTCAACCGCCCGATTGCGCGCCACTTGCCACGCCAATTCGTGCGCGATCACGTCGCCGCCGGTACGCAACGAAAAAGCGGAGAGCTTTATCAGCGCCAGCGCCGCGAGGCTGAACACAGCTAGCGCGACGACAACTTCGATCAGCGTGAAGCCATTTTGTGCAGGGCGGTCAGCGCGCAACGGCCACCTCCCCCGATGCGCTGACCGAGACAAGGCTGCGGCCTTCGCCATTGGTCAGTTCGATTTTTGCAGGCGACGACGGCAGCCCGGTGGCATCGAACAAGATGCGGTTCTGCGCTGCACCCATTATGCGCGTGCCGTTGTCAAAATTGCGCGCCTTGAAAGCAGCGTCAGGATGCGCCCGCCATTGCCCGTCGAAACGCTGTTCAAAACCATAGCCCGAAGCGCGCGTCCAGACAGCGACCGGGAACGCTTGCATAACGGCCTCATCACGCGCTGCCGCAATTCGCGCCGCCAACCGCTCGGCATCGTTGCGCACCGTACTGTCGCTGCTGGGCAGCATCAGTACCACGGCCGCCGAAGCGAGGCCGAGCAGAAAGATCACCACCAGCATTTCGACCAGCGTGAAACCGTTCGGCGCAGGTCTTTGCTCAGTCGGAATAGATGTCGGCATTTTCATTATCGCCACCTGGCGCGCCATCGGCGCCGAGCGAATAGACATCAAACGCCCCGTTGCGGCCCGGATTTGCATATTGATAAAGGCGACCCCAAGGATCGGTCGGCAATTTCTTGATATAGCCGGGACGCGCCGAGGACCCTGCAGCTACCGGTGGGGTCACCAAGGCCTGCAGCCCTTCGCTCGCCGACGGATAGGTCATATTGTCGAGCCGATAGCTCTCCATTGCCTGTGCCAGCGTCGAGACGTCTGCCTTGGCCTTGGCGACCATTGCCTTGTCCTGATTGGGCAGCACGTTGATGACGACCACAGTTGTCACAAGCCCAAGGATGAACAGCGTGACCAGCATTTCGGTCAGCGTGAAGCCATTGGCCTTTGCCTTCAGACGGCGCCCCTTCCGGAAGCGCAGGTCGGGAAGCATCAGGTCGGAAAAGAGGTTCCAGAGAAATTTGCGTGAAATCATGGTCATAGCCCCGCAAGATTTTGCAGTTGGAGGATAGGCAATAGGATCGACAGGATGATGACGGCGACAATACCGCCCATCGCGACGATGATCAGCGGCTCGAGCAGCGACAGCGCGGTCGTGGTGAAATTGTCGAATTCGCGTTCGAGATAATCGGCTGCGCGTTCAAGCATCAGTTCGAGTTGCCCCGAGCTTTCGCCGCTAGCTGTCAGGTAAACGAGCAGTGGCGGGAACACGCCAGCAGCACGCATCGCACCCGACAGACTGCCGCCGGTGCGGACCTGTTCGATCATCTGGTCATTCGCGACACGCAGCGCGCGGTTGCCGACGGTGTCGCGCGTCAGGCGCAGGCCATCGAGCAAAGGTAGGCGGCTCGACACCATGGTCGACAATGTCCGCGCCAGCCGGGCAGCATTGAGATCCCGGATCAGGCGGCCGATAAATGGCAGGCGCAGCAGGAAGCTGTCAAAGCGCAGGCGGATATCTTCGCGACGCAATGCGGCAGTAGCCGCGACGGCGGCAACGGTAATCAGCAGCAGGATGGCCCACCAGTAGCTGGCAAGGAAGGTTGACAGTCCGATAACGATCCGCGTGATCGTCGGTAGTTGCTGGTTCACATCGTCAAACTGTTCGACCACGCGCGGCACGACCGAGATCATCAGCCCTGACACCACCAGTAGGGCAACCAGCGTCAATATGATCGGATAGGCCAGCGCCGAGAGCAGCTTGCTGTTGATGGCCGCGCGCCGCTCGAGCAGGTCGGCCAATCGCTGCAGGATTTCGGGAAGCGCTCCCGAGCTTTCCCCCGCCGAAACCATCGCGCGGTACATCGGCGGGAAGCTGGCTTCTTCGCGCCGCATCGCTTCGGACAGCCTTTGCCCTTCGACAATGCCTGCATGGACATTACCCGATATCGCCCGAGCCGATTGGGACTCAGTTTGTAGGCTTGCGGTGCGCAGCGCCTCCTCGAGTGGAGATACCTGCACCAGCGACGATAGCTGACGCGTGAACAGGGTGAGTTGCTTCAGCCGAAGTTTCGGCGTCCGTTGGAACGCCTTTGGCAAGCCCGCAGTGACTGTCGGGTTGGCAAGCGCTGGCTCAATGGTAACGACATGCAACCGCTGCCGCGCCAACCGCTCGCGCACCGCCTGATCATTGGCGGCAGCGATGCGGCCGCGTTTCTCGCGGCCCTCCACATCGATCGCACGCCAGGCAAAATCAGGCATCGGTCGTCGCCTCAGAACGCATGATGCGCACCGCTTCCTCAGCCGTTGTCTCCCCGTCGCGCACAAGACGGCGGGCGGCAGCGGCGAGGTTCGGGCTGTTGGCGAAAACATGGCGGGCGATGATCGCTTCGTCGCCGCCATTGCCGATATAGCGGCGGATGGTGTCATCAATCTTAATAGCCTCGAACACGCCGATGCGGCCCTGATAGCCGCTATGCCCGCATTTATCGCAGCCAACGGGCTTGTGGATCACGCTGCCCGCATCCAGCCCAAGCAGGGCAGCCGCGCCCGCCTCTGCCTGCACCGGCTCACGGCAATCGGGGCACAGCCGCCGCACCAGCCGCTGCGCAACCACAGCGCGCAGCGTCGAGGCCAGCAGGAAAGGTTCGATCTTGAAATCGCGCATGCGGGTGATCGCACCGATCGCGTCATTGGTGTGCACCGTCGACAGCACCAGGTGACCGGTCAGCGCGGCCTGCACCGCGATCTCGGCTGTCTCCCGGTCGCGGATTTCGCCGACCATCACGACATCGGGGTCTTGCCGCAGGATGGCACGCAGGCCCGCCGCGAAGGTCATACCTACCTTGGCATTGACCTGCGTCTGGCCGACTCCTTCAAAGGCATATTCGACCGGGTCTTCGACGGTCAGGATGTTACGCTTGCCATCGTTCAACTGCTTTAGGCAGGCATAAAGCGTGGTCGTCTTTCCCGAACCGGTAGGGCCGGTGACAAGGATGATGCCATTGGGCTCCGCCAACGCGCTGGAAATCACCGCGCGCGCATTGTCCGACATGCCGAGCAGGTCGAGCGAGATGAAGGCATTGTCCTTGTCGAGGATACGCAGCACCACACGTTCGCCTGCGCGGCTCGGCAAGGTCGATACGCGGACGTCGACCTGCTTGCCGCCGAGTGTCAGGCTGATGCGGCCATCCTGCGGCACGCGCCGTTCGGCAATATCGAGCCGCGCCATCACCTTGATACGGCTGACGACCACAGGCGCAACATGCGGCGGCATGCGCAGCCGTTCCTGCAACACACCGTCCTGTCGCATGCGCACGACGAGTCCGGTTTCATAGGGCTCGATATGGATATCGGACACGCCCTGCCGGATCGCTTCGGCAATGATGCCGTTGATCAGGCGGATGACCGGCGCATCGTCAGCGCTATCCAGCAGATCGTCCGCACTGGGCAAGCCGGTCGCCAGCAGATCATCATCGGCACTGCCTGCTTCGATTGATCCGGCCATTGCTGCAGCGGTTCCATCCATCGCATAATGGTCCGAAAGATGGCGGTCAAAATCAGCGGGCTCGGCAATCTCGACATCGAATGGCATAGCGAGATAGCGGCGGACTTCGAGCAGATCGGCGGGATCGGCTCCGGCGCGCATCGCCACATGCAGCCGCCCATCCTCCCGATTGAGCAAAACGACACCGCGCGATTTGGCAAAAGCATAAGGCAGGTCAAGCGGCATTGCACCGGTATCCGGCTGAGCCTCGGCATCTGCTCCGCGCCCGATCTTCATGGCTTGACCTCGGCTTCGGGCAAGGTCTGGATTTCGCCATCGGCAGGCCGCGTGCGGTCAGTCGAGGCACCGACGAGCGTATCGCCGGGTGCCAGTGTTGGCGCGACCGGGATCGGCGCACCCATATAGTCGCGGAAGAGCTGGTCGATCGAAGGCTCCAAATCCGGATTGCGATCGAGCTGGAGCCCGCGCACATAATCATAGCGACGCGCCGTATGGACATCGCCGTCGGCCCGACTGCGGATTATCGTCGGTCGGATGAACACCGTCAGGTTGGTCTTCCGCCTTGTACGGCTCTTCGATTTGAACAATTCGCCGAGCAAGGGAATGTCCGAGAGCAGCGGGATTTTCTCGATCGTCCGGCGTTCATCATCATTGAGCAAGCCGCCAATTGCGAGGATCTGGCCATCGCCAACCGTCAGCGTGGTTTCAAATTCGCGCTTGTTGAAGATGAGGTCGGACGAGCGGTTCGACACGGGGCCAGCTACGCTCGATACCTCCTGTTTGACGAACAGCTTTACTTCGCCCTGCTGGTTGACCTGCGGCATGACCTCCAACTTGATGCCCACTTCCTTGCGCTGCACGGTGCGGAAGGCATTGTCGAAATTATCGGACAGCGCCTCACCGGTGGTAATCGGTACATCCTGCCCGACGAGGAATTTGGCCTTCTGGTTGTTCAACGTCACGATATGCGGCGTCGCAAGGATGTTGGACTCGGTGTCGTTCTGGACGGCATTGATGATCGTCCCGAAAATGGCATCTGCACCGATATCGAGCGCGAAGCCGCCAAAGCCGCCGGTGGCATTGAGGATTGACTGCGCGGCCGCTTGTTGCAGGCTATCGCCCAGCGGACTGCGCGAAGTGGTGGTCGTGACATTGCCGTTCACCGTCGTCGTTTGGGTCGCTAGTTCTTCTGCCGCAATGGCACCACCGATAGTCAAAATGCTCGGCACTGCGTTTGAATAGTTGGTGGATGCGAAAGGCGCATCCTTGCCGCCGATCAGGAACTGCAAGCCCAGCCGCTTTGCCGCATCATTGCCGATTTCAACAACGATTGCCTCGACCAATACTTGCTGCGGACGGGAGTCGAGCTGGCGGATGAGTTCGCCCAGCATCTTTTGCATATCCGGGCTGGCTGCGATGATGATCGCATTGGTGCCTTCATAGCGGCTGACGACAATCTTTCCGCGACCACCAAGTGCAGTAGCCGTACCAGTCACAGACGCCGGAGCGGCTGATGCAGCGGCAGCCGGTGCAGATCCTTCGCCTGTAGCCGACCCGTTGGCTTGTGCCGGTTGCGCAGTCGGAATGGCCGAAGCTGCACTCTCCCCAATCAGCGACTGGATCGTGGGCAACAGCGTTTCGGCATTGGCATATTCGAGCTGATAGACGCGGATTTCGGCTCCGGATTCCGCCCGCTTGTCGAGCTCTTTTGCCATAGAGGCAAATCTAGAAACCGAAGTAGGATCGCCGCGTAAAGCAATGGCATTGCTCGAATCTATCGGCACAACAGTAACAGGCGGGCGGGCTCCTTCCCCCGCGACGCCCTGCCCCGCCAGCCCTTGCAGCGCGCTTGCGATTTCGCGTGCTCCGGCGTTGTCGAGCGCGACAATCTGCGTTGCCGCGCTGTCGCGATCAATCTGACGGACGAGGTCGCGGATGCGGCGGATATTGTCGGCATAGTCCGCCACAACCAGGCTGTTGGCGTTGCGGTTGGCGGTAATCGATCCCTCGCGACTGATCAGCGGACGGAGGGTTTCAACCGCAGCTGGTGCGTCAATCGAGCGCAGCCGGAACACTTCGGTGACGAACTGGCTGGCGGGAGCCGAGGCCGAACCAACACGCGACGGTTGCGTAGCGGCACCATCGGCCTGCTGGACACGATAGCCACCCCCACGCAGCGGAATGGCAACAAGCCCATTGGCGCGAAGCGTCGAGAGGAATACCTCGAAATATTCAGACCGGCTGAGCGAACGGTCGGTCACAACCGAAACCTTCCCTTGCACCCTGCTATCAACAATAAAGGTCTGGCCCGTAACGCGCGCGGCATCCTGCACGAATGCACGGATGTCCGCGTCACGCACATTCAGGATGTGCTGCGCCTGCAACGGGGTCGAAGCCAGAAGTGTCGCAAGCGACAGAACGAGAAATGTGTTCTTCATCATTGTTCCAGAATGAGGGCGACCGGCAGTTTCTGCGCGCCGCGTTCGATTTCGAGAGTGAGACGGGCACCTGGTCGCAGTTGCGCAGCGAGTTCGGCGGCAGCGGCAACTGGTCGACCATTGACCGAGGTAATCACATCACCCTTTTGCAAGCCGGCAGCGGACAGCATTGTCCCGTCATCCTTGGCCGATACGACAAGGCCAGTCACCTTGCCCCCTTCATTGCGGGGATTGAGGCCGATGGACTGCTGCAGCGTCTGCGCGTTGAGCTTCGCCGCCGGTTGGCTCGTCAGCTCGGGGGTTGGCGCCGGGGTGTCTGGCGTAACATTTTCTGCCGGCACCGACTGGTCGATATACAGTTTTTCGAGCACGCCGTTGTTGCTGATGACAACATGGTCGAATGCAACCGCGTGCAGTGTCGCGCCCGGCATGATTGTTTCGCCCACCGACCAACTATTCTGCACACCATCGGCCCCCGCGATAATCGCAGACCCGCCACCCGATGCTTCGTTGGTGCGAATGCCGAACAAGGTCAGCGGCAACGATGTGACGACTTCCGAATCGGCAGAGACCTGGGCGGTGCGGAAAAACGGATCGAAACCACCGAACAAAGCCGCCCGTTCTGCAGCGGGTACGACATTTACCGGGCTGGGCCGCCAATCACCAACTGCGGCAATTGGGGTGACCAGCACCCAGAATAAACGGGCGGCCTGAACTGCGGCAAAAACGAGCGCCAGGCCGACAACAGCATCAGTTGGCGTAACGCGACGTAACGCCAAGACCAAGCCGTCAGCCGCCTTTTGCAACAAACCCCGTGTCATCGATTCTCCTGTACTGAGTCGCCGTTAGGCTGATCAGAAGACAGTTCGATGACTCTAGAGTTTCATTTTCATGACAGGGCATGGCGTTCGAGGCAGCCGGCACAGCCGACTGTCCCAAATTCCTGAAATCAGAACTTGACCGTGACACTGGCCGAATAGCTGGTCCCGACATCATAGCTGTTGATGTTGAGCACCGAGTCGCCCAGCCGCTGCTGTTCGCGATAATCGGTTCCCGTCAGGTTGCGGCCTTCCAGTTTGAACTCCAGTTCCTTGCCTGCAATCTTCAGGCCCTGGCGCAAGATGAGGTCGAGGCGCAGACCCGGACGCTCGATATAGTCGGGCGACAGGTTAGGGCCGCGGTTGGTGGCACGCGGGCTGGTGTAAGTAATCAGTAACGACTGTTGCGACAGGCTCTCGGTGTCCTCCAGGCTGAGCTGCAGGTTCACCAGATGCTTTGACTGCCCCGTCAGGCGCAATTTGCGGCTGGTATCAAACACCGTCGATGCAGGCACAGAATTGGGCGCGCTCGAAAAGCTGACCGTTGTGTCATTGGCACCGATTTTGATTTCGGAATCCGAATAGGTATAGTTCGCAACCACCGCGAGACGGCGGTTGAGCCAGAAATCACCACCCAAAGTTTCGAGCGGAAAATATTTCTGGGTTTCGATTTCCACACCGTACAACGTCGCTGTTGGCGCATTGGCAAAACTGGTGAAGAAGCTTGAACCGACTTGCACCGCCACGCTTTCAATCGGGTTGGTGATGTCCTTATAGAAGCCTGCGATCGAGAAACGCTGGTCACGATCGAAATACCATTCGTACCGCGCCTCGACATTGGTCAGTTCAGAATCCTGCAGATACTGATTGCCAAAGAAGGTGCGGCCTGAATCGGTATCGCGATAGGGTTGCGGTGCAAGTTCGCGGAACTGCGGGCGCGCGATGGTGCGCGAACCGGCAAGGCGAAGCTGCATGTCTTCGGCAAAATTCCAGGTAATCGTCCCGGCAGGCAGGAAATAGTCATTGTTGAGATCAGTGCGCGGCGCTGGCGTCAAGCCGAACAACGCGGTTGGCTGAACAAACTGCTTGCCATCTTCATAGCGCACGCCTGCGTTCAGCGTCACGCCATCGACTGGTTCGATTTCGAGCATGGCGTATCCGGCATGCACCTTCAGACCAGCGGTAAAGGCTGCAGAGCCGAGGCCTCCGGTGGTTTCAGTCAGCAACACATTGTAGCTGTAAACATTATAGTCGCTCAGCAGGTAATCGATGCGCTGTTGTGTCACAGCCGGGTTGAGCGCCGAGGAAGGCTGGAACTGAAAATCGCGGCGGATGGAATCGCGGCTATTGTCATAATAGGCATAGCCCGCCGAAAGGGTCAGCGGATATTCGGTGGGCAGCTTATAGGCCACATCCGCGCCACCGGCCCAAACGGTATCTTCGAGCTCGCTGAATGCGACAAAGGCATCTTGCCCGGGCGAACGCAGGTCGTTCACATAATCCTGAAACGCCTCACTATAGACATAGCTGTACGACCGCTCATAAGGCGCATCGCGCTGCGACTTGGCATAGGTGCCGCGCAGATCGAGCGATAGATCGCCAAACTGGAATTCACCGATGATCTGGCTGTCAAACAACTGGCGTTCGAACCAGCTGGTGATGCCCGTCTGGATCGTTGCGTCGGGGCGGGTCGGGCTGGGCCCTACCGTGTCGAAATTGTTGCCGATGGCTACCCGCGCTTCTTTCAAAGTGTCGCGGATGAACAGATTGTTGAAGCGGATCTTGTGCTCGCCAAATTGCAGGCCCAGGCCGATCATGCCGTTGAGGATGATACGGTTTTCGGTCGACAGATAGTCGAAATCGCGAGCGGGTTCGAGAAACGAGCTGCCATTGGCAGTTGATACGTTACCGAACTGCTGCATCCCGCTGCGCGTGCGCCAGTTGTTGTTGTAACCCGCAATGGCAATGACACCCAGATCGACAGCTCCCAATTCGAAGGTCTTGCCCATGGCAATATCGCCGCTGATGTTCGGCTGGATATCCAGATTGCGCTGGATCACGTTGGTGCGTGAATTGCTGAGGCTTGCGGTGATTTCCTGCGCATCGGCTACGCTGAACTGCGAGCCCGCTAAAATACGATTGCCGGTGGCCAGAGCGTTGGCAAAGGCTCCTTTGGGTGAACGTTCGCCGCTGTCATAGCCGGTCCAGTCACCGCGGCTGCCAAAATAGGTGTAACCCACTTCGAACGTGGTTTCGGTATCACCGCCGATGCCGAAACCGACATCGAAAAAGCCTTCCGAGGGCGCATTTTTGGTGGTCAGGTTGATCACGCCACCGCCAAATTCACCGGGATAGTCGGCGGAATAGCTTTTCTGCACAACCGTCGAGGCCAAGATGCTGGTCGGGAACAGATCGAGTGGGATAACGCGGCGCAGCGGCTCTGGCGACGGCAGGGGCGAACCATTGAGCAGTGCGAGTGAGTAGCGCTCACCCAATCCGCGCACATAGACGAATTTGCCGCCGACGACCGAAAGACCGGTGACGCGTTGCAGGGCACCTGCGACTTCGCCCTCACCTGTGCGGGCGATATCTGCTGCCGACAATACCGATACGACTTCGGGCGTCGCACGGATCACATTGGGAATATAGCGACCTTGAACGACGATCTCCTGTCCTTCGCCGCTATCGGCACCCGGACCTGAAATTTCGACCTCTTCCTCTGCAGGCTGGGTCTCCTCAACTGCCGGAGCAGCCTCTTCCGCCGCCTCTGGCTGGGTGACATCCTGCGCAAGCGCCGCCGGAGCGACAAGAGCGGAAGTGAGCAGCAATGTGGTGCCGAATATGCGTTTCATGATCTTTTGGTGCCCTGATTATTTGGAAAAAGGGGCGGCGACATATCGGCGCCGCCCCTTTGGGATTTGCGATGCGTTAGCTTAGCCTGCAGCCGGGATTTCAAGGCACGAGGCCTGACCCGGAAGGCCGCACGCCCAACCCGACCACCAGTTGGTGGTGCTATCGCGGACCGCGCCGATATAGGCCCGGTTGATCAGGTAGCTGGCAAGACCGGCTGCTGCGAAAGGCGAGACCGCATTTTCATTGGCACCGTTGATAAAGGTACCCGAAAGCGTCGAGGTGCCATTGGCGGTGTTGTTGGTGCCAGCAGCGAAGATCGCCTGCACCTGTGCACCGGTTACGTCGGCATCATCGGGGAACGCCGTCGCACATGACATGAAGATCGAATTGAACACTGGCGGGCCGTCTTCATCCTGAGCGGCATTGGCAGCCTGCACGGTCGACGCGCCATCGATGTCGATGCAGCGCGGGCTGCCCGTCATGATACCGTTGACGAACGAATAGTCACCACCGCCGCGGAGCAGCAGAGTGGTATTGCGTCCGGTCTGGCCGATGAAGGTGAAGTTCGCAAAGCGGACATCGGTACGCGGCAGGCGTGTGTCGTTACCCGACGAGTCCGCTTCGACGATATGGTCGCCACCGTCGGTGCGCTGCAGCACGATGATATCCTGCAAGGCAGCCTTGAAGCCCGAGTCAACGTCGATCGAGTCATCGTCGTTACCGGTCAGCACAAGGTTGCGACCGTTCACGCGACCACCGAACCATTCGATACCGTCGTCCGAGCTGTTGTGGACCTGGACATTTTCGAAGATCGTGCCAGCGCCCACGCCGGCCATGGTGATGCCGTTGAGTTCGTTGTTGGTATCCACACGGAAGCCCGGATAGCGAACCTGCAGATAACGGATCGTACCGCTATTGTCGTTCGGCGACGCACCGCCATAGATCGAACCACTGGTGCCTTCGACCGGAGCGACGCAGCCCACAGTGCCACCTGTTGCAGCAGCATCAGCGCAGTCAGCAATCGGAGCGCGACCGAGGATAACAAGGCCACCCCATTCGCCAATGCTCGAAGCGGTTGAGGTGCCCAACACATTGTTGCGGCTGGTCATGACGACCGGGCGGGTCGCAGAACCGTCAACATTCAATTGCGAACCGCGATTGACGACCATGAAGTCAGCGCCCGATGCGCCGAAGATGGTCACGCCAGCGTCGATTGTCAGAACGCCCGACTGCGCGCCCGCTGTCGGAGCATTTGGATCAGCACCCAAATCCTGGCCCACCTGCACCTTGCCATTGAGCGAGTAGATCGTACCCGCAAGGTTCTGCAGGCGAAGCGCGCCGGTGATGGTTCCCGAAATCTGGCAGTTACGGCGATTGGCGATCGTGCCCGCATCGACTGTACCCGAGGGGCAGCTGGCCGCAGGGCCAGTCGGCGGCGGCGGGGTCGGCGGCGGCGGCGGCGGCGCAACAACCGGCGGCGGCACAACTACAATGCTGCCATCGCCAGGCGACGCAATATCATCTGCACCACAGGCTGAAAGCAGGCCTGCCGCTGCCGTTGCATAAACTATCCCACGCAATTTCGGGTCTATCATTCTGATTCTCCGCAATAAACTTTACCCGGACGGGTTTTCGGACATGCGGGGTACGAATCAAAAGGGCCCCCACCGGTCTTCGGTGAAGGCCCCTAGAATGTGGATGTGACTCTATTATTCGATGTTGGAGACAGTTTCGTGAAGCTAATGTTTCAACACTGTTACATAAACGTCAAAACCACCATCAAACAGCGATCAGCAACCCTGCTGGCGACTATCTTTTCAACGACTGCAGCGACAGCATCGCGGCTTTGCGCGAGTTCATGACCTTGCCGCTCGACAGCACGATATCGAAATGCTCCCGACAATTGGCCGCCGCCTCAAATGCCTGCTGCGCCTGTGTCACATTACCCAACCGCGCATGCGCACGTCCAAGATTGATCAGCCTTGCAGGATCATTGTGCGGAACACTCTTCGCCGTCTGGATCTGGCGCAATGCGGTCTCATTATCGTTTGCCATAAGCGCTTCAAAACCCAACGCACCGCGTTCGTAACCGATTTCGAAATTCCGGCTTTCGGCCATGACCGAAGAAGTTGCGAGCAGAGCAACGGCAGCTGCCACACAATTGGTCGATTTTCTCATCACGAATTCTCCTCTCCGCGAAATTATGTTTGTTACACTATCATTACAGTTCGTGTAAAAAAAGCGGATTGGATCGAATTTGTGCGATTTTCTGGCAATATTTCAATTTGCTACAAATTGATGTCAACGATGTGACACATGCATGACAAATGCTCGGAGGTATGACGCTTATGCGTCAAAGCCCCGACGCCGTTGCTTGGGACATTTGCAGACTCGAATGAGCGCAAATCGAATCAGTCCCGAACTTAGGCAGCCCTGCGAACGGACTTCGCTATCTGAAAACCACACAGAACGAACTATTCCCGGCGAAGAACGATCAGGCGGCGGCCTTGCGCTGCTTTTCCAGTTTCTTCAGCACCATCTGCCGCTTCAGGCGCGACAGGTGGTCGATGAAGAGGATGCCTTCCAGATGGTCCATCTCATGCTGTAGGCAGGTGGCCATCAAGCCTTCCATCTGTTCCTCATGCACCTTGCCATCCAGATCCTGCCAGCGGGCACGGATGGCGGCCGGACGTTCTACCTCGGCATATTGATCGGGGACCGAGAGGCAGCCTTCGGTGTAAACCGAATAGTCTTCGGACGGATCGAGAATCTCTGGATTGACGAAGATGCGCGGATTGCGCACGACTTCATGGTCGTGATTGCAGTGCTCGCCATGCTCATGATCGTGTTGTGCAGGTTCCTGCAGATCGATCACCAAAATGCGCTTCGGCACGCCAACCTGAATAGCGGCAAGACCGATGCCGGGCGCATCGTACATCGTGTCAAACATGTCCTCGACGAGCTTTTTGAGCCCCTCGTCAAATTCGGTGACGGGGGTCGAGATGACTTTGAGCCGCGGGTCGGGCACTTCAAGGATCGGTAATATGGCCATGCGCTTAAAATAGGGGCTGCGCAGCCCAGCGTCAACCGACCGGACGGCGCGCACGCAAGGCCTGCGCCAAAGTGCCTTCGTCGAGATAATCGAGTTCGCCGCCAACGGGCACGCCATGCGCGAGCTGCGTCAGGCGGATAGGATAGCTTTCTAGCCGCTCGGCGAGATAATGCGCGGTTGTCTGACCCTCCAGCGTGGCGTTCATCGCCAACACGACCTCATCAATGCCCCCCACGGCGACACGAGTTATCAGCCGGTCGATGTTGAGGTCTTCCGGCCGCACGCCATCCAGCGCAGAGAGCCGCCCGCCCAGCACATGATATTTGCCGGGAAACAAGCGCGAGCGATCAAGCGCCCAAAGGTCGGACACATCCTCCACCACGCACAATGCGCGGGTATCGCGGCGCGGATCGGCGCAAATGCCGCAAGGATCGCTGGTATCCAGATTGCCGCAGGTCGAACAGGTCTTAAGCCGCTCTTCGACCATTTCAAGTGCCCGCAGCAAGGGTTGCAGCACTGTCTCGCGCTTTTTCATCAGATGCAGAACGACGCGGCGAGCCGAGCGCGGGCCGAGACCGGGAAGCCGCGACAATGCCTGTGCCAATGCGTCTATTTCTTGCGATGCCATCGGATGGGCCTTATCGGCATCCTCCGAAAGTTTGAAGAACAAACCGCAGGCCTGAGCCTGTCGAAGGCCGTTTCACGGTATGCGCCGCCATTCTAAGCGCCCTTCGACAAGCTCAGGGCTACGGTGATGGCTGGAGCGACAATGCGCCTGATATTCATGGGGACCCCCGATTTTGCCGTGCCGACGCTGAACGCGCTGGTCGATGCGGGGCATGATGTGGTCGCGGTCTATTCGCAGCCCCCCCGCCCGGCCAATCGTGGGAAGAAGCTGACTCCGTCCGCCGTGCATGCGCGCGCCGAGGAACTGGGGCTGGAGGTGCGCACACCTGCGTCGCTCAAAAGCGCCGAGGAGCAGGAAGCCTTTGCCGCCCTCAACGCGGACGCGGCAATCGTCGCGGCCTATGGTCTGCTATTGCCGCAACCCATTCTCGACGCGCCTAAATATGGCTGCCTGAATGTTCACGGATCGCTCCTTCCGCGCTGGCGAGGCGCGGCACCTGTGCAGCGCGCGATATTGGCGGGTGACGCTGAAACCGGCGTGATGGTCATGCAAATGGAGGCGGGTCTCGATACCGGCCCGGTGCGCGCCAACGCGCGGACGCCGATCGATCGCAAAACTGCTGGCGAATTGACCGATGAACTGGCGCGGCTGGGTGCCAAGCTGATGGTCGACGTGCTGGCAGATATCGACAACCATCCAGCGGTTGCGCAGCTGGAAGAGGGCGTGACCTATGCCCAGAAAATCGAGAAGAGCGAGGCTCGGCTGGATTTCAATCAAAGCGCCGAAGTGGTCGAACGCCAGGTCCGCGCATATAATCCGGTTCCGGGGGCGTTTTTCGAATATCAGGGCGAGCGGTATCGGGTGTTGGCTGCCGACATCGTTGACATTGACGGAACCAGCGGAACAACCATCGACGACGAACTGGTAATCGCTTGCGCAACCAACGCCATCCGCCCGACCATCATCCAACGCGCCGGAAAACCCGCAATGCCGCTCCCGGATTTTCTGCGTGGGAACAAGATACCCGCGGGCACCATCCTCGCATGACCCGCTTCGCCTTCACTATCGAATTCGACGGCACTCCCTTTATGGGCTGGCAGCGGCAAGGGCATGGCCCGTCGGTGCAGCAGTCGATCGAGGAGGCGGTTGGCAGAGTGACCGGCGAGGAAGCTGTACTGCACGCTGCCGGGCGCACCGATGCCGGTGTACATGCGCTGGCGATGCGGGCACATGTCGAACTGGCGAAGGATATCGAACCCTTTCGCTTGATGGGAGCCATCAATGCGCAGTTACGACCGCAGCCGATTGCCATCCTCGCTTGCGAAACCGTTCCCGATGATTGGCATGCGCGCTTTTCCTGCATCGGGCGCGAATATGTTTATCGGATCGCAAACCGTCGCGCACCGCTGGCGCTGGAAGCGCATCGGGCATGGAAAGTACCGCAACCGCTCGATGCAGATGCGATGCATGAAGCGGCGCAGCGCCTTGTCGGCCTGCGCGACTTCACCACATTCCGTTCGGCGCATTGCCAATCGGACAGCCCGGTCAAGACGCTTGACCGGCTCGATGTGCGGCGCGAGGGTGAGCATGTGCTGATCGAGGCAGCGGCCCGCAGTTTCCTGCACCATCAGGTGCGATCGATGGTCGGCTGCCTCGCCTTTGTTGGCATGGGGCGCTGGAGTGCCGAGGATTTACAATTCGCGCTAGAAGCGAAAGACCGGGCGGCTTTGGCGCTGAATGCGCCCCCTGATGGACTATATTTCGTTAGGGCGATTTACCCTTAGCCGAAAATCCGGGCGACCGACTTTTCCAGCATGAGCAATTGCCACAGCAGACGGCTGTGGTCCGACCGGCCCGAAATATGCTCTTCAGCCAGTTTGGCGATTTCTACACTTTCGAACCAGCCAGTCCGCGCCAAAGTAGTGTTCGATGCAATCCCGCGCGCGGTTTCAGCTAATGGCCCGCGGAACCACTGGGCAATCGGTGTCACAAAGCCCATTTTCTGGCGATAGAGAATGTCTTCAGGCAGGTAGCGTTCCATCGTCCGCTTCATCAGCCACTTCCCCTGCCCGCCACGAACACGCATATTTTCGGGTAAGCTTGCCGCAAATTCAAGCAACCGGTGATCGAGCAGCGGCTCACGCGCCTCAAGCCCCACAGCCATGCTGGTGCGATCGACCTTGGTGAGGATATCGCCGGGCAGCCACAGCTTCATATCGGCATATTGCGCCCGATCGAGCCCGCTGCGCGCAGGGGCATTATCCATCAACCGATGCATATGATATTCAGCGCGATAACCGCGAAGCAACTGTTGCGTGCGTCGCGCATAAAGCCGGTCGCGAATATGCGGCGGGGTAACGCCCACCGCCTCGGCATAGCCCTCCGCCCCGGTGCGCGCGAGCGACAGCAGGGTCGTCTTGGCACGCAGGGGGCGCGGCGCCCAATCGGCCTTGGGATAGAGCCGACCCAGCGTTCCGAAAAGCGGGCCACGAATGGCTTGCGGCAACAAGCCCCGCATCCGCTCCTCTCCATGGTGGAAGACATGACGGCGATAGCCCGCCAGTGCTTCATCAGCGCCGTCGCCCGATAGCGCCACGGTCACATGCTCGCGGGCCATTTCGCTGACGCGATAGGTTGGAAGCGCCGACGCATCGGCAAAGGGCTCATCGAAATGATAGGCTAGAGTATCGATCAAACCATAATCGTCGGCAGCAACTGTCTTGCAATGGTGTTCGGTCAGGAAGCGCTTAGCGATGCGGCTCGCATATTCGCTTTCGTCCAGTTCGCCGACATCGAAGCCGATTGAGCATGTCTTGACCGGCAGCCGCGACGCCTCTGCCATCAGCGCAACGACACTGCTGCTATCGACTCCACCCGAAAGAAACGCCCCCAAAGGCACATCGGCGACCATGCGGCTGAGCACCGCCTGCCGCATCAGCCGGAGCAGCTCTTCCTGCAGTTCCGCCTCGCTGCCTTTGACGCGATTTGAAAAATCGATATCCCAATATTGGGTGGGCGCAGGCTCTGCCTTGCCCTGCGTCAGCAGCCAATAATGGCCAGCCGCGAGTTTCTGTACGCCTGCAACGATGCAGCCATGATCCGGGACATAGCCAAAAGCCAGATAGTCATCGACCATCGCCAGATCGGGCTCGCGCCGTAGTGCAGGATGCTCGAGAAGAGCCTTCAGTTCCGAACCGAAGATGATGCTGCCATCGGCCAGCCGCGCATGATAAAGCGGCTTTACCCCCAACCGGTCACGCGCGAGGAGCAGTTGGCGGCTCGCCTGATCGTAGAGCGCGAATACAAACATGCCGTGCAGCCGCTCGACACATTTCGGGCCCCAGGCGCGATAGGCCTCCAATATCACTTCGCTGTCGCTGTGCGTGCGGAACTGGTGGCCCATTGCCTCCAACTCTTTGCGCAGCTCCTGGAAATTATAGATTTCGCCGTTGAAGGAGAGCGCATAACGCTCATCCTCGGTCAGCATCGGCTGCGCGCCGCCGCCAAGGTCAATAATCGACAGGCGGCGATGGCCCAATCCGATCCCCGGCGCAGTCCACACGCCCGAACCGTCAGGCCCACGATGCGCAATCGCGTCGGTCATCCGCCGGACGCGTTCTGGGTCGACCGGCTTGGAGCTTTCGACGTGGAAGATACCGGCAATGCCGCACATGGTTTGAGTGCCTTAGTCCAGACCAGCCATGCGGTCAGCCAGTTTATCGATATCCTGAATCGAATTGAGGAACGAGTCGATGGCCGGACGCCGATTTTCGCGGCCTTTTTGCTCTGCGGAGACCAATATCGCCACCGCCTGCTGGTTCCCGCCGAGCAGTTTCGCCCTGAGCGTCGCCAGTTTGACAGCGGTACCCGAACCGCTGGTGATGCCGTTCACACGGTAAAAGCTGATAACCTCGCGATGCTTCTGATCCTTGGTACCTATGCGCTCACATCGGGCATTGGCGGGCGCATCGCAATTTTCGATCCACGACCAGTCGCTTGCTCCGCCGGCAGCGCCCTGGCCAAATCCGACGAGCTCCCGCCCTTCGGATTGTCGATCATAAACTGCGATATAGAGATCGACCTCTTGCCATTGCGCATTGCGATATCTGCCGAGCAGCGTGTGGCTGGCTTTGGCGAATTGCGGCTTCCAGGGATGTAACGGGCGATAGTCCACACGTGTCCAGCCGGTCACTTCGGGTAAATCTACTTGTGACGGAACCGGCGATTCCCGGTTGGCAATGTAAGTACTCCATCCGAACGGAAGCAGTACAATTGCGGCCATCGCGCCCAATACGATTGCGGGTTTCGACGAGGTGCCGGAAACTTTCGCCAGCTGATCCCCATGGATCGTTTGCGCGTCCGCCGCCCGATCGAAGAACGGCCAACCTGCGGCCATCACCAAAGCGATCACGATGCCGAAAAACACCCAGCCGAAAACGACATGGTCAAAGCTGGCCGCAAAATCGAGATTGCCGTGGTGCGCAATATAGATGGTGGCGAAGGCGCGCAGGCCGTTGGCGATGACCGGAATGGCGATACAGGCCGCCATGAAGGCAATCCGGCGTGGCCAGCTGTTGAAGCACAGGTTTGAAACCAGTGCACCCAAGGCGACCATCGCGACGAGGAATTTGACCCCTGAACAAGCCTCTGCAACGCGGAACAGCGCGGTGGGTGTGGCGATGTAAATGCCGTCGATATGCGCCGGGATTCCGGTCAAACCGAGCAGCCACATGCACATTTCGGCGGTGATGGTCTGCAAGGCAGGCACGAATTCCTCGCCGAACGGCACTAGGAAGAACATGTAGAAAAGCGGAAACAGCAGCCCGCGCGTTACCGCCGGACCAAGCAGCAAAGCGGCACTGCCCTGCAAAAGCATCACCAACCCGACATGCCGCGCCAATCCGACTCCAGCAGCATCACCTAGCAGCCAGCCACAGGCGGCGACTGCGATCCAAAGTAAGGGAAGCGCCCAAGGCTTTGGTTCAAGTTTGGCCAGTTCGGGTTTGCGCTGATCCACCAGCCACCACAGGATCGGGATGATGATCAGGCAATGGTTGAAGGTTGAGCTGTTCCACCAGATCGAGGCCATATCTGTCGCATCGCGCCAGAATAGAGCCAACAGCATCGCCCAGACGATGCCCAGGTGCGTGAGCGATATCCGCCAGTTGGCGGTCATTTTGCAGCCTCACCTTTTATGAGCGCTTCAAGCGGCGCAAGCTGCGCATCCCAGCCATACTGGGCAATCACATGCGCACGGGCCTCCGCTCCAAGTCGAAGGCGTTTGTCGGTATCGGAAAGCAACGCCGAGACCTTGGTCGCCTCTTCCTCAACATTTTTGGCAATCAGCAGATGCTTGTCAACAACCGCGTCGATACCTTCAGCGGCGGCGCTGGACGCGACAACAGGCTTGGCCATCGCCATCGCCTCCAGCACTTTATTCTGGATTCCGCGCGCAATCCGCAATGGCGCAACGACGACATCTGCGCCTGCAAGCCATGTGCGCACATCGTCGACCGCGCCCGTGACCTGTACGCCAGGAAGCGCCGACAGTTCGACAACAGCAGGCGTCGGATTTCGTCCGACAATCGCGAAAGTGGTTTCCGGATGCGCCTGCCGGATGGCTGGCATGGCGTTACGGGCAAAATCGCTGACGGCTTCGATATTGGGGCGATAATCCATCTGCCCGGTGAAGACGATCAGGGGATCGGGGAAAACCGGGTGCAGCTTCTTGGACTTAGCAGCCGAGTCATAGAAAACCGTGTCGATGCCATTCCCAAGCGCAGCGACATTGGCTACTTCGCTTCGCTCCCGAAAAAGTGCAGCTTCGGCTTCGCTGACAAACAGGCTGGCATCGGCGCGCTTGGCAATTTCGCTTTCAAAGTAGGAAAGCTTCTTCGCTTCGCGCGCATAGACCCAGCGCATCAATGCGTTGCCTTCGTTCGCATAGCTCTCAAACTTGGCGCTATCGACGTCGACAAAGTCCATGATGAAACGGCCATCGAAACTGGAGGGGACATATTGCGCCATCTGGCCCGAGAAGACGAAGATGTGGCTGACCGCGCCGCTTGCCAGCCGCTCATCAACCCAATCCTGCATCGCCGTCGAACCGAAGGCTGTCAGCGAAACCGGCTTGCCGCTCGCCAGTGCTTCAACACCCGAAAGCCAGCTCGGCTTGTCACGCAGTTCGACACGCAGCGAGGCCAGACCCGCACGCTCAGCCTCGGCACACTCGATGTCACGCGCGTCATCGGCGAAGGCACCGACATGCACCGGCGCCATCGTCTGCAGTTTTTTGAGGATATGGAAAGAACGGATCTTGTCGCCGCGGTCCGGGGGCCAGGGGACGCGGTGGGCGAGGAACAATATCTCGCGCATCAGCCGAGACCCTTGGAAATCCAGGGGCCGATCATATTTGCGATGGGCAAAGGCAGTTTCTGCCATGCAGAGACAACTGACCTATATTTCGCGCTATTCGGATTGACGTCGCGCGGCTCCGATCCGTCCGCAGTCCGCATAGAATAAGCCAGAGGTTCCGGCTCGAACCCCCAGTTTTTCTTGAAGAAATAGGCGCCCGACTCCATCTTCGATCGCCCGAAATCAAACCGCGTGCAGCCGCGCCGGCGCGCATGGTTCATCAGCGCATAATACATCACATCATTGGCCCGCAGCGTCCGCGCTTCCCACACACCCCCGCCCCAATAGGGCATCACGGCGCCGTTGAAATAGAGGCTCAAAACACTCGCTACCGGCTTTCCATCCGACAATACGGTCAGGATATCGGCGTCATCGCCAAACGCCTTCAACGTCTCCGCCACCAACGCTCGAGGAAATACTGGCGTACCGAGATTGCGCACGCTTTCGGCATAGACGCGGTAGTGCCAGTCGAGATCGCGCTGGCCATTGCCGGTTTCGATCACCAATCCCTTATCCAGCCCCTTGCGCACCTCCGCCCGTTGCTTGCGCGGGATAGCGAGCAGTTCTGCCTCGTCATCGCCCGCCAGTGCGCGGTCGAAATTCGCGTGCGCATTGCTCCGGATTGTCCAGCCTTGATGCGGGATTGCTCCGCCCCGTAGTTCAGCAGTTGGGCATTTCAACTCGACTGCCAGTTCCCATACAGCGTCCGCCAAACGATCCGCCACGCCCTGCGATCCGGCCAAGATCCCGCCGCCAACCGCAAAGCCGCTGGATACCAAGGCGCGACCAAATAACGGCGACCCGACGGCGTGTAAGGGTACCAGGCCCTTGATGTCGCCAGCTTCATTTTCAGCAACAATGGCATAAGCCGCATTGCCGGTCGCCTTGGCTATGGCAGAAAGCCATGACGTCAGATGAAAGGGCGTCGAACCCTGCTGAACACGAACCCAATCGTCCATTCGCGCACAATGGTTTGCATCGCGCAAATCGGTACGCCGAATGACAATAGTTTCAGACAATAAAGGCGCATTCATCTGATCCGCCCTTGTTCTTCGGCCACTATCGCGTCGAGCCGGTCCCATTCAAAATCAGATATCAGGCGCTGGAGTTTGCCCTGCATCGTTTTCAGATTGGTATAGTGCCGCAACTTCGACTTGATCGGGGCGTTGGCTACGCGCGGCTGGCCTGGGTCAATTTCCCAAGGATGGAAATAGATAATCGCCGGGCGCAGGTCTTCATCATTGACCTGCCGCATCGCCCAACGGGAAAAGGCATATGGCAGCAACCGGAAATAGCCGCCACCGCCCGCAGCCAAACGCTTTCCGGCAAAAACCGCCGTTGTAACCGGTATTTCGATCAGATCGGAACCCGGCACGGGTTTGAAGGCAAATCGCGGCGCTTCAGGCCAGCCATAATGATCACTCTGGATAGGCGCGACGCTGGACGAATAAACATAACCCTGCTCTGCCAGCACTTCATGTGCCCATGGCGTGCGCTTATCGATAGAAAAGCTGGGTGCGCGATAGCCGTTCACTTTTGCGCCGCTGGCATCTTCAATCGTCTTGCGCGCCCGTTCTATATCGTCGCGGAATTGCTCAGGCGTCAGGGTGAACACGCGGTCATGGTTTGATCCATGATTGCCCAGTTCATGCCCAGCATCCGCAATGCGTCGCATCAATGCCGGATAGCGCTCCGCCACCCAGCCCAAAGTGAAAAATGTCGCCTTTATTGCGCTCGCTGCAAACATTTCGAGCAAGATATCGGTGTTACGCTCAACGCGGCATTCCAGCCCCGACCAATCGCCGGGCTTTATGACGCGTTCGAACGCGCCGACATGAAACCAGTCTTCAACATCGACAGATAGTGCGTTGCGCACAAATGATTTCCTTTTTCTGTCGACCGAGAACTATGCCGCGCGGATCGAACGGATTTCCCCAGCGAGCGTCTGGTTTTCCTTTTCCATCCAGTCGATCAACATTGCAAGCACGCGTCGCAGGACAGCGTCCTGTTCAACCATATGCGTCTCAAGCTGCTCAATCCGGCTCTGCAAGGCAGCGACTGCAGCATGTTCAACCGAAGGAGGCTGCGCCGAAGCGGCAACTGGCGCAGTGATTGCGGCACCTGCCTGCTCCGCAATCCCGGCTGCAGCCTGGCGTTCGAAATGGGCGATTGCTTCAGCAGGCGCGTGATCGGAAAGTGGTGCTTCATAGGCGAAACGCTTGCCAGTCATGTCAGCAATGACCGCCGCTATCAGATCACCATTCAGCGTATCGAGCTGCTCAACCGCCCCCATCAACAGTGCCCTGTTCATCAACGCGTTCAGCTTGCGCGGCACGCCGCCGGTTTCATCAAACAAGGCCGCAAAGGCATCTGGCGTCAGTTGGGGGCGCCCCGTCCAGCCGGCGCACTGCAGACGGTGGACGACATAGGGTTCGACCTCGTCCGCATCCATTGCTTCCAGATGGTGCGTCGCAATCACCCGCTGACGCAGCTGCTCCAGTTCGGGCGCGCCTTGAACGAGATCGCGGAACTCCGGCTGGCCGAGCAGGAATATCTGCAACAAGGCAGTCGATCCCAGTTGAAAGTTGGACAGCATGCGCAGCTCTTCCAGAGCATCTATCGCCAGATTTTGGGCTTCGTCGACAACCAGAAGGCAGCGACGTCCGGCGCGTGCTTCGGAATGAAGGAAATTCTCGATCGCCTTTAAGGTCGAAGCCTTATCCAGACCGCGCGTGTCGATACCAAAACTTTCGGCAGCCATCTGTACCATGTCTTCGCCGTCGAGCTGACTGGTCACCACCGTCGCCGCGGTCAACCGCGCTTTGTCGATGGTCTGCATCAAATGGCTGACCAAGGTCGATTTGCCCGAGCCCACTTCACCCGTGATAACGATGAAGCCTTCACCTTGCGCGAGACCATAGCCCAGATAGGACAGTGCCTTGCGGTGCGTACCGCTTTCAAAATAATAATGCGGGTCGGGGGTCAGCTGGAACGGGCGTCCGGACAGGCCATAAAACTGATCGTACATGATTTATCCAATCTTTCCTGTCGCCAGGGCTTAAAAGCTATACCGCATACCGAGCAGCGCCGACGCCGATACTTCACCGTCAAATTCTTCCTGCTTGACGCTATCGATACCAACCGCTGCGCCTGCAGTCAGCCCGCGCCATATCTGGCGATAATAAGCAGCGTTGGCGCCGATATTATAAATGTCGGATGCGAGGTTGAATCCCGGATCGATATAGTTGCCATAGACATTGGTTTCAAAGCGCGACCGGCGGTCGAGTTCGCGACCCAAGGTGCCGACAATGAAATAATTTTCGTCAATCAATCCGGACAGTTCGGGCAATGCGCCGAATGCAGAGGTCAGGAATTTCTGGCGGTTATAGCCAGCGGCAAGGCCTGTGCTCCACCCGCCAGAATTGGCGACCATCGATGCCGTGATGCCCCGCGTTCTGAAGGGTGCGGGACGCAGCGACCCGAGACCGTTGTTGAAACAGGTTGCACCAGCCTGCCCAAAAGCGCAGCCGCCCAGATCGCCTGACAACGGGTTGCGGATGGTCGTGAACTGTCCCGGCAGCGAGGCCAATGTCCGGTTTAGCGATGTGCCAAAGCCTGAAACCGTGTCATAGACCGAAACATTGACGCCCATCCGTTCGGATGGCGCATAAGAGAAACTGCCATAATAGGTGTCGCTGCCATAGCGGTGGCCGTAACGTGCCTCTAGCGAGGTGCGACGGCTGGGCCGCCACAAAACGCCTGCATCCCATATCAGGCCGTCGCTTTCATAAGCGGTCAGACGGGGCGAATTGGGGTCGGTAATATAGCGACCGCTGGCAGTAGTGATCGGGATACCTGCGCCATCGCGAAGCGCATCACGCTCCGAAATTTCTACATCTTCGTACCCAATTCCGCCGACTACAGCGAGCGTCGGCGAAACCGGTACGGTAATATCTGCACGCAGATAGCGGTCGTCAAATCGTTGGTCGAGTTGGCTTGCATCCTCGCGCGCCCAACCGCCGCCGACGGCCCAGCCAAAAGGCAGGCGTCCGGGCTGCATGCCAAAGGTGGCATTGGCCGAATAGCTGACACTGTCGTCAAAAGCGGGGCCAGCAATCTGACCGGGAGCGAGCGGCCCGACATTGCCATCCTCGGCTTTGGTATAGCCCATGCGATAGGCCGCAGCGACCGTCAGGTCATCAATCTGCGCGGCGAAAGTCGGGCCTGTATAAATCGAATAGACCTGGCTGACATTGTCTGTTCGCCCCAATATCGTCCCCGGCGTTACACCGCGATTGTCGATTTTTGACCGGCTGGCATAACCACCCGCCTCTATACTGACATTCTTACCCAACCGTGCGGTACCGCGCGCAAGGCCGCTGACAATATCCTGGTCGCGGACATTGCTGTCATAGCCAATCAGCCGCTCGTAACGGACATTGACCTGCGCCTGTGCATTGCGTTCGCTGACCGAGGCTTCAACACCCACAGCAATAGTCGAATAGGTCAGGACGTCGCCACCATCGTCGAGGTCCGCAAGCAGAACCTGCTGCGCCTCGATATAAGGAGTGACCTCCAGACGTTGACGTTCTGCCGCTACTCTTTTGGGGGCGGCTTCATCCGATTGAACCGGCGCAGCCTCGGCATCCATCGGTTCCCACTCGGTTTCCAGAATCTGCGCATAGGCTGGCAGCGGCGCGGCAGCGACTGCCACGCCTAGCAGCAGCGCATGCTTTGCTTTGGGAAGGAATAGTCTGGGCATATTATGCTCCATATCCATAATAATTGCCGAACTTGCGTCCAGTTGGGGAGAATTTGGCGCGGTTGAGAAGCAGCTGGATATGCTCGCAGCCGCTAAGCAGCGAGAGTGCATCACGTAATGCGCTGTCGGTGGTGACATCCGCATGGACGACCATCACCGCTTGCCCGACATGCAAAGCCAGCACCGAAGCGGGTGAGGCTGCCAGCGCGGGGGGAGAATCGAAAATGATGATGCGCGACGGATCGTGGCGGGTGAGTTGGTCGAGTACGGCAGCTGTGCGTGACGCAGCCAGATATTCGGTATCCTGATTGGTCTGCGCACCGGCGGGCAGGATCGACAGACCTTCAATATCGGTTTCGATTACCAAATCCTCAACGTCGATAGCGGGGTCCGCCAGCGCATCCATCAATCCGCGCCCGCCTTCGATACCCAATCTTGCCAGCACGCTGGGCTTGGCGAAATCGGCATCGACCAGAAGGACGCGATTGTCCTTTTCCGACGCCATCGACAAAGCGAGGTTGACGGCACAAAAGGTTTTGCCTTCATTGGGGTTTGCCGAGCAGATCAGTATCCGCTCGCCATGCGGAATGGCGTCAACGCCCTTACCACCACGGGCAGCCAATAGTAGCTGGCGTTTGACGATGCGGAATTCTTCCGAAAGGCCGGTAACCGAGCCGTAGGGGTCAATGAAATTGAGCGACAACAGTCGTTCGCGATCAACCTTGGCCACAGGCTTTATCCCGCGTGTCGGCGAACGCGGAGCCGGAGTTGGTGACACCATAACCGCTGCCGGAGCAACTGCGGGCGCAACAGGCTTCACCGGTGCTGTCTCCACCGTCTGTTCATCAACAATTGGCGCAGGTGCGGGTGCACCACCGCGCAGGGCAGCGCCAAAATCATAGAGTTCGTTCGCACGTTCGAGCAGAGACGCCGGCGGCTTGATAGGGGTGTGCTTGTTCATTTTATCTGGCCCCTTCATGCCGCCATGCCACGCTGGATGAATTCGACAATGACCAGCAGAACGAAGACACCGAACAATGCGCCTGTGCCGCCGACAAACATTTTCATCTTCTTCTTGCGTTCCTCACGCTGGGCGCTGGTCAACATTTGCGAAATGCTACCGATGACCGGCAAGCCGCTGGCTTTTTCCAACTTGGCCGCTGTGGGAAAACTGGTCTGTAAATGACCCAAAGCGAATGCCGTTCCAGCCCCTGCGCCGAGGCCTGCGAGCAGCACCATGGCAAGCAAAAGCGGCCGGTTCGGCTTCGCAGGTGACCCGGGAATGGCAGGCTTGTCGACAACCTGAAACTGCACCGCACCCGTCTGGTTTTCAACCTGCCCGCGCAGGCGGATCGCTTCGCGGTCGGTGAGTAGTTTGTCATATTGGGTTTTCAGAACCTCATAATCGCGATTGATCCGGGCATATTCCGCCGAAACGCCGGGTTCGGATGTTTGCTTGGCCGCAAGTTGGGTCATGTCGGATTGCAAGGCCGATTTGCGCGCGGACAGAGCGGTAACCGCAGCTTCGCGTTCCGCCTTCATCGATTGCAGCGAGGCATAGGCCGGATTCGGCATGCCGTAATTGCCGCCGCCACTGCCTGCGCCTTGGGCGCGCAAGGCCGCAATCTGGCTCTTTATCGCGATGACATCAGGGTGGTCGTCAGTATAGCCGCGCGCTTTCATCGTGGCGAGTTCACCCTGCGCCGAGGCCAGCGGACTGCCACCGCCGCCGGCACCGGCAAGCGTTCGCGGTGTTCCCGCCAGCTGGCTGTTCAACGCCGACAATGCACTACGCGCCTGGATGAGCTGCGAGTCTATCTGACCAAGTTCGGCGCGAGCCGCTTCCATCCGTGCCGAAACCGACCCGACACCAGGCAACATACCCAGATTCTGCGTTTCAAACGCGACCCGCTTCGCCTCTGCTTCCTGCAGGTCTTTCTGTCGCGCCTCAAGCTGCGCATCAAGGAAGCGCAGCGTCGTATTCATTTCACCGCGATCGCCCGAAATGCTCTCTTCCTCGGCAATATCGATCAGCTTTTGCACAATATCACGCGCCATCTTTGGCGATGTGTGTGATGCTGTAATCGAAAAACTGTTTTCGTTGGTTACATCCGGCTTGATCGCGATGTTCTTGCGAATGCCATCGATGGCGCTCGCCAGTTCCTGTTCGGAGACGACCGAGCGCCCGAGATCGGTGCCTTTGACAACTTTCTCCAGATTGGCAGACGAATTCAGTGTCTGTTGCAGCCGCTCGACAGATTTGCGCCTTTCATTGGCGGTAATCCCAACCTTTTCCGACAGAACCGTCTGGCTTCGCACCATGATGCGCGCGCTCGATTCATAGCTGGCGGGGATTAACGATACGACCAACCAGCCGAGCAGACAGACGCCCCAGGCGATGGCAAGCGCCAGCCAGCGACGGTTCCACACACTGTGGACGGCGATGCGCAGTTCGTCGTACAATCCGTTCATATCGCTCTGCCGCTACCTTTTAGAACATGCTTTCGGGGATGATGATCACATCGCCCGGTTGCAGCAGTACGTTGGCCTTACTGTCGCCGCGTTTGATCAGGTCGCCAATGCGCAGCGCATATTCCTGGCTTTGCCCGGTCGCCTTGTTGTGACGGACGAGCCGGGCCTTATTACCCGCAGCATATTCGGACAGCCCACCAACCGCGATCATCGCGTCAAGCAAGGTCATGTCCGCGCGGTAGGGAATGGAGGCCGGTTTTTCGGTCGCGCCAACAATACGTACCTGCTGGTTGTTGGTCGCCGCAAATTCGTTGACGATGACCGACACAATCGGATCATTGATATATTGCGAAAGCTGCAACTTGATATCCTGCTGCAACATCGTTGCGGTCTTGCCGGCAGCCGGCATATCCGTAATCAGCGGGGTAGTAATGCGACCATCGGGTCGAACCTGCACTTTCGCGCCCAATTCCGGATTGCGCCAGACGAAGATGGTGATCTGGTCAAGCGGACCGATGATATATTCATCGCTCGCTTGCTGCTGGGCCGGAATCGCCGGGGCTGCAGGCAGATTCGAACCGCCGACCGACGAACAGCCGGTGATCGCCAAGCTGCTGGCGCTGATAGCCAACAATGCTTTGAACTTCAACGACTTGCCCATGTTCATTCCCTTTCAACCCGCGCGAAACCCGCAGGGTTACACCCGAAAAACAAGCTGCACTGCGCACAGCATCGCATTCGCTATGGCGGAAAAGGGTGAACAGACCGTTAGTATTATTACGTCAGGGATGTAAAAACCCTGCGATATCCGCCAATAGCTGCGAATCCGCACTATAGCGAAAATTATAGCATGGGGGTGTGGGCCGAGTCAGCCGGCACCTTCCCGTTCGAGCAGCCTTGCCTTGCGTTCCAGACCATAGGCATAGCCGCCAAGACTACCATCGGTGCGGATCACGCGGTGGCATGGGATCAGAACCGCGACATTATTCGCGCCGTTGGCCGAGCCTGCCGCGCGCACAGCCTTGGGCTTTCCGACCGCCGCCGCAATATCTGCATAGGTTCGGGTTTCTCCAATCGGAATACGACGGAGCTCCTGCCAAACCGCTTCCTGAAACGCCGTGCCGGCGACGTCCAACGGTAAGTCAGGCATCCGCGCCGGGTTTTCGACGGCTGCTACAGCCCCCGAAATCATCGCACTGATCGTCGCATCGGCTGGCAATATCTGGGCCCTTGGAAAGCGCGCAACCAAGGCTTGCTCATCCTCGTCAAAGGACAATCGGCAAATCCCCTTTTCCGTTGCAGCGACAAGCATTTGGCCGAGCGAGGTTTCGACCACTGCCCAGCGTATGAGCGCGCCTGCCCCACCATTTTTCCATGCGCTCGGTGTCATTCCCAGTCGTCCTTTCGTATCTTCGTAAAAGCGGCTGGGGCCCGAATAGCCTGCCTCGTAAATGGCATCGGTCACCCGTGCTTCGGTCGCCAAGGCTGAGGTCGCCCTTTTGGCGCGTTCAGCGCGTACAAAGGCGGCAGGGGTCACCCCGGTGGCACGCTTGAACAGCCGGTGAAAATGATGCGGCGCATAGCCGACCGCCGCCGCCAGTTCTTCGAGTGCAGGTGGCACTTCGGCACGCAACAGATCGAGCGCTTTCGCCAAAGCTACCTCGTCGCGCCCGGCATCATCGGGCAGGCAGCGCTTGCACGGTCGCAGCCCGCTTTGCCGGGCCGCCGCGCCATCCGTATAAAAGCGTACATTGGCGCGAGCCGGGTGCCGCGCAGCGCAACTCGGACGGCAATAGATGCCCGTTGTCAGCACGCCGGTCACGAAGCGTCCGTCAAAGGCACGGTCACGGCGCAATACGGCATTCCAAGCGGTGTCAGCGTCAATCATCTCAATTTCGTTCTATCGCCGCCGAAAAACAACCATGCGCGGCATTATGCGCGTGGATATAGGCGATTTCGGCGTTGTCGAATAGTTCGCGAATGCGCGTGTCGGCCAGCCCGGGTAGCGCGAGAGCTGCATTGCGCAGATTTCCGTCGACATCAAAACCGCGCAGCGCAATTGGTCGGCCTTCAAACACCGGTGGCGTTTCATCAAAATATTCTACAGCCTCTGTCGCGGTTTCTCGAATATATATCGCATAAGCGGAGCGATACGGCGTCGCGACGTCATGGCTGACATGGTGGAGCAGGATCAGCTTCTCGCCCTCTCGCGCATCTTCGAGGGAAACGCGGCACGGGAAGCCCTTGCTGGCCGCTGCTACTACGCGTCGAGCATTGATCTGGGCCAGTTGCGCATCGTCCATTTCGAACAGATGCGCATGCGCGGCTGGCGATAGTCCGGTAATTTTGTAAGTCATGTCGCGTTCTCCTTTGATCGTTGTCTACCGAATAGGCGCAACCAAAGGGGACCGCGTCCCGTATCTTGCTTTCAAAGTCGGTCATCTGCCTCTATTCGAAAGACATGACCAAACAGACAGTCGGTGGTGGCCCCAAAAAGGTCCTTTATGCACTTGCCACGGCGCGGCGTATCGGCCTCAAAAACAGCGCCAAGGCGCTCACGTCGCACAATGCTTGCAAGGCGTGCGGGCTGGGCATGGGCGGCCAACGCGGCGGGATGGTCAACGAATTGGGTGAATTTCCAAGCGTGTGCAACAAGTCGATCCAGGCGCAATCAACCGATATCCAGCAGCCGATCCCGATCGAAGTTCTGACGCACAGCCTCGATGACCTGCGCGAACTCGACGGTTATGAACTTGAGCACTTGGGAAGGCTGGGCACGCCGATCTACAAACCTGCGGGCAGTGACCGCTATCAGCCAGTCGAGTGGGACTGGGCGCTCGACCATGCAGCTGCGCGATTGCGCGAGATAGAGCCGAGCCGCAGCTTCTTTTACTCGTCGGGCCGTTCGTCGAACGAGGCCGGCTTTGTCTTTCAATTGCTCGCCCGCGCCTGGGGCACGAACAATGTCAACAACTGCTCTTATTATTGCCACCAGGCGACCGGCGTAGGTCTGGACACCACCATCGGCACAGGCACGGCAACAGTCGAACTGGCTGATTTGGGGTTGGCCGATTTCCTGCTGGTCATCGGTGCCAACCCCTCCTCCAACCATCCGCGTTTCATCCACCAGTTGAAGGGCGTACGCGAACGGGGCGGTGAGGTAGTGTTCATCAACCCTGCCAAGGAACCCGGCCTCGTCAAATTTGCCGTCCCCAAAAGTGCGCGCTCTATGCTGTCGGGCGGGACCGAGATCGCCTCCGACTATCTGCAACCGCGCATCGGCGGTGATATGGCTTTGCTCAAGGGGCTTTCAAAAGCGGTGCTGGCTTTGGGCGCGGAAACCACCGAATTCATCGTCGATCATTGCACCGGCTTCGTCGAATGGCGTGCGGATGTCGAGCAGCAGGAATGGGCGGCAATCGAACAAGCGTCGGGACTATCACGCGCCGATATCGAACGCGTTGCCGCACTTTATGCCAATGCCAAAAATGCGGTTTTTGCCTGGGGCATGGGCGTTACCCACCATGTCCACGGATCGGATACGGTTGAGTATATCGCCAATCTGGCGCTGCTGCGCGGGATGATTGGTCGTCCGGGCGCGGGTCTGCTTCCGCTGCGTGGGCACAGCAATGTGCAGGGCATCGGCACGATCGGGGTAAAGCCTGTGCTTGCCAGCGATGTTCTGGCGGCGATGGAATCCGCCTTTGGCATCACCCTGCCCCAAGCCAAAGGTCACGACACCATGGTGGCAATGAAGGCCGCTGAAGCAGGCAATATTGACGCGGCAATCATTATGGGCGGCAATTTGTTGCAGGCCAATCCGCAGTCCGGCTGGGCGCGTGCCGCGATGGACCGGATCGGGTTCAAACTGTTCCTGACAACAACAATCAACCGCGGACATGTCGATGGCGTTGATACTGGCGAAAGCCTGATCCTGCCGGTGACAGCGCGCGACGAGGAATGGCAGCCGACAACGCAGGAATCGATGTTCAATTTTGTGCGCCTATCCGATGGCGGCATTGACCGCCTCGACAATGTGCGGCCCGAAGTAACTATCCTGGCCGATATTGCTTCCCGCCTTTTGCCCAATAGCCCAATCGACTGGCAGGCCTTCAAGCAACACCGGACCATCCGGGAGGCGATTGCGAAAATCGTGCCGGGAATGGAACCGCTGGCAGACATTGATGTGGCCAAACAGGAATTTCACATCGCCAACCGCCTGCTGCACACGCCGGCATTCCAGACCGATGACCAAAAGGCCCATTTTGTTACCCGGCCGACGCCTGAACCGCATGGAGCGCCATTAATCCTGACGACGATTCGTTCCGAAGGGCAGTTCAACACCATCATCTACGAACGCACCGACAGCTATCGCGGCAATGCCGATCGCTGGACGGTGATGCTATCAGCGGAAGATATTGCTGCGCATCGCCTGGTCGAAGGTGGCACTGCGACACTGGTTTCGGCGCACGGTCGAATGGAAGGCGTGACAATCAAAGCCTTTGATTTGGCCAAAGGCAGCGTGATGGCCTATTATCCAGAGGCCAATATCCTGACTGGCACCGAAGTCGATCCTCGATCAAAAACGCCCAGCTTCAAAGCTACACCGGTCTGGTTCGAATAATCAGATTATTTTCAACAGTTCATCGGCCAATGTCCACGCGTCACCGGGCCAGCGAGCGGAAACATAATTACCGTCCCTGACGATGAAGCCGACATGTGGTTTTGCTGCCGTTGCGTATCTAGGGAAAAGTGGCCCCGTTTCAAAATCGGAAGACTTGGCCAAATTCGCACGCACCTCATCCTCGACACTCTGCGGATAGGTTTGGTAGTGATTGCCGAGGCGGGATTTGGTCAACGCGACCGCAATTCCTTCCATCTTCGCGGTAAGTGCGGTGGTCCGCCGACCATTCAGCAATCCTGCACGGGCAAGCGGAATTACGCCATGACATATGGCCGATACCGGCAAATCCACAGCGAAAGCCGCACGCGCTATCCGCTGCACTTCGGCACTTTCCAGATAGGGTTTCATGCCCGGAGCATGGCCGCCGGGAAAGTGGATTACCGCAAAATCCGGAACATTAACCGAAACCCAGCTCATCGGATTCAGAAATTCGACTGACGAGACCATGTCCCTATAATGCGCCGTATTTTCCGGGCGCGCCTGAAGCGATTTGGCCCAAATTGGCAAACCATCTCCGGTAAGCGTAACCGAATCGCACGCCGCAGGTCGGCCAGTTTCCGTTGCAAAATTGACTATATGACCGGCCTCGACCCAAGCCTTCCAAGGAACAGCAACTTCTGTCGGATCGAAATCGCTTTGCGGCAAAACTATCAGAAAGCGAGCCACATCAGCCGCCGCAGGCTTTGAACAGCGCCAGCGTGCGCTCCCTCGCCAACTCCGAACTCGGTTCGTGATAATCCTTGCGCCGGTCGCTGTTGAAGCCGTGGTTGGCGTCATAGACGAATATCTGCGCGGTCGGATGCGCCTTTTCGATCAGCGCCTCGACGTCCTCCATCGGTATACCTTGATCAAAGCGGCCGAAATGGGCGATGGTCGCACAGCGCGGGGCGGGATCGGCAAAGATGGTCGGCACCATGCTGCCATAATAAGAAGAAGAAGCTGCCAGATCCGGGCTGATCTGCGCCATCCGCCAGGCGACCGAACCGCCATAGCAATAGCCGGTGATGAAGACGGGGCCTTTATCCTTTAGCGCATCTATGCAGATCTGCGCATCGGCGAGCGACTGGTCAAACGGGTGCAGCTTGCGCGCCAGCTCGACCGCGCGTTCGAATTCGGGGCCGGTATAGTCGCATTCGAAACCGGGATGTTCGCGGTCGAATAAGGCGGGGGAAAGGATTTCATAGCCATCGGCTGCATATTCATCGCACAGATCGCGGATATGATCAGTGACACCGAAAATCTCCTGGATCAAAACCAATCCGCCTTTGCGCTCACCTTCCGCTTCAGCGTGATAGACAGCGATTTCCACGCCGTCTGACATTTTCATTTTGATCATTTGGCCCATGGCGCGAATCCTCCAGTCACTTCGTCATTCCCGCGAAGGCGGGAATCCATCACCTAAGGCAAAGGCATAACGCAACCATCGTTGAAAAGGAAAGCTCTGGTGATGTATTGACCAGCGGTCATCCGCGATTACCCGCCTTCGCGGGAATGACGAGTTGGCGGTGGCTTGGGCTTCAATGAAAACAACCCCAATCCCTATCTTGCATCGCAGCAAATCCCCTGCTACCGGCCCCTCGACTTTGTGAGGGAACGATTCCCTTGCGCTTCAGTCGCGACATATATTCCAGTCTGTACAGGGACACGAAAACGCGTGGATAACTCCGGCGGCAATCAGGCTAATGTGCAAGCCAGCCTTGCAGGGCGGTATGCTACCGCTTTGTTCGATCTGGCACGCGAGGCAAAGGCAATCGACGCAGTCGAAGCCAGCCTTGCAAAGGTGCAGAAAGCTCTGAACGAATCGAGCGATTTTGCCTCGCTCACGACCAATGCCTCGATCTCGCGCGATGCCGCCAAAAAGGCTGTTGCTGCGATTGCCAAGGCTTTGAAGCTCGACGCGCTGACCGCGAAGACGCTCGGCGTGCTTGCAGAGAATCGTCGTCTTGCTGAAACCGCCGACGTCGCCCGCGCATTTGCATCGCTCGCTTCGGCGCATCGCGGCGAAATCACCGCAGAAGTGACCAGCGCGCATGCACTGTCGGCTGCGCAGATGAAGTCCCTCTCGGCAAAGCTGAAAGAGCGCGTCGGTCGCGATGTCGCGATCAGCGCCAAAATCGATCCCACGATCCTCGGCGGCCTGACCGTCAAGATCGGAAGCACCCTGATCGACAATTCGATCAAAACCCGTTTGAACTCCCTCGCGCAAGCGATGAAAGGCTAAACCATGGATATCCGCGCCGCAGAAATTTCAAAGGTCATCAAGGACCAGATCGCCAATTTCGGCACCGAAGCAAAAGTGAGCGAAGTCGGCTCCGTGCTTTCGGTGGGTGACGGTATCGCCCGCATCCACGGCCTCGACAATGTTCAGGCCGGTGAAATGGTCGAATTCGCCAACGGCATCAAGGGCATGGCGCTCAACCTCGAAGCGGACAATGTCGGCGTCGTGATTTTCGGTTCGGACGCGGAAATCCGCGAAGGCGATACCGTAAAGCGCACCGGCACCATCGTGGACGTTCCCGTTGGGAAGGAACTGCTCGGCCGCGTGGTCGACGGCCTTGGCAACCCGATTGACGGCAAGGGCCCGCTGAAGACAACGAAGCGCGCTCGCGTTGAAGTAAAAGCCCCCGGGATCATCCCGCGCCAGTCGGTGAACGAACCCGTGCAGACCGGCCTCAAGGCACTCGACGCGCTCGTCCCCGTTGGCCGCGGCCAGCGCGAATTGATCATTGGTGACCGTCAGACCGGTAAGACCGCCGTCGCCATCGACACCTTCATCAACCAGAAGGGCGTCAACCAGGGCAAGGACGAATCGAAGAAGCTGTACTGCATCTATGTCGCCGTCGGCCAGAAGCGCTCGACCGTCGCACAGATCGTCCGCGCACTCGAAGAGCAGGGCGCGATGGAATATTCGATCGTCGTCGCCGCAACCGCTTCGGAACCTGCTCCGCTGCAGTATCTAGCGCCTTATACCGGCGTGACCATGGGTGAATTTTTCCGCGACAACGGCATGCACGCCGTGATCGTGTATGACGACCTTTCCAAGCAGGCCGTCGCTTACCGCCAGATGTCGCTGCTGCTGCGTCGCCCGCCGGGCCGTGAAGCCTATCCGGGTGACGTTTTCTATCTCCACAGCCGCCTTCTTGAGCGCGCTGCAAAGATGTCGGACGCCAATGGCGGTGGTTCGCTGACCGCACTGCCGATCATCGAAACGCAGGCCGGTGACGTTTCGGCCTATATCCCGACCAACGTGATTTCGATCACCGACGGCCAGATCTTCCTTGAAACCGACCTTTTCTATCAGGGTATCCGCCCTGCGATTAACGTCGGTCTTTCGGTCAGCCGCGTGGGTTCCGCTGCACAGACCAAAGCGATGAAGAAGGTGTCGGGTTCGATCAAACTCGAACTCGCCCAGTATCGCGAAATGGCGGCCTTCGCCCAGTTCGGTTCGGACCTTGATGCTTCGACGCAGAAGCTGCTCAACCGCGGTGCGCGCCTGACCGAGCTGCTCAAGCAGAAGCAGTACAGCCCGCTGCCGTTCGAAGAGCAGACCTGCTCGATCTTCGCCGGCACCAATGGCTATCTCGACGGCATCGCCACCAGCGACGTGACGCGCTTTGAAGAAGCGATGCTTGCTGACCTGCGCGCCAACCATGCCGACGTGCTGAAGGGCATTCGCGACAGCCGCGACTTCAGCGATGACAGCAAGAAGGCGCTGGTTGCCGCACTCGACAAGTTTGTGAAGACATTTGCGTAAGGATTAAACCACACACTCGTCACCCCCGCGCAGGCGGGGGTCCATCACCCAAGATGGAAATTTACAGCTCAGGTGATGGATTCCCGCCTTCGCGGGAATAACGAAAAAAGGGAATTGAGATGGCATCGTTGAAAGCCCTCAAAATACGGATCAACTCGGTCAAATCGACCCAGAAGATCACCAAGGCGATGAAGATGGTCGCCGCCGCGAAGCTGAAGCGCGCGCAAGAGGCTGCTGAAGCCTCGCGTCCTTATGCCGAGCGTTTGGAGAAGGTGGTTTCGTCCATCGCTTCCAAGGTCACCGTCGGCCCGCAATCGCCCAAGCTTCTTGCCGGAACGGGCAAGGACGATGTCCACCTGTTCGTCGTCGCTACCAGCGACAAGGGTCTGGCTGGTGCGTTCAACACCAACATCGTCCGCCTCGCCCGCAAGCGCGCCGACGAGTTGAAGGGCCAGGGCAAGACCGTCAAATTCTACACGATCGGCAAAAAGGCCAAGGACGGACTTGTCCGTTTCTATCGCAATGACATTGTCGAAAGCGTGGAACCCGGTGATCTGGGCAAGCTCGGCTATGACGCCGTCAAAAGCTGGTCGGACGATTTGATCGCACGCTTTGAAGGCGGCGAATTTGATGTCGCGCATCTGTTCTTCAACAAATTCGTCTCGGTCCTTACGCAGGAGCCGACCGAATTGCAGTTGATGCCGGTTGCATTGTCGAACGACAATGCCCCCGCTGGTGCAACAGCCTCGGTCGAATATGAACCCGATGAGGAAGAACTCCTCGCCGACCTGCTGCCGCGCAATGTGGCTGTCCAGCTGCTCCGCGCCCAGCGCGAAAATGCGGCGTCGGAACAGGGCTCGAAGATGACGGCCATGGACAACGCCACGCGCAACGCAGGCGACATGATCAACAAGCTGACCATCCAGTATAACCGCACCCGTCAGGCTGCGATCACCACCGAACTCGTTGAAATCATTTCGGGCGCCGAAGCGCTCTAAGATATCCAAAAGGCAAGGAAGACGAACATGGCTACCGCCCCGAAGAAAACCGCTGCAAAGGCCGCCGCTCCCAAGGCTGCTGCCGCCAAGGCCGCTCCGGCGAAGAAGGCTCCGGCTAAGGCCGCTGCCGCACCCAAGGCACCCGCGAAGAAGGCTGCTGCGCCTGCCAAGAAGGCATCGGTTGCTGCAACCGGCCGCGTTTCGCAGGTCATCGGCGCGGTCGTCGACGTATCGTTTGACGGCGCCCTGCCCGCTATCCTTTCGGCGCTTGAAACCGACAATAACGGCAACCGCCTCGTCCTCGAAGTGGCGCAGCACCTCGGTGAAAACACCGTGCGCACCATCGCGATGGACTCGACCGACGGTTTGACCCGTGGCCAGCCCGTTTCTGCAACCGGCGCGCAAATCTCGGTTCCAGTCGGCCCCGCGACGCTCGGCCGCATCCTCAACGTCGTTGGTGAGCCGATTGACGAGCAGGGCCCGGTTGCTACCGAACTGCGCGCGCCGATCCACGCAGAAGCCCCGCTGTTCGTCGACCAGTCGACTGAAACCGAAATTCTCGTCACCGGCATCAAGGTGATCGACTTGCTCGCACCTTATGCAAAGGGCGGCAAGATCGGCCTGTTCGGCGGCGCAGGCGTCGGCAAGACCGTTCTTATTCAGGAACTGATCAACAACATCGCGAAGGGCCATGGCGGTACTTCGGTGTTCGCCGGTGTGGGTGAACGTACCCGCGAAGGGAACGACCTTTACCACGAATTCCTCGACGCAGGCGTTATCGCCAAGGACAAGGACGGCAACCCGACCCCCGATGGTTCGAAGGTTGCGCTGGTGTTCGGCCAGATGAACGAACCCCCGGGTGCGCGCGCTCGTGTGGCTCTGTCGGGCCTGACCATCGCAGAATATTTCCGCGACCAGGAAGGCCAGGACGTTCTGTTCTTCGTCGACAACATCTTCCGCTTCACCCAGGCGGGTTCGGAAGTGTCGGCACTGCTCGGCCGTATTCCTTCGGCCGTGGGCTATCAGCCGACCCTGGCGACCGACATGGGCGCGCTGCAGGAACGCATCACCTCCACCACCAAGGGTTCGATCACCTCGGTGCAGGCGATCTACGTTCCCGCGGACGACCTTACCGACCCTGCGCCGGCCGCCTCGTTTGCTCACCTTGACGCCACGACCACCCTGTCGCGTGCGATCTCGGAACTGGGCATCTACCCGGCCGTTGACCCGCTCGACTCGACCTCGCGCGTGCTGACCCCGGCCGTTGTCGGCCAGGAGCACTACGACGTTGCCCGCCGCGTTCAGGAAACGCTGCAGAAGTACAAGTCGCTGCAGGACATCATCGCCATTCTCGGCATGGACGAGCTGTCGGAAGACGACAAGCTGGTCGTCAGCCGCGCGCGCAAGATCCAGCGCTTCCTGTCGCAGCCGTTCCACGTCGCAGAAGTCTTCACCGGCATCGCAGGCAAGTTCGTGCAGATCGAAGACACCGTGAAGTCGTTCAAGGCTGTCGTCGACGGCGAATATGACCACCTGCCCGAAGCTGCCTTCTACATGGTCGGCGGCATCGACGAAGCCGTCGAAAAGGGCAAGAAACTGGCTGCTGAAGCGGCTTGATGAAACTCCCCTCTCCCTTGACGGGAGAGGGTTGCGAAGACTTGCAAACTTGTTTGCTAGTCGTAGCTGGGAGAGGGTGATTTTGCGGGCGCGCGGTAGCTGCCCCACCCTCTCCAACTCCGACTAGGCGCTTAAGCGCCAAGTCTCCATATCCTCTCCCGTCAAGGGAGAGGGGTTTTGGGAAGTTGAAAAATGGCACTGAATTTCGAACTCGTCACCCCGGAACGCCTCGTCCGCTCGGAAGAGGTCTATATGGTCACTGTCCCCGGCACAGAGGGTGATTTCGGTGTGCTCGAAGGGCACAGCCCGATGGTATCCACGCTGCGCAATGGCGAGCTAGCGATCTACAAGAGCCAGGGTGCCGCGCCCGAAACCATCACACTCGACGGCGGCGTGGCCGAGGTTAATGAAAACGGCCTGACGATTTTGGCGGAAAAGCTGGGTTAATCCGCTTCACTTGATAAGAGTGGAACAAGTTAGAGGTCCGGCATTCGATCGAATGTCGGGCTTTTTTATTGCGCGACAGTGATCGGTGTATCGCATTCCTGTTTGTACCGTGCTGCTTTTTTGTCGAGCAGCTTGCGAAGCGTCCTGATCATGCCCGTTTTTTGGCGCATAGCTGCGATCGGCAATGTCCCTCTGGCTAGCCGGTCTGTAGCGCCAAAACTGTTGGGCGCTGAATGGATTTCCCACGCCAGCAGATCGAAACCTTGCGCAAAAGAAAGCAAGTGATCCAATGGGATAACCGCCTTTCCAGACACGCGACGATCCGAGAATTTGTCCCACCACATATCGGAAGCAAGGTAAGTCGCACCCAAATGTCTGTCGTTCGGATCGGTCGATCTGTATAGACGCAGCCAAGTTCGGTCCGGCTTTTTCAAATCGCCTTGTCCGTCTTCTGCCTTGAATTCGAAACGCAATGAAATGCTGACGTCGCTATTGAGAACTGGGGCGTTATCAGGAAATTTCGTTGGCCAGTAATAGCCCAGACTCCATCGCAATAAAGCGCCCTTTCCCAAACTGATTGCCTGGCTCGGGTTCCAATCGAAAGTGTCGCGTGATCTGCTTACCACCTGACCGTCAAGCTCCGTCAGATCCCGCGTTGCGATCCATTCCCCTTCTTGGGTTTCGATTGATACAATGCATGACCGCGTTATGCCTTGAGGCATGTCCAATGCTTCAAGAGGCGTGGAAATGGAAATCGCGACGCAGCTTGCTGAATAAAATATTCGTCCCATAGACATGGAAGGGCTTTAGACTCTCGGCTCTGTCGAGGCCAGGTTTCGATTGTGCTAGTCGGCTGACAGGAAGTGACGCATCAACCGCCCATCATATCAAAGCTGAAATCAACAGCTTTGCTGCCGTCCATAAGCGAAATCCGTGCGTTCAGTTTCCTGTCCGCACGCCAATATCGAATCCGCTGGGGGTAATCATGATCCGGATTTTCGAAGATGATTTCATTCTGATCCGATTTGACTGCGGCAAAACGTACCGGCTTTTGGTCGCCGGCTATCGCCCAGAAAGCAAGGTTGCCCTCTGCTTCGCGCTCTATCCGCATATGCTCCCAGAAACCCAGTTTTTCGCCATTTCCTGACCGGCTAGCACCAATCATGATACCCGCTTTGGGCGGCGTCCAGAACTCGTCCGCCCATTTTTCGCCATCAATCCGTTCCCACGCGCCGGTCATCCATGCTGGCAGATCGGTTTTAACGTCGTCGGAGATGGCTGGTGCCGATGCCAACAGCAGCAGAGCGGCGAACATAGTTTTCATGGCCTCACTCCCTCGATTGTCCGCTTTTGGTTTAGCCACATCAGCAAACCTGCGCAAACAATCAGCAACGAACCACCCAGTGCCATCGCATCGGGAAAGTGGCGAAACAGTACCGCGTCGATCAGCAGCGCGACAGGCAATTGGATGTACACCGCTTGTGCGGCGTCAGCCGCCGTGCTGCGCGTCGTCCCAAGGTAGATAAGCCAATGCGCGGTGCTGGCGGACACGGCGACAATGGCACATCGGGCTATTACGCTCGCGTCAGGCCAGCCGATCTCAAAATCCGGTATCCCCGACATATGACCAGCGGTCGCAACCATGATCAATATCGGCGCCGCAATCGTCGCCAATATCCACTGCAACGCCATCGGCGATCCACTGCCCGCCGCCAAGCGATTCAAAATCATCATGGAGGCAAAAAAGAATGCAGCAATCAGCGGAAGGAATGCGGCAGCGCCAGCCTCCGCCAGATTGGGACGCAGAACTAGCGCGACGCCCACCAATGCCAATGCCGTTGCCAACCATGCAGAGCGCTGAAGATGCTCGCGCAATAACAATGCCGAGAGTAATGCAGTTATAACCGGGCTGACAAATACGATCGCAGTCGCCTCAGCCAATGGCAAAAGAAACAGACTGAGGAAAAACAGCATAGATGATGCTGCAATGGAAAAGCCCCTGCCCAGCTGGATCAGCGGTTTCGACACATGTAAAGCCCCACGCCCTTGAGAGGCTATCACAAATGTAGTCAAAAGCGGGACGGCGATCGAAAAACGCAGAGCGGCAATTGCAGGCGCCGGCCACAGGCCTGCCATCGACTTGATCGTCGCATCGCCGCAAGTCAGCAGCGCAAACCCGGCAAGCGCGAGTGTGAAGCCGGATTGGTTGCGCATGGGGAACTCCGAACGAAGGAAACTGCAAATGGCAAGAGCAGGCCATTTGCCCGCGTCAGAAGACCGCCTTTAGAGCCGCTGCTGCGTCCATAGAAGCAAATGTTCTGCACTAATTCAAAAGGCAATCTTTCACTCATTACCCATTTATTCACCATTTCGAGATACCAAGCGGGCTCGTACAAACTCGCAACAGCATATGGGGTTCCAGTGAGCGCATTTGGCAAACGACCGGGATTGAGCAATAGTCGTCCTGCATTTGGTGTCGCCCGTCCCATGTCCGGTGGCGGCATGGCTGCTCCTTCCGCACCACGTCCCGAGCCATCCGCACCGGCTTCTATCCCTGGTGGCGAGCAGTTTCCGTCCATCGAATCGCTGGAATTGAACCCCGGCGGCAGTGCGACTCCTTCGGCCCATAGCGATGCGATGACACGATTGGCCGAGCGCGCCGCGGGTTCTGCTGAAACCAATTCAGGCGGCGAAGGGTTTGAAGCATCGGTTCACAAAATCAAGGAACAGGTGCTTCCTCGATTACTTGAGCGCGTCGACCCAGAAGCCGCTGCTACGCTGAATAAGGAAGAACTGACCGAAGAGTTTCGGCCGATCATCCTAGAGGTGCTCGCCGAGCTCAAGCTGACGCTAAATCGCCGTGAGCAATTTGCTCTCGAAAAGGTTCTCGTCGACGAACTGCTGGGCTTCGGCCCTCTGGAAGAGCTGCTGAGTGATCCCGACATTTCGGATATCATGGTCAACGGTCCGATGCAGACCTATGTAGAAAAAAAGGGTAAGCTGCAGCTTTCGGGCATCCAGTTCCGCGATGAAGAACATCTTTTCCAGATTGCCCAGCGCATCGTGAACCAGGTTGGCCGCCGCGTTGACCAGACGACACCGCTTGCCGACGCCCGTTTGAAAGACGGCAGTCGTGTGAACGTGATCGTACCGCCGCTTTCGTTGCGCGGAACAGCGATCTCGATTCGTAAATTTTCCGAAAAGCCGATCACTATTGACATGCTCAAGGGCTTTGGCTCGATGAGTGAGCCGATGGCTACTGTTTTGAAGATTGCGGGTGCCAGCCGTATGAACATTGTCATTTCAGGCGGTACGGGTTCGGGTAAGACAACCATGCTCAATGCCCTGTCGAAAATGATCGATCCCGGCGAACGTGTGTTGACCATTGAAGACGCCGCCGAACTTCGCTTGCAGCAGCCGCACTGGCTGCCGCTCGAAACCCGTCCGCCAAACCTTGAAGGCGATGGCGCCATTACGATCGGTGACCTTGTGAAGAACGCCCTGCGTATGCGCCCTGACCGCATCATCCTCGGCGAAATTCGTGGCGCGGAATGTTTTGACCTTCTGGCGGCCATGAACACGGGTCACGATGGCTCTATGTGTACGCTCCACTCCAACAGCCCGCGCGAATGCCTAGGCCGTATGGAAAACATGATTTTGATGGGCGACATCAAGATTCCGAAGGAAGCGATTTCAAAGCAGATTGCCGACTCGGTTGATATGATCGTCCAGGTGAAACGACTGCGCGACGGTTCGCGCCGCACCACGCAGATCACCGAAGTGATCGGGATGGAAGGCGACGTCATCGTGACGCAGGACCTGTTCAAGTTTGAATATCGTGACGAAGATGCCGATGGCAAGATTCAGGGTGAATGGGTCTCCGGCAGTGTTCGCCCATACACGCTTGAAAAAGCGCGCCAATTTGGCTTTGACCAGCCCTATCTAGAGGCCTGCCTCTAACTTTTGGCGAGTGCCTCAACCTCATTCGATTCCGCTTGCATCGCTGCATATCGCTGGATTAGCTTGCCCTTTCCGGAATCCATCCGGGGAGGAAAGTTGCATGAAAAAATTTACGAAAGTCGCGGTCGCTGCGATTTTGCTCGCGCCCTTGGCCGCGTGCGGCGGTCAGGAAGCCGACAAAGCTGCCGAAGAAACGGGTGAAGCTGTTGAAGCGACCGGTGAAGCCGTTGATGCAGCCGCTGAAGAAGCAGTCGATGCGGCTGAAGGCGCAGCAGATGCTGCAGGCGATGCTGCTGCAAAAGCTGGTGACGCTGCCAAGGAAGCTGCAGGCGATGCCGCTGCAGCTGCCGGAGATGCTGCCGCCAAGGCCGGCGATGCCGCCAAAGCTGCTGGCGATGCAGCGAAAGAAGCTACAAAGTAAGGCTTCGCAAACCCACAATCAAAGAGCCCGCCCAGCTTGCTGTGGCGGGCTTTTCTTTGGTTTGCTTCGGAAAATCGCGCCTTTTTCCGGCATATATAGAACATCTTGGTGCACCCGACAGGATTGTCCTGCGCTGACGCTCCGGACGTCTCCGCCGCAAAGCGGCTCCGACTCCGAGAGCTTCGTTTCCGAGACCAGACGAACCAGCCCTCCAATGCCTTACAGGCATTTGAATGCTGGTGCACCCGACAGGATTCGAACCTGTGGCCCCCAGATTAGGAATCTGATGCTCTATCCTGCTGAGCTACGGGTGCGCCAAGGCTGGCCTTAGCCGCGCTGCGCGATAGCGTCAATTTTTGGCGTCAGGAGGAACGAATGGTAATGGCAAGGGTGCGACCGATATGCCTTCTTCATGCAGTTCACGCGCATCGTCCAAGGTTGCGCTGCCATGAATTACCCGCTCCGGCGCATCGCCATAGTGGATCGCCCGCGCTTCATCCGCAAATCGATCGCCAACCCAGTCAGACTTCTCGAGCATTTTGGCCTGCATCTGGGCAATTTTACCAATCATTTCGATCATTTCGGTCGGCATTTCCGGCATGTTTGCAACCACGACGGGTTCACGGCCCTCACTTCGGACAGTTGGCACCTCTGCCTGATTGCCCTTGCGTCCGACATTGGGCGCCATAACCGCCTTGTGCACCTCGGCATCGCCGCACACCGGGCAGGAAAGCAGCCCGTTCAGCTTTTGCTGGTCATAATCGGCTGACGAGCCAAACCAGCCCTCAAAGCGGTGCGCGCCGGCTGCGCAGACAAGATCGTAGGCAATCACAAACTCAGCGCCCTGTCAGCATTGGATCAAGCTCTCCAGCAGCATCCAAAGCCATCAGATCGTCACAGCCGCCAACATGGTGACCATTGATGAATATCTGCGGCACAGTGGTGCGACCATTGGATCGCGCCAGCATGTCGTCGCGTGCTGCGCCGCCGCTTGCATCGAGTTCCTTATAGGTTACGCCCTTTGAATCGAGCAATGCCTTGGCCCGATAGCAATAGGGGCAGGCAAATTTGGTGAAGATTTCAACGGATGTGCTCATGCAACCCAGATGGGAGCCCGCGCGCCGCGCGTCAAGATAGACCGTCGATAGAATGGCCCGGTTCGAGTGCTTCGGGCAAAACCCGAGACCAGCAAAAAATAGTTACGCTATTCGCGCCAGCGTTCAACAAGGTCGCAACACACGCGTCAGTTGTCGCACCGCTGGTGTACACGTCATCCACCAGGGCGATGTCTTTGCCGTTGATGCGAGCACTGCTGCGTCCGTTGATGGAAAATGCGCCCTTGACCATTGCGGCCCTTTGTTTCGCCGAAAGCCCCCCCAGAGGGGTCGTGCGCCGGATACGCAAAAGTGCATCCGGACAATAATCCCTGTGGCTAAGCCGGGCCAGTTCCTGCCCGATAAGCGCCGACTGGTTGAAACGCCGTCGCCATAGTCGAGACCAGTGCAGCGGAACGGGAACGAAAACTGCGTCGGTTGGCAGATCAGCGGCATGCCGCTGCAACAGATTGGCAATCAAGCGCGCCAGCCCGATTTTTCCGCCATATTTCAGCTTTAACGCAATGTCGCGGGCAATGTCTCCATAGGCTATCACGGCCTTGATGCCCGCGTGCCTTGGAGGCTTCGCAAGGCAGGTTGCACATTGTGCATCCACGCCTCCTGCAAAGGGCAACGGCAGGTCGCATGTCGAGCAAGCAGGTTGCGCCAAAAAATGCAATTGCTGCCAACACCCGGAACAAAATTGATTCTGGTCGGGCGTTATCACACCACAAGCCGGGCAACGCGGAGGTAGCGCAAAATTGACCAGCGTTCGCAATGGCAGCGCTATAGATTGCATATGGCACTTGTCCGATATTCTTAGGCGCGGCACAAGCGGCATATGCAGCAGGTCAGCCCACCGGAAATTTTCGACCGACGTCGCCGCCGGGCACTCCAGGCGCGCGCCTTGCATCGATCGCAAGGAAACCATTTCCTTTGGGACATATTGTGCGACGACATTGCCGATCGCCTAAGGTGTACGACACGCAATTTCGAGCGCGGCCTTATAATCGGGCCACTGGCGTTTCAGACTGAAGCATTGACCAATGGGAAGGTAGGATCAGTTTCAACATTGCCTCTGGCCGATGAGGACCGCCTCGACCCAAGCACCGAGCAATATGATTTGATTATCGCCGCGGGTACGCTGGATAGCGTCAACGACCTGCCTGGTGCGCTGATTCAGATACGCCGGTCGCTGCGACCGGACGGGCTGTTTTTGGGCGCCATGTTCGGAGCAGGATCATTGGCTCACCTTAAAAAAGCGATGCTGACGGCCGATGGAGAAAAAGCGACGGCGCATATTCACCCGCAAATTGAATTGAGATCAGCGGCCGATTTGCTGTCGCGGACAGGTTTCGCGCTGCCCGTTGCCGACAAGATCGGCTATGATGTGCGATATTCGTCATGGCAAAGAGTGGTGGCCGATTTGCGCGATGCCGGTTTGGGTAACTGTCTCGCCGGCAATCGGCGCTATCTTGGACGAGACTATCTGCAAAAACTCAATTTGGCTTGGGCCCAACAAACTGGTGATGACAATAAAGTCACTGAACGATTTGAGTTCATCCACCTGAGCGGCTGGGCCCCCTCACCCGATCAACCCCGCCCGGCCGCGCGTGGCAGCGGACAGGTGTCGCTCGCCACAACGTTGGGAAAAGCAGGTTCATAAATCGAACTTCTGCAGCAATGGCAGGAGTGGCAGATCGGCGGGTGGCATTTCGAGCGTGTACATTTCATCGATTGAGTACCAGCCGATTTCCTGCTGCTCCAGCGACATTGGATCACCCAGCCATCGGCTGCAATGATAGAGCAGCAGAATCAGATTCCGGCTGCCAAGATCCGCACTGGCGAAGCAGATTGGTGCCAAATCCTGCATCTCAACCTTGACCCCCAGCTCTTCGGCAAGCTCGCGCACAAGCGCCGATTCCGGTGTTTCGCCGGAATCGATTTTGCCTCCGGGAAACTCCCAAAGCCCAGCCATTTCGCGGCCTTCCGGGCGTTTTTGCAACAAAATCCGGCCAACGCCGTCCTTCAGAACGGCCGCCACGACGTAAAGCATTGTCGGATTATTTTGCACTTTGCTTCCTTCTGGAAAGTTTTTGTTAACACCTATGTGAAAAAACAAGGGCGTCGAAACCCATGCATGAATTGGAACAGCTCATGTTGAATTTTTTGAGGGGCATTTTGAAGTCCCAAGCAGGGGCGACGGCGGTTGAATACGGACTGATAGTATCATTGGTGGTCGTGGCCATTATGGCGGCGATTGGCAATGTCGCAAACTCTACGAACAATATGTGGAATAGAGTTTCGAACGAGATTGTTACCGCAACGGAATAATTTCGGTGTTTAACGAATTGGTAGGACAATTTGTAATATCAGTTCAGGGACAGTCGGTTTTTTTACAGGCTGCCGGGTGAACAAATTGAACAGGAGACCTGAGATGAAAATGATCAAGAAGCTTTTCAAGAATGAAGAAGGCGCAACCGCAATCGAGTATGGCCTGATCGCCGCTCTTATCGCAGTTGCTGCTATCGTTGCCATGGGCAATCTGGGCAACAACCTCGAAAACACCTTCAACGAAGTCAACAACGGTCTTGAGCAGTAATTTGCCAAATCCGTTGACCTGACTACCGTCAGGCAATGTTGAGAGAATTGGGGCAGGAACCTGACGGTTCCTGCCCTTTTCTTTATTTTTTTGGTCGATACGTTAACCAATTAGCGACCAATTTCGCCTATTTTCAAAGCCTTCAATCGCAAAGTGGACCTTTTAGATCCCATGAACAAGCCGCTGGAAAAAGATGCAATGGACGACACTTCGGAATCGAACCGTTCGAATGACCGCAACAGCTTGCTTCTGAAGGCGATTTTGCGTTTTCCAGCTTCGGCAAGCGAGAGCGAAGTTCGCATCCGCAACCTGTCATCAGGTGGCTTGATGGCCGAGGCCCCACTTCGGGCAGCTCGTGGCGAAATCGTTGAGATAAGTCTGAAAAATATCGGCTGGGTAACCGGTAAGGTCGCCTGGGTCGCAGAATCGCGTATTGGCATCGCGTTCGACTATCCGATCGACCCCAAAGCGGCGCGTCAAAGCGTTGGTGGCAACAAAGTTGACGAAACCATGCCGCACTATTTGCGCAAATTAAATCAGCCCGCGGCGCACAAACCGCCGCTCCGCCGCATCTGAAAACTCAGCTCGTCAGACAGTAAATGTCGACTGGCACCGTCAAGGCATCAAAGACGCGGCCCACTGGGTAGCCCGACTTCTTTCCGTCCTCGATCGCCTTTTCCAGAACTGCCTGTTTTTCCGCCCCGTTGATTACAAACATCGTTGTCCGCGCCTGGACAATAGCGGGAAGGGTTAGGGTCACTCGGTCGACGGGCGCTTCAGGCGGCATCGGCTCCGGCCTGACACCAATGGCACGCACATCCTTGGCCGGTGCAAGAGCCTCCTCGAAATCTGGTCCCGGGAAAATTGATGCCGTATGGCCATCGGCACCCATCCCCAGCCAGACCAGATCAAGCGGCCAGTGCAATTCCGAAAGCCGCGCGTTGGCGGCACTTCCAGCCAATTTATAGTCGGCGGCTTCGCTATTCAGCGGCAGCACGCGGGCACCTTTAGGCAGGAAAATTTTCGCCAGCATCGCGACATTCGACAGCGGATCGCTGACCGGCACCAGTCGTTCGTCGGTCGGAATGATGGTCACACCCTTCCAGCGCAGCGGCGCTTCGGCGAGCTTTTCGAGAATGGGCTTGGGCGTATTGCCGCCGGGAAAGGCCACAAGCGCCTGCCCGCGGGCATCGAGCGCGCTTTCGATGATGAAGGTTACATCGCCGACGACGCCGTCGATGAATTCCTCTGCCGAATCAAATTCCCACCACTCGATTTCTTCGGCCATGTCTTCTTCCCTTTGGCTTAACGCGCCAGCGCAGCGGCTGCGCGTGCCGCAGCCTCTATCGCCGCGACGTCGGGGGTTCCTTTAGCAACAAGCCAGCTGCCGCCAACACATAAAATCTCCGGAACCGCAAGCCAGTCAGCTGCGGTATCTTGGCGGATGCCGCCTGTCGGGCAGAATTTGCATTGGCCGAAGGGGCCAATCAGCGATTTGAGAGCGGGCAGGCCGCCATTGGCTTCGGCAGGGAAGAATTTGAAATGCGTGAGGCCAAGGTCGAGGCCCCGCATGATATCGCCTGCATTGGCTACACCGGGAAGGAACGGAATGCCCTTCGCAACGGCGGCAGCGCCCAGCTTTTCCGTAAGCCCTGGGGAAACGATGAATTCACTGCCAACTGCAATCGCGCTTTCGAGGCCTGCGACGTCTACAACGGTGCCCGCGCCAACAATCGCGCCAGGCACCTTTTTCATTTCACGGATGGCATCAAGACCCGCTTCGGTTCGTAAGGTCACTTCAAGGACGCGCAAGCCACCGGCGACCAGCGCCTCGGCAATCGGTTCGGCATGTGCGACATCGTCGATCACCAGAACTGGGATCACCGGCGCGGTGCGCATGATGGCTTCTATAGGTTTCATTTTACGTCCTTATCCATGCTGGCGAGCAAAGGCCGCCGCCGCACCAAACAGCCCCGGCTGCGGGTGGGTAATCAATTTAACGGGAATGCCGGACATCAACCCTTCGAACCGCCCTTTGGCACGGAAACGTTCGGCAAAGCCGGAACGCAGCAGCGTATCCTTGATACGCAGACCAAGCCCGCCTGCGATTACAACACCGGCAAAACCGCCTTGCGCCAGCGCAATATCACCAGCGACGCTGCCCAATGAGAGGCAGAAGCGATCGACGGCGGCGGCTGCGAGACTGTCTTCACCCGACGTGCCGAGCGCCCACAATTCCTTGTCATCCAGCTGCTGGATCGCCCTGCCCTCTATGCTCGCAAGCGTTTCATAGATTTCGACGAGGCCGGGCCCCGATACAACGCGCTCAACCGAAACGCGGCGATAACGCTTGCGCAGTTTGGCCAGAACCGCATCCTCGATGCTGTCGAGCGGCGCAAAATCGATATGCCCGCCTTCGGTCGCCTGCACATGATAATGCCCACCCGTGCGCAGCAGATGCGCAACGCCCAAACCGGTGCCGGGACCGATGATGCTTATTGTGCCGGTCGCAGCTAGAGGCTGGTCGGGGCCGCAGAGATGAACGAAATGTTCGGCATCGGCCTGCGCCACAGCATGGCCAACCGCCTCGAAATCATTGACCAGCGTATAGGCATCGACCCGCAGCTTTTCCTTGATTAGCGCAGGGCGGATGATCCACGGATTGTTGGTGAACTTGATCACCTCGGCATTGATCGGCCCCGCAATGGCAATCGCCACAGCTTGCGGGATAGGCTCGTCGATCATCGCGTCAAACGCTTCCCATGCGGTCTGGAAGGACGCATGTTCCGCGGTTTTCATGGTGATGGGCTCGCCAAGCGATACCACCCTGCCGTCAGCCACTTCCGCGAGCGCAAAGCGCGCATGGGTGCCGCCGATGTCGACGGTGACGAGCCGGGTCACAGCCCGGCCTCCGCCAGCATCGCCGATCCGCCCTTTTCAGCTTCGTCGGCGAAATGACGCATGATGGCAAAAAGCTCGCGGCCTACACCCGGTTCAGCAGGTGGCTGTTTGGCAGGTTCGCGCGCATCCCATTCGGTGGCATCGACCAATGCTTCAAGGCTGCCCTTGTTGGCGCATAAGCGGACGATATCCCCATCGCGCAATTTGCCCAATGGTCCGCCTTTGACAGCTTCGGGGCTGATATGGATGGCGGCCGGAACCTTGCCCGAAGCGCCGGACATGCGGCCGTCGGTGACCAGCGCGACCTTGAAGCCCTTGTCCTGCAGCACGCCCAATGGTGGTGTCAGTTTGTGCAGTTCGGGCATGCCGTTGGCCGCTGGCCCCTGAAAGCGGACAACGACGACGACATCGCGGTCGAGTTCGCCTGCCTTGAACGCCGTCAGCACCTCATTCTGGTCATTGAAGACGCGCGCGGGTGCCTCAATGGTCCAGCGCGCTTCATCGACCGCGCTGGTCTTGAAGGTGCCTCGCCCGAGATTTCCTCGCACCAGTCGCATGCCGCCATCGGCCCGGAAGGGATCGGCAACGCCGCGCAAAATGCTGTCGTCGCCCGACTGCACAGGTGCGGCATCCCAAACCAGCGTTTCACCGTTCACCCGCGGCTCGCGCGCACCGGCTATGAGGCCGCCACCGTAAACGGTCATGATGTTATCATGCGCCAAACCAGCTTCGACCAGTTCGCGGATTACAAACGGCATCCCGCCAGCAGCCGCGAAATAGTTCACATCGCCAGCGCCATTGGGATAGACGCGTGCGATCAGCGGGACGACGGACGACAGCTCGTCCATATCCTGCCAGTCGATAATAATTCCAGCTGCCCGCGCTATCGCGGGGAGATGCAGCACATGGTTGGTCGATCCGCCGGTGGCCAGCAGCCCGACGATGGCGTTAACGATCGCCTTTTCATCAACGCACTGGCCAAAGGGACGATAGTCGCTGCCTTCCCAACCGATTTCGGTAATCCGGTGCGTGGCCGCACGAGTCAGTTCCTGCCGCAGCTTGGTGCCCGGATTGCAGAAGCTGGAGCCGGGCATGTGGAGGCCCATCATCTCCATCATCATCTGGTTCGAATTGGCGGTTCCGTAAAAAGTGCAAGTACCTGCGCCATGGTAAGAGGCTGCCTCTGCCTCGAGCAGTTCCTCCCGCCCGACCTTGCCCTCGGCAAACAATTGGCGGACGCGCTGCTTTTCCTTGTTTGCAAGGCCAGACGGCATCGGCCCGGCCGGGATCAGGATCATGGGCAGATGGCCGAAACGCAGCGCACCGATCAGCAGCCCGGGAACAATCTTGTCGCATAGACCCAAGAGCAGTGCGCCCTCGAACATGCCGTGGCTGAGGCCGATTGCCGCGCCCATCGCGATATTGTCGCGGCTAAACAGCGACAATTCCATCGACAACTGGCCTTGCGTCACCCCGTCGCACATCGCGGGCACGCCGCCTGCAACCTGTGCTGTCGCACCTTTTTCGCGCGCCCACAATTTGATCTGTTCGGGGTAGCGGCCATAAGGCTGATGCGCCGACAGCATGTCATTATAGGCAGTGATGATGCCGATATTCATCGCCTTGCCGCCACGGATCGCGGCTTTGTCATCACCGCTAGCCGCGAAACCATGCGCCAGATTTCCGCAAGAAAGCACATCACGATTGACCCCGGCATCTCGGGCGCGGGCAATCAAATCAAGATAGGCGGTGCGGCCCGTTTTAGAGCGTTCAATGATGCGGTTGGTAACCGCCTCGACGACCGGATGAAGCTTATTCATGCCAGCTCACTCCATCCCGCTCGACCAGTGCAATTGCTGCATTGGGTCCCCATCCGCCAGCACCGTAATTTTTGGGTTTCAAGCCGGTGTCAGCCCACAATTGGCGGATCGCGTCGACCCATGTCCATTGCGCCTCCACCTCGTCGCGACGCACGAACAGGGTTTGGTCGCCCTCAATCAGGTCGAGCAACAGCCGTTCATAGGCGATGCGGCGGCGCGATCCGGCAAAGGCGGTGGTCAATGACAAGTCGAGCGGCACCTCGCGAAGCGTCACCCCGCCGCGATCAAGCCCTGGTTCCTTCGCCATCACCAGCAGGCGGACATATTCTTCGGGCTGCAAGCGGATGATCAGCGCATTCGCCTCCAATCGGCCCCCACGATCGCGGAAGATATTGTGTGGTACAGGCTTGAACTGGATCACAATCTCACTGCGCCGTTCAGCCAGGCGTTTGCCGGTGCGTAGGTAGAATGGCACGCCTTGCCAGCGCCAATTATCGACAAAGGCCTTGATCGCGACAAAGGTTTCGGTGTCCGAAGGCGTGCCCAAATCGCTGTCATAGCTTGCAACCGGGGCACCCTTGACCGCTCCTTCGTCATATTGGCCGGTAACAACATCGCCTTCCTGAACCGCGCGCAGGGCGCGGAGCACCTTCACCTTCTCGTCACGGATAGCAGTGGAATCAAGATTTGCAGGCGGCTCCATCGCGGTGAGCGCCACCAGTTGCAGCATATGGTTCTGCACCATATCGCGTAGCGCACCGGTATCATCGTAGAAGCCGGCACGCCCTTCAAGGCCGACGGTCTCGCTGACGGTAATCTGCACATGCTCGATCGCATTGGCGTTCCAAAGCGGCTCAAACAGCATGTTGCCGAAGCGCAGCGCCATCAGGTTCTGGACGGTTTCCTTGCCCAGATAGTGGTCGATGCGGAAGGTGCGGTTTTCAGGGAAAACTGCGTTGACGGCGTCGTTGATTGATCGGCTGGAGGCCAGGTCGTTACCCAGCGGCTTTTCAAGGCCGATGCGGACATTGTCCCCGGCAAGACCCGCTGCGTGCAGGCCTTTGATCGTTGGCTCAAAAAGGAAGGGCGCAGTCGACAGGAAGATCGAAAGCCCGCCTGAAATGTCGCCAATTTTTTCGGCGAGTGCCGCAAAGCCCTCGGGCTTCGAAGCATCGAGCGCCTGATAGTGCAGCCGCGTGAGGAAGGCATCAATCTTGCCTTCATCCTTGCGGTCGTCGGGCAGGAATTCGCACAAGGCTTCCTTGGCAAAGCTGCGGAAACTTTCGTCATCATGCTCGCTGCGCGCGGTACCGAAGATGCGCAGATTGGACGCAATCAGCTCGTCCGAATGCAGCGCATAGAGCGACGGCAACAGCATCCGCCGCGACAGATCGCCGGTCGCGCCGAACAGCAAAAGGGTCTCGCTATGCTGGCTCATTTCAGTCCTTCTCCCAGCCGCATGGTCGCGCGCCTTCGACAACCATATAGCAGCGATGTCAAATGGCTAGGTAGAGGTGGGCTGTGTTTATTCGTATGTCGGTATCTAAATAGGGACAGTAACTAATTAATGCGCGTACCAAGCGAGGCTCGGCCAACTGAACAAGTCCGCATTAATTAGTTACTGTCCCTATTTAGTCTGTCCCTATTTAGTGACGAAGCCGCGCTGATCCGCCATCCCCATCGAAACTAGGATAGGGTCGTCAGCCTGCCGTTGCTGGAAATCAGCCTTGCCCTTCAAGCCGCGCCAGCCACATGCGATCAGCGCCTGCGCGACGGGTGCGCCCAATGTCGTACCCGGGCCGAGAACGGCAATGCGGTCCGGGCAGAACTCTCGCGCGGCGACCTGCACTGCGCGGGTGAAATCATAGGTGCGACTAATCTGCGCACCCAAAGTGTAATCGTAGATCGCCTCCGCATCGAACGCCTTGGGCGACCAGATCTTGCCTGTGCCGTCGATAGCGGGGATTGCACCTTCGCCAAAATCCGTGACCGGGTTCGCCGCATGGGCGAGCGGCACGATATGGTCGAGCAAGGGCGAATGGAAAGCGGCATGAAAGTTGAGCTTCATCGGGAAACGGTCATCCTTGGGCAACCGCTCTATCAGCCATTTCATACCCGCTTCGTCGGCAGCAAAAACGATCATCGCCCCTAGTCGGATTGAAACATGCACTGAACGGCCATGTTGCGCTGCTTCAGCCAAAACCGCGTCGGCCACGGCAGCTTTTTCCGGGTCGATACGCCAGTCGGCATCGGCCAGCGACCAGACGACCTGCCCACCCTGCCCCTTTTCGTGCATCAAGCTGCCCATCGTGTTGACCAACCGCGCACCCGCCTCAAAATCGACCATCCCTGTGCAACTCAGCGCCAGATACCAGCCCATCGAATTACCGGTGACCGCAACGACTTCGAAGCGGTCGCGATCGATCGCGGCAAAATCGGCAAGCGCGCAGGCGTAAATCAGCAGCGAGGCATTATCGCCGGGCATGTGCAGCGACGGGCTATATTTCTCTGCACCATCGAGCGCCGAAATCGTCGGTTGGCCAAGACCGGCGCGGTAGGCATCGAGCCGGGCTACCTGCGCACCTCCACCTTCATGATGGCGCTTCAGATAGCCGAGTTCGGTCGCATTATAGGTTCCGCGCCCGGGGCAGACTACCAAGAGCTTCTCTTTCATGCTCCGTCACCTCCCCAAATACCGTCACCCCCGCGAAGGCGGGGGTCCATCACCCGCGGTTCAAATTTCATGCATCGGTGATGGATTCCCGCCTTCGCGGGAATGACGAATGAGTGAGTGAGACACGCGATGATTATCACTTCCCTACCGCCTTCAGCGCCGCTTCGATGATAGACGCCTTGCTGGGCAAGGTCAGCTCCGCTGCCGGGCCCAACGCGATGAAGCAATCATCCGCGGTCAGGCGGCTGCTGTCATTGCCACGCCCTGCTTCGGCAAGGATGGTCATCAGCTTTTCGGACGGGCTACCTGCGCGGCGACATTCATCGACCACAAGGATTTTCTTCGCCGATGCCACCGCGTCGACAATCCCTGCTTCGTTGAGCGGATGCAGCCAGCGCAGGTCGATAATGCGCAAATCAATACCCTTGGCCCGCAATTCGGCCTCGGCCTGCCGCGAGAGGTAATAGCCATTGCCATAGGTGACGATGGCCAGATCTTTGCCCTCACCATGAACGCCCAGTTCGCCAAGCGCGATCGGCTTTGCCTCTGCTGGCGCTGCATAGTTGGCCGTCCAGCCGCCATCGCCAGCCTCGGCCAGATCGGTGGTGTGATACAGCGCAATCGGTTCGACAAAGACGATCACCCGGCCATCTTCATGCGCCAGCCGCACACATTCGCGCAACATCGCTGGCGCATCGGCGGCGCAGCTAGGCACCGCGACTATGATGCCCGGAATGTCTGTCAAAACCGCAAGGCTGTTGTCATTGTGGAAATGCCCGCCAAAGCCCTTTTGATAGGGAAGTCCGGCAATGCGCACGACCATCGGGTTGCGATATTGCTGGTTTGAAAAGAAGCTGAGCGTCGCTGCTTCGCCGCGAATTTGGTCTTCGGCATTGTGCAGATAGGCGAGGAACTGGATTTCGGGGATCGGCACGAAACCGTTGTGCCCCATGCCGATTGCAAGCCCTAATATGGTTTGCTCATCAAGTAAGGTATCAAACACGCGCGCATGGCCGAATTTGTCCTGCAATCCTTGGGTCACGCCATAGACGCCGCCCTTGCGCGCGACATCCTCGCCAAAAAGCGAGACGTTGGGATAGCGTTGCATCACATCGGCCAGCGCAAAGTTGATCGATTTCGCCAGCGTTACCGGCTTGGCCAGATTGCGCGCATCCTTGGCGAAAAGCGCATCGCGCGCCTCCGCCGATGGCAATGCCGGTGAAGCCTTGGCTCCCACCTTGGGCGCAATCGGCGCCATGATCTCGTGTTTGGTCGACAGGCGCGGCTTGGTCAGCGCTTCGGCAGCGACCCGTTCGACCCGCTGGCGCATCTCCTCGTAACGCCCGACAATTTCCTCGCGGCTCAGCCCACCATGCTGAAGTAAAATCCGCGCACTATGCAGCAACGGATCCTGCGCCTCATTGGCCTCGATTGCCTCGAGCGCCGAATAGCTCGCCTCCACATCGGCCCCTGCATGCCCCATCAACCGCACCGTGCGCATGTGCAGGAAGACCGGCTTGCGACGGCTGCGGGCATAGGTTACCGCCTCTTCGCAGCCGCGCAGCGCATCAAGCATGTCGACCCCGTCGCACTGGATATAATGCAGCGCAGGCCGATGCGCGAAATTCGCCTCCACCCAACCACCGGGGGTGCGCACCGAAATGCCGATGCCATTATCCTCGCACAGGAAAATCAGCGGCATGGGCAGGTGCTGATAGGCGGCCCAACAAGCCGAGTTAATCGCACCCTGTGAAGTCGAATGGTTGGCCGAAGCATCGCCGAACGAGCACAGAATGACGGCATCGTGCGGTAGTTCTGCATCGTCTAGCTTCAGACGCTGCGCCATGCCGATGCTGTGCGCCGCGCCCACTGCCTTGGGCAGGTGCGAGGCGATGGTGCTGGTCTGCGGGGGAACGAAGGTCTGCGCACAACCGAGCACCTTGTGTCGCCCGCCCGAAATAGGGTCTTCGGCAGAAGCCGCAAAGCTGAGCGCCATGTCGTAAAGTGGGGTCAGCCCACCCGCCTGCTTCTTGCGCTGGATCAGGAAGGCCGCGTCGCGATAGTGCAGAAAAGCCATATCGGTCTGGCGCGTGGTTGCCGCCATCGCAGCTGTGCCTTCATGCCCCGAACTGCCAATCGAATAGAATGTCTTTCCTTTTGAACGCCTTGCCCAAAGGTCGAGATGTCGCGACATGATCTGGCTATCGAACAGATCGACCAGTTGGTGCGCGGGCGGTACGTGGAAATTCTGGTTGCTGCGCGATGTGGGCAAGTCGCCTGAGAGCACGCGCTTGGCAAAGCCTTCATCGATAATCGTCGGTCGGTCAAACATGCGCCGAGGGTTTAGCCAGATGCTGCATAAATGCCACAGCAAAAAACAAAGTTTAATCGGACGATTAAAGCTGTGGACATGGGAAATCCGCAGCTTAGAAGGCACACTGTTTCCAGTTATCCCCGGGAGAATCCGCCAAGGAAGCAAATTCGAACGCCCAGACCGGCATACGGCAGGCACAGTTTACGTAAACTAAGGAGAGGTACAAGCGTCGATTGAATCGACTCAGTGCAATTGCACTCAGTTCAACCATGCTCGCGACATTCGGTTTCGCGCCAGCTTATGCACAGGACGCGCAGGCTGAAGAAGAAACCTATGAAAATGAACCCATCATCGTTACCGCAACGCTGCGCGCGATGGATGTACAGGACATTCCTCTTGCAGTGACCGCTGTCGCCCCCGAAACGCTGGAGCGTCAGGGTGTTGCCGACATCAAGAACCTGGCTTCGATTTCGCCGAGCTTCAACATCCAATCCTCGCAGACCGAAACCCAGGGCACCTCGATCAAGATCCGCGGCGTAGGTACCACCGGCAACAACACCGGTCTTGAAAGCTCGGTCGGCGTGTTCATCGACGGCGTCTATCAGTCGCGGCCGGGCGTTGCCCTCGGCGATCTTGTTGATCTTGAGCGTCTCGAAATTCTGCGCGGCCCGCAGGGCACGCTGTTCGGTCGTAATACCTCGGCAGGTGCATTGAACATTACAACGCGTCGTCCGAGCCTGAGCGAGTTCGAAGGCTTTGCCAACGCCTCTTACGGCAATTACGACTTCATGAATGTGCAAGCGGGCGTCAGCGTTCCGATTGCACAGGATGTAGCCGCCGTCCGTGTATCGGGCACATGGCGCAAGCGCGATGGCTTCCTGAAAAGCGCAACCGGCGCTACCAGCAACGACCGTGATCGTTACATGCTACGCGGCCAGCTCTATGTCGAGCCCAATAGCGATGTCAGCATCCGCATCCTCGCCGACTATTCGAAGGTCGATGAAAAATGCTGCGACGCTGTCGTCATGCGCGAAACCGAGCTGCAGCCTTTCTTTGCGTTTCACGGCCTGACCAGCGACGGCGTTGATCAAGTCGGACGCCCTGCGCTGCAAAACCTATCGACCAACGGCCAGCAATATCTGAACAGCTCCAAGCAATGGGGCGTTTCGGGTGAACTGAAATGGGATTTTGGCGGCGCAAAGCTGACCTCGATCACCGCCTATCGTGATTTCAAGTCACAATCGAGCCAGGACGATTTTGTTGGTCTGCAGATTTACTCGGTTGGCACCAAGGGTGTAACCGCCGCTCCGGGCACGCCGCCTAATGGCGACAACATCAAGGCGTTTACGCAGGAACTGCGCTTGCAGGGCACTGCATTCAACGACAAACTCGACTGGCTGATTGGCGGTTTCTACGGCAAGGAAGACATTCAGGCGCAGGGTGTAATGACACTCGGTGCGGATTTCCAACGTGCCAACAGCGCCTTTAACTTCGGCAATCTGGCTGGCGTGAACCCGCTGTTTACGCTTACTGCACCCGGTAATGGCGGCATCCCCGTCAACGCCAACGGTGCCAATGCGGTCAATCTGTTCGATCAGGAAGCCACCACATTTTCGGTATTCACCCACAATGTGATCAACTTCACCGACCGGTTGAGCCTGACCCTCGGCGCACGCTATGTCGACGAGAAGAAGGTCGCGAGCTTCGATCAGCTTTCAGCATCCAATGCTGCTTGCCAGGCGAGCGTTACCGGCGTTCTGACGAACCAGGTACCTGGCGCATTGGCACCGGGTCTGGTCGGCCTCAACTGCTTCCCGTTTGTTGCTCCGGTCACTTTGACCGCTCCGGCAATACTGGGTGGTGGTCTTGCCAGCCGCCTGTTGCCGTTGCCGCGTGAATGGGCGCAGACGTTCAAGGATGATGAAATCACCTATACGGCGCAGCTCGGCTTCAAGGCGTCGGACGATGTCCTGCTTTATGCCGGTTACAGCCACGGTTTCAAATCGGGCGGTTTCAACCTTGATGCCACTTCCGCGAACCTGCTGAACTCGTCTGCGATCCTCGCTGGTCTGGCGCAGCCGGTTCCGGTCATCGTTGCTCCGCAATATGCCGATCCTTCATTCAAGTCCGAAAAGGTTGACCAGATCGAAGTCGGTGTGAAAGCAACACTCGGTCGCTTCAAGGCGAACCTTGCTGTGTTTGACATGAAGATGAGCGACTTCCAGGTGCTGGAATTTACCGGCATCCAGTTCCTTACCTTCAACGTCAACTCGGCACGTTCGACTGGTGCAGAACTCGAAGTCTTTGGTAGCCTCAGCGACTACATCACCGGCAATGTTGCAATGACTTATGCAGACTCTCGCTATCCGAGCGATTGCGGCGTCGGCGTTGCACCTGCTGCTGCTGCAGCGGTTGCTCGTCTTTGCGGCGGCAGCCTGACCAACGCGCCCAAATTCTCGGGCGTGATGGGCCTGACTTACGACGGTCCGCTCGATAGCTCAGGTTGGGGTCTGCTGGTTAACGGCAACATCAACTATTCGAGCAAGCGTCGCACCAGCACCATTCCGCTGGATACCAACGGATTGCCAGTGCCGTTCGATTACCAGAACGCCTATTTCAAGATGAACGCCCGCATCGGGCTGACCACGCCCGACGAACGCTTCACCTTCGAACTTTGGGGCACCAACCTGTCGAACGAAATCACACGCGGCATCACCGCCAACACCCCGCTCCGCGGTGGTGCAGGCACCCGCTCGCGCATCGGTTTCGTCGAAGAGCCCCGCATGTACGGCCTGACCGTGCGCGCCAAGTTCTGATAGGGACAATAGTCAAAAGAAAGGGCCGGTCTCCGCAGGGAGGCCGGCCCTTCTTCTTTGGATTGAATAAAACCGTCAGCCGGTAACAACGGCTCCGCCAGCTACCAGCGTTTCAATATCCGCAGCGGCAAGTCCCGCCTCACCCAGCACTGCCGCACAGTCTCCGCCGCGCGAGGCAATGGTGAAGCTGTCTGCCTGTGTTTGGCTGGAAAGGCGTGGTGCAATTTGCGGGTGCAGCCATTTGCCGTCCTTCACCACCGCCTTGCGCTCGGCATTGGCGGGGTGCGACGCAGCTTCGACATAATCGAGCACTGGCGTAACGCAGGCGTCGGTCAGCGCGAAAGTCGCTTCCCACTCGTCACGGGTCTTCGAGGCAAATACGTCCTCCAGCATCTTGTGCTGCTGCGCCCATTTCGATTGGTCGTGCTGGCCGCCATAGGCTTCCTTGTCGATCGGCAAGCGCTCCATCATTGCGGCAAAGAATTGCGGTTCGATGCAGCCGACCGCCATAAACTTGCCATCACTGGTTCCATAACAGCGGTAGAAGGGTGCTGCCCCGTCGAGCAGATTGGCTTCGCGGTCAGTGCGCCACTGGCCAAGCCCCGCCATGCCATGCACGAAGCTCATCAGGCTGTGCGTACCATCGATGATTGCCGCATCGACGATATTGCCCTTGCCCGTCGTCGCGCGTTCGACAAGTGCAGCGAGGATACCGGTGACGAGGAACATCGTACCACCGCCAAAATCGCCCACCATGTTCAGCGGCGGCACCGGTGGCTGGCCTGCCTTGCCGATGGCGTTCAACACACCGGTCATGCTGATATAATTGATGTCATGGCCGGCCATCTGGCTCCATGGGCCGGTCTGGCCCCAGCCAGTCATGCGACCATAAATCAGCTTGGGATTGACGGCGTGGCAGGCATCGGGGCCAACACCCATACGCTCGGTAACGCCGGGGCGCAGGCCTTCGATCAGCACATCGGCGCTCGCCACCATCTTGAGCAGCGCTTCGACTGCTTCAGGTTTTTTGAGATCGAGCATGATCGAGCGCTTGCCGCGGCCATCCACCGCCTTGGGCAATGCAGGGCCGGGACGATCGACAACGATCACATCCGCACCCATATCTGCCAGCAATTGTCCGGCATAAGGGCCGGGTCCGATTCCAGCCAGTTCGATAACCTTGATGCCGTTCAGCGGCCCTTTGCGAGTGGACATGCTCTCTCTCCGTTTAATCGTTCGATTAAACGGCCATAACCTCAACGCAGCCAGCCGACAAGCAGCCAGTTTGGGTTATCGGTTTTTGCGTCCCTCGATCAGGCTATCGACCACGCTGGGGTCGGCCAAGGTAGAGGTATCGCCCAAAGCCCCAAACTCGTTTTCGGCAATTTTGCGCAGGATGCGGCGCATGATCTTGCCACTGCGGGTCTTGGGCAAGGCGGGGGTGAAATGGATATGATCGGGCGAAGCGATCGGGCCGATTTCTTGCCGCACCTGCATCCGCAATTCGCTCTCCAGCTCGGTGCTCGGCTCTTCTCCCGCGTTGAGCGTGACGTAGCAGTAAATGCCCTGCCCCTTGATTTCATGCGGGAAGCCGACGACCGCAGCCTCGGCCACCTTGTCATGCAACACCAGCGCGCTTTCGACTTCGGCGGTGCCCATGCGGTGGCCGGATACGTTGATCACATCGTCGACGCGGCCAGTTATCCACCAATAGCCATCGCCATCGCGGCGGCAGCCATCTCCAGTGAAATATTTGCCCTTATAGGTCGAAAAATAGGTCTGCACGAAGCGGTCATGATCGCCATAGACGGTACGCGCCTGACCGGGCCAGCTGTGCGTGATACAGAGATTGCCCGAAACATCACCGCGCTCATCGCCTTCGTCAGCGATAACAACCCCGTCGGCATCGACCAGTTGCGGGCGCATGCCAAAGAAGGGGCGGCCGGCGCTGCCGGGCTTCATGCCGTGCGCGCCGGGTAATGTGGTGATCATTGTGCCGCCGGTTTCGGTTTGCCACCAGGTGTCGACGATTGGCAATTTCCCCTCACCCACCGTCGCATGGTACCAGCGCCAGGCCTCTGGATTGATCGGCTCACCAACTGTGCCAAGCAAGCGCAGCGATTTGCGGCTGCGTGCCTGCACCGGCGCATCGCCATCACGCATCAAAGCGCGCAGCGCCGTCGGCGCGGTGTAGAAGATATTGACCTGGTGCCGGTCGACAATGTCCCAGAAACGGCCATTGTCGGGATAGCTGGGGATACCCTCGAAAATCAGGCTGGTCGCGCCATTTTGCAGCGGGCCATAAACGACATAGCTGTGCCCGGTGACCCAGCCGATATCGGCAGAGCAGAAGAATACCTCACCCGGCTTGTAGTCGAACACATAATGGAAAGTCGTCGCCGTCCAGACCGAATAGCCGCCTATTGTGTGTAGCACGCCCTTGGGCTTTCCGGTGCTGCCCGAGGTGTAGAGGATGAATAGCGGATCCTCCGCATTCATCGGCTCACACGGGCATTCGCCGGGCACATCCGCGCCATATTCATGGTACCAATGGTCGCGATGCGGGGTCATGTTGCAGGGATCACCGGTATGTTCGATCACCAGCACGCCTTCGACGCCCGATACGCGTTCGAGCGCGGCATCGACATTGGACTTCAGCGGCACATGCTTGCCGCCACGAACGCCGCTGTCGGCACAAATTACGAAACGGCTGGCGCAACCCTCGATACGTCCAGCCAATGCTTCGGGCGAGAAACCGCCGAAAACCACCGAATGAACCGCTCCGATGCGCGCACAGGCCAGCATGGCCACTGCGCCTTCGACAATCATCGGCATATAGATGGTAACCCGGTCGCCCTTGGTCACGCCCATCTTCTTGAGCGTGTTGGCCATGCGGATTACCTCGGCCTGCAACTCGGCATAGCTTACCTTGCGCGCAGGTTTTGATGGTTCATCGGGTTCGAAGATGAAGGCAATCACATCACCCTTGCCTGCCGCCACATGGCGATCGACGGCGTTGTGGCACAGGTTCAGGACGCCATCTTCATACCATTTGATCGACACTGGATCGTACGACCAATTGCCAATTTTGGTCGGCGCGGTGAACCAATCGATGCGCTTCGCATGCTCGGCCCAAAAACTGTCGGGGTCGGATATGCTTGCTGCATATAGGCGGTCATAATCCGCGGCGCTGCAATGCGTTTCCCATGTTGCGCTTTCGGGTGCGGGGAACCAGTCCTGATGCTCGCTCACTTGCTCTCTCCAGACAATCGGCCTAATGTTTGGAACAGCATTGGTGGAGTAAGTCCGGTGATTCAAGGGTAAAGACGAATTCGTCGCTCCTGCAAAGGCAGGGGCCGCTGCAGGTTCGCCCTTCGGCGTAATCAAAACTAACCGCGCTCCCGGCTTACGCTGGGGTGACGCGCGGTAAATCAGGACTACTCCATGCCCAAATTACAAAGCAAAACCGCCCTCGTAACCGGGGGCGCCCGCGGCATTGGCGAAGCGATTGCCCGTTGTTTCGCCCGCGAAGGCGCTACCGTTGTCATTGCCGATATCGACATTCAAAACGGCCGCCACGTCGCTGAAGAAATTGGCGGGACCTATTTCGAACTCGACGTCGCCGACGAACAGGGATGGAACCAATTCGCCGCCGCCCATCCCCAGATCGACATTGTCGTAAACAATGCCGGCATCACCGGATTCGAGGATTCGCTCGGACCCCACGATCCGGAAAATGCCACCATTGCCGACTGGCACCGCGTACATGCGGTCAATCTGGACGGTACATTCCTTGGATGCCGCTATGCTATCCGCGCGATGCGGGCCAAGGGCGAAGGCGCGATTATCAACATCTCTTCGCGTTCGGGCCTGGTAGGGATTCCGGGGGCTGCGGCTTATGCTTCATCCAAGGCGGCTATTCGCAACCACAGCAAATCGGTTGCGCTCTATTGCGCGCAGCAGGGCCTCAATATTCGCTGCAACTCGATCCACCCGGCAGCCATCCTTACCCCGATGTGGGAGGCGTTGATCGGAGACGGGCCAGACCGCGAGGCGCGGATGGCCGCGATGGTAGCTGACACGCCAATGAAGCGCTTCGGAACGGTCGAGGAAGTCGCTGCGCTGGCCCTACTGCTGGCGGGCGACGACGCGGCCTATATGACGGGAAGCGAACTGCACCTCGACGGAGGACTGCTTGCAGGTAGTGCAGTGTCGCCAGGGGATTAAGCTGAAACGGCCAGCAGGCATGCAAAATGCCTGCTGGCTGCTATCTTGAACTTTACCGGAAAATTCAGGGTTGTGTCGGTGCGGCAGCCGCGTCCGCCGCCGGTGCTACTGCGTCAACCGCAGGCATCGGCTTGAATTTGATCGCTGTTCCCGTGGCATTGGTTTTGCCCCAGCTGAACGCAGAAATATGGCTATCCCCATATTTGGCATTAATTACAGCGTCGGCACCCAGTTTCTCTGCCCGCTCCCACAATTCCTTATAGATTTTTTCCTGACTGGCTTCCTTGCTGAACACAGTCGCTTTGCGGACGCCAGCCTTCACCTCACCTACGACCTCATAAGGGCGATCCGTGATATCATAAGCAAAAACCGGAAGGCCGACATCTTCGTTGACGACAACGAACGTCTTTTCTTCCTTTTTCTTTGCGAACCCGGCCTGTGCACCCGCCGTCACGATGAGCGCGCCCAATAACGCGTATTTTACTGCTTTCATTTCTTGCCTCCCTGCTGTGGTACTTGCTCAATCCATGATTGTTTTCAACTTCGAGTCAATCGCTTAGAGTAACAGCAGGTAATAAATCGAATCGCTCGAAGTGGCGAGGTGGGATAGGGGGGCCAGAATGCTGGTTATACTTGCAATGTTGGTTCAGGACGTAGGTGAGGCTTCGTCTCCAGACGTAGCTCCGTCTGAGGCTGTCGCTCAAGCACCAGCTGTTATCCCAATCGATACACCAGTCGAATTGATGGCAACCAAGGAAGTCAGTACAGCAGATGTTAGCGCTGGAACTCGCTTCAAACTGCGCCTGAACAAGCCGGTGACTGTTGCCGACGGGCTGATCATCCCGGTTGGAACATGGGCCCATGGAGAAGTTGTTTCTGCAACAGATTCAGGCGGCCTTGGGAAATCCGGCAAAATGTCCGCGCGATTGCTCTATCTTGAATATGGCTCGAACAAGATACCTCTTGAAGGTGACATCAGCACGAAAGGCACCGGCGCAGGTTCAGCCGGAGCTGCGGTGATTTTTGCAGGCGTGGCAGGATTGTTCCACAGAGGTAACAACGCAAAAATCAAGGCTGGCGAAATCATCAACGCCTTTGTTGCGCAAGATACGACTTTGGTGCTCCCGTGACCTTCCAGAACTCCGGCTTTGCGAAACTTTCAATTCTGATCGCGGCAGCTCTATCTACATCGGCCATTGGATCCGCCACCGACGCTCCCAAAACGGCCAAATTGCCTGCAAATACAGAAATTGCGTTGAGCACGGTTCAAGACCTGACCAGCAAAAAGGCACAAAAGGGTGACCAAGTTGCTCTGGTGGTTGCTGAAGATGTGTTGGTAGATGGGGCGATTATTATCCATAAAGGCACATCGGCCGTAGGTCGGATCGCCTTTGCACAGGACACTGGCGCGTTCGGTCAATCGGGTAAGCTGAAAATCGAACCGCTCTATATACAAATCAACGGAACAACAGTCCGGCTGCAAGGAAGTGTTTTCAAAAAGGGCACGGTGACCGCAGGCGCAGCTGCAGGCCTTGTTGTCCTGACCCCCGGCATGACTGGGCGCAGCGCCAAAATACCCGCAGGCACTGCCATTCCAGCCGCTACGTTACGCGATGTGACGCTTCAGACCGTTACAGGTCCGCCGCCCGTGAACTGAGTTCAACGCTGCTCAATCACACCCTGCCCGGAAATCGAACAGGCGATAGCCCGGCTGGGTGCCGCCTTCGCGGAAATAGAGTGTGCGGCGGCAATTCACTTGAACTGTTTGCCACTGATATTCGACGGCTTCGCCCTGCTTTCCACAGAAATGCGCGTTGCAACCCATCACATCGGCGGTGACTGGCACCTGTTTCTGGGTCGTCTCGCTCCAATACCAGTCGAGCTGACGGACGTTACCATTGACGTTCAGGTTGTTGGGAATGCCGAAAGTGGCGACAACTTCTTCCTCGCTGCGCCCCGCCATTCCCTGAAGCTCCTGCACGAAGCGTTGCTCTGCAGAATTGGTGGCACGTGACATGCTGTCCTGCATTTTCAGATCATTTTCCACATCCTTCGCCATGGCACCAAGCTCCTTGGCCTGCGCTTCCAGTGCAGCGATGCTTTTCGCCTTATGCTTGGCGAATTCTTCCGGCGACATGGTGCTTTCATATTCGGGTTGTTTGGCATCGGGCCAGTATCTGACCCAGATCTGATCAATCATGTCGGTGATGGCTGCATAGTTCCCTATCATCTGCATTTGCAGCGGCGCGAACGGGTCCGATAACGGCTTCTTGGATTTCTTGCCTTGCTGGAAATCGGTTGCCATATTGCGGGCGCTAGCCATGGCTTTTTCCCATTCTGGCGCCTTGCAGGCTATTTTATAAGCTTGGGACACCCAATTGTCGGGGACTGGCATCCATTCGGCAATGCTACTCTTCTGGGTGCGACCTGCACGGTCATACGCCGTCGCTTCTTCGATTTTCACCAGTCGATCACGGCATTTGAAGGCCAGCACATAATGGATGAAATTTGTTGGCCCGCCCTTCGTAATGGCACCACCCTTTTCCATCACTTGATAGACATTCATCTTATAGATTGTCTTCGCTTCCATAAAATCGAGCGGGTTTGCCGACTGCATAGCTGCATTGGCCATAGTGTTGGCATCACCACCACCGTAGAGACTGCGGGTGATAAAGTCGAAATCGGCGACGTAGATGCTGCGATTTGGAGTTCCGTCGGGTTCTGACCCGATGGTGATATAAGGGGCAGCCGACGCCGCAGTCGACAAGGCCACAAAAGGAAGGGAGAAAGTGAGAAGTTTACGCATCTTCAGTTACCTGACTTTTCAGTTCTGGCGAAATCGCGCCATCGGAATACGACCTCATTTTGCGGCCAGTTGATAAATTGTTCCAAGCTCACCTTTCGAAACAGGGCGCGCCTTTATATCGAGCGGGCGGAGTTGCGCTTGGCGGAGAATCTGGTTGAAACGTGGCATGCCGATGGTCGAATAGTCATGGCTATTCAGCACATCGGAGGCTGCTGGCAGATACAATAAATCCACCGATTCAATGTCACATATCATAGACTTGGCATCCGATTTTTCACAGTCGGTGGTCGAAAAATGTGTGTTTGGCGGTTGAGGGAAAAATCCGTCGACGACGATCGCTTCACCAGCTTCAACCGAAAAAGAGGCAAACTCACTATTAATGCCTATATCGACGTCCAGTCCGGGTGTCGGCACGGCAACAGAGACGTCATAATATCCCGCCTCGCGTGAAATATATTCCTCGCCATAAACCCAACGCAGTTCGACACAACCACCAGTGACGTGCACCGCAGCACATTCCTGATAGGGTGGACGTGTCGACCAAATTGCATCAGACCATCGGGACTCGGTCCTTGTTTCGTTGAAAGTGGTTTCGCTTAGATCGATGGTTCCGACATAGGCCTTTTCTGTCGATGCCGTTCCGCCGTCAGCAGGCAAGCTCGTCCGCGGCATAGGATGGGTGATGCGGCTCAAACGATAAGTGCCGGGATCAACAATATAGACCTGATATTTGACCGGGCCCTTACCCGGCAATTCGAGTAGAAATCCCGAGCGGCCCACTTTTGCAAACGGCCGCTCCTGACCGACGATCAGCTTTATGTCCGATTGCGCAATATTGCGCCATTCAACCGTGGTACCCAGCTCAACTGCAACCGAAGTTCCGGTATCGGTGACATGGTCAGCACGATTATTTTCCCACGACGGGCCATCGGGATATTTGTAGCCCATATCAAGCGTAGCTATGGCAACAATTGCTTTGCCTTCCTGCAACGCGAGCGGGAAAATTTTGTCGATTTCATTGGCCGCCTGCAAGGTCTGTGCTTCGGCCTTTCGGCAATCCTTCTTGAAAATCGCGTTCTTGCACTCTTCCGCGGCCCGTCGCTTGGCCAGCTCTTTGACTTCCTTGTCGCTCGGTACATTCTGCTGGGCCCGTAATGGCTGGGCCAGACAAAATCCGATGCATGCCATCAACGCGAGGGCAGAACATGGTCCAGCCGCAAATCGCCTAGAAGCCCGATTACGCATTCGTCCGGCCCTTAAAAATCACTGAGCTTTCAAAAGGCAGGCGCGCACCTTTTCGCGCGCCGCAAAACCGCCTGTCCAATTGCCATCAAAGACCGATGCACCGTTCATCGTGACTGAAACGCTCTCGACATCGTCCAAACCATCAAGGGCTGCAGCGAAGTTGGTCAATTGGAATAGTATGACGGGTGCCCCGCCTTTCACCGGAAAGTGCATTGCCTTTACCGTCTGCGGGCTATCGCCGCCGGTAGCGAGCGTGACCTTTACCTTTTTTACTTTCGCCGTTGCTGGCACTTCCGGCCCACCGACGAAGAAATAGCTGTCCTTCCAATCCTTGTACGGCCCGATATAGCCCATCACTTTATTCTGCGCCACGAACGTCATGCCGCATGGCTGATCCGCCTTGCTGCCATCATTGTCGACGCTCCAACTCGGCTTTTCTGCTGCGCTGGGTTTCGTACCCGGCTTGCCCAAATGCTGCTGACCATTGGATTCGAAAGGCTTCATCGCCTTGGCCAACTGCGCATCAAGCGCGGATTGGGCATGCGCAGTGCCTGTGACGCAGAACGCTGACAGGGAAAAAATGACGGCTTTGAAATGCATGACGATACCTTTGGACCCAGCCGTTATTGGCCGGAGAATCCACTGTATAGTCTCGCTCATACACTATAACCAATGCAATAGCGGAGGCTGTGCTAGCACACTGCCCTGTAACTTACAGCCTAGTCGACATCCTCAATCGCGACGGCCTCACCCGTCACGCGCTGCGCCAGCGCCGCTGCAATGAATGCATCAAGATCGCCATCAAGCACATCCGACGGTGTCGGACTGGTGACGCCAGTGCGCAGATCCTTGACCATCTGGTATGGCTGCAGAACGTAAGAACGGATCTGGTGCCCCCAACCAATATCGGTCTTGGCAGCATGTTCAGCGCTGGCCGCTTCTTCTCGCTTGCGCATTTCCGCTTCATACATGCGCGCCTTGAGCATACCCATCGCAATTTCACGGTTCTTGTGCTGGCTGCGGTCGACCTGGCTGGCGACAACTATGCCCGAAGGGACGTGGGTGATACGAACCGCAGAGTCGGTCGTGTTAACGTGCTGACCACCCGCACCCGAAGCGCGGTACGTGTCGATTTTCAGATCAGCGGGGTTGATATCAATTTCGAAACTGTCGTCGATAACCGGGTAAACCCAAACCGAACTGAAACTGGTATGCCGCCGTGCCGAGCTGTCGTACGGCGAAATGCGGACAAGCCTGTGCACACCGCTTTCAGTCTTTGCATAGCCATAGGCATTCTCGCCTTTGACCTGGATGGTCGCAGCCTTAATTCCTGCAGTATCGCCTGCCTGATACTCGATGGTATCGACCTTGAAGCCGCGCTTTTCCGCCCAGCGGGTATACATGCGGAACAGCATTTCCGCCCAATCCTGGCTTTCCGTCCCCCCCGCACCTGCGTGGATTTCGATGAAGGTATCAAGCGGATCGGCTTCACCCGACAACAGCGCCGAAACCTTGTCCTTGTCCGCCCGGTCGGCAAGTGCTGCAAGTGCGACAACGCCTTCGTCGGCCAAAGCTTCATCGTTTTCCATCTCGGCAAGCTCGATCAACTCGACGGTACCGATTTTGTCGGCATCGATTTCCCGAACGGTTGCGATGGCTGCATCAAGGCGACGGCGTTCGCGCATCACCTCTTCGGCCTTTTTAGGATTGTCCCACAAAGTCGGGTCTTCGACACGCGCGTTCAGCTCGTCGAGGCGACGCAAGGCGCGGTCCCAATCGAGCGACATTTTTACAAGGTTTAGGGCGGCGTCGATCCGGTCGACCAAGGCTTGCGCTTCGGCGCGCATGGGGAAACTCCAATGTCTGAATTCAGGCCTGCGCGCCTAGGGCCTGTAATGTGCATTGTAAAGATGAACTAGTGCGCAAAAATGGCAGTGCGATTTGCGGTTCTGCCGTATCTTGAGAGTCGGATATCTCTATTTTCTGGACGATCATGCTGAACCGTTTGAGTATCGCTCTTTGCACTTTCACCGTTTTTTGTCTGTCCGTATTATTGTCGTCTGAACCAGCCGCAGCCTTGGCCTATCCCTGCAATGGGCCGGGGCCGGGCCGGATTATGGTCGGGGTCAGCCCTGGCGGAAATGGCGTCGCATCTGTGCCTATGTGTGAGGACGACCCCAATTCGGGACCGCAACAGGCTGCCCCGCCTGCGCCCGCAAGAAATGACTATTCGGCGGTTGCCTGGCATGAGGATGCGAGCGACATTTGGGCGTCGGCGCGATACCAAGAACGTACAGCCGCCGACAATATGGCTTTGCGACACTGCACCGAAGTGATGGGATCGGGGTGTCAGGTTATTTGGCAGGTGAACGGATATATTGGCGTCGCACTTGGTGCCACAGGCAATGTCCATTGGGCAGCCGACGGTAGCAAAGGCAAAGTGAAGAAAATGCTGGATGAACAATGCAAAGGCTATGTTCTTGGTTGTCTGCCTATCGGCATTTTCAAATCGACCGATACCTATGAAAGCGATGGACAGTGGGTCAACATCCGCAAACCCAAAAATGCGGCATTGCTGCGCAAAAAATATGGCGCCGTCGCTTGGCTTGTCGGGCCGGGCTATGACGGTACGTCTTTTGTTGCAACGGGCCATACAACCTATCCACAAGCTGTAGATGCGGCTTTAGCTGCATGCCGAAAGCACAATGGTTCCGATGCCAAATGTGAAGTGAGTATGGGAACCGGCAATGGTGTTCTTTACAGCTATCGCAATGAGAAAGGCGACAGCTACACAGCAGAGCAAACCGAGAAACGAGCCGAACAGGCGATGAATTTGTCGTGCAAGAAAGACAAGCTGACCTGCACAGTTTCGAAAGTTTTCGACGTGCGCCAGCCGGGACTTTTTGCGCACCGGATGCAATAACAGTGCTAACGATATCTACCGCAGCTACCGCGCTGTGATTTCGGCCCAAAGACCCGGACCGCTCATTTTCGCAACTTTCGTTCCAACCACATTCGCCCAATAGGCGTCGTTGCCATGGTCAGAGCGCCAATCGAGCAACGGCCCCGTTAACTTGTGCAAATCATATTCGCGCGTGAAACCTATGGCTCCGTGCACTTGGTGGGCGATTGCCGTCGCCTGGCCTATGGCTTTGTTGGTCCGCAATTTGGCGCAGGCAATTTCGAAAAGCGCCGCGTCGGCATCACCACCCGCCTTGTCGAGTGCGGCTGCCGCTGCGGCACCCGCAACATTCACGGCAGCCGCTTCGGTCGCGAAAATGGCAAGCACCTGCTGCACCGCCTGGAATTTACCGAGTGGTTTGCCGAATTGCTGGCGTGTGTTCACATAGTCGATGCTCATCGCCAAAGCGGCATCCATGGCCCCTGCGGACAGTGCAACGCCGATGAAGGCACCAATGGGCCGCGAAACTTCGCCGCCGACGATCAGTTCACCGACCGGCAGTTGCGGTACCTTCGCACCCGCCAGCCGCAAAACGGCGAAAACATCGCCCCAATCTCCGCCGAACCCGCCATCGGCTTCGGAAACGAGCAATTGGGAGAAGCCGGCGGCTTCGATCGGTGCAATGCCCCCGGTGACAGCTTCAGCAAAGACTGCCTCTGCCGTGTCGCATAAGAGGGTGCGTTGTTCGCTCATCTCAGCCCTAACCCTCTTGCTATAATGCCGCGAATGATCTCGCGCGTTCCGCCTCGCAACGAGAAGCTCGGGGCGGCAATCAAAAGCGCGCGCATCAACCGCGCAAGATCGTCATCACGCGTGGAAGGGCAATCCACCAGCGCCTGCACGCGCTGCGGCAAAGCCTGCTCAAAACTGTTACCCAGATCCTTGACCATCGACGCCTCAACCATCGGATCTTCACCGGCCGCCAGCTTGGCTGCAGTCGAAAGCGACATTTGCCGCAAAGTCCACAGTTCGGCGGTCAGTTCGCCAATCAAAGCTTTAATCTGTGGTTCCGGATCGGGCCCCGCGGCATCGATCAGCGCGGTCATCAGAACATGGCTGGACAGATAGCGTTCCGGGCCGGATCGTTCGAGTGCCAGTTCGGCCGTGGCCTGCGCCCAACCTTGCCCGCGCGTCCCGACCATCGCCCATTCGGGAAGGAGCACATCATCGAAAAACACTTCGTTGAAATGATGGTCGCCACCCATATCGATAATCGGTCGGATGGTAATCCCCGGAGCATCCATCGGAATCAGGAACTGCGAAAGGCCTGCATTGCGCTCACTGCCCTCTTCGCTGCGCACCAGTGCCAGCATCACATGGCTCATATGCGCGCCCGAGGTCCAGATTTTCTGGCCGGAAATGCGCCAGCCGTCCGGCGTATACCGCGCCGAAGTTCGAACTGCCGCCAGATCCGAACCTGCGCCTGGTTCAGACAAGCCGATGCAGGTGTATAACTGGCCCTTGCAGATACCGGGCAGATAACGCGCCTTCGCCTCTTCGCTGCCATAGCGCAGAATCAGTGGTGCAGTTTGACGATCTGCAATCCAGTGCGCTCCAACGGGTGCTCCCGCTGCCAGCAATTCCTCTATCACAACATAGCGTTCAAGCGGATGCCGTTCGTGCCCTCCCACCGCTTTGGGAAGAATCATCCCGAGGAATCCCGCCGCACCCAGGGCACTTGAAAATTCCGGATCGCCGACGACCCAGCAATTGGGAACGCCGAGCTTGGGTTCATGCGCCGCAAGAAAGGCGCGAACCTCGGTTCGCAATGCCGCAACATCGCCGGGCGGATCGAATGGATAGATCGAAAAACTCTGCTGCATATGCACGGCCATGCCAGTGGCTGTCGCCTTCGACAAGCCCTCAGAAATACTTACATGAAATTGGGGATCAAACCGACGCCGGCCAAAGTATTTTCTGCGAAATTAGGGTTCCGTAAACCAAAATATCCTACAGAAAACGGTGAAGTAGGCAAATTGCAACCATTTGGCGCAAGGCGAAATTAGACACGATATGGCAGTCCTCAACCTCTTCAAAAGCTTGGCCGGAGGGAATACCGATTCGGTAGATGGAAGCGCGTCGGCTGTCGTAGTCACTCAGGCAGATGCCCAACGCCGTTTGGAAATCGTCGATGACTTTGAACGCGCCGGTATTGCCTGGTTGTGGGCGACTGACGCAGATGGCCGACTGATATATCTCTCTGATAACGCATTACAGACGCTTGAAATTCCGATGGAGGAACTTTTGGGCCGGTCGCTGGTTACAATATTCGAAACCGACCCGGATAGCCCTGGTGGGAAATCGGATAGACCACTGAATTTTCAGCTCACGGCGCATAACAAGATTAAAGATCTGACCGTCCGGCTGACAATTGGCCGGTCCAAACATGAAGGTCGCCACATCTGGTGGTCGATTTCCGGTCATCCGAAACTTGATAAATCAGGGAAGTTCCAGGGCTATCGTGGCTCGGCCAAGGACATTACAGTCGAATATCAACGCCAGCTTGAAGATTCTCGACTAGCCGAGTTTGACTCGCTGACGGGGCTTGCCAATCGTCACCGTATGAACAAGCGGATCGAAGCAACGCTGGCATCATATAAGGGCGGCAACCGCAGCTGTGCACTGGTCATGATGGACCTCGACCGGTTCAAGCAGGTCAACGACACGTTGGGGCATCCTGCTGGCGACGAGCTTCTGCGGCAGGTCGCGCGACGCATTGAGCGTGTTATTGGTTCGCGAGGAGAAGTTGGCCGCCTGGGCGGAGACGAGTTCCAGATTCTGCTGCCTGATATCGACGATCGCGGAAAATTGGGCGAGCTTGCAAACAAGCTGATTCAGGTGGTGTCGCAGCCTTATCCTATCGAAGACAAACGCGCGACGATCGGCACCTCGGTGGGCATCGCCGTTGCACCCTATGACGGCAACCATAAGGATGATCTGATCCACAATTCGGATCTTGCGCTTTATGCTGCCAAAAATGGCGGTCGCGGTCAGTTCCGTTTCTATTCGGCCGATCTGAAAGACGAAGCCGAAGAGCGCCGTATCATCGAAGAAGATCTACGCGATGCGCTCGCCAATGAGGATTTGGAACTCCACTATCAGCCCATCGTGCGCACCGAAGACAATATGGTGGTTGTGTTCGAGGCATTGATGCGTTGGACCCATCCCGAGCGCGGGAACGTTGCTCCCGGCGTTTTTATCCCGGTCGCCGAAGAATCTGACCTGATCCTCAAGCTTGGCGAATGGGCACTGATGAGGGCCTGTCAGGATGCAATGCAATGGCCAAACTCGGTTCGCGTGGCCGTGAACGTGTCTGCGGCGCAATTCGCACATAGCGACTTTGTTGACGCGGTGACGCATGCGCTCGACATATCCGGACTCGATCCCAACCGGTTGGAATTGGAACTGACCGAGAGCATTTTCATGGGCGACAGCGAAACTGTCGAAACCACTTTCAAGATCCTGAAAGAACTCGGCGTCCGACTGGCACTCGACGATTTCGGGACCGGCTATTCCTCGCTCAGCTATTTACGTTCCGCGCCTTTTGATAAGTTGAAAGTCGACCGCAGCTTTGTCGACAGCTGCACCCAGAAAGACCAGAACAGCGATAAGATCATCGCCGCCATCATCGGGCTGTCCGATGCATTGGGCATGGAGGTAACCGTCGAAGGCGTCGAAGCGTTCGATCAGCTGGAGGTTGTGAAATCAAAGGGTGCACGCTTCATACAGGGCTGGATATATTCAAAGGCGCTGAAGCAGGATGTCATCGTCGAACGCATGAAATCGGGCGAATTCAGTATTGAACCCGAAGGTCCGGAAAAGCACCGCTCCGAACGGCGATCGGTGTACCGGCGCATCGGCGTTATCCATGATGACCATCGTTATGAAGCTTTGCTGCGTGACCTTTCAAAAACCGGCGCCCGAATCGAGGGCCTGGTTGGCGTACCAGTCGGTACCGAACTGGTACTCGATCTAACGGGTGGTCAGTTGGTCGTTTGCACAGTAAATCGCTCGCAAGAGGCGATGATTGCTGTCGAATTTGAAACGGCATTGGTCAGCGACGGTGCCGGTGGCCTGTGCACTCGCCACCGAGCGTCGCCTTACGCGCTGGCGTCTGCGGGCATGCGTATTGAGACCGGCCCATCAGGCAAAAATGGCAATGTTGTCCTCATCCATCCGCCCAAGACCAAACCTCAATTTTTGGAAGTCGCCATCAACAAGGCACATATGGGAGCCAGTTTCTCCTGACACCCGCTTAAGGGCTAGACTTTAATCGCGCGATTAAACATAGTCGTCTCCGGAGCCCGCATAGGCGGGGAGGAGAGAACGACATGAACCTGCCGAAGGTATGTATCATCGGTGCCGGTTGTTCCGGCTTTACGACAGCAAAACGACTGAAAGACTATGGTATCCCGTTCGACATTTTCGAAGCGTCGGACGATATTGGCGGCACATGGTATTACAACAACCCTAACGGTATGTCGGCCTGTTACCAGAGCCTGCATATCGATACGTCAAAATGGCGCCTGGCTTTTGAGGATTATCCGGTCCCCGCAAACTGGCCGGATTATCCGCACCATTCGCAGTTGCTGAAATATTTCCACGATTATGTCGACCATTTCGGTCTGCGCCCGCACATCCAATTCAACACCCGCGTCGAAAAGGCAAAACGGCGCGACAGTGGCGGTTGGGATGTGACGCTTTCGACTGGCGAGACAAAGCATTATGATGCGCTCGCGGTCGCCAATGGCCACCATTGGGCGGCGCGGATTCCGGAATATCCCGGCCATTTCGATGGTGCGCAAATCCACTCACACCAATATCGCACGCCTTTCGAACCGGTAGACTGCATCGGCAAACGCGTACTTGTCGTCGGCATGGGAAACAGCGCGATGGATATCGCGAGCGAGCTTTCGCAGCGCCCGATGGCCGACAAGCTGTATGTTTCGACGCGACGTGGCGTCTGGATTTTCCCGAAATATTACCAGGGCCAGCCGCTCGACAAAAACCCCGCCCCCGCCTGGATGCCCAAAGGGCTGCGCCAATGGCTAGGCGCGCGCATGGTCAAGAAACTGGTCGGCAAGATGAGCGACTATGGCCTGCCCGAGCCGGAAATCGGTCCGTTCGAAAGCCATGGCACTGTATCGGGTGAATTCCTCGTCCGCGCTGGCTCCGGCGACATCAACATGAAGCCTGCGGTCGAGCGCCTTGACGGCGACGGCGTGATTTTCACCGATGGCACCCGGGAAAAGATCGACGTCATTGTCTGGGCGACCGGCTATGACATCAGCTTCCCCTTCTTCGACAATCCGGCATTTACGGCAGACAGCGACAACCGCCCGCCGCCATTGTTCAAACGCATTATGAAGCCGGGGGTTCCCGACCTGTTCTATATGGGCCTTGCACAGCCGCTGCCGACGCTCGTCAACTTTGCCGAGCAGCAATCCAAACTGGTCGCAGCATATCTCGCCGGCAAATATGCCCCGCCGTCGGCAGACGAAATGCGCCGCATCATCACCGCTGATGAAGATTATTATACCGGCCAATATTACGCAGCGCGGCGGCACACCATCCAGCTCGATTTCGACCATTATGTCCGCGCCTTGAACAAGGAACTGGAAAAGGGCGCGAAACGTGCGGCGGCCAACGGCAATGCACTGCCGGTGACCGCGCGCCAGATGGAGGAGACTTGAGCCATGGCAACACTAGCAGACACACGTCCAATCAATCCGTTCGAAGTGAGCGCAAACGCCATTTACACCGAAGACCAATGGCGTGAGCCCTTTGCCAGATTGCGCGCGGAAATGCCGCTTAGCTGGTGCCCTGAAAGCCCCTTCGGTGCCTATTGGTCGGTGGTCACACATGACTTGGTGCAGGAAGTCGAACTGCGCCACGATGTATTCAGTTCACGCTGGGATATGGGCAACATCACAATCGCCGAAGCGGTAAATGGAGAGGGATTTCCCAATTTCATCGCGCAGGACCCGCCGATCCACACCGCGCAGCGCAAGGTGATCGCCCCCGCATTCAGCCCGAGCCAAATCCTGAAGTTGGAAAAGCTGGTGCGCGAACGAACGGAGAAGCTGTTTTCGGAGCTGCCGCGCGGCGAAGAATTTGATTGGGTCGAGCGCGTCTCACTCCCGCTCACCTTGGGGATGCTGTGCATCCTGTTCGACATGCCGTTTGAGGAATGGCGCGACATCAAGCGCTGGTCGGATTGGGCGAGCGGCGTTTCGGAAGACAATCTGAACGCGGAATATCGCGCCCAGTTTCTGGTGCAGATGGGTGAGATGCTCGCCCGCTTTGACCGGGAATTGGAGGATCGCCGCGGAAAGCCACCTACAGACGACCTGCTGAGCCGCATGGTCCATTCGGAGGCGATGGGGAACATGGACGCGATGGAACGCATCGCCAATATCGCGCTGCTGATTGTTGGCGGGAACGATACCACGCGCAATTCGATGTCGGCCTTGGTGGAGGCGTTTGACAAATATCCCGGCGAGATGGATCGTTTGCGCGCCGACCCCTCGCTGATCCCCAATGCCGCGCAGGAAATCATCCGCTGGCAATCGCCGGTCACCCATATGCGTCGCACCGCGCTGGAGGATACCGACCTTGCCGGACAGCGCATTGCCAAAGGGGAAAAGGTGGTGATGTGGTACATCTCCGCCAATCGCGACGAACGGATTTTCCCGGATGCCGAACGCTTCGATGTCGGGCGCGATAATGCCCGCCGCCATGTCGGCTTTGGCCATGGCATCCACCGCTGCGTCGGCGCGCGTTTGGCGGAAGTGCAGTTGCACGCCGTCATCGAACAGATGCTCAAACTGCCCGGTCGGGTGGTGCCGCAAGGCAAACCGACGCGGCTTGCCAGCCCCTTCCTGCACGGTTTCACCGCCATGCCTGTCAAGATCATGGAGGCGTGAGCGATGAGCAATTACAGCACATTGGTGGTGGAGCAGGAAGGCCCGATCCTATGGGTCCGCATTAACCGCCCCGAAGCCATGAATGCCTATACCGCAACGATGGGCGCGGAACTAGCGGCGGCGTTTGACTATGCCGATGGCGAGGATTCGATCCGGGTTGTGATCCTGAGCGCATTGGGACGCGTTTTTTGCGCGGGAGCCGATGTCTCGGCTGGTGCAGGCTCATTCGATACCGAAAGCGGCGAAGGCGCAAAGAATTTCGGCGCGCGTAGTGAAGGCCGCAACGCGAACTTCATCGCCGCGATCATGAACTGCCGCAAGCCTTCGATCGTCGCCTTTAACGGCTCGGCCGCTGGCGTGGGCCTCACGCTCACCCTTCCTTGCGACATCCGCATAGCGGCGGACAATGCCAAGTTCGGCTGCGTCTTCACGCGTCGCGGCCTTGTGCCAGAGGCGGGTTCGGCTTGGTTCCTGCCACAGATTGTCGGGCTGAGCCAGGCGCTCAAATGGTGCCTGACCGGTGCACTCGTTCCTGCCAGCGAAGCGCTTGAAAAAGGTCTGCTGGCGGAAACCTGCCCCGCCGAACAACTCGATGATAGGGCGCGCGAATTGGCGATGGAAATCGCCACCAACACCTCGCCGGTGGCCATCGCGCTTACCCGCCGCCTTTTGTGGCGCTTTTCAACCGATGCCGATCCATCGGGCGCGCTCTCGGTCGATGCGCCGCTCAACATTGCATTGGGCAAGGGTGCGGATGTGCATGAGGGCGTCTCCGCCTTCCTTGAGAAACGCGCACCCAATTTTCCGAGCAAAGTATCGAGCGACACACCCGCAACACCATGGTGGCCGGCCGACCCGACCGCCCGCCGCCAAGGATAGACCCGATGTATACACTCTACGGCGCGCTAGGATCGCCCTATTCGATGAAGATGCGCGCCTTGCTGCGCTATCGCCGGATTGCGCACATCTGGAAGGATGGCGCGGCTGCTCGCGACGCGCTGCAACAGGTGAAGGCACCGGTCATTCCGGTTCTGCAGTATCCCGACGGCCATTTTGCCAATGATTCCACACCATTGGTCTATGATCTTGAGGAACGGCATGCAGAGCGATCGGTGGTTCCGCCGTCGCCCGCCAGCGCCTTCCTTGCGCACCTGCTGGAGGATTTTGCCGACGAATGGCTGACCAAGGCCATGTTCGGCTATCGCTGGCTGGAGGAAGTCGACCAGATCCAGATGAGCCGCTGGCTCGCGTTCGACAATCTCAAGGGCGGCGGGCTGCAGACCAGTCAGGGCTTTGCCGAGGCGTTCCGTTCACGGCAGGTGGGGCGCATGGCGATTGTCGGCTGCACCCGCGAAAACTTCCCGCTGATAGAGGCAAGCACCAAGGCCGTACTGGCCGTGCTTGAGGCGCATGTCGTGAACCGGCACAGTCTGTTCGGCACCCGACCCAGTCTTGCCGAATTCTCGATTTTCGGGCAGCTGTCACAACTTGGCACCGATCCCACACCGCAGGCGATGATGCGTGCGGAGTTTCCCTATAGCTATCGCTGGCTGGCCCACATCGACGATATGTCCGGCGTCGAAGGCGAATGGGAGGATGAAATCGCACCCGTCGTTGCAGAACTGGTTCGCATATCGGGCGAAGTCTATGCACCCTTCCTGCTCGCCAATGCGGCAGCCGCCGAAGCCGGTGCGGAAACATTCTCGATGACGGCTATGGGTCTGCCCTATGAACAGGGCACATTCAAATATCAGGTCAAATGCCTCGCAGACCTGCGTACGCGCTATGCCGCGCTAGACGGGGCTGCGAAGGCGATTGTCGACCCGGTTTTAGGTCCAACTTGGTTCGACACCTTGACAATTGGTCAAACTTAAGAGGTTCAGCCGATTTCGACCATCTCGAAATCGGCTTTTTCCGCGCCACAAGTCGGGCAATACCAATCATCGGGCACATCTTCCCAGCGCGTGCCGGGCGCGATGCCATCGTCGGGCCAGCCCTCGGCCTCGTCATATTCCTGCCCGCAATAGGTGCAGCGATAGCGTTTATACGTCTCTGCCATCTCAGTTCAGCGTGAAGCGGACAGGCACATGCTTTGGCCCGCAGACGAAGTTGGAAATCGTCCGCTGCGGCGTGCCGGCCAGTTTGATGGATTTCAGGTGCGGGAACAATTCCTCCCACAAAATCCGCATTTCCATGCGCGCCAGATGCTGACCGAGGCAGACATGCGCGCCATAGCCAAAGGCGATTTGCCGGTTGGGTTCACGGTCAATGCGATAGTCGAACGGATCGTCAAACACCGCTTCGTCGCGATTGGCCGATTGGTAGGATAGCATCATCCAGTCACCCGCCTTGATTTTCTGCCCCGACACTTCGGTATCCTGCGTCGCGCTGCGCATGAAATGCTTCACCGGAACGACCCAGCGGATCGACTCTTCGACAAAGGCATTCACCTTGCCAGAATCGGCCTTCAGCTGTTCAAACAGCTGCGGGCGTTCAGCCAAGGCCCACATGGCGCCTGCCGTGGTGTTTGAGGTGGTGTCGTGCCCGGCGGTGGCGGCGATAATATAATAGCCCATTAGCTGGCGGCGGTTGAGATATTCGCCATTGACCTTGGCATTGGCGATCAGGCTGTTGACCTGATCGGTCGGATTGGCCCGGAACTTCTCGGTCATCACACCGAAATAGGCTTCCAGATCCTCCATCGTGCGGCGCAGGCCATCGAGCGCCTCTGCGGGGTTCACCTCTTTGCGATCACGGTTGAGCTCGGGGTCTGCACTGCTGAACAGTTCCTGCGTCAGCTTGAGCATGAACGGCTCATCCTCTTGCGGAACGCCCAGCACCGTCATGATCACACGCAGCGGATAGAGGAACGCCACATCGGTTGCAAAATCGCATTCGGGCGCTTTGGCGAGCATTTCTGCAACGAACGATTTGGCAATTTTGCGGATATCATCTTCCAACCCGCGCAACGCCTTGGGGGTCACCGACGGAAAGACGACAGCACGCAAATCCTTATGCTCCTGCCCGTCGAGCGAGACGAGGCTGCGCACCAGATTGGGCTCACCGCCGGTTATGAAGCGCACCATCGGCTCCATTTCCTTCAAAGTCAGGAAGGTCGATTTGTCGCCATTGTGGAAGATATCCGGCTGCTTCTCGACCGTCATGATATCGGCATGGCGGCTGACCACCCAAAAGGGTTCCATCCCCTCCGGCTCGGCAACCGCAAGCGGCATTTCAGCGCGAATGGTGCGGAACGCTTCATCGACGGGGTCACCCGCCGCATAAGCGCGCGAATCGACGATGGTCTGGGCGAGATTTGCTGGGATTTGCATGATTCTGGTCCTGTCCGGAGTGTCAGCTATATTTGAATTCGGCGCCGGTGAGGTCGGTTGCCGGGATCTGGTCTTTCTCGGCCCAATAATCCTGGTTGTGCCGCCATTCGGGTTTGTCCCCACGCCTGGGCATTTTATCGAGCCCGCGCATCAGATAACCGGGATTGAAATTGTCCTCTTCGATCCAGGGCGCCAGCGGCATACCCGCATCCTCGGGCCGCAATTGCACATCGACGCGTTTGGCGCCGATCTTGTCCATATGGTTCAAAAGGTTGCAGACGAAATCGCCCATCATGTCGACACGAAGGGTCCAGCTTGCGCGGAAATAACCCATCACCCAAGCCATGTTCGGAACGCCGGTGAACATCATCCCGCGATAGGTGACGGTGTCGCTCCAGTTGACCGGCTTGCCATCAACGCTGAACGGAATGTCACCCATCACCGACAGGCGGAAACCGGTGGCGGCGACGATGATGTCTGCCTCAATTTCTTCACCCGAACTGGTACGTACGCCCTTTTCAGTGAAGCGGTCGATCGTATCGGTCACCACTGTCACCTTGCCCTCGACAGCGGCACGGAACACGTCGCCATTGGGGCAGAAGGCCAGCCGCTGCTGCCACACGCGATATTTGGGCGTGAAATGCGGTTCAAACTCGAAATCGGGTTTGCCGGTAAAGGCGCGGACCAGCTCTTTCAGTTCCTCAAACACCACCTCCGGCTCGGTCTGGCAGCGCTTGGTCATCATGTCCTGATCATACATGATCTGCGCGCGCACCACGCGGTGGATAGTAGGTTCATCGATGCCGATTTCGCGCAACCGATCCGCCAGCTCATTCTTGTTTTCGCTGCAGAAGAAGTAGGTCGGGGAACGTTGCAGCATCGTCACATGCGCGGCCTTTTCGGCAAAGGCGGGGACTACGGTAGCGGCAGTCGCGCCTGATCCGATCACCAATATGCGTTTACCGGCATAATCGGTTTTCGGGTCCCACAGCTGGGCATGGACGAATTGCCCCTTATAGTCGCTCAATCCTTCCCAATCGGGGATGTATGGCTTTTCATGGTCGTAATAGCCCTGGCACATCCAGAGGAAGTTGCAGGTGAAGTGCTTGGTCGCTCCCGCCTTATCTACCGCCTCTATGGCCCAGCGATTGTCTGCGCTCGACCATGAACAACCGGTGATGCGGTGGCCGTAACGGATGTTGGGGCCAATATTATTCTCCTCTATCACCTCACCCATATATTTCAGGATTTCGTTGGCGCTTGCGATTGGCGCACCCACCCAGGGCTTGAAGCGATAGCCGAATGTGTAGAGGTCGGAGTCGGAACGGACGCCGGGATATTTATGCGTTTCCCACGTCCCGCCAAATGTGTCCTTCATGTCGAGGACAACATAGCTTTTGTCCGAACATTGCTGTTGCAGGTGATAGGCCGAGCCTATCCCGGAAATCCCGGCGCCTGCGATCAGGACGTCAAAATGTTCAACTTCACCGCTCGACCCAGCCGAATCGTTGCGTTCCAGTGTATCCAGCATCTTCTATCTCCTCTGCTTGAGGGAGATAATTGCTGGTCGGTTGCAAGTTGCAATTGACCAAAATCAAAAAGTGAAAGTTAGAGCATATATTTCATTTTAATGGTCTGCGTCGCTGAACCCTTTAGAGCGAAAGCCGCCGAAGCAAATTTGGGCGGTCCAAAGGCGATCTTGGGATTGCGCGAAAATCCGAAACCTTCTTTCGGAATAGCGAGCGTCGTGTCGAGCTTGTCATTGGCATTTTCATCATGGATCAGCGACAGCGCATAGGTGCCGTCGGCCAGTCCCGAGAAGCTGATCGAACCCGCAGCCGTCGCCCGTACCGTGCGCTTGTGCGCCGCAGGGTCTTTCGAACAATCCGGAAAGGCTTTGGCATTGGCCGTCAGGCAGACAAGCACATTACCCTTTTGATTGCGCAATCCGGTGACCGAAACGGTCAGCGTGGCATCATCCGTCGCCTGTGCTGGGCCCTGCCCGGCCAAAATCGCCAAGGCCAAGATCGGTGCCGCAAAGACGGTCCCAGAAACGGAAGTAGAGCCCATAATTCCCCTTATACGCATCATGATGCTTTTGATGGTGGGTCGCCGTTATCAGCCATTTCCCCAATGGTCCACGAACAAGACTGCGGGGAAAAAGCTCCCAGCCCGTATGGTTGGTGATGCCCATCAACGTCATGATGAACAGGACAAAGCCGAGTGCGCCAACATGGATCGGGATCAGGAATACCAGCGCCGGGATGACCACGGCCCCGGTCACAGCCTCCCAAGGATGGAAGCTCATAGCCGCCCAAGCCGTTGGCGGGCGGCTCTCATGATGCACAGCATGCGCGACCCGAAACAGCTTTGGCCAGTGCATCCAGCGATGCGTCCAGTAGAACCAAGTGTCATGCGCAGCGAGAAAAAGGAAAACCGAAAGCGGCAGATACCAAAGCGGATAGTGGCCAATCTCGGTGTAGATCTGCGTCCAGCCCCGGTTCTGCCAACCCCAAGCGACTACGCCTGCTGGCACCCCGTAAATTCCGGCTGACAGCAAGGACCAGTAAACCTCCCGCTTCATTTGCGGCCCGAGCTTTGCATAAAGCCCGGGGCGGACCTTACCCGTCAGCCATGCGAAAAAGCCGCTGGTTGCCAGATAGCGGACACCGACTATCAAAGTCATTGCCAACGCGGAACCGATAGCCGCAATCGCTGCTTTCATTGTTCCTTCCAAGTCACATTACCGCGATAACGGCCAGCGGACGCAAGCCCGTTTGCGCCCTTCGCCGGGGTGAAACGCGCACGCTTCATGAAGGCGTTGCAGGTGGCTTTATCGAGCGCTTCCTTACCCGACGATACGGTGACCGTGCAGTTTTGTGGGCGTCCGTCTGCGGCGACGACCATTTCGAACCGTGTCGTTCCCTCTGCCTTAACCCCGTTCGGATAGTCGGCGGACGTAATGATGGACGCAGCATTTTTCAGCGACGACGCCAAAAGCAGTGGCAAGTTTGCTGTCCCAGTGGGATCACAACTACCGGTCCCACCCGGCTTCAGTACGATAACTGCGGGTGCGCGGCAGGCCAGGATGTTTAGCGACTGCAGCGGTGCATAGCTGCCCGGCAGTTCCGTGCGTGCCGCCACGGTCAAAGTCTGCCAGCCAATATTTCGGGCGCAATCTCCGCTCCCTGCGGAGTCAGTGCAAATCGCGACAGACAAAGGTTCAGCGCAGTCATTGACGAGTCGAAACGCGAAATCACCTTCCCGCCGGAACGTGACGCACTGTTCGCCCGCATAGGCGGATAGCGCGGCTGTTTGGGCCTTCGCCGGCCGCGCAAAGCCCGCAAATGAAGCCAGCACCAGCAATATCGCCGAGCAGGTAAGATGGAAAGCATGCTGCATGCCAACGTGCATAAATCCGCACTGCGACGATGTCCACGCTTTGGCAGAGCACATCTCCACAACTTCTTTGTCACAGCTTCTTGCACACCACCGCCGCTGCGCTAGGGCCTTCTACATGCCCTTGGCTGCCCCAACCCCTATCAAATGCGACCTTGCCATTGTCGGCGGCGGCCTTGCCGGAGGCTTGATCGCGCTCGCAGTTGCGCGGCAGCGGCCCGAGCTCAAGATCGTGCTGGTCGAACAGGAGCAGCATTTCGGCGGCAATCATATCTGGAGCTTTTTCGCGAGCGACATCGCGCCGCAGCATCGCTGGCTGACCGCACCGCTCGTGACCTATGGCTGGTCGGGCTATGATGTGCACTTCCCGGCGCATAGCCGTAGCCTCGACAACATCTATTACACCATCGAATCCGAACGTCTCGACTGGTTGTTGCGGCATAACCTGCCTGCATCGTCGCTATTGAGCGGTCGCACGGTCAAGGCAGTCAGCCCCCGGCTGGTCGTGCTCGACGGGGCACAGCGGATCAACGCGGGCGGCGTAATCGACGCACGCGGGGTGGCGGACTATCATCATCTTGATTGCGGCTGGCAGAAATTCACCGGCCAGTTGATGCAACTTTCCGAACCGCATGATTTGACGCGGCCGATCGTAATGGATGCGACGGTCGAACAGCATGACGGCTATCGCTTCGTTTATGTTTTGCCTTTCGGCATGGACAAGGTGTTCGTCGAGGACACTTATTATAGTGACAAGCCAGACCTCGACCGACGGGTGATGGCGCAGCGGATCGCAGCCTATGCCGATGGCAAGGGCTGGCAGGTGGAACGGGTGTTGCGCGAGGAAACTGGCGTGTTGCCCGTCGTCATGGGCGGCGACCTCGAAAACTACTGGGCGAGCGGCAGCGGGCGGACGGCCAAGGCCGGTGCGCGCGGCGCTTTCCTCCACCCAGTCACCAGCTACTCGCTGCCCGATGCCGTGCGTAATGCGATCTATATTTCGGAGCTTCCCGATTTTGATGGAGACCGACTCAACATGCTCATGCGGCAACGTGCGCAGGAGCATTGGAAGGCGGGGAATTTCTATCGCATTCTCAACCGCATGCTGTTCCGCGCCGCCGAACCGGGGGAGCGTTATAAGGTGCTGGAACGTTTCTACAGGCTTAAGCCCGGATTGATTGAACGCTTCTATGCCGGGCAGTCGACCGCTGGCGACAAGGCACGCATTTTTTCGGGGAAACCCCCGGTGCCGGTCGGCAAAGCATTGAAGGCAATCAGGGCACGGAAGAAGAAAAGATGAAATCAGCCGTCGTCATCGGCTCGGGCTTCGGCGGTTTGGCGCTTGCCATCCGCCTGCAGGCCGCAGGCATCCAGACCACGATTATTGAAGCCCGCGACAAGCCGGGCGGGCGTGCCTATTATTGGGAGCGCGACGGCTTCATTTTCGATGGCGGCCCGACGGTCATCACCGATCCGCCCTGCCTGACCCAGCTTTGGGCGTTGACCGGGCATGACATGGCGCAGGATGTCGAACTGATGCCGGTCATGCCTTTTTACCGGCTCAACTGGGCGGACGGTACCAATTTCGATTATTCGAACGACGACGCCAAGCTGCGCTCCGAAATCGAAAAGCTGAATCCCGAGGATGTCGCAGGCTATGCGAAGTTCCTTGAATATAGCGCTGGCGTGCATGACGAAGGCTATGTCAAACTCGGTACCAAGGCATTTCTCGACTTCGCCTCTATGATAAAAGCGGCTCCGGCGCTCGCCAAATATCAGGCTTGGCGCAGCGTCTATTCGATGGTTTCTTCCTTTGTGAAGAATGAGAAGCTCCGCGAAGCCTTATCGTTCCACACATTGTTGGTCGGCGGCAACCCGATGAAGACCAGCGCCATCTATGCGCTGATCCACAAGCTGGAGAAAGACGGCGGCGTCTGGTTCGCCAAGGGCGGCACCAATCGGCTGATCGCAGCAATGGTGAAGCAATTCGAACGCATCGGCGGCACGCTTATATTGGGAGATGCGGTCGAGCGGATAGAAACGCAGGGTGAGCGTACTACGGGGATCGTTACGCAGTCCGGCCACCGCATAGAGTGCGACGCGGTCGCCACCAATGGCGATATCATGCACAGTTACCGCGATCTGCTTGGTCACCACCCGCGTGGAGAGAAAGCCGCAGCGAGTCTGTCCCGCAAGAAATTCTCACCCAGCCTGTTTGTCGTCCATTTCGGCATCAAGGGCACCTGGCCCGGCATCCCGCACCATATGATTTTGTTCGGGCCGCGCTACAAAGGGCTGCTCGACGATATCTACACCCATGGCGTGCTGCCACAGGACTTCTCACTCTATCTGCACCACCCGACGGTCAGCGATCCGTCAATGGCACCCGAGGGCTGCTCGACCTTCTATGCACTTGCGCCAGTCGCGCATCAGGGCAAGCTGCCGATCGACTGGGAAGAAATGGGGCCGGTCTTTGAAAAGCGCATCCTCGATGAGGTTGGACGCCGCCTGATCCCGGACATCCACGAGCGGATCGTCACCAAATTCCATTATACACCAGCCGATTTCGGCACCGACCTCAACGCGCATCTGGGTAGCGCCTTCAGCCTTGAACCCGTGCTGACCCAAAGCGCTTGGTTCCGCGTGCATAATCGCGACGATGTGCTGTCGAACCTTTACTTTGTGGGCGCAGGAACGCATCCGGGGGCTGGTATCCCGGGTGTAGTGGGCAGCGCCAAGGCCACGGCAGAATTGATGATCGAGGATTTGAAACGTTGAAGCGGCTTGCAGTTTATTGCGGATCGGCGACTCCCGCTGACCCAGTTTATATTGAGTGCGCACGGATGGTTGGCCGCGAACTGGCTCAGCGCGGAATTGGATTGGTCTATGGCGGGGGGCGGCTAGGTCTAATGGGCGCTGTGGCCGACGCAACGCTTGAAGCTGGCGGCGAAGTTATCGGCGTCATCCCCGAGGCACTGGTCGGCAGTGAAGTCGCGCATCGCGGCTGCACCGAACTGCATGTCGTTCCCGGAATGCACGAACGCAAGCGCATGTTCACCGACCTGTCCGATGGTTTCATCACCATCCCCGGCGGCGTCGGCACGATGGACGAATTGTGGGAAGCCATCAGCTGGGCCCAACTCGGCTATCATGAAAAGCCGGTTGGCCTCCTCAACGTTGCAGGCTTTTACGACCAATTGGTGGCGTTCAACAGGCACATGGTCGATGTCGGCTTCATCCGTCCGCAACATGCGGGCATCATGATTGTCGATGAAACTATGGAAGGCTTACTCGCAAAAATGGCGAGCTATGAACCGCACAAGAGCATCTTCCAGATGAAGGCCGAGGATTTGTGAGCGATAGGGCGGCTCTCGTCGCCTATGCCCGCGACAGTATCGCTCGCGGTTCGAAATCCTTTGCCGCTGCCAGCAAGCTGTTCGACCGCACCACAAGAGAGCGCGTCTGGCTGCTCTACGCCTGGTGTCGCAAATGCGACGATATGGCGGATGGGCAGGACCATGGCGGGGTGATGCACAATGTCGCCGATCCACAGGCGCGGCTCGATGCAATCCGGGATTTGACATCAAGAGCGTTGAACGGCGAGACTACCGGCGAACCGGCCTTTGATTGCCTGGGCGTCGTCGCACGGGAATGCGGGCTGACGCAGAAGATGGCGGACGATGTGATTGAAGGCTTTGCACTCGATACCATCGGTTGGCAGCCCCGGCACGAAAACGATCTTTACCGCTATTGTTTCCATGTTGCGGGCGCGGTCGGGGTGATGATGGCAGTCGTCATGGGGGTGTCACCTGATGATGAGGAAACGCTCGATCGCGCCTGTGATCTTGGCCTTGCCTTCCAGCTTGCCAACATCGCGCGCGACATTGCCGAGGATGGAAGGGCAGGACGCTGCTACATCCCGGACGACTGGCTGGCCCAATTGGACCTCGAACCCGGCGAGCATCTGCGCCCGCACAACCGCAAGAAACTAGCCCTTATTGGCCGCTGGCTGGCCGATGAAGCAGGGCAATATGAGGCATCGGCTCATGTTGGCGCAGCCAGCCTTCCTTTCCGCGCACGCTGGGCCGTGCTCTCGGCAGCGGGCATTTATGGCGACATTGCGCGAAAGGTCCGCATCGCAGGCGAGCATGCCTGGGACGGACGGATTTTCACCTCTCGCGGCGAAAAACTGCGCTGGGTTGCAAAGGCTTTTGGCGATGCGATTACGAACCAGCCTGCTCCCATCGATCGCGACGGGCTGTGGACGCGTGCACGTTAGAAGCTATTCACTGCCCCCCAGCAGATTAATCGCCCGATCCTGTAACCTTTCCACCGCGGCCCTATGTATCCCCGGCGCGCAACAAATGAGCCCGAAATCGAGCGGTTCGCGTTTATTGTAAAGGATCGTCTGACCAGTCGCGTTGGTGACGGTAGCCCCCGCCTCCTCTGCAATCAGATGCGCCGCCGCGACGTCCCATTCATGGCCCCAGCGCAGTGTGGCGACCAAGTCTGCCCGGTCGCACGCCACCATCGTCATCCGCATCGCGATGCTGTTCGGCTTATGCACCATTTTCAGATCGCGGTCGGCCTTGGGCAAGGCGTCGGTCGGCACGCGCGCACCGACAAATTCTTCCCGGCTGCTGGCAAATAATCGCTTGCCATTGCAGGTGGTTCCTTCGCCTCTATGCGCGACCCATAACTGCTTGGTTACAGGCGCATACATTGCTGCGAAGACGGCCTCGCTACCTTCAACCAGAGCCACCGACACACACCAGCCGCTGCGCCCGCGGATAAAATCGCGCGTGCCGTCAATCGGATCGACCAGCCATTGGCGCGACATCGATAAGCGGTCAGGATTATCGACAGTTTCCTCGGACAACCAACCAATATTGGGGGCCAGCGCGCCCAGCCGCTGCTTGAGCAAGGCATCGACCGCAAGGTCCGTCTCGCTCACCGGATGGCCCTTGCTCTTTTCCCAAACACCGGTGGCGGGGGCAGCCCCTTCGCGCCATACCGCGAGCGCGAGGTCACCCGCCTCGCAGACTGCTTTTATCGCCGCATCGCGATCAGGCACTCGCCACCATCATGCCGTCAATGCGCAAGGTCGGCACATTGGTCGAGCGGATGAATTCAAGGTCGTTGGCGGGCGTCAGTGCACGGAACATGTCTTTCAGATTTCCGGCAATGGTGAATTCGCTGACCGGGCCGCTGATTTCACCCTTTTCGATCAAGAAACCGGCCGCACCTCGGCTGTAATCGCCGGTCACAATATTCACTCCCTGCCCTGACAATTCATGCACATAAACGCCATAATCGATATCAGAAATCAGATCGGCTACCGACAGGGTACCGCCTTCGAGGTGCAGGTTCGACGGGCTGGTACCGGGCGCGCCGCTGCCGCCACGGCTAGCATGGCCGGTAGGCTTGAGGCCCAATTGGCGCGCGGCTGCGCTTTCCATCATCCATCCCGTCAGCACGCCCTTGTTGATAATCGCGGTACGTGCCGTAGGCAGGCCCTCTCCATCGAACACCCGACTGCCAAGGCCGCGCGGGCGCAACGGATCGTCAATGATACTGATTGCGCTGTCGAACAGCGCGTCACCAAGTGCGTCGAGCAGGAAGCTGGTCTTGCGCGCTATCATGTTGCCGCCGATCGCGCCCATAAGATGCCCGACCAGCGAACCACCAATGCGCGGATCGAAGACGACGGGCAAGGTTCCGCTCTTGATTGCGCCTGGATTGACACGGCGCACCGCGCGCTCTCCTGCCCGTTTGCCAATGGCTTCAGCGCTATCGAGATCGACGCGGTGGCGCGCCGAGCGCCAGTCATAGTCGCGCTCCTTGGCGTCACCTTCGCCCGCCAGCACGCTGGCCGAAACGCCATAGCCCGACGCATGATTGGCTCCGGCAAAGCCATGGCTGGTTGCGAGCGCAAAAATCGAACGCCCGGCGCTGGCTCCGGCACCTTCGCTATTGGTCACGCCCTTGACGGCCCGGGCTGCATCCTCACAGGCAAGCGCAACTTCCCGCAAAGATTGCGGGTCGGGATCAAGGCCGTCGTCGCTTTGAACATCTGGGATGGCACCCTTCAGCAGCAGGTCTTGCGGCGCCAGCCCTGCATAGGGATCCTCAGGAGCCTCGCGCGCCATGTCGAGCGCGCGGGTGACGAGCCCCTTCAGCACCTCGGGGTTCATGCTCGAGGAAGAAATGGTGGCCGAGCGCTGGCCAAGAAAAACGCGCAGGCCAATTTCCTCACCTTCCGACCGCACGACATCTTCCAGCGCGCCCAGACGAACCTGGACTTCGGTAGAGGCGTCGCAGTGGTAGACGGCATCGGCGGCGTCAGCACCTGCCTTTTTGGCTTGTTCGACAAGATTTACAGCGCGGTCGAGCGCTTCATTAGGTGTCAGCATCCATCCCGCTTAGGCGCGGGCGGGAATAGCGTCAATTGCGGCTTAAAATGCTGTTGAACAGAGCTTGAAGAAAAGCATCAGCACCACCGGGATGCCGATTGCACCAATCCACAATTTCGCTTCGTCGAATTTCAACCGGCCTTCCAATTCGTCAGAGCCATTGGCATCGAGTGATTGCCAGCGGCGTTCGATATTACGGCAAACAGGAATGACTGCGCCGACCAGCGCAACAAGCGCAAGATAGGGCCATATGGCCATACCTTTGGTTTCCAATTCGGGGGAAACAATGAAGATCAGAAGAAGCGTATAAACGACCAGCGCATAGGCAATGTGGGTACTCATGCGTTTCGCACAGCTGAAACGAGGACGCGAATGCTGCACCGAGTGCGCTTTGACCATTACATCTCTCCCCTGTAATCTCTCCGGAGAGAAGATTGTCACCAAAGTGACTTGAAGTCAAAGGGGTTTACCAACCCGGTCAGGGCAGACCTAACAACTTGTGATTCTGGAGAGAAAGTCGCCATTTCGGATTTTGCGTAACAAAATCGATCGCCGATTTGCGGTTCGAATCATTCGCACCCGAATCACCACTGTCCATCGGCTGGATCAGGAAATTGTCGAAGCACCAGCTTTCCATTTCCAGGGTATCACTACCAGGCTGTGGCCAGACCAGCTTGAGTTCATTGCCCTGCCGCTGGACGACCGCGCTGCCTGCCTTGGGGCTGATGCATACCCAGTCGATGCCCGGATGCACGGGAAGCGTGCCGTTGCTTTCGATTGCGATCGAAAAGCCATGATTGTGCAAGGCATCGACTATTGCATCGTCGACCTGCAGCATCGGCTCGCCGCCGGTCATCACGACATAGCGGTGTTCGGTCCCCTCACCCCAAAGCCCGGCCACCTTCGCAGCCAAAGCCTCAGCTTCATACCGCCCGCCATTTTCGCCATCCATGCCGACAAAATCAGTGTCGCAGAACTGGCAAATCGCAGAGGATCGGTCCTCCTCACGACCTGTCCACAAATTGCATCCGGCAAAGCGCAGGAACACCGCCCGTCGTCCGGCGTGTACCCCCTCACCTTGCAAGGTCAGGAAGATTTCCTTGATCGCGTAGCTCATGCGTAAACCGTGGGGTCTGGCAGGCCCGCATCGATAAATCCCTTGGCGCGCAGGCGGCAGCTGTCACATTTCCCGCAGGCCTTATTATCGGGCGTCGGATCATAGCAAGTCCAGCTCATCCCCGCATCGAGGCCAAGCCGGTGCGCTTCACGCGCAATATCGGCCTTGGTCATGTGCTGCAGCGGCGTGTGCACAGTGAAGCGGTCACCTTCTACACCAGCCTTGGTCGCCAGATTTGCCATATCCTCAAAGGCGCGGATGAATTCCGGGCGGCAATCGGGATAGCCCGAATAATCGAGCGCATTGACGCCAATGAACAGGTCGCGCGCGCCGCGTGCTTCGGCCAGGCCTAGGCACAGTGACAGAAAAATCGTGTTGCGCGCCGGAACATAGGTCACCGGGATAGCGCTTTCGTCAACGCCATCTTTCGGCACGTTGATATCGGCAGTGAGCGCGGAACCACCAAAGCGGCGCAGGTCGAGCGGCAACACGATGTGCTCGGCAGCGCCAAGATGTGCGGCGATACGTGCAGCACTGTCGAGCTCGATCCGGTGGCGCTGGTTGTAGTCGATGGTCAGCGCGTGGATCGCATAGCCTGCCTCACGGGCAAGCCCGGCAACGACCATCGAGTCGAGACCGCCCGATAACAGGACGACTGCGGATTTAGCGTTTGAGGGCATTATTTTGGGGCTACTCTCACAAGGGGAGAGGAAAATGGCGCACCCAGAACGATTCGAACGTCCGACCCCCAGATTCGTAGTCTGGTGCTCTATCCAGCTGAGCTATGGGTGCGTGGAGGCGTGCCAATAGGCCCGCGCTCCGGGATTCGCAAGCCCTAATTTGCCTTCATTTCTCGAGTAATTTGGCACTGACTGTGCGGCACTTCGATTTGCGACGTATTGCGTCGATTTGTTCAAATTCGGCCGGATCAGAGAGCAATATGCGGATCAAGGCAATCCCCCTGTCATAACCAAGCTCGACCGCTTCATACCCAGCCGGTGCCTTTTGGCCTTTGCGCAGCAACGCCAATCGCGCCGTTTTGCCGCTTGTATCGCGATCACTTCGGACGGCAGCGACATCGGTTCGTGCGTCGAAAATGCTGATCGACCAATAGCGCTCGGGAACCGGTTCGACATCGACCAGCACAACACCCTGCGAAAGGTCGAACACGCAAGAGGAATAGACTAGGTCCGGGCTAGGCCGCACGATGGGTTGGCGATCGGCAGTCGCCATAGGGCCAAAGGCAAAGACATTTGCACGGCCATTACCATCTGCATTGCCGATCCGCTTCATCGCGGCCGACATCAGGACATAAGGTGTTGCCACCAGCGTACCTTGCCAGGCGATGGCAGCAGCGGCGAGACCGGCGACCAGCGGGAGGAGCCAGTTGCGGATCATGCGCAGGCCTCCTTCTTGATCGTGGGCAGCTTTGCCTTGGCCGGATCATTGAGCAGCGCGCCCCGCGGATGATAGGTGCGCAACGTCAGGTCGAATTGCGGCGTCCGCCCCGTCGGCAACCAAACGCCTTCGGCTTGCTGGGGTGAAACGGTGAATGACCAGTTACCGTTTGCATCGCGTTCAGGCGCATTCCCACCCACCGACCAGCGATTGGCATCATTCTTCACCAGCCAGCCTTCGCCCTTGTACAGCGTGATACTCCACCAGCGCGCATCGAGTTCGCCGCCGCTGACGGTGTAGGTGCATCGGCCATCAAGAGGCTTACCCTCACTATCGGTGCGGGCAATGAAATACATCGCTTCCTTCGCCGGCAGCGCCAGCAGGCCGAACAGCGCCACACGCGCCCGCGTCAATGCAGAGGCGTCAGCCGTTCCCTGATTGGTGTTGGCGCTCCAGGGACCATTGGTCACCTGTCGACCCATATCGGCACCGCGCACCTGATGCACGGCATAGGACGCTCCCCCCGCCAGCCCCAACAGGATGCAGATCGAGTATCGCAACCATGGCTTCATGAAATCTCTCCCTAAAGGAAGAGGCTAAACGAAGCTCAAGCCTTACGCAACGCCGCCTGCGCCGCCGCGAGCCGTGCGATTGGCACGCGATAAGGAGAGGCAGAGACATAATCGAGACCGGTCTTTTCGCAGAACTCGATCGATGCCGGATCACCGCCATGTTCGCCGCAAATCCCCAGCTTGATGTCAGGACGGGTCTTGCGGCCCTTGGTAGCGGCGATTTCGATCAGCTGGCCGACGCCTTCGATGTCGAGCGACACAAACGGGTCGCGTGCATAAATGCCCTTATCGACATAGTGGGTCAGGAAGCGCGCGGCATCATCCCTTGAAACGCCCAGAGTTGTCTGCGTCAAGTCATTGGTTCCGAAGGAGAAAAATGCCCCGACTTCGGCGATTTCATCAGCCATCAATGCGGCGCGCGGCAGTTCGATCATCGTGCCGACCAGATAGTCGATGCGCTTGCCTTGTTCGGCGAAGACATTTTCCGCTGTTTTATCAACAACATCTTTCATCAGTTCGAGCTCGCGGCGGGTACCGACCAGCGGGATCATGATTTCGGGGACCGGCGCAGTGGACAGCGCGCAGGCCGCCTCAAAGATCGCACGCGCCTGCATCTCGTAGATTTCGGGATAGGTCACGCCCAGACGGCAGCCGCGATGGCCGAGCATCGGGTTGAATTCATGCAGTTCGGATGCGCGCTGCTTCAGCACTTCGATGCCCACGCCAGCGGCCTCGGCAACCTCGGCAAAATCGGCCTCCTGCGTCGGCAGGAATTCGTGCAACGGCGGGTCGAGCAGTCGGATGGTGACCGGCAGGCCAGCCATCACCTCAAAGATCGCGACAAAATCCTTGCGCTGCTCGGGCAGCAGCTTGTCGAGCGCTGCGCGGCGGCCTTTTTCATCGTCGGCAAGGATCATCTGGCGCACCGCCGTAATACGGGCGGCATCGAAGAACATATGTTCGGTGCGGCAAAGCCCGATGCCCTCTGCTCCAAAATCGCGCGCGGTCTGCGCGTCGAGCGGGGTTTCGGCATTGGCGCGCACCTTCATCCGGCGTGAGCCATCGGCCCATTCCATCAGTGTACCGAAATCGCCAACCAGTTCAGGCTGCAACGTGGGGACGGCACCGGCCATCACTTCACCAGTGGCGCCATCGATGGTGATGACATCGCCTTCTTTCAGCTCGCGGCCCGAGACGCGCAGCACTTTAGCGGAATTGTCGATCGCAAGGCTGCCCGCGCCTGAAACGCAAGGGCGGCCCATGCCGCGTGCGACTACCGCCGCATGGCTGGTCATACCGCCACGTGCTGTCAATATGCCGCGCGCCGCGTGCATGCCGTGAATGTCTTCGGGGCTGGTTTCAACGCGCACGAGGATCACCGCCTCACCGCGATCATTCCATTTTTCCGCCGTGTCGGCGTCAAACACTATCTTGCCCGAAGCTGCGCCCGGTGAGGCCGGGAGGCCCTTGGTCAGCACATCGCGCGGTGCATCGGGATCGAGCGTCGGGTGGAGCAACTGGTCGAGCGCCATCGGGTCGACGCGCAGCACCGCTTCCTCACGCGTGATCAGCCCCTCAGCCGCCATGTCGACTGCGATCTTGAGCGCGGCCTTGGCAGTGCGCTTGCCCGAACGGGTCTGCAGCATCCACAGCTTGCCGCGCTCCACGGTGAACTCGATATCCTGCATGTCGCGATAATGCCGCTCAAGCGTGTCGAACACCGCTGCCAGCTCGGCATAGGCCTCGGGCATCGCCTCTTCCATGCTGAGCGGCTTGGCACCAGCCGTCTCGCGCGCTGCCTTGGTCAGATATTGCGGCGTGCGGATACCGGCGACGACATCCTCACCCTGCGCGTTGATCAGATATTCGCCATAATAGGCATTTTCACCGGTCGCCGGGTCGCGGGTGAAGGCAACACCGGTGGCCGAAGTGTCGCCCATATTGCCGAACACCATCGCCTGCACATTGACCGCGGTTCCCCAGTCAGCGGGGATGGAGTTGAGCCGGCGATAGACCTTGGCACGATCCGATTCCCAGCTGGCGAATACCGCGCCGACCGCGCCCCAAAGCTGTTCGTTCACGTCCTGCGGGAAAGGCTTGCCCCATTCGGCCTCGACGAGTTTCTTATATTCGGCAACCAGCTCGATCAGGTCGTTGGCTTCCAGTTCGGTATCGAGGAAATAGCCGCGATCTTCCTTTGCGATTTCCAGCGCATCTTCGAACGCATGGTGATCAAGGCCAAGCACGACATCGGCATACATCTGGATGAAGCGGCGATAGCTATCCCACGCAAAGCGTGCGTCTCCGCTCGAAGCTGCGAGGCCTTCAACGGTCTTGTCGTTAAGCCCCAGATTTAGAACGGTATCCATCATCCCCGGCATCGAAACCCGCGCACCCGAACGTACCGAGACGAGCAGCGGATTGGCCGGATCACCAAAGCTTTTGCCGGTAACGCCCTCAATATGCTTAATGCCGTTCGCAACCTGTGCGGTCAGGCCATCCGGGAACGCTTCGCCATTGGCGTAATAGGCGGTGCAGACCTCGGTCGTGATCGTAAAGCCGGGGGGCACAGGCAGGCCAATCGCGGCCATGCCATCCAGATTGGCACCCTTGCCACCGAGCAAATATTTGTTGCCCGCACCCTTATCGTCAACGCCGCCGCCGAAGCGGTATACATATTGGGTCATGCACTACTCCCGAACCCCAAATCCCTCTCCCGTTGGGAGAGGATACGAAGCCTTAGCCGCAGGCTTAGGCGAAGTTGGTGAGGGGGTATGCGGTGGAGAGGAGAGAACCCCTCACCCAGCTTCGACTAGCAAGCAGGCTTGCAAGTCTTCGCAACCCTCTCCCAATGGGAGAGGGGCCTACCCCTCAATCCTCGAAAAATCCGCAACGCGGTGCACCGCATCCCGGAACCTTGCCAGTAATCCCAGTCTGAACGCCCGTTTGGCCGGGTCTGGATCATTCACCATCACGCCTTCGAAAAAGGCATCAATCGGCGCGCGGAGCGAGGCCAGCGCCGCCATGGCGTCTTCAAACTGTTCGGCCTCAATCGCCGCTGCTGCCTTCGGCTCGGCGGTGTCGAGCGCTGTGAGAAGATTGCGTTCCGCATCCCCCAAATCGTCATGCTGAACTTGTTTCAGCATCCATTTATCAGCCTCACCCGAAGGGTCATTAGGCGAGATGGACCCTGAAACAAGTTCAGGGTGACGGTTGTTTTTATCGGAAGTGTCGGCCTTCAATATGTTCGCAGCGCGCTTGTATCCCGCGAGCAGGTTCGCACCCTCGTCGGTCCCGACAAAGCCCTGCAACGCCTTCACCCGCGCGAGAAGGCGGACGAGATCGTCCTCACCGCCCAGCGCAAACACAGCGTCGATCAGGTCATGCCGAACGCCAGCTTCGCGTTGCTGGACTTTGAGGCGGTCGGCGAAGAAGTCGAGGAGCACGAAACTGTTCTGATCGTGTTGCTCGGCAAATCCGTCACGCAACTGCATACCTTGCGCAAACGCCGCAAAAAACATGGTGCTACCGCCACCGACATCCTGCAGAACCTTTGCAGCGGCTTCTTGACGACGCCTTTGAGCGTCACCGATGCTCTGGGCGACGGGCTGCCAAAGCTTGTCGAATGCAGAAGCTAGATTCACTCGAATTTCATTGGCCAGAATGGTTTGGAGAACGCCCAAAGATGCCCGGCGAAGAGCATAAGGATCTTTAGATCCCGTTGGCTTCTCTTGGATCAAAAAGAACGACGCAAGCGTATCCAGCTTATCCGCCAAACTCACCGCGACCGTCACCGGGGCTGTCGGCACATCGTCGCCTTGCCCGACCGGCTTGTAATGGTCACGCACCGCATCGGCGACCGCATCCGCCTCGCCCTGCGCGCGAGCGTAATAGCCGCCCATGACGCCTTGCAGTTCGGGGAACTCACCGACCATGCCGGTGACCAGATCGGCCTTGCACAGCCGCGCTGCGCGTTCGGCCATCGCCGCTAATGAAGCCCCTCCCCCTTGTGGGGAGGGGTTGGGGTGGGGGCCAGCCGTGTCTGCGGCTGTATGATCTGAAACGTTGAGAGTTTTTTGTGCCGCAGACGCGGCACGCCCCCCACCTTGATCCTCCCCCACAAGGGGGGAGGAGATTATCCCTTCCTCAACCAACCATTCGGCCAGCTTGGCCACCCTTTCAACCTTGTCGGCAACGGTGCCCAGCTTCTCGTGGAAGGTAATCTGCGACAGCTTCTTCGCCTGCTCGTCGAGCGGGATTTTCAGGTCCTGCTCCCAGAAGAATTTCGCATCGCTCAACCGCGCCGCGAGCACCTTTTCATTGCCCGCCACGATTGCCGCGCCGCCATCATTGGCAACGATATTGGCGGTGCAGACAAAGGCATTGGCGAGTTTGCCGGCCTTGTCATGGCAGACGAAATATTTCTGGTTCACCCGCGCGGTGAGCTGGATGACCTCTTCGGGCACCTCAAGAAACGCGGGGTCGAACCGGCCGAGCATCGGCACCGGCCATTCGGTGAGGCCGCTATTTTCGTTCACCAGTCCTTCGTCGGGGACGAGCACCAGCCCGGCATCGGCGGCTGCCTTTTCGGCACCGGCACGGATGATTGCGCGACGTTCGTCCTGATCGACGATGACATGCGCGGCGCGCAGCTTCATCGCATAGTCGCCGGCATTGCCGATGGTCACTTCGCCGCTGTGGTGGAAGCGGTGGCCCTTTGTCGCCGAACCGCTGACGATGCCGTCAATCTCGCATGGCACCACATCATCACCCAACAGCGCGACGATACCCTGCAACGGGCGCACCCAGCGCAAGGATTCTGTCGAGGCTGAAGCCGCGCCCCAGCGCTGCGACTTGGGCCAGGGGAAGGCGCGGATGATCGCCGGGATCGCTTCGGCCAGCACATCGGCGGTCTTGCGCCCCGGTTTTTCGACTACCGCAAAGAAGACGCCGTCGCGCTCGACCAACTGATCCTGCGTCAGGCCGACCTTGCGCAGGAAACCCTCCATCGCCTGCGGCGGCGCGCCAGCCTTGGGCCCCTTGGTTTCTTCAGACACCGCCTCGGTTTCGAGCGGCAGGCCCTTGACAATCAATGCCAAACGGCGCGGGGTCGCGAAGGTGATGATTTCGGCGGCCTTGAGGCCAGCCTTGTCGAGCTCCGCGATAAACAGGCGCGCCAGATCCTCGCGCGCCTTGTCCTGCATGCGCGCCGGAATTTCTTCGCTGCGAAGTTCGAGGAGGAAGTCGGTCATAAATCTTCGCCAAAGAGCAATAAATGGGGACAGTATATATTTAATTCGGTACATGACGACCGAACGGAGAACGCAACATCAGCGGAATCAAATATATACTGTCCCCATTTATTGCAGCGCCGGATCATCATTCCGCCCACCCGTTCTTGTGCATCCATGCCTCGCAGCTACCCTTGGCCAGATCGCGCACGCGGCCGATATAGCTGGCGCGTTCCTGCACGCTGATCACGCCGCGCGCCTGCAACAGGTTGAACAGATGGCTTGCCTCAATCGCTTGGTCATAGGCCGCAAGTGGCACATTGGCCTCGATGCAACGCTTGCATTCCGCCTCGGCATGCTGGAAGCCTTTGAAGAGCTGTTCGGTGTCCGCGACTTCAAAATTATACTTCGAATGCTCGCGTTCATTCTCAAGGAAGACGTCGCCATAGGTGACGCCTGCCGAGTTGAACTTCAGATCATAAACACGATCGACGCCCTGGATGTACATGGCCAGACGCTCGAGCCCGTAGGTCAGCTCACCCGCAACCGGTTTGCAGTCAAAACCGCCAACCTGCTGGAAATAAGTGAACTGCGTCACTTCCATCCCGTCGCACCACACTTCCCAGCCAAGGCCCCATGCGCCGAGGGTAGGCGATTCCCAGTCATCCTCGACAAAGCGGATGTCATGTTTCAGCGGATCGATGCCGATTGCGTCCAATGAACCCAAATACAGCTCCTGCAAATTCGCAGGGCTCGGCTTCATGATCACCTGATATTGGTAATAATGCTGCAGCCGGTTCGGGTTTTCGCCATAGCGGCCGTCGGTCGGGCGGCGGCTGGGCTGCACATAGGCGGCGTTCCAAGGATTGGGGCCAAGTGCGCGCAGCGTTGTCGCCGGGTGGAAGGTGCCCGCGCCCATGCGCATGTCATAAGGTTGCAGGATGACGCAGCCCTGTTTGCCCCAATAATCATGGAGCGTCAGGATCAGGTCTTGAAAGGTCAGAGGATTGCCGCCGGACATGGCCAGCCCCTTGGCCGATGAAGCCCCCTAAATCAAGCATCTGTGCCGCAGCGCAGCAAATAGCCTCGGCAAAGCTCAAGAAATCCGACCAATGTCAGGTTTTAATGGCAATATGTAAGGGGTTGTTGACATTGTCAGCGAATCAGTACATATAGTCAGGGTAAGCTGACATATGGACAATAAGAGCTGACATGAAAAACAGACTGAGAATACTGCGCGCAGAGCGCCAATGGAGCCAGGCAGAGCTTGGCGAGCGGCTCGATGTTTCGCGACAGGCAGTGAATGCGATTGAGACGGGGAAATATGACCCCTCGCTCCCGCTCGCGTTCAAGATCGCCCGGCTGTTCGGCATGTCGATCGAGGAGATTTTCGACGATGGTTTCGATGGAGACAAAAATGACTGACCTGCCCCAACTCGATGAAACCGAGGCCGAAGGCAATGTCGGCAAGTCGTTGGCATGGATTGCCGTTGCCGGGTTGGCCACCGTGTTTATCGCAGGCGCGATCGTCGGCGTGATGGCGGCGGCGACCGAGGACGGCAAAGCATTGTCGGCGACTGCAATCGCTATCATTGCAGCGCTGGTCGCAATCATCGGTGCACTGATCTATACGCAATGGAACCTCGCGCGCCGCATCCGCATCGGTGGCGGACCATTGACCAGCCGCGAAAGGCTCAATCGCAACATCATGGTGGGATGCGCTTTGGTTGGTGCGGCGATTGGTGCCACATTGGTGGCAACTGATGGCGCGATGCCATCCGATCCGCAGACCATTTTCTCAGATAGCCCGCTGCCGCTAGCAGTGGCAGGTTTGCTGGCGGTTTTCTGGGGCGTCATAATGCCTGTCATCGCCTGGTTCTGGCACACCCGCGCAATCGATGAACAGGAAGCCGATGCCTATCGCGACGGCGGCTATTATGCGGCTTATGCCTATCTCGTGGGGGCACCGACATGGTGGTTCCTGTGGCGCGGCGGTTTGGCACCTGAGCCCAACGGAACGCTGATATTCTGCCTGTTTGCAATCATCTGGACCGCTGTCTGGTACTGGAAAAAATACCGCTGAACCTGCCCCAAATCCTTCTCCCACGCTATTCAACCAAAGGATAACTGAAATGAAATCGCTTCTCCTGAACAGTACCCTGCTCGCGATCACCCTGTCGCTGTCAGCGATCGGTGGGCCGACCACCTCCCCTGCCCTGGCCGCTGAAACGCCGCCCGCTGCACCAGCTGCGGTTGAAACGGTCGACGTCGACCCGGCGCTGTGGGTGGTCAAGGACGCTGACACCACCATCTATATGTTCGGCACCGTCCACATCTTGAAACCCGGCATGGGCTGGTTCGACGAGGCGGTGAAAGACGCCTTCGAAAAATCGGATCGTCTCGTCCTCGAAATGGTCGAGCCGGGTGCGGGAGAGGCGCAGCAGTTGTTCGCCAAATATGGCCTGGACAAGAGTGGAAAGCCGCTCACCTCCAAAATGACCGAGGAGCAGAAATCCATCTACACCAAGGCGATGGAAAAGGTCGGCTTGCCCACTGCAGCCTTTGAACCTTTTGATCCCTGGGCGGCGGCTGTCACCATGCAGGTCATGGGCCTACAGAAAGGCGGTTATGACACCAATAGTGGCGTTGAAACCCAACTGACGGCAGCGGCCAAAGCATCGAACAAACCCATTTTGGGTGTCGAAACGATGGAATCGCAGCTCGCCATATTCGATAGCTTGTCGCAGGAGACGCAGGTCAAATTCCTGATCGAAGCCGCAAAGGTGGTCGACGATATGACGACAAGCATGGATGCAATGGTGGCGCTTTGGGCAAAGCCCGACCCGGACGGTTTGGCTAAGGTGATGAATGACGGGTTGACTGACCCCAAACTTTATGCGGCTTTGCTTACCAACCGTAACGCCAATTGGGCGGCTTGGATCAACAAACAGTTGGAGAAGCCCGGCACCACCTTCATGGCGGTTGGCGCAGGGCATCTGTCGGGCACTACCAGCGTGCCCAAGCTGCTCATGGCTTATGGTATCAAAACGGAGCGCGTGGCCTATTAATGCGCTGGGCCGCATCAGTGCATTCGGGCGGAGCTTCATGCTCCGCCCCACTATTCGCAGGTGCGTTAGTACTTCACGAAACTTGGCGATAACTCCGCCACCGTGCTATGCGGACGATATCGTTGGAGGAGTTCGTACATGATGCGAAAGTTTGCGCTTGGATCCGCCATGGGCCTGGCTTTGGTTTCTGCACCTTTGGCAGCCCACAGTGTTGAGACCGCCAAAGGGAATTGGGCGGAAATCCCCTTGTTGGCGCGGCACCACACGGTCCGCCTCAACGAACAAGCCATGGCGGGCATCGATGCCGCGGTTGCCCAAGGCAAATGCAACGCTATCAGCGCAGGCAAGCGGATCAATCTCGACATGGACTTCCTTGTCGAATTTGCCCGCGACAACAGCATCAAACGCGTGATTGTTGAAGAGATCGGCTGCCCCGAGGTTGAACAGATTGCTGCCACCGCCACGTCACAAGCAGCATCCAAAGGCTGGTTGAAACCGACGGGCGAAAATGAAACCGGTTGGTATCGTGGTTCAATAACCTACCGGCTGCAATAAGCCGCCGCCTCTAACGCTTGCATTTACGCGGGTTTGCGCCTAATGGCGCGCGCTTGCCGTGATGGTCATCCCTGGAGGCGTGGCGGCAAGAACTGAATTTATTTGGAGATTTATTATGAGCGATCAGCTGACTCTGTCGGCCGAGCCGCGCGAACGGGCTGGCAAGGGAGCCTCCCGTGCATTGCGTCGCGAAGGCCGTGTACCTGCCGTAATCTACGGCGACAACAAGGCTCCGGAAGCCGTCCATGTCGAAGAAAAGGCCCTCGTCAAGGCTTTGATGACCGGCCACTTTTCGAACAGCATTGTCGAAGTGATGGTCAACGGCAAAACCGAACGGACCCTTCCCAAGGATGTGGCATTCCATCCGGTCACTGATCGCCCGATCCATGTCGACTTCATGCGCCTCGCCAAGGATGCGACTGTGCACGTCGAAGTCCCCGTGTCGTTCGCAAATGAAGATGCATCGCCCGGCCTGAAGCGCGGCGGCGTTCTCAATATCGTTCGTCACGAACTCGAACTGATCTGCGCTGCGGACAAGATTCCTGATGAAATCGTCATCGACGTGACCGGTTTCGATGTTGGCGATTCGATCCACATCAGCCACGTTACGCTGCCTGCTGGTTCGAAGAGCGCGATCACTGATCGTGACTTCACCATCGCGACGGTCGTTGCTCCGTCTGGCCTGAAGAGCCAGGAAGGCGATACGACCAAGACCGAAGGCGAAGCTTGAGATAAAACGTCGTCCCTGCGCAGGCAGGGACCGCAACCGGTTTAGGCCTTTTTGGCTGAATAAACCTCCAGCGGCCCCCGCCTTTGCGGGGGCGACGTGTTTTTGGAGGGCGCAATTTCGTGCAAATCTGGGCAGGCCTTGGCAATCCGGGACCACAATATGCGATGCACCGGCACAATGTTGGCTTCATGGCCGTGGATGCGCTTGCTGATCGCTACGACGCCCCGGCACCTGCCAAGAAATTTCAGGGTTGGGTGCAGGAAGTCCGCATCGGCGGTGACAAGATCATCCTCCTCAAACCCGCAACTTTCATGAACGAAAGCGGCCGTAGCATCCGCGCGGCAATGGATTTTTACAAGCTGTCGCCTGAAGATTTGACGGTCTTTTACGATGAACTTGATCTCGCGCCCTTCAAGATCAAGGTGAAACGCGGCGGCGGGGCAGCCGGGCACAATGGCATCCGTTCGACCATCGACCATATCGGCGCAGATTTCCGACGCATACGACTCGGTATTGGGCACCCTGGCCACAAAGACCGGGTAACCGGATATGTACTAGGTTCATTTTCCAAGAGCGAAATCGATCCGCTTGCCGATATGCTCGGTGCAATATCAGCAAAGGCCGATTGGCTGGCAAAGGGTGACGATGCGCGTTTCATGAGCGAGGTTGCCCTTCGTCTTCATGAAGATTGAGATTAAAATGGGCACCAATTCTTATCTGGAAGTCACCGATGCGGCAGGTCGCGCATTCTTTATGCGCAACATTCAAGGACCAGTGGTCATGCTGAACCTGCTGCGCTTTCGCGCGATGGCTGATTACAGCACTTCGCCCGAGCTTGCGCCCGATGCTCCCATCAGTGGCGAACAGGCTTTCCAGCGATATATTGACCATACAATGCCATTTTTGACGGCCAGCGCCGGCAATATCCGTTTTCTCGGCAAAGGCGGTAGCTGGCTGATCGGTCCTGATGACGAAGCTTGGGATATGGCTATGCTGATCGAGCAGGAAAGCGTCGCATCATTCATCGGCTGGAACAGTCATGAAGACTATCTGAAGGGTATCGGCCACCGCACGGCTGCGCTGCTCGATTCAAGACTGCTTCCGCTGGTTGAAACGACCGGTGCTATACAGCAAGACTAACCTATGCAGCGCGTCCTGATCGTCGGGCCGTGCGGGGCGGGGAAGTCGACACTGGCTGCTGAACTTGGGCCGATATTGCGCCTGCCAGTATACCATATGGACCAGCTCAACTGGAAACCCGGATGGGTGGAAAGCCACAAGGACGAAATCCATGAAAAACTCGCCGCGATAACATCAACGGATCGCTGGCTGATCGACGGAACCTATGGCGGCACGCTGGCGCCCCGGCTTGAACGGGCTGACACAGTTCTCTATCTCGATTACCCGATCCGCTTGTGTGTAGCGCGGCTGTTGAAGCGCATCTGGACCTATCGCGGCCAGTCGCGACCCGACATGACCGAAAACTGCCCCGAGCGCTTCGACCTCGGCTTTTTCTTCTATCTTTTGCAGTGGAACAGTGGGCCCAAGCATCGGCTGGAAACTGCGCTCAAAGGCCATGAGGCAAAGATAATGCGCCTTCACGACCCGATACAGCTGAAACGCTGGCTGGACTCGCAATCGGCGTAAAGCCAGTTATCCTGGCAAATGAAGGAGAGCCAGAATGACCCAGATTGAACGCCGCACTGTGATTAAAACAGCACTCGCCGCAGGCGCAGCTGCCACTTTGCCTGGGGCGGCATCAGCGTCAGACAAACCGCTGGCGGGCAAATCGATGCTGATCACCGGTGCTTCTTCTGGCTTTGGTTATCTAGGCGCCCTGCATTACGCCCGCCTTGGCGCAAAGGTTATCGCCTCGATGCGCGGGTTGCCGCGCAAGGAAGCCGATGAACTCAAGGCAGAGGCCGCCAAGGAAAAGCTCGACATCCACATCATCCAGATCGACGTCACCTCTGACGAACAGGTCTCAAAGGGCGTGGCCGAAGCTGAGAAGATCGCAGGTGGCCCAATCGATATCCTCATCAACAATGCGGGGGTCGGCTATGCCGGGCCGATTGAGTTGCAGGATATGGAGGCAACGAAGCTGATCTTCGATACCAATGTCTATGGCCCGCACCGCATGGCGCGTGCCGTGCTGCCGGGAATGCGCAAGGCGAAGCGCGGGCTGATCTTCAACATCTCCTCGCAATTGGGCCGGGTAATCGTGCCGTCGGCAGGCCATTATTCGCCGACAAAATTTGCGCTGGAGGCGATGAGCGAGGCGATGGCTTATGAGCTGGTACCGCACAATATCGAGGTTTGTGTGATCCAGCCGGGAGGCTATCCGACGAAAGTATGGGTCAACCGTAACCAGTTGGCGAGCGAACTGAAGTCACGCCTTACTGCCGATCAGGCCGAGGCCTATCCTGCACTGGTCAATTCGATGGGCAAGGAAGACGGCACACGCCGCAGCGCTGACCCGATGGATGTGCCTCGCGCCATCGCCGAAATCGCGGCGATGCCTGCCGGCACCCGCCCGCTGCGCCGCGCGGTCCATCCGGGAATGAAACCGCAGGAAGCGATCAACAATGTGTCTGCGGAGACGCAGGTGGTATGGCTGGGTAATTCGCCCTTTGGACCGTGGGTGAAGGCTGTTCATGATTAGAGTATGCGCTGACTTCAGGGCTACGGAGGGCAATCGAATTTATGGAACTGCTGAAATTCATCTTGGGTTGGATGTTGATCATTTTGCTAATGGCGACACCGATTCTGGTTCCGCTCATTGTAATCCAGCTTTTCTTTGGTGGCATAGCCTCCTTTATGAAAGGCTTAGTGAGCGGGCAGATATGGAGCGTCGTTTTGGCCGTCGCAATGCTCGCCGTCGCGGTAGGAGTTGGCGTCTGCTACATGCGGTGGACAGGAATTGGTCAGGAGGTCAAAGCTCGGTCGACCATTGGCTTTATCGAAGGCGCTATTACGCCGGAAATGCTGGCCCGACCGCGCGCCTGGCACGGGCGGTTTGCAACCGGACCCTATGCTGCTGAAGTGGTTGAACATCTTATGTTGACTGGCAAGATCGACACGCTGGTGGGCGACCGAAGGTTCTTGCCACTTAAAAGGGAAACACCGGCGCCATCGCCAAACTATTGGGACGAAACATACCGCTTAAAGCTGAAAAATGCTGAATGCTTTCGACGCCTGATCGGTACGAGCAATGCCAAAGACCAGTGCTTCGAAATAGAGCGCATCGAAGCGCTGCCTCGGGAACCGCATTTTAGTTTCATGGCAGGACCCAGAGCGTCCCAGAAATCCGAGTATCTCGTATATCGTTCCGGCGCACAGGAAGTCAAAATCGCCACTTGCACGGTGGAGGTTGATCGGCCGTTATTGCCTTCGCCACAGCAATATTTGGATATCTTCCGTGCCCAAGACGCGATCCGAACAGGGAAGATGCGGGTTGGTCGCCTAAGTGCGCATGACAAAAAGGAGTTTGAGGAACTGCGCGAATGCCGTGTTGAACTGCTGCGCCAGTTTGCCGCCATGATCTAAGTTCGCATCCGCTGGCTTTCTCGCGTCACTCCCGCTAAGGCGCCCGCAATTCATTCCCAACGAGGATATTATGGGTTTCAAATGCGGTATTGTCGGGCTGCCCAATGTGGGCAAGTCCACCCTGTTCAACGCGCTGACCGAGACGCAGGCGGCGCAGGCGGCGAACTATCCCTTTTGCACGATCGAGCCCAATGTCGGCGCGGTTGCGGTGCCCGATCCGCGGCTGCACGTGATCGCGAAGATTGGCGGCAGCCAGAAGATTATCGAAACGCAACTGAGCTTTGTCGACATTGCGGGCCTTGTGCGCGGGGCCTCCAAGGGCGAAGGACTGGGGAACCAGTTCCTCGCCAATATCCGCGAGGTTGACGCCATTGTCCATGTGCTGCGCTGTTTTGAAAATGACGATATCCAGCATGTCGACAACAAGATCGATCCGATTTCGGACGCTGAAACGGTCGAGACCGAACTGATGCTCGCCGACCTTGAGAGCCTTGAAAAGCGTGTGCCTGCCTTCCAGAAAAAGGCAACCGGCGGCGACAAGGAAGCAAAGGTTGCAGCCGCCGTGCTGGGTCGCGCGCTCGATCTGTTGCGCGATGGCAAGCCCGCGCGGCTGCTGACACCCAATGATCCGGAAGAGGCGCGTATCTTCCAACAGGCGCAGCTGCTGACGTCCAAGCCCGTGCTTTACGTCTGCAATGTCGAAGAAGTATCAGCAGCAGAGGGCAACGCGCTCTCGGCCAAGGTGTTCGAAAAGGCCAAAGCCGAAGGCGCTGAAGCGGTGGTCGTTTCTGCAGCGATCGAGGCCGAAATCTCGACCATGCCTGCCGAAGACCGTGAGGTTTTCCTCGCCGATCTGGGGCTTGAGGAAACCGGTCTCGCCCGCGTGATCCGCGCTGGTTACGAACTGCTCCACCTCATCACCTTCTTCACCGTCGGGCCCAAGGAAGCGCGCGCGTGGACAGTGTTCAAGGGCGCAAAGGCCCCGCAGGCCGCAGGTGTGATCCACAGCGATTTCGAAAAAGGCTTCATCCGCGCCGAAACCATGGCCTATGACGATTATGTCCAGTACAATGGTGAAGCCGGGGCCAGGGAAGCGGGCAAGTGGCGTTCCGAGGGCAAGGACTATGACGTGAAAGACGGCGACATCATGCTGTTCCGTTTCAACGTTTGATCTTTGATTTCGCGCAAAGACCCCATCGCCATTTGACCGCTAAAGCATCAGCATGAGCGAAGTAGAGACCGCAACGAAACCGCAATTGCCCTTCGATCGCATTGGCGGGCGCGAACCGATCGCGCGCATGGTGAACCGCTTTTACGACCTGATGGATAGCGAACCCGACTTCGCCGAGCTGCGCGCGATGCACGCCCCAGACCTGACGCCGATGCGCGAATCGCTGACCGATTTTCTAATGGCCTGGATGGGCGGGCCGCGCGACTGGTTCGAAAAGCGGCCCGGCGCCTGCATCATGTCCGCCCACCGCGCGCTGGATGGCATGAATTTCGCGGTCGCCACCCAATGGGTGCTGGCGATGCAGCAGGCGGCGAAGGAGACGATACCCGGCGATCCGGATTTCGTGGATTCGATGGTCTCCGCCTTTGCCAGCATGTCCAAAGGCATGGCGGCCAATGCAGGGAAGAGTGACAACCACTGAGTGATTGGCTAGGAAAGCGGCATGTTCCGCAACCTGCTGACGCTGTTGTTCCTGTTTGCATTGGCGCTACCCGCTGTCGCGATGCCAGCACCTGCGGATGATAGCGTGATGGCGATGGCGGAAGACTGTCATGGCATGCCTATGGAGCATGACGATAAAGCACCAGCAGGCGACCAAGCCATGCATCATGGCTGTATCGGCTGCGTCGCGCCCTATGCGCCAGCAATATTCGAAATGCGTGCAGCGGTGCTGGTTAATCCGCCACTACCCGGGCTGACGGTGGCATTGTCCGGCTTTGCCCCGAAACCGCACGACCCACCTCCGCGAAGTGAAATGTGACCTTTCACATTTCAACCAATTTTCACGAGACACCTAAAATGAAGATATATTTTTCCAGCGCGAGTGCGCTGGCGCTCATTATGTTTGCGCAAGTGGCGCGGGCGCAAGAGCATAACCATTCGCAGATGGATCATGGCACTGAAACTAGCGATCCATGCGCAATGGCAAGTTGCATTGACCCACAATATAGCATCGAGGGGTCAGGAACCTCTCGGTTGCCCGTGGGCATAATCGTCATGAACGGATTAGCGAGCCATTCCGGCCTCCACATCGACGCCGGTGACGACTGGATGGTGATGGTTCATGGCTATGTCTGGGGTGTCTATACCGACCAAACCGGCCCACGCGGTGATGACAAGGCCTATGTCCAGTCAATGGCCATGCTCAATGCCGAGAAGCAAACCGGCTGGGGCAAGGTGCAGCTGAAATCGATGCTCAGCCTGGAACCGCTTATGAAAAATCGCGGCTATCCCAACCTGTTTGCCTCTGGCGAGACTGCGGGCGGCGAGGCATTAGTCGATCGGCAGCATCCGCACGACCTGTTCATGGAACTGGCCGCGCGCGTCGACTTCAATGTTGGCGCAGACAGCAGCGTCTTCCTCTATGGCGGCCCCGTCGGTGAGCCGGCACTTGGCCCGAGTGCCTTCATGCATCGGGTATCGGCCCGCTACAATCCGGAAGCGCCGATCACGCACCATTGGTTCGACAGCGGCCATATCACCTATGGCGTCGCAACGGCGGGCTATGCCTCACGCCAGTTCCAGATCGAGGGGTCGATCTTTACCGGTCAAGAGCCGGACGAAGATCGCTGGGATATCGAAAAGCCCCGCTTTGACAGCTGGTCGGTGCGTGCGACATGGAACCCAACGCCCTATTGGGCGGTGCAGGCATCAACCGGTCGATTGAAGGAACCGGAATCGCTCCACCCCGGCGAAGATGAGCAGCGCACCACCGCTTCGGTCCACTATGCCGATGGCAAGGGCCTTTCCGCAACGCTCGTTTTCAGTGCGAAAGACCGCAAGCCAGGCGAAACTCTGACCGCTTGGATTGCAGAGGCGAATTGGGACATTGACGATCATCACACGGTTTTCGGTCGCTTCGAAAATGTGAAGAATGACGAGTTGTTCCCGGAGCACACCGATCCACTGCACGACATGCCATTCCGAGTGAGCAAGTTCCAGGCTGGCTATGCCTATCGCCTGCCGCTGGGCGAGCAGTTCAATCTGGCGCTGGGCGGCACGGTTTCAGCCTTTGCCAAGCCTGATGCGCTAGACGCGGCCTATGGCAAGAACCCGATGGGCTATACGCTGTTCGCTCGGCTCTCGCTGGGGCTTTGAACATCCTCCCCATCGACTTGCGATGGGGAGGGGGACCGCTCGGCGAAGCCGAGTGGTGGAGGCGTTTTCAACGGCGCAATTCCCCTCCGTCAGTTGCTGCGCAACTGCCACCTCCCCATCGCAAGTCGATGGGGAGGAATTAGTCGGACGCCAAATTCCGGTAGATCGCGACCGAGAGGGAAACCATCAAGGTCGCGATCACCGCACCCAAGGCGGCATCGACGCCGGTTTCGACAAAAGGCACTCCTTCTGCTCCGGCTAGCAAGCGGCAGGCGAGGCCGACAAACAGTCCAATAATCATCGCCGTCAGGCTTGCGAGCAACGCAACCACCAGCGTCAGGAAAAAGATCGACCAGCCATTGCCCCGGGTCAGATCCCAGGCACGGGCGATGGTGCCGGAAAAACCGCGTTCGGTTTCGGCGACGGCCACCGCGCCCAAAGGAGTCAGGCGGCCCGCAAGATACATGCCCGGCAGGATCAGCGCCAAGAATCCGGCGAGCGTAATCAACCCGCCGGCAAGCTGGACAATGAAGTAAAAGGGCAACAGCGCCAAAGCCTTGCCCAGCGCCGAACCGATGGTGGCCAGATCTTTCCGTGTCAGAAGGACATAAATCGCCACCGCACCGAAAAAGCTGAGCAATCCGGTAGGCAGCAAGGTAAGCCAATTTTCGGCATAATAGACCTGAAACGCGGCGAGTATTTCTGCGGGAGTCGAGGCGTCGACAAGATCGGGTTGTCCCGCGAACAGGCGCGATACCCAATCCGGTACAAACAGGAACAGCCCCGAAATCGCCCCTACGCCTTCGCGATGGGCGTTGAGTTGCGCCTGTGTGTCTTTCCAGACGCTGGAATAATCGAGTTTGCGGTTCATGGGGCCTCCGGTTTGTGTAAGGGAGTTAGAGGCAAGCCACAGGGCTGGCAAGAAAATCGCCTACCTTTCTCCTTCGTCATTCCCGCGAAGGCGGGAATCCATCACCGGCCGATTCAATTTAGACTGCCGGTGATGGACCCCCGCCTCCGCGGGGGTGACGAAAGGGATTATAATGCGAAGTCTCTTGCACTAAGGCGATTTCATGAAGGCCATTGGTGATATCGACTGGGACGTTTCAGAAGGGCATGTGCCCTATCCCGAAGCGCTCGCCTGGATGGAGGCGCGGCAGTCGGCCATCCATGAAGGCAGCGCGCGCGAACTGGTCTGGCTGCTCGAACATCCCCCGCTCTATACCGGCGGCACCAGTGCCGACCCGGCCGAGTTGTTGAGCCAGCAATTCCCGGTTTACGATACCGGACGTGGCGGACGCTATACCTATCATGGTCCGGGGCAACGGGTTGGCTATGTGATGCTCGACCTCGCCAAGCGCTGCAAGGATGTGCGCTGTTACGTCCACTCGATCGAAGGCTGGGTGATAAATGCGCTAGCCCGTTTTGGTATTGAGGCGCGGCGTGCCGAGGGGCGTATTGGTATCTGGTGCGATACACAATCGGGGCAAGAGGCGAAAATCGGGGCAATCGGCGTGCGTGTGCGCCGCTGGGTGACCGCGCATGGCTTTGCTGTCAACGTCGCGCCCGACCTATCGCATTTTGGCGGCATCGTACCGTGCGGTATAACCGAATATCCGGTCACCAGCCTGGCCGACCTTGGCATCACCGCCAGCCTTGCGGATTTCGACGCCGCACTGGAAGCGACTTTGCCCGAATTTCTGAACGCGCTTGCAAAAGCTGGCGGCTCTTGCGACCTAGCGGTCAAAGCTGAAACCAATTGAGAGGAATATATGCGTCGCGCCCTGATCTTATTGGCATTCGCCCTTCCCGCGCTCTCGGCCTGTGGCGGCAATGATGCCGACAGCAAGGTGACCGAAACCCGTATGGACGATATCGACAGCGTCGAAGGTACAATCAGCGACGAGATGATCCCGACCGACGAGGTGACCGAAATGGCGCCGGTTGAGGCGAGCGCGGCACCAGCAACAGCAACGCCGAAAGCTGATGAAAAAGCGCCTGCAGACAAGCCCGCTGCATCGCCGACCACCGAACCGGCACCCAAGGCAGGCGAGTAACCGCAACCATGGCATCCCTACTCGCTGAACCCTTGACGCTGCCCTGTGGCGCGACACTTCCCAACCGTATCTCCAAAGCCGCGATGACCGAAGGACTCGCCGATATCTATGGCCGCGCGACCGGCGAACTGGACCGGCTGTATCTGGCATGGAGCGAGGGTGGTTCGGGGATGCTACTGTCGGGCAATATCCATATCGATGCCGACCATTTGGAGCGGCCCGGCAACGTCATTATCGACCGCGAGCCTGATGATGATGCCAAGCGCGCATTATCGCACTGGGCGGCGGCGGCGACGCGTAACGGCAACCATTTTTGGGCGCAAATCAGTCATGCTGGTCGCCAGACGCAAAAAGCGGTCAACCCGCATCCCAAGGCGCCATCTGCCGTCAAGCTCGGTCTGCCCGGTGGGCAATTCGGCCAGCCCGTCGCGCTGACCGAGGAAGAGATTCTCAACATCATCGCCCGCTTCGGAACGGCGGCGCGCGTGTGCAAGGAAACCGGCTTTACCGGTGTGCAGATTCACGCCGCCCATGGCTATCTGTTCTCCCAATTTTTGAGTCCGCGCGCCAATCTGCGCGATGATCGCTGGGGCGGCAGCCTTGAAAACCGCGCGCGCATATTGCTGTTCACGGTCAACACCGTGCGCACTTTGGTTGGGCCCAGTTTCCCGATTTCGGTCAAGCTCAACAGCGCCGATTTCCAGAAGGGCGGCTTTGCCTTTGAAGACAGCCTGCAAGTGGCCAAATGGCTGCAGGAAGCGGGCGTTGACCTGATTGAAATTTCGGGCGGCACGTACGAGCAACCCAAGCTGCTGGGCATGGAAGGCATCGAGGAACCCGAAGAGCAGAATGTTGCCGCCTCGAACCTGCAACGCGAGGCCTATTTCGTCGATTTCGCCAAGGCGATGCGCAGCGAGGTCAAAGTACCGTTGATGGTCACCGGTGGCTTCCGCACCCGCTCCGCAATGGAGCAGACGCTCAAACAGGGTGCCGCCGATGTCATCGGCATCGGACGCCCAATGTGCTATTTCCCCGAAGCAGCCAAAAGGCTGCTCGGCGGGATGGAAATGCTGCCGCGTAAGGAGAATGAGCTGGCGTTGTTTCCACCGTCGCTGCAGTGGCTCAAGCGCTGGAAAGCGATGCGGGCAATCGACAGCTTTGCCTGCCAATATTGGTTTTACAGCCAGATTTACGCTCTGGGCAAAACCGGACGCCCTGCCCCTGACATGACTGTGTTCCAATCAATGCGCGAAGTCGAGAGCACGCATAAGCGTTGGTTGAAAGAACGGCGGGCAGATCTAAAATAGGTGCAATCGTCTCTGCTTATTTGCAATTGCTCGCCGCACCCGCAATCAAATCCACACAGCGGCCGTCGATTTCGTCCTTGGGCACATCCAGCCCGATCAGGCTGGCCAGTGTCGGCAGAATATCTACGGTTTCGATGCCATTGGGCTGTTCGTAGGGCGCGACGCCCTTCCACCAGAACAGGATCGGCACTCGGCGGTCATAGCCCCAGGGCGAACCATGCGTCGCCACATAGCCGAAGCTGGTGTTTGGAATGGGCGTCACATAGCGCTTCAAGGCCACATAGAAATCGCCCGAACGCGACGGGTCGAAATTCGCCCGCACGCGCTGGATCAGGCTCCAATCCTCGGGCGGGCCGGAAGGCGATGGGGTGGCGGCAATTTCATCCTTGGTGATGACGGCCTCCACCTGCGGGTGGGTACGATAATGCTTGAGCGCAGCATCGATCACCGCCGCCCGCTTGGCTGCCGGGATTTTGGTAGAAAGATACATGTCACCAAAGGGCGCGTCGCCCATGATCGCAGGTTCAGGCAAATCAAACGCCTTGGCAAGCACCGGGCCGACGCCTTGCGGCATCAGCTTTATGTCGGCCCGCTCCGCAGCAGGCAGGCCCTGGATGCTGTTCCGTTCAGGCAGATCATGGCCGCCATGGTCAGCTGTCAGCATTGCGACATAAGGCACCTTGCTCTTGTCCAACGCGGCGAACATGCGGCCCAAAGTCGCGTCAAGCGCAGCTATCTGCGTACAGGTTTCGGCCCCTGCTGTGCCGAAAGTGTGGCCAATATAGTCGGTCGCCGACAGGCTGATGGCCAGCACATCGGTTGCCGGGCCCTTACCGAGCCCCCTCTCACCAAAGGCAGCCAATGCGAGGTCCATCGTCAGCGCATCGAATTCGCCAGAGGCGCGGAAGGCACGGGCATCGCCTGCCTTACGTTGTTGCAGCGTACCAACCGTTGCATCGCCGCCGATACCAACTGCGCGCGAATGGGTGGTGCACATTGCGGGTAGTTTGACCTTGGCGGGCTTGTCTATCGCGGTACGTGCCCGGGCGTTTATCATGCTGGTGGCGCGCGGATCACCGCCATTGGCACCGGTCAGATTGCGAAACTGCTTGCCGTCCCACCACATAGTAAGTGATGTATTGTGCCCGCCCATCATCACTGCGCCGCGATCTTTGCCCGACACGGCCACTACCTGCGATGCGGGATCCACGGCTCGCATCCGGTCACCCAAAGTGGGGACCTTCAACAATTTGGGGGAGACGGTGTAATTGGAACTGTTGCTGCCCTCTACCGAAGTGTCTTCGGAGCAATAGACGCCATAATCGGTTTTACCGTCCTTGCCCGCACGGCCGGTCGACGGATCGAACCAGCTGTTGGCAATGATGCCTGTACGCGCCGGACGGCTGCCGGTCAGGATCGTCGAATGGCCAGGGCAGGTTTCGGTCGCGGCATGGCTTTGATAGCCATTGGGAAAGGCGATACCGCCCGCCAACCGCTTTAGGCCGCCGGTAAAATCCTCGCGATACTCGTTGAACAAATCGGTCGAGAATTGGTCAACCGAGATCGCCACAATCAGCTTGGGCTCCGGGGCTTTTGGCGCGCTATCCTGCGCAAACGTTGGCGTCGAAACCAGCGCGGTCGCGCCAAACAATAGTGCAGTGAACCTGTTCATCTGTTTCATCCTGAAATCTGATTAAACGCCAACTTCTGCGCGCAACGCCTTGCGGTCGAGTTTGCCGATCATAGTCTTCGGTAAAGCATCGCGCACGACCACGCCCAGCACCCGTTCATGCTTGCCCAATTGCGGGTTGAGCCAATTGGCCAACTCCTCGTCAGTCGCAAATTGTCCGTCGTTTAATGTGACAAAAGCCTTGGGTCGCTCACCCGAATAGGTATCAGGTACGCCGATCACCAAAGCTTCTTTGACCGCCGGATGCTTGTAGAGAATATCTTCGATCTGGCTTGGGAAGACCTTGAAACCACCAACCGCAATCATGTCTTTCAGTCGGTCGACGATGAAGATGAAACCGTCCTCATCGATGGTCGCCACATCACCGGTCCGCAGCCATCCGTCGACAAACACCTCTGCCGTCGCCACCGGCTTGTTCCAATATCCGGCCATGATTTGCGGCCCCTTGGCGAGCAATTCGCCCGGCTCGCCAACAGGAGCAGGCTTGCTGGGAACTTCCTTATCGGCAAGGCGCACGTCGGTGCCGGGAATGGGCTGCCCGATGCTGCCTACCTTGTTCGTCCCTTCATAGGGATTGCACGAAATTACCCCCGAGCTTTCGGTGAGGCCATAGCCCTCTATCACCGCGGCATGGGATACGCCCTCAAAGCGAGCCTTGAGTTCGGCCGCCAATGGCGCGCCGCCCGAAATGCACGCGCGTAGTGAACTGAAATCCGTGTTCGGCAGTTCGGCATTGTCGAGCAACGCCTGATACATGGTTGGCACCCCCGGCATCGATGTCACCTTGGTCCGGTTGACGGCCTTCAACGCAGCCGTCGCCTCGAAACGGGGAAGCATCACAATCTCTCCGCCATTGTCGATCGTGCGGTTGAGCACAGTGGCGTTGGCGAAAACATGGAAGAAGGGCAGCACACCCAATATGCGGTCTTCAGCAGGGCTATCAGGCTGGTTGGCGCGACTGTGCGGATCAATACAGTTAATCTGCCGCGCATTGGCGCTGATATTCTGATGTGTAAGCATGGCACCCTTTGGAGTGCCTGTCGTGCCGCCGGTATATTGCAACTGCGCGACATCGGTTTCGGGATTGCAAGGCACAGGCGCATATTGCCCGTCATTCGCCATGAAACGCGCATAGTGGGTTATGCGGCTATCGTCAGGCACATTGGCAATCTCGCCGCGCTTGAACAGCTTGTACGCCAGCCCCTTCATTTTCGGCAAAGCCTCGGCCACGCTTCCGACGATCAACTGTTTGAGGCTCGATTGGTTGAGCACTTTAATAGCGGTCGGCAGCAATGCTGCGGCAGACACCGTCACCAAAATCGAAGTACCGCTGTCGGCCACCTGATGCGACAATTCGTCGACGGTGTAGAGCGGCGAGAAATTGACCACAGTCGCCCCGGCGGCAAGTGCACCGTAATACGCCGCGATGTAATGCGGAACATTGGGCAGAAACAGGCCGATATGGTCGCCCTTCCCGATCCCCTGCAATTGCAATCCGCGGGCAAAGCGGCGCACCTGCTCGGCCATCTCGGCATAGCTGAATTTGCGACCCATGAAGTCGGCAATTGCGGCATTGCCACGTCGCTCTGCCGAGTTAAAAAACATATCGTGCACCGACAATGGTGCAAAAACCTGCTCCCATTTTGAAGGGTGCAGATAATTATTGGCCCAGGGCGTCGCGTTCATAACTCTCCTCTAAACGGCGCTATACCAGCCAACCCCGTCGATTGTCTCTACCTTAGCGCGACCGGTTGCGACCAGATGCACCAGATGGGCATGCGATTCCCCGGTGGCGAGGCCGAAAACGCTCTCGTCAATCGGCCGGTCAAATAGAAGTGCGAAAGTATCCACCGCGCGCATCGGTTTTTCACGCAACGCGACCTCAAGCTTGTCGAGACGATCGTGATGCCCTTCAGCGAGCTTGTCGAGGCGCACATGCACACCGCGAAAAGGCGAACCGTGTGCAGGCAACACCAGCATGTCGCCCGGCAACTTTCGGCGGAATTTGGCAATTGAATCGAGCCATTCGCCGAGCGGATCGGCATCGGGTTCGCTATCCATGATCGAAACATTGCTGGTGATGCGCGGCAGGATCTGGTCACCGGCAATAATTACGCCATTATGATGGTCGATAAGGCAGGTATGCTCTGGCGTATGACCACCTCCGGTCATCGCCTCCCACACACGGCCGCCGATGCGGACATGCTGGCCATCTTCGAGTCGACGGTGGCCAGTCGGCAATTGCGAAACGGCACGGGCAAAACCACCAAAGCCGCGTTTGCGCATATCCTCGACCTGGGCTTCATTATATCCCTGATACCGCCGACGATCGAGAATCTCCTTGGGCGGCTCATCGCGCTGGTCGGCGGTCAGCATGCGCGCCATCAACCATTCGGTGCGATTCATCCACAGCTGGACCTTGCAGCGATTGGCAAGCCAGCCTGCGCAGCCGACATGGTCGGGGTGGAAGTGCGTCACAAAAATGCGCGTCATCCGCCGGTCACCCAACGTGCCTTCAAGCAGCTTCTTCCACTCTTCGATCACCACCGGCATGAACAGGCCGGTATCGGCAATGGCAAAGCCCTCGCCCTGCTCGTCAAGGTCGTCGAGCAGCCAGATGTTGATATGGTTGAGGTTGCCTGGCACCGGCATCCGCGTCCAGCCCATGTCCGGCGCCAGCGGATAGATTTCGCCATAGCCGGGCACATGCTCGCCCAGCGGATAGGTCAGCCCTTTGATTTCGATCGGTTCAAAGCCATGGTCGGCAAGCGACATGTCATAGGCGGGCAGGGTTTCAGCAGTCATGACCGACTGCCTGCCCCATACGTCACCACAGCGCAATGGTGACGTTAGGGAAGGTCGGCGAGATTACTCGCCCGATTTCTTGAACAGCGTTTCCGCAGTGAGTTCGGCAGGCGCTTCTTCTTCGCCATGCAGCGCTTCTTCGGCAGCGCGCTTGGCTTCGTCGCGTTCGTTGCGCAGCTGTGTCAGCAAGGCTTCCTTGTCGCCAGCGAAACGGCTGTCATCTGCAGCCTTGTCTTCAAGGCCGGCCTTTTTGGCCGCACGCGCAACAATCGCGTCCAGCTCGCGCTGCGAGCACAGCCCGAGCGTCACCGGGTCCTTCGGCTGAATCTCGCTGATGTTCCAGTGGCTGCGCTCACGGATCGCCTGGATCGTGTTGCGCGTGGTACCGATGATCTTGCAAATCGCCCCGTCGGAAATCTCGGGATGGTTGCGCAGCAGCCAAGCGATGCCATCCGGTTTATCCTGACGCTTCGATACCGGCGTATAGCGCGGGCCCTTGGTACGACGCACCTGTTCCGGTCCTTTGCTGATTTTCAGGGCATAATCGGCGTCGGCCTGGCCTTTTTCGATTTCCTCCATCGAAAGTTCCCCCGCACGGACGGGGTCACGGCCGGTATATTTGGTACCCGTCATGTCATCAGCCATCGCCTGCACTTCCAAAATGTGCAGGCCGCAGAATTCGGCAATCTGGTTAAAGGCGAGCGCTGTGTTGTCGACCAGCCATGCTGCGGTCGCGTGCGGCATCAGGGGAACAAGTCCGTTCTGGGCCATGTCTGATTCTCCAATAAATAGGGCCGCCCCTTACCGGAGCGGCCTGAACATGGCTGCCGCTTAGGCCAAAGCCGCCCCTACGGCAAGCATCATTCGTCGGAAAACTCTGCATAGCTATGCAGGAAAGGCTTGACTGCATTAATTGCGCACTTAACACTGCGCATTGCCAAAGGTTTGAGGAGACCTTCGAAGACGTAATTTGATTTCATTACATCACTATCTCGTAGCAATTAATGGAGGGAGAGGACCATGCGTAAGCTACATCTAGTCAGTGCGACTGCGCTTGCCATTTCGATGGCAATGCCAGCCTTTGCACAAACTGCGCCGCAAGCCGATGATGAAGGCACCGGCTTCGGGGACGAAATCGTTGTCACGGCACAGCGACAGGCACAAAGCCTGCAAGACGTTCCAATTGCCGTATCGGCATTTACAACCGAAGCGCTGGAGCGACAGCAGATCGACAATCCGCAAGAATTGCAACTTGCACTGCCGAGCACGTCGATCACATACGGCAACTTCTCGGGCACCGACATCACCATTCGCGGCATCGGTTCGCCGGTGGTTGCAGCGTCTGGAGACGCAGGTGTCGCCATCCACTTCAACGATATGCCGTTGATCGGCAGTCGCATCTTCGATTCCGAATTTTATGATCTGGAACGCCTCGAAGTATTACGCGGCCCTCAAGGGACTCTATTTGGACGCAACGCGACAGCGGGCGTTTTCAACATCATCACCGCCAAGCCGGATCTGAACGCATTTGCGGCCGCTGGCGAAGCCTCCTACGGAAAATATAACACGATACAGGCCAAGGGCATGGTCAATGTGCCGATCGGCGATATCGCCGGTGTCAGGCTGGCTGGCATGTACCTGAAACGCGACGGGTATACGAAGAATTTCAACACCGGAAATGACATTGACGGCCGAGATTATTATTCCGTTCGCGGTTCCTTCAAGCTGGAACCCAGCGATTCAACGAAATTCACCGTAACGGCCCAGTATTTTAAGGAAGACAGCAACCGCTCACGTGGTCAGAAACAGCTTTGCGCTACGGATGTCACTGCCATTCTCGGTTGTCGCCCCGACCAGGAAGCCTTTCAGGTCATCAATGGCGACTCTACGGCTGTCGGGACATTGGGAAGCCGTGAGTTCCTGACGATCGCAGGATTTGGTCCCTTGGCGGCTTTCGGACTGGGAAGTGTTTACGGAGACGATGGACACTCCTACGATACGGCGATCAACCCGACCAATGTTCGGCGAGTCGCAGTTGACTTCGAGCCCTTCTGGAAATCCGACCAGTTGACGATCAGTGCAGAACTGGAGCAGAGCTTCGGAGACCTGACGGCCACATTGACCGGTG
>CAZQWC010000013.1:0-72874 GCA_964597055.1 uncultured Sphingorhabdus sp.
CTGTCGCTCATCCTCTCGGTCATCCCGATCAGCGGCCAGATCGTCCTGCGCGAACCGCAGCCCCGGCAGTGAAGGCCAATCGGGGTGCGTCAAACGCGCCCCGAATCCTGTTGCTTCACTGCGCTGGGGCGTTCATCGACAGTCCGAGGCGATGTCATCGCGCCCCGAATTGCTCCACCAAATCCCGATCAAAATGTGGGAACGATTGTGGGATAAAATTTCAAAAAATCGCATTTTATTGTGTAAAAACAACAAGATAAAACGCTTGACTGGTGACCCCTACGGGAATCGAACCCGTGTTTCAGCCGTGAAAGGGCCGCGTCCTAACCGCTAGACGAAGGGGCCATCGAAGATGGAAGCGCGCCTTTACGGATTCGCTTCGCGCACGTCAAGAACCGAGTCATGCTGTTTTGCAAGAATCTTGCGCGCCGCAATCAGTTTGCCATAGCCACATCATCGATGTGCAATTCGGCCTTGGGCGTCGCGCCCCAATCATCGATTTTTGCGCGGCCAGCGAGGAGGTATTTCTGCGAACGGTCGCCATGCAGTAATTGCTGCCCCAGGGCGCTTTCTCCCTGGCGAAACGCCATGGCTTTGAACGAGGCGCCATCGTCGCCTGAAACAATGGCACGAACATGGTCTTTGCCGACAATATCACATTTGACGACCCGCACCGGACCGGTGACGATGCGCGGCCCGGGCCAGCCGGTGCCATAGGGGCCACCAGCCTCCATCGCATCGACGAACAGCGGGTTGAGGCCGCGCGGGCTAATAAGCGCGTCGACGGCCAGCATCCGGTCAGCCGAAGCGTCCGCTACGTTGCGCGCCAGCCGTTCATCAAGCCATTCGGCGAGCGCATCGACCTTTTCGGCGTCTATGGTCAGACCTGCGGCCATTGCGTGTCCTCCGCCTGCTACCAAAAGACCAGCTTCGCGTGCCGAAATGATCGCCGCACCCAGATCAACGCCACTAATCGACCGCCCGGACCCCTTGCCGACTCCATCTTCGTCCAGCGCGATGACAATAGCCGGCTTTCCGGTTTTCTCCTTCAACCGTCCCGCCACAATGCCAATCACCCCGGGATGCCAGCCCAGGCCGGAAACAAGCGCGACCGCGCGATTGTGCTGGCCCGTCAGCTGCTCTTCTGCGGCCTGTTGCACCAGTGCCTCGATTGCGCGACGTTCCTCGTTCAGGCGATCAAGTTCCATCGCGATGGCCTGCGCCTCGGCTGGGTCTTCGGTCGTCAGCAGGCGCACGCCCAAATCGGATTTACCCACACGACCACCCGCATTGATACGCGGACCAAGGGCGAAGCCCAGGTCGGAGCAGATCGGCGCACGGTTCAACCGGCTGGCTGCAATAAGGGCGTTGAGGCCGACATTGCGCCGGACAGCCATCACTTTCAGCCCCTGCGCGACAAAAGCGCGGTTCAGCCCGCGCAATTGGGCAACATCGGCGACGGTGCCTAGCGCGACAATGTCGAGCAGCTCGACCAATTTGGGTTCGGCCCGGTTGGCAAAGAAACCGCGCATGCGGAGTGTGCGCACGATGGCGGCACCCAGCAGGAAGGCGACACCGACGGCTGCCAGATGGCCATGGCTGGCCGCTTCATCGGCTTCATCGAGCCGGTTCGGATTGACCAGCGCAAAAGCCCTGGGGAGTTCAGGCGCGCATTTGTGATGGTCGACAACGATAACTTCGATGCCGGCGGTTTGTGCTTGCGCCAACGCATCATAGGCCATGGCCCCGCAATCAACCGTGACCACCAGCCGACTGCCCTGCTCTCCCAGCTTGACCAACGCTTCACCCGATGGGCCATAGCCTTCGAGCAATCGGTCGGGGATATAATAGCCGGCGTCGAGTCCGAGATCGCGGAACAACCGGATCAGCAGGGCGGCACTGGTTGCGCCGTCGACATCATAGTCACCATAGACCGTCAGTTGCTCCTGCCGCTCGACAGCATCGGCGAGCCGTTCGGCGGCACGATCCATGTCCTGAAACAGCGACGGATCAGGCATGAAAGCACGCAACGTCGGGTTACGGTGCCGTTCCAGATCATCGCGGGCGACACCACGGGCGAGCAGCAATTGAGTCACTAGGTCGTCGGGTGTGAAATTTGCGTCGCGCGCGTCGGCGCTGTTGCCGCGCCATTGCCATTTCTGGCCGGTAATCGAATTTTCAACAATAGCTTTGCCGTTCATGCCAGCCTGTTAGCCGGGCTTCGCACGGCTGTCATCCAATGACGGTTGACCTATGTTCAGGGCTGGTGTTTAATTGCGCGATTAAATTGCGGGGAGAGCGCATCGTGTCGAGCAGTTACAAAAGCATCCTTGTCGAAAAGCGCGGGCAGGTCGATTGGTTGACGCTCAACCGGCCAGAGGCGATGAACGCGATTTCGGTCGAGATGGTCGGGGAGTTAAACGACTATTTCGGCAAGCTTTATCATGATCGCGATGTGCGCGTCGTGGTGATGCGCGGTGCGGGCAAGGCCTATTGTGCTGGGCTTGATATCAAGGAACATGGCGGGCGCGATCCGGGTGCCATTCCCTTTGGTGGCGGCTTTGGCTTTCAGGGCTGGCTGGCCGATGTCTATATCAAGATGCGCCGCTGCCCGCAGCCGATCATCTCGCTGGTCCACGGCCCGGCCTGTGGCGGTGGCTTTGCCTTTGCGCTGGCATCGGACATCCGCATCGCGGGCGAAAGCGCGCGTATGAATGCGGCTTTCATCAAAATCGGCCTGTCGTCGTGCGACATGGGGGTCAGCTATTTCCTGCCCCGACTGGTGGGCGGTTCGGTTGCGGCAGAGCTGATGCTGACAGGGCGCTTCATCCATGCCCCGCGCGCGCTGGCGACCGGGCTGGTGGCAGAGGTGGTACCCGATGCAGAGCTCGAAGTAGCCGCCCAGCCCTGGGTCGATGATCTGCTCAATGCCTCACCCATGGGGCTGCGCATGACCAAAGAGGGGCTCAACATGGCGGTCGACGCAAGCAGCCTTGAGGCTGCGATGGCGATCGAGAACCGCAACCAGTTGATGACCGCCGGAAGCAAGAATTTTGCAGAAGGGATGCGCGCCTTTATCGAGAAGCGCAAACCCGAATACACCCCCGAATAAAGCCGTTCCAGCAGGACCATGTCATGACCCACGCACGCTACCCCCATGTCTTTTCGCCGCTGAAGATCGGCAACACCGAAATCCGCAACCGCATCCTGATGGGGTCGATGCACACGGGGCTGGAGGATCTGCCCGACGCGGCGGCGCGGCTGTCGGCCTATTTTGTCGAACGCGCCAAGGGTGGGGTCGGGATGATCATCACCGGTGGCATCGGCCCGCATGAAACGGCAGGGATGGGGGCGAAGCTGATTACCGCGCAGGATGTAGCCCTGCACCGGCAGGTCACCGACGCGGTGCATGCCGCCGAACCCGATGTCAAAATCTGCATGCAGATCCTCCACACCGGCCCGCTGGCAGGTACGCCGGATTGTGTGGCACCTTCGGCGGTCAAGTCACGCATCGGGCGCTTTGCGCCGAACGAGCTGACCGAAGACGGCATCGAGGAACAGATTGCTGCCTTCTCCCGCTGCGCTGCGCTGGCCAAGGAGGCAGGCTATGACGGGGTCGAGATTATCGGCTCGGCCGGCTATCTGATTTCCACCTTCCTTGTCGAAAAAACCAACCAGCGCAGCGACCAATGGGGTGGCAGCTGGGAAAACCGGATGCGCTTTCCGGTGGAGGTGGTGCGCCGCACCCGCGCCGCCGTCGGCCCCGACTTTGTCGTCATTTTCCGCATTTCGGCGATGGACATGCTGCAGGGCGGGCTCGCCTGGGACGAGGTGGTCAGCCTCGCCAAGGCGTTGGAGGCCGAGGGCGTCGACGTGATCAGCACCCATTTCTGCTGGCATGAGAGTTTCGTTCCCACCATCGCCACCATGGTCCCGCGCGCGGCCTTTGCGCAGGTGACGGGCCGGTTGCGCAAGGAACTGTCGATCCCGCTGATCACCTCCAACCGCATCAACATGCCCGATGTGGCAGAGGAAGTGCTGGCGCGCGGCGATGCCGATATTGTCTCGATGGCGCGGCCGATGCTGGCGGACGCAGATCTGGTGAACAAGGCGCGGGAGGGGCGAGAGGATGAGATCAACACCTGCATCGGCTGCAACCAGGCGTGCCTTGATCATACCTTCACCGGCCAGCTTACCAGCTGCCTCGTCAACGCCCGCGCCTGTCGTGAGGTGGAGCTGAACTATCCTAAGGTCGGTGCCGCGCGCAAAATCGCCGTGGTTGGCGCTGGACCGGCGGGGCTTGCCTTTGCGACCATCGCGGCGGAACGCGGGCATCAGGTGACGCTGTTCGACGCCGCGAGTGAGATTGGCGGGCAGTTCAACCTCGCCAAGCGCATCCCCGGCAAGGAAGAATTTTACGAAACGCTGCGCTATTTCGCGCGGCGGATAGAGACCACCGGGGTCGATCTGCGGCTGAACCAGAGGGTCGATGCCAATATGTTGGCAAGTGGCGGCTTTGACGAGATTGTCATCGCCACCGGCATTTCACCGCGCACCCCCGCGCTTCCGGGCATCGATCATCCAAAGGCGCTGCGCTATGTCGATGTCATTCAGGGCAAGGCGCAGTTGGGCAAGAAGGTTGCGATCATGGGGGCGGGCGGCATCGGCTTCGATGTGGCCGAGCAGATCACGCATGAAGGCACTTCGGCGGCGCTCGATATCGATGTCTTCGCCCGCGAATGGGGGATTGATTTCAAGAACCACCCGCGCGGCGGCGTGACCGGGGTGGAGCCTGTGGTTGCGCATAACGACCGCGAAGTGACGCTATTGCAGCGCAAGACCAGCGCGGTGGGCAAGGGGCTGGGGCGGACGACCGGCTGGACGCACCGCATCACCCTCCAACGCCGCGGCGTCGCGATGGTTGCTGGGGTCGAATATGAAAAGATCGACGATGCCGGGCTGCACGCGCTGGTTAATGGAGAGCCGGTGCTGTTCGAGGCGGACAGCATCATCATCTGCGCGGGGCAGGAACCGGCGCGTGAGCTGCACGACGCGCTGCAGGCCAAGGGGCTGAAACCGCATCTGATCGGCGGCGCGTGTGAGGCAAGCGAGCTAGACGCCAAACGCGCGATCAAGCAGGCATCCGAGCTGGCGGCGGTGGTTTAGACCCTCAAAAATACCACCATCCCCCCATCTCCAAACGCCAAATCCAAACACTATATTAACCCTTTCTTTTTACCCCCGTGGCGATAACGTCACAGGGAGTAACCGTCGTGAAGGCAGCGATGCAGGCATTGGGCGAACAGTTTCACCGGAAAAGCGTGTGGGCGATTGCCTCGCTCGAACATGGCATTGGCCGGTTGATGCTCGTCTGGGTGGTGGTGGCAGCCGCACTGGCGGCGCTGCGTATCGTCTTTGCCGTGACTCCGATCGATGGTGCCGCGGCGCTGATCCAGACGGTTTTGCCCTATGTCTTTGTCGTCGGCGCACCCGTCGCCGCCTGCCTGATTGGCGACGCTTTGTTCCCGCGTGCTGACCCGGCTCGACTGACCTTGCTCCATTGCTGGTCAAAAGGCGTGCGATGGATAGCAAGCCGCAGGCTACCAAGGATCATGCGGTTATCGCTAGTGCTTGGCGGTTTCAAAGCCATGGCTGACGGCTGCACGCAATTTTCCAGCGGCCCTTCCACCGGCGCAAATTCCGCAGGTTGCGGTGTTGCGGGTGTGAGTTCGGCGGGCGTCGACTGTGTCGCAACCGACGGCATCGCCAGAGGAGTTGCAGGCACTATCCCCGACTGGGCCAACCGAATCCTGTCGAGACTGCTCAGCCCTCCACCCAATATCGCGGCCGACTTGCTGTAGCTTGGTGGTGCCGCGGCGGGGGCGAGCCGGTTTATCGAAGCCAATCGCACTGGAGCACAATTCTGTGGCGCAACAGGGGCTGCGATTACTGCCGCAGTCGGCGCGGCCTGTGCCACAACCTCCGCCGGACCTGCGACTGTTTCCGCTTCTTCGAGTGCTTCCGTCTTGGCGAGTGCAGGTGTCGACAACAGCGCCGCACCAGCCAGCCCACCGAGCCAGCGGGTCCGCCAAATGCGCGTCTGTGAGGTGCAAAGCCATTGCGACATGGCACCCCATCTGACAGCAAAACCCCTAATTCCGGTTTCGCGCTCTGGTTAACACGAAATAACGATGTTCGCGGCCCCGACAGATTTGGATCTGTCAGATCGGAGGATATATATTCGAGAAAAATGGCGGAGACGGAGGGATTCGAACCCTCGATGGGCTTTTGACCCATACTCACTTTCCAGGCGAGCGCCTTCGACCACTCGGCCACGTCTCCGCATCCTGGATGGCGCGCCCTATCGTGAGAATGTTGCTTTCGCAAGCGCCGATGCTTTGCAATAAGGTGCGGATGATCAAAAAGCCTTTGTTGTACGCCTGCGTTGCCGCTTTTGCTGCCTCCCCGCTGTCTGCCCAGGACGCAAAACCGGAATATCCGTCGCCGCCCGAAATCGTTGCTAAGGCGAAGGTGGAGGAATGGGTCGCGATCGCGCCGTCGGACCTGTTGGTGATGGATCTTGCACCCGATGCCAAGGGAAAGGACCGCCGTGTCGTGATTCAGTTGATTCCACAACCATTAAGCCAAGGCTGGGTAGGCAATATCCGCAAACTGGCAGCGGCGAAATGGTGGGATGGCACAAGCATTAATCGTGTGCAGGACAATTATGTCGTCCAATGGGGCGATGCGACCGAAAAGAAGGCGTTGCCCGAGGACTTGGTAAACGTGTCTGAAGCTGACTATGTTTATCCAAAGTCGCTAGCTCGTCCGCGAGCAATAGACAGCCTTTTTGTTCCACCGAACGATGTCTCGCGATGGACAAGCTTTCATCGAGGATTCCCAGTTGCAGGTGTCGGCACACCCGATAGCGAACGCAATTGGCCTACCCACTGCTACGGCATGGTCGGCGTGGGTCGTAATCTCTCCCCTGACACCGGCACTGGGGCAGAACTCTACACCGTCATCGGCCACGCCCCGCGCCATCTGGATCGCAATATCGCGCTGGTCGGGCGGGTGATTGAAGGGATTGAGCATCTTTCCAGCCTGCCGCGCGGCACCGGGCCGCTCGGCTTTTATGAAAAGGAGGAGGAGCGGGTACCGATCATCTCGGTGCGGCTCGGCAACGAAATGGCTGACCTGCCTGCGTTCGAGTATCTCTCCACCGAAAGTGCCAGTTTTGCGGCCTATGCCGACGCCCGCGCCAACCGGCGTGATGCCTTTTTCATCAAACCGGCAGGCGGGGCAGATATCTGCAACATCCCTGTCCCCATCCGGCGGAAGGCGCAGTGAGCGAGAGCGTCGAGACCAGCGCTACCCTGTGGATCTGGAGCAGTCCGGAAGCCCCGGCAAGCTGGCACTTTCTGACCATTGATGGCGAAGCGGCCGAAGCGATCCGCGCCACCGCGCTGATGCGGCGGCTGGAGGGTGGGCAACGGCGCGGCTGGCGCTCTATCCGCGTTACCGCGACAATCGGCGATACCAAATGGCAAACCTCGGTCTTTCCCAGCAAGGATAGCGGCGGCTATCTGCTGCCGGTCAAGGCGGTGGTCCGCAAGGCCGAGAGCTTGATAGCCGGCGATGCTGTTAGCGTACGGCTCGAATATTAGTCGCGCTGAACAGACTTTAGCTTTTGCTGGGGTCCTTGTCGGTCAACACCGCGAACAGCATGATGACGGCAAAAGACAGCACCATACCGCTAAAAATTGCGACAGGAAAAATCGACAGATCTGACATTATAGAGCCTCGTTCATTATTAACCGGCCTAAAATGCCGTGCGCCGATCCAGGCTTCCTTGATTTTAATCAAAGCGGATTTGCAATTTACTATATCTTTGGATTTAGTAGGTTAAGCATAGTCCGATAATATCAGGTCGCCGACATTCAGGGTAGTTTCCTCGCAAATGCTGGAGAGGTGAGCGGCATATGAGTGACGATAGCACAGTCCGCCAGACAAGTGACAGGCGCACAAAATCTGACCGGCGATCCAATGGTGACCGCCGCCAGTTTAATGACCCCGCATATGCAGGGCCCGAGCGCCGTTCGGGAAATGATCGCCGCGTTGCCAGCGACAGGCGCTCCGGGACTGATCGCAGGTCAGAAAGCCGCGGCGATAGCGATTAGTGTGCGTGCCCGGCCCAGGTCGCACTTGCGGAAAAATCCCGCTTGGTCGATGTCGCGACCATGAATACTTATCAACTGGACACCTGCTCGGCTGATATTGCGGAGGCTTTTGGAGCGCACGCCGGGCCCGATCCATGGCAGGGTGGGCAAGTCTCGGTAGGGCAGTTCGCGCCGGTCGTTATTCTATCCGGTCGCACCGGGGCCAGGGTGATGCGTCCGATGCATTGGGGTTATCCTGCACCCGGCCAATCCCCTGAAATGACGGCCCTGGGGCAAATGCGCTGGGTGTCTTCGGTTCGCAATCTCGATAGCCCTTTCTGGATCGGGAATTTACGGCATCGCGAGCTCCGTTGCCTGGTCCCGATGACCAGGTTTCTGTTGTCTGGTGGCCGATCCAAAATGCCGCAAACCTGCTGGCTGAAATCCGCTGATTGCTTTGCCGTCGCCGGAATTTGGCGCGATTTGACCGACATGCCGGTCTTCGCAATTCTCACGACCGAACCTTCGGCAGCCTTTTATCCTGTCGAAGGCGGAAAGGCACCAGCATCGGTGCCAGCAATATTGGCAAAGGCGGATTGGTCGCGCTGGTTGACAGGCGACTGGCCGGATGTCCGCAGCCTCATTCAACCATATTGCGCAGCTGATCTGGCTGTCGATTAACTGACTATTCCTCGGCGAACAGCAGATTAATCATTGCAGTCAAACGGGGCTCTCCGGTGCGCTCGTCAGGTTGCGGTGTGAACATCGCATCGATGCGGAGCGCGGCGTAACCGTGCAACATTGACCAGAATGCGATGGCGCGGCTTTTGCTCGTTCGATCGTTTGTGGTCGCCGTCAACAGCTTGGAATATAAGCCGTTCATGGCAGTTTCCAGATCAGGGTCTCGCATATTCACTAGATCGCCGCGCCATAGCAGACGAAACCGGTGTGGAAATGCCAAGGCGTAGTTCAGGAACGCTTCGGCAATCTTGTGCAGCCTATCGACCGTGCCATCTTCGCTGGCATGCACCGCCTGCGTTACGCGCCATGAAAGGTCGTAAAAATCGCGCATCGCCAATGCTGTCAGCAATGCCCTTCGATCGCTGAAATGGTTGGCAGGGGCGGCGTGCGACACACCAGCAAGCCGGGCAACGGCACGGATCGTCAAATGGTCCACGCCCTCATGATCCAGAATCGTGCGCGCAGCGTCGAGCAATGCAATCCGCAATCGCCCGTGGTGATATTGACGTTCGGTATCTTCTAACATGTGCTAGTCCATGCGTCCTTATATTGACAGCGTCAATATAAGAGTTAGCCGAGGCGCAATTCCCTCAAAACCTGGTGAAAGGAACTTAGTGCCGTGGTTCGAAAACTGCTCTTCACGCTTGCCATCCTGACATTCGGATTGTTGACGCCGATCCTTGAAATCAGCTCTACCCACGTGTTCAACCCCGATTGGCCGGGGCATGCGCGGCTCCACAATTTATGGCAGTTGATGACGCATAGCATGATCGCGCTCTACCTCGGCTGGATGGTTTGGCGGTATGATCGTATGCGCGAGGCTTGCCTGTTTGCGCTGCTTATTACTACCGGATTCCTTGCGGCCTATTTCCTGAGCCCGCTTTATGGCGGAACGATGAAGCATAGCGACGGCAGCGAGCTTGTCTGGGCGGGCATGAACAGTGCAGTGATTGTAATGGTCTTGGCCTCAGCCATTTTGGGTTGGCTATTTGTCACTACAAAGCGCGACATTTTGCAAAAAAGCTCGAAAGGGTGAGCCTGTTGCGCCATAGCCCATCGCATGTGTGTTGTTGCCATCGCTGTGGATTGCCATCCACATTGGAAGCTTGTCCTAGCTGGCAATCGCGATGAATTTCATGCGCGCGCCTCTGAACCGCTCCATCGATGGAGCGAAACCCCCCATGTGATCGCCGGACGCGACCTGCAGGCGGGTGGTGGATGGCTGGGTGTTTCGAGCGAGGGACGACTGGCGGTTGTTACCAATATTCGCAATCCGGACGGACCAGATCCGGCAAAGTCTTCACGCGGGGCGTTGGTCGGGAATTGGCTTGCAGATGGACGTGCTCCGGCCTTGGACGAGTTACCCGGCTATAATCCGTTCAATTTGCTAATGTACGGGCAGGGAGAGAGTGTGCTGCTGTCGAACCTGCCGCAGCCTCAACGACAGTTACTCGATGCCGGAATCCATGGTCTGTCGAACGGTCATCCAGGAGAGCCCTGGCCGAGACGCAGCACGGCGGAAATCGCGTTGACTGGCTGGATCGCAAGGGGAGGCTTGCCTGCTGACTTGTTCGAAATGCTGCGCGATGAAAGCCTGCTCGATGACGGAGGCGTTCCGATTTTCATCAATGCCCCTGTCTATGGAACGCGGTGCAGTACGGTTGTCTTGGTTGACCGCGAAGGTTGTGGACTCATCAGCGAGCGCCGCTTTCATGCTGACGGCAATAATGCCGGAGAAACTTCGATCGAGTTTCAATGGCCGGTATGACCCAGGCGATAAGGGCAGGGCTTGCCTATTTCGCGCTGGTTTTTGCGGTCGCATTTCTATTGGGGACAGTTCGGACCCTTTGGATTGCGCCAGCATTGGGCACCACTAATTCGGTGCTTGTCGAATTGCCCATGATGTTGGCGGTCAGTTGGTTCATCGCCCGGTGGCTAGTGCGACGAATGGCTATCAAGTCAGACAAAGAGCAACTGACGATGGGCGTAATGGCATTTGTCATATTAATGTTGGCCGAACTGGGTTTGGCGGTCCTGCTATTGAATCAAACTGCAGGTATATGGTTCGGGGAATTGTTCGAACTTCCGGGAATCCTGGGATTATTGGGACAAATCGGCTTCGGCCTTATGCCGCTTTTGGCCGGTCGCAGGTTCTAGCCGACTGCCAGCCATCCGCCGCCGATTGCCAAAACAAAAACTTGCAAAGCAGCGATTCCGTGTAATTGTCCGCCAAAGGGCTGTTTGCGGGTCTTGTGCCGAAAGGCTGCGCGGCCTGCATAGGCGCCGGGGCTTCCGCCGAACAGTGCCAGCACAAGCATCGTCGACTCCGAAATTCTCCACCGCCCGACTTCGGCCTTCATCTTGTCGATGCCGAAGGCTGCGAACGCAATGAAGTTGATGCCAATCAACGCGGTTATTGCATTCGCAGGGGAGGCAATGTCGCTGACAACCACTGCGCCCCCTCAAAATTTGCGGTTGAAGCGCAGCGCAAATCCCAAATCGTCCGCAGCTGCCTCGATATGGCCCGGTTCGCTACGCCAATATCCGTTGGCAGACAGATATCCTCCGGCAAAGGGTGTTGCATAGGCCGCCTCAATGTCGCGCTCGCGTCCCGTGGGGGCGAGCGATACAAATTGCCGGCTGAAACTGGCGGTTAAAGTCGAATAATCATAGCTGACTGGCAGCGACAGGTTGATGCCGCCGCTGCGCACGCGCAAGGGCTGGGCAATCCGCAGGGCGAAGCTGTCATTTGCTCCGAACAGACCGAGCCGCGTAATGTCGAAGGACCAGGCGTCGCTTTCTAACCAGTCGGTGCTGTCGCGCAGGCCAGCTGCTGCCATGCGTGTCCATCCGCGCCGATAGCTGCCATTAGCGACCCAGTTGCTTGCAAACGCATAGCTGGCATTGGCATCGGCGAACCAGCTTTTCGCGCCTTCGCTTCCGGTCCACATATTCCCGGTCGCGCCGAGAATTGTTTCGCGCTCGTCGAGCAACGCGCCGGAAAGATCGAGACGCATCGCACCCATCGAACGATCCAAACCGACCCGCGCCAAGCGGTAGCCATAGCCGCGATAGCGGCTGCGCAACGGATCACCATCAACATCCGACCACACACGGACGGCGCCATCCTCTCCGCTAACGGTTAAGCCAATGCTGCCAAATTGCTGGCGATAAGCGAAGGCTGATTGTGGCTTGGCATAGAAACCCGCTGACTCGCGGGCGGATTCGGCGACGATGAAAGACGTCGCCCGGTCGATCGCCATCTGGTCGATCAGCGCACCACTGCTGCGGGCAATCCCGATGGCCATTTGCCGGTCGGCCCCCAGTTTGGCAATGACCGAGCCTGCGACTGCGCGCGCTTGCACCCGTTCACGCGGGCTCAGGTCGAGGCGATCCGGTCCCACCCCGTCGCGCCGCTGCGCGACCGAAAGTGTTACGGCCAGATTGGGGTTGGCGGCCATTCGGGTTTCAGTTCCGAACGCCAGCGCCGGGGCGAGTTTGGGTGACCGTTGTGCCAACTTCAAAGTCCCGGAAAAGTCGGCACGGAATGCGCGACCATAGCTATCGAGAATGATTGCTTCGGGGCCGCCGCTGCCCGTTGCATCCCCCATCGGTCCGGATAGCGCACCTGTCGGTCCGGTCGGTACCGGAACCGGCGTGCCCGCAATCGACTGTTGTCCCTGCGGCTGGAAGGCCCGTGCCAGATTGAGTTCGCCCCGGCCGAAGATGTTGTCGGTTCCTGCTGCACCCAGGTCGGTTGCGGTCGTGAGCAACAGATCGACAATCTGTCTGCCGGTCAAATTTGGGAAGGCTTGCGCCAGCAACGCGACCGCCCCTGACACAATAGGTGCCGAGAAACTCGTGCCGCTCCAGAGGAATTGGGTCCCGGTTTCGTCAGGTGCCCGCACCCTTACGCCAAGCGCGGTCAGGTAGTAATTCTGCCCCGTTCCGGCGCGGTTGGAAAATGCCGATATTTGCTGGCTGGAATCGGTCGCCCCGGCGATGATGATTTGGCCTCGCGCTATCGGATCCAATGCGGTCAGGGCCATCGGGTCCGGGTTGATCGCGTTGGTCGGATCGGTATCAAATTCATTGCCTGCCGAAATCACAAATACAACGCCAGCGGCGGTCGCCCGGTCGACGGCTGCACGCAATGTGGAGTTCATCGGCGAACCGCCCAGCGACATATTGACTACGCGTGCACCGACTGCAACCGCCCGATCGACGGCGCGGGCCATATTATTGTCATTGTGCGTGCAACCAGCATCGGGGTCGGTATTGGCGCAGCTTCCGGCAGTGTCGGTGCGCAACACCAGCAAAGTCGCGCCAAAAGCCACACCATGCGTGTCGAGTTCGTTTTTGGCACCTAGCAGCACCGAAGACACGGCAGTTCCGTGACCGCCTTCATCCTGCAACCCGCGTGTCCCGGCAAAGTCCGCTGACTGGGCATGGATTTTTCCGGCAAATTCTGGACTATCGACGTCAATGCCGCTGTCTATCACACCGGCAATCACGCCAACGCCTGACGCCCCTGCATTATACGCAGAAATGGCCTGCGCCTGGGCGGCACCATTTGATCGTTGATACTCAACGGTGTTGAAGTTTGACGTAGGTGGCGGCGGAGGTGGCGGAGCAGGCGGGGGAGCAGGCGGCACAACTGCAGTCGGCGGCGGGGGTGTCGAACCGACCCCACCGCCACCACCACCGCTTCCGCATGCTGACAATGTCAGCGCAAAAACGATTGATGTGCCAATTGCAATGTTTCGGCCTGTGCCTGCTTTGGAATCTGTTGTGGCCATTTCACTCCCCAATATGCCGTTAGTGATACTGCCACGGCAGCGCTTGCGCCACCATTAACACAGATGAACCTTGCGGGATTTGACACCTGTAGTTAACGGGACGGCGATGGCCCCGCCGCTTCCCCATGTCGACACCTGGATATTTGATCTAGATCTGACGCTTTATGCGCCGGAGCATAATATCATGGAGCAGGTGCGCAATCGGATCGCGGCCTATGTCGAGGATTATTTCAAGGTCGACGGTGATCGCGCGCACAGGATTCGTTACGATTACTGGCGCAAATATGGGACGACTCTGGGCGGCTTGATGGCGGAACATGGCGTCGATCCGCACGGCTATCTGGATTTCGTCCATGATGTCGACATGTCCTTGCTTCAGCCATGCGAACGGTTGCGCGCGGGGATAGAGGGGTTGCCGGGCCGAAAACTCATTTTCACAAATGCCGATGCGCCTTACGCCCAGCGCGTGCTGACGGCACGTGGTCTTGACGGAGTTTTCGAAGATATTTTCGATATTCACCGGATGGAACACAAGCCGAAACCGGCGACGGATAGCTATCATGCGCTTTGCACGCAGCTGGGTATCGAGCCGGCGTCAGCATTGTTTGTTGAAGATTCGGCGCATAATCTGGAACCCGCCAAAGCGTTGGGGATGACGACCATTTGGGTTAATCATAGCGGTGATTGCGAATCTGGCGATGCGCGCCCGCATTATGTCGACCATGAAATAGCGGATGTGGCCAGCTGGCTGGCCGGAGAAAAGGAATAGAAATGACCGAAGCACTTCAAGCGATCATCGAAAAGGCGTGGGATGAACGCGACGGTATCACCATCGGAACCGGCGGCGAAGTGCGTGCGGCAGTCGTTGAGGCACTCAATCTGCTCGACAGTGGCCAACGTCGTGTGGCGGAAAAGGTCGAAGGCAATTGGCAGGTGAACCAATGGCTGAAGAAAGCCGTCCTCCTGTCCTTCCGCCTCAACGATATGGAGACCATCCCAGGTGGTCCGGGTGGCTCACATTGGTGGGACAAGGTGCCGTCCAAATTTGCGGGTTGGGGTGAAAACCGCTTTCGCGATGCAGGTTTCCGCGCCGTTCCGGGCAGCATCGTCCGCCACAGCGCGCATATCGGCAAAGGCGTGGTGCTGATGCCAAGCTTCGTCAATCTGGGTGCCTATGTCGATGAAAACAGTATGGTCGACACCTGGGCAACCGTCGGCAGCTGCGCGCAAATCGGAAAGAATGTGCACCTTTCGGGTGGCGTCGGCATTGGCGGCGTGTTGGAGCCGCTGCAGGCTGGTCCGGTAATCATTGAGGATGATTGTTTCATCGGCGCGCGTTCTGAAGTCGTCGAAGGTGTCGTCGTCGAGCAAGGCGCAGTGCTGGCTATGGGCGTGTTCCTCTCCTCGACCACCAAGATCATCGACCGCGCTACCGGCGAAGTCTTTGTCGGCCGTGTGCCGTCTTATTCGGTGGTGGTCCCTGGCGCGCTGCCCGGCAAGCCGTTGCCCGATGGATCGCCCGGCCCAAGCCTTGCCTGTGCGGTGATCGTCAAACGGGTCGATGCCCAAACCCGTTCGAAAACAGCGATTAACGAACTGTTGCGCGACTGACTGCGCTTATATTTCGACGAACCGCATCCGGTTTCGCTTGCAATAAAAGAGCGAATCACTCAAATTTGCTCCTGCGGACCGGGCCCCTCTGGCGCTCGCTTCTTCGGAAGGAACGTGATGTCGGCCGCATCGGATCTCCGGTGCTTGGGTTTGCGGTCCCTGTATTCCCCCGAATACCCCTTCCCGACGCCGGAGCTCCGATTGAACACCAATTGTTCAAGAGGAGAAAGACATGTCGGAACGTACATTCCGCCTGATGCAGTATCACCAGAAGCTCGATGAAGAGCTGCGCGCCGAAATGCGCAGCAACTGGCCGAGTTTTACCCGAATCCAGCGGCTGAAGCGCATGAAGCTCGCCGTAAAGGATAAGTTACAGGTGCTGGTGGCCAAGGGTCGCAAGACCCCCAAACCTGCCTAATCTCAGACTGGCTGCGCTCGCCGCCCTCTCCCAAATTTGGCCCAAAGCCGAATTGCGAGCGCAGCCACACACAGGGACGCAAAAATGCGCCCCTCGAGATGGTAGGCCGGGTCTGCATGAAAGGCCCGGCTGCCATATCCGACAAGAAACACTGCCCACGTCAGGTGCATCCCAATATTATGCAACTGTTTCCAGCGGTGCCCAAGTCGCCTCTGCCAGCGATCGGTTGAGGTGATCGCCATTAAGTAAACGAACAGATAGGCTAGTGCTCCGCCTGCAAGCGATACCAGGGGACGCGGGCGGTATAATGTGATGTTGATCAGCAGCGCCACCAGATGGATGCTGTGCGACAGTGCAAAGGCCAGGCCCCATTGCCGCCGTTGCCGCAAAAGAGCTCCTGTCACGTCATTCGGTGTAAGCCGGTAAACGCTGCTCGCCAGATAAGTTATCAGGAACAGCGGCAATGCAGCCCGCGCTGTCCAGCGCGCGGCCAAAAGTGCGTCGTCAGATGGCGTGGCACCGGTGATGAGCGCTGCTCCTATCGCAAACGCGGACAGAAGCAGCGCTATGATAAACGGAATGGGCCGAGGTGCCGTCAAAGTCTAAGGTCAGTTCTGCCCGGGTTTCAACAAATCAAGCACGGCGGCGGTCATCGCCTCTACGCCCAGACGCACCGACGGTTCGGGATCAATCTTGAATAGCGGCGAGTGATGCCCCGCAATCGGCGGGCCGCCATTTTTTGCTGCCTTGATCCATTCGGGGTTGGTGCCACCAACACCGAAATAATAGCCCGGAATGCCAAAGGAAGGATCGACAAAAAAGGCGAAGTCTTCGGCGCCCATATTTGTCTGACGGAAGGGGATAACAACATCCTTGCCAAGCGCGTCACCAATGGCCGTATTGAGGCGGCGGGCGAGCGCGGCATCGTTCACAGTCACCGGCGTAGTCTCGGTAACCTTGACGATGGGCAGTTTATCTTCGGGCAGGCCATTGGCTCGACCGATACCCACAGCGACGCGTTCGATAGAAGCAATCAACTGGTCGCGTACTTCCTGGCTGTTGGCACGTACAGTGACCTGCAAGTCAGCATGTTCGGAAATGATGTTGTGCTTTTGCCCCGCATGGAAGGCGCCGACCGTGATCACACCGGGTTCCAGCGGGCCCTTTTCGCGGCTGATGATCGATTGCAGGCCAACAACGATTTGTGATGCAATATAGACCGGATCGCGGCCGAGGTGCGGAGCCGCGCCGTGCGTTGCGATGCCGGGAACGCGAATGTCGACGCTATCGGCGGATGAATATTGGATGCCTTCCGATGCGGCTATCTTGCCTGTTTCCAGTTCGGCAGCCACGTGGAAAGCCAGCGCATAATTGGGTTTCGGGAAACGGGTGTAGAGCCCGTCTTTCACCATGGCGTCTGCACCGCCGACGCGTTCTTCGGCTGGCTGCACGATGAACAGCACAGTGCCTTTCCAGCGATCTTTCAGTCGCGCCAGTTGGCGGGCTGTACCGACCAGAGAGGTGATATGCACATCATGGCCACAGGCGTGCATCACCGGCATTTCAAGACCATCGACACCAACCTGACGCACGGTCGAGGCATTGGCATAACCGGACCGTTCCTGCACCGGCAGCCCGTCCATATCGGCGCGGACGAGAACGACCGGGCCGTCGCCATTTTTGAGAACGCCGACCACACCAGTTTGTCCGACCTTTTCAGTAACCACCATGCCGGGGATCGCTCGCAATTCCTGCGCCATCCGCGCCGCGGTCTTGAACTCGCGGAAGGACAGTTCGGGGTTGCGATGGAAATGATCCCAAAGCGCGCCCAATGATTTGTCATAATCCGCTTTAACATCGCCCGCATAATCGGGCTTTGCCGCTGCCGGTGTCGCGATCACAGCCAGTGCCGAAGAAGCGGTGAGCAAATATCGTCCGATGTTCATAATGTCCTCCCTGTTTCCGCGAAGATTATCACGGACAGGTTTCAAGGCAATGGCCGATAGGCATTTCTGCCGACACCATCGTTACATATTGGGCGAAGCCTCTCCGGGTTTCCGGGTTGACCCACAGGCCAGCGCGCAAAGCATAAGCTTCGCCGACATGGCCGATCCATAAAGCTCCAGCGGAATCCTCATGGATATGCACACCCAGCCCATAGGCTTTGAAATATTCGCGGTCGTCATCGCCATTCATGCCGTTGAAGCGCCACTGAAGTCGTGTCATTTCAGCAAAGGCTGTGCTCGACAGCAGGGGGCGGCCGCCATTCAATAAAAGCTGCCCGACCTTTGCCAGATCTTTTGCCGAGATGCGCAATCCGCCTTGCGGGCTGAAAGAAGAACCGTTTTTGCCGATTGGGTAGCGACTCAGATCGCAACTGCCGTCAGTTGCGGCGAGGACAGGGCACGGATCCGGGCCAGTTATAGCGGCATCGCGGGCCAGATCGCCATTGGTGCGGAGCAATGTCACCGCTTGTGCCCGCCGGTCGAAGCTGCACCCGGCACCCCAGTTGAAACAGCCGTCGATTTTCAGCGGAGAAAGTACAGTTCTCGCAACCAGCCTGTCGAACCGTTCACCCGTTGCAGCCTCAATCGTTGCCGCAATGATCGGAGAGTTCAGATTGGCATAGCTGAAATAGCTGCCTGGGCGGTATCGTGAATCCCATGCAGCCGGGTTCGCCATCACGGCCTCGATTTGGCCATCGAGCGGAATCAGATAGTCAATCTTGTCGCGCACGCCCGATGTGTGGGACATCAGGTGACGCAGCGTAATGGCATTGTCCGGAAAAGCCGGATTGCGGATCTGAAATCCCAGATATTCAGAAATATCCCGATCCAGATCGACGCGGCCCTTATCGACCAGTCGCATCACCGCGATTGCCGTTACCAGTTTCGAAATCGACGCAACGCGAACCGGATCATTCGCGCTGACGGCGCGACCAACGACGCCGGCCTCTCCATCAGCCCGGGACGCCAAAATCGTGCTGCTGTCTAAATCGACCCTAACGACCGCGGCTTTTGGCAGGACAGGTTCGGCAGAACTGGCAACTGGGCCGAATACCAAAGCCGCTAGGGCAAGTGCAATCGCTGCTTTGGCGACGATCACTCGTCACCCTTGCAGCTGCCTTCATGTTTGCCGGTCATCGTTCCATCCAGCTTGATCTTTCCGGCGATGGGCACATGCACGACCAATTTGGTGTCGAACTGGAATTCGGTATCACCGACCGTGCCGTCCAGATCCATGTCGGCCTTACCCATACTGCCCATGCCACAGCTTAGCTGCATTCTGACCTGGTTTCCGGCAATATCGAACTTGCGATAGTTGCATTCTTCCGCACCTTCGCCACCGAAAAAGTCGGGGCCGGGTTGTGCTGCATCGGCCTCGCTGAGGCACGATACTCCTGACGCGCCAGTCGACAACTCTTTCCGAATTTGTTCCTTTTCCTTGTTGCCCAGCCGGGGGATGTCAATATCGGTAAAGGCAAAGCTGGTACGCCAACGGCCAGGCTGCATTGCAAGATAGCCATCCCGCCGCATTTCATCGGCGCGTTCATTACGCGAAACTTTGCCATCACCGTTCATGTCCGAATTGTCGGAACATGCCGCGACGGTCATAGCCGCGCAAAATATTGCAAGAATTGAGGTTGCACGCATTTTCATGGCTCAAGCCGGGCAGTCGCCCAGACGTTTGCCTTCGATCTTGCCCTTCATGGTCATTTCACCCATCGGTGCCCCTGACGCTTTTTGCTCCATCGTCATCGAATAGCTTTCGGCTTCAAAGCTACCTTCCATCTTGCTGGCGATGACCATCTTGTCCTGCGGTTTGCATGTCATCTGTACGCTCATTTTGTTACCCGAACGATCAAGCTGCTCGAATGTGCAATTTGCGCTGGCATCGCCACCAAAGAAATCTGTTCCCGGCTTTTCGGCCTGTTCTTTGGTAAGGCAGGATTTCACGGACATCCCGCTGCCCATTGCCTTGGTCATCTGCGCTTTTGCGGCTTCGGGCAGGCCTGGGGCATCGATACTGTCAAAGCTGATTTTGACTTCCCACATCCCGGGCTTCATCGCCATGGCGCCGCCCTGCGACAATTCCTTTTGCGCTTCCGCGGCGCTCACTTTGCCATCGCCGTCCGCATCGGCACCCTTGTCCGAACAAGCCGAAATGGCCAACATGCTGGCGGCAACGCCCGCCAAAAGAAATTTACGCATCTGTATCTCCCTTAGACCAATATCGGCTCCAGCTCTTGTTTGTCGCCTAATCGCAAAATTGGCAACCGTTTTGGCACCGCTGTTCTTCGTTCATGACAAGGACAGCACGAATGGCTAAGGAGACGCCAATCTGTTTCAAATGGTTCGACAGGAGAGTCTTCCAGCATGTTTCGTTTCGTTACTTTTCTGTTGGTTACGCTGTTCGGCGTTTCGACTGTATTCGCACAAACGTCAGAGGCCCCGGCCGCCGCACCCGCGACCGCTCCTGTGGTCGATGAGGCGGAAAATATCCTGCATCTTGACCTTTCGACCGGCGGTCGGGTGAGCATTAAAATGTTCCCGGCGGTGGCTCCCGCGCATGTCGAGCGTATCAAGACGCTCGCTCGGCAGGGCTTTTACAACGGCGTAGTTTTTCACCGTGTCATCGAAGGTTTCATGGCGCAGACAGGCGATCCGACGGGTACGGGTACCGGTGGTTCGCCGCTGCCCGACCTGAAGGCTGAATTCAACCCGACCCCGCATTTGCGTGGAACGGTATCGATGGCGCGTGCTGCCAGTGTGGATAGCGCAAACAGTCAGTTCTTCATCTGCTTTCAGCCGCGCTTCGCCCTCGACAACAATTACACCGCGTTCGGGCGGGTGATTGCAGGCATGCAATATGTCGATGCTATCCAGCGTGGAGAGCCGCCGGCGACGCCCGACCGGATTTTACAGGCATCGATCGGTTCCGATAATGTGCCGTCGCCCGATTTCACAGCTGTAGCCAAACCGGCCGCGCCCATTGACGCGCCGGTTACGCTGAGCGACCTCAACAAGCCATTGAACTGAACCAGCGCTCCCGAAAGCCATTGTGCGCGTAGAACTGTTCGATTTCGAGCTTCCGCCCGAGCGGATAGCGCTTCGACCGGTGTCGCCGCGCGACGCCGCACGAATGTTATGCGTTTCGGGCGATGGCTCGATGGACGACGCGCAGGTTCTCGATCTGCCGCAGCGGCTACGCAGGGGCGATTGCCTTGTTTTCAACGACACCAAGGTGATCCCGGCCCAGTTGGAAGGCGTGCGCCGAACTTTCAAGGGGGACGAAGCCCGAATTGGTGCAACGCTTCATAAGCGGATAGACCCGCGCCGCTGGCAGGCTTTTATCCGCAACGCCAAAAGGTTGCGCGCGGGCGACCGGATCGAATTCCCCTCCGATGTCAGCGCGATAGCGCAGGAAAGACTGGAGGATGGCAGTTTCATTCTGGCCTTTGAAGGTGAAGAGGCGGTTGAACTGCTGCTCGAACGTGCCGGGCAAATGCCTCTGCCGCCCTATATAGCGGGGAAGCGTCAGACCGACGCGCAGGACCGCAGCGACTATCAAACAATGTTTGCGGAAAAAGAAGGGGCCGTTGCGGCACCGACCGCATCGCTCCATTTCACTCCACGGCTGATGGCAGCACTGGCGGAGGCCGGTATCGGCCATGAAACGCTGACGTTGCATGTTGGTGCGGGCACCTTCCTGCCAGTCAAGGCGGATGATACCGATGCGCACAAAATGCACAGCGAATGGGGGCAAATCGATGCGGCGACCGCTGCACGGTTGAATGCCGTACGTGCAAAAGGCGGGCGCATCATCGCGGTCGGCACCACTTCGCTGCGACTCCTTGAAAGTGCAGCGAGCCAAGACGGGCAGGTTCAGCCCTTTGAGGGTGACACGGCGATATTCATCACCCCTGGCTATCGCTTCAAGGCAATCGACGGGCTGATGACAAACTTCCATTTGCCTAAATCGACCTTGTTCATGTTGGTCAGCGCGCTGATGGGGCTGGAAGTGATGCAGGCAGCTTATGCCCATGCGATTGATGAAGGGTATCGATTTTACAGCTATGGGGATTCGTCCTTGCTCTTACCTACTTGACCAAAAGAGCTGTGGTTGCCAGCTTCACAGCCAGTTTGAGCTGGGGAGTTTTCATGAAGTTTCGATCACTGTTATCCTGCGCCTTGGCCGCTGCAGGGATTGGCTTTTCTGTGTCTGCGCCAGCGCAGGACGTTCCTATCACTGTCAATGGACAGGCATTGAGCAAATGGAAGCTGGCAGAAAGCGACCATTTCCAGATATTTGGCGAAGGCGACGAGAAATATCTCTCCAAGCTGTCGGGTCGGCTTGAGGCGGTTCATTATCTGCTCAAGCTTGCGACCGGGATGGAAGAGCCGGCCGACCAGAAGATCGTCAAAGTGAAGGTATTTGTTGTCGACGGCATTTCCGATGTTCGGCGGCTGATCGGCAATCCGGACAGCAACGCGGCTGGATATTATGATCCGCAGCTTGCTGGACCGATTTCGGTCATTCCAAAGAGCACCGGGAGTGACGGTACATTTTCAGGCGAGTTGATCCTTTTCCACGAATATACGCACCATTTCATGCTGCAATATCAGGCGGCGGCCTATCCCGCCTGGTATGTCGAGGGCTTTGCCGAAATCGCTTCGACGGTGTCTTTTGAGCGCGAGGGGGCCATAACATTTGGCAAAGCGGCCAAACATCGCGAGGGTGAGTTGCGCTATACGAAGCGTTACCCGGCGGCGAAGATGGTCGATGGCCGTTTTGTGAAGGAAAAGCCCAATGCCGAGGGGTGGGGCTATGGCGATGCTTGGGCGCTGACCCACTATCTGACATTTTCCGACAAAAGGCGCGGGCAATTGGCGGCCTATTTGCGGGCGATCAATGCCGGTCAGAATTTTGCCGAAGCGTCGAAGGTGTTCGGTGACCTAAACGCGCTGACCCGCGAGTTGAACATCTACATCGAAGGGGGCAGCTTCCCTTACAAGGCTCCGCCATTGCCGCCCGAAGTCGAAAAGGCACCCACGATCAATCCGCTGACCGTTGTCGAGGCAGATTTCCTCGAAGACCATATCGTGATGGAGAGGCTGGCGCGTATTTCGACACGCGAAGAATATGAGGCGTGGAGCAAGATGCGTGAAAAACAGGGGCGCCCGCTGAAAAAGGACTTCGAGGCATATCTGAAGGAAGAAACCGAGGCGCGCGACAATTGGATGAAAGAACTGGACCGGAGGGTCGCCCGCTTTGCCAATGATCCCTATGCCTGGACTGTGAAAGCGCACGCCGAATGTATGGCGAAGAAGTATTCAGCCTGCCTATCCAGTGCAGACCGGGCGCTTGGGCTGAAATCAGACGATTGGTGTGCGCAATTGCGCAAAGCGCAGGCATTGGTGGGGCTGGCATCGCAGGCCGATGATGGAGCCCGGGTTGCACTGGCCAAGGATGGACGGAAATGGGCGCTGCAAGCGAACAAGAACAACCCGACCGCGCATGAACCCTTGCTGGTTTACTATGAAAGCTTTGGCGCCGAACGAAAAATGGTACCTGCCAACGCGATCGACTCGCTTAACCAGGTTGTTGAAACAATTCCGCAAATTAACGAAACGCGGTTGATGCTGGGCCGTGAACTGATTGCTCGAAAGCAGATCCCGGCAGCGCGCAAAGTTCTGCAGCCGCTTGCCTTTTCGCCCCATGATTCGGTCGAGCAGGCCATGGCGCAGGCCTTGCTTGACCAGATTGCGGACGGCACTACCGAAGCGTCGCAGGCGTCCTCTAGCGAAAGCTGACGACCCGCATGCTTAATGACCTTTCAATTCGTCCCCGGTCAGGCGGACGACGTGCAGCACATTTGTCGAACCCGGCGTTCCAAACGGCACGCCCGCCATCATGATCAACCGCGCACCCGCGCTGCCGAGGTGATAGCGTAATGCCATGCGTTTGCCCTTGGCCACCATCTCTTCGAAACTGCCGATATCCTTGGTGGTCACGGCAAAGGCACCCCATAACAGTCCTAGCCGGCGTGCGGTTGCTTTCGATGCAGTCAGCACCAGAACCGGCACTGCGGGTCGCTCGCGCGAGATGCGGCGCGCGGTTGACCCGGAGGATGTGAAGCACACAATCGCGCTGGTTTCGACGGTATCGGCAATCCGCCCGCTCGCCTCGGCCAGCGCGTCGGCGGTTGTGGCATCGGCGGGGGTTTCGGTGAAGTGAATGCGCTTGAAGAAATCGGGGTCGCTTTCCACCTGCTGGGCGATCCGGTCCATGATCGAAACGGCTTCGATGGGCCAGGCACCCGCCGCAGTTTCGGCTGAGAGCATCACTGCATCGGCACCGTCATAGATCGCGGTCGCAACGTCGGAAACTTCGGCGCGGGTCGGCGTTGGGGAGACGATCATCGATTCGAGCATCTGTGTCGCGACGACCACTGGCTTGCCCATTTGCCGCGCGGTCGAGACAATCTTCTTCTGCAAAGGCGGAACCTGTTCGGGCGGAAGTTCGACACCCAGATCGCCGCGCGCCACCATGACGCCGTCTGCCAGTTCAAGGATTTCCTCGAGCCGGTGGATAGCCGCAGGCTTTTCGATCTTGGCGAGCAAGGCGGCTTTGCCACCGATCAGCTTCTTGCCCTCGGCCACATCTTCGGGCCGCTGGACGAAGGACATCGCCACCCAATCGACGCCCTGTTCAAGCGCGAACGCAAGGTCGGACCGGTCTTTATCGGTCAGCGCGGCGATTGGCACCACGACGTCGGGGACGTTCAGCCCCTTGCGGTCGGACAGCATACCGCCAACCTCAACCACCGTGTCGATATGGTCGGGATTGATCGCGGTGACGCGCAGCACCAGCTTGCCATCGTCGAGCAGCAGCCGGGCATCGATTTCGAGCGCGGCGAAGATTTCCGGATGCGGCAGGTGGACGCGTGTTGCGTCCCCTGCCTTCTTATTGGTGTCGAGACGGAATGGCTCGCCCGTCTTGAGCTCAACCTTGCCACCCGCAAAGGTGCCGACGCGCAACTTGGGCCCTTGCAGGTCGACAAGGATCGTCGTCGGGCGGTTATACGCCTTCTCAAGCGCGCGGATGTTGGCGATCAGCTGGGCTTTATCGGCCTGTTCGCCATGGCTCATATTGACGCGGAAGGCGTCTGCCCCTGCGCGGAACAGTTTCTCGATCATTTCCGGCGTGTCGCTCGCCGGGCCAAGCGTGGCGAGGATACGGACCTTGCGCATGCGCGGCTTGTGATATTGCATCTGGGAAGGCTCTTTCGCGCTCTGGATTTTGTCTCTCGTCCCTCCCATAACGGGGAGGAACGTGAACGGGAAGGGAGCATAGCTATGCAAATCAGTGATCAGGCAGCAGCAGCGGCATTCAGGCGGCTGGTCGCGCACTTGCAGCACCGCCATGATGCGGAGAATATTGAACTGATGGGCCTCGCTGGATTCTGCCGCAATTGCCTTGCCGACTGGGTGATGGAGGCGCAGCCTGAGCTTTCGAAGGAAGAAGCGCGGACACTGATCCACGGTATGCCGCCAGCCGAGTGGAAGGCGAAATATCAGGGCGAGGCGACGCCCGAACAGTTGCAGCGTATGGAAAAAAGCTTGGCGAAAAACGCCGCGCACAACTAGCCTTGTAAAATCGAATCTGCGGGGGAGAGAAATTATGAAGCGCGCAATTCTGACGGTTGCCTTGCTGTTGGCAAGCACACCACTCGCTGCCCAGTCGGGCGGCACCACCTATATCCACGCCGGACGATTGCTCGACCAGCCTGGACAGGCCCCGCGCGGCGCGTCGACGATCATCGTGCGCGATGGCAAGGTGGCCGAAGTGCGCGACGGCTTTGTCACACCCGATGCTGACGCTCGGCTGGTTGACCTCAAGACGCAGTTTGTCCTCCCCGGGCTGATCGACATGCACGTTCATATTTCCAGCGACGACAATCTGCTGCGCAGTCGCCTGGAAGGCCCAAGCCGTGATGTCGAAGACGTGTTCGTGATCGCGCAGAACAACGCCCGGTTGACGCTGGAGGCAGGATTCACCACCGTTCGCGACCTCGGCGGTGAGGGCCGCGCCACGGCGACGCTGCGCGATGCGATCAACAATGGCGTGATTGTCGGTCCCACCATCATTCCGGCTGGTACGATGGTGTCGGTGACCGGCGGTCATGGCGGTGTCAACGGTTTGAACCGCACTTTTACCCATGCCGTCGCTGCCGAACGCACCAACATCTGCGACGGGCCGGACAGCTGCGCGAGCGCGGTTCGCGCCCAAATCTCCATTGGAGCCGAGGTTATCAAGTTCGCCGCGACTGGCGGGGTGCGCTCCAATGTTGCGGGCGGGTTGGGCAAACAGATGACCGACGCCGAGATGAAGTCCATCGTCGATACCGGCCATAGTTTTGGCCGCAAGGTCACCGCCCATGCGCATGGCAAGGAAGGCATCGATGCCGCGCTTCGCGCCGGGGTGGACAGCATCGAACATGGCAGTTTCATCGACGATGAGACTGTGAAGCTGTTCAAGGCCGAGGGGGCCGCGCTCGTTCCGACGGCAGTCGCACCCATTGCCGCACTGGCACAGGCGCGGCGCGGTGATGCACCGGCTCCGCAACTCGCCAAGGCCGAGGAAGCCGCCGCCGCGCATGCGGCCAGCATGGCCCGTGCTGTTAAGGGCGGGGTTCGCATCCTCTTTGGCACCGACAGTGGCGTCGCCCCGCATGGCGATAATGCCAAGGAATTTGCCTTGATGGTCAAGGCGGGCATGACACCAGCACAGGCGATCAAATCCGCTACCGCCGACAATGCCGCTGAACTCGATCGCCCCATCGGCGTGATTGCGCCGGGCCGCGATGCCGACATCATCGCCATAGCGGCTGATCCGTTGGCAGACGTAACGGCGCTGGAGAAAGTCGATTTTGTGATGCGGCGCGGCGTCGTTCACAAGCTTGGCGGGAAACGCCAGCCTTTTCCACCCGAATGAACAAAGGCTTGGCGCGGCACCGGCACTGCGGCTAATCGCAGCCATTATCGATTCGGGGCTGCCCGCTCCACCAAACACCACAGGAGATCAGAATGTCTGAAGGCAATATCGCCGCCGACCAGTTGCGTCTTTTCATTGAACGCATCGAGCGTCTGGAAGAAGAGAAAAAGGGCATCGCCGACGATATCCGCGACGTTTACAGCGAAGCGAAAAGCCAGGGCTATGACACCAAGATTATGCGCCAGATCGTCCGCCTGCGCAAAATGGAAACCCATGACCGTCAGGAAATGGAAGCCATTTTGGAGACTTACAAATCGGCACTGGGATTGGCATAAGGGCGACTTCCATTAGAGGAGTCTCCCCATGTTGATGACCACAACAACCACCGTCGAAGGCCGTCCCGTTGCCCAATATCTGGGCGTCGTGACCGGCGAAGTCATTGTCGGCGCGAATATCTTCAAGGATCTGTTTGCCAGCGTACGCGACATCGTCGGCGGCCGGTCGGGCGCTTACGAAAACTCCCTGCGCGATGCGCGTGAAACAGCGCTGAAGGAACTCGCCGACGAAGCCCGCGCCTTGGGTGCGGATGGTGTGATCGGCATTGATCTCGACTATGAAGTGCTCGGCCAGCAGGGCTCTATGCTGATGGTCAGCGCTTCGGGAACGGCAGTCAAACTGGGGTAAGCTTCGCGGCTTGCCGAAGGCGCGTTTCCTGATGTAAGGGCGCGCCTTCAAATCACCTTCAGCCGAAAAGAAGAGAGCCATGGCAGGCCATAGTAAATTCAAGAACATCATGCACCGCAAAGGCGCGCAGGATAAGAAGCGCTCGGCAATGTTTTCCAAGCTCAGCCGCGAAATCACCGTTGCGGCGAAAATGGGTATGCCCGATCCGGACATGAACCCGCGCCTCCGCCTTGCGGTCAACGCGGCCAAGGCGCAGTCGATGCCCAAGGACAATATCCAGCGCGCGATCGACAAGGCCGCCGCTGCCGGCGGCGAAGATTATGAAGAAATCCGCTACGAAGGCTATGGCCCGGGGGGCGTTGCCGTCATCGTCGAAGCGCTGACCGACAACCGCAACCGCACCGCGACCAATGTGCGCACCGCGTTCAGCAAAAATGGCGGCAATCTGGGCGCATCGGGCGCGGTGAGCCACGGGTTCGACCGCATGGGCCTGATCACCTATCCGGCTAGCGTGGGTGATGCCGATACAGTTTTTGAAGCGGCACTCGAAGCTGGCGCCGAAGACGTCGAGAGCGGTGAGGAAGAGCACAGCATCTGGACCGCTATGGACGCACTGCACGAAGTATCCAAGGCATTGGAAGCGACGCTGGGCGCCGCCGAAAGCGCAAAGCTCGCCTGGAAACCACAAACACTGGTCGAGGTTGACGAGAGCAATGCGGCAACGCTGCTCAAGATGATCGACGCGCTGGAAGACGATGATGACGTCCAGACCGTTTGGGGCAATTACGACGTCTCTGACGAGGTGATGGCGAAGCTGGGCTGATGATCATTCTTGGTCTCGATCCCGGCCTTGGCACGACTGGTTGGGGTGTCATCGTCAAGGAAGGCAATCGGCTGAGCCATGTCGACAATGGCGAGATCAGTACCGATGCAAAGCTACCGCTGGCGAACCGGCTGGTTGCGATTGACGAAAAACTCCGCGCGATCCTTGATCATTTCAAACCCGATTGCGCCGCGGTTGAGGAAGTGTTCGTCAACAAAAACCCGCAATCGACGCTGAAGCTTGGGCAGGCACGCGGTGTGGTGCTGCTCGGTGCGGCGCGCAATCGCACTCCCGTCACCGAATATGCCGCGCGATTGGTCAAGAAATCGGTCGTGGGCACCGGCAAGGCCGACAAGAAACAGATCGAAGCCATGCTCCGTGTGCTGATGCCGGGGCTTAAGCTGGCAGGCGAGGATGCGGCGGATGCGCTTGCCGTGGCGGTAACGCACGCACACCATATCCGTTAATGCTCGGATGAGACGCAGTGCCAGTCTTTTTCACGCAAAGGCGCAAAGGAAAATAAGGGCGAAGCCCTTGGTCCAATTGTGGTGACCACCTTTGGACACGTGACATCTATTGGCTGCGCCGTCCCCTTCTTTATCTTTGCGTCTTTGCGTGAAACAAATGGAATAACCTCGGCAGTCGTGCACACTGTTCGATTTGGAACAAAACAGGAAATACCCCTTCGACAATCACGTTTAACGTGATTAAGAGAGCGGCATGATCGCAAAACTATATGGCCGCATCGATGAAACCGGCGTCGACAGCCTGGTAATCGACGTCAATGGCGTCGGCTATCTGGTGCAAGCAAGCGCGCGGACGTTGGCGGTGCTCGGCGGTGCGGGCGATTTCGCGACGGTTTTCACCGAAATGCTGGTCAGCGAGAATGACCAGCGGCTGATCGGTTTCGCCAGCCGTGAAGAACGTGACTGGTTCCGCCTGTTGATCGGCGTGCAAGGGGTGGGCGCAAAAGTGGCGCTCGCTATCCTGTCGGCGCTCGAAGCAGATGATCTGACCATTGCCATCGCCAATGGCGACAGCGCGATGGTCGCGCGGGCGAACGGCGTGGGCCCGAAGCTGGCAAGCCGCATCGTCAACGAACTGCGCGACAAGGTGGGCGCCATGGCGGGTATCGGTGGTGGCGCGAAACTTGCCGCTGCGGCGAAGGCGGGCAACAGCCATGTCGCCGATGCGGTCGCAGCGCTCACCGGCCTGGGCTTTAAACCTGGCGAGGCGCAGGGCGCGGTTGCGCTGGCGCTGGAGGAATTGGGTGATGGGGCTACGCTCGATGCGCTAGTCAGGCTGGCGTTGAAGAGGGCGGCGAAGTGAATATTACACAACCCCTCAGTGGTCGTCACCCTGAACTTGTTTCAGGGTCCATCAGGCGGTTTACCCTGCCCCAGAGGCGGCAAACCCAAACCGACCGCCAAATCGGCCCAATGCGGGTTGTGTTCGTTGATCAGATTGATCTTCCACGGTCGATGCCAGTTTTTCAGCTGGTTTTCGCGCTGTATCGCGGGCTCCATTTCGCCAAACAGTTCGAAATGCACGAGGCGGTAGATCGCATATTTAGAGGTATGTCCGGGCATCGCTTTGTTCCGATGCTGCCACATGCGACCAACAAGGTTCGAGGTCACGCCAATGTAGAGCGTGCCGTACAGCTTGCTCGCAAGGATGTAGACGCAGGGTTGTTTGTCCTCTCGCACCTATGGAACTTAGCTGCGAAATGGACCCTGAAACAAGTTCAGGGTGACGAAATTCTTGAGATTTTTTGTACTACTCGATGTCATCCCGAACTCGTTTCGGGATCCATCGGGAGGTTTGCCCAAGTGGGGGCGACTGGTGCAAAGGCTCTGGTGCTATGACCGATAACCCCCACCTCACCCCCATGCGCAAGCCTGAGGATATCGACGCTGCACTGCGCCCGAAAAGCCTGACCGAATTTATTGGTCAGCAGGCGGCTCGCGAGAATCTGCGCGTGTTTATCGAGGCGGCGAAATCGCGTGGGGATGCTCTGGACCATGTGCTGTTCTTCGGCCCGCCGGGGCTGGGCAAGACCACGCTGGCGCAGATTGTGGCGAAGGAAATGGGGGTCGGCTTTCGCTCAACCTCCGGCCCGGTCATCGCCAAGTCGGGCGATCTGGCGGCGCTGCTGACCAATCTGGAAGAAGGCGATGTCCTCTTCATCGACGAAATCCATCGCTTGAATCCGGTGGTCGAGGAAATCCTCTATCCGGCGATGGAGGACCGCGCGCTCGATATCATGATCGGCGAAGGGCCGTCGGCGCGATCGGTGCGGATTGACCTGCCTGCCTTCACGCTGGTCGGCGCGACCACAAGGCAGGGGCTTCTCACTACGCCCTTGCGCGACCGGTTCGGCATTCCGGTGCGCCTCAATTTCTACACGCATGATGAGCTAGAACTGGTCGTCACCCGCGCGGCGAAATTGCTCGATCTTGAAATTGCCGCCGATGGCGCGCGCGAAGTGGCGAAGCGTTCGCGCGGCACCCCGCGCATCGCCGGCCGGCTGCTGCGCCGCGTGCGCGATTTCGCCAATGTCGCAGGTGAAACGCTGGTCACCGCGAAAATCGCTGACGCAGCGTTGAACCGGCTGGAGGTCGACAATCTCGGCCTCGATGCGATGGACCGGCGCTATCTGATGATGATAGCCGATATCTATCGCGGCGGCCCTGTGGGCGTCGAAGCGCTGGCGGCGGGGCTTTCGGAGCCGCGCGACACGATTGAGGATGTGGTGGAGCCCTATCTGCTCCAGCTCGGCCTCATTGCCCGCACCGCGCGCGGGCGTGCGCTCAACGCGCCGGGGTGGAAGCATCTCGGCATCACACCCCCGACCGCGACGCAGGACGGGTTGTTTGATAAATAGCTTTGGATGATTGGGGCAAGCCCGCGAGCGGGCTTGCAAGGCGCGAAGGCACGAAGAAGTCATCCCCGCCCGAAGGGCATTTTAATTCAAAGACTTTCGTGGAAATTTCGATGAGCCGATCTTAGGGCGCTTCGCGCAAAATTTTCACAACCCCTTTGTGTCTTCGTGTCTTGCGACGCCGCAGGCGGCGCCCCCAATATAACTGACCAACCGAGTCCCACGCGCGACAAGTTGTGTACAAACCGTTCCAAGCCCCTTCCTGTCATGGAATCCTTGGGTTAAGCCGCTTTGTAATGAACGGGACACAACCCTATCACGGCCATTTTGACGGGCCCCGCCACCTGTTTGCGGTGCGGGTCTATTTTGAGGATACCGACTTTTCGGGCGTCGTCTATCACAGCCGTTATCTGCACTTCATGGAACGTGCGCGATCAGACATGTTGAGCGTCGCGGGTATCAACCAACAGGCGGCCTATGCGGGCGGCGAGGGCGTCTATGCCGTTGCCGATCTGCACATCAAATATCGCGCGCCTGCGCATTTTGATGATGCCTTGCTGGTAGTCTCGACCGTCGAGGAAATCCGCGGGGCAAGCGTCGTCATTCATCAGAGAGTCATGCGCGGCGACCAAGTGCTGACCGAGGCAGAAGTCACCGCTGCTTTTCTGACGCCAGAGGGTCGCCCGCGCCGACAGCCGCGCGAATGGTTGGAGGCGTTTGAAGGCATCAAGGCGGGCAAGCAGGGTTAAAAGAAAGAGAGTTTATGGATTTGCTGATCTTGGCCCAGGGCGCGACATTTTCGCCATTACACCTTTTCCTTCAGGCAGACTGGGTGGTGAAGGCGGTGATGATCGGGCTTGCGCTTGCCAGTATCTGGGTGTGGACGATTATTGTCAGTTTCGTCCTGAAAATCCGCAGCATTAACAACCAGAGCGAAGCGTTCGAGCGCGAATTCTGGCGCACCGAAGATGTTGACGGCTATTTCAAGCAGCATGGCAAATCGGACCTACCGATCGCCAAAGTGTTTGCGGCAGGGCTGGCCGAATGGCGGCGCTCGACTGCAGTGAAAACGCCCGACCGGCAGGGAACGCGTGAGCGTCTGGCAACAGCGATGGACTCGAGTATTGCGGCGGAAAGCGAAAAACTTGCCAACCGGTTGAATTTCCTAGCCACTACCGGTGCGGTTGCGCCCTTTGTCGGGCTGTTCGGTACAGTTTGGGGCATCATGCGCAGCTTTTCGGCAATTGCCGCCGAGCAAAACAGCTCGCTCGCGGTCGTTGCGCCGGGTATCGCCGAAGCGCTGTTTGCGACGGCGATTGGCCTGTTCGCGGCCATCCCGGCAGTGATTGCCTATAACCGCTTCTCGCACCGGCTGGACCAGTATGAGGCTCGCATGGGCCGCTTTGCCGATGGCTTCCACGGCTTGCTGAGCCGTGAGCTGGAGCGGGAAGGATGAGCGGGTTGGCATCAATATTCCTCCCCAACGACTGGCGTTGGGGAGGTGGCAGTTGCGCAGCAACTGACGAAGGGGAATTGAAACGCCCCAGTCCCCTCCACCTTCCTTCGGATGGTCCCCCTCCCCATCGCAAGTCGATGGGGAGGATCTAATGGCCATGAATCTGAACTCGGGTGGCACATCCCGGCGTGGCCGGCGTGGCAGCCGCCGTTCGCCGATGGCGGAGATCAACGTTACGCCGTTCGTTGATGTGATGCTGGTGCTGCTGATCATCTTCATGGTCACGGCACCGCTGCTCGTGTCGGGCGTGCCAGTGGAACTCCCCGAAAGCCGTGCCAACCCCCTCGACCAGAAGGATGAGCCGCTCGACATATCAATCGACAAGGAAGGGCAGGTCTTCATCGACAGCGCGCCGGTGACTGCGGGTGAATTGTCAGGCCAGCTTGAGGCGATTGCGGCGGAGCAGGACCCGGCTAATCCGCGCCAGATCATGCTGCGTGGTGATACCACTGTCAGCTATGGCGAAATGATGAAGGTGATGGGCGAATTGAACCGTGTCGGACTCAATTCGGTCAGCCTTGTGACCACGGCTGCACCTGCGCCGGTCACCCAAGGTTCATCGGAGGAGCAATAGCTTGCTGGCGATGGACCGTGCGGAGAGGATAGGACTGGGTACCGCCGTTGGCGGCCATGCGCTGTTGCTCGGCGCTTTTGCGCTGGGTGCATTTTTCACTGCTGACCGGATCACCAAACCGCAGCCTATCTCGGTATCGCTGGTGGGCGAAGTGGCCGATGTCTCGACCGCTCCCGACCCGGTGCTTGAAGAACCCGCACCTGCCGAGTCAGTGGCTGAGCCAGCGCCGGCAGAACCCGAACCGACGCCCGTGATGAAGGTGGAGAAAACGCCCGAAAAGCCGCTAACGAAGGCGGTTGAAAAGCCGACCCCCAAACCCGCGCCAAAGCCGACGCCGAAGCCGGTGCAGAAACAGGCGGCGGTGCAACCCAAGCCGAAGCAGACGACACAATCAAAGCAGGCTACACCCAAACCCTTCAGCAAAAGCTTTGAGGATGCGGTGAAGGGTGCGGGCAGCAATCCGAAGCCGAAAGCAGGAACTTCGCCCAAACAGGGCACCGTTGCGCGCAAGGCAGGCAAAGAAGTCCAAAGAGAAGTTTCAGCCCGTTTAGGGCCGCAAATTCAAGAACGTGTTCGCCGATGCGCACCTACCGGGCTAGAGGTTGATCAAATCATCACAACGGTGACGTTAGAACTTGAACCAAATGGTCGCCTGACCAATGTGTCGTTCCGAGGTCAAACAGGACTAACGGAGACTAACAGGCCGCAAGCTGAGCCGCTACGAGATTGCATATTGCGATCTATACGAGCAGCGTCGCCATACAGTGGCTTGGATCCGGATTATCACGATGTTTGGAAAACCCATTCAATGCGCATCAAGGGACGAGGATAGAGCGATGAAGTTGCTACATTGGTTGAGTGCAATTTTCTGGCTCACAATTTCTGCGCCAATCGCAGCGCAGAACAATCCGGCAGTGCCAGAAGATGAACCCGAACTTGTCGAATTCGACATTGAAAAAGTCCGCCGCATCGCCGTGCCCGCTTTGGTCGCGCCCAATGCCGCCGATACGCCTGCCGGGAACAGCGCGACGCTGGGCCGCCAGATTGCCGAAGTGATCTCCGCCAATCTGCGCAATTCGGGCTTGTTCGAGCCGCAGGGCCCGGCTGGCATTCGCCCGATCACCATCGAGGAAGTGACTGCGCCCCAATATGATTATTGGAAGGGCCGCAATGTCGAACAGCTCGTCGAGGGTTTTGTCCGCGTCGGCGGCGATGGCAATTTGACCGTCGGCTGTTATCTTTATGACGTGAATTTCGGGCAGGAACTGACTCGGCTCGGCTTCGTCGTACCACCACGTGAATGGCGCCGCGCTGCGCATAAATGCGCCGACGCTATCTATTCGAAATTGACCGGCGAACTGCCCTTCTTCGACAGCCGCATCGCTTACATTGCCGAGACCGGCCCTAAGGGCAAACGCGTCAAGCGGTTGGCGATTATGGATTCGGATGGTGCGAACCACCGTTTCATCACCAATGGACAGTCGACCGCGCTTACCCCGCGTTTTTCACCCAATTACAAATCGATCCTGTATCTCAGCTATCAGGACGGCAATCCGCGCATCTATGTCTATGATATCGACAGCGGGCGGCAGCGGTTGATTACCGCGAGCAAGAACCCGACCTTCGCCCCTCGCTGGTCGCCCGATGGGCAGACAATCCTCTATTCGATGGCAGTTGCGGGCAATACCGATATCTACAAGATTTCGGTCAATGGCGGATCACCGGTAAAGCTGACCAGCGCGCCGGGTATTGATGTGGGCGGCAGCTTTTCTCCAGACGGTCGCCAGATTGTCTTTGAAAGCGATCGCGGGGGTAGCCAGCAAGTCTATGTGATGAACGCCGACGGTTCGAACCAGCGCCGGATCAGCCATGGTGGCGGGCGCTATGCGACGCCCGAATGGAGCCCGCGCGGCGACCTGATCGCCTATACGCGCATCGCTGGTGACTTCCGTGTCGGCGTGATGCGACCCGACGGCTCGGGTGAGCGGTTGCTCACTGACAGCTGGCAGGATGAGGCTCCGACTTGGGCACCCAATGGCCGCGTTATCCAGTTCTTCCGTACAGAGAGAAACAGTGGTAAAACAAGCGTCTGGCAGGTGGACCTGACCGGCCGCAACGAACGCAAGCTGCCGACTCCGGTCGACGGCTCTGACCCGGCTTGGGGGCCGGTGCTTCCATGAATGGTTTTGCGGGGCAGTAGGAAAGGAAAATCAAGATGACGAACATGGCACGTACTTTCGCACTGTTGCTGGTCGCCAGCACCGCGCTCGCGGCTTGCGGTAAAAAGGAAATCAAAGACCTTCCGCCAGTTGCCGATAACACCGGTTATGGCAACCAGACCGACACCACTACGCCCACCGGACCGACCATTGTTCCGGGAAGCCAGGAAGATTTCATCCAGTCGGTTGGCTCGATGGGCGATCGCATTTTCTTCGATACCGACCGTTTCAATGTCGATACCGCCGATCAGGCGACCTTGCAGACGCAGGCGCAGTGGCTGGCACGCTATCCCAATGCGCGGGTGACATTGGAAGGCCATGCCGATGAACGTGGCACACGTGACTATAACCTCGCGCTAGGCGAACGTCGTGCAAATGCGGCGAAAAACTATCTGGCTTCGCTCGGCGTCGATGCTTCACGAATCCAGACGGTCAGCTATGGCAAGGAACGCCCGCAGGCACTCGGCTCCAACGAGGAAGCATGGGCGCAAAATCGCCGGGCGGTTACGGTGGTGGTGCGGTAGGGATTGTTCGAACACCGTAGCCCTGAGCCTGTCGAAGGGCGTCTCTAGTTTTCAGCGGCGGCTGGTTGCTTGGAGGCGTGCTTCGACAAGCTCAGCACTATGGTATATTTTGGCGAACAGGCGCCTACTTCGTCTTCCTATAAGGCACGAAATCCCCAAGGCTGCACACCGGCCCTTGCATGCCGCTCGTCCGGTCTACAAGCCGGATGATGTCGCCGCTGCACAATTGCCCGCTAAAGGTTTCGACAACCATGATATCGTCGCCTCGGGTCAGCCCCGGGCAGGTCGAACGCAACTTGTTCATATATACGGTGCGGCCCGATTCCCTATAAAGCAGCGTGTCGTCGCTGATGCGGATAGCGTTCACGTTACGGCTGTTAGAAATGCAGTTGCGCGGTTCGCCCGCAACTTTGCCCTTCAGCTCCTTTTCGAGGATTTTCGCTTCCTTGTCACGTATCGGCGCGGGTGCCGTGTCGGCGTCGCCATAGGCGCATCCCGCCAATGCGATTGAAGCAATAAGTCCGAAACCTGGCCCTGAGCGCAACATCTTCGTTCTCCGCCATCGATTTGCGGTATCGACATTAGCGCATAGCCGATTATCTGGACATTAACGAGAGAGAAACGGGAGAGTAAAGTGGGTGGTTGGCCGAAACTAGAATGGGATGGAGAGCGGACCGGACCGCTGCAGGGCGTGAAGGTGCTCGACATGTCGTCGGTCGTGCTGGGGCCCTTCGCCACGGTGCAACTGGCCGATCTGGGTGCGGAAGTTATCAAGGTCGAAAATGCGCAAGGTGGCGGCGATATCATGCGCAAGGCAGGGGATAATCCCACCGGCGACCTCGGTCCTATATATGCCAGTCTAAACCGCAACAAGAAATCCGTCGCGCTCGATGCGTCCAAGCCGGAAGACAAGGCGGCGATTATGGAGCTTGCTTCTGGTGCCGACGTTTTCTTCCATAATGTCCGCATGGCGGGAATGGAGCGGCTTGGCCTTGGCTATGAGGATATCAAGGCGGTCAATCCCGATATCGTTTACGTTCATTGCGCCGGCTATGGTGCCGAGGGGCCCTATGCCAAGCGGCAGGCCTATGATGACCTAATCCAGGCGGCCTCGGGCTTTGCCGCCTTGTTCGAAATGCGCGACAAGGGGCGTCCGCAATATGCGCCCTCGCTGGTGGCGGATAAGGTCAGCGGGATGTTTGCGGCCAATGCCGTGCTGGCAGCTCTGCTAGGTCGTGCAAACGGACTTGGCGGGCAGTTTGTGCAGGTGCCGATGTTCGAATGCTTCACCTGGTTTCACATGGTCGAAAATCTGTGGGGGAACACTTTCCTGCCCGGAAATGGCAAGATGGCCTATACCCGTTCGATCAACCCTCGGCGACGACCCTATCCGACCAAGGACGGCTATATCGCCATCGTGCCCTATGCCGACCATCAGTGGGAACGCTTTTTCGAACTCGCAGGGCGTCCCGGCGTGTTCCAGGACCCGCGCTTTTCAAGCTACAAGGCTCGGTTGGAAAACACGACCGAGCTTTACGCGACCATCGAAGAATGCAGCGCGACCAAGACCAGCGACGAATGGGTCGAACTGCTCGACGCCAATAACATCCCGGCCATGAAATATAATCGGATGGCCGATGTGTTTGACGATCCGCACCTGAAGGCGGTCGATTTCTTCGAGGAGCGCGAAGCGAGGGCGGGGTACAAGTATCGTTCGATGCGGCATCCGGTGCATTATGCCTCTACACCGGCGTCGATGTTCGCCGATCCCCCCAGTCTGGATGCGGATCGGGATGAGGTGCTTGGCAGCAAAGACTAACGGTCGCGCGGTGTCCAGCCGTTGCCGTCCTTGTCCTTGTCCAGCAGGCGTAGCGCGAGGCCAGCTGCTACGCCGACCCCGATAGCCATAGTCAGGTCGGTGACGACCGTCAGCACCAGCGTCATGAAGAACAAGCCCTTTTCGGCTAAGGGCAGGTGCAGATGCTCGCGCCATTTGTCGGGTTCGCTCATGTTCCATGCGGTCAGCATCAGCACGGCGGCGAGCGCGGGCAGCGCGAGCATTCCGGCCCAGCGCGCTGCAACCAGCATGATCGCAAGGATGAGGAGGGCATGCACCAACCCGGCCACTGGCGTCTTGCCGCCTGCACGGACATTGGTCGCGGTGCGCGCAATCGCGCCTGTCACCGGCATCCCGCCGAACAGGGCAGAGGCAATATTGCCATAACCCTGGGCCATGATTTCGGCATTGGGGCGGTGCTGACCTTCGATCATCCGGTCTGCGACAATCGCGGATAGCAGCGATTCAACGCCTGCGAGGAAAGCGATAATAAGCGCGGAGGGCAGCAGTTCCTGCACCTTTGCCAGACTGAATATGGGCAAGGAAGGCATAGGCAAGCTTGCTGGTAGCTCCCCGAACCGCGAAGCAATTGTGTCGACGGGCAGGGTGGCGATGGCTGCCAGCACCGACCCTGCCGCAACCCCGATCACCAGACTGGGTGAGCGGGGGGCCCAGCGACGCAGCACTACCATCAGCACCAGCGCCAGTACCGCAACGCCTACGGCGTAAAGGTTGCTGTTTGGCAGTTCTTTGGCGAGTACGGCGATTTTGGGCAGGAATTCTGCGGGTAGTTTTGCGATGTCGAGGCCGAGAAAATCCTTCAACTGGCTGGTCGCGATGATAATCGCGATGCCGACGGTGAAGCCGTTGATGACCGGTTCAGGCACCACAGCAATGAGCCGACCTGCCCGGAAATAGCCTGCGACCAGCAATATTGCCCCTGCCATCAAGGTCGCCAGCACCAGCCCGTCATAGCCATGATCGGCGATCACCGAATAAACTACAACGATGAAGGCCCCGGTCGGCCCACCAATCTGAACCCTGCTGCCACTGGTCAGAGAAATGACAAAACCGCCGATGATTGCCGTAACCAACCCTTGCGCAGGCGTGGCGCCTGACGCGATGGCAATCGCGATGCTGAGCGGGAGCGCGACCAGCGCGACCGTCAACCCGGCCAGCGCATCCTGCCGGAAAAGCGACCAGCTATAGTCGCGGATGGTGGTCAGGATCTTGGGCTGGCGCATCAGCCTTTGGTTTTCAGACCTTTGCCTTTTCGGCGGCAATCCAGTCCTTCACCATATCCTCAAGCACATTCAGCGGCACCGAACCCTGGCCGAGCACGGTGTCGTGGAACGCTGCCAGGTCGAACTTGTCGCCCAGCTCCTTGCTAGCCAGTTCGCGCAGTTCGCGGATTTTGAGCTCACCCAGCTTATAGGCCAGCGCCTGTCCCGGCCAGCTGATATAGCGGTTGACCTCTGCCTCGATATTGGCGGCCGACAGTGCGCTGTTGTCGGTCATGAAGGCGATGGCCTGCTCCTTGCTCCAACCTTTGGCGTGGATGCCGGTGTCGACGACAAGGCGGCAGGCGCGCCACATTTCGTAGGACAGGCGGCCCATATCCTTGGCGGGCGTATCATACAGGCCCATTTCGATGCCCAGCCGCTCTGAATAGAGTCCCCAGCCTTCGGTGAAGGCGGTAAAGAAAGCGCCGTTCTTGCGGAAATCGGATAGCTCCAGTTCCTGCTGCAACGCTATCTGGTGATGGTGGCCGGGTACTGCCTCATGCACCGACAGCGCAGGGACTTCCCACAACGGGCGCTGGTCGAGCTTCGACGTGTTCACATAGTAAAAGCCGGCAATGCCGATGGCGGGGGAGCCGGGGCTGTAATAGGCAGTTGTTGTTCCTTCCGCGATTTCAGCGGGGATTTCCTTGATGCCATAGGGCAGGCGCGGCAGGCGGTGGAACAGACCGGGCATTTTGCCATCGATAATCTTGTTCACCCGCGCGACCTTTTCCATCAGCTCTTCGGGCGTCTTCGCATAATAGCGCGGGTCGGCGCGCAGATGCTGGATGAAGGCTTCGCGGCTTTCATAGCCAGCCTTCTTGGCTACCTCGACCATCTCGGCACGGATGCGCGCGACTTCCTTCAGTCCCAGTTCGTGGATCTGGTCTGCCGTCAGATTGGTGGTCGTTTCCTGCCGGATACGGAAATTATAGTAATCCTTGCCGCCCGGCTGTGCGGAAACGCCGGGGGCTTTGGCGCAATTGGGTTTGTAGCTGGCGGTGAACCAGTCGAGATGTTTGTGCAGGGCTGGGTAAACGATGCCATTGATGGCGGCAATGGCCTGCGCCGCCAAAGCGTTCCAGTCGCTCTCGCTGATATTTGCAGGCTTCGCTTTCGCATAAGGCTGGAAGTAGCGTGATTGGCGCTCATCCTTGGTGATCAGTCCCGCAATGCCTTTTTCATAACCATTGAGCACCACACAAGGCAGCACATATTTGCCCTTCAGCGCAGCGTCCGCGACGGCAAGCGATTGGTCATTTGCCTGTGCATATTGCTTCAGCCGCGCATTATAGCTTTCATAATCGGCCTTGTTGCGGAAAGGCAGATTGTCCGCCATCCCGGCAAAGCTTTGGTGCCAGCCCGAATAAGTGGAGAAGTTGATCGTCCGCTGGCCATAGCGGTTGGCTTCGACATTTTCTTCGAGCGTGCGTTTGAGGATGCCATATTCGATCTTGTCGGACGGATTGAGCTGGCTGGCGTCGACGGCTTCGAGCTTTTTCAGGATGGCGGCACTGGCATTGGTGAAACGGTCGCGTCCTGCAAGGCTGAAATCGCCGACCTCGTTCGCATAGTCATCGATACCCAGCGAACTGGCGTAGATCGGCGATTCCTTCATCACCATCGCCCAATATTCGTCGACCAGCGATTGAACCTTTGCCCCGTCATCGGCGTGCGCGGGCAATGCGGCACCGAGCAGCAGTGTGACGAACAGTATTTTGCGCATGAATAACCTCCCGATTTTCATTTGCTTCTAGCGGGCTAAGATGTCCGGCACAATGTCACAGGCTTGACATCATCTGCTGGCAGCGCATGAACCGATCAGCAGACAAAGGGGTGGAAGATGCGCATTCGGAACTTGATATTGGCAACCAGCGCGGCGCTTGGCCTCGCGGCATGTGCAACCGGCCCGGTGCCGGAGACAGCGGCCTTGCCCGCCCCAGCGACGGCGCAAGAGGCGCTGCGACCCTTTTATGCCGGGCTGCAATCGAAGCTGCCCGTGGCAGCGCCCAACCCCGAACTGGCGGTGGACACGGTCCTTACCCGCATCGCCTTTGGCTCCTGCGTCAATGAGAACCGCGCCATGGCCTTTTGGGACGTTATCGCCGCACAAAAGCCCCAGGCTTTCCTGTTGATTGGCGACAATGTTTATGGGGATACGGGGAGCAATTGGGCAGCCGATATTCCTACATTGTCAGCCAGCTATAAGAAGCTTTCAAGTCGGCAGGAATTTGACCGTTTTCGCCGGACTGTGCCGATGTTGACGACCTGGGACGATCATGATTTCGGCGCCAACGATGCAGGCGGCAGTTTCGCGTTCAAAGAGCAAGCCGAACGTATCTACGAAAACTATTGGAACAGCAGCGCCGAGGTGCGCAGCCGCCCTGGCGTTTATCAAAGCCGCATCGTCGGGCCCGAAGGCAAAAGGGTGCAGTTCATCCTGCTCGATACGCGTTTTTTCCGCTCCGACTTGGCACGCATGCCCTATCGCGATCCGGCACCGTCGCTCGGTTGGTACATACCGAATGAAGATCCAAAGGCGACGCTGCTCGGTGCCGAGCAATGGCGTTGGCTTGAGGGTGAGCTGGATAAGCCAGTCGATCTGCGGATCATCGTCTCGTCGACGCAGGTGATGACCAGCGCCCACAATTATGAAGGCTGGACCAACTTCCCCAAAGAACGGGCGCGGCTGTATGAATTGCTTGACCGGAAAAAGGCCAATGACGCGATCCTGTTGACCGGGGATCGCCATGCGGGCGGTTTTTACCGGCGGGCGGTCGCGGGCAAAAACAAGCTGCAGTGGGAACTGACTTCAAGCTCGCTCAACTTCGCCTTCGGCCGCGGTGATAATAGCGAGCGTGAACCCGATCCTATGCGCACGGGCGGCTTCTGGTCGATACCCAATTTCGGGCAGATCGACATAGATTGGGATGCGCGCAAGGTCACGCTGTCGCTGCGCAAGGATGATGGCAGCGTCATCGAGGAACAGGTCATCAGCCCCTTCGGTTGATGTCCGAAAAATCGACGGGTGCAGCAACAGCAACTACGCGGTCGCGGATGGCTTCGGCGGTTTCGCGGGGCAGGGCGATCATTTCCAGCTTGCCGCCCGCAACGCCGAAGCGCAGCGACACCAGCCCTGCCAAGCGTGCAAGTGGACTTTGCGCGATTTCGACGCTCTGCACGCGAACTTGCGGCATCACCGTCAAATGCTGCCGCCACCATCCGCGCCGCACGTAAAGCTGCACGCCATCGTCGGCATATCGGTACACCCGCCATTCGAAGGCTCCGACAATGAGCATGGCCCCGGGGATGAGCAGTAACAGCAGCGACTTCGTCGGTGAGGAGTCAGCGAATAGGACCACTGCCGCCATAGCCGCGAACACGACCGGCAATATCAGGACAAGACCGGCCAGCCACCAGGTGAAACGACCGCGCTGCATTTGTGTATTGCGGGTCGGGGCACCGATGCCTGCTTCGGCAGCAATCGGCCAAATCTCATCAAGCCGCGCGAGCGGTGCAACCATATGATGGCTCTCGTCCTTGCTCTCCTGCGCCAGACTGACGAATTTCAGCGCGTACCAGCCGCTGCGCTTGCGGATCGGCCCGGTCTCCACCACCGCTGCCTGTACCCGCGCCACCGGCATCACGACGTCGGTCAGCGTCAGCAACCCACGGCGGCGGCGAAATCCCTTGGCCGTGCGATCGAGGCGGAAGCCATATTCCTTCAGGAAGGTGCGCACGATGCCTGTGGCAAAGCCGATCGCCATCAATGCTACAAGAGCGATGATCGCACCGCCAATCTGCACACGGCGATCAATATGGGTGATATCAACACCATTTTCCTCAGCTATGCCGATCCAGTCCTTGAAATCCCACCAATCGAACGGAAGCAGGAAATCAAACTGCTGCGCGACGCCGCCGAGAACGGCGAAAATGACGAGGCTGAAGGAATAAAAGCCGAGTATGATCAGACGCTTTGCATCCATCGCGAAAACAGGGAGCGCATCCGTTTGAATGCCATCTTCTGCTATGGCTTCATGCGCGACCAAGCCGGCCTTTCGCGCCCGTACCGTCTCACGGAGTCGTTCGGCCTCTTCCAGTGAGACGTAGCTGAGCTTGGCATCCTCGCCTTCACCACCGCCGGTTTCGAACTTGACCTCACCAATGCCGAGTAGCCGCGCCAACGGCTTCTGCTCGACGCTGACGTCCTGTATACGGTCATAAGGGATCGAGCGGGCGTTGCGGCTCAATATGCCCTGTTCGATGCGGATATCATCCTCACCGACATGATAATGAAAGCGCAGCCATGCCAGCCAGCGGAAGAACAGGCTTATCAGCAGCACGCCCAATATCACCAGCGGGATCAACTCGGGCCGGTTGCGGCTGCCGGTTCCAAACACTGCGGCAAACATCGGCAATATCAGCTGCGGCAGGCCCGTTATCAGGCTTACAATCAGACCGAATGGATGCAGCCGCTGGTCTTCTGCAGCCTCCTCGACAGTATCTGTCAGTTCGTTGTTCAACCCTGCGCCGCCTTGATATATTCGCGAATGGTCTCGCGCATTGCGACTGCGTCCTCATGTCGCAACCCGGGCAAGCTGACCGACGCATTATGGTTGCCAGCCGTGTGGACTGTCAGAGTGGCAAGGCCATGGTGCCGCATGATCGGGCCCTGGTGGACGTCGATATGCTGGATGCGCCCCAGCGGCACCACTGTATCGTTGTAGAAAAGATAGCCGCGCACGATGCGCAGCCGGTCTGCGCCCAGAGCATAGTGCCAGCGGGCAAAACGCCGTCCGGGAACAACCAGCACCAGCCATGCAGCTAATAGCGCGACAGGGATGATGAATATGCCCGTTGCGGTCAGCTGTGCCGTTTCCAGCACCAGCGCGCCGATCAGCGGGATCGCCGCGAAAATCGCCGCACTGATACGCAGCACCGTGACATATGCGGGGTCGAGCGGCTTTAGCTCAGTCTGTTCTTCCATGCACCGGATATGCGGTTGCTGTGTTGCTTTGGCAAGACAGTTTGGAAGTAAAGCACCTCTCCCATTGGGAGAGGATACGAAGCCTTAGCCGGAGGCTTAGGCGAAGTTGGTGAGGGGTTGTGGGTGGCCGAGCGGGCAGAGCCCCTCACCCAGCTGTGACTAGCGAACAAGTTCGCAAGTCTGCGCAACCCTCTCCCAACGGGAGAGGGAAGAATTACCGCGCCAAAGCCTCCTCCGCCTCGCGCACTAGTTTGGCGATGATGTCGACTACCGGGCGTTCGACATGTACCATGCCGACCGATTGACCGGCCATCACCGATCCATATTCGACATCGCCGTCGATCACCGCGCGGCGCAGGGCGCCTGCCCAATAGCGTTCGATCTCGAGCTGGGCGGCTTCCATATCGATTTCGCCTCTGTCGAGCTTACCGGCGACCTCGATCTGCTTCTTGGTGAACTCCTCTGTGCCCTTGTTCTTGAGCGCGCGGACGGGGATCACGGGCAGGCGCGGATCGATCTGCACGCTGGCCACCGCGTCGCGGGCATTGGCGCGCAGGAAAGCCTGCTTGAAATTGGGATGCGCGATGCTTTCACGCGCACAGACGAAACGGGTGCCGAGCTGCACGCCCGCCGCGCCCATTTCCAGATAGCTGGCCACCAGCCCGCCTCGGCCTATCCCGCCCGCGACAAAAATCGGCAACTGCTCGCCCAGTTCGGGCAGAATTTCCTGTGCCAATACGCTGGTGGAAACCGGGCCAATATGCCCGCCCGCCTCGCTGCCCTCGATAATTAGCGCATCGACACCCGAACGGGCGAATTTCTTGGCGAGCGTCAGGGCAGGGGCAAAGCACAGCACCTTGGCACCCGCTTCCTTGATCGCCTCGATACTGCCCTTGGGCGGCAACCCGCCCGCGAGCACGATGTGACCGACCTGATGCTTCGCGCACACAGCGATCAGATCCATGATCTGCGGGTGCATGGTGATCAGGTTGACGCCAAAGGGCTTGGTTGTAAGCGCCTTGGTCGCGGAAATCTCAGCATCGAGCAATTCGGGCGTCATGGCCCCACAAGCAATCACTCCGAACCCGCCCGCATTCGAGATAGCCGAAACCAGATTGCGTTCCGACACCCAAGACATAGCGCCGCACATTATGGCGACGTCGCAGCCAAGAAATTCGGTACCGCGTTTCATGAGATGGTTCAGTTTGGACATAACCGACTTCCTATACACAATTCGTCATTCCCGCGAAGGCGGGAATCCATCACCAGTGGTTGAAATGTGAAGCGCGGGTGATGGACCCCCGCCTTCGCGGGGGTGACGATTGACTAGATCGTCCGTCGGATCATTCCTCAAGCCGCCAAACAACTCTGCTACGGAACAAATATTCGACGGGCTTTTTCGTGATGTGATCGAGTTTAGGCTTGAATTTGGCTTTTTCCGAAAAAGTCTTGCAAGCGGATTGATCGAGATACTCTGACCCGCTGGATTCAACGATCTCGCAACGCGCGACACGGCCTTTCAAATCGATTGATAGATCAACGACTGTCTTGCTCTCGCTTCCGACCTTTTCGATTTCTGCGATGATTGGATCTGGATTGTCTTTGTTGTATTCTTGCTGGCCAGCGCTGCCGTTCAACTCGGCTGCGAACAGTAATAATGAAATGGCCGCAACCATTTCACTCCCCATCCAACCCATAGGCTGTGTGCAGCACGCGGACGGCAAGTTCGGTTTCATCCTCGTCGATCAGCACCGAAACCTTGATTTCCGACGTCGAAATCGCCTGGATGTTGATCTTGCGGTCGGCGAGCGCGGTGAACATCGTTGATGCGACGCCTGCATGGCTCTTCATGCCGACGCCGACGACCGAGATTTTAGCGACCTTGGTGTCGGGAATCAGGCGGTTATAGCCGATGGCTTCGCGCTGGTTCTGCAGCACGTCGGTGGCGCGGGCGAGGTCGGCCTGCGGCACCGTGAAGGTCACGTCGGTCTCACCTTTATCGCGGCCGACATTCTGGATGATCATGTCGACGTTGATGTTCGATTCCGCGAGCGGAGCGAAGATATGGCTCACTGCACCGGGGCGGTCGGGCACGCGGGTCAGGGTGATCTTCGCCTCATTCTTGTCGGCGGCGATGCCGGTGATCAGCTGGCGTTCCACTTGGGCATTCTCCAGTTCTTCGTCGGTCACGATCATCGTGCCGGGGATGGTATCTGCGCTGGGGGCGTTTTCGTCGATGAAGGAGCTGAGCACCTGAACGCGCACCCCTTCCTTCATGGCAAGCCCGACCGAACGGGTCTGCAAAACTTTTGAGCCGACCGAGGCCAGCTCGAGCATTTCCTCGTAGGTGACAGCCTTCAGCTTGCGGGCGCGGCTTACGATGCGCGGGTCGGTGGTGTAGACGCCGTCGACATCGGTATAGATATCGCAGCGATCGGCCTTGATCGCGGCGGCAACCGCGACTGCCGAGGTATCCGAACCGCCACGACCCAACGTCGTGATGCGGTTGTCATCAGTCAGCCCCTGGAAACCGGGAATTACGGCAATCGTGCCTTCGGCCATTGAAGCGAGCAGGGCTTCGCTGTCGATTGTGCCGATGCGCGCCTTGGCATGGGCATCGTCGGTGTGGATCGGCAATTGCCAGCCCAGCCAGCTGCGCGCCTTGCATCCCAGCGCCTGCAGAGTGATGGCAAGAAGGCCCGACGTAACCTGTTCGCCCGATGCGACGACGACGTCATATTCGGCCGGATCGTACAGCGGGTTGGCTTCGCGGCAAAAGCCCACCAGCCGGTCGGTTTCGCCCGACATGGCGGAAACGACCACGGCGACTTCGTCTCCCTTTTCCGCCTGGCGCTTCACAATCTGCGCCACGCGGCGAATCCGCTCGGTCCCCGCCATAGAGGTGCCGCCAAATTTCATGACTATCCGGGCCATAGGAACCTTGCGTGAAAGGGCTATATTACAAACAGCGGCGCTGATAGGGACAGGAAATGACAAAGGCAAGCCAAGCTGCGAACAGAAAAACTACCATAGACCCAAATGAGGCCGCGCATTTCGGCGCGCTGGCGACGGACTGGTGGGATCCCAAGGGCTCAAGCGCTATGCTGCACAAGCTCAACCCGGTGCGGCTGGGCTTTGTCCGGCGGCAGATTGACCTGCATTTCGGCACCGAGGAAACCGCGATGAAGCCGCTGTCCGGGAAGGCTGCGCTCGATGTCGGCTGTGGGGCAGGGCTGTTGTGCGAGCCATTGTCACGGCTGGGCGCGGCAGTGACCGGAGTCGATGCGGCGGCGGAGAATATCGCTGCGGCAACCGCGCATGCGGCGCAATCGGGGCTGTCGATTGACTATCACGCGGGAGAGCTTGCGGCCCAAAACCTCGACCAGTTCGATGTTGTGACGTCGATGGAAGTGATCGAGCATGTCACCGATCCGGCAGTCTTTGTGGCTGAACTGGCGGCGCGGTTGAAGCCTGAAGGCTTGATGATCCTTTCAACGCCCAACCGGACGGCTGCGTCGAAGCTGTTCCTTGTCGAGGCCGCCGAGCGGCTCGGCCAGGTGCCGCGCGGAACGCATGACTGGGACAAGTTTTTGACGCCTGAAGAGGTTACGGCGTTGCTGGCGGATGCTGGGCTTGAGGTCATTGCGATGGAAGGCATTGCCTTCTCACCGCTGTCCGGCTTGCATCTCAGTTCAAACAAGGCGCTCAACTATATTTTGGCGGCGCGTCACTCGGGCAGCGTATAATCCATCGAATAGAAATGCTTGCCGTCACGGATATCGATATCGAGATTTCCGGCGATGCCTTTCAACTGGTCGGTACCTGAATCGGGCACGATTATCACCGACAGGGCTTGACCGTTGGCGGACATGGTCCCGCGATGCGCGAGGATGAAGCTGCCGCTGCGTCCCTTAAGCTTGCCCGTCACAGTTTCGAGCGCAACATAGACGCGGGAGCCATTGGCTTCGTTGCCGCCCGCCATCATCTGGCCAACACTGGTTGCTTCGAGGTCGCCGTGAAACTGCTTGTCTATGGACATCCGCATCACGCCTTCGTCCGCCGCCGAAACTGGTTTCAGGGTGACTTCAAATTCGCCGGAAGCATGAAACATAAAAGGCTCCTTGATCGATTCCGCTGGGGCAGCTGTTGCCAGCATCATTCCAAAGACGGCGAACAGCGTCTTCATTCGTACCCTTGATCAGCATAGCTGTCGTCGGCCAGGTCGCTGAACCGCGTAATCTTCGCCTCAAATTTCATACGGACCTTACCGGTGGAGCCATGGCGCTGCTTGGCTACGATCAGTTCGGCGATGCCGAAAACGCGCTCCATTTCCTGCCGCCACTTTTCATATTCCTCGGTCGCCTTCACATCGCCGTCGCTGCCATGCTTGGGTTCGCGCGCAGCGACATAATAATCCTCACGGAAAACGAACCAGACCATGTCGGCGTCCTGCTCGATCGAGCCTGATTCGCGCAGGTCCGACAGTTGCGGGCGTTTGTCCTCGCGCTGCTCGACCGCGCGGCTGAGCTGAGAGAGCGCGATCACCGGAACTTGCAATTCCTTCGCCAGCGTTTTCAATCCGCGCGAGATTTCCGAGATTTCGTTGACGCGGTTGTCGCTGCTCCGCGACGAACCCTGCAGCAGCTGCAGATAGTCGACAACAATCAGGCCGATTCCGTGCTTGCGCTGCAAACGGCGCGCTCGGGTACGCATCGCGGCGATAGTGAGCGCCGGCGTATCGTCAATATACAGCGGCAGTTCCTGCAGCTCGCGGCTTGCGCGCGAAAGTTCGCGGAAATCGTCGCGGCTGATCTTGCCCATGCGCAACGCTTCGGACGAGATGCCCGACTGTTCAGCCAGGATACGTGTTGCCAACTGGTCAGCGGACATTTCCAGGCTGAAAAACGCGGTTTTGGCGCCTACGCTCTTTTCCTCCGGAATGCCATCCTCGCGGTCACGGATCCAGCGTTGCGCTGCGTTGAAGGCGATGTTGGTGGCCAATGATGTCTTGCCCATGCCCGGACGACCGGCGAGGATGATAAGGTCCGAATTATGCAGACCACCGCATTTGGCATTGATGCTGTCGAGCCCGGTGGTCACGCCTGACAGATGGCCGCCACTGTTCAGCGCCTTCTCAACATTCTTGATCGCCTCGGTCGAGGCGGCGAGGAAGCTCTTCATGCTTCCGGTTTCGCCTTCGCCCTCGGCAACCTTGTAAAGCTGCGCTTCCGCCTGCTCGATCTGCGCCTTGGGGTCGACCGTGTCGCTGGTGTCGAGCGCGCCTTCAACCAGCCCGCGTCCGACGCTGACAAGCTCGCGCAAAAGCGCCAGATCGTAAATCTGTTGCGCGAAATCGCGGGCACCAATCAGACCCGAGCCGTCGGCGGTAAGTTTGACCAGATAGCCGGGGCCACCCAGCTCCTTCATCGCCTCGTCGCTTTCAAACAGCGGTTTCAGCGTGACGGGCGTGACTAGCATATTGCGATCGATCAAACGTAAAATCTGGTCGAAAATCCGTCCGTGCAGCGGCTCGAAAAAATGTTCGGGGCGCAGCTTGATGCTGACATCTTCCAATATGCGGTTGTCGATCAGCAGCGCGCCCAAAAACGCTGCCTCCGCCTCGACATTGCGCGGTAGGCGTTGTTCTTCGCCATCATTGACGGCGGCTAGACGGATCGGTTCGGCCATGGTGGTGCTATCGTTTATCAGATAGGCTGGCGCAAGGCGCTGCAAAAATTGTTCGGGGGACAGGGCTGTGGAAATCCTCCCCGGAACGGGGAGGGGGACCACCCAAAGGGTGGTGGAGGGGTACGCCCAGCATCGGCGTAACGCCTTTTGGCACGTGCCCCACCACCATGCTTCGCATAGTCCCCCTCCCCCTCTGGGGGAGGAATTACCCCACTTGCCCCTGCCGACGCATCGGCTAGAGGAAACGCATGGCCGACCCGCGCATCATATCTGTAGAGCTCGACGAAGCGACCATTTTGCGTCGCAATGCCGATATCGAGCAGGAACGGCGGGTCGCGATCTTTGATCTGATCGAGGAAAACCATTTCAAACCGCTGCGGGACATGGGCGATGGTTATGCGGGCCCTTACCGGCTGAAACTAAGCGTAACCGAGGGGCGGCTGGTGCTCGATATTTCGCGTGAGGATGGCACCCCACACGAAACACTAATCCTTGGCCTCGGCCGGTTCCAGCGCCCGGTGCGCGAATATTTCGCGATTTGCGACAGTTACTATCAGGCGATCCGCAAGGCGACCGCGTCGGAAATCGAGACAATCGATATGGCGCGACGCGGGGTGCACAATGGTGCGGCAGAGTTGTTGATGGAACGGTTGGAAGGCAAGATCGAAGTCGATTTTCCGACTGCCCGCCGATTGTTTACATTGATTTGCGTCCTGCACATCAAGCAATAGGCCATAAGTTGTAATTCGGGGAACGGGATGGCCGGCAGAAAATTCAGGCTTTGGCGCAATGGCGCAATCGTGCTCGCCCTTTTGTTGGGCGCATTTGTGCTGTGGCGTATGGTTGTCGGCTGGGCCCCGTCGCGCGACGAGTATCCCGTGCAGGGCATCGTTGTCGACGCGTCGCACGGATCGCTCGACTGGCCAATGCTGGCGGCGACCGGGGTTGATTTTGCCTATATTGTAGCGACCGAGGGGACAAAATATCGGGATCCACGCTTCGCTGCCAATATGGCAGGCGCGCGCGAGGCAGGCGTGCGTTTCGGCCCGCTGCACCGATATGATCTGTGCCGTTTGGCAAGCGATCAGGCGACCCTGTTTATCACCACAGTTCCGCGCAGCGACGCTGCCTTACCTGCGGTGGTCGAATTCGGCTTTACCGAGAGCTGTTCGAGCAAGCCCGACCGCGCATTGGTCCTCTCCGAGGTGGCGACGTTCCTGTCACAGATTGAGGCGCATCTGGGCAAATCTGCTGTGCTGATGCTGTCGCCGGATTTTGAGCAGCATTACAAGCTCAGCTCCGCCATTGATCGTAATGTCTGGCTGGAAAAAACATGGCTTTTGCCGGACTATGCTGCCAAGCCGTGGGTGATGTGGACGGCCAATCCAAAGCGTGAGATCGAGGGTGTGGACGAGCCGGTGAAATGGGTGGTGGTGCGACCATGAGCAACAGCGAGTCAAAATTGGTGGCGGCGGCGATCGAAGCCGCGCGCAACGCCTATGCGCCCTATTCAAACTTCCATGTTGGCGCTGCCTTGCTGCTCGATACGGGTGAAATAGTAACCGGCGCCAATTTCGAAAATGCGAGCTATGGCATGACCTTATGTGCCGAAACTGTCGCCATAGCCAAGGCGAATAGTGACGGGCAAATGCGGCGGATTGTTGCGATTGCAGTCGCTGGCGGTCCGCGGGCGGAGGATGGCAGTGCGCAGATTGGCGCTGTCGCAATCTCGCCTTGTGGCCGCTGTCGTCAGGTAATCAAAGAAGTTGCCGATGAAGTCGCTATCGACCTGCCGGTATATTGTGCGCGTGCGGGCGGCCACGACACCCATTTGCTGTCCGAATTGCTGCCCTTTGGTTTCGGCCCCGCAAGCCTGAAATAGCAATTCAGCGCATCGGCCCGGGGGCATCGCCGCCCTGCGTGTCCTGAACCAATTCCCAGCAGGCGTCGGTTGGATAGAACAGCAGATAGCCCGGCTTTCCATAGGCGCCGGTGCGGTCATCGCCTTCGCCACCTTCATCCGGACTGCCGTTTTTATAGCCCATGCGAACCCAATCGACGCGCGCGCGCCGATCCCCCACTACGTTGATTTCTAGTTCGACATATTCATAGGGCGGCGGCAGGCCAGCCGCATTTTTGCGAACTGACTCTGCTGTTACCCAGCTATAGTCGAGCATACCCAAAGGGAAATCGCGATAGGCTGACCCCGCTACGGGTTCCGAAACGCCGTCGCGCACTTGGTAGATCTGGCTGGCGCTATATTTTGCGCGGACCTTGTCCGAACGCAGAAAAGCTTCGAAAAAGCCTTTGAAGTCATATGTGTTGCATGCCGCCTCGGCCTGTTTTTCCCAGTTCAAAACTTCATCGCTCTGTGCTGTTGCCGGAGCGGTCAGGGCCAGGAATGGCAGAAGCAGAAGATATGTGCGCACGGTCATGGATATCCTGTCAAAAACGGATTTTCAGGATTGCCTTGCAAACTGGCCACTGTCGAGCGTCGCGATAGCACTAGTGCCTCTTGCGCTCGCTCGCCAAACCGGCAAAAGCGGTTGCCGATAATGGGGAGTCTTCATGGCAATTCTTTCAGACAAGTGGATCAGGCAACAGGCGCTCGAAAACGGCATGATCGAGCCGTTCGTTGAGGCGCAGCGCCGTGATGGCTGCATCAGCTACGGCCTTTCCTCTTACGGCTATGACGCCCGGGTCGCCCCCGAATTCAAGATTTTCACCAATGTCGATTCGAGCGTGGTCGATCCGAAGGAATTTGACCCCAAAAGCTTCGTCGACCGCGAAACCGATGTCTGTATCATCCCGCCCAACAGTTTCGCGCTTGCCCGCACCGTCGAATATTTCCGCGTTCCCCGCGATGTGCTCGTCATCTGCCTCGGCAAAAGCACCTATGCCCGTTGCGGTATCATCGTGAACGTCACCCCGCTCGAGCCGGGCTGGGAGGGGCATGTGACGCTGGAATTTTCAAACACCACCCCGCTGCCCGCGAAAATCTATGCCAATGAAGGCGCGTGCCAGTTCCTGTTCCTGCAGGGCAATGAGCCTTGCGAGACCAGCTATGCCGACCGTGCAGGCAAATATATGGGGCAGAAGGGTGTCACCCTGCCGAGGCTGTGAATCCCCCTCCCGCTTGCGGTAGGGGTTAGGGGAGGGCCTGTCGTTTACGCAACCTCTCTGGCCCTCCCCCAGCCCCTACCGCAAGCGGGAGGGGAGCAACCCCTCACTTCCTGCCTTGCTCAATTTAATCGAACGATTAAACATGCGGCAAACGCATACGCAGGAGAGGCCCGATGACATCCCCCCTTTTTGACCAATGGCGAGCCCGTTCGCCTTATTATGACGAAAGCCATGAGGCGGTGTGCGACACCGTCCGCCGCTTTGTCGAGCGAGAAATCCTGCCCAATGTCGATGCATGGGAAGCCGCAGGGGAGTTGCCGCGCAGCCTGCACAAAAAAGCTGCCGAGGCGGGCATTTTGGGCCTTGGTTACCCTGCTGAATTTGGCGGTACGGGCAGTAACGGATTCGATATCTTCCATTCGCTGGTGCAGAGCGAGGAAATGTGCCGCCCCGGTGCGGGCGGCATCCCTGCCTCCTTGATGACGCATGGTATCGGCCTGCCGCCGATCCTCGCTATGGGCAGTGAGGAGATGAAACAGCGCATCGCGCCTGCCGTGCTGGCTGGCGAAAAAATCATCTCGCTGGGCATCACCGAACCATCGGGTGGCTCGGATGTTGCAAACCTGAAAACCAAGGCCGAGCGCAAGGGCGCATCCTACATCGTCAATGGCAGCAAGACCTATATCACCAGCGGCATGCGCGCCGATTATGTGACGACGGCTGTGCGCACAGGCGGGCCGGGAATGGGCGGTGTATCACTGCTGCTCATCGAAACCGACCGTCCGGGTTTCAGCCGCACTCCGCTTGCCAAAATGGGATGGCATGCCTCGGATACCGCAACGCTGCATTTCGACAATGTAGAGGTGCCCGCCGAAAATTTGATTGGCCCCGAAAATGGCGGTTTCATGGGCATCATGCGCAATTTCAACGGCGAGCGGCTGGGCATGGCGCAACAGGCAGCGGCCTATGCCCGCGTCTGCTTCGAAGATGCGCTCGATTGGGCGCAACAGCGCGAGGTGTTCGGAAAGCCGCTGATCCGCAATCAGGCGATCCGCCACAAGCTGGCCGATATGCTGCGCCAGATCAATTCGACGCAAGCCTGGATCGACCAATGCGCGTGGAGTGTTCGCGAGGGCAAAGCCTTCCCCGGAGATTTCGCGCTTTTGAAGGTGCAGGCAACCCGCGCTATGGAGTATTGCGCGCGCGAGGCCTGCCAAATCCTCGGCGGCGCCAGCTTCATGCGCGGCTGCCGTGTCGAACGCATTTATCGTGAAGTGCGCGTGATGGCGATCGGCGGCGGGTCGGAAGAGATCATGTTCGATCTGGCGAGCCGCCAATATAATTTCTGAAGTTGCGGCACGGAGAAAACACTGTTTTGACTCCTGCCTTTCTTGCGCGCATCAATTTCTCCAAAGCAGAATCAGGAGAGAATGATGCCCAAGGAAGCACGCGAATTTGATGTCATCGTTTATGGCGCAACCGGGTACACCGGTCGGCTGGTTGCCGAATATTTGAAGGACAAGGCTGGCCTGAAATGGGCGATGGCCGGCCGTTCGCTGACCAAGCTGGAGGAAGTGCGCGACCTGATAGGGGCAGCGAAAGAAACGCCGTTGGTGGTCGCCGATGCGGACGATCCGGCTTCGCTGGCGGCGATGGCCAAACGTACCAAGGTCGTGCTGACCACCGTCGGACCTTACCAGCTTTATGGTGAGCCGCTGGTGAAGGCCTGTGTCGAAGCGGGCACCGACTATACCGATCTATGTGGTGAGCCGGTGTGGATGCGCCAGATGATCGACAAATATCACGGCGCGGCCAAAGCGAGCGGCGCGCGCATCACTTTCTCGTCAGGCTTTGATTCGATCCCGTTCGATCTCGGCGTGTTGATGCTGCAAAAACATGCGACGCAGAAATTCGGCGCGCCCGCGCCCCGCGTCAAAGGCCGGGTTCGGGCGATGCAGGGCGGCTTTTCCGGCGGTACGGCAGCAAGCTTGAAGGAAACTTTGAAGACGCTCGCCAAGCACCCAACGCTCACGCCCTATATGCTCAGCCCGTTCGGCCTGACGCCGGGCTTTGACGGACCGAACCAGCCCACCGGCATGATCCCCGAATATGACGACCATCTGGGAAGCTGGGCCGCGCCGTTCATCATGGCGGCGATCAACACCAAGAATGTCCACCGGACGAACTTCCTGCTCGGCCACCCCTGGGGTGCGGACCTGCGCTATGACGAGATGGTTCTGACCAGCCCTGGTGAGATGGGCAAGCAGGCAGCCGAGGGGCTGGCAAAAGCCATCAAGGCACCATTTGGCGAAGGCGGGCCCAAGCCCGGTGAAGGCCCGACCAAGGAAGAGCGCGAAAATGGCTTTTACGATGTGCTGTTCGTCGGCGAATATCCCGATGGCAAGCGCGCGCTCTTTTCGGTGAAGGGCGACAAGGATCCCGGCTATGGCTCCACATCCAAGATGATCGCCGAGACCGCGCTTGGCCTCGCCGAGAATGACGGCGAGGGTGGGGTGACCACCCCCGGTGCGGCACTGGGAGAAAAGCTGGTTGCGCGTTTGCAGGCGCATGCCGGGCTGACCTTCACGGCTGAAGGCTAGGGCTTCCCCTCTTGCATGGTCGTGCCTATATGGCGCGCACCATGCTGGGTCGCCTGTTCAAGAAAGCCGCACCGTCCCGTCCGCTCGATACCGCGCGGGTGCCGGATGGCGTGCGCGTCTATGCGATTGGCGACATTCACGGTCGCAATGACCTGCTGCAAGCGCTGTTGGTCAAAATCGACGCTGACGACCGAGTGCGAGGCGCGGCGGATACGCAGATCGTTTTCCTCGGCGACTTGGTCGATCGCGGATCCGACAGTGCAGGTGTTATCGAAACTGCGAAGGCTTTGCGCGGGCAGGGGCGGACCGTGCGGTACCTGATGGGCAATCACGAGGAAGTCTTCCTCAAGGCGTGCCGTGAGCGTGACACCAAGACCTTACGCTTTTTCCTGAAAATCGGCGGTGATGCGACGTTGCAAAGCTACCCCATCACCCGTGCCGAATATATCGAACTCGATATCGAGCAACTGGCAGAACGGCTTGAAACGCTGGTGCCCGAGGAGCATCTCGCCTTCCTTGAAAGCTTTGAGGACATGATCGTGCTGGGTGATTATGCTTTCGTCCATGCCGGCATCCGCCCTGGTGTTCCCTTGTCAGAGCAACGCAAGAGCGACCTTCGCTGGATCCGTGACGAATTTGTGGCGCAGCGCGGCGACCTCGAAAAGGTCATCGTCTATGGCCACACCATCTATGACGATATCGACGAACGCGGTTCGCGCATCGGAATCGATACTGGTGCCTATGCCAGTGGTAAGCTGACGGCGATCGGGCTCGAGGGTGGCGAACGCTGGTATTTGCAGACTTAGTCTGACGTTTCAGCGCGGCTGGTGCGGTAACCTCAACAAAAAAGGGCGGTGACTCTCAACACCGCCCTTTCTCAAATTACTGCCGGGGTAATTTCTTTATGGGTCAGGCAACCAGTGGCTGCTCCATGTCGTCGAGATCGCGCAGCACATAGCCGCGGCCCCAGACGGTCTCGATATAATTTTCGCCACCGCAGGCCAGCGCCAGTTTCTTGCGCAGCTTGCAGATGAAAACGTCGATAATCTTGAGTTCGGGTTCGTCCATCCCGCCATAGAGGTGGTTCAGGAACATTTCCTTGGTCAGCGTGGTGCCCTTGCGCAGCGAAAGCAGCTCGAGCATCGCATATTCCTTGCCGGTCAGATGGACGCGGCTGCCGTCGACTTCGACGGTCTTGGCATCCAGATTGACTGCAAGCTTGCCGGTGCGGATGACCGACTGGCTGTGGCCTTTCGAACGGCGCACAACTGCGTGGATGCGGGCGACCAGCTCTTCGCGATGGAACGGCTTGGTGACATAATCGTCGGCGCCAAAACCGAACGAGCGCACCTTGCTGTCCATTTCCGAAATGCCGGAAAGAATGAGCACCGGCGTCTGCACCTTTGCGACGCGCAGTTTCTTCAGGACGTCATACCCATGCATGTCGGGCAGGTTGAGGTCGAGAAGAATAATATCATAGTCGTAGAGTTTGCCCAGATCGAGGCCTTCCTCGCCCAGGTCAGTCGAATAGACGTTAAACCCTTCGGTCGCGAGCATCATTTCGATGGCTTTCGCGGTTGTCGGTTCGTCTTCAATCAGCAACACGCGCATGCGGCTGGCCCCTCTTTGCTTTTGCAACCCCCGATGCCTGTGCCTCCCGAAGCGGCGACGCAGCCATCGACTGTTATTAACCATAAGGGAAATGAACTGAAAAGGTTAATTTCGTCTTAACGCGCAGGAATCCGCGAGTCGCGGGGAGTTGGATCGGGCAAAAGTGACTCAAATCCTAGGGTTTTGGAGTCTCAGACGCTGCAAAAAAATTTCGGCCGGGTGCATCAATATACCCGAAAATTATGTCCAATTGCCATTTGCCAAGCGGATATTGCGTTGCTAGCCTTAACTTTCAGGGTTTTAACATGCCGCAACCGCACAGCGGGGCGGCATTAGCTGGAGGGCTATGACATGAAATTGCACAAGCTGGCACTATATCTGAGCGCCGCGAGCCTTGCGTCGCCAGTTGCGGCGCAGGACGCGAGCATTGCTACCGACACCAAGGCTGCGGATTCTTCGGAGCAGGCGATCGTAGTAACCGGTTCACGCATCAAGCGGGATCCGAATGACAGCGCTCTTCCGTTGACGGTAATCACCAACGAAGAACTTGCGCGTGAAGGTATTTCGAGCCCAGAGCAGTTGATTTCTTTCCTGAGCACCAATGGCTCTGGCCCCGACAATTTGGCATCCAACTCCGATGTGGTGACCGGCGCGCAGCGTGGCACCAACGGCCTGTCAGCCGCAAACCTCCGCGGCCAGGGTTCTGGATCAACGCTGGTGTTGTTGAACGGGCGGCGCGTGGCGGCCCACGGCTTGTCCGGTGCGGCAGTTGACGTGAACCAGATTCCATTTGCCGCAATTGAACGGGTTGAGGTTCTGAAGGATGGGGCATCGGCTATTTACGGAACCGACGCAATCGGCGGCGTGATGAACTTCATCACCAAAACCGACTATCAGGGCATTGGACTATCCGGGCTGGTGGATGTCACATCGCGCGCAGACAGCGCAATATACCGCATTGGTGGTATCGTCGGATATGGCGATCTGGATGATAACGGCTTCAACATTATGGCAGCCGCCAGCTATCGTTGGAATACAGGCCTTCGCGGCCGCGACCGCGCATTCGTAAATGGCCAGCAACCGGATCGGGGGCTGTCGATCGACACGCGCGGCGTGCCTTTTGCGACCATTTTCCCGATCAATCCGACCACCAGTGGAGCAAATTACGCGCCGACGGGAACGTTGCTGGGCGCAACGACAACAACCAACTCCACTTATCTGCCCACACTCGTGTTTCCAGGCACGACCACTCGTGCCGATGGCGGTGTGAACCTGCTCGATATGCCGGGTGGCGCAGGTTGTGAAACCATGGATGGTGGCTTGCCGTATGACGATGCGCTCTGGAACAATGCGGGCGCACGCTGGGCTTGTGCCTGGGATACCGGAAGGGCGGCTATGCTGCAGCAGCCCATCGAAACATTTACATATTTCGGTCGCGGTGTTGCGCGTTTCATGGACGACCACGAAATCTCGCTGGAAGTAACCGGTTCAAGTGCAACGTCCGCCAAGCGCTTCTCAAACGCCCAGGTTTCGTCGAACAATACGACAACCCAGGCATTTTATCCGCTCAATGCCTTGACTGCCAGCACGTACAATTATGTCTACAACACGCTCTTGGCGCAGTTTCCGGCGATTGCCGCAAATTATGGCAAGCCGATCGGTTTCCGCTGGCGGTGTATCGAATGCGGACCCCGAGAGTACAAGACCGATTCAGAAACGTTCCGTGCAGCGCTGGGTATCGACGGCCCGATTTCCGACAGTTGGGATTATCGCGCCGGAGCGTCTTACGCAGAGAGCGAGACATCGTCGGTTTTGGGAACAGGTTATTACTATCGCGATACCGTGAATGGCGTTCCGGGTCTTATCCCGTTGCTGAGCACAGGTGTGCTGAACCCATTCCTGCGTCCTGGCGAAGCCCAAACGCCCGCAGCGCTTGCAGCACTTGCCGCTGCATCGGCGGAAGGTGAAACACTGTATGGTGGTCGCTATAAGGTGCTGCAGCTTGATTATTCCGTTTCGGGTTCGCTCTTCGAACTTCCAGGTGGAACCGTGCAGGCAGCGCTCGGCATCGACTATCGTCGCGAGACCTATGAATTTAATGGTTCTGCGGCTGCGGCAGCGACGGCACCGGTGATTTTCCTCGCGGCTTTTGACAATGTGAATGCGCTGACGCCCAAGCATCGGGATATCAAGGCAGCCTATGCCGAAATTCTGTTTCCCATTGTCGACACCCTTGAGGTGACGACCGCGGTTCGGCTTGACGACTATTCGGACTTTGGTTCGACCGTTAATCCAAAGATTTCAGCCAAATTCCGTCCTGCCGATTGGTTAATGTTCCGTGGTTCATATAATACCGGTTTCCGCGCTCCGGCGTTCAACCAAATCTACAATGGCGCAACCATCTCACCTTATTCGGGAAGCGATCTTGTTGATCCGGTTCGCTGTCCGTCGCTGACACCATCGTCGACTGCATCTTCGCCCTGCTTCCGGATCCGTCCCGATATCATCACGCGGGGCAATCGCGACTTGCAACCCGAAACGTCGGAACAGATGAGCCTTGGCGTCGTTTTCGAACCGTCGGCCAATTTCAGCGCGTCGGTCGACTGGTGGAAGATCGACATCAACGACAACATCCAGCTGCCAACTTTGCTTCAAATCGTGCGCTATTCAGCCGATCTTGGTGATCTCATCATCCGCGACGCAAGCAACAATATCACCTTCCTTGATCAAGCCTGGCAAAATATGGGCGCGCGGCGCACGCAAGGCCTTGAAGTAACCCTTCGCGCTGGTGTGGATGCTTTGGGCGGACGCGTGGCGGCGGGTATGGACGGTACCTATCTCCTGAAGAAAAAGGAAAAGGTTACGGCCAGCGCACCCTATCAGGACCAGATTGGCATTTTCACCTTCACGGGTGACCTCGGTATCCGCTGGAAGCATAATGCATTCCTGAGCTGGTCAAACGATGAATGGAATGTGTCACTGTCGCAGATATTCCGCCTTGGTTACAAAAATGGCGCGTTGCCGGGTATCGCCAACGGCACAGTCACTCGCCCCGGATACAACAAGCGGGTCAGCGACTATGTGACCTACAATCTGTCGGCAGGTTGGAATGCGACAGAAAAGATGCGTCTGACGCTCGGCATCAAGAATATCTTCGATACCGATCCGCCGTTTGCCATCACTTATGACGGCAATACGGGCGCCGGTGGCAGCTGGGAACCGCGCGTTGCTGATCCCCGTGGCCGTTCGTTCACCATCGCGGCAGAGGTGAATTTCTGACGCCGTCGCGTCGCACGATCATGACGGGACTGGCGGCGCTGATGGCGTCGCCGGCCCTGCCTGCTTTATCCGGCGGAGCCTATGCGGCACCGTCTACCGGTAAACGCATCAAACCGTCGCGTATCAAGCCCGGCGATACCATAGGCCTCATTGAACCGGCCTCGGCGAGCGACGATCCGTTCGATCTGGTGCTGGTCGAGGAAGCGATCCGCGCAATGGGGTTGGTGCCCAAGCGCGCACCCAATTTGCTCAAACGCTATGGCTATCTGGCGGGGCAGGACAAGGAACGGGCAGCGGACATCAATTCGATGTTCGCCGACAAGGATGTCAAAGCCATATTCGCGGTGCGCGGCGGCTGGGGCGCGGCTCGTGCGCTTCCGTTCGTCGATTGGGATGTGGTGCGTGCAAACCTCAAATTCCTGATCGGCTATAGCGACATCACCGCACTCCACATGGCGATTGCAGCAAAGGGCGGGGCGGTTACGCTGCACGGGCCCAATGCCAGCAGCGCGTGGGGCAAGGCTTCGGTTGAAAGCTTCAAAGGGATTGCCTTTGATGCCGCGACGCCCTTGTTCGAAAACCCGAAGGCCAATGAGGACCGGCTCGTGCAGCGGCGCTGGCGGACAATCAAGATTCGTGGCGGTAAGGCGCAGGGGCAGTTGCTTGGCGGCAATCTGACCGTGCTGACCGCGCTCGCAGGGACACCTTATCTGCCCGACTTCACAGGCGCGATCCTGTTTCTCGAGGATATCGACGAGGCCGAATATCGTATCGACCGGATGCTGACCCAATTGGGGCAGGCGGGCGTGCTCAAGGGTCTGGCGGGTGTTGTCTTCGGCCAGTGCACCAATTGCCGAAATCCCGATGGCAGCAGCTTCACGCTCAATTCGATTCTGCGCCAGCATTTCGAACCGCTCGGCATTCCGGCGTTCGAAGGGGCCTGGTTCGGCCACATTTCGGACCAGTTCACGATCCCCCAGGGCGTGATGGCCGAAATCGATGCCGATGCCGGGACGTTGCGGTTGCTGGAGCCTGCCGTCGCATGATCCGTAACGCGCTGCGGTTGCTGCTGGCGCTATTCTATGCATTTGCCGGGATCGCGCATTTACAGAACCCGGAGGTGTTTCTGGCGATCACGCCTGATTGGGTGCCTTACCCCGCTGAAGTCGTCGCACTGACGGGTGTTGCCGAATTGGCCGGGGCGATTGGACTGCTGATCCCGCGTGGCTGGATAAATTGGGCACGGCCTGCGGCGGGTATCGGCCTTGCGCTCTATGTCCTTTGCGTATGGCCAGCCAATTTCAACCATGCCATCAACAATATCGCGATGGGCGGGGAGACGCTGAGTTGGTGGTATCACGGTCCGCGCCTTGCGGCCCAACCGCTAATCATCTGGCTGGCTTTATGGCTAGGCGAGGTGACCGATTGGCCGTTCCGCAAACGCAGTTAATCAGGCCGTCGACAGTTTCTCTGCCAGGAAATCTATCAGGGCCGTCACCCGGCGCGGGCGGAAGGTGCTGGGCGGGGTGACGATGTGGATCGCGATGGGCGGGATTTTCCAGTCCTGCAATATCGGCTTCAGACGACCGGCCTTGATGTCCTTTTCACAGATAAAATCGGGCAACATGCCGATGCCGAGGCCCGCGCATAGGGCAGGCAACATCGCCTCACCATTGTTGACGCGAAGCGGCCCGGACAGGCGAACGACCGTCTCGCTACCGTCGGGGCCGGTGAAGCGCATGCTTTCGGGATTGGAGGCGAGCGAGTAGCTGAGGCAGCGATGTTCACCCAATTGGGCGGGGTGGCGCGGTTTGCCATATTGGGCAAGATATTCGGGGCTGGCCAGCACATAGCCGGTCACGCCCCGCAATCGCCTTGCACGCAGGCTGCTATCGGGGAGCGCGCCGATGCGAAGCGCCAGATCGAAGCGCTCACCGATCAGGTCCACCTTGGCGTCTGACAAATGCATGTCGATGCTGATGCCGCGATGGTTGCACAGAAATTCGGAAAGCAAGGGCGCTACGCGGCTGATGCCATAGCTCATCGGGGCGGCAAGGCGGATCAGACCGACCGGTTCGCTCGCCTCATCGCGCGCGGCCTCCTCGGCGGCCTCGCCTGCAGCAACAATCGCTTTTGCCTGCTCTAGCAGTGACACGCCGCTCTCGCTTAATACCAAACGCCGCGAGGTGCGGTGGAATAGCGGCGCGCCGACTTGCGCCTCCAGACGCGAAACGGCTTTGGACACTGTTGCCTTGGAAAGGCCCAGTAATTCCGCAGCGCGCGAAAAGCCGCCTTCGGTCGCGACAGCGGCAAAAATGCTCCAGGCTTCATAATCAGGTAAGCGCATAAATGGAAACAATAGGTTTCCTATGTTTCTATTTCAATCCCAAATCGGAGGCCTATCTTGGCCGCATACAGAGACCGCAACATAGGTAAGGTATCTCGCTATGATCGACAGCAAAGCAAAAGTGGAAGTCCGCCCCTTCGCCAGCCTTGGCGGTGCCAATCATGGCTGGCTCGATGCCCATCACCATTTCTCGTTCGCCAACTATTATGACCCGGATCGCATGAGCTGGGGCAGCCTTCGCGTCTGGAATGACGATATCATCCAGCCGCAAACCGGTTTCCCCCCGCACCCTCATGCGGACATGGAAATCATCACTTACATCCGCACCGGCGCGATCACCCATCAGGACAGTCTGGGTAACAAAGGCCGCACCGCTGCCGGTGATGTGCAGGTGATGAGCGCAGGCACCGGCATTCGCCACGCCGAATATAATCTGGAGGATGAGGCCACCACGCTCTTTCAGATATGGATCGTCCCCAAACGGACTGGTGGAGCCCCCAGCTGGGGCACCAAGCCATTCCCCAAAGGCGATCGTTCGGGCGCATGGCAGGTGCTGGCGAGCGGCTTTGAAGAAGACAAGGACGCACTCCCCATCCGCACCGATGCGCGGGTGCTCGGTGCGACTTTGAAGGCAGGCGAGAGCCTGACCTATCAGGTCGGCGATCAGCGTTACGCCTATCTGGTGCCTGCCACAGGTACGATCGACGTCGATGGCCAACGAGCCAACGCCCGCGACGGCGTCGCCATCAATTCCGGAACCATCACTATCGCCGCTATCGAGGACAGTGAAATCGTCCTTGTCGATGCAGACTAACCCTCCCCCCTGAACCCCTCCTCCCGTCGTGGAGGAGGGGCCTTTTCCAGAAAGAACCATCTTATGCCCAAAGTCCTCGTCCTCTATTACTCCAGCTATGGCCATATCGAGACCATGGCCAACGCCATTGCCGAAGGCGCGCGTGAAACCGGCGCGACCGTCGATGTGAAACGCGTTCCCGAAACCGCGCCGCTCGAAATCGCCCAAGCTGCGCATTTCAAACTCGATCAGGCTGCCTCTGTCGCCACCATCGAGGAACTTAAGGACTATGACGCAATCATCGTCGGCACCGGCACGCGCTTCGGGCGGATGTCGAGCCAGATGGCGGCGTTCTGGGACACAGCCGGTGGCGTCTGGGCGCGTGGTGAGCTTCATGGCAAGGTCGGTGCAGCCTTCACCTCCAGCGCCACACAGCATGGCGGGCAGGAAACGACCTTGTTCTCAATCCTCACCAACCTGCTGCATTTCGGCATGACCATCGTCGGCCTCGATTATGGCTTTGTCGGGCAGATGCGCAATGATGAGGTTGTGGGCGGCGCGCCTTATGGTGCAACGACAATTGCCAATGGCGATGGAAGCCGCCAGCCAAGCGAAACCGAATTGGAAGGTGCCCGCTATCTCGGCCGCCGTGCTGCCAATACCGCCGCAAAGCTGTTCGGCTGAAACATGTCCAGGCAGCCCGCTTTATTCGTTTCGCACGGTGCTCCGACCATCGTGATCGACGACAGCCCGGCCCGGCACTTTCTCGCCGGGCTGGCGAGTAGGCTACCTGCACAACTAGGCGCGATTGTCATGATCTCGGCGCACCATGACGAGCCGCTGGCTTCAGTTACTTCGGCTGAGCATCCGGGAACCATCCACGACTTTGGCGGTTTTCCTAATGAACTTTGCCGTATGCGCTATCCGGCTCCGGGGTCACCGGAATTGGCCCAACGCATAGCCCGGATACTGGGCGATGCAGGCATAACGAACCGTCTCGATCCCGAACGCGGGTTCGATCACGGCACATGGACGCCGTTGATACTGGCTTGGCCGGAGGCCGATATTCCAGTGGTGCAGGTCTCGATCAACTCGCGCGCGACACCGGACTATCACTACCGGCTAGGTCAGGCTCTGGAGCCACTGCGCGACGACAATATCCTTGTCATCGGCTCGGGTGCGATCACGCACAATCTGCATGCCTTCTTCCGTGGCGGTTATGCAGCCGATGCACCTGCGCAGCCTTGGGTAACGGACTTCCTCGGCTGGCTCGATAGGCAATTGATTGCTGGTAGCCATGATGCGGTACTCGGCGCGATTGGACAAGCGCCGCACGGCAGCGACAATCACCCGACTATGGACCATATCTTGCCATTGTTCGTCGCCTTGGGGGCAGGCGGTCTTGAGGGCAAGGCTACCAAAATGCACGCCAGCGTCGAATATGGCGTGCTCGCGATGGACGCTTGGCGTTTCGACTAGCGCCGCAGTCAGCGGCTGCCTAAAAGGCGGCATGCCGTTCGAACTGCCCGAGGAATTGCTTGAAGAGACCTTTCTGGCGTCGACCGGTCCAGGTGGGCAGAATGTCAACAAGGTGGCAACCGCGTGCCAGTTGCGCGTCGATGTGTTTCGGCTGGGCCTTCCGCCCTATGCCTATCGCAAACTGAAAACTCTTGCAGGCAGCAAGATGACTTCGTCTGGCGAGTTGATCGTCACGGCACGCGAACACCGTACTAGAGAGGCCAACCGGGCAGAGGCCCGCGCCAGGATCATCCGTCTGATCGATCAAGCCTTCGTTCGTGAGGCTCCACGTATCAAGACCAAACCGAGCAAAGCAGCCAAGGCCAAACGCGTCGATACCAAAAAGGGGCGCGGAGAAATCAAGAAGGGCCGTGGTAAAGTCCGGCTTGATTGACTATCTGACGCTGCATGTACGCATTTGAAATCGCAACATACGCCCCAAAGGCCCAACTTTATGCAGAGCTTTTGAAAGCCGCCGACGCGCTGACCGATGGTGAGCCCGATGGTATTGCCAATATGGCAAACATATCGGCATTGATTTGGCAGTTCGTGCCTGACCTGAATTGGGCAGGCTTCTATCGCATGGTCGGCGGTGAATTGGTGCTTGGGCCTTTTCAGGGCAAATCAGCCTGCATCCGCATACCGCTCGACAAGGGCGTATGCGGAGCAGCAGCGCGCACTGGAACAACGCAGCTGGTCGTAGACGTCCATGCCTTCCCCGGCCACATCGCCTGCGATGCGGATAGCCGGTCGGAACTGGTTGTGCCGGTGAAGCGGGACGGCACAGTGATAGCTGTCATTGATCTCGACAGCCCGTTGCCAGCGCGGTTCGATGCTGATGATGCCGCAGGGTTTGAAGCGCTGGCTGAACTGCTCTCAACGCGCATCTGACCCACTGCTTCATTTTGGAACAAAAGTTCTAGGAACGCCGCAATTTACATTCGCGTCATGGTACGCACTTCAAAACAATGTTAAGCACTTCTTAACTATCGAAGAATGCGCACAGAGCGTATCTTCGTGATGAGGGAGTGATTAACCATGAAAGTCCTCTTGATTGCGAGCCTTGCGACCAGCGCGTTGGTGGCGATGCCAGCACAGGCAGCCAGCGACTCGGGCAAGAAGCATCACGACCATGCCGAATATGGCCCGGCCATGGGTGCCGATCATGGCATCTATGATCTCGATGGCCCAGGCGTGCCGACCTATTCTGATGCCAGCGGCGTGCGCTATGAATATCAGGGCGAATGGAGCAAAGGCCAATATGTCGACAAGGCTGGCCGGGTTTATGAAGGCCAGTGGAACGGCACCGTGACGCGTCACGGCGACGAGGCACCGCAGCAACGGATACCGCAGCATCCCATGCCTGCAGCCGGTGCGCCATACGACGTTCCGCATGCCGCAGCACCCTATCCCATGCTTCCTGCTTATGGTGCGGGCTATGCCAATCGCGAATATGAAAAGTGCCTGAAGAGCGAAGGTGTCGGCGGTGCCGCCATCGGCGCGATATTGGGCGCCATTGCCGGTAACCGCATTGCGGGCCGCGGCAACCGCACCGAAGGTTCGCTCATTGGTGCGGGGCTTGGTGCGCTTGCCGGTCTCGGTGTCGAAAAGTCGATGAAGAAATGCGAGAAATATCTGCCGAGCGATAATGGATATGGTTCAGGCTATGGCCACGCTTACGGCGCCTATCCCTATGGCTATTATTACTACCCGGCACCGATGGTCGCATATTCGATGGTGCCCGTGACCACGACCACGGTAACCGAAGAAATCTATTATGAAACGGTACCCGTAAAAAGGAAGGCTGTGCGCAAGTGGAAAGCGAAGCCAAAGCCGAAGCCGCGCTGCGTGTGCCGCTGAGCGATCAAGCGTCCAAATAAGAAACCCCGCCTTGGCGGGGTTTTTTGTTAGCTGAAAAGATCGGCCTGCTCGCCTTGTTCGAAATCGACCCAGCCATCGGGGCTCAGCTTTTCGAGCGGACGGTAGCGGGTCTTGTATTGCATCCGCGCAGCACCTTCGACCCAATAGCCCAGATAGACAAAGGGAAGCCCCGCCGCGCGCGCGCGCATGATGTGATCCATGATGATGAAATTGCCCAAGCCCGGTCGACCTTCGGCTTCGGCATCGTAAAAGCTATAGACCATCGACAGGCCATCTGATTGCTGGTCGGTAATGCACGCTCCGATCAATTCACCCTGTGCGCCATAGCGAGCGGGAAGCCGATATTCGACGACATGGCTGTGCACCGGGGTCTGCTCGACCATGTCGGCATAATCCATATCGTCCATGTCTGCCATCCCACCTTCGGGGTGGCGCTGCTTTAGATAGCGTCGGAGCAGCTCATATTGTTCGTTGGTCGACCAGGGACGACAAGCGCTGACCTGCAGGTCAGCATTGCGCTTCAATATTTTCCGCTGGGTAGCGTTGGGCTGGAACCCATCCGCCAATATGCGAACGGGGACGCATGCCTTGCAGTCGATGCAGCTCGGTCGATAGGCGACATTCTGGCTGCGGCGGAAACCGATGCGGCCCAGCGCCTCGTTCAGTTCGGTTGCGTGTGCGCCGTTCAGTTCGGTGAATACCTTGCGCTCGGTTTTGCCGGGCAAATAGGGGCAGGGGGCCGGGTTTGTGACAAAGAAGCGCGGAAAGCGGACTGGTGCGCTCATGGTAAACCGACCTCGCCTTATGTTGTTGGTTGCGAGGGGTTATGACGCTTTACGGGAGTGCTGAAAAGAGCGTTTACCATCAATATGCGATGGTATTGATTTTGTTCAGTTCAGTTCGACCCGTTCGACCTTGTAACCCGCATCTTTAAGCGAATCGACCAGTCCCTGAAGCTGCTCGGCATCGCGGGCTTCACATTCAATGTCCGTAATCAGGCCTTTTGCCGGCAGCGTCGTGAAGATGCGCTGGTGATAGATTTCGATGATGTTGATATTATGCTCGTTGAATAGCTTCATCACCTTGTACAGCGCGCCGGGGCGGTCCTGCAAGGTGATGCGCAAGCGGGCGAGGCGGCCCGAACGGGCCAGGTCGCGCAACAACACATTGGCGAGCAGGCGGGTGTCGATATTGCCGCCGCTCAGCACGATGCCGACATTCTTGCCTTTGAACTTTTCCGGATAAGCCATGACGGCCGCAAGGCCAGCGGCACCGCCGCCTTCGACCACGGTCTTTTCGATCTGGAGAAGCAGGCTGACTGCGGTTTCCAGTTCAGGCTCAGAGACCAGAACAACATCGTCAACAATGTCTCGGATAACGTGCGAAGTGAATTCGCCAGGAACTTTGACGGCAATACCCTCGGCGAGCGTATCGCCCTCGCAAGGCATCTGCTTGTTGTTCAGCAGCGCATACATCGAGGGATAAAGCTCTGCCTGCACGCCTACCAGTTCGATATCGGGATTGATGCCGCGTGCCGCAGTGCCCATGCCAGACAACAAGCCGCCGCCACCAATTGGTACTACCAGGGTGTCGATCGTCGGAATTTCTTCGAGCATCTCCAGGGCAACGGTGCCTTGGCCTGCCGCGACCTTGGGGTCATCAAAGGGGTGGACAAAAGTCAGCCCCAGTTCCTTTTCGAGAAGGCGCGCATGCTTGTAGGCATCATCGAACTTTTCGCCCTCGAGAACCACTTTACCGCCAACTGCTTCGGTTTGCATGATTTTGACCGTCGGGGTGGTCTTGGGCATGACGATGGTCACCGGAGCGCCAAGCCGCGTTCCGTGATAGCTCAAGCCTTGAGCATGATTTCCAGCCGACGCCGCAATAACGCCGCGATTGCGCGCTTCTTCGGGCATGAGCAGCAGCGCATTTAGCGCCCCACGCTCCTTATAGGCTGCTGTAAACTGGAGGTTTTCGAACTTCAGATAAATATTCGCGCCTGTCAGGTTGGACAGCGTTTTGCTGTGCAAAGTGGGCGTTGCGACAATGGCGTCGCGGATACGCTCGTGCGCGGCGCGGACATCGGCAAGGGTCAGAAGATCGGACATAGTGGCGCGGGCCCTAACCTATCTGGCGCAATGTGAAAACAGACATTAAGGCTCAGGCATGGCAAGAATAGCTTTTATCGGATTGGGCGTCATGGGCGGCCCGATCGCGCGTCACCTTCGCAACGCTGGTCATGAGATGACCGTGTACAATCGGTCATCGGCCAAGGCTGACAAATGGGTTGCCGAACATGACGGGCAAAAGGCCGCATCGCCGGCAGAGGCTGCGAAGGACGCGGAATTTGTCCTCAGTTGTGTTGGCACCGACGATGACCTAGCCAGCATCACTTTGGGCCGCGATGGCGTATTCGCTGCGATGCCAAAGGGCAGCACTTTCATCGATCATACAACTGTATCGGCCCGTATCGCGCGACAGCTAGCGGTCGAAGCCAAGGGCAGGGGTATCCACTGCGTCGACGCGCCGGTTACCGGCGGGCAGGCCGGAGCCGAGAATGGTACGTTGGCAATCATGTGCGGGGGCACAGAAGCAGCGGTAGCATCGGCCACACCGGTGATGGCGGCCTATTCCAAACGTGTCGTCCATGTTGGCGGCCCCGGTGATGGGCAAACGGCAAAGATGGTCAACCAGATTTGCATTGCGGGCGTGCTGCAGGGCTTGTCCGAAGCCCTGCACTTCGCCCAATGCGCCGAATTGGACCTCGACAAGGTTTTCGACGCCATTTCGGGGGGTGCTGCACAAAGCTGGCAGATGGACAATCGCTGGGCAACGATGGCGAAAGGCGAGTTTGACTTCGGTTTCGCCGTTGACTGGATGCGCAAGGATCTGGGGCTGGCAATCGACGAAGCCCGCGCCAATGGTGCCAGCATTCCCATCGCGGCAATGACCGACCAGTTTTTCTCTGACATCCAATATATGGGTGGGGGACGACAGGATACGAGCGCATTGGTGCGGAGGTTGCCGAAACGATGAAAGCCATAACCCGATTGTCTGCGGCGATTTGCATCGCACTCGCAGCTCCCGTTTACGCCGATGGTATGGTCGAAAATGTCAATGGCATCACGCTCGACAAGGACGGCAAGGTTGTGCGTTTCTCTGCGGCGCTGATCGACAGGGAAGGCAAAGTCAGCCAGCTTTTGACCAGCAAGGAAAAGGCTCCCAAACAGCTCGATTTCCGGCATGACGGGCGCGGGTTGACGATGTTGCCGGGCCTGATCGATGCGCATGGCCATGTTATGGGTTTGGGTTTTGCCGCGCTAACGCTCGACCTGTCGGGCACCAACTCGCTGGAAGAGGCGCAGGCAGCCATCAAGGCCTATGCCGCCAAATATCCAGAACGCCGATGGATCGTCGGGCGTGGCTGGAACCAGGAAAAATGGGGCTTGGGACGTTTCCCGACATCTGCCGATCTGGATGCCGTCGTTGCTGATCGCCCGATCTGGCTCGAGCGGGTTGATGGCCATGCAGGCTGGGCCAACAGCAAGGCAATGGAGATTGCAGGCGTGACCGGTGCCACCAAATCTCCGGCAGGCGGCCGGATCGAGATGGCGGGTGCCAAGCCTAGTGGCATCTTTGTCGATGCGGCCAGCGATCTCGTGGCAAAACACATCCCCGCACCCAAACCTGCGGAACGCGATCTGGCATTGGCGGAGGCGCAGAAGGCCTTACTTTCGGTAGGCGTGACCAGCATTGCCGATATGGGAACGACAATCGAGGACTGGCAAAGCTATCGGCGCGCAGGCGATGCTGGTTGGCTGTCGATCCGTATCTTTGGCTATGCAGGCGGAATCGACAATATGGTGGCCATTGCAGGGCCGCGCCCGACACCCTGGTTGTATGACGACAAGCTGCGTCTGGGCGGTGTGAAGCTCTATCTGGACGGCGCGCTGGGCAGTCGCGGGGCTTGGCTGAAAAAGCCTTATGCCGATGCACCCGGTCAAACCGGTCTTCCATTTCTGGCAAGTGCTGAAATCCGTAATCTGATGGTCCGTGCGTCTATGGATGGCTTTCAGACTGCTGTGCATGCAATCGGTGATGCCGCCAACGCAGATGCGATTGGCGCGGTCGAGGATTTGGCGGAGACCTATGCGGGCGACCGGCGCTGGCGGATCGAGCATGTGCAGATAGTCGATCCGGCCGACCTGCCCCGCCTTGCCAAAAATGGCATCATCGCGTCGATGCAGCCGGTCCATCAGACATCTGACCGGCTAATGGCGGAAGCGCGGTTGGGGCCTGAGCGACTGGCCGGTGCCTATGCCTGGAACTCGATACTGAAAGCGGGCGGGAAGCTTGCATTCGGCTCTGATACGCCTGTTGAAGCGCCCAATCCCTTTGCTGGCATCGCAGCGGCAATGACACGCGAGGACGCACAGGGGCAGCCATTCGGAGGGTGGATTCCCGCCGAGCGAGTAACGCGCGAACAAGCCTTGGCTGGATTCACCATTGGCGCGGCCTATGCTGCTTTTGCGGAGGGAAAAGTGGGTTCGCTGACCCCCGGGCATCGCGCCGACTTTATCTTGGTCGACACTGATCCACTGCTGGCATCGCCTGCGCAAATCCGCGCGGCTCGGGTGAAAGAGACATGGTTGGGCGGACGGCCGGTCTACAAACAAGATGATATAGCCAAGACAAATACCCCAAATGACGCGACATCGCGTTAAGCTGGCGCGCAACAATATTTTTAATTAATCGATTAATTTAGATGTTACTGTTGCGCTCTGTTGCAGTTGAGCAACATTTTTTGAAAAATTGTTACGATAATGTCTGTCATGGGTGACTTATGTGCATAATGCGCATAGGTATGCAGCCAATAATATAATTTGACGTTGAAGGAGAGATTTATGAAGGCCACTACTGGCATCCGGAAAACTGTGTTCGCTTTGTCCGCTGCAACTTGTGCGCTGGTCATGCCGACATTTGCCTATGCGCAGGATGAAGCAGCCGAAGCTGCCGAAGACGAAGTCGAAATCGTCGTGACAGCTCAGGGGCGCTCGCAGCTCTTGTCTGACGTACCTGTGGCTATTTCGGCGGTGAATGCCGAAACTTTGCAGAACAGCGGCGCGAATGACATTCGCCAGTTGAACCAGGTTGCGCCTTCACTGCTCGTTTCCTCGACTGGAACGGAAGCCAATGGTTCGGCGCGTATCCGCGGTATCGGCACGGTTGGTGACAACCCCGGTCTCGAAAGCTCGGTTCCAGTCTTTATCGATGGCGTGTACCGCTCGCGTTCAGGCATCGGCCTCAATGAACTTGGTGAAATCGATCGCGTCGAAGTTCAGCGCGGTCCGCAGGGTACACTTGGCGGACGCAACTCTTCGGCTGGTCTGATTAGCATCTATTCGAAAAAGCCGGAATTCACCTTCGGTGGCAGCGGTGAGTTGACCTATGGCAATTACGATTTCATGCGCGCTGCCAGCAGCATCACCGGACCGATCAGCGAGCAGATCGCTTTCCGGGTGGACGGCATTTATGTGAAGCGTGATGGTTTTTACCGCGATGATACGAACGGCCGCGACGTCAACAATCGCGACCGTTATTTCCTGCGTGGTCAGTTGCTAATCGAACCTTCCGATGATTTGTCGATTCGGCTGATCGCCGACTATACATCGCGCAAGGAAGAATGCTGCGCTGCGACCTATGTTGACGGCACGGTCAATCCTTATATCGGCAATCTGAACAATCTCGCGACGCCGCTGAATAATCCGGCTGCCAACAACATTATCAACGTGCTTCGTGATCTGGGTCAACCGCTGTCGTCGTTCAGTCAAGGCTATGGTCGCAAGATTTCGAATAGCCCGAACCGTGTTTTCACTGGTGAAACCAAGGATTACGGTTTTTCGGGCCAGATCGATTATGATTTTGGCGGTGCTAAGCTGACCTCGATTACGGCCTATCGTGAATATCGTTCGAGTCAGGC
>CAZQWC010000014.1:0-54226 GCA_964597055.1 uncultured Sphingorhabdus sp.
AAAGGCTGATAGACCCCAGCCCCGGCCCCTCCCCTGAAGGGGAGGGGAGATTACACAGCCTCTTCATTTCCCCCCTCAAAGCCCTCGCGGTCGACGTCCGCCGCAACTTGCTGATGCCGGTTGAAGAAATGGGGCTGCCCATCCGCATCGAAACCCGCACCGGCGATACGCCTTCGGAGCGCAAGGCACGGCAGCGGGTGCGGCCGCCGCATATCTTGCTGACCACGCCTGAGTCATTGTCGCTGCTGCTTAGCCATGAAGACAGCCTGTTGCTGTTCGCCGGGTTGAAACGCGTAATTATCGACGAGGTCCACGCCTTCGCCAATTCGAAGCGCGGCGATCTGCTGTCGCTCAGTCTTGCGCGGCTGCAAAAGCTTTCACCGCAAATGCAGCGGGTGGGCCTTTCGGCGACGATTTCCGATCCCGATGCCTATCGCGCCTGGCTCGCGCCATATGGAGAGATTGACGCGGTGCGGCTGGTCGAGGGGGAGCCTGCCGTAGACCCGGACCTGCAAATCCTGCTCCCCGAGGGCCGCGTCCCCTGGTCGGGCCACAGCGGGCAATATGCGGTGCCGCAGTTGATCGAGGAGATTGGCTGCAACCGGACCACGTTAATCTTCTGCAACACGCGCTTCCTCGCCGAATTTATCTTCCAGAAATTGTGGGACGCGAACGACCCCAAATACCCCATCGGCATCCACCATGGCTCGCTGTCGGTCGAGGCGCGGCGCAAGGTCGAAGGCGCGATGGCGGCGGGCGAATTGAAGGCGCTGGTCTGCACTGCCAGCCTAGATCTGGGCGTTGACTGGGGTGATGTCGATTGCGTCATCCAGATGGGCGCGCCCAAGGGCAGCTCGCGACTGTTGCAACGCATAGGCAGGTCGAATCACCGGTTGGATGTGCCGTCAAAGGCGCTGCTCGTGCCCGGAAATCGCTTTGAATATCTCGAGGCGCAGGCGGCGTTCGATGCGGTGGAGGAGGGGGTGCGCGATGGCGAAGTCTTCCGCCCCGGCGGATACGATGTCCTTGCCCAGCATGCCATGGCTTGCGCCTGTGCGGCGCCGTTCAACGAGGCGGAGCTGCTCGACGAGGTGCGTTCGGCAATGCCCTATAGCGGGCTGGATGCCGCGACTTTCGGGCGGGTGATCGAATTTGTCGCAACTGGCGGTTATGCGCTCAAAGCTTATGACAAGTTTCGGAAGCTGGTTCCCTACGGCAAAGGCAACTGGCGCCTCGCGCACCCCAAATTTGCCGCGCAGCATCGTTTCAACGCAGGGATCATCGTTGATGCCCCGATGCTCGATGTGCGCTTCAAAAATGGCCGCAGCCTGGGGCGGGTGGAGGAATATTTTGCCGCGCCGTTACGCCCGGGCGACAGCTTTATCTTTGCGGGCATGGCGCTCGAGGTGGAGGCAATCCGCGATCTCGACCTGATCGTGCGGGCGGCGAAAAAGGCTACGCAGATTCCCTCATATATGGGCGCGCGGATGCCGATGACCACGCATCTGGCCAGCCGGGTGCGCGAATTTCTGACCGATCGGGCTGGCTGGGCGCGCTTTCCCGATGATGTGCGCGAATGGCTGGAGATGCAGGATTATCGTTCGGCGCTCCCCGAACCCGGCCAATTGCTCGCTGAAACCTTTCCGCACGAAGACCGGCATTATCTGGTGGTCTATCCATTCGAGGGTTGGAACGCACACCAGTCGCTCGGCATGCTGGTGACCAAGCGGATGGAGATGCGCGGGTTGAAACCGATGGGCTTTGTCGCCAGCGACTATGCGCTCGGCGTGTGGAGCTTGGAGGAGGTGACCGACCCGGCATCGCTTTTCTCGTCCGACATATTGGAGGAGGAGTTTGTAGACTGGGTCGAGAACAGCTATCTTTTGAAACGCGCCTTCCGAGAAGTCGCGATCATCTCCGGCCTTGTCGAGCGTCAGCATCCGGGCAAGCGCAAGACCGGCAAGCAGGTCACTTTCTCGACCGATCTGATCTACGATGTGCTGCGCAAATATGAGCCCGGCCATTTGCTGCTCGAGGCGGCATGGCACGATGCACGCGCACGGCTAACCGATGTCGGGCGACTGGGCGATCTGCTCGACCGCGCCGAAGATACGATGCTGCACATCCGGCTCGACCGGGTCAGCCCGATGGCGGTTCCACTGATGGTGATGATCGGCCGCGAAAGTGTGGCGCAAGGCTCGGTCGATGACGCACTGCTGGTTGAGGCCGAAAGTCTGGCTGGAATAGCAATGACACCCTGAAATGCCGTTCGTCGAATAATCCACACGGCGCTTGTTCGACGCCTGTGCCAGGAGTAGTATTGCATCAGAGGAGAATAGCCATGCGACATTGGCTTGGAATTTCGATGCTGGCGTTTTGCGTTGCGCCGTTGATGGCCATTGCGGGCGGACAAGAGGTCAATACTCCAGCAGAAGTGCCGCTGATCCCAGAATCGTCGGTCATCCAGCAATTTGAAATCGACCGATCCGACCGTATGACTGTGCCGGTGCGCATCAACAACAGCGAGCCATTAGATTTCATCGTCGATACAGGTGCTGAGCGGACGGTCATATCCGGCGATCTCGCAAAGAGGCTAGCGCTGGAAGCCGGTCCGGAGCTTAGATTGGCGACAATTTCGGGTCCGACGGTCGCACCTTCATTCTACATCGAAGAATTGTCGCTCAAGTCGCACACCGTCGAGGGTATCGAAGCCCCCGCGCTCGAACGCGGCAATCTTGGTGGCAATGGCCTTTTGGGCATAGACAGCCTGGAAGACAGCAAGGTCTTCCTCGATTTCCGCACCCAGCATCTTGAAGTCTTGCCCTCGTCGATCGGCAAGCGCCCCGGCAAGCTTGAACAGGGTATGATTGTTGTCAGCGCCAAGAAACGGGCAGGACGGATGATATTGTCGAGCGCCGAGATCGACGGTTTCAAAGTGGACATCGTACTAGACACTGGTGCGCAAGCCAGCATGGGCAATTTCGCGTTGCGCGACCGGTTGCGCAGACGGCACTTGCGCTTTGAATATGTCCCGGTGACCATGAAAAGCGTCACGGGCAAGGAGTTGTCGGGCGATTTCAGCCAGATAAGGGAAATCAAAATTGGCAGCTTCAATGTCGCCAATTTGCCGGTCACCTTTGCCGACAATTATGCATTTCATGCGCTCAATCTAAACGATCGACCCGCCATCCTGTTTGGCATGGATGCGCTGAAGCTGTTCGACCGCGTGGTCATCGATTTTGGTAACCGGCGCGTGGCGTTTGATCTGCCAAGAGGTGCACGCAACGGATCTTTGAGCAGGCTTGCGCTCGCCAGTCGCTAGGTCGCCTTGCCTTTGCGTAGTTCGAGGCCATGGCCGATCAGTTCGCGTTCGTCAAAGACGTAGCAGTCACCTTGCCAGCGGCTCTCAGCGGGCGGCACTTCTTCAAGATATTTCAGGATACCACCCTTGAGGTGGTAGACCTCGTCAAAGCCCTGCGCACGGACATAGGCGGTTGCCTTTTCGCAGCGGATGCCGCCGGTGCAGAACATCGCAAATTTAGGCGATTTGCCCTCGGCACGCAGTTTTTCCGCTTCGGCATCGAACCATGCCGGGAATTGGCGGAATGAAACGGTTTCCGGATTGATCGCGCGTTCAAAGGTGCCGGCCTGCACCTCGAAATCATTGCGTGTGTCGATGACGATGGTTTCGGGGTCTGAAATCAGAGCATTCCAGTCTGCCGGATTGACATAATGGCCGACGTCGGAACGCGGATCGATGCCATCGATGCCCATTGTTACGATTTCGCGTTTCAGCCGGACTTTCAGCTTGCCGAAAGGCATTGCATTCGCGTGCGAATATTTCACCTCCATCGCGGCAAAGCCATCCCAGCTGCGGATAGTGGCAACGACTTCTTGGAGTGCTTCGAGAGCACCAGCAATCGTGCCGTTGACGCCTTCGTTTGCGAGAAGCAGTGTTCCCTTGATACCCCGTTCCTCGCAAAAGGCGAACAACGGATCACGAACCGTGCGTGGATCGGCGATGTGTGCAAAATGGTAAAGGGCAACTACTGAAAGCATGATGGCGGCGCGCATAAAGCAAAAGCCTCCGCTTGTCAGCCCGTAGCGCATTGCCCATAGCACCCGCTGTGACGACACATATTTCCTTTGGCGGACATGATTTTGAGGTGGCGGGTGAGGCCGCGCTATTTTGGCCTGCGCGCAAGGCGCTGCTCGTTGCCGACCTGCACCTCGAAAAGGCTTCGAGCTATGCCATGGGCGGGCAATTCCTCCCGCCCTATGACAGCCGTGCAACGCTTGAGGAACTGGCCTTGTTGGCGCGCAAATATGCGGTCGAGGCGATTTACTGCTTGGGTGACAATTTCCACGACGATGGCGGAGAGGCGCGGCTAGAGGACGAAGCCACCCGGCTTTTGCGGCAACTGACCGTAAGTTATGACTGGCGCTGGATTGTTGGCAACCATGATCCGGGCCTCTCGGCAAATTGGGGCGGCGTGGTGCATAAAGAACTGGGCGTCGATGGCATCACCTTGCGTCATGAGGCAGAGCCCAACGATCGGCGACCGGAAATGTCCGGGCACTTCCATCCCAAATTCCGGCAGGAAATCAGGGGGCACCTTGTGTCGCGGCGCTGTTTTGTGCGGAGCGCGAGCAAGCTGATCCTGCCTGCTTTCGGTGCGCTTACCGGGGGGCTGGATGCTGACGATTCGGCGATTAGCGAAGCTTGCGGCGGATGTGCTCGTGAGGCTCTGGTCCCGGCGGCGGGCAGGGTGCTCTGCTTTCCGCTGTCAGCCAGCCGCGCGCGCGCCAAATAAGGCCGTGCCAACGCGGATATGCGTGGCGCCCAGCATGATTGCGGTTGGGAAATCTTCGGACATGCCCATGCTCAACTGCGGCAAACCATGGCGTGCTGCGAGTTCGGCCAACAACGCGAAATAGGGGGCCGCCTCGACATCGGCGGGCGGTATGCACATCAGGCCGACCACCTCGATATGGGCAGCCTTTGCTGCTTCGAGCAGTTCAGGCAACTCGGTTATCGCACAGCCGCCCTTCTGCTCTTCCTCGCCGATATTGATCTGAATTAAGCAGGGAACCTGCTTTCCAGCCTTGGTCATCGCTTTCGACAGCGCCGACAATAGCGATAGGCGATCGAGCGAATGGATGCAGTCGAACAGTTCGACAGCCTCTTCGGCCTTGTTCGATTGCAACTGGCCGATCAGGTGCAGTTGAATGTCGGGATAAACGATGCGCAAGTCAGGCCATTTGCTTGCAGCTTCCTGCACCCGGTTTTCGCCGAACATCCGGTGACCCGCGTCGAGAAGCGGACGGATTTCGTTCGCATCGCGAGTTTTCGATACCGCAATCAACGCAACGTCATCAGTCGAGCGCTTCGCAATCTTGCAGGCCTTGGCCATTTCAGCGCGAATGTCGGCAAGGCGGCGGGCGGGGGTTTCGGGAGTCGCATCGGGCATGGCCGCGCGCTATAGCGGTTGCCATGCCCGCCCGCCAGCCATTGCGAAAGCCTGTTCCGCGTATCTGGCTGATGACCGATCCCCGGCTGGACGACCAGTTGCTTGCTGCCATCCGGCGGCTGCCCTCAGGTTCCGGCGTGGTCTTTCGGCATTATGCGCTGGAAACGAAACAACGAAGGCATCTGTTCGCGCGGGTCCGTCATATTTGCGTGCAGCGTGGGCATATTTTGATGCTGGCCGGAGATGCAAGAACCGCAAGGGCGTGGGGTGCCGATGGCGTGCACGGTCGAGGCGTATCGGCCAAGTCGCTGTTGCTAAGTGTGCCGGTGCATAACCTCCTCGAAATTGAACAGGCAAAAAGACAGGGGGCGAACATCATGTTCCTCTCCCCGCTGCGGAAAACCCGCTCACATCCGGGAGAGCACGCGTTAGGCCCGTTGGCGTTTAGCAGGCTCGCGGAACTCTGCCGACCTGCGCTGGTTATTGCGCTGGGCGGTATGAACCGGGCAGAGGCCGCCAAATGGCCGCGCAAGATCGCTCACGGCTGGGCAGCCATTGACGCGTTCCGGCGTTAGACAGGAATATTAGAAGCGAATCTTCGTGCCGACATAGACAGCTTCGCTGTCCGGACGGCTATCCGCGGCGGGTGCAACGCGGTCGCGCTCGCTTGCGTAACGAACGCCCGCCGTCACATCGACGCGACGCGAGATCGAGAAGCTACCGCCGACATTGAAGGCATAATCGCCAGCGGCTGCGGTGCCGCGTGGGTTCGGGGCAGAGTTGCCTACTTTGCCTACGCTGACATCGGTGTTGAAGCGGCTGGGTTTCTTCTTGCCTGCATCGTCGAGTCGGAAATCACCCTTGCCAACCATGCCGGACAGGCGGGGCTGTTCGACCTGCAATGCGTTGGCAGGCAGCTTGAAGCCCTGCCAGCCGCGCGATGCAGTAAGCTGATAGCTGGAATTGTTCACGCGCACCGTCGAACCGGCACCCGATTCAAACTTCGCAATTGCCGAACGAATCGAAACAGCGTCGGCCGAACCCGACAGGTCGGCCCGCGCAGCGACGGTCATTGTCTTGCTCGCGCGATCGCCCAAGCCGGCGGGTGTGAAGCGGAAAGCGTTACCGCGAACGGCATTGCGCTCTGCCTTGATGGCGAGTTTGCTGTCGACGCCTGCTGGCGTGAAGCGTTCCATCCAGTTTTTGGACGAGGCAGCATTATCGTAGAATTGCGCTGCGAAAGCAGGCACGATCACGGGAGAAAGCAACAGCGAACCAGCAGCAAAAGCAAATGCTGCTTTACGCCATTTTCGGCCTACAGATCCTTCACCCCGTTGCATGATCGTTATTCTTACGACTCCATCTGTGGATAAACATAGGCGGAAAATCTGCGCGCTCAAAGATTTTTAACGTTCCCATGCTGCTTTTTTCTATATTGTTGCAAAGACTCAACAATCGGATGCGATATACATTCGATTTCACTGCTTTTCTGCGGCTTTCCGCACGCAGTATGCGGTTCAGTATCGCGAAAGCTTGCTCAGGCCAACAAAGGTGAATAGAGACGTCGGCACAAATAGCGAAATCGCGAGGAATCAATATGCGTTTTAACCAGTTCGTCCTGGTCACGGCTTCGGTTTTGGCACTGGCCGCATGCGGCGGCAAGGAAAGGCCAAAGACTGATCTGGCAGCAAGTCAGGTTACGACCATTGGCGTCAACAGCTATTTGTGGCGTGCTTCGCTAGATGCGCTCTCGTTCATGCCTTTGCTGCAAACCGATTCTGCAGGCGGAGTCATAGTTACCGACTGGTATGTGAACCCGAACAGCCCCAGCGAACGCATGAAGCTGACCGTATCGATCCTCGATCAGGATTTGCGTGCGGATGCCCTGCGCGTGGCCGCGTCACGCGAAGTGAACCAGAATGGTCAATGGGTTGCCGCGCCTACTCGCGCTGCGACGGTGCAAAAGCTTGAAGGCATCATCCTGACCAAAGCGCGCGATCTTCGCCGGAGCGCAATCGCCGATTGATAGTAAAATTCCCGCGTCTTCGCGTTGAAGGCGCGAAGATGAACAGGGAAGCAGCCAGCCATGGCATCACGATTCAACCCGTTCAAGGCGGACGGGCATTGGCAGAAAATCTGGGAAGAGCAGGGGGTGTTCAACGCGCCCCCAGCCAGCGACCCGCGCCCGAAAAGCTATATCCTCGAGATGTTCCCCTATCCTTCGGGGCGCATCCACATGGGGCATGTGCGCAACTACACCATGGGCGACGTGCTCGCGCGCTACAAGGCAATGACTGGCCATGCGGTGCTGCACCCGATGGGTTGGGACAGCTTTGGCATGCCCGCAGAAAACGCAGCGATGGAAAAGAAAGTCCATCCCGGCGCATGGACGCGGCAAAATATCGAGGCGATGAAGAAGCAGTTGAAGCGCCTCGGCCTCGCGATTGACTGGAGCCGCGAACTTTCGACCTGCGAGCCCGAATATTACGGCCATGAACAGGCGCTGTTCCTCGATTTTTACAAGGCTGGCCTTGTGTATCGCAAGGAAAGCGAGGTCAATTGGGACCCAGTCGACATGACTGTGCTGGCGAATGAGCAGGTGATCGACGGACGCGGCTGGCGCTCGGGTGCGCTGGTCGAGCGCAAGAAGCTGAACCAGTGGTTTCTGAAAATTACCGACTTTGCCGAGGAATTGCTCGAAGGGCTCGAAGGACTTGAGCATTGGCCGGAGAAGGTCAAGCTGATGCAGGAAAACTGGATCGGCAAGTCCAAGGGGTTGAAGATGACTTTCAACCTGACGGGTACGCATGACGGCGTCGATGTGTTTACCACCCGTCCCGATACGCTGTATGGCGCAAGCTTTGTTGCGATTGCCGCGGATCACCCGCTCGCACAGTCGCTGGCCGAAAATGCCCCGGCACTGCAGGATTTCATTGCCGAATGCAAACGCGGCGGGACGACGGCGGCCGAACTCGAAACTGCCGAGAAAATGGGCTTCAATACCAATTTGACGGTCGAACATCCGCTCGATCCCAATTGGCACCTGCCCGTCTATGTCGCCAATTTCGTGTTGATGGATTATGGCACCGGGGCGGTTTTCGGCTGCCCTGCGCACGACCAGCGCGATCTGGATTTCGCGCGTAAATATCGCCTGCCGGTGCGTCGCGTGGTCGCGGAAGGCGATGTCACCGATCCCGAATTCGAAGGCGATGTCGCATACACTGGCCCCGGCAAAATCGTGAATTCGGACTGGATGGACGGCATGACCGTCGACGATGCCAAGGCCGCTGTCATCGCCAAGGCCGAAGCCGAAGGCTGGGGTGAGGGGCAGACGCAATATCGCCTGCGTGACTGGGGTGTCAGCCGCCAGCGTTATTGGGGTACCCCTATCCCGATCATCCATTGCGAATTTTGCGGCGTGCTGCCGGTACCGCGCAGCCAGTTGCCCGTGCAATTGCCCGAAGATGTCAGCTTCGACATTCCCGGCAACCCGCTCGACCGCCACCCGACCTGGAAGCATGTGAAGTGCCCGAACTGCCAGGAACCGGCGGTGCGCGAAACCGACACGCTCGATACCTTTGCCGATTCCAGTTGGTATTTCATCCGCTTCGCTTCGCAGCCCGACGACAAGCCGTTCGACAAGGAAGAGGCAGAGGCGTGGCTGCCGGTAGGCCAATATATTGGCGGCATTGAACATGCGATCCTGCACTTGCTTTATGCCCGTTTCTGGACGCGCGCTTTGCAGAAAGTTGGTAAACTGGATTTTGCCGAACCGTTTGCTGCGCTGTTCACGCAAGGGATGGTCACCCACGAGACCTACAAGTCGTCCGCAGGTGCTTGGCTGAGCCCAGAAGAAATCAAGTTCGAAGGCGACAAGGCATTCACCCTTGATGGAGCCCCGGTTGAGCGTGGGCGCATCGAGAAGATGTCGAAATCGAAGAAGAACGTCGTCGATCCTGATCCGATGTTCGACCAATATGGCGCCGACGCCGTACGCTGGTTCATGCTGTCGGACAGCCCGCCCGAACGCGACCTTGAGTGGTCCGAAAGCGGTATCGAGGGCACTTGGCGCTTTGTAAACCGCGTCTGGCGTTTAGTTGACGGGCTGGATACTGCGGAAGGTCAAGACAAGGCGCTCGACAAGAGCCTGCATCGTGCGATTGCCGGTATCGCCGCCGACATCGAGGCGCTGCATTTCAACAAGGCCGTTGCCAAGGTTCACGGCCTCGTCAACGACATTGAAAAGGCATCGCCTTCGGCGTCGCGCACCACCGCAATCCGCACCTTGCCGCTGCTTGTCGCGCCGATGTTGCCGCATCTGGCCGAAGAGGCCTGGGTCGCGCTGGGAAATGACGGCCTGATCGCAGGCCAGCCCTGGCCCGAACATGATCCAGCTTTGCTGGTCGATGACGAGGTCACCATCGCCGTGCAGGTGATGGGCAAACTGCGCGATACACTAACTGTGGCCAAGGGATCGCCTAAGGATGCACTTGAAGCGCTTGCGCTGGCCAGCGAGAAGGTGCAGCGTTCCACGGATGGCGCAAGCCCCAAGAAAATCATCGTGGTACCCGACCGTTTGGTGAATATCGTTATATGATGCGACTGCTGCCCCTATTCCTTGCCTCGCTGCTGCTTTCGGCCTGCGGGCTGAAGCCGCTGTACAGCGGCGGTTCGCAGGGGCAGGTTTCGGCATTGCTTGGCTCGGTCACAGTCGATCCGATCGAAGGCAAAAATGGCTGGCTGATGCGCAATGCCTTGAACGACCGGCTCGGTGCCGCCGCAGAAGGTAGCACGCGCTATCGTCTGGCTATCAAACTGGATGACCAGATTGAAGGCTTTGGCGTGCGCGCGGACGATACGGTAACGCGCGAACGGCGCACGTTGCGCGCGCGCTATCAATTGGTCGACCTTGAAAGTGGCAAGACGGTGCTTGATGCCACTGCGGGTTCAGACGCCGGCATCGACGTGGTCAGTTCGGAATATGCAACCATTGCTGCGGAGAACACCGCGCTTGAAAACCTGACGCAAAAGGTAGCGGAACAGATTGTCACGCGTATTTCGCTTTTCGCACAGAATCGGTGATGAGCGGCAAGCGGTCCGAGCGGGATTTCATTGCCAGTATCAAAAACCGGCCCGACATCCGGCTGTTTTTCATTTTCGGTCCTGATGAATCGGCGGTTTCGGCGATTGCCGCCGAAATGTCCGCATCGTTGGGCACTGACAATGAAGCGGTCGATTTTGACAGCGGCCGGTTGCGTGGCGATCCCGCCCTATTGGCTGACGAAGCGGCATCGCAGTCACTTTTCGGCGGCGCGCGCCACATCAGGCTGAACTTTAATCGCGATGAAGCCGTCGATGCGGTCGAAAATCTGCTTGCCGCCGAACATGCCGGAAATCCGGTAATTGCAACCGCAGGTGACCTTAAGAAAACCAGCCGCCTGCGCAAGCTCGTTGAGGGATCGCCGCTGGCGCTGGCGCATATTTGCTACGCGCCGACGGAAGGTGAGGCCATTGACCAGTTGCTGGCCACAGCGCAGGCGCAAGGTCTGCGTTTCGACCGCACATTGGCAGCGCAAATCGTCCGCTATACCGGGCAGGACCGGCGGTTGGCGGCGCTGGAGGTGGAAAAACTGGCGCTATATTACGACGCAGATCCGACACGCCCGGCAACGGTTGAGCCCACTGCCATTTCTTTGCTCGCGGCGGAGACAGCCGAGGAAGATCTGACAGCGCTGGTAAACCAGGTGATGGCGGGCGAGGTGCGCTTGCTGGGTCGTGAAATCGTTGAATCGCGTGCGCTGGGGCTAGATGCCATTCGCATTGTCCGGGCTTTGCAGCGCCGCGTCGCCTTGCTGGCAGGGTTGCGGGCCAAGGTTGATGAAGGTGGTCAAGCAGGGTCGGTGGTGCGCGGGGCGCGGGGCATTTTCTGGAAAGAACAGGACGCCTTTGTGCGTCAGGTTCAACGTTGGACCTCTGTCCGGTTGGCGGGGCTCAATGCGCATCTGCTGGATCTTGAATCGCGGTTGATGGCTGCTGGCGGTGAGCTTGGTCCCGTCATTCTCGAGCAGGAACTGACACGGATAGCCCGGGCTGCTGCGCGAAGTCGCTAAGCCTCATTCATATTCGGCGGTAATCGGTATCCTTCCGCGAAACTGCCCAGAGACATTTCCTTTCAGTATCAAATCGCCCCCGAATGCAAATTCAAGCCGCCCATACATGTCCAGACGGGGGGCGGGGGAGAGGTTGGTGCGCAGATTTGTGATTTCTATCGATCCGCCGGTGGCGCTCGTCAGTCGGATCGTTGAAGGCATCTCCAGCCGCACGGCCCGTCCGGGTTCGCCCGTTATCACGGCACTTCCAGCGAATGGAGCACCTCCGAGGTCGACAATTTCCCCGCTTACGGTTCGGGCACCGCTATCGGGATCGATGGCTATGCTACCGCCGCTGGCTCCGGTTGACGTGGCCCGGCTGAAATCCAGAGAGCTGCGAATTTCTATGTTGAGGGGGCGTGCTTTGTTATCGCTTTCGCGCCCGAATGCGTCAGTTGGCTGCGCCTGTGCGACCGTGACGGGCACTAGTGCCATCCAGCTTCCCAAGAGAAAAAGTCGCGAAAGATTATGATGCATTTGCTGACGTCATCGACGAATGTGGTTAATTTCAGGTGAAATTTACATACTCTGACGGGCTTGACCTTGAAGTTGCCAGGGCACACATTCCGGAAATGGAAAAGCTCGAACTCAGCGAAGCGGAATGGCGCGAGCGCCTTTCGCCAGTACAATATCATGTTTTGCGCGAAGCCGGCACCGAACGGGCGTTTAGTGGCTCGCTCAACCTCGAAAAGCGCGAAGGTGAGTTTCACTGTGGGGGATGCGGGACGCTGCTGTTCCGTTCGACCGACAAATATGACAGCGGCTCGGGCTGGCCCAGCTTTACCGAACCGGCAAGCCCCGACGCAATTGCCGAATATCGCGATACCTCGCACGGCATGATCCGCATCGAGGTGCGTTGTGCCAAATGTGATGGGCATCTGGGGCATGTCTTCCCCGATGGACCAGGCGAAAATGGCCTGCGCTATTGCATCAACAGCGTCTCGCTCGATTTCCAACCGGACTAACTCCTTAATCCTGCTTGTCGGATTCCCGGTCAGGCAGTAACAGGTCGGGCAATGACAAAAGCTGGACATTCGGCAGCAGAAGGGTCGCGGTTCAAACGTTGGACCGTCAACGCGCTCAAAATCGGTACCGTCGTCGCCCTTTTGGGTCTGATGGTTGTGGGAATCTTTGTCGCGATAGCGCGCGGGGAAATCGACAGTTTCGAAGATCTGAAATCATCGCCCAATGGGCAGATGATACGCGTTCGCGCGGCTGACGGGACTGTTATCCAGTCGCTAGGCCCCAGCTTTGGGCGCTGGATACCGTTTGACGAACTGCCGCGCGAAATGAAGGATGCCATGATCGCGGTTGAGGACAGGCGATTTTATGCGCATCCCGGCGTGGATCCGATTGGCATTACCCGATCCTTCTGGGTGCGGGCGCAGCGTGGCTATTGGGCCCAGGGCGGATCGACAATCACCCAGCAGCTGGCGCGTAATGTTTACCTCAACAACAACCGCGATTTCGGTCGGAAACTGCGCGAAATCATCCTGGCGATGGCAATCGAAACCAAGTTCAGCAAGGAACAGATCCTCGAACTCTACCTCAACAAGGTCTATTTTGGCGGCGGGGCTTATGGCGTTGATGCCGCCAGCCGGAAATTCTTCGATCATGGTGCCGAAGACATTTCGCTCGCTGAAGCCACCATCATTGCAGGGTTGGTGAAGGCACCGTCACGTTATTCGCCGACCGCAGACGCCAAGGCAGCAATCGGTCGCGCCGGTGTCGTGCTGGAAGTGATGCAGGATGCGGGCATGATAACGGCGGAGCAGGCCGCCGCTGTCAAACCCGCAAAGGTGCAACTGGCACCCGAGCCAAAGCAGGACAGTGTACGCTACTTCACCGACTGGGCCTTACCTCAGCTTGATAATCTGATCGACGAGACGGAAAAGCCCATCGACGTCTGGACAACGCTCGACCTTGGCATGCAGCGCACGGCAACCAATGCCATCCGCGCCGGTGTACCCCGCGGGGCACAGGGTGCGCTGGTCTCTATCGACCGCGACGGTGCAGTGCGCGCGATGGTCGGCGGTACCGACTATGCCACCAGCAACTACAACCGCGCGGTCACAGCGGTTCGTCAGCCGGGGTCTTCGTGGAAGCTGTTCGTATATCTGGCAGCACTTGAAGCGGGCTTGCGCCCTGAAGACAAAGTTGTCGACGAACCCGTAACCATCGGCGGCTGGACCCCAAAGAACAGCGGCGGTACCTTCGCCGGCGAAATCACGCTGCGCACCGCCTTTGCCTATTCCAAGAACACCGTTGCGGCGAAGCTGGGCGAGGAAGTCGGCACCAGCAGCATCGCGAATATGGCGCGGCGCTTTGGAATCACGACGCCGATTTCGACGACCCCTGCCATGGTGCTTGGTTCCTCCGAAACGCGAGTCATCGATATGACCCGCGCTTTTGCTTCGGTCGCAGCGCGCGGAAAGAGCGTCACGCCCTATGCGATCAGCAAAGTCACAACCATCGACGGCAATGTGATCTACAAGCACAAGCCCGCACGACAGGTGCAACTGGTTGAGGATTATGTTGCCGGTGCCATGACCGATCTGATGCAAAGCGCGGTAGCCACTGGCACAGGTCGCGCAGCTTCAATCGGGCGTCCAGCGGCGGGCAAGACGGGGACCACCAGCAGCAACAAGGATGGCTGGTTTCTCGGTTTTTCGTCAGGTCTCACAACCGGTGTCTGGATGGGGCGCGATGATGCCCGCCCTGTCGGCAACCTGCAGGGCGGAACCGCCCCGGCACAGGCATGGGCTGCCTTCATGCGATCGGCAGTTGCAGGACGGCCGGTAGAGAATTTCGATACCGAAGTGACCTTCCCCGAGCGGCTGGAGGATGAAGAGGTCTTGCTCGGTGAGGACGGCGAGGAATTACTGATCGACGAAAATGGTATGCCGATCGAAGGTGATCAACCAGGCGATGCAGGCGGCATTCCGCAAGAAATGACCGAGCCTGAACCGCTGGATGAGGCCTGGATTGACAAGGCGATGGGCCGTAGCGGAGAACAGGGCGGACAACCTGACGACGGTGCACCCCCATCCCGCGGATCGGGACCGAAGACGGTGACGGCGCCACCACCTCGTCCCTGATTGCGAGGTGTGGAACGCTTTATACTTTACATTTTTCGGCCCTTCCCCATTATCCTCTGACAAGCATTTTCTCACGCAGGAATATGCAATCAGGTCAGGGGTCGGATTGTGTCGATTGAACATTTCGACGGCAGGTCAGAACAGTCGCGTGTCGATATTATGTCGACAGCTTCCGGCTATGTAACGCCGTCGCAAATCGAGGTGGCGCAGTTTGTACCGCCGCCTGAACTCGCCCCCTTCGTTACCCAATTCTACCATTTCCGTTGCAATCAGCAGCGCGTACGCGATGCACAACCGGCGGCGTTGGGGCACATCGTTTTCTATCTGCAGGGCAGGGGAACGTTGCGGTTCGAGGACGGCCAGACCTATTGGAACGACCCGGTCGGATTATTTGGCCCCGGCATGGCGCATGCCGAATTCGACATAGAGGGGCCGTTTGAGGATTTCGGACTAGCATTATCACCGTTGGGTTTCGTGGCGCTGACCGGCAAGGCAGCGACTGCCTATGCCGACCGGATGGTGGATGCCGCCGAATTGTTCGGGGATGGTATAACCGAAATGGCGCACCGGTTTCGCGAAGGACGGAAAAAAGGCAGCGTGTCGGTGCGCGAGATGGTCGAACAGACTACCGCCTTCCTGCTGCCGTTCCTGAAGCCTGTGCCCGCCAGCCATATTGAACTGATCCAGACAGTCAGTCGGTGGATTTCGAGCGAGTTCGACCCTGATGTCGAGGCGCTGTTTGCCAAGCTAACCCAATCGCGCAGCACGGCGACGCGCATCATCCGCAACTATTTTGGAGCTTCGCCCAAACAGTTGATGCGCAAATATCGTGCATTAAGGGCAGCTACGCTGTTGTGCGATCCCGATGCGACGCCCGAAATGCGCACGCGGGTCGAATCGCTCTTCTACGATCAGCCGCATATGATCCGGGAAATTCGGCATTTCACCGGCAGAACGCCCGGCGCGCTAGATAGCGATGACACCCGAATTCTACGGGTTTGGCTGTCGAAGGACAATTTTCGCCAGCTTGAGGCCTATCCGGGTTGATTTTCCCTACCGAGAGGCGCATATAAATCGGAGTAATCCAATCCGATTATGCGGGAAACAGGCTGGAGCGCTTCGATGCGGCTTTCGAACATGGCCGACTATGCTGTCGTTGTTATGGGTGCCGCCGCGCGCCATTGCGGGGGTGCGCGCACGTCTGCGACCGCACTCTCCGATGAAACCGGCATTGCCCTGCCGACCGTCCAGAAATTGGTCAGCATCCTCACCAAAGGCGGCCTGCTGCGTTCTGTCCGCGGCGCAGGTGGCGGTATCCAGTTGTCGCGTCCTGCTGCCGCGATCACGCTGGCGGATATTATCGAAGCGGTCGAAGGGCCGATAGCCATGACCAACTGCACCAATGCCGCAAGCTGCAATTGTGCGATCGAACCCGACTGCAATGTGAAACCGCATTGGGCGGTGGTGAATCAGGCGGTGCGCGGCGCGCTCGCCGATGTGAAATTGACGAGCCTGGTGCAAGCATGACCGACGAAATTGAGATCAAGGATCGCGCCGCGCGCGAGGCGGCCGACAAGGTTGCCGATTATGAGCATGGCTGGGCATCGGACATTGAAACCGAATTTGCCGAAAAGGGCCTCAACGAAGATACCGTCCGCTTCATCAGCGCCAAGAAGAATGAGCCCGAATGGATGCTCGAATGGCGGCTGAAGGCATTCCGCATGTGGCAGGAAATGACGCCGCCTGATTGGGCAAAGCTGAATGTGCCGCCGATCGACTATCAGGACGCCTATTATTACGCCGCCCCCAAGGCGAAGAAGAAGCTGGAAAGCCTTGATGAGGTCGATCCTGAAATCCTGAAGGTATATGAAAAGCTCGGTATACCTATCGAGGAGCAGAAAGTGCTCGCCGGGGTCGAGGGCGCGCGCAAGGTTGCAGTGGATGCGGTGTTTGACAGCGTTTCGGTGGCCACCACTTTCCGTGCGGAGCTTGAAAAAGCGGGGGTGATTTTCCGTTCGATTTCGGAAGCCATCAAGGAATATCCTGAACTCGTCCGCAAATGGCTCGGCAAGGTTGTGCCGATGCACGACAATTATTTTGCCACGCTGAACTGCGCTGTCTTTTCGGATGGCACCTTTGTCTACATCCCCGAAGGCGTGCGTTGCCCGATGGAATTGTCGACCTATTTCCGCATCAATGCGGAAAATACCGGCCAGTTCGAACGCACCCTGATCGTCGCCGATAAGGGCAGCTATGTCAGCTATCTTGAAGGATGCACCGCGCCGATGCGCGATGAAAACCAGCTGCACGCCGCGGTGGTCGAATTGGTTGCGCTCGACGATGCCGAAATCAAATATTCGACCGTGCAAAACTGGTATCCCGGCGATGCCGAGGGCAAGGGCGGCATCTATAATTTCGTCACCAAACGTGCGCTGTGCCAAGGCCGCAACAGCAAGGTCAGCTGGACGCAGGTCGAAACCGGCAGCGCGGTGACTTGGAAATATCCCAGCTGCGTCCTCAACGGCGAGAATAGCGTCGGCGAATTTTACTCGGTCGCGGTGACTAACAATTACCAGCAGGCTGACACCGGCACCAAGATGATCCACAATGGCAAAGGCAGCCGATCGACGATCATTTCCAAGGGCATTAGCGCCGGTAAGAGCAACAACACCTATCGCGGGCTGGTCCGCGTTGCGCCGAATGCAGAGGGCGTGCGCAATTTCACCCAGTGCGACAGTTTGCTGCTGGGTAGCGACTGCGGCGCACACACCGTGCCCTATATCGAAATCCGCAACCCCAGCGCCCAGATCGAACATGAGGCGACGACTAGCAAGATTTCCGACGACCAGTTGTTTTACGCAATGCAACGCGGGCTGGGTCAGGAGGAGGCGGTCGCCCTGATCGTCAACGGATTTGCCAAGGAAGTGCTGCAGCAACTGCCGATGGAATTTGCGGTCGAGGCGCAGAAGCTGTTGGGGATCAGCCTTGAGGGGAGTGTGGGGTGATGCCCTACGAGTTAAGGAATGCGACGAACTCTGCCGAATTCAGGAAGTTTCTGGACGGCGATTATTTGAAGACGACTATCTGTGATACTGAGTCTGATGCGGGGAAGTTTTGGGCGCGATTTAGCCCTTTCGAGACTGGTTTCCCAATTATATCCACCTACCTTCCCACCGTCATGCAAAAAGGCGGTCCGCGCATGATTCATGACTATGATGGCTTGGGCCACGTTAAAATCATCAGCGATAAGTTCAAACTTGTAATTGAACAAGTAGAGCCGGATGTTCACCAGTTTTTTCCGATAAAGATGCTGGATCGCAAAAAGAACTTTCTGGCCGACCATTGGATATGGAATGTTTGCAATAGAGTAGATAGCGTTGACAGAAAGAATACAAATGCATTTTTGTATGAATATGATCATGGATTCTTAAAGAAATGGCGAAGATACAACGACCCCTTTGCCCCACCTGTTCCCGAAGGTATAAATCCCGATGATCCAGTAAGGTTCGTATTTAACAACAAGCAAATTGATGGATATCACTTTTGGCGAGATCCATATATGACTTTAATGAATAGAATTTATATTTCTGACCGTGCCTACGAAATAATATTAGAAAATCAGATTGGCAATATTTTATTTATTGAAATACCATCCGTTTAAATTGGGACTTGCTGTGCTCCAAATAACTAACCTCCACGCCACCGTCGGAGACAAGCCGATCCTCAAGGGCCTGTCGCTCAGCATCAATGCGGGCGAAATCCATGCGATCATGGGGCCCAATGGTGCCGGAAAGTCGACGCTGGGATATGTGCTTTCAGGTCGCCCCGGCTATGAAGTGACCGAGGGTTCGGCGACCTTCAACGGCGAAGATCTGCTCGAAATGGAGCCGCATGAGCGCGCTGCTGCTGGCCTGTTCCTCGGTTTCCAATATCCGGTTGAAATCCCCGGCGTGTCCAACGTGCAGTTCCTGCGCGAGGCATTGAATGCGCAGCGCAAGCAGCGCGGCGACGAACCGCTGTCGGGCGGTGAGTTCCTGAAACTTGCCCGAGCGCAGGCCGATGCGATGGGCATGGATATGGAAATGCTCAAGCGGCCTGTGAATGTCGGTTTTTCGGGCGGCGAGAAGAAGCGCAACGAGATGGTGCAGATGGGTATCCTCGATCCCGCGCTCGCGATCCTCGATGAAACCGACAGCGGCCTCGATATCGATGCGCTGCGCGTGGTCGGCGAAGGCATCAACCGGATCATGCGCAAACCGGAAAAGGCCGTGCTGCTGATCACCCATTATCAGCGTCTGCTCGACTATGTGCAGCCCGATTTCGTCCACGTCCTCGCCGACGGTCGCATCACGCGCAGCGGCGGGCCCGAACTCGCGCTCGAGCTGGAGCGTGAGGGCTATCGGGAGCTGGCTACGTGATCGATTGCGCCCGCCTTGTCTCTCAACGTCATGCTGAACTTGTTTCAGCATCCATCGAGCAACACGAGCCGAATCTCTCGGCTGATAAATGGACCCTGAAACAAGTTCAGGGTGACGGTGTATTGGAATGACAATTGTCCTGCCGACCCGTCATGACGAGGAATGGCGCTATGCGCCTGCCGAGGTGCTGGCGGGGCTGAAGGCCTTGCCAGATGCGCAGCATATTGCGGTTGCGGCTGATGAAACGCATCCGCTGTACAAATGCGTTTCGACGGGTGCAGCGAACAAAGTCGATATCCAGCGCTATCAGATCGACATTGCCGAAGGCGCGCGGTGCGAGGCGTTTTTCCTGCTGACGGGTGGCGGCTACAAACGGCTCGATATCGACGTGACGCTTGCCGAAGGCGCGCATTTTGAACTGGGCACGGTTGGCATTGGTCGCGGCGAGGAAGTCACTGAAATCGTCACCCGCCTGCGCCATGTCGCGCCGGGGGCGACTTCGAACCAGGTGATGCGCGGCGTGGCAATGGATAAGGCGACGATCACGATGATCGGCCGGATTGACGTCGCGCAGGCAGCGCAACAGACCGACGCGGCGCTTGGAGCGAAGGGTTTGTTGCTCGATCGTACCGCGACGATCAACGCCAAGCCCGAGCTCGAAATCTATGCCGATGATGTCAAATGCGCACATGGTTGCGCCATCGGCCAGCTGGACGAGTTGGCGTTGTTCTATGCGCAACAGCGCGGCCTGCCGATGGCAGAGGCGCGCAATTTGTTGATGCAGGCTTTCGTCGCAGAAGCCTATGGCGAGATCGCCGACAGTAAATGGCGCGACCATATGATCGGCTATGCCGAGGCAGCGCTTCGGGGCACCTTCTGATGGCGATTGTCACCGAACGCGCATTGGGCCGCTGGGAAAATGAAGGCGGCGGGCTAGCGCGCGAATTGCGCGACCAGTTCCCCGGTGTGCGTGACTGGCATTATCTCGATACCGCTGCGAGCGCGCAGAAGCCGCAGGCTGTGCTCGACGCGATGATGCGCGCGGGTGGAGAGGATTATGCCACCGTCCATCGCGGCGTCTATGCGCGTTCGGCGAACATGACCTTGGCCTATGAGGCTGCCCGGCGGCGAGTGGCCGAATTTATCGGAGGGCGCGAAGACGAGATCGTCTTTGTGCGCGGTGCGACCGAGGCGATCAATCTTGTTGCGCACAGCTTCCCCAAAAAGGGCCGCATCCTGCTTAGCCAGTTGGAGCATCACAGCAACATCGTGCCTTGGCAGCTTGCCGGCTATGACATTGATGTTTGCCCGCTGACCGAAGATGGCAGGATCGACCTCGATGTCGCCGAGGCGATGCTGACCGAGGATCATGTGCTGGTGGCTTTCGCGCATGTTTCCAACGTTTTGGGCTCGGTCCTCGATGCGAAACGCGCTGCCGCGCTTGCGCATAAAGTGGGAGCGAAACTGCTGCTTGATGGTTGCCAGGCGGTGCCGCGTTTGCCGGTCAATGTCGCCGAGCTTGACTGCGATTATTATGTGTTCAGCGGGCACAAGCTTTACGGCCCGACGGGGGTTGGCGCGCTATGGGGTCGCAAGGAATTGCTCGATGCCATGCCGCCCTATCAGGGCGGCGGTTCGATGATCGACCGGGTGACTTTTGACAAAACGACCTACGCCCCGGCACCGACGCGGTTTGAGGCGGGCACGCCAGCCATCGTCGAGGTGATGGGCCTGCGTGCGGCTATCGATTATGTCGCAGCCATCGGGCTCGATGCCATTCACGCACATGAGGCGGAGTTGGTGCGGCAGACGCGCGAGGCGTTGTGCAGTATCAATTCGATCACGCTGTACGGGCCCGAAGATGCGGCGGGGATTGTCTCTTTCAGCATGGAAGGGGTGCATCCGCACGACATCGGCACCATATTGGACGAGGAAGGCGTGGCGATCCGCGCCGGCCATCATTGCGCACAGCCGCTGATGGAGCATTTGGGGCTGCCCGCGACGGCGCGGGCGAGCTTCGGGATTTACAATGACGAAAGCGATGTCGCGGCACTGGTCCGCGGCCTTGAAAGAGTGAAGAGGATCTTTGGATGAGCGACCAAATCCGGATCGAAGAAGTCGAAAGCGTTGATGCACCGCCGAAGGCGCGTGTCGAGGATGCCGAAAGTCCAGCTGAAAAGCTGGAGCGCAAGAAGGACTATCTCGAAGGTTTCCTCGCGCAAAAGCCCGAGCCTGTGGCTGAGGGTGACGAGGCGCTGCAGGATGCGGTGATTGAGGCGCTCAAGGAGATTTATGATCCCGAAATCCCGGTAAATATCTACGACCTCGGCCTGATTTACGGAGTCGAGATCAATGGCGGCCATGCGCTGGTGACGATGACGCTGACGACGCCGCATTGCCCCGTTGCCGAAAGCATGCCGGGCGAAGTCGAACTGCGCGTCGGCGCGGTTCCGGGGATTGGTGATGCAGAGGTGAACTTGGTCTGGGATCCTCCATGGGGGCCGGACAAGATGACCGACGAGGCCCGCCTCGAACTGGGGATGCTGTGATGAGCACCGAAACAAAAATCCGCCGTCCGCTTCCGGCCGCTGTCACCTTGACACCCGCGGCTGAAGAACGCGTTGCCGAGCTGATGCGCAATGCGCCCGAAGGCACGATTGGCGTGAAGCTATCGACTCCTCGTCGTGGCTGCTCGGGGCTGGCCTATTCGGTCGATTATGTAAGCGAGGCCAATGCCTTTGACGAGCGCATCGAAACCCCCGGCGGCACCTTTTTCATCGATGGCGGCTCGGTGCTGTACCTCGTCGGCTCCACGATGGACTGGCAGGAAGACGAATTCACCGCCGGTTTCGTGTTCAACAACCCCAATGCCACCGGCAGTTGCGGTTGCGGCGAAAGCTTTACCGTCTAGGCATCCGTGCCCCGCTTATTTCTTCCGCAAAGCCTCGGCCAGTGCCAGCGCTGTGTTGAGGTTGCCGAAAACAACGCTCGCCTCCGCCCGCCGGACCGACGGTTTGTCCTTGCCACGTTCATAGGCCTCGACCGTCAGAAACTCATCCCGCTTCAACCCATTGATAATACTTAAAAACTGCGGGCCTTCGAACATCATTGACGAGAGATATTGGATAAAGACCATATTGCCCTTGTTCCAGCGCTGCTCCATTGCCGTGCCTGCGGCATTGTACAGCCGGACGGGCTTATCGGCATCCATCGCGTCGTTTCCGGTTTTGAATAGAGCTGGATGCACTTCCAGCCCTGCAACCTTCCCTTCATCGGCGGCCAGCCCGATCATCCGCATATTGGCATCGGCATCAATTCCGACCTCGCACCGCGCGGAGTTGGTACCGATGGTGGGCCAGCTGCAATGAAAGTCCCCTGCGCCAATGCTCGACAGCTTCCGGCGCGGCAGGCGGCTGGGGTCGAGCGTAATGCTGACGCTGCCTTCGTTATAGACGATGCGGCCTTTCACCCCCTGCAGCGTGAATTCTTCAGAGCGCATCACGGCAATCTTGCTGCCGCTGGCGTCCAATGTCTCGACACAGCCCAGCGTGCCGCCGAGCAGCGGGCCTTTGATCGACGTATTGACCGTCTCGCGCTCGATCCCCGGCTTGGCTTTGGCGATTGCGGCCAGATCGGCGGGCAGCGGCGCGATGGCGGCGCAGACGAGCGGCGCCGGTGCGGCTGGGGCGGCAGACAGGGCAGCGGGCACGCACAGGCCCGTGGTTATAGCCAGCATCACGCCAGCCGGTCGGAAAAAAGGCATAGAAACAACATCTCCGCAGGTCGCACGACCCCGACGCCTGCCTGTGGTGCACGTGACATATCCTGCTGGCTGGGGCAAGCGCTGGGCGGGGTGATCGAGAGGTGAACCTGCCCCTCTCCTTTTGGGAGAGGGTTGTGCAGACTTACCGCCATCGGCGGTTAGTCGCAGCTGGGTGAGGGGGTGAGTGCTATCGACATGGCGCAACCCCTCACCAACTCCGGCTAGCTCCCCCGGATCAAGTCCGGGGTCCCAAGCCTGCATATACTCTCCCAAGGGGAGAGGGGAATCGGGCATTGGCGGCCCCTCCATCGATTTATACTCGATTGGGCCTTCGTCCCCTTCGTCCTCCTCTTCGTCAAAACCCTCAGAATCTTCAGAAAGTAGAAGCGAATGGCATACCCTGGCGCGGGTCTCGCGGTCGCTGGCTGGAAGCGCCTCCTCAAAGAACATTTCCCACAGCTCTTGCCCGCTCAGCCCTTCGTCGAGCATCTGCAAATAGCAATCAAAACGCACGACCACCGCGAGCACCTCTGGCGCGGCATTGGCGGGGTTCACCCGGTCAAGCAGCGCCATCGACAGGCGCGTGTTTTGCCTTGTGTAGGTGGTGACGCCGTCTTCGCGCACCCAGCGTGCCTCCTCCCCCCGGATCGCCGCGGTCATCAGCCGGTCGGACAGGATACGGCGGGCAAGGATCAACGCCGCCTGCCAGCCCAGATCAAAGGCAAACCCGCGCGCCTGCCGCCGCAGCGCATAGCCGCCCGAAACGCCCATCCCCACAGACTGCGCCGCATCCTCGACCACGCCATTGTCGGCCAGATGCGCGAGGAAAGCCGCCTGCCGCCCGCCGCTCCAGCCATCGGACCGGCTTTCATAGCGCAGATAGGCCGCAGCGGGCAGCTTTGCGTCGGTATCGTGGAGGAGGGGGGAGGGGTGGTTCATGGCATGCGTCCTTTATCGAAAAGGCACAGGGCATAAGTCAGAATAGGGCGTGTAGGACAGCGGGGAATCGCGCCGCCGCGATTTGAAGTTTCACGCAAAGGCGCAAAGATTATCAAGAGCGCAGCTCTTGCCCCAAACATCACGCGCGCAGCGAATGGGGATGAGCGGGGAGGTTTGAGACGCCATCTTTAAAATCTTTGCGTCTTTGCGTGAAACAAAAAAAGGCGCTCCCGCGCCCGTCATTATCTCTGCGTCCTCTGCGCCTTTGCGTGAACTAATCCAATTCGCGCGTCCCCAGCACCGCGCTCATCGGCAGCGGGCCGTATATGTGGGGGAAGAGTGCTCCCCCGCGCGAAACCTCCCACTTCACGCACTCGCCCAGCGCGGCCAGATCGACCTCGGCAACCACCAGCCCGCTTTGCCCGGCAAAATGCTTGTCGAGCGTGCCCTGCAGCTGATAGGCGGCGGAAAGGTGGATATAGCCATCGGCCAGATCCACCGGCGCGCCGTGGAACACCCCGTCGGCCTGGAACTGCGCCCATTGGGCGGCGTTCAGGATTTTATAGGCGGTGGTGGGGTGGGGCATTAGGTCACAAGATCGAGCGGCAAGTCCGATATGTCCCTCAATCTTTTCCCCGAAATCATCATGTCGAGCATTTCGAGGCGATCCTCATTGCCGTCTGAAGCTAACGCCTGACGCAACTCATGTAGGGCAAAGTGATAGACGCAATCGATATCACCAGTGCCAAGCGCGAGTGAAGCGATGCGACTAGGCATCGGTTCGCCGGTGATTACGCCGATGTGGGGTAATCGACCCTTGCGGTTGCGGACAAGGTTCAGCCCTTCGGATCGCGCATTTTGCGCCCGGTCGCTGCGTAGCGTCCATTTGCAGCTGATTGAAGCATGGAGGATCGGCTGCTTCTGGTTGGACGCCCGTAAGCTGGTTAGGCGAGCGCTGCCGTCATCAACGAGCGCTTCTTTTGCGTTGATACAATCATCGGATTCGGGATTTCGGCCCACGACAATATCAGGTTTGATCAGGTAGTCTGAGCCGAGGGCAGTTGCGATTTCTTTGTTGGATCGGGCTATAGCTTCAAGCTCGTCTAGATGGGCATATTGATCGAACTGAGCAATTGCTCCGCCCTTGAATACAAAGAAATCACCTGGTCGCAAGTGTGAGAGCCTAGCAAAGCAGATGCGGACAAATGTCGCACAGATTTCTTCGAAATCGGCTCCCGCCGTTTGGCCGGGTAGCTTGTCTGCTGTTACTGCGTCGCCGAGCTGATCGAGCATCGTATTGGCTATGGCGATGCTGACTTTGCTTGAACTGTCAGCATTGCTTGGCACATCATTGGTATTGCGCGTCAGGATGGAAGCCAGCAGCGAAGCATGAAACTCTCGTCTCGCTTGGGTCAGCCAGCCTTCAGCCATCATGCAGCCCGCACCAGAAAATGCTTCTGCACCGACAGGGCTATCTGGATATTTTTTGCAACAGCTCGAGCTACGGGTGGGGGGAAGGCATTGCCGACCTGACGATAACTGGTCGTCTTTCCACCATGAAAGTGCCACTCATCTGGGAAGCCCTGTAGGCGGGCGACCATTCGGACGGTAAGGCGTGGCATGCCGACGAAATCTGCAGACGGGGCCTCATTGAATAGGCTCTTACCTTCAACACCCAAAGTCGCCCAAGCACGGCGCGCGCGGGTCGGGCCAAGGTCTGGGCCACCATGCTTCTTGCTGCCGCCGACAATAGTGGGGGCAATGTCATTGGCCTGTTCGGCCCAACGCTTTGCGCCCAACCAGCCATTGGCAGCCATCAGGTCTTTAAGCGTTTCACCAACTGTTGGCGGATTGTGGGGCAGAGCGGTCGGCCAGTCGAAGGCGTCGACATAATCCTTGCGCAACGCGACGATGACCACACGAGGACGCAATTGCGGTACACCGAAATCGGATGCATTGAGCAAACGCCAATCGGTCTTGTACCCCAATTTTTCCAGCTGGCATTTCAGGCCATTTCTATAATCTTCGAATACCGCGGAGAGGAAACCGCGGACATTTTCGATCATGATCGCTTTCGGACGGATTTCGTCGATCAGGCGGATGGCAGCAGGGAAGAGGTTGCGTTCATCGCGCTCGCCCAATTGTTTGCCCGCAATAGAGAATGGCGGGCAGGGTAAGCCACCTGCAAACAGGTCAGTCCCCGCAAAGGGGCGCCCGTCAAAGCCATTCATGTCGGCGCAGCGCACATCCCAATTCGGTCGGTTAAGGCGCAGCGTGGCGGCAAAGTCAGGCTCAATCTCGACCAGCGCATTATGCCGAAAACCAGCCTGCTCCAGACCTAAAGCCTGCCCTCCTGCACCTGCGCAAAATTCGATCGAGTTCATGGGTTGCGTCCTCTCAATTCAAAGAGAACATATACGGAACAAGTTCATTGTCAACCTACTCCGCCGCAACCCCTGCCTGCGCAAACATATCGGCCTCATCGGTGGCCTCGGCCACGCCATCATTGGCGACCTTCTTCTTGCGCTTGTCAAAGCTGTCCCACACCTCGTTCCAGGTGCCGCGGGTGCTGGCCTTTGAATATTCGGTCGCGCGGGTTTCGAAGAAGTTGGCGTGTTCCACCCCGTTGAGCAACGGCGCTAACCACGGCAGCGGGTGGTCTTCGACCATATAGATGGCGGGCAGGCCGAGCTGGCCCAGACGCCAGTCGGCGATGTAGCGGATGTAGCGCTTGATTTCCTTCGCCGTCATCCCCGGAACCGGGCCCATTTCGAAGGCCAGATCGATGAAATTATCTTCCAGCCGCACAACCTTTTGGCAGCAATCGATAATGTCTTCCTTCACCGCCTTGGTCAGGCAGTCGCGTTCCTTGACGAAAGCGTGGAACAGGCGGGTGATGCCTTCGCAGTGCAGGCTTTCATCGCGCACCGACCAGCTGACGATCTGCCCCATGCCCTTCATCTTGTTGAAGCGCGGGAAGTTCATCAGCATGGCAAAGCTGGCGAACAGCTGCACGCCTTCGGTGAAGCCGCCGAACATGGCGAGGGTGCGGGCGATATCCTCATCATTGTCGACGCCGAACTGGTGCATATAATTGCACTTGTCCGCCATTTCCTGATAATCGAGGAAGGCCGAATATTCGGTTTCGGGGATGCCGATGGTGTCGAGCAAATGGCTGTACGCCGCGATGTGCACCGTTTCCATGTTCGAAAACGCGGTCAGCATCATCTTGACTTCGGTCGGCTTGAACACGCGGCCATATTTGTCGTGATAGCAATCCTGCACCTCGACATCGGCCTGTGTGAAGAAGCGGAAGATCTGCGTTAAGAGGTTACGCTCATGCTCGCTGATCTTCTGCGCCCAGTCGCGGCAATCCTCCCCCAAAGGCACTTCCTCGGGCAGCCAGTGGATCTGCTGCTGCCGTTTCCAGAAATCATAGGCCCAGGGATATTCAAAGGGCTTGTAGGTCAGGCGGGCTTCTAACAGGGGCATCAGCGGTCTCCAACGCAGCTTGTTTCATGGCTCCCTCCCCCTTGTGGGGAGGGCGGGGTGGGGGCGGCGCACGTTGGTGCGCCAGTATTTTCTTCTCCGGCACCTTCGATCGTATTGCCGATAATGGTCAGCACGCCTTCGAGATTCCGGTCAACTTCATTGTTCCAAAAGCGAAGGACATGGTAACCCTCACTTTCGAGAAATTCTGTGCGCCTTGCATCATGCGCGGCGCCCTTTTCCATACCATGCTGGCTGCCATCAACTTCGATAATCAGCTTTGCCATGTGGCAGGCGAAATCGACGGTATAGGCTCCCATCGGCACTTGTTTGCGGAAATGCGCGGCCGGAAAATTCTCGCGTAGCGCCATCCACAATTTCCGTTCTTGCCCCGTCATGTCCCGGCGCAAGCGGCGCGCGCGGGTGACAGCGTTTGGGGCAAGAGCGAGGCGTTTCATGGCTAGGGCAGCCGAGTCAGATGCGCCGCAGACGCGGCGCGCCCCCACCCTGACCCTCCCCACAAGGGGGAGGGGAGCATGATACGGCTTACTGGCACGCCAGGCATTCCTCATAGTCGGTCTGCTCGCCCGCGCTCAGTTCGATCTTGGGCGCGTCGGCGGTGTTATCCGCCTCTACGCCACCGGCAAAGCCAGCGCGCTGGATCGATTTCGAACGCAGATAATAGAGCGACTTGATGCCCAGTTCCCAAGCGCGGAAGTGGAGCATTAGCAGATCCCACTTTTCCACGTCCGCCGGGATGAACAGGTTCAGCGACTGCGCCTGATCGATAAAGGGCGCGCGGTCACCGGCGAGTTCGAGCAGCCAGCGCTGGTCGATTTCGAAGCTGGTCTTGTACGCGTCCTTCTCTTCGGGGCTCAGGAAATCCAGATGCTGCACCGAACCGCCCTTTTCGAGGATGCTGTTCCAGACATTGGTGCTGTCCTTGGCCTTTTCCTGTAGCAGCTTTTCGAGATAGGGGTTCTTCACAATGAAGCTGCCCGACAGCGTTTTGTGCGTGTAGATGTTCGCCGGGATCGGCTCGATGCACGCGCTGGTGCCGCCGCAGATGATGCTAATCGACGCGGTGGGCGCGATCGCCATTTTGCAGCTGAAACGCTCCATCACGCCGCGTTCCTCGGCATCGGGGCAGGCGCCGCGCTCGGTGGCGAGCACCATCGACGCCTGATCGGCCTGGGCGCGGATATGCTTGAAGATCTTCATGTTCCACGATTTCGCCATCGCGCTTTCAAAGCCGAGGCCGCGCGATTGCAGGAAGCTGTGGAAGCCCATCACGCCGAGGCCGACCGAACGTTCGCGGCCGGCGCTGTAACGCGCGCGGGCCATTTCGTCGGGGGCGCGGTCGATGAAATCCTGCAGCACATTATCGAGCATGCGCATCACATCCTCGACGAACATCTTGTCGCCGTTCCACTCATCCCATGTTTCAAGGTTGAGCGAGGAGAGGCAGCAGACTGCGGTGCGATCGCCGCCCAGATGGTCGCGGCCGGTGGGCAGCGTAATTTCGGCGCACAGGTTCGACGTCGATACCTTCAGGCCGAGTTCGCGGTGATGCTTGGGCATCGCGTTGTTCACGGTGTCGCTGAAGATGATGTACGGCTCACCGGTGGCGAGGCGGGTCTCGACCAGCTTCTGGAAGAGCGATCGCGCATCAACCGTGCCACGGATGCTGCCATCCTTGGGGCTGCGCAGGTTGAATTCCGCGCCTTCACGCACCGCTTCCATGAACTCGTCCGACAGCAGCACGCCGTGGTGCAGGTTCAGTGCCTTGCGGTTAAAATCGCCCGAGGGTTTGCGGATTTCGAGGAACTCCTCGATTTCCGGGTGGTTGATGTCGAGATAGCAGGCGGCCGATCCGCGGCGCAGGCTGCCTTGCGAGATGGCAAGGGTGAGCGAGTCCATCACGCGGACGAAGGGGATAATGCCGCTGGTCTTGCCGTTGAGGCCAACAGGTTCACCAATGCCGCGTACGCTGCCCCAATAGGTACCGATGCCGCCGCCGCGCGATGCCAGCCAAACATTCTCGTTCCAGGTGTTGACGATGCCTTCGAGGCTGTCGTCGACGCTGTTCAGATAGCAGCTGATGGGCAGGCCGCGACCGGTGCCGCCGTTCGAGAGCACGGGGGTGGCGGGCATGAACCACAGTTTCGAGATATAGTCATAGAGCCGCTGGGCATGATCCTGATCGTCTGCATAGGCAGAGGCCACACGGGCGAACAGATCCTGATAGCTTTCGCCGGGCAGTAGATAGCGGTCGCGCAATGTCTCTTTGCCGAACTCGGTCAGCAGATCATCGCGGCTTGAATCGGTAACGACATCAAACCGGCGCACATCGACGGTCTTGCTGTCGCCAGCCTTGGCTTTCGCTTCAGCGACTTCCTTTTCAGGCTTCGCCTTTTTCACCTGCGGGGTTTCAGTCTCTGTCTTTTCCGCTTCGAGCATGTCCGCCATATTGCCTTCTCCGGCCTCCCGGCCAGTATCCCTGAAATCCATGTGACTCTTTGCTCCCCAATTTGGTGCCGACCCTCACCCCGTTTGAATGTCGGCCCCGACTGTTAAAACCCAAGAAGCTTGTTCTCTTCTTGTTCGACTCGGGAAGCAAACACCTCCCTTAGCATTTTGTGCGACCCGAGGGGCATAAATTCGCGCGCCATCTTTCATTTTTTCAGGGCAAAAAAGCCCCGCTGCAGAATTGCTCCTGCAGGATGAAACACAAATTGTAGGTATGCCCCCTATGGCCAACCGCTATCTATAGTGCCTCAACCATTTTCAGACGCAAGAGGGTAAATGGTTAATTAGGGACTCGATTCGTCGCTTGCCTGATTCCATTCGTCGCACCGTTTTGAGGGTGCGTCGCAGCGACGCGTGGACTTCCTAAGGCTTGTATGACGCGCAAGAGTTTTTGCGACGAGCCGGAAAAAATTTTTATCCACGACAAAATATCGGTGGGGATAAAGTCATTGCCGACTTGACTGACGCAGCTACGTGGATTCGCATTTTTGATCGCAGTCAAATGATGCCCATTTGGATTAGTTCACCGGCATTGTTGACGCCGCGGACCGGCTGGCTGATTCTCCTGATAGAGCAGATCAAGCCAACACCCGGTCCGTCGACTAGAACTGCACGCGTGCCATGAAAAAGGATTGTCGAACATGCTGATGACTATTTTCTTGTTGGCAACCGCAGTAGGAGATCCCGCCACATTCGGAGACTGGATGGTCGTGTGCGACAATGGTGCCCGATGCACCGCAACTGCTGCAGGGGAGGGGCCGTTGGACGTCACATTTGTGCGCGAACCCGGGCCGGACAGCATGCTTGAGGTCGAGTTGGATGATTTCAACAATGTCGAAGGACGGAAAGTCACGATTCTGCTGGGCGACAACAAAACCGACGTGGAATTTGTGGCGCGCCGCGCAAAATCGTCGCCGACATCGTGGAGTTGGCATGCGGCTTTTCAGCCAGGTCACAGGGTATTTGACGAACTGCGTCTGGGCGACAGCATTTCATTGCTTGAAAAGGGATCCGACGCCCTGTCGGTGCCCACTGAAGGGCTGGAAGCCGCTTTCGTATATATGGATGCAGTGCAGGGGCGGCTGCACAATGAAAGCGCACTTGCAGTGAGGGGATACATTCCGGCAGCGCAGGTGCCCGCCGCGCCGGCATTGCCAGTCATTGTGGTACCACCCTTTTCCGAAAGGCCACCGGCACGATTATCGGACGCCGAAATTGCCCGGCAACGCGCATCCTATTCGTGCGAGCGCGAAAACAAACGGACCGAACCCGGCGACAAGATCGACTATGTCCGTCTGGATGGATCCACCACGCTCGCCCTTTTGACGATCGAATGCATGGCTGGTTCGACCAACAGTTCCGAAAGGGTGATGCTGGTCGACAATGCGGGCAATGTCCGGCTGGCCATGATAGAATATGGCTCTGACCCGGACGACGATTGGGCCGAAGCGCTTCCCGGCGCCTATTGGGACGAGGCTGATCATATGCTTGTAACTTCCGGCCGAGCATCGCTCAATTGTGGCGGCTCGACCCAATTTGCTTGGGATGGCCAAAAATTCCGCCGCGCCAAAGACGAATGGTGGGGGGTATGTGATGTTGGTCCGACGCCTCAGGTCACCACCTGGCGCGCCGCAATACAGGTCCGGCCTGAATAGCAGGTCATATTTCTCGACCTGAACCGATTGCAATTTGGCCGTCGGCGCTGCTAACGCCGCTGGCATGTCTGGAAATGAACCGCAAAAAAATCCACTCGTCACCGAGCTTGAAGACCTGCTCTCTGTCCAGCGCATGGGCGATGGCTGGTATCTGGGGATGCGCAAGCCCGGCGGCGTGGGCCGTGTCTTTGGCGGGCAGGTGATCGCACAGGCGCTGGCCGCTGCGCAGGATACGGTAGGATCCGAGCGGATCGCGCATTCGTTGCACGCCTACTTCATGCGCGCGGGTGACGAGGATTATGAAATCACGTTCCGCGTTGAACGCGATTTTGATGGCGGCAGTTTTTCGACACGGCGGGTAATCGCGCTGCAAAAAGACAGGCCAATCCTGAACCTGGCGGCGTCTTTCCAGAAACTGGAAGATGGCCTGCACCATCAGGAGCCGATGCCTGATGTGCCGCCGCCAGAAGATTTGAAGGATGAGGCGCAGTTACGCGCGATGTTCGCCGATCAGGTGCCCGAAAAATTCCGTGCCAATTTCGTTCGGGAACGCGCCTTTGAAAGCCGCCCCGTTGATGCCCGCGACTGGCTGGGCGGCGACAAGCGGCAGCCTGCACGGCAGGATATCTGGTTCCGACTTCGTGATCGGACGGTTGACGATCCCGCTGTCCACCGTGCGATGCTGGCCTATCAAAGTGACAGCTGGCTGCTTGGCACCTGCACGCTGGCCCACGGAGTGACCTGGATGACCCCGGGGATGATGAGCGCCAGCCTTGATCATGCCGTTTGGCTGCACGGAGATTTTCGTGTCGACGATTGGCTACTCTATAGCTGCGACAGCCCCTGGACCGGGCGGGGTCGCGGTTTCAATCGCGGATCGATTTATACTCGGGACGGACGGCTGGTCGCGACCTGTGCGCAGGAAGGATTGATCCGGATGCGCGAGCCCAAGCAGTGAATGAAATGGTTGCGTAAAAATCAAGGCATTAGCACGACGCGACAGTTGACGACGCGCGCGCTCTGACTCACAAGTCGGGATGAAGGAGTCCCGACTATGAAGCTTCGTCCGTTCGTGCTTGCTGCCATCGCATTTGCTGCGCCTCTTGCTGTTTCTCCCGCGCAAGCGAGTGCGGACTCGACTTGCTATCCGACGTGGAAAGTCCGGCAGACCGAAAATAATGGTTGCAGCGGAACAGCCTTGCTCAGCCCGGGCAATGACACGCGCGTCAATCTGCTGATGCTGCTCTATGATCGGCATGGCTCGATCGGGATTTCGAACGTTCCCGATTATGACAGCTATTATAATGATCGCCGTCGCAGCGAAGCAGAGCCTTTCAGCTTTCCCTATTTTGCGGGCATATTGGGGCCCGGGCGCAAGGAGCGGGATAACAGTGCCGACTTCCCGTGGGGCACGCGTTGCATGTCGAACCAGTCGGGTTCTGCGTCCTTTATCGCAGCGGTGGGCGCAGCCAAGGGGCTGAACGGAGCCGAGCGGGCAACGCTGGCGGCTGCGCGCAGCGCGATGAACCCGCAATGTTCGAGCGGCGAAACAGCCAGAGCGGTCGCCGAGGTTGCAATACAGAATGTTTCCTCCAAGACCGGGAAGGCTTTTGCCGATTATCTGATCGGGGCGGCCGCCTTTTATGATGGCGATCTGGCAGGTGCGCGCGCCGCATTTTCGGGCATCGGCAAGACCGGCGACAACTGGCTCGATGCGGCTACGACTTATATGATTGGCCGCGTTGCGCTCAATCAGGCGACCGAGAGCGCCTTTGGTGAATATGGCGATCTCAACAAGGAAGGCGGCGACAACGCATTGCTGACCGCTGCCGAAAATGGTTTGCGCGCCTATCTGAAGGGATGGCCCAATGGCGAATATGCCGCATCGGTACGCGGCCTCCTCCGCCGTGTATATTGGCTGGGGCAGGACCGGCAGAAATTGCTCAACGAATATATCGCCCAATTTGCCGAAAAAGATGCCGGCAAGCGCAACATTTCGCTCGCCGATCTGGTGCAGGAACTGGACATCAAGCTGTTCGGTGAACTCGGGCCCGATGACACCAGCGATCCCGAATTGCTCGCGGTGATCGCGCTGCGCGAAATGCGCTATTATGATGAGGAGAACCGGCAAGAAGCGCAGAATGGCCCGATCAGCCGTGCTTCGATCGAGGCATTGCGCGGGCGGTTTGCTGGTAAGGAAGACCTGTTCACCTATCTGCTCGCAGCCCACGCTTATTATGTCGAGAAGAATCCCGCGGCCGTATTGAAGCTGATCCCGGCTGACGCGTCCGGTGCGGGTTATCTCGGTTACAGTCGGCAATTGCTGCGCGCGGTGGCGATGGACGAAACCGGCGATGCAGGCGCCAGGGCGGCGCTGATCACCGCGCACAATGCGGGCAAGCTGCCCTTCCAGAAGGGCACGGCTGAAATCGGCCTTGCCATGCATCTGGAACGCAGCAAGGCGCTCGATCTGGTCTATGCCGCTGGCTCTCCGATCCGTGATCCGGAAATTCGCGAAATCCTGCTGCGCTATTCAGCTGGCCCTGCTTTGCTGCGTACGCGTGCTGCCGACAAGGCGGCTCCGGCGAGCGAACGCAACGTCGCGCTGTACGCGTTGCTCTACAAGCAGCTGACACGTGGCGCCTATGCAGGCTTTGTAAAGGATAGCGCGCTGGTTCCGGCCAATGCCAAGCGCATCGCCACCGACGACTATGAAACGCCCCGTTTCTCGGAAGTTGCGGTGTTCAATTGGGCAGGATCGAAGGATTTTGCTTGCCCGGCGCTCCGCACCACGGCCTCCACGCTGGCCGCCAATGCCAAAGATCCGCGCGGGCTTTTGTGTCTGGGTGAATTCGTGCGGACGCATGGCATGGACCCCGATTTTTACGGCGTGACCGAATATTTGGATGAGCCGCGTGGCAAGGATGAATTGGGTGGAAACCCAACGCCTTTCGGCGGTAAGCGTTTCTCGCGGCTGGATGCCTATAAGGCCATCATTGCCAATCCGGCGGCGGGGGCTGAAAACCGTGCTTATGCACTGCACCGTGCTATCCGTTGCTATGCGCCCAGCGGGTTGAATGGCTGCGATGATAGCGAGCAATCACAAGCCCAGCGCAAAGCGTGGTTCCAGCAATTGAAACGCGAATTCCCGACTTCGCCCTGGGCGAAGAAGTTGACCGTCTATTGGTGAGCCGCTGATGCGCCTGCTGGCGCTCTTCGCGCTGTTGCTGCTGTCTGGTTGTGACCGGGCGGAGCAGGGGCGTGTAGATGCGCACGCTTATGACACCTTCTGGCTATGGGCGGGGGTGGAGCCGCAGCCGGTGCTCGACAAGGCGAAGGAGATTTATATCCTCGCTGCCGAGATCAAAGGCGGGCCTGAGGGGCGCTACGTCGATCTGCGTCCGGCAATCCCGCGGGTAAAGCATGCGCAGGTCTGGATTGTCTATCGTGTCGAGACGCTGGCGTGGGACGCAAATGTGCTGCCGCGTATCCGGCGCGACATGGAAAGCTGGAGCGCTAAAGGAAACCGGATCGCAGGCATCCAGATTGATTTTGACGCCGCGACGCGTGGGTTGCCAGGATATGCTGCCTTTCTGAAACAGCTGCGTGCTGATTTGCCGGTGGGGACCAGCCTATCGGTAACCGGCCTGCTCGACTGGAGCAGTGGTGGCGATAGCCCGGCGCTTAACGCGCTGGCCGGAACGGTCGATGAAGTGGTGCTGCAAACCTACCAGGGCCGACATACGATACCAGGCTATCAGGCCTATTTGCGCCAGTTGGATCGTGTGAAACTGCCGTTCAAAATCGGCCTTGTGCAGCATGGCGAATGGCAAGCTCCGCACGAACTGCCGCGCAATCCGAAATTCAGGGGCTATGTGGTTTTCCTGTTGAATCCCGAGAGGTCTTGAACATCCGGCCCGTCTGCGTAAAGGCGATGGCGTTCTCCCAGCAAACAGGGCCTGTTCCATGACCGTTACGATCCGCGAAAACGATATCATCGAAAGCGTCGCCGACGCGCTGCAATATATCTCCTACTTCCACCCGATGGATTATATCCGAGCATTGGGGGAGGCGTATGAGAAGGAGCAGGGCCCGGCCGCCAAGGATGCGATCGCGCAGATCCTGACCAACAGCCGCATGTGTGCCGAAGGACATCGGCCGATCTGTCAGGATACCGGCATCGTTACGGTAATCGTCAAATGGGGGCAGCAGTGTGTGCTCGACAGCCACCGGTCGTTGCAGGAAGTGATCGATGAAGGCGTGCGCCGCGCCTATCTGCACCCTGAAAACAAGCTGCGCGCCTCGATATTGGCCGACCCCGCCTTCACCCGCGTCAACACCCGCGACAACACTCCCTCGGTCGTCCATCTGGAAATGGTGCCGGGTGACAAGGTGAGCTTCGACGTAGCGGCCAAGGGCGGCGGCAGTGAGAACAAGACCAAGTTCAAGATGATGAACCCGTCCGACAATATCGTCGACTGGGTGCTCGAAATGGTCCCGCAAATGGGCGCTGGCTGGTGCCCGCCGGGGATGCTCGGCATCGGTATCGGCGGCACCGCGGAAAAGGCGATGGTGCTCGCCAAGGAAAGCCTGATGGGCGCAATCGACATGGCGCAACTGAAGGAGCGCGGTCCGCAAAATGATATCGAACGGCTGCGCATCGAGATTTTCGACAAGGTCAACGCGCTCGGCATCGGTGCGCAGGGGCTGGGCGGCCTCGCGACGATCCTTGATGTGAAGATCATGGATTATCCGACCCACGCCGCGTCAAAGCCGGTCGCAATGATCCCCAATTGCGCCGCCACCCGCCACGCGCATTTCACGCTGAAGGGTGCGGGGCCGGTGTTCCTCGAAGCGCCCAAGCTGGACGAATGGCCCAAGGTCGAATGGGCCCCCGACAGCGCGGCGAAGCGGGTGAACCTTGATGAACTGACGCCGGAAGTGGTTGCTGGCTGGAAGGCAGGCGACCGCCTGTTGCTCAACGGCAAGATGCTGACCGGCCGCGACGCCGCGCACAAACGTATCGCCGATATGCTGGCGAAGGGTGAGGAACTGCCCGTCAGCTTCAAGGGGCGGATGATCTATTATGTCGGCCCGGTCGATCCGGTGGGTGAGGAAATCGTCGGCCCAGCCGGCCCCACCACCGCAACGCGCATGGACAAGTTCATGGACATGATGCTCGAACAGGGCCTGCTCGGCTGCGTCGGCAAGGCCGAGCGTGGCCCCGCTGCGACACAGGCCATTGCCAAGCACAAGTCGGCCTATCTGATGGCAGTCGGCGGCGCGGCCTATCTCGTCGCCCGCGCGATCAAGGGCAGCAAGGTTGTCGGCTTTGAAGATCTGGGCATGGAAGCGATTTACGAGTTTGAAGTCAGCGACTTCCCCGTAACCGTCGCGGTCGATTCCACCGGCGAGAATGTCCACACCAGCGCGCCGCTCGTCTGGAAGAAGAAGATTGCCGAGGAAGGGTTGTTGCCGGCATAATTTCGAAGGGTGGTTATTACAAAGGAGTTCTCATGTCTGGTTTGCGCCACCCATTTCTGCCGATTATCTTGTTGTGCGTTCTGACCGCCTGCGCACCAGAAAGAGAAAATTCTGGCTCAGCGACAGTCAATCTGGCTGAGGCGGACCTGAGTAAAGACGATCAATGCTCTGCCGCCTTTCGTGCTAGTGAAAGTAGTCAATTTACGGAACGCGACGGATCAGTCTGGATCTGGCTGAGAGGTAGCGATGGCACGCTCAGTCACTATTGCCGTAAGCAAACCGAAGGTGCGGTAACCGCATGGATCGAGGCATCCGCTGGAACGCTGGCTACTCACAGGCTTAAAATTCGATCAAAGGATGATCCGGCAATTTTTGAGCGGATCGACAACAACTAATATCGCCAATACATTGCTTCGCGGCAAATCAGCTCGCCGCCTGTTCCGCCGCCAATCGCGCATAATAGAGCTGCACGTCATACTCCTCGTCGCCGTCATAGCGCGGAGCGTAGTTTGCGAACGCGGCCTCAAGCTCGTCGATCCGTTCGCGCAGGCGGACGATATTATAGGCGTGGGCGACCAGATAATATTCTCCGTCCTGCATCTGCTTGAAAATGATCCCGGCAAAGCGGTTAGCCTCCATGCCGTTGTGGCGTGACAGCGGGGTGGCGACCCAGCCGGGGATGATGATGCCGGGGGTGATGTTCGAAAGCTCGGGCTTGTTGGCAATTTCGCGGCGCAGCACGTCCATCAGGCCGAACAGGGCATGCTTGCCCGACACATAGGCCCCGCCGCCCGTCGGTAGCGCGTTGAACAGCGCGTTTTCCGACGCTGTGGCGTAAATTGCGGCGGGCAGGCCGTCGGCGCGATAGCGTTTGCCGAACGTTTGGATGCCATTCCACACGCCCCAGAAGTTCACGTCGTAAAGTGTGCGGGCTTCCGCAAGATCGGTGTCGAATATCCCGCCGCGCGGCCCTCCCAGCCCGGCATTGTTGACGATGATGTCGCCGCGACCATTCTCGACCCAGGCGAAATTGGCGAGCGCCTCAACAGCGGCAGCGTCCGCCACGTCGCCCGCGAAATATTTGGCGTCGATACCCTGCGCCTTGAGCGCCTGGACCGCTTCACCCAGCACCGCCTCGCGCGGTTCGAACAGGATGATCCGCGCGCCTGCGCTGCCCATCTGCTTCGCAAGCGCTAGGCCTATGCCGGTCGCGCCTCCGGTGATGACTGCTGTCTTGCCTGCAAATTGCATCGTTGCTCTCCCTCTGCGCTGGCTTGTCTTGGCCGGACTATGGCGTAAGACGATGTCATGAACCCCGTCATTCTCCAAGCAGTCATCTTGGCGCGCCTCGTCACCACCATAGCCAGCGACGCATGAGCGAAACGGGTAAATTCCGTCAATTCCTATCGCGCCTTGGCCCCGGTTTGGTGACCGGGGCGGCGGATGATGATCCCTCGGGCATCGGCACGCACAGCCAGGTTGGCGCGCAATTCGGCTATGGCCTTAGTTGGACCTTCCTGTTCAGCTTTCCGTTGATGGTTGCGATCCAGGAGGTTGCGGCGGAGATCGGGCGTGTCACCGGGGGCGGCATCGCGCGCAATTTGCGGCGGCATTATCCCCGCTGGCTGCTGGTGACAATGGTGTCATTGTTGCTGGTTGCCAATATAATCAACCTCGGCGCAGACCTTGCGGCAATGGGCGCGGCGGTCGGGCTTTTGATCGGTGGACCGATGGGGCTTTACACGCTCTTATTCGGTGTGGTGTGCGTCGCCGCTGAAATCTGGATGTCTTACGAGCGTTATTCAGCGATCCTCAAATGGGCGACGCTCTCGCTCTTTGCCTATGTTGCGGTTGTGATGGTCGCGCAGGTGCCCTGGGGTGAGGCGCTGACCTCGTTGATCGTGCCGCAGATCGAGTGGTCTGGGGCTTATGCAACCGCAGTCGTCGCCATATTGGGAACCACCATCAGCCCCTATCTGTTTTTCTGGCAAGCCGGACAGGAAATTGAGGAGCAAAAACGCCACCATGTGAAGCCGCTGTTTATGACACCCAAAGAAGCCGGCCCTGAGCTGACGCGCATCCGCATCGATACACTGACTGGCATGGCCTTCAGCTCGATTGTTTCGCTGGCGATCGTATTCGCCACTGCAGCAACACTGCATGCCAACGGGGTTCGTGATATCGAAACCTCTGCACAGGCGGCAGAGGCGCTGCGACCGATAGCTGGCAATTTCGCCTTCGCGCTTTTCGCATTGGGGATCATCGGCACCGGCATGCTGGCGGTTCCCGTACTCGCGGGCTCTGCTGCTTATGCGGTCACCGAAATGTTCGGTCTGAAAGGCAGCCTTGATGCCAAGCCGCGAAAGGCCAAGCTGTTTTATGGCACCATAGCGATTACCACGATGCTGGGCGTCAGCCTGCAATATGTCGGCATTGATCCAGCCAAGGCACTTTACTGGGCGGCGGTGGTCAATGGTGTGCTCGCTGCTCCGCTGATGGCGGTAATGATGCTGATCGCGCGCAACCGCAAAGCGATGCACAGCCTGCGTTTGGGCACGCGCGCGACGATCACCGGCTGGATTGCAACTGGCGTGATGGCGATCGCAACCATCGTCTTTTTCGCGACTTTATGATCTGGCTCCCCGCAACTCTGCTTGCCGCCCTGTTTCAGGCGTGGCGCACCGCCGTGCAGCAACGGGTACGGGCCGAGCTTTCGGTCAATGCAGCGGGTCTGGTGCGTTATCTGTATGGCCTGCCGGTTGGTGCGCTGCTGCTGGCGCTGTATCTGTGGTGGACGCGCAGCGACCTTCCAGACCTCCATTTGCCCTTCGTCCTGTATTGCGCCGCCGCCGGTTTTGCGCAGATCATTGGCACCAACCTGCTGCTGATGGCTTTTGGCTATCGCAACTATGTGGCGGGTACAGCCTTTGCCAAAACAGAGGCGATGCAGGGTGCCTTGCTAGCGTTCCTGCTGCTCGGTGAAACTTTGAGCTGGCTAACCCTCGGAGGGATTGCCGTTGGTGTCGCAGGTGTGATGATCGTGGCAGCGGGTGGCCAAAGACTTAAACTGCATGACATTGTCCAACCTGCCGCCTTGTGCGGGCTCGGTGCAGGATTGGGTTTCACCATGACCTCGATCTTCGTCAAATCAGCTTCGCTCGAACTGGCAACCAATGACAAGCTGCTTGCTGCACTGGTTGCGCTGGTGGTGGTGCAAGCGTGGCAGACATTGATGCAGGGCAGCTATGTGGCCTGGCGCGAACGCGAGCAATTGCCGCGCGTCTTTGCGACATGGCGTACATCTGGGCAGGTGGGGGTATTGGCGGCGCTCGGCTCGGCCTGTTGGTTCACAGGCTTTGCCACGGCGCCGGTCGCGCTGGTGCGCGCGGTCGGGCAGGTTGAAGTGATCCTGACGCTCGGTTTCAGCCGCTTCTACCTGCGCGAGGCGCGCAAGCCCGGGGAGGCGCTGGGACTGTTGCTTGTCGGCGCTGGTGTGGTTCTGGCGCTGGTAGGCGGGCTTTAGCTGGCAACGAAGTCCAGCAGGGCCTGCTCATAGCGGTCGACACCGGCGCGTTTTGCAATTTCATGATCCAGCCAGCCTTTTTCAGGCAAAGTAATCGCCTCGGCTTCCTCGACTTCGGAATCGAGATCACGCGTTACTTCGGCACGGCGGAAAATCTCCGCAAATCCAACGCTTAGGTCCAGATCGCCCATTCGCTTGAAGAAGCGCCCGATGCTCGGTGAACTGCTGCGCATGAAGCTCTCGAGTTGGGCTGCTCGCTCACGGGTCAGCGGGGTGTAGGCCGAGAAACCCTGCAGGTGATTTGCGACGCCCTGTACGAACAGCTTTTCCCATTCGGGGGCATTGTCGCTTTCAAGGCAGGCATCCTTGATGCGGAACAGCATGTCGGCTTCTTCACGGCTGACAATGGCGGGGCCGTGGCTGCCTGAGGCAAAGATCAGACGGCGCAGTAAATGCGCCTCGGCCGCGGTCACTGTGTTACGCAGCACGTCGCCTTCACGGGTCGGGCCTTCGCCGGAGAGGACGATGCGTTCGATCTGGTCCAGCGCGTAGAATTTCAGGACATTGGGCAGGTCGACTGCCTTTTCCGCTAGTTTGACAAGCAGTTCCAGTTCGCCGGCGCTTTCAACGCGTCCGTCCTTGTCGATTTCTTCGATAACCCACAGTGCGTCTTTTTCGCTGACATAGCCTTTAGGTTCGCTGCCATCGATCACGAAATCGCATACAGCTTCGGTAAAAAAGGCGATCCATTCCGGATCTTTGGATTTTGCATGGGCATTCAGCTCGAACAGGGCTTGCGCATCGCGTTGCGACAGCATGCCGTCGGCCCACGCCCAATGGCGCAACGCCTGTGTATCCATAGCAGTGATGTTGCCGCCTGCACGCACAGCAGCCGAAAATTGATCGAACTGGAAAGTCATCGCTCTTCCTCTCGCCTCCCGCGAACGGGCAATAGGTCGAAAGTCATAGCGCAAAGCGGTTAACCGGGTGTTACCCCGGTAACCCGATCAGTTTTGCGGCGGCGGTGCGCCCGCACCTGCAGCTTCGGCGGCCTTTTGCATCTGCTCCTGCTGCTGCTTCATCGCTGCCTCAAATTGGTCGCGCGGTAGAAAATCTTGTAGTTCGACGTCAAAAATCAGCAAGCTGCCACCGGGGATAGCGACGCCGCCGGTTTTCTGGTCAGGCACATCATTGGGGCCATAGCCGATGTCGCTCGGGATCCAGATTTTATACTTGCCACCCTTTTGCATCAGCTTGAGAGCTTCGGTGAAACCGGGGATGCCACCCGAAACGGGGAAGGGACCGGAAGCAGGTTCCTGAAAAACCTTGCCGTCGCGGAGCGTGCCGGTGATCGAAATCATCGCCACATCATTGTCGGTCGGCGGTTTGCCTTCGCCGCTTTGAATCGTCTTTATCTGCAGACCGGACTTGGTGACGGTTACACCTTCTTCATCGGCATTGTCGGCCAGATATTGAACGTCGGTTGCATATTTGCTGCGGATATCGCCCGTGCCCCACCAGGCCAGCCCTGCGCCAGCCAGCGCAACAACGGCAATTCCTGCCCAGAATTTGGGAAGCGATCCCTTTTTGATCGGCTGGATGGGTACGGTGGTGACGGACATGGTAAACCCTCGAAAATGGAAGTGCTGCGCGCCCTCTTAGCGGCTTTGCAGACAAAAAAAAGAGCGCCCGGAGGGGCGCCCTGTTTTTTGCCGTTTGGCGACAGCAATTATTTGTTGCCATCGCGCTCTGCAGCCTTGCGTTCCATCTTACGTGCGCGACGGATGGCAGCAGCCTTTTCGCGGGCGCGCTTTTCCGAGGGCTTTTCATAATGACGACGCATCTTCATTTCGCGATAGACGCCTTCGCGCTGCAATTTCTTCTTCAGGGCACGCAGCGCCTGGTCCACATTATTTTCGCGAACGATAATCTGCATAAAAAATCCACACTCCGAACTCTTTGCGCAATCGAATCGGTTAGCGGGCTGAAAACCCGCAGAAAGACTGCAAAAAACGAAAATCGCCGCGCATCGAAGGCGGCGAACCGAGCGGGCCTTTATACCCGAAGGCCTGCGATGACAAGAGGAAATGCCGTTTTCCTGCGGGTTGCGCACGGTTTAACAAGCAACTGGTCGGTTGTTTAATGCGGCTGGACCTGTTTGCAAAGCTGGTTTAGCGAGCGCATTCGATGACAAAACTTACCGTCAATGACCGGCCGGTCGAATATCGGATGGACCCGCAGACGCCCTTGCTATGGGCGCTGCGCGATGCTTCCAACTTGACCGGGACCAAATTCGGTTGCGGGCAGGGCGATTGCGGGGCCTGCATTGTCGATATTGATGGGGAGGCATTGCGATCCTGCCTTGTGACGCTGGCAGAGGCCGAGGGGCGTTTTGTTACGACTATCGAAAAATTGTCGGTCGACCGCAGTCATCCGTTGCAACAGGCTTTTGTGGCGGCGGGGGCCGTCCAGTGCGGATTCTGTACGCCGGGTATGATTATGGCGGCTTCGATCCTTCTCAAGAAAAATGCCAGCCCGACTGACGCGGATATTGACGCGGCGATCACCAATATTTGCCGTTGCGGCGTCTATCCCAGGGTACGCGACGCCATCCAGCGTGCAGCCCGAGTGATGCGCGGAGAAGCGCGATTGTCCGTTGCGCCGCCGCCGGGAATCACGCCGGAGGATGCCGCGGCGGCTGTGCCGGCATTGCGGTTGAAGAACGACTGAACCGCCCTTCGTCAGGCGATGGCAAGTGCTGCGGTTAACAGTCCTAGCCCGGTCGACAGATGTACGCGTAGGTGCAGCCAGCCTTTGGGCAGTGCGATAGATTGCCCAAGCGCCCAGTCGACCGATGGTGACAGCAACAGCCCAATAGCCAATATCCACAGCGAGGGCGCTGGCCAATCCCAGCCCCAGATCCATGGAATATAGGTGACCAATGCGATCAGGCTGGGCGCGACGGCAGCGACATAGATCCAGCGTGGCGGTTGGACGGCATTCAGGGCCAAACCCCACCAGACGCCGCCCAAAAAGCTGAAAATAAATGCCGCATAGCCATAGCCCCCAGTGATTGCGATCCATTTGAAGGAGGAATCGTCGACCAGCATGACCACAGCCAGCAATTGAGGCAGCAGCCCGGCATAGCCAAGCCATTTGGCGACGGGATCAAGCGATGTCGCGGGTTCAGTCATTACGTCGCACTAGCGTTGTCTGCGCCGCCGCCCAACACGACCTTATGCCTGTAGTGTTGCTTCGTCCTTCGCAAGCTAGGCGCAAGCTATGGCGCAGACGATCATCCTGATTTTGGGGGACCAACTGACTCCCGGTTTATCCTCACTGCGCGGCGTTCATCTCGATAAGGCAGTGGTGCTGATGGCCGAAGTGGCGGGCGAAACCGGCTATGTGCGCCATCACAAGAAAAAGATCGCCTTCCTCTTTTCCGCCATGCGCCATTTTGCGGAGGAATTGCGCGAAGCGGGCTGGCAGGTCGATTATGTCCGGCTAGACGATTCGGAAAACAGCGGAAACTTGGCAGGCGAAGTGCTGCGTGCGGCCGACCGCTATGGCATAACCCACGTCCGTGTGACCGAACCCGGCGAATGGCGCGTGCTCCATGATTTGCAGGCACTCGATACCGCGCTCGACCTCGAAATCCTGCCTGACGATCGCTTCATTGCCAGCCATGCCGAATTCGATGGCTGGGCCGAGGGCCGCAAAGCGCTGCGCATGGAATATTTCTATCGCGAGATGCGGCGCAAGACCGGGCTGCTGATGGATGGCGACCAACCAACAGGCGGACAGTGGAATTTCGACCATGATAATCGCAAGGCCGCCGCGCGCGACCTGTTGATGCCGCATCCTTTGCGGTTCCTGCCCGATGCAATCACGCGCGAGGTTTTGGATCTGGTCGGGGCGCGCTTTGCCGACCATTTTGGCACGCTCGAACCCTTCTGGTTTGCCACCACCCGTGCCGATGCCGAGGCGGCGTTCACGCATTTCCTGAAGACCGCGCTGCCGCGTTTTGGTGATTATCAGGATGCGATGCTGGCGGGGGAGAAATTCCTCTACCATGCGGTGGTGTCGCTCTATCTCAATATCGGCTTGCTCGATCCGCTGGCGATGTGCCGCGCGGTCGAGGCGGAGTATCGGGCGGGCCGTGCGCCGTTGAATGCCGTCGAGGGATTTATCCGCCAGATTATCGGCTGGCGCGAATATGTGCGCGGCATCTATTGGCGCGAAGGGCCGGATTATGTTCGCCGCAATGCGCTGGAAGCCACACGGCGGCTCCCTGACTTTTACTGGAGCGCCGATACCAAAATGGCCTGTGTGAAGGCCTGCGTCGAACAGACGCGGGATGAGGCCTATGCCCACCATATCCAGCGACTGATGGTCACCGGTAATTTCGCGTTGCTCGCCGGGATCGACCCGCACAAGCTGCACGAGTGGTATCTCGCGGTCTATGCCGATGCCTATGAATGGGTCGAGGCGCCGAATACGGTGGGTATGAGCCAGTTTGCCGATGGCGGCCTGCTGGCCTCCAAACCCTATGTCGCGAGCGGGGCGTATATCGACCGGATGTCGGATTATTGCCGCGGCTGCGCCTATGATGTGAAGACGAAGGCCGGGCCAAAAGCTTGCCCGTTCAACTATCTCTATTGGGATTTCATCGCGCGCCATAATGACCGGCTGAAAGGCAATCCGCGCATGGCGCAGATGGTGCGGACGTACGACCGTTTCAGCGAGGAGCGGAAGGCGGAAATCGAAAGCGATTCAGCCCGCTTTCTGGCTGGCCTTTCCTGACCGGCAGCGGTCGGAGCAATAGCGGACATTCTCCCAATCACGCGCCCATTTCTTCCGCCATGTGAAGGGCAGACCGCATGCCGCGCAGGTCTTGGTCGGCAGGTCCGATTTCTTGCGCATCTTGGGCATGGGTCAGAGCGCCAGTTTCAACTGGTCGGCCTTCACCCCCGCACGCTTGCGGTCGGCGGTGCGTTTGCGGCTGCCATGTTTGTGGACGACGGCCTTGGCCTCGGCGCGCGCTTCGGGCTTGCGGCGCAGGGCGTAGATCGTGTCCTTAGCGGCCTTTGCAGCGGCGGAATGATCGACGATGCGGTCGGGGTAATCGGGGCATAGCCGGGCCAGTTCATCGGCAGCCAATTTCCATGGTTCGTGCAGCCAGCCATCGGGTACATTGGCGAGTTCTGGAACCCAACGGCGGATGAAGACGCCCTGCGGGTCCTGGTCATAACCCTGCTTGATCGGCGAATAGATTCGGATGGTGTTGATGCCGGTTTCGCCCGCCTGCATCTGGCATTGCGGCCAGTGGATGCCGGGTTCGTAGTCGATGAACTTGCGGGCGAGCGCGGTGCCGCTTTCCTGCCAGGGCAGCCACAGGTCATAGCTTGCAAAGCTCATCAGCATTGCGCGCATGCGGAAATTGATCCAGCCGGTGGCATTCAGATAGCGCATCGCGGCGTCGATGAAAGGATAGCCGGTGCGGCCCTCACTCCATGCGGCGAGCTTCGCATTGTCGGCGGGGCGGGGGCGCAATCCTTCATAAATCCGGGCCATCGGGCGATATTCGGCTTCGGGTTCGCTCTCCAGCTTCTGGATGAAATGACAGTGCCAGTGCAGCCGCGCGATGAAGCTGCGCAGCGATTGCCGCCACGCCTTTTCCGACGGTGGCAGCTCGCGATAGCGCGCCTGCGCCGCCTGCAATGTTTCGCGAACCGACAGCGAGCCATAGGCCAGATGCCATGACAGCCGTGAGCAGGCCGCCTCGCCGCTCAACGGTGAAGACATTTCGCGGGTATAATGTTCGCCGCGTTCGTGGAGGAAGCTGTGCAGCGTCGCGAGTGCTTGAGCACGGCCAGCTAGGGGAACCACTTGCAAGCCGCCTTCTGTCAGGCCCAGTTCTGCTGCGTCCGGCAGATTATCAGCCTCGCTGCGCTCCCACATCAATAACGGAGGAACCGGCTGGGCGGGCATCGCCATCATCCGGTCCCACGCTTGCGCCCAGCGATCACGGTTGACGCGCCGCCCGCGCCAGACGCCGAACTGTCGGCTTTCCTCAAATGCGATACCCTCTGCCTTGCACCAGCGGCGTACCGCCTTGTCGCGATCGAAGGTCCATTCATTGCCGGTTTCCTCATGCGCGCGCAGTAGGAAGGGGCCGTGTTCGGCCTTGATTGCGGACAGCACGTCCACCGCGTCTCCGACCCGGATGCAAAGCTGCCCGCCTTTTGCAAAAATGGCCTGGCCCAGATCGGCGATGCAGCTGCGCCAGAAATTCCACTGCCGGGCCGACACATCGGGCTGCCGCCAATAATCAGGTTCGACGATAACCAGCGGCAAGATACGGTCGCGAATCGCCGCCGCGCACAAGGCCGCATGATCCTCCAGCCGCAAATCGCGCTTGAACCAGACGACTTGCAGCATCTTAAAAGGGAATCCTCTCGCCGTCCCATGCGAGCAACTGCCCGCTGTCTTCGGGCGTAAGTCTGTCCAGCACGTCGAGCATCCGTCCCGCAGTATAATCGGGGGTGAACAATTTGTTTTCCGCTACCCCGCGCTGGAATGGTTGCGACAGCGCAGTGTCAACGGTGCCTGGGTGCAGGGCGACGATGATCGCCTGCGGATGGGTACGTGCCATTTCGATGGCGAAATTGCGCACCACCATATTGAGCGCGGCTTTCGATGCCCGATAGGCATGCCAACCGCCCAACCGGTTATCCGAGATTGAACCGACGCGGGCGGAGAGCACCGCAAAAACGCTGCGCCGATCTTTGGGCAAGCGGGGTAGCAGATGCTTTCCGATTAGCGCGGGGCCGATTGTATTGACCGCAAAGGCCGCTGCATACGCCTCCGGCGTTTGCATTTTCAGGCTCTTTTCGGGCTGGATATTGGCCGAATGTAACATACCGGTGGCGACAATGGTCAAATCGGGGAAGCCGAAGCTACCAGCCGCTTCAGCGATGCTCGCTTCATTGCTCAGGTCGAAAGTGAAGGGCCGGACTTTTGGGCCGCCATCCATGTTCGAACGCGCGCCCGCATGAACACGGGCTATGTCCGGTTGGGCTTGCAACCGGCGAACAAACGCTGCGCCGATACCGCCGCTTGCTCCGAAAATGCAGGTATTCAGGCCTGGGGCGGACGGTGAGTGCATCAGGTCCAGATGTCGTACTGCGTCGTGCACGGCAATTCGGGAGAAATGCTGTGGACGGAAGAAAAGCAACTACCTCTGATTAGTATTGGAAAAACTGCATCTTGCGCGCTAATCCGGCCTGAAACCAATGAAAGTGAGTTATTTCAATGCGAAACGCCGCTCGTTTTACCACCACTGTAGCTATGCTTGGTTTGCTAGCAGGCCCGGTTGCAGCTGCCAAAATCTCCGTCCTTCCCAATGCAGTCCAGGGAATCTGGATGAAGGACGACAGCGAAGGGCGTGCGCAGTGCAAGGCCTATATGGCCGCGATGCAGGCCGATAATGAGGATGCGCATGCCCAGCTTGTCGGCGCAGAAGTGATCAGCGCCAACATGCTGCACAGCTATGCCGAATATGGTGAGGGGAATTTCTATCAGCCAAAGCGGATTGAAAAGCTCGGCAAGCAGACATGGAGGGTTATAGCTGCGGTCGGGATAGACGGATCACCCGAAGGGCAGGACAGCGGGACCGCCAAATTCAAGCTGTCACTGGTCCGAGGCAAATTGAAATGGGATATGGAATCGTTCGACGGTAAGCCGGTCGATAGCTGGGATGCGCATCACTATTTCCGTTGCACGGCCGTGCCGACCGGAATGTATGCCAGCTGAGCCTGTTGCTCAGGCCTCCAGTTCGATGTCCCAATAGAGCCAGTCGCGCCAGCTGTCGTGCAGATAATTGGGCGGGAAGCCGCGGCCGCGATCCTGCAATTGCCAGCTGGTCGGTCGGATCGCCGCCATGCGCAGCTGCATATGTGCCTGCGCGGGCGTCCGTCCGCCCTTCTTCAGGTTGCACGGCAGGCAGGCGGTGGTGACATTTTCCCAACTTGTCCGGCCACCCAGGCGGCGCGGGACGATATGGTCAAAGGTCAGATTGTCCGTGCAGCCACAATATTGGCACTCGAACTTGTCACGCAGGAACAGGTTGAAGCGGGTGAAGGCGGGATATTCGCTGGGCTTCACATATTGGCGCAGCGCAATGACCGAGGGGATCTGCATGTCGCGGCTGGGGCTGTGAACATGGCGTTCATAGCTGGCGACGATATCGACCTTTTCGAGGAATACCGCCTTGATCGCGGTTTGCCAGGGCCAAAGGCTCAACGGATAATAGCTGAGCGGCGTGTAATCTGCGTTGAGGACGAGCGCAGGACAATTATCGGGATGTCGTGCCCGCTCTCCAGCTTGGAATGATCCGGCGTGGTACATGCCTCGAACCCTCTCCCCATGCTTTTAACACTGTTTCTTCCCTCTCCCAAGGAAGTTACAGCATTTTGACATGAGGCAGATTATGGCGGCATAAATTGACGTCAAGGGGGCAATGGACACCATATATGGTAATTCTGTGGGTAAAATAGCAGGCATCCCTTTTGCGCCGCAACAGGTCGTGGCCACCCGCTTTGCACCCAGCCCCAATGGCCGGCTGCATGTCGGACATGCCTTTTCGGCGATGTGCGCGCATGATTTTGCCCGTGCCTTTGGAGGGAAATTCCTTCTGCGCATCGAGGACATCGACGGCACCCGCAGCCGGGCGGAGCATGTCGCCGCGATCATCGAGGATATGCAGTGGCTCGGCTTGCAGCATGACGGAGAGGTGATCTTCCAGTCGCAGCGGATCGGGACTTATGCGGCCGCGCTCGAAAGGCTGAAGGCAATGGGGCTGGTCTATCGCTGCTGGTGCACCCGCAGCGAAATTGCCGAAGCGCTGAAGCACAAACCGGTGCGGCATGGCCCCGATGGCCCTGTCTATCCAGGCACATGCCGGGGCAGGCGCGACGGGCAGGGCGATTTTTGCTGGCGGATCGATATGGCGGCGGCAGCCGCACGAACCGGCCAAATAAGCTGGAAAGATCTGGTCGCCGGGCCGCAACAGGCGGACCCTATGCTGTTTGGCGATGTCATTTTGTGGCGAAAGGATGCACCCGCCAGTTACCATTTGGCGGCGACACTCGATGATGCTGCTGATGCTATCAGCCATGTCGTGCGCGGGCTTGATCTGTTCGCTTACACGGCGGTGCATCGCATATTGCAAGACCTGCTAGGGCTTGCCCAACCCCTTTACTGGCATCACCCCCTTTTGCTCGATGAAAACGGCGACAAGCTGGCAAAGTCGCGTTTGTCGCAACCGCTTGCCGAATTGCGCGCAGAGGGCATTTCCGGTATCGCGCTCATAGAGCAATTGCGGCAGGGAAAGCTTCCGCTTGGCATCACCCGGTCCAACGCCTAGATGCAACCCGCCGTGCTGAAACGATAAAGCGACAGCGCTAACCAAGGATAAAGACAATGGCTGCCTTACTTATCATCGCCCTGATCATCGTTATGGGATTTGTGGTTTATTCGGTTGTTCGTGGGCTTCAGGCATTTGCCAAGATGGATCCGAACGATGTTGACGAAAACGGCATTCCCCGTTCGCTTGGCAAACAGAACCAGATGATGTTCGCGCGCGTCAAATATCAGGCGATAGCTGTCGCTCTGGTTGCCATTATTGTAATTGGTGGCGCATTCGCCAACTAAAGCCGCCGCGATGGTAAAGCTCAACAAGATTTATACCCGCACTGGTGACGATGGCTCGACCGGGCTGGTCGATGGCTCGCGCCGGTCAAAAGCTGACGCGCGAATGCATGCCATTGGCGAGGTGGACGAGGCGAACAGCGCGCTTGGCATTGCCATAGCTGCAGCCGAGCGCGACGGTGGAGATGCGCAGATGATCGCTGGATTGCGCCGCATCCAGAACGATCTGTTCGATCTGGGTGCCGATATTGCGACTCCGGGAGACAATTTCGAACCCGGCGAAATGACCTTGCGTATCGTCCAGCCGCAGGTCGATTGGCTCGAAACGGCAATTGATGCAGCGAACGAGCAACTGCCAGCGCTGACCAGCTTCATCCTGCCGGGTGGAAGTGAGGCAGCGGCATCCATGCACCTCGCCCGTGCGATTACACGCCGTGCCGAACGCGCGCTGGTATCGGCGGCGGGGAGTGAGGCTCTCAATCCGCTGGCGACGACCTATCTGAACCGGCTGTCTGACTATCTGTTCGTGCTCTGCCGCCTGATCAACAAGGATCGGGGCGGCGACATATTGTGGGTGCCGGGCGCGTCGCGTTAGCTCCTATCGCACGCCTGCCGGCTGCCGCGTGCGGCCACAGGGCCCCAGCGAATCCATGACAAAGCGATAGTCCGCCTGCGCCCGCCCGACGTCGGCGGCGTCGCCGCTCTCCACCAATTTGGCGTCGAGAGTACGCGGCAGGCTGCATGCAAGCCGATACCACAGCAGGGTGTTGCGCGCCGGCGCAATGGCCGATTCATCGATGACATCGCCGGTGGACACCGCCCAGCGCTTGGCTTGACCCGGGCGGCTCAAGATAGAAATAGAAATTGGCTGCCCGTTGCTGGTGCGCAGGAATATCTGGGTTTCGCCTTCTCCCAAGATGGAACCCTGGCTATGGAAAGCGCTTGTAATGCCGCTTATCGCTTGCGGCGCTTCCAACTGGACAGCCTCGCGGGTTATCGCGCGCAGCACCATATCATTTTCGGCGCTCCATTCGACCAGCGCATCTGGCCGCGCGAGCCTTAACTCGCCCGGTCGGCCTGCAACTTTGGATCCCAGCAGGAAATAGCGGCGCTTTTGCAGCTTGGGTATTTTGCCCTTGGCGTCCTTGGGAATGTCTAGCAGGAAGCGCGCTTGCGCCGCAAAACCGTCACTACCCCGGATTAAGGACAGCACGTCTGCTTCGACCAGAACGCGTTGCAGCGTCACCGGAACTCCAACGGTCTGGGCCTCCGGCAGTTTTGTAACCTTGCGTATCTGTGCATCAAGAATCAGCGGCGATTGCACCACCAGATCGGCGACATCGGCATAGGAACCGCCTTGGGCCAGAACGGCAAAAGCCGGGCTGGCGGAATTTTGGGCCGATAACTGTGGTGCCGACAACAGCAAGGCACAGGCCGTCGCCACTTTGATGGTTATCGCTGTCTTCACCTTGGGATTCCTTCGCAAATTGGCTCAACGCGCGCCGCGCTGACATTCCTATTCATGCCTTTGGACTGGGGCAAGGCCCATGAATTGCGGATTAATCGCAGAATCCGGATTGCCTGCGCTTTTGGGCCTCGCTAAGACGATGCCGGAATCAGCCGTTAAAAAAGATTTCAATAGCGCTGACCAGTTGGGTGGCTTCTAGTTTTGTGACGCTTGCCGAGCGGTCCGCGCGTTTTGGGGAAAGTAGGAGAGTAGTTTCCGCATGGCATATGCTGATCAAGATGGAATGAGTTCGAGCCGCCTGGTCTCGATCATCATCGTCGCGCTCCTTCACGCTTTCCTTGGCTATGCGTTGGTTACCGGTCTTGCTTATGAGGCGGTACAACAGGTCAAGGCAAAGCTGAACGTCGTCGACGTGAAGGAAGAAGAACCGCCTGAAGAGGAACCACCGCCAGAGCCGGAAAAGCAGATCGAGCCGCCCGTCGTCTCGCCGCCGCCGCTCGTGACAACGGTTACGCCTCCGCCAACCGTTCGCACTGTGGATACACCTCCACCGGCCGCGCCGATCGTGCCGACCGCAGCTCCGCCTGCGCCTGCCGCTCCGCCGCCGCCGCCGCCGCCGGTCGCCAAGCGTCCTAAGCCCATTCCAAAGGGTAATCCGGGCAACTGGGCGAATACCAACGACTATCCGTCGCGTGCCCTGCAGCAGGAACGCGAAGGCACCACCGGCTTTAGTGTGGTTGTGGGGCCTGACGGTCGTGTGCAATCTTGCTCGATAACGTCTTCCAGCGGCCATGCCGATCTTGACGATGCGACCTGCAAGAATATCCAGCGTCGTGGACGTTTCGATCCAGCGCTGGATGGCAACGGACAGCCTACCACGGGTAGTTGGTCCAGCCGCGTCCGCTGGCAGATACCGAAGTAAATTCTGGCCCGGCTAAGGGGAGCACTGACGCCGGGTATATTATGACCTTAGATTTTTGAATTTGAGAGGAAGTACTAATGTCGATTGCAATTCTCACTGCAGCTGCTGCTAATGAAGCCGCCGCCGCACAAAAATTCGGCCTCATCCCCGCACTGAACGAAGGCGGCCCCATCAGCTGGGCGATCTTCAGCGTCATGGTGATCATGTCGGTTTTCTCGTTCTACATCATGTTCACCAAGCTGATCGAGCAGCAGAAGGTTTTGAACCAGGCGAAGCAGGTGAAAGCCGGTTTCTGGCGTGCCAACAGCCTTGAAGAAGGCGCTGCAAAGCTCGACAAGAACAGCGCATTCCGCCAGCTCGTCGACGACGGCATTTCGGCGCAGAAACAGCACGGCCTGTTGACCGACCCCGTTGAAGCCCATGACTGGCTGCACGGCGCGATGTCGCGTTCGGAAGAATCAATCAACAACAAGCTGTCGGGTGGCCTTGCCTTCCTCGCGACCGTGGGCGCTACCGCTCCGTTCGTAGGTCTGCTTGGTACCGTTATCGGCATCTACTCGGCGCTGATCAAAATCGGTATCGCTGGTCAGGCCGACATCGGCAAGATCGCCGGTCCGGTGGGTGAAGCTCTGATCATGACCGCAATCGGTCTGTTCGTTGCGGTTCCTGCGGTGCTTGCCTACAACTGGCTCCAGGCTCGTAACAAGACCATCGCACGTAGCCTTGCGTCTTTCTCGAACGACGTGCTCGGTTACATAACTTCGGGCGGCAAGGTGAAGCCCGCAGTTTCGGCTGCTCCGGCTGCCAAGCCTGCTGCTGCTCCGGCCGCTGCTGTCAAGAAGTAAGAATGGGTTCGGGCCGCCCTATGCGGCGGCCCCATTATCCTATTCGAATGCGCTGGCCCCGTTATCGGGCTGTGGCGCAAGCAGTCAGAGAGGAATAGCAAATGGCAATGAGTAGTGGAGGCGGCGGCGAAGACACGCCAATGTCAGACATCAATACGACGCCGCTTGTGGACGTCATGCTGGTGCTTCTGATCGTCTTCCTGATCGCCATTCCTGTGGCCATCCAGACGGTCAAAATGGAACTGCCGGTGGTTCAGTTTGAACCGACCAAGGCAAAGCGTGAGAATGTCTTGCTTTCGGTTACGACAACGGACGCCAACGGCAATGAGCCTGGTTCCGATGCCTATCAGGGTGCATATCCAGGAGGCGAATGCCGCATTTACTGGAACGTCACTCCGGTGGATTCGACCGAATTGGTTGATCGTGCGGCGAAGCATCTGAAGCGTGAATTTGACGCATTGGGTGGTGAAGAAGCAGCAAAGGCCGGGGCGATTACCCCCGATATGCTGCCCGAGGCGCATATTCGCGGTGACGTGAATACGCCTTACCGCTGCATTGGTGGTGCGATCTATTCGATGCAGATGGCAGGCTTTGCCCGTGTCGGCTTCATCTCCTCGCCCTTCCCGCCACTCGATTCGGCCAAGTAAGCCGGTCCTAGTTTAAGGAGCAAAAATCATGGCAATGAGTGGTGGCAAGGATGATGGCCAGCCGATGATGGAAATGAACACGACGCCGTTGATCGACGTCATGCTCGTTCTCCTC
>CAZQWC010000015.1:0-26598 GCA_964597055.1 uncultured Sphingorhabdus sp.
TGGCCAAGGAGGCAATCATGCACTAACAATCAAGCCGGACCACTCAATGGGGGCCAACATGGCCATTGTCGCCATAGCCCTTCTGGCTGGCATGCTTGGCACAATCTCATTCCTCACTCTGCGCGACCTGGGCGGCAGGATACCAAAGTGATAGATGTGCACCGTCGTCAGAACTTTTGGCGCAAACCTCCAATAGGTCCAATAGTTCGATCTGTGAACGAACAGCGGTTTCGACCGTCAAGCGTTGTACTTCGAATGCGCAGCAAACGCAGTGGATGCGGTCGCAACGAATGTCGCGACTGGCGCAAGGGCAAAGCAGTCGCGCACGTCGCCAATGTCTAAACATGCGACATGAGTTTCGCGATCCAAATGGCTTCAGGCACCGCGGGCTGTGTCAGTAAACGTGAATATCGGTTCAGTTCATGAGCTGCGGATAATCTGTGTAACCCTGCTGCTCGCCGGTGTAGAGATATGCGTAGTTGGTCTTGGCGAGCGCCTTTTCTGTTTTCAGTCTCATCGGCAAATCCGGATTTGCAATGAAGGCCCGACCAAATGATACGGCTTCTGCCCGCTCCCCCGTCAGCAATAGGCGCGCGCTTTCGGCTGTGAGATTGTTGTTTGCTATGATTGGGCCGGACCAATTCTTCCGGACCATTGCAAGGGCATCGAGATGTTCCAAGCCCATGTCGATCACATGGACATAGGCCAAGCCTGTTCCCGTGCGCGGATCGCCGATGCTGTCTGCCGCGTTAAGCAGGGCAGCGAACACAGGCTCTGGATTAGACGGATCCATGCCGTTGTAAGGATTGCCGGGTGAAATCCTGAAGCCCACAAGGTCAGCGCCGATGCTGTCGGCCATGCGACCGAGCAGAAGTTCCGCAAAGGCAACGCGATTTCGAGGCGACCCGCCGAAGGCATCTTCGCGCCGGTTGCTGGCGGCGTTGAGGAACTGGTTGACCAGATAACCGCTGGCGCAATGCAGCTCTACGCCGTCGATCCCTGCCGCACGGGCGTTGCGGGCGGCAGTTGCGAACTCTTCGGCGACGCGAAATATGTCTTCCTGCGTCATCGCGCGGGGTGCACCACATTCTGCAGGCACACCGTCGGGCCCCGGCACCTTGTCGGGGCAGGGGATAGCCGATGGGGCTATGATGTCTGCGACATAACCGCGGTTGGCGGGGACGACGACGCGGCCAACATGCATCAGCTGCATTACGATCTTTCCGCCCTCGGCATGGACCGCTTCGGCAACCCTTGCCCAGCCATCGACCTGTTCCTGCGAATAGATGCCCGGGGTGCGCCAATAGCCTTTACCTTCCGCCGATGGCTGCACGCCTTCGGTCACAATCAGGCCAGCGCTCGCACGTTGCCGGTAATATTCGACCATCAGGTCGGTCGGTACATCGTCCGGACCGGCCCGGTCGCGGGTCATTGGTGCCATGATGATGCGATTTTCGAGTGTGAGCGCGCCCAGACTGACGGGCGTGAATAAAATGTCGTGCATGTGATATATCATCCTTGACCGCGAATTGCGTAACACTCTATGCAAAAAATTACGCAAATCAAGGAAAGGACGCGCGATGCACTATGGATTCGATGGAAAAGTGGCGCTGGTCACCGGCGCGGGTAGTGGCATCGGGCGTGCGACGGCATTGGGCTTTGCCGCATCGGGTGCGCGGGTGGTTGTTTCCGATGTCAACGAAGCCAGCGGCAACGAAACGGTCGATATGATCAAGGCCGCCGGTGGCACTGCGGTTTTCCAGAAATGTGATGTGTCCGACGGCGGCGAGGTGAAGGCGCTGGTGGCGCGCGCGCTGTCCGAATTTGGCGGTCTGGATTATGCGCATAACAATGCCGGCATCAATTCGATGATGGCGAACGAATATGAGGACGAAATCTGGGCGAAGAGCATCGCCATTAATCTGACGGGCGTCATGCTCTGCATGCGCGAGCAATCCGAAGTGATGCTGAAGGCCGGCAAGGGCGCGATCGTCAACACCGCGTCGATCAACGGCCTCGTCGGCAATGGCGCACAGCCGGGCTATGTCGCAACCAAGCATGGCGTGGTCGGGCTGACCCGGCACGGCGCGCTGCGCTGGGCCCAGCAGGGCATCCGTGTGAATGCCGTCTGCCCCGGCGTCGTTGAAACCGGGATGACGGCGCCGCTCGCCGCCAATCCCGACATGCGCAAGGTGCTGGACGGCATGACGCCGATGGGCCGCATGGGCCGACCGGAAGAAATCGCCAGTGCAGTGCTGTGGCTCTGTTCAGACGAGGCGAGCTTTGTCACCGGCCATGCGATGGTAATCGATGGCGGAGCAACGGCTGTTTAGTATTCCGCCATTTTTCTAGTCGGTCGGGGGCGGATGTCCCAGCTCCTCAGCTTTTTTGCGCTGTGAAGGGCTCAACGCCTTCCAGATTCTGTGTACATCCCTTCGTTGCATTTTTGATAAATCATCTCGATATCTTTGTTTGTCCAACCTGACTTTGAAGAATGACGGGTCGTGATCGACGTTGTTAGCCTGAAGTCTCCAGAAAACCACATTAGCTTGTTTTGGAGTCAATGCTTTGTTTAAGCGGTAGTAAGACAAGGCATTCGCAAGAATTTGATTGTTTTCTGTCTGTGACAAACGATCTAACGCTCGTAGACAGCTTTCCAAGCGCATTGCCTTAATGTGCTGGTTCAATACCCGCTTTGCTTCATTTGGTGCGAGCTCGCGGCCATTTTCATATACTGTCACTTGGAACCGTAGAATGCACTCTGAGCCTACTTCAAGATGATGCTTTGTAACCGTATTCGCTATTTCGAAGTGATACCTCAGCCCTTCCTGCCCACACAGCTGGCAGGTCTCAATCGCTTGTTCATGGTCCGTTGTATTTCCAGTAAAATGCCACTCTCGGAACGCTTCAGGTAACGCGCCTGCTAATGAAAGTGGTAGAATTGTCTCACGAACTCTTTGCTTATATGACATCTACAAATAGTTGCACTTATTGTAACATAGTCAACCCCGTCTGAGTTCATTTTTGAGGACCTTGCCCGAGGCATTTTTGGGCAGGTCATCGACAATCGCGAAACTGCGCGGAACCTTATAGTTCGCCATATTCTCGCGGCTCCATGTCGCGAGATCGGCTTCGATTGCGATCGTGCCGGGGCGTAGAACGACAAAGGCCTTGCCGACCTCTCCCATCCGTTCGTCGGGGATGCCGACAACCGCGACCATCGCGATCGCAGGGTGGGCCGACAACAGCTTTTCGACTTCAGCCGGATAGACGTTGAAGCCGCCCGAAATGAACAGATCCTTCTTGCGGTCTGTGATCCGGACATAGCCGTTTTCGTCCATCGTGCCGACATCGCCGGTGTGCAGCCAGCCTTGGGCGTCGATCGCCTCGGCGGTCGCTTCAGGGTCGTCCAAATAGCCAAGCATCACGCCCTGGCCGCGAACCAATATCTCCCCCGTTTCGCCGCGTGCGACTTCTTTGCCCGCATCGTCGGCGATGATCACTTCGTTGCCGCGTATCGCCGCACCGCAGGTCTGCGCGATCAACTCGACCGGGTCGCCGGGACGGCAACCGGTGATGTTGACGCACTCGGTCATGCCATAAGCGGTGATGATATCGCGGATGCCCAATTCGGTGCGAATACGGTCGACCAGTACGGGCGGCACGGTTGCGGCGCCAGTGGTTCCGCCGCGCAGAGAGGATGTGTCGAAAGGCTGTTTGTCGCGTTCGGTCAACAGCATCTGAAAGATGGTGGGCGGGCCGGGCAGGAAGTTGATCTTCAACCGCTCGATCAAATCGATAGCTTCACGCACTTCGAACTGGGCCATGGGGACGGCGACCGCGCCCGATAGCAGGCAGGCGACCCAGCCGACCTTCATGCCAAAGCTGTGGAAGAAAGGGTTGGCGATAAGATAACGTTCGCCGAAGGACAGCCCGGTATTGCCGATCCACACCGCGCATTGCGGCAATACACGGCCATGCGTCATCAGCACGCCCTTGGGGCTGCCGGTCGTGCCGCTGGTGAAGAGGATGTCGGAAATCGTGTCCGCATTTATAGTGGCAAGCGCAGCATCAACTGCGGCATCGGACGCGCCTTTCCCACTCGCCAGAAAGGCCGCAAAGCCTTCGTCGAACAGGATTGTCGCGGACAGATTTGGCAAATCTTCATCAGCTATTAGCGCGCAGTAATCGATGCCGAGAAAATCGTTTACCGTGAACAGGATATGCGCCTTGGTTCGCCGCAATATGTCGCCAGCCTCTCGGCCCTTCAGCCTGGTGTTCAGTGTAACAACTGCCGCACCGACCGACATGGTCGCCACCGCTGCCACAATCCATTCATACCGGTTGGGCGCCCAGATCGCGATTCTGTCGCCCGGCCCGATACCGCGGGCGAGCAATGCCGAAGCGGCAGCCCGGCATTGCTTCCAAAGCTCCGCAAAACTCAGTGTCAGATCGCCCTCGATCACGGCAGGTGCATCGGGCCACGCCTTTGCGGCGGCCTCTGCGGCGTGGGGAATGGTCGCGGGCAAAGGAGACAGCATCATCCGGCCTTCATATTCTCCGGCCCCCAATAGGCACGCATTTCAACGATCTTGCCATCGTCGTTGAGGCGGAAGGTATCGATCACATCGATCACCGTTTTCTGCCCCTGCCATTCCAGCTTCACTGCGAAATCAAACGCGACATAGTCGGCTGCGCAGCGCGGTGTGCCGTAAAGTTCGAGCTTTGCGCCGGTCGCCATCGAACCGGCGTAAAAAGCTCGGATTTCATCATGTCCGCGCTTGATCGGCGTTCCAACCGGATCCTCGACGGTGGCATTCGCATCGAACAGCGCGACCACGGCTTCGGCATCACCCTTGGCAAAGGCATCGACATAACCGTGGACGGCGGCGAGTTTCTGTTCGGTTGTGGGCATGATCAGGTCTCCGGGAAATAGCGGCTGATGGTATCGACGACACAGGCAGGCTTTTCGCTTCCTTCGATCTCGACGGTGACGCGCACGACCGACTGGATCGCGCCCTTTACTTCTTCAACGCCCACAATCTCGCCAACCCCGCGAATGCGGCTGCCAACCTTGACGGGTGCCAAGAAACGGAGCCGGTCTGCGCCAACATTCACCGCATGGGCAAAGCCGCGCACTTCGATCAGCTGTGGCAGGAAGTAATTCACAAGACTCATCGTAAGATAACCATGCGCAATAGTGCCGCCAAAGGGGCCATCTTTGGCGCGTTCGACATCAACATGGATCCATTGATGATCGCCGGTGACTTCAGCAAATCCGTTGACCCGCTCCTGATCGATAGTCAGCCATTCGGTCGGGCCGAGAGCGGTGCCTTCGCTTCCGGTCAGTGCGGTGGGGGTATCAAAAACCTTGGTCATGCTCTCTGGCTCGAAACCGAAACGATTTCGCCTGTCATGTAAGATGACAGTTCGGACGCGAGGAACAGCATCACATTTGCCACCTCCCACACCTCTGCCGGACGACCGAACGCTTCCTTGGCCGACAATTCGGCGAGCAGTTCGTCGGTTGTCACCTTGGCGAGGAAGGCGTGCATCGCAATCGACGGAGCGACGGCGTTGATCCGCACGCCATGTTCGGCTGCCTCGACCGCAGAGCAGCGGGTGAAGGCCATGACGCCAGCCTTGGCTGCGGCATAATGGGCTTGACCCTTTTGCGCCCGCCAGCCGAGGACCGAGGCATTGTTGACGATCGCGCCCGACTTTCGATCCTGCATATGCGGCAGGAAGGCGCGAGTCATGCGGAATACGCTGTTGAGTGTAACGTCGAGCACACGCGACCATTGATCGTCGGTCATATCGACGACATTTACCTCGCCGCCGAGCCCCGCATTGTTGATGAGGACATCGACATGGCCGAGTTCGCGAATAGCGGCATCGCGCAGACCATCGACCTGGTCCTGTTGTGTTACATCGCAAACAAAGGTTGCAGGGCGCGGTGTGCCGGTTTCCGCGGCGATACGGTCGGCGGCCTCGCCAAGCCGCCGTTCGTGAAAATCGCTGATCAACACAGTCGCGCCTTCTTCGGCCGCACGTTTGGCGACTGCAAAGCCGATGCCGGTTCCTGCCGCCGCTGTGACGACCACCGTCTTGGCTTTCAACAGACCGCGCGGTTCGGGATAGGCCGGAATGTTCATACGTCACCTCGCGGCTCGCGCGGCATTCCAAGGCCGCGCTCGGCAATCAGGTTGCGCTGGATCTGGTTGGTCCCGCCATAGATGGTATCCGCGCGGCTGTAGAGAAACAGGTTGGGCAAGATCGACCATTCATATTCCGGGTTATCGTTGACTTCGCCGCCCTGACCAAGGACGTCCATCGCCAGTTCGCCAAGGCTGCGCCGCCAGCTTGCCCACTGGATCTTGTAGGTCAGTGCCGCGCCATCGACCTTGCTGTGATCGGTGTTGGAAAGCATGCGCAGCGCACCGTAACGCATCAGCCGCAGCCCGATTTCCGCCTTCGCAATCCTTTGACGGATCAGAGGATCATTTGCCGCACCGTTGGCCTTTGCTGCGGCGATCACTTCGTCCAGTTCGTTGCGGAAAGCCATTTGCTGGCCCAGCGTCGATACACCGCGTTCGAAGGCGAGAAGGCCCATCGCGATTTTCCAACCGTCGCCGACTGCGCCGATCAGGCTGTCTTCGGGGCAGGTGGCGTCGGTGAAGAAGGTCTCGTTAAATTCGGCGTCACCGTTGATTTGCTTGATTGGCCGGATTTCTATGCCCGGCTGGTCGATTTCCATCATCAGAAAGGTCAGGCCCTTCGGCCCCTTTGACCCTTCCTCGGTGCGGGTAACAACGAAGATCCAGTCGGAGATATGCGCTAGGCTGGTCCAGATTTTCTGGCCGTTGACGATCCATGATCCGTTTTCCAGCCGTCCCTTGGTGCGAACGCTGGCAAGGTCCGATCCTGCGCCCGGTTCGGAAAAGCCCTGACAGAAAATCGTATTGCCGGCCGCAATATCGGGCAGGAAGCGTTTCTTCTGTTCTTCTGTGCCAAAGGCGAGGAGCGTTGGCCCGGCCAGTTCGATTCCGATATGGTTCACACGCCCGGGAACGCCCGCACGCGCATATTCCTCGGCAAAGATAACCTGTTCGGCAAGGCTCGCCCCGCGGCCGCCCCATTCCTTGGGCCAGCCGATGCAACCCCAGCCATGGCTGCCTAGATGCTGTTCCCATTCCTTGCGCCGCTCAGCTTTTTCGGTGAGCGTGCTGATGCCTTTGATGTCGCGGAATTCGCCTGCCATCTGGGCGTTGAGCCAATCGGCACATTCGGCGCGGAACGCTTCTTCCTCCGGAGAGAAACCCAATTTCATGCCGCTTCTCCCAAAATCAGCTTCGCCACCCGTTCGCGGTGGAAATTGCCATGGCCCAGCATCGTCTGGATTGAACGCGCACGTTTGAAATAGAGATGCGCGTCATGTTCCCAGGTGAAGCCAATCCCGCCGTGCAGCTGGATCATATTGCCCGCGCATAGGAAGAAAGTGTCGGCGCAGAAACTTTTCGCAGCGTGCAAAGCGATTTCGGCTTCGTCCGAACCTTCATCGACGGCGCATGCCGCCCAATAGACAGCCGACCGCGCCTGTTCGATTTCGATCATCATGTCTGCCAACCGGTGTTTATAGGCCTGAAAGGAGCCAATAGCCCGACCGAACTGAACGCGTTCCTTTGCATAAGCGACGGTATGATCGAGCGCCGCCTGCGCACCACCCAAGGCTTCAGCAGCAAGGCAGATCCAGCCCCCCGCGTGGAGCGCATCAATCGCTGCTTGAGCGTTGGGAAGGGGATCGGCGACGGCGGCCGACAAAGTCACTTTGGCGAGCGGACGGGTCTGGTCCATCGTGGTGTGCGGCTGCACCGATACGCCGGGCGCATCGGCCCGCACGATCCAGGCGTTGCCGGGGGTGACGAACAGGAACATCTGCGCGACGCCGCCATGCGGTACAAGATCGAAGGTGCCAGTCAGTTTGCCGTCGGTGAATATTGCATCGGGCGCGCCTTCGGCGGCGGCTATCACTTCGCCACTGGCGAGTTTGGGCAACCATAGTGCCTTTTGTGCATCGCTGCCGCCTGCTGCAATCGCCCGCGCTGCCGTGACAAGGCCCAGCAACGGCAGTGCCGCGACCTGCGCACCCGCTGCCTCGGCAACCAGTGCAAATTCGACCAGCCCCAATCCTGCCCCGCCATGCGCTTCGGGCAGGGCGATGCCGGCCAGACCGAGTTCGGTGCAAAAGGATTGCCACAATGCACGATCGATGCCGTCGGCCGCCATCGCCTTGCGCGTGCGTTCGGAAGTGGCATTTTCGGCGAAAAAGGCTTTCGCCGTTTCGCTGATCATCGCCTGTTCTTCGGTAAAGCTGAATTCCATTAGGCAGTCCCCCAAACCTTGCGAGGGGGGACGCGCTCGGCAAGCAGATTGTCGACTGCGCCGCCAACATCGGCTGGATCCCAGCATTTGCCGGCATCGACCACCGGGCCTTCGCGCCAGCCGTCCTCGATCATGATCTTGCCGCCCTCGAGTTCGAAGACGCAGCCGGTGACGTGGGCGCTTTCGCCGCTGCCCAGCCACACAACCGTGGGGGCTATGTTAGCCGGATCCATCACATCGAATGCCTGCCCTTCGGTCGCCATCTTGTCTGCAAAGGCCTGTTCGGTCATGCGGGTGCGGGCCGAAGGTGCGAGGGCGTTTGCGGTGATGCCATAGCGGCCCAGTTCCGCCGCCTGCACCAATGTCAGCGAAGCAATGCCGCCCTTTGCAGTTGAATAGGCCGCTTGCGCGATGCTGCCCTGCAATCCAGCCCCGGAAGATGTGTTGATGATGCGTGCATCAGGGTTAGTGCCTGCCTTTTGCTTGGCGCGCCAATAATCCACCGCATGGCGTGAAAGGCAGAAATGGCCGCGCAGATGGACATGCATCGTCGCATCCCATTCTTCCAGCGTGGCGGATACGAACATGCGGTCGCGCACGATGCCGGCATTGTTGACCACAACATGCAGGTCGCCAAAAGCTTCTACCGCAGCATCGACGATGCGCTTGGCTGCATCCCAGTCGGTGATGTCTTCATAATTGGCGACCGCGTTTCCGCCCGCCGCCTTGATTTCATCGACAACGGCGTCTGCCGCCGATGTGTCGCGGCCTTCACCCGAAAGCGAGGTGCCAATGTCATTCACCACGACATTTGCACCTTCCGCGCCAAAGGCCAGCGCATAGGCACGCCCCAGTCCGCGCGCCGCGCCGGTGATGATGACGGTTCTTCCGTTGCAAATACCCATTACAGCCTCTCGATAATCGTCACATTGGCTTGGCCGCCGCCTTCGCACATGGTTTGCAGGCCATAGCGCCCTCCGGTACGTTCCAGCGCGCCGAGCAAGGTTGTCATCAACCGGGCGCCCGTGCCGCCCAGCGGATGGCCCAGAGCAATCGCGCCACCCTGCACATTGACCTTCTCGTGCGGAATGCCGAGTTCCTTCATCCATGCCATCGGTACGGATGCGAACGCTTCGTTGCATTCGAACAGGTCGATGTCGTTCACGCTCATGCCCGCTTTTTTTAGCGCATACTCGGTGGCCGGAATGGGGGCGGTCAGCATCAATACCGGATCGTCGGCGCGTACCGAGATGTGGTGGATGCGCGCACGCGGTTTCAGTCCATGATCCTTCACCGCTTGTTCCGAAGCGATCAGCAACGCGGCCGCACCGTCACAATTCTGGCTGGCTACACCCGCTGTAATGACACCACCTTCCTGCACGGTTTTGAGCGACGCGAGCCCTTCGAGCGTAGTCTGGGGGCGGATCGTTTCGTCTTTCTCAAGGCCAGCAAGCGGCGAAACTTCCCGGTCGAACCAGCCATTGTCCCAAGCGGCCTGTGCGCGTTGATGCGAGGCGAGGGCGAATTCCTCCATCGCTTCGCGACTGATGCCCCATTTGTTCGCAATCATTTCGGCTGAATTAATCTGGTTCAAGATGCCGTCGCCATAACGCGCGACCCAACCGGGAGAAGTGTTGAACGGGTTGGAAAAGCCATAAGGTTCCGCCGCAAGCATCGCTGCCGAAATGGGAATCGCATTCATCGCCTGCGAACCACCCGCGACAACCAAATCCTGTGTACCCGACATCACACCCTGTGCCGCGAAATGCACGGCCTGTTGGCTGGATCCACATTGCCGGTCAATCGTTGTCCCTGGCACATGTTGCGGCAGTCCAGCGACGAGCCAGACGGTGCGCCCGATATCACCTGCTTGCGGCCCGATGGTATCGCAGCAGCCCCAAACGACATCGTCGACGGCGCCTGCGTCAATTCCGGTTCGTTCGACCAGCGCCTTAATTGGAGCCGCGCCCAGATCGGCAGGGTGGATTTCTGCGAGGCTACCCTTCTTGCGTCCTATCGGAGTTCGTACTGCATCGATAATATAGGCTTCAGCCATTTCTATTCCTTATGCAAAAGTGGATTGCGGGCCGATTTCCAGCGTGCCGCCGAGCACCGCCTCATCAACCCGTTTCAAGTGGAAAGCACGCGATCCCCATGCACCGGCAAGCGCCCAGCTGCGCTTCATCCAGAAATGGAGATCGACCTCGTAGGTATAGCCCATCGCACCATGCACCTGGATCGCGGTTTCCGCCGTCAGCATCGCGGCATCGGTCGCGGCGATCTTGGCATGGCTGACATGGATCGGTGCGGATGCGATACCATCCTGCATCGCCGCAGCAGCGCGCCAGACGACGGGCTTGGCGAATTCGATCGCGACCGCACAGCTCGCAAGCTGATGCTTGATCGCCTGAAAAGCGCCGATGGGTTGGCCAAACTGGGTACGGATTTTGGCATATTCGGTTGCTTGGGTAAGCATCGCGTCAGCCAGACCGACCAATTGGGCGGCACTCATCAAAGCGCCAAGATCAAGCAAATGATCGTCGCCGTCCGCTCCTTCACCCGCGGTCAGGGGGCGCAATGGATCGACGCTCTCTAGCTTATCGCCGTGCCCGTCATATTCCCACGGATTGATCGCATGGGCGGCATTGATAGTCGCTTCGCCAGAAACCACCGCAGGCAAGATCGAAGCGATCTTTTCGAGGTCGCCCTGCGCAACGATCCATGGAACCATGACCAGTGCCGTATCGACCAGCGGTTCGGCCAGACAGGCGCGTCCGCATTCCGCTGCGATCAAGGCCGCATCGACAAGGCCCATGCCCAAACCGCCTTGTTCTTCGGGGACCAGCAACGCCGTCAGCCCCATATCGACCAAGCCCTGCCAGATCGCGGGATCACGCGGTGCGTTTCCTTGTTCTCTGGCGGCATCCAGACGCCGCAACACTTCGGGGCCGTGCGTTCCGGCAAGATAATCGCGGACGCTTTCGGTCAGGGTCAGCTGGTCTTCGGTGAAACGGAAATCCATCAGCCTGCTCCCACACGTGGCAGGCCGAGCAACCGCTCCGCCGTAATGTTGCGCTGTACCTCGTTCGAGCCTGCGTAGATCGGTCCCGAGAGCGAGAAGATATAGCCCTCAAGCCATTGGTTGACCGAACCGTCATCGAAGCGTTTCAATTCCGCATGCGCACCCAGCAACTGCATCGCGGTGCGATGCATCGATCGATCAAGCTCTGACCAGAAAATCTTGTTGAGGCTCGCTTCGGCGCCGATCTTGCCGCCCGCCATGATCTTCGCGGCAACGGCATAGGTGTTATAGGCATAGGCTTGGGCCGCCATCCAGGCCTGCACCACCGCCTCGCGTGCGGAGGGTGCGGCTTCTGCCTCATGCTTGCGGTACAGCTCGACCAGCCGCTTGGCTGTCGCCTGAAACCGCCCGGGCGATCGCAGCATCAAGCCGCGTTCGAAGCCGGCGGTCGCCATCGCGACGTTCCAGCCTTCACCTTCGCCTGCGAGGCTATTCTCCACCGGTACGCGCACCTCGTCGAAGAACAGTTCCGCAAAGCCGGTGTCGCCGTGCAGCTGCCGGATCGGGCGGCGGGTGATGCCGGGCGTGTTCAGATCGAAAAGGATGAAGGTCAGCCCCTTGTGGCGCTTGCTTTCGGGGTCGGTGCGGAAAATGCCAAAGCCCCAGTCGGCAAAGGCAGCACGGCTGCTCCAGGTCTTTTGACCGGTGATGACATAATGGTCACCATCCCGAATGGCCTTGGAAGAAATTGCCGCCATGTCGCTGCCCGCGCCGGGTTCGGACCAGGCCTGCGCCCAGATGACTTCGCCCTTCGCCATCGGGGTCAGGAAACGCTTCTTCTGCTCCTCGGTGCCGAATTCCATGATTGTCGGGCCAAGCAGGAAGATACCATTCTGGTTGGCGCGATTGGGTCCGCCTGCGCGGAAATATTCTTCCTCAAAAATCAACCACTGGATCAGGTCGAGCCCGCGCCCGCCATAGGCCTCGGGCCAAGTGACCATGCCCCAATTGCCGCTGGCAAGCGTACGTTCCCACTCGACATGCTGGTCGAAGCCTTCCTTGCATTCCAGCGTGACCAGAGGATCCTTGGGAACATGCGCCTCCATCCACGTGCGCACCTCGGTACGGAAAGCCTCCTGTTCGGGGGTGTAATGGAGATGCATCAGAATTCAGCCGCCTTGCCGGTTTCGACAAAGGCATCGCGCGATTTCTGGCTGTCTTCATGCATGTACATTTCGAGTGTGAAGCCCTGTTCCCAGCGATAGCCGCGATCGACGTCGCGCGGTTCGAGGCCGTTCAACGCTTCCTTCGCGATTACCAGCGCCTTGCGCGATTTGGATGCGATGACTGCACAGAATGCGCGGGCTTCGGCTTCGAGGTCGGCGCGCGGCACAACCTTTTCCACGGCACCCAGCCGATAGGCCTCCTCGGCGGGGATATTGCCGCCGGTGAAAAAGGCTGCACGTACCTTGTGCAGCGGCAGCATGCGCGAGAGATGTGACGCCCCGCCCATCGCGCCACGATCAACTTCGGGCAGGCTGAAATAGGCATCGTCGGCTGCGATGATCGTGTCCGACGCCCCACAAATGCCGATGCCGCCGCCAATCACAAATTTGTGGACCGCGCTGACCACCGGCACCTCGGCATCCCGGATTGCCTTGAAGGTCAGGTAATTGCCGCGGTTGAGGATGGTGATCCGTTCAGGATGCGCCTGCATTTCCTTGATATCAACGCCGCCGCAAAAGCCTCGACCTTCTGCGCGAATGAGGATGCAATTGACCTCCGGGTTGCGGCCTGCCTCTGTGATAATCTGCGGGATCGACATCCAGGTGTCGCTATCAAAGGCGTTGACCGGTGGAACGTCGAAGACGATTTCGGCGATCTTGTCTTTGATCGTGCAGGTGATGGGCATGGGTTGCTCCTCAAGCCTTATATGCGGTTAGCGCTGAAAGCCGGACTTCGGCTTCAGCCATGATGCTATCGACCAGTTGCTGGCAGCTTGGTAAATCGTTGAGGCGGCCAGCGACCATGCCGGTGGCCATCAGGCCATTTTCGGCGTCGCCCGATACAACGGCGCGCTGGATCATCATCGGCGCGGCTGCGGCCATCATCGCTTGCGCCAGCGGCATTTCGCCATGGCTCGTCATGCCCTTGGCGGTGCGCAGAACATCGCCCCAACCCATGCCCGTCTGGCGTTTCATTTCCAGCCCCGCTTCGATGGCGCGCACCCACATTGCGGTCCTGCCCGATCCTTCGATGCGTTTGAGCAGGGGATTGAGGATCATCCGCTGCGGGATGCCATCCACCTTGGTCGAAACGATGATATCGCCGGTGCCCGCCTTGACATAGGCGGATTTGGGTCCGGTGGGGACGGGGCTGTCCGACGTCATCATGAAGCGTGTCCCCATCGCAATGCCGCACGCGCCATAGGCCAGCGCCGCCGCCAGCCCGCGCCCGTCGGCAAAGCCGCCTGCTGCGACAACGGGAATCTGCACTGCATCCAGCACCTGTGGCAGCAACACCGTGGTCGGCACGCTACCAGTATGTCCGCCGCCTTCGCCGCCCTGTACTGTCACCATGTCGCAGCCCAGCTCGGCCATTTTCTGCGCATGCTTTACCGCGCCGACGGTGGGGATACAGAGGATGCCAGCATCCTTGAACCGGCCGATCATCTTGGCGTCGGGGCCGCGTCCGAAACTGACCGCGCGGACGCGATCCTTGTTGGCGAGGATGATCTCGACAATTTCCGTCGCTCCCGGCTGGAAGCTATGGAAATTAACTCCGAAAGAATGCGGCGTCAGGTCGCGCAGCTTGGCAATTTCCTCTGCCGTTTCCTTGGGCGACATCACGGCTGCTGCAAGAAAACCGAACGCGCCCGCATTGCTGGTTGCGGCCACAAGCTGCGGTGTCGCGATCCAGCCCATCGCGGTCTGGATAACGGGTACGCGGCAGCCAAGGGCCTTGGTGAGCGGGGTTTTGAGCAACAGTAACTATCCCGCCTTCTTGTTTGCTGCAGCGGCCGACTTGCCACTTACGCCACCGATTGAATCGCCGGTAACCAGATCGTTCTGGGCATGGGCGAAATGATGCATGTGGAAAACAGCGTCCATTGCGCTGCGTTTGCCGCGTAGTTCCTCGACATGGTTGACGGCCTGTTTGGTCAGCCAGTTGCCAAGGCGCGAACCGGCGGCCAGCTTGCTGGCCCAGGCAGCGGTTGCCTGTTTCAATTGATCGCGCGGCACGATCTTGTTGACCATGCCGAACTGTTCCGCGCGCGCCGCAGGCATACGTTCGCCGAGCAGCAGGAATTCCTTGGCTACCCGCGGTGGCAATTCATAGGCATGGGCGAAATATTCGACGCCGGGAATGCCCATCAACGGCACCACGGGATCCTGGAAAAAGGCATCCTCGCTCGCCACGATCAGGTCGCACACCCATGCCAGCATCAGCCCGCCCGCAATGCACGCGCCCTGCACCATCGCGATAGTCGGCTTGGGTACATCGCGCCAGCGGCGGCACATGCCCAGATATTGTTCCTGCTCGCGCGTATAGAGCAGTTCGGCCGCCGGCTTGTTGGTATGCGGCGCGATCATCAGGCGGTTTTCGAATTCCTTGTGCAGGTCGCGCCCCGGTGTGCCGATATCGTGGCCCGCCGAGAAATGCTTGCCATTCCCGCCGAGTACGATCGCCTTCACCGCATCGTCGTTGACTGCGCGCTGGAACGCATCGTCCAGCGCGTAGGTCATCTGGCCATTTTGGGCATTATTGAATTCGGGGCGGTTCATCATGATCCATGCGACACCGTCGACCACTTCATATTGAATGGGTTCGTCTGTTTCGTAGGTGATCTCAACCTTTTTGGGTTCTACCAGATCGCTCATGCCGCACTCCTCTTTGCTGGCGGATTATCCTTGATCACGCTGCCACGGATGTTGTGCGGGTCAAGCCGGTTTATGATGGCGAGCTGTTCGTCGGTCGGCATGGCCGTTTCTGCCAGTTCGCCTTTTTCGAGAGCGAAGCCTGTCGCAGCCTGCACCTCGTCAAAAGACACTCCGGGATGCAGCGAGACAACACGCACCGCACTGTCCCGGCCACCAAAATCCATGACGCAAAAATTGGTGACGATCAGCCGCAGGTCGACCCCCGAATAATTGCCACCCGCGATCCGTTTGGCTGGATTATAGCCGACGCCCGAGACCATATCGACTTCGCCTTCAACAAACACGCGCGGGCCGTGCGCCGGGAAGAAGAAGCTGTTGGGATGGTAGATGGTGTTGCCCGGAAAGCCGCGCACGCCCAGCATCTGCGTTTTGGGTTGTTTGTGCGTGCCGCCCAGTTGCGACAGGTTGATCTGGCCGAAGCGGTCGATCTGTGTTGGCGTGACCATCGCATGGCGGCGTCCGGTCCACACCGCACTGTCGAAGAAGCGCGAAAAGGGCAGGTGGCCCGCCGCCTTGCGGTCATCATAGCCGCGCGGCCCCAACGGCACCGGATCCTCAACCAGATAGGCCTCGCCATCGGTCATCATCAATTCGGGGCTATGCGTCAGCTTGGCGAGGCTGGCGGCAAGGCGCGGCACGGGGCCAACGCCTGTGGCGATCACCTCGCCATTGCCACGAAATGCCTCGGAGCAAGCGACGATGCAGAGTTCAGCGAGCGTAGCCATCAGTAAATCGCCAGCGGGGTTTTCATGACCGCTTCCTTTCCGCCGATACTTTCAAGATAGCTGGCCTCATCCACGCCGACGAAACGGTCGGCCACCTCGGCCCAGTTGCCAGGTTCGCGTGCACTGTCGGCATAGGCCTTGAACGCCTTCATGTCTGGACCATAGAGCGGAGGCATCGAGCTGGGATGCGCGCCGCCAGCGATTTCGACCACGCCCGAAACGAAGCAGCGTTCGAAGACATTGGCCTGCGCCTCATCGGGATAATGGTCTTCCATCTTGTCGACCAGTTCTTCGCAGCTGACGTAAGTTTTCGCAGCCGCCTTGGCGAACCATTCGTCATAATAAACGTCAGCACCGAACAACTGGACATTGCCGCGCCAGTCGGAACGGTTGACGTGAAGTAGGGCAGCATCGAGTTTCAATGCAGGCATAGCGATAAGCGTTTCGCCATCGGCATAGGGCGATTGCACGGTCTTGAGGCCGCCCAGTTCAGCCAGATCGGTGCCAAGGCCGACACGGGTCGGCAGGAAGGGCAGGCCAAATGCTGCTGCCTTCAGCCCCCATTGGAACATGCCTTCATCGACTTCGAGAACCTCGATCTGCCCCGCCTCACGAGCCTTGCGGAACCAGGGTTCAAGCGGAATGGCGTCGAGCGAGACGAAAGCGAAAACCAGTTTCTTGACCTTCCCCGCGGCGCACAGCATGCCGACATCGGCACCACCATAGGCTACGACGGTCAGATCTTTCAGGTCAGAGCGCAGGATTTCGCGTACCAGAGCCATCGGCTTACGCCGCGGTCCCCAGCCGCCAATACCCAGCGTCATCCCGTCGCGAAGCTCGCCGACAATCTCGGCTGGAGTCATACGCTTGTCGAGCATTACTCGGCCGCCTCCGCTTGCGCTTCTTTCAAGGCCTTTTGCCAGGCCCATTCATGGCCCCAGATACTGATGCCCTCATGTTTGGTAACGTTCCAGTTGGCCGGATCGATCACAAGACTGTCGCAACCGATTTCGAGATCGAATCCGGAAGGTGTCTGCACGTAGAAACCGACAGTCTCGTCGTTGAAATGCTGTCCGATTGTGGCCGATTCAGCATAGCCATGCGCCTTCATTCGGTCGTGTGCTTTGCCGACCTCGATCAAATTGGGATATTCGAGCATCACATGTACAGCGCCCGATGGCGGCACGGGTCCCTCGCCAAATGCAATGCTATGATGGCGGCCATTGTCGGCATGGAGGAAGGCGAAATGCATGGGCGGCGCTTCTGGTCCCATCAGATGGAAGGCCGGCATGTCGGTCTCGTGGAAACCGACCACATCCTTATAAAAGGCAAGAACTTCGGCAAAATTAGGCGCGCTGAAAACCGCATGGCCCATGCCCATGTCACCGGTGATAAAGCCGGGCACGCCGATAGGCGAGACAAAGGGCTCGTCGGCGCTGCTGTCACCGCAATAGAATTCGAGGCCATTGCCCGCCGGATCACTCGTTCGGAACCCGGCGACGACGCAGCGCAGTACGCAATCCGAAGCACGGAAATGTTCAACCGAACGCCCGCTTGCTTCGATCGCGGTGGCAAGCGATCGCAGCGCAGCAGCGTCTGTCACTTCGTAGCCAGCCGCCTTGAACCAGTCGCGCGACGATTTTTCGATGCGGAAACGAAATGGCCGCTGGTCGATCCGGTATAATGCCGCACCATCGGCTGCATCCGGCGCACGCATAACGCCCGCAACCTGCGTCAGAAACTGGTTCCATTTTTCCGGCTGCGCCGTTTCAATAGCAACATAGCCAAGCGCCTTGATCCCCATCGCTTAGCCTCCTTTCACCAAATCAAGAAAATAGGGTCGTTCGCCCCCGCCATCGACTTGCAGCCGCGCGCCGCTGACCCATTGAGCGAGATCGGAACACAGCCAGAGCACAGCACCCGCAATATCGTCACCCGTACCCATCCGGCCCAGCGGCATTGACGCACCGACCTTGGCCTGCGCATCAGCATCGCCATAGGTGGCTTCGGCATTTTCGGTGGTCATTAGCCCCGCGACGATCGCGTTCACTCTGATGCCATCTTTGCCCCATTCCTGCGCCAGACTTTGCGACAGGTTGAGCAAGCCTGCTTTGGATGCACCATAAATGGCCGTCCCCGGTGACGGGCGTGCGCCCGATACGCTGGCGATGTTCACAATACTGCCCGATCCAGCCTTGGCCATATGGGGGTAAGCGGCCTGCGCCATATAAAGCGGGGCAAGCATATTGAGTTTGACCAACGCATCGACAAAGCGGGGAGAGGCTTTCGCGGCCTCGTGCGGTGGGGACCCACCGGCATTGTTGACGAGAATATCGAGTCGGCCATTTTCGGCGGCAATGCAGTCGACAAAATTTTTCGCAGCATCGGCATCGCGGATATCGCATGCACGGAAGTGAATACCGGCCGGAAGCGAATCAGGTGCGTTGCGTCCGCACACCGCAACGGTGCACCCCGCCTCGGCAAGCTGCGTCGCAACGGCGCGGCCCAACCCGCGGGTTCCGCCGGTTACGATGGCGACTTGACCGGAAAGGTCAATCCTCGATTTCGTTACATCAGACATGTTATTTTTACTCGTATCGAAAGCGAAAGCGGTTTTCAATTGACGATTTGCGTATTGAATGGCAAAAAATTTTACGAATGTCGCGTCTCGATATGGTTTGAGTCGACAAATTGCGGGAGAAACGCAAATGGCAACCGTTGTCGCCATGCAGGACCGGACCGGTCCCATTCCTTCGGCTGAAGAGCTTGTTGCTCGCGCAAAGGCCATGATTCCGACGCTGAAAGCGCGCGCGAAGCAATGCACGGCGCAGCGAAACGTGCCTGTAGAATCGATCGCAGAGATGCAAGCGGCAGGCTTTTTCCGTATCCTTCAGCCTAAACGCTGGGGCGGATATGAAATGCATCCCAATGTCTTTTTCGACGTGCAAAAGGCGCTGGCGGAAGGTTGCATGTCGACCGGATGGATGTTTGGCGTGCTCGGATGCCACCCTTATGAGCTCGCGTTGTTCCACGATGAAGCGCAAAAGGAAGTGTGGGGTGAAAATTCCGCAATGCTCGTAGCATCGACCTACCAGCCGGTGGGTCAGGTAAAGACGGTTGAAGGCGGCTTCCGCCTTTCGGGCCATTGGGGATTCTCGACCGGGTCGGTGCATTGTGGCTGGGTACTGCTCGGCGCGCTGGTTTGGCCGAATGACGTGCCTGGATCCGGGGTGCCAGACATGCGAACCTTCCTGCTCCCACGCAGTGACTATACAATCGGGGAAGATGCCTGGCATGTCTTTGGCCTTCAAGGCACCGGCAGTCACGACATCATTGTCGACGATGTATTTGTTCCCGAACATCGCACGCACCGCGCGGTTGATGGCTTCCTGTGCCAAAATCCGGGGCAGGCCGCGAATGACGGGCCGCTCTATACCTTGCCCTGGGCGCAGGTCTTTACGCGTTCGGTCTCAACCGCAGCCTTTGGCGGCGCGCAGGCGGCGATTAATGCTGGCATGGCAATCATGCAGGATCGTGTTTCTACCAACACGGGCAAGGCCTCAAAAGCTGATCCGATGCTGCACGCCGCGCTCGCTCGCGCCATTTCGGAAAAAAGCGAGATGGAAACCACGCTGCGGCTGACCTTCGAAGAACTTATGGGCTATGCCGAACGCGGGGAACCGATCCCGATGCAGAAGCGTGCGTTCTTTACGTTCCAATCGAGCAATGTGGTGCGCCGCCTTGCGGATCTGGTTGACGATATTGTCAAGCTGTTGGGTGGTCGGGCAATCTACATGACGAGTGAGATCATCCAGCCATGGCTGGATCTGAATGCTGGACGTGCGCATGTCGCGAACGATCCGGCCAACCGAACGGCGGATGTCATCGGCACGCTTTTGGGCGAAGAGCCCACATTCACATTTCTATAAATTGCGGATTAACATGACCAATCTTTCCTTGGCGACCTATAGTGTAGCAGGCGGCTACGACATCCGGATTGCTGAGGCAGGGTCGGGGCCTGTTGTCGTGTTCCTGCATGGCAGTGGGCCCGGGGCATCCGGGGCATCCAATTTCAGGGGTAATTGGCCAGCCTTTGTTGAAGCCGGCTACCGTGTCATCCTGCCTGACCTGATCGGTTATGGTGCGTCATCGAAACCTGAAGGCATCGATTATACGCTGCAGCTCTTCACTGACACGGTTTATGAGGCGTTGCGCGCGCACGGCATACAAAAGGCAAGTCTGGTCGGCAATTCGCTGGGCGGCGGTATCGCCATTCAGATGACGCTCGACCATCCTGAATTTACCGAACGACTGGTGCTGATGGCACCGGGATGTATCGAGGAGCAGGCGAGCTATTTCACCATGCCGGGTATCGCCAAGATGGTATCGGGTTTCGGAAGCCCCGATTTCAATCTGGAAGAGCAGAAACGGCTGGTATCGAACCTGGTCCATCCAAGCTTTGCAAGCCAAATTCCGGATGCATTGGTCGAGGAACGCTTCGCTGTCGCGCGCACCCAGCCAAAGGATGTTTTGGCGCGGATGCGCACGCCCAATCTCGGCCCGCATCTCGGCGAACTGAAGCAACCCATTTTGGTGATGTGGGGATTACAGGACGAATTTTGTCCCGAAAGCGGCGCGCGCCATTTCCTTGACCAAGGTTGTGACGTTCGTACGATGACCTTCAACCATGTCGGTCACTGGGTACAGGTAGAGCGGGCTGAAGAATTTAATCGCCATTCGCTCGAGTTTTTGCGTGGCTGATGGCTACCCCCTGATCCCCGAGGAACTCCCTGTCTTGTTTAAGGCAGCGATGCGGCGCTTGGCTGCTTCGGTTTCGATCGTGGTGGCAAAGGGGGATGACGGGCCTGTCGGGATTGCTGCAACTTCAATCACCTCTTTGACGGTTGATCCGCCTGCCGTGCTGGTTTGCATTAATCGCACCACCAGCCTGCACGCCTTGCTGATGCCAACGGCGCCGCTGTCGATCAACCTTCTTGCGCGCAGCCAGAAAGATGTGTCCGCGGCCTTTGGCGGCGGAACGCCAAGGGAGGAACGTTTCCAGATTGGCGAATGGAAGGAGGGTGCAAACGGCCTCCCGCGTCTGTCAGGTGCGCAAGCCAATCTCGATTGTGTGATCGACGCGATGCTCGCTTATGGCACGCACAGCATTGCCATTGCGCGCGTGTTGTCGGCCTCGGTCAGCGACGGGGTCGATCCGCTTATCTATCAGGACGGAGGATATTTGTGAGCAGCATCGATGGCTGAAGTTTCGCTTCACAAGCCTTTCCCTGCTGCCGATGTCGTGGCCTGGGATTATGAAACCGACGTTGCGATCATCGGCTTTGGTGCCACCGGTGCCTGTGCAGCGATAGAGGCGGCAGATGCCGGCGCTGGTGTCATGCTTTTCGAACGTAATTCGGGCAGCGGCGGCGCGTCTGGCTTGTCCGGAGGCGAAATCTATATCGGCGGCGGCGGAGGCACCGATGCGCAGCGCGCAGCCGGATTTGAGGACAGTACAGAGGATTTCACCGCCTATCTGAAAGCGGCTGGCGGGCCCTGCGTCGATGAAGCCAAATGTGAACTATATGGCCGCGAGGCGCTCAATCACTTTGCTTGGCTTAAGGCGCAGGGCGTGCCCTATCGCGGCAATTACCTGCCCGGCAAGCATATCGAACCAACCGACGATTCGACATTGATCTGGTCGGGCAGCGAGGCGGCGGCACCTTTTTGCAATCTAGCCAAGCCCGCACCGCGCGGCCATGTTATCCAGCATATGGGTTGGGGCGGCGGTCGCCCGTTGGTCGATATCCTTGAGGCATCGGCGCGCGCGAAGGGCGTGGATATTGTTGTAGATGCTCGGGCTGTCGGACTGATCGAGGATGACGGGCGCATTGTCGGATTAATCGTTCGGATCGACAACCAGAACCGGTTCGTAAAGGCGAACAAGGGCGTTGTCCTTGCCACCGGCGGCTTTGTGATGAACGAGGATATGCGGCGCAAATATTGCCCCGAAACCTTCAAGATCACGACGCCCATTGGCGACAAGGATGACGGCACCGGTATCCTGCTCGGCCTTGGAGCGGGCGGCGAAGCGATCCATATGGAACAATTCTTCACGACCTGTCCGTGGACGATGCCGGAAAGCCATGCAAACGGCGTTTTCGTGAATGTGCAGGGCCAGCGTTTCATCAACGAGGATTGCTATCATGGCCGCGTCAGCCGCTGTGCGGTCGATCAGCTGGGCGGCAAGGTCTATTTGCTTCTAGACAACGCCCATTTCGTGCAACCGATGGATTTTGCCCAGATGACCATCGCCGGAACCGGCGACAGCTGGGAAGAAGTCGAAGCCGAACTTGAAATGCCGACGGGTACGCTGTCTACAACGATGGCCTTCTACAACGCGCATGCACATGAAGGCCGCGATCCGCTGTTCGATAAAAAGCCGCCAATCCTGACTCCGCTCGATCAGGGGCCGTTCGTAGCGCTCGAGCTTAATTTCCAGACCAGCTATTTCAGCTTTTTTACACTGGGAGGGCTCAGGACATCGGCGGATGCCGAGGTGCTGGATCGCACCGGCGTGCCCATTCCGGGATTATTCGCTGCCGGGCGCTGCACCTCCGGCCTTCCGGCCTGGGGGCATGGTTATAGCTCGGGGATGAGCCTTGCCGATTGCACCTTTTTCGGGCGGCAAGCGGGCAAAGGGGCCGCGCGGGGATGACCGGACTGTCCGTCGATGCCCTATTGCAACAGGCAAAAGAGGCGACGGGGCTTGCCGATTTCGGTGACGACTGGTTCTTGAGTCCTCTCAACCGTTTGATCGACGATGTGAACCGCGATGCGGGGCTCGTTTCACCCGAAAGCAGTGCTGGCGCGCGCATCCAGGGGGCGCTGGCGGATCGGTTACAACTTGAACAATACTTCAAGGCTCATCCGGCGGCCGCCGCTGAGCGGATAGATCTGGCCTGCGCGATCATCGGCCTGCCGCGCACCGGATCGACGATGGTGCACCGGCTGCTCGCCGCGTCACCCAAATTGACGGCTTTGTGGTGGTGGGAAACCGCCTTTCCATTTCCATTGCCGGGAGAAGCACTGGATGTTCCCGTGCCGCGGCAGGAAGCGGCCAAGGGCATGGTCGACTGGCTGCTTTCCGAATGGCCCGATTTCGAGAGCATCGATCCGATGGATGCGATGGCGATCAATGAAGAGGTCGTCCTGCTCGATCGAACTTTTCTGTCGACCACTTATGACTCGATGATGCCGATCCATGCCTATGGCCATTGGCAGGCGGAGCAGGATCATGAACCTGCCATCCGCGATCTTTACCGTTTCATGCAGGTGATCCAGCACCAGCGCGTGGCGCGCGGCGAAGCGCGGCAGCCATGGGTGTTCAAGACGCCGCATTATGTGATGGGTGCGCTGGCCGGGCTGCTGAAGGTCTGGCCTGAGGTCAAGCTGGTGATGACCCACCGCGATGTCGGTGATGTCCTGCCCAGCTATTGCAGCATGTGTGCCTCGTTGTCGGTCAATTCGTCGACCAGCTATCGCAAGGAAACGCAAGGCGCGCATTGGACACGGCGTTTTCGCGAAGGCCTCAACCGGCTTGAGGCGATCCGCGCGACCCTGCCAGCAGGGCAGGTGATCGATATAGCCTATCCTGACACGGTGACTGATCCGCAGGGTACGGGCGAAAAGATTCTTGCAGCGCTGGGCCATGCGCCTGATGCCGACGACCGGCTGGCGATGCAACAGACTATCGCCGCCAATGCGCGCGAGGCGAGGCCGAAACATAAATATGCCGCCGCCGATTTCGGGCTGACACGCGAAGGCATAGCGACTGATTTTGCCGATTATCACAAAAAATATCTGAGCTGAGGAGACGGCGATGATCCTGAAGGACAAGGTGGTGATTGTCACCGGCGCGGGGCCGGGTATGGGCCAGGCATTGTGCCGCGGCGCAGCCGCAGAAGGCGCGAAGGTTGTCGTGTCTGCCCGTTCGGTCGATGCGATCAAGGCCATCGCCGACGATATCCGCGCCAAGGGCGGCGAGGCGATTGCGGTGCGCTGCGACGTATCTAGCAGCGATGATTGCAATGCACTGGCCAAGGCGGCGCTCGACCAATGGGGCCGTATCGACGGCGTTGTCCATTCCGCCTATTACCATCCTGATTGGTCCAATCTGGAAGTGCACAGCATCGCACAATTGACGCAGGTGCTGGATGTGGTCGCGGTGGGCGGCCTCCGTATGGCGCAGGCGGTGATCCCGACGATGAAGGCGCAAGGATCCGGTTCGATCGTCAACATCTCGACCCTTGCGACGCGTAAGCCCATGCCCGGCGAGGGCGGCTATGCCATGGCAAAGGCTGCGCTCAACCAGCTCAGCCGACAATTGGCGGTTGAACTGGGCGGCACGGGTATCCGGGTGAATACAGCGTTGATGGGCTGGATGGACGGCGTTCCGTTGCAGCAATTCTTCGCCAGCATGGGCGAGGGTGGAGACGCATTCCGCCAGCAGCGGGCATCGGAAATCCCGGTCGGCCATATTCCCGTTGATGCCGATTGTGCCAAAGCGGTCTATTTTCTGCTTTCTGATTATGCGAGCGAGATCACCGGCGCGATGCTCGATGTGAACGGTGGTGACTGGGTGGCGGCGTGACCAGCGATCCGGTTCAAGCGTGGCGCGATTTTTGCGTCAAGCTGGCAGAGGCGGGCGAGGTGATTTTGGCACCCGACGTGCCCGACGACCCGCTGGTTCGCACTGAAGGCTTCCGCTATTTGTCGCGGCTGACCAAATTGGCACTCGAGCAATATGTCGAGGCTTCGGATCCTGACTTTCCCTTCTTCTACAAGCTGAGCCATGAAACGGCGAAGATCGGGGCGGACAATCCCGACAATGTCTATTGGAACGCCTCTATACGCGGGACGAACGACTATCGGATCACCGGCAAACGCGGATCGATGTTCTATTTTTCGATCGTCGCCAATGCGATGCGCTATCATATTGATGGCAGCGCGCATGCCACCGGCCAGTTGCTCGACAGCGATATAATATGGGGGCCGAACGGAGAGTTGGAGATAATCGCCAGTTGTAATCCGCAATCTGGCAACTGGCTGCGGCTGGAACCCGATGCCAGTGTGATCGTGCTCCGCCAGTCCGCGCTGGATCGGCACAATGAACGTGGCGGCGAATTTCATATCGAACGCATCGGTGGCCCTGCCGTTCCGGAAACGCTGACCGCTGAGAGACTAGCGACGGGGCTTGCAACCTCGGCGCAGTTTGTGCGCGGCATCGCGAGTACCTTTGCCGACTGGACGCGACTGTTCCGGCAGCACCCGAATAGCTTCCCGGAAATCGACCAGTCGATGTTCCAGAAAGGCGGCGGGGCCAAGGATATTTATTATGCCCATGCCTATTGGCAGATTGCCGAAGACGAGGCCTGGGTGATCGAGGTAACGCCGCCCGAATGTTACTATTGGAATTTCCAGCTCGACAATTGGTGGATGGAAAGTTTCGACTATCGTTTCCGCCAGATCAGCGTGAACAAACATAGCGCGAGGCTGGAGCCCGATGGCAGCGTGCGGATCATCTGTTCGGCGCGAGATCCGGGCGTAGGCAACTGGATCGACATCTGCGGCCATCGCGAAGGAACAGCGCTGCTACGCTGGGCGGGCGCAAGCGAACACCCGCTGCCAACCGCGCGCGTCGTGAAATTGGAGGAACTGTAATGCTCGATTGGATGAAGCAGGCGAAAAGCCACGAAGAAGACCCGGTGTTCGGTTTCAATCCCGACGCTGTCACCCGCTCGGAGACGATCGAGATATCCGCGCCTGCACGAACCGTCTGGGACGTGCTTACCGATCTGCCGCGTTACAATGAATGGAACCCGTTCTGTATCCGCGCTGTCTCGACGCTCGAAATGGGCGCGCCGATCGAAATGACGCTTATCAACTATGCGACCGCGGGTGGACCGACCGTCCCCAATCTCGAATATATTTGCGGCTTTGAACCCGAAAAACTGCTCAGCTGGGAATTTCCCAATCTGGATTACTGGCCCTACCCGGCGCGACGTGACCAGGTGATTGAGGCGACCGGTGACGCAAGTTGCCGCTATTATTCCACCGATGCCTTTCTTGGCGCAAACGGCATCCATGTTTTCCGCTTTGCAGGCCCGTGGATCAAACGCGCGTTTGACGACAGCGCCATTGCGCTAAAGGCGCGGGCGGAAGCGTTATATGCCGCTGCCAACGGTTGAAGAACGGCTCAGCGCGCTTGAGGATCGTGAGGCGATCCGTAGCCTCATTGCGTCTTACGGACCACTTGCCGACAATGGCGATGCCACGGGCGTTGCCGCGCTCTGGACCGAGGATGGCAGCTATGCCGTTGGTGGAATGGCCGAGGCAAAGGGAAGGTCGGCGATCGCCGCGTTGATTCACGGAGATACCCACCGAGCGCTGATGGCAGCGGGCTGCGCGCACCTGCTGGGCCCCGTCGCAATAGATCTTGACGGCGATAGGGCAGTGGCGCGGGGGC
>CAZQWC010000016.1:0-22456 GCA_964597055.1 uncultured Sphingorhabdus sp.
GCCACAAAGATAGAGTGATGTTGTGCACTCAACATCATTCGCTGTTCTGGCCGATGATAGAGATTATTTACTGATGTGATAACAGAATCTAATAGCAGTTGGGACAAACTACGCAACGTGTATGCCAGGAAGGGATTGTGGGTTGCTTCTGATATCGCTTGATGAAAGTTGTGATCCAGCTTTGCTTCGATGTTCACGTCAATCTCACCCGAGGTCGAATGGTCCATTGCTTCATAGGCCTTGGAAATACGATAGCGATCAGCCGGCGTCAGGCGTAAAGCAGCGTAGAAGGCGGATTGTCCCTCCAGTAACTCTCGGACCTCAAGGAGATCGTATACGGCCCTTGAGTGGTCTCGAAATAGGTGCCGAAGCGGCGACTGATCGGACGCTGCCGGTAACATTTCTGATACAAAGGATCCCCGGCCACGTTGAGTCTCGATAATTCCCCTGCCTCTTAACTCCTTCAGCGCTTCACGCACTACCGGCCGCGATACAGAGAGTCTTTGGGCCAACTGGCGCTCGGAAGGGATTTTGCTCCCCGGGAGCAATGTTCTGTCTAGAATCAAGGCTTCCAACTGCCTGGCCACATCCTGATAGAACGGGTCGTTAGCGCTAATCATCTGGTATTACCAGTTTTTACATAATGAGAAACTATAGACGTATTCATTCAAATAGAGCTCTAAAGAAAATAAATGGAAACACAAACTGGTATTACCACAGGAATTAAGGGTTGTCTATCGCCAGCTAACGTCTAGGCCGTGTTGACAAAAGACTTCAGCCATAGGCGCGTGGCGGCAAGGTTGAGGAAGCTCTCGAACGAGAGAAGTGTCTTGTCGTATCGGGTGGCGATCCGTCGTTGCTGTTTGAGCTTGCCGAACATTCGCTCGACGCGGTTGCGGTCCCGGTAGCGTCGATAGTCGGGATGCTCTGGCACCTTGCGGTTCGAGCGGGGCGGGATGATCGGCAGGATGCCCCGGACGAGCAGGCTGTCGCGGAAGCGATTACCATCATAGCCCTTGTCCGCGAGCAGCGCCTTGGGTGTGGCGACGGGGATCGCCATCAGCGGTTCGGCGGCCGTGTAATCAGAGGCCTCGCCGCCGGTCAGGATGAAGCCGACAGGCAGTCCTTGATTGTCGCAGCGGGCGTGGATCTTGCTCGTAAAGCCGCCGCGTGATCGACCAAGAGCGTTCGCACAAGCCCCCCTTTTCCGCCCGCTGCCGAGACGTGGCCGCGAACGCTGGTGCTGTCGATCATGTGTTGCCAGTCGTCGGTTAGACCCAGATCGACCAGCGTTTGCAGCAAGGCATCCCAGACACCCTGTTCGGCCCAGCGACGGAAGCGCACATAGACGGAGTTCCACTTGCCGTATCGCTCATGCATGTCGCGCCAGGGACAGCCGACCCGCAGCACGTGAAGCATTCCATTGAGGAAAAGCCGGTTATCGCCCGCCGGCCGCGCCCAACGACCGCGCTCTGGCGGCAGCAGCGGCCCGATCAGGTCCCACTCCGCATCCGACAAATCCCCGCGACCCATGACTGCTCCTCAAAAAGCAGTCTTGAATCAGAAGGAGGCGGGCTTGGGAATCCCTTTTGTCAACACGGCCTAATCCAAGGCAACGACGTATTGCTGTCTCCGTCTGTTTTCAGGACGGAACCAGACTTGCATGAGCGACCGGCTTGAGGCGCCGCGCTCAATCAGCCATGGCAGAAGATCTGGGCCTTGCTTTGCCGCCCCCCCCAAGTTCAATTGAACGGAAGCGATGCCTGCCTGTAGCGCGGCCGTGCGGGCACGGCTCGCGTATCGGCCTGGAGAAGCCCGCGCGCAGCGGGAGAAAGCGTATAGACCGCCTGACGTTGCCCGCCGCGATTATGATGATCGACGCAGTAGCCCTGATAATGCCTGAAGAGGAGGCCAGCGCGAACGAGATCCGACACCGCGCGGCTCACGTTCGTTTTGCCCGATACGCGGACACGCAAACGCACCTCGCTGTCGATCGCGCGCTCGGCTTCAGCAGGATCGGCAGAAAGGGTCCCCTCCCCTGCCAGTTCGCCGCGAACGCGTTCCTGAAGAGCCTGCCGCCGCGGATCCCGGTGGCCCATAGGCGCCAGCGCATCGCACAGCCAGTCGCGGACCGTCACTTGCTCGCCTTCATTCATGATGAGCGGGCCCGCACTGCCATTGGGTCCGGCTGCCTTGGCAATGAGGTTGAGCACCATGAAGGCATAGCGCGGCCGCGCGGAGCTGTGCGCCAGGACCTCGAGCAGCCCCGGCATATCGAGCGAGCTATTATCCGAACGGGATTGAAGGGCGGTTTCCAGCATCGGAACGAATCAAGCACATGAGGAACGAAAAGTGAATCCCCAAAATCGTCCTCACCGGACCTTTGTCATGTGTGACACTTTGCCCGAGGGTAAAGTGTCATTGGCGACAATCACCGAAAGTTGGCGCTCCTCAGCGAAGCGGCAGCCAGGCCGACGTCTCGGTTCCCGGTCCTCCGGAGAAGACCATCAACGCCGCTTCGATCGAACCGAACCATTCCACCGGATCGACCTTGTAGCGCAGCAGATCCTGATCGCTAAGCTTCGCGTCCCTGATCACGATGATCGCCTTATCCAGACGCTCATGGCACTTCGCCTTTACGATCGCCGACGCGACGGGAAGCTGCCGCCGCAAGGTTTCGCTCACTTCGAGATGGAATCCGATACTGAGGGACGCGCTGGAGGACTCCCAGTTTCCCGCGCCCCTCCCCTTCGCGAATAGAAAATCCCGGTGCCAGAGGTCGCCTGCGATCCTGGCGCCTTGCTCGACATGGCCTATCGCGCCGTTCCGCAGCCGGACGATCATGTCGTGATCGGCCTGCTGTTCCGGCAAGAGCTTCGACGCATCGAGCTGAACCGACCCGCGTTCACTCTTCGACCCGCTGGTGCGGTGGCGCGGGCATAAAGCAATATAGCGGTCGTCAACAAACCGCTCTGCACATGAAGCAGGGCAAGGGGATCGATGCCATCGGCTGCCTTGGTCACCTGGGCCAGCGCATCGCAGGCCCCTTGGGGCTGCTCAAGATCCGCGCTGCACGACTGCGCTCTCCAGGCTTGCCTCAGCGCGCTTGAGATTCTCTTGTCGCCGCCTTTTACTTCGATCGAGGTAGCGAGCTTCATGAGATTTACCGTTACCGGCAGCGTAAGCGGGATGCCGCCGCCCACAGGACTCTTCGCCAATCTTCATCTCCTGCCGGCCGGCGCCGGTGCAGGCGACCGGGCAAAGGCGTTGCCGCGGACCTTGTGGCACCCGCCGTCCCGTCGATCCAGAGACAAGGCCGAAACCTTTGGCCCTATAGATCGAGCCCCAGGCTCCGCTCCGGCAGCGGGGGCAAAGTGTCACTACGGCCGCTCTTGTCGGGCGCGTCGGGTGTCTTGCCGTTGCCGGCGCCCTCGGTTGCTGGACCCGCCGGCAATGGCGGCAATTCGCCTCCAGCCGCGGGTATATCGGGCAGCCCCAGACCGTCGATCGGCCCAGGATCGAACGGCGCCTCCGGCGCCGAGCCCCGGCGCCCATCGATATCGATGCGGCCGAGAGTTTCCAGGGCGGATGTCTTATTGCCCGGATTCATATCGAGCTGGCGCGACAGCTTCTCCTTGTCGTCGACGATCATGGTGAGCGCGTCGCGGACGCGCGTCACGGCGACGTTGAACAGCCGCTGGTTCGACAAATGCCGCTCATGCGACGACATGACGGTTATGGCCTTGTCGGTCGTGATCCCCTGCGCCATGTGCATGTTTAGACTATAGGCAAGGTCGAGCCGCGACAGCATCGGATCGCCCTCCGCGAGCCGCAGCTGCTGCCGATCCGCCGTCTCCACTACGATCGCGCCGCTCTCGACCGTCGCGACACGGGCCAAGGCCGAATTGAACAGGCCGCGCGCCTTGTCGTTGGCGGTCCAGCGGATGCGATCGCCTTCCCGCAGCGCGAGCGACTTCTTCTCGGCGAGCTGCAGGCGGTCGCGCTGTTCGGTCGGGGACAATTTGAGCGGATCGAAGCGTATCCGTCGTCGCCCATCGGCGAGCTCGACCTTGCCGCTGCGAACTATCCTGACGACGTCGTAGCGCCCCGCCGCGATGCCGACATCCCGCGCACCGCCGGCGCCCACTTCAAGGGTCTCGCCGGGGCGGTAGGTCGAGACATGTCGCAGCTCCTCGCGGGTCGTGTTGATCCGCTCATAAACGGTGACCTGAAAAGCCTCGCCCTTCACGCTCCCTTCGGCGACCAGACCGTCCTGGATGCGTTCGTTGATGACGGTCCGGGCGTCGCGGCCCGAAGCGAAGATCGCGGTCACCTCGCGTTCCGTGGGCGGAAGCGCGAGCCAGCGATCAGCCGCTGCCGAGGCGGGATCGGCTTCCTCGATGACGTTGTCGCCGAGTACCGCGAGTGCGGCCCCAGCCTTGCCGATATTGGCGAGCGCCGCGACCGTGCGCAGCTGATCGGTGCGCTGACGGATGTTCATGTCCATTCGCGCCATTGTGCCGCCGCCCGCCTGGATCATCGCGAACGCCTTGCCTGCGTCGATCGAGGACAGTTGTTGCCGATCGCCGACGAGAACGAGCTTGTCCACGCCGAGCGCCTCGGCGATGCCGTGGAGCTTCAGCATGTCGCTGCTCGAGACCATCGAAGTCTCATCGACAACAAGCATGCTGCCAGCGAAAGACGCGCGCGCCGCCTGGTGTCGATCCGTCCCCTGCTCCGCGATAAACCGCTCGTTGGCCAGCACGAAAGAGGCGATCGTCTGCGCCTTGATCCCCGCCCCCTCGGCAAGGTCGGCAACCATCTTGTTCTGAAAGGCAAGCCCCATGATCACACGCCCTTCAGCCTGCGCGACACGCGCGACCGCCTGGAGCATGGTCGACTTTCCGGCGCCCGCGACGCCCTGCACAACGACCGAACGATCGGGGGAAGAAAGAATCATCGTCGCGGCCGCGAGCTGGCCCGGATTGAGGGGCCGCTCGGCCGCGTCCTGGAGGCGGCCCGGCGCGGCTTCCGCCGAGACGACAGGGCTCGCCGACCCCCGCCCTTTATCGACGGCCGCGAGGATCGTCTCCTCGGTCTGGAGCGCCTCGCGCGTCGTCACCATGCGCCCGGTCCGGTCGGCAGCCGCCGCGACGCCAGGAATGAGCTGTCTCCTGTCGACGAGCGTCACGATCCGGCGCTCGACACCATCGATCGTGACGCCCTTCAGACCGAGATCGAGCGCGGTCTTGGCGAGCGTATCGACAGGCCAGGCTGCTTCCCGCTCGCCAAGGATGCGAACCGCCGATGCAACGGCAAGCTGGGTCCTCGCCGCGGCGGGCGAGGCTACCGCACGGGCGAGGCCGGTGTCGACGAGGGGATCGTGGGGGCGGAGCAGCCCGCCGAGCCGCTGGCGCGCCGTGTCGATCGCGTCCGATATCGCGCGATAACCCTTGTCGAAAATGCTGTCCGCGGGAACGAAGACGGACCGCGCTTCGGCTGCCGCGGCGAGCGCCTTGCCGTCGAAACCGAGTGCGGCCGCCCGGCTGGCCCATTCCTGTTTCAGCGCCGCACGATCCTCGACGCCGAGCTTGGGATCGCGCGACCGTTTCGTGATCTCGCGCAAGCCCTCCGGCGACTTGATGCCGAGATGCGTCGCGCGCTCGAGAATTTCCGCGCGCCGCTGGCTGAACTCCGCAAGAACAGCCTTCGGGACCCCCGCGATCTCGAAGGTTCCATGCTTTCCCTTCATGTCGAGGCTATATCCGAGGCGCTCCAGCTCGCCGCGCAGATGCGCGTGATAGATCGCGCCAATGACGGTGTTGCGGCTCCACAGCTTGTCGGCGTGCAGCGCCTGCCATTTGCCCCCCGGCATGCGTGTGAGATTGGCGATTACGGCATGGATATGACCCTGGGGATCGAGAGCCCGGCTCGTGTCGTGCTGGAAGAGGGCATAGACGAGATTGCCGGTCTGGACCGGAACCTTGCGGCCCTCCACATCGCGCCGTCCTTCCGCGAGATTCTTCTCGACCCATGCCATGGTTTTGGCGACCGCGGCCATGTTGGCGGCGAGGATGCGCTTGTCCCCTGCGACATAGGCCATCACCGACGCGGACTTTGGCATCGAGAAGGTAAGGTCGAATCCTGCGCGCCGGTTCTCGACCTGCGCGACCGCCTCGCCGTCTGGAAGGCTCCCGTTCAATATCGCTTCGAAACCGTCTTTCGTGACCTCTCCAGAAAGCCCGAGATCGGTTGCACCTTCCCCCGCCCAAAGACTGACCTCGGAGGAGCCCTCGACGGTGTAATAATCGTCCTTCGCGAAATAGTTCGCAGCGCCTGCGGCCGAGCGTACGGGTGCGATCGACAGCATGGCTCAGATGCCGATATCGAGGCCGTCATCCTCTCGCCCGTTTCCGAACGCCTGTCGCAGTTCGAAAAGCGTCAAATCCTCCGGAACAGGCGGCGTTGCGACCTGTCCCTTGGCACCGGGATCCCGGCTCGGCGCTGGCGCTTCAGCCTCCGCCGACGGCTGGCCTGCGTACCGCGCTGGTGCTTCGCTCGCGGGTGCCGGCGCCCCGCCCGGCGCGCCCGTGGTCGGCGCCTCGCGCGGCGCCGTCTCCTCGCTCGGCTCTGGCTCGACAGAAAGGATACGGGCGGCCAGATCGCGCGCGACATTGCGCGGTTCGGCCTCACCCTCCGACACCTGCGATGCGCCATCCCGTCCGCCCGCTTCGCCATCCTCCTCTTGCCCGAACGCCTCTTCGGCGCGCTTCGAGCGAACCGGGCTGACATCGGCGCGCGCGACATGGCCTTCGGCCACGGCCGGATAGTCCTTCCACTCGAGCAGGATGCGCGCCGCGGGAAAGCCGTCGGGGAATTTCACGAACCCGTGAAGCGCGGGCAAATTGGTGATGTCGTCGGCGATCACGAGCGGCTCAACTTGCTTGCGCGGAGTCAGCGTCGAGGCGTCGCGCGTGTTGTTATAGCCATAGCTATAGGCCTCATCCATCTGCCGGACTTCGCGGTTGCCGATATAGCGTGCGCATTGCTCCGCGGTGTCCAGATCCGCGGTCGCAAGAATGAGCTTGGTGCGCGCGAGCGAGGCGAGATTGCGCGCACCCTGCTCGCCATAAACCTCGACCAGCTTTTCGAAACTATGGATGCCGAGGACCATCGCACCGCCGAAGGCGCGGCCCGTCTGGAGCCCGTTCTCGATCGCGGGCAATCGGTGCAGCGCACCAAGCTCGTCGAACATGAACCATGTGCGCAGGGACCGCGTGCGCGGCAGGGTCATCTGCGCGACGAGGCTCCTGAGTTCCGTGGTCTTGCCCGATCCCGTCGTGCCGATGAGCATGACATGCGACTGCTCGGTGCGGTGCGGAAAGGGAATCCCGGCGAGCAGATAAGGGTGGTGGATGCCAGCTTCCTTGCGGGCACGGAACGGCATCGCGAGCACCGCGGCAGGCGAGTGCCCGGGGCAATGCGCATGCACATCCTCCTCGTACCGGGCCTGGTTATGTTCGAGGATCTCAGCGCGCAGGAGCGCGCGGTCGACGAGCATGGCGCCGCGCTCGTGGCGCTCCTGCAGGATGGACCGGCCCCGCCGATGCGATAGGTCGATGAACCATATCGCCGTCGGGATCGCGATGAAAATCGAGATGAGGAAAGCGCCCAGAAGACCGCGCGTTGCGGTATCCCAGGCCCTGATGACTTCGGGGATATAGGGGACCGCCTGCATGACCGTGCGCTCGATCTCGCCGGTTGGCAGCGTGACATTCACCCGCTTGGCGGGATCGAGGTCGACCCAACCCCAAAAGGCCGAATAGATCTTCATGCAGACAAGCTGGAATCCGTGCTCGTCGAGCTTGATCGACATGATGATGAGCCAGGCCGCAACGAACAGGAAGAACCACAGGATCACGGGCAACCGCGCGCCCGAGATCCACATCAGGAGTTCATGGGTCAGGAGCTGGCTGCCGCGCGTGAAATTCCCGGCATTGCGCTGGACGTTTCCGCGCGCCGAATGATGGGTCAGAGGGATGGGCCGACCGTCCGAGCGGATGTCCTCATGCGCCATGGAACTGCTCCAGTCGCCGGTCGGTTTCCGCCACCAGGCGGTCACGATATTCAGGGAATTGCTCGCGGATGATGATGTCGAGCGCGAGGTGCTGATACTCGCCGATGCGGGCCATGCGCCGACAGCTCGACGCAAGCAGATCGCTCCCCGCGAGATACCGGTCAACGGCGGCCCGGATGATGTCCGAAGGCGTGCAGTCGCCTTCTGCGGCGAGCAGCACGATCCGCTCATATTTGGCGCGGTCGAGCCGCACCGTGCAATGCTTGTTGGGAGTAGACAAACCAGGCCTCCTGGCAGGGAGGCTGGCGGGGTCTCAGGAACTGCTGGCGATTATAGCGGAATTTGGCACGGCGAACAAGATTGCCGTGGCCGGCGCGGGAGCCGTGTTCCGGGCGAACACGCCAAGGCCCCGCGTTTCCGGGACTTCTCGCCAATCCCTTGGCTGTCCCACGAGAGCACACGTCTGACACCTAGCATATCACGCTGATTTATAAGCGAAACCAGGCACCTTCAGGTGCGTTCGGTGTGCCTCTGTACCAGGCTGAATCGGGATGTTGGAAGTTCAGGGGTGTTGACCGGCTCGCATGCGAAACCGCGTCCGGCGAGGCATGGCTCCGTCCGGCGGACGGAAGCGAATTGGCAGCGCCGCGCCAACCTCCAGCGCCGAAGCGCCTTGGCTGGGTTGCGGGTGTCTGCTAGGCGGATGTGGCGCCGCGGAAATGCGCGGCGTCGGGACTGGTAATCCCGCGAACACAGCAACTCGGAAATCTGATTTCCGGGGTGCCGTGACATATGTCCAAGCCCTCGGGCCAAAAGTTTCGGCGCATGTGTGTTCGCATGTTACCAACCCCGGCGGCTCCCGCGCGGAACGCGCGGGAGTTCGGGTGTCTGGCAGGGCGCGAACGACTGGTCCGAGAGGAGGAACCGACGATGGCTGATGTGGCGGCCGATGTTCTCGAAGCGAGAGCCATTGCGCTGATGCGCGAAGCGCTGGAGCTTTTCGATTCCGGCGGGGGGTCCGACGCTTCGGCGGCGCTTCAGCATGCTATCGACATCGCCGAGCGACAGCGGCCGATGACCGAACACGACATCTTCGATTCCGAGCTTGCCAATCGCATCCTCGGGCCACTCGAACTTGCGCCGCGCGGCTATCATCTGCGTATGGGGATGCCCCGCGACTTGATCCTGCAGGACGCGGGCGGGCCGGATCGCTCGGATTGGGCGCGGCACTAGCAGGCGCGGCGGCGGTCGGGGCCGCTCACACTCTCGACCGAGCGCGCCGCGCAGCATATAGTCCTTCTCGTTCGCAGCCCGATCAGCGTGAACGAAAGGGCCGGTCATGGCACGTACATTGGAACAGGAACGAGCGGCGATCGCCGCCGAGGCGCGGAAGCTTGAGGAGCGCCAACAACGGCTCGAGGAACGAGAGCGCGAGCAGGCGATCGCCGATATCGACAAAGCCGGGCTTCTGAAGCTTGACGCAGGACGGCTCGGTCGACTTCTCGGGCGCATCAGGGCGCTGGGTATAGCGGAAGTCGAGAAAAGGCTGACGGCCTGACCATATTGCCGCGAATGCTTCCTTCGCGGCGCGGACATGGGGGGCTCGATGCCCCCCGTGTCCGCATTCCTGTCGAGCAAAAAAGAGGGAGGCGTTACCGCCTCTCCCCCTCAATGTTCGTCGATGAGGCCGCCCGCCGCCGTGTAGACGATGCGGTCGATCAACCCCTGCGACAGCGCGCCATAGTCGCCCTCGTCGATGGCGATGTAGCGATGGTCTTCGTCGGCGATGACATGCTGATCGAAGTAGCTGGAGAGCGCCCGGCGCTCGGCGTTGGCGACGGCTGCGAAGTATGCGGCATTGGCGGCGGCGGCGCTTGTCGAGATGTTCAACATGATGTGCTCCTGTCTGTCTTGAATGACAGGAGCGGCGCGTCGGGCGTCCGGGGCCGGGTCAAGGATCGCGCAGCGACCGCGAAGCGGCGGTGGGGGTCACGATTTTCTTCGGCGGCCACCGGATCTGCGAGGATATTCGCTGCGCGTGATCCGCCGAAGAAAATGGTGGGGCCCCGCCGTCCTTGAGGCGGTCCCGGACGTCTGACAGAATCGGAATTCTGTGAGAGAGTTTCTTTCCTCCCGGGATCATGCCGCGGCTGCGGACCGGGTGGGTCGCGATGCAGGCAGAGTAGCAGGGAAGTCCCTGCCCAGCCGCTGGCCCGCTTTCCTCTGGATGTGATGGAAGGAGGGGCCCCGGCGATGGCCAGAGCCCCTCAGTTTCGAGGATCACATATGGTTTGCGGTGCGCGGATTGCTCGGGCGTTCGTCGATCGTGGCGCCTGACACTCGGCCCCGCCCTTTAGAGGGCGCGGCGACGTGCTTTTGCTGGTCGAGCTTGACGACGTGGAGCGGGACACCGGCCCGGCGGAGCTTCTGGGCGAGGTTCATCTGGATGCCAGAGCCTTCACAGATGACCCCTTCCACCGGGTTGAGCATGAGTAGACGGTCGTTTCGGACGAAAGCCGCCTTTGCGCCGAGGCGCCGGTCGAGCCGGAACTGGATCGATTTGACGCCGCGAGCGGATGCCCAGGCCTGCGCGATGGCATCGCAGCCCTTGGTCTGTGCGGTGGTTGCGAGGACCATTTCGGGGACACGCGCCCGGATGCTGTCGAGGCCCCTCCAGAGCAGGTCATGATCCTCCCAGATTTGTCCTCCGGAGAAGATCACCACAGGTCCCTCGGGGAGGTACTGCTCCCGGCGTTCCCGGGACCGAGCGGCGAGGAAGTCGCGGGCGTCGATCATCGACGCGGTGACGCCCGACGAGACCCGGCTTCCGCGTGTTGGCGCATAGGGGCGTCCGGTCTCCACCCGGAAGACTTCGGCGGCATGGTCGCGCATGCATTCCATGGCATCGCGGCAGCTTTGCAGAGTCTGGCAGAGGATCTGCGCGTCCTCGATCTGCTGCGCGTAGATCTCGCTTGGGTCGAAGCTGCGGGCGAGGTCACCGAGCTCCTTTGCCGCATCGTCCTCACGGTCGTTGATCCGCTTGGCGACGACGTGGAAGCTGTTGACGAAGCCCCAGGCAAGATCGGCCGTGAACGGCTCGAGGCGGGTGTCGCGAAAGACGTCGAAGAGCGTCGCCATCACCATTTCGACGGCAGCGCGGCTCTGATCGGGATCGGGCGTCTCCAGCGGAGACGTGTCTTCAACCGGGGACAGTTTGGCGCGCTCGTCATGTTCGAGAAAGGCGCGTTCATATGTCGAGCTGCGGTCATGATCTCCGGTCTCGGTCGCGATGAAGCTGGCGAGATCAGCGAAGTTGTCGAAAAACTTGGTCATTTGAGCCTCCAGATGTTGGACAGGTCTCATCCGTTCGATGAGGCTCAATTTCGGGCATGCGGTGGTCAGGGAGGTCGGGCACGTTAACCGGGAAGCCGGCAACGCCGGACCTCGGTTAACGCCGCCTCGCGGGGAGTGGGGGAACCGATTTTTTTCGGCGCCGCAAAGCGAGCGACGGGGAAAATTGGGGGGACCGCTCATGCTGACGGACCGCCAACCCCGCATGGCAAACTTGGACTAACATGAAGATAGGAAATTACAGGGGTATTGGGTGATGCCGGATAGCCCAGCTGTACCGGGAGATGAGCCCTATGGCGTTGTCCTAATGGTGGGTCGCGGTTCAGCGTGCCGCGCCGGAATCTGTGAACAGGCTGGTATGAATCAGGCGCGCCGCGCGGGACGAGTTCGGCAGCGGGGAGCACGCCGAACTCGTCCCGCACGACTATCAGATGATGCGCAGGAAGTGAGTCGAAGGCTCTCGATCGGTTGAGGAGGGCGGGGATTTGGAAGCGCCGTCCACGTGATGGCGCTGGCAGGGTAACGTCCGGACGGAGCCCGGTTGGGATCAGCTAATGTGAGGCTGCGCGCAGGTCGCGGCTACCGCGAATAAGCGCCGGCGCCAAGACGTTTGTCTCGGCGCCGGTTTAACGAACAACGGGTCAGTGCATCGACCCGCCGAGCGCGAGATAGATGTCCGGCCCGATGAGCTGGTGCTCTGCGGCAACCAGCGACCAGGCCGCTGCAAGCTCGTCGTGATACTCGGCATCGACGATCGCGTCGGCGCTGGCTTCGCCGAAATTGGATTCCTCCCAGGCACGCGCGTGCGCAGCGTCGGCAGCGCCGGTGATGGCGTTGGCGAGATGGGCCGAGATTTCATAGTGGCTGAGCTTATCGGCGGCGCGGCGGATGCGCGCGACCATAGCCGGATTGTCGAGTTCGATGCCGTCGACGATATCGGGCATGGCGTCGAAGGGGCGGAATTGCAGCATGACGTGTCTCCCATAGAAAAAGGGCGGCCGCAAGCGACCGCCCCGTGGCGTCAGATGAACTTGATCTCATCGGCGATTATGTCGGTGTTGTAGTAGGTGCGGCCGTCGCGCTCGTTGCGGCTGTACCGGATCTCGCCGACGACGATCAGTTCATCGCCCTTCTTCTTGTGGCCGCCGACGGACTTGCCGAGACCGCCAAAGGCCTTGACGGTGTGGAACTCGTCCCAGGTTTCGGTGTAGCCGTTGCCGTCCTTCTGGACCTGGCCGTCCTTGATGACGGGCTTGCTGGTGACGAGGGTGAAGCTGACGCCGCTCTTCGTATCGTTGCCGAAGCGGGTGACGTCGGAAGTGATGCGGCCCGCGAGAAAAACCTTGTTCATGTGCCTGTCCTTCGCTTGCGCCAGCGGGCCGATCCCGCTGGGATGAACTTCAAGCGAAAGCCCGTGTTCGAGGGCGCGGCGCACCGAGCGCAGCGAGGGGAACTTCGATTTTTCGGGGGGTGCGGGCGGAGGCCGTCAGGCCGACAACACGGCCGGACAATCGAGGTTGCGCCGGGTCCGCACGGGCGTAGCGTTCATCCCTGACTGCGGGGTCGCCCGAGGTGCCGGGCGGGAGTGTTCACAGGAATGAGGTGTCTTGCGGGTCACGCACGGCGCTATCGTCGGCGGCGCGAATCGAAGGCCCGCCGTCGGCTCCGGCTCGATATGCAAAACTCGTCCTTGGCCTGGCGGGGGCAATGACTCACCGCACCGGTCGGGTCCTGCCCTGCATGGCTGGAGCTCGCGGTGGGCGGGGGCTCCGCGGATGGGCGTGCCCAGCGACTGGCTGATTTGGGAAGCCGGCCGCAAGGATAGGAGAAACCCCGCCGAGCTCTCGAGCTCGACGGGGCCGGGTCGCTCTTCGGGTCGCGGAAGAGCAGAGACCGGATACCCTGGAAGCGTGAAAATGAGATGAAAGGCGCGATGACAATCAGCGCTGTCGACTAGCCTTGTCGCGGGGGCGACGGCGGTCGTCTTCAGATCCACCCAGCCAGACCGACTATATTGGACCGAAAAGCCGAAACGGAGCGGGCTCCTATTGGCGAAGAAAAAAGGGCCCGCTTCGCCGGCGAGAGGCGAAGCGGGCCCATTGCCCCGCGCCGGGGCTCGAAGCGCGGGGATCGGGAGAGGCGGCCGGTTCGACCTATTCAGCGGCGGCGGTTTCGCGGGGCTTGCGCTGACGGCGGCCGGGTTCCTGCTGCTCGCCGCCGAAGCCATGCTCGGCCGAGGATTCGCCAAGACCTTCCTGAACCGGAGGGGCCTCGGTCGCGTCGCCAGGCAGCGGCGGCAGCGCATCATCGGTCTTCGCAGCGACTTCGGCTGCAAGATCGCGGCGGCGGGTCGGGCGCGACCAGACGAGGTTGAAGGATCCGTCCTCTTGGCGGAAAGCCGAGATGTAGAGCGGAGCCGCAAGGCTCGGATCCTCGATCTTGCCGTTCAGGAACGATTCGCCGGTCCCGTTCGAGAAGAGCTCGAAGAGCGCGCCGACCCTGACCCACGCCCGCGAGGCGGAAAGCGCGAGGACTTCATATTTGGGCGCCTTGGGATTGGACGACTGCACTTCGCGCAGGGCAATTGTCATCGCAATCGTGAGCGTTGCGATCTTGCCGACAAAAATGCCGGCGTCGTTTTGCTTGATCGAACCAATATTCATGGAAGGTCTCCTGGATGATGGCCCCGGACCTCATGTCCGGACCACCCTCCAAGCTCCTCCTTTCCTCCTCGGCCGTTCGGCCGAGCGGGCGCGCGAGCGCCCATTTCCGGGGCACGCGAACGCGGCCTCGGGATGCCCAAGGGGCTGTTGGACCTCCAATCAGAGGTCCAGAGAGCGATCATGGATGGCTAGGAAGGCGCCTACCGACGCTGGCATCGGCAGGCGAAATGCGGACGCCGATCTACCTAGGGCGGGACCGGCGCTTTGGCGGACCGGCATGGTCGGCCGACACTTCGAGATCGATCGCGAGTTGCGTCAGCGTGCGATGGGCACCCAGGCGTTGCAGGCCGTCCATGCGCGTGTCGCGGGTAAGGCCGGCGATGCGCGACCGGACGAGCGAGGCAGCAACACGCAGCGTATGAGGATCGATCTCGGCCATCGAATCGTTATAGCAGATTGTCCGACCCGCGGCGAGGAAAGGGTGTCAGGCGGCCTCGGTGTGGGCAGGCCGCCAGAGCTGGATAAGTGCGACAATTTCGTCGCGCCGTATGCGGTGCTCCACCTTCGGCGCGCTGCGGGATAAGGCCATCTGAACATGCCGGTCCGGGGGATTCAAACATAGAGTTCTGATAGATCGAGGTACGTGCCGTTCCGAAATCAGTGAATCGACCCGAAGAGGCGTCGTTTCATTTCGGACTGCAAGGCGCCATCGGCGGAAGCGCGGCCTGCTCGCATCTCTGCATCAAGCAGCGACGCCAGCGTGTCCGGCACGTCGGCGAAGAGGGCGATGACAGCGATCGCGGCCTCGGGCGTTGCGAGTTCGCCGGGCTCGGTTCCGACCCAGATGGTCGCCTCGCCCTCATCCGGCTCGGCCTCGGTACGGGCGAAGACCTGCGCGAAGAAGGTCTGAAGAGGGCGATCCCAACCAACAACGATAGCGACAATTTCCGGCTGGTCCGGCCTCGGGGTGAGAATATGGCGGCTCATCATTCGCTCCTCGCAACGCGGTGATCGAGATGACGGGCAGCGCCCGAAGCGCTGGCGAGCGCCCGGCGCGCGGCCGCGACGGCACGAGGCGATCCGCATTGGCGCAAGAGATCGCGCGCGGCGCGCAAATGGTCAAGAGCCGCAGCCATCCGAGCCCGATCCGCGGAGTCGGCTGGTCGAATGACCCTCATGGATTGCGGTCATCCGCCGGGTTCGGGACGACGGCCTCAGGAGGGTCGGACAGGGCCGGCTCGAACCGGACGTCGAGCCTCGCGCGATCGATCGAGGCGAAGAGCCGGCGGCCTTCGGGCACGAACCATTGGACTTGATCGGAAAGAATGGCGCGGGTCCTCTCGATGAGCGCGGCATCTTCGCCTTCGAGCAGGCTGGTTGCGATTTCACGCGCATCGGCAAGGAAGCGATTGTTCTGAGTTTCCCAGCTGTCAGCATCGCTGTCCGGGCTAGCCGAAAAACAGGCGCCCTCCAGCAGGCGCAACAGATCGCCCGCGCTTAGGCCCTCTTTCGAAGGGAAGATGAGGCGTCCCGCCATCAGCCGCTCGAGCTGGAGACTGAGCTCGCCTCGCGAATGGGAACCGATGGGGACCGACCATTTGTCGGCCGCGGTGTCGAAGGAAAGGACAGTTGCCATGCTGGGATCTCCTGGGCCCGGCCTCATCGGCCGCATCCCCATCGAACCCCCTTCCCTTTCCCGGCTCGTCGCGGGCCACGGATCCCCCGGCGTCAGGCAAGCGGAACATCGAAGCCCGGGGCGCATTCGGGTTCATCGGGATAGACGCCGGCGGGGTCGCAGAGGAGGAGCTGCAAGACGTCATATTCCTCGTGCCGGAGAGGCGGGCAGCCATGGCGGCGCGAAGTTGCGCGCGGTTGGAAATGAACCATTCCCATTCGAGGGGTTCGCCCGTGGCTGTCGCATATCCGCTTGCCGGCGCGGAAGCGGCCACCTCGACAATGATCCTGTGGCCGCGGCCGGGTACTTTGCCAGTATAGCGCGCCGTGAATTCGCCCAGGCGGCCGGTCAGTCCCTTGATCGCCTTGCCCCAGCGGATATGGCCGGCGCCGACACTCTGTCCGGCGGCGATGCCGCGTCCGATCCAGGTGCGGAACTGTGCTTTCTGCAACAGGACGCTGTTTCGGGTCCGGGCCATCGTCCGGCACAGCGGGATTGCCGACGCGTGCGCGTCGAGTAGCGCGAGATATGGTCCCTGGGCGGCGACGAGGATATCATCGAACTCGCGGCCTTCCAGGAGCCCGCGCAAGTTCGCGGCCTGCCCCGTGTCGGCAGCCAGCTTGGCGAACGCTCCAGCGCTGAGCGGCGTTAAACCGGCCATTGCGTCGGGCAAGGGGATGAAGCCGTCGCCCGAGATGACGATGACGAGAGCGTCTTCGTGACCGGCGGCTGCGACGAGGGCCGGGAGCAGCACCGCCGAAGAGATAGGTGTTTTGGCGCGATCACCAGCAATGCCGATCTCGGGGGCACCGAAGATGAGAAGACGGCGGGCCCATCGCACTGGCAGCGCGGCATCGGTCGGTTGCGGCCAGTCACTGGGGCGCGGCCTTGCCGGTGCCGGGGGGCGCCGGGGCCCTGGCACACCGGTCGCGGACAATGCGCGGCGGGCGGTGTCGAAAGGATCGTCTCGGTTGCCGCCGCCGTCGCCAAATCCCCGGTCGTAAGCGGCGTTCGCCGCGGATCGGTTGCCCGGCCTGTGCACTTCTGGGTCCCATCCGGCGTCGGCCGCATACCAGCCGGAGGCATAACGGACCGCAAGGTCCCAGTCATAACCGTGAAGGTCGCGCCCCCGCAGGATCGCCGCTTCGCGGGGACCGGCCTTGCCCTCGCCGAACTGCGCGGCGGTGAAGGCGAAATTGCGCACGTGGCGCTCGGCCTTGGTGACGGTTCGCATCGCGTCGATCACGGGACGCAAAGCGGCGGCGCGGTCGCGCATCCTTGCTAGGCGCGCATCTGCAGGGGACGAGGCCGGGAGATCGGGGTGACGGCGCCAGACATCGGCAAGGGATCGGGCAAGCGCGGGCGGACGGCCGTGCGCGATCCATGCGGCGGCATCGGCGGGATCGAAGGCTGCGGTCATAGCAGGAGATTTAGGCGACGAGACGGGGTTCGGCGGGGACGGTGGATGGCAGGCGCAGCTCGCGGCGGATGCGTTCGGCGAAGCGGTCTGGAGCCAGCAGCTCGCTCATCGATCCCCAATGGTTGCGCTCCCCGATATGGTCGCCTCGGCCCTGGACCCGGCGGAAGCAGATCTCGCGGCCCGGACCGAAAGGCCCAAGCGAGAGCTGGACCCACAGCATCTCGGCATGAAGGGTCACCTCTCCCGAGACCGCGGGGCCGGCCTTGTTGGATCGGACGTCGAAACTGCCGGCACCGAGCGCCAGCGCTTTGGCGAGCACCTGCAGCGCGGCGCGTCCCTCGGTGTGAAACAGGCGCTTTGCCGGTTCATCATAGGCGACGCCGCGAAGCGCCAAGGTCCTGAGCGCGGGCTTTGACCGGAGATCACCGATCCGTTCCATGCAAGCCTGTCGCAAAAGCGCGTCGTCGCCGCGGTCCGCGCACACCGTAGCCAGGTGCCGGCACAGAAGTATGATGGCAGGGTCGCTTTCAGTGGCGATCCCGGCGTTGCGACAGTCCGTGATCGCCGCCTCGATCGCGTGAAGCGAGGCGGCGATATCCATAAGCGCACTGGGGTCGAGGGCCTGCTGGAAGCGAAAGGCGAGATCATAGCTCATGAGGGGGTCTCCGGCTCTCGAGCGGACATCCGCTCGCCCCTTCCCTCCCCCTCTCCTTGCCGCTCAACCGCAATCGCGAGAAGGACCGCGATTGTCATAGATGGGCATATCGTTCGGCTCCCATTCGTGGCGGGGCCAAATTCGGCCATTATAGCTGACGTGCGCGATCGCGATCCCGCCAAGCTTGACCGTGCCTCTGGGAAAGTCTCGCGCGCCGAGACCGCATTCTTCGCGGCGTACGGAGTATGTGGTGGAAGCCGCCTCCCATCCCGTCACGACGAGGTCGGGAAAGCCCTCCTGGACAAGCTCGAAGCGCGCGCGGGGACGGCGACCTCTGCGTTCGCCAAGGCAGCGGGCGAGATGCCCGGAATAGACGGCGACGGCGGACCAGTAGGCGGCAATCATGGTCTTGCGGCTTGCCCAGCTTCGGGCGGCGCGATCGCGCGCGTCGCTCTGAAGGTCGAGCAACAGCGCGGCGAGAAGCACGCGCTGTTCCGGCAGGAGCGACTGCAACGCGCGGAACGCGGGCAAGGCGAGCACCGGATTGCGAACCTCGGCCCGGGCCGAACGGGCGTTCATGGCTGTTCTCCCGTGACGAGAGCGGCGGGTGGCGCATCGATCGCGACGCGGTCGGTCTGGAGAGACTCGTCGGGGTGGAGCTCGAAGTAGATGCGCGCGATGTCCTCGTCATCGAGCGTGTCCGAATCGCGATCATTGGCGATCTCGCTCCAATATTCGCGGCAGAATTCGGCAATCTCGCGCATCAGGGTCTCGCGGCTGACGGCGGCATAGAGGTTAGGCCTTGGCGATATCGAGCGTGATCCCGCCCTCGCTCAGAGCATCAAAGATCGGTTCGGCCAGGGTAGCGAGGCGTAGGCGCCCTTCCACGAAACGGCGGGTCACGCCGAGACGCTTGGCGACGCCGTCGATATCGCCCTTGAGACCGATGAAATATTGGAACGCCCGGCATTCCTCCGCAGGCGTCATCTTCAATTGATGGAAGTTCGCCGCGGTCGACGTCTCCGATAGGGTCGCTTCGTCGCCGGTCAGAACCTTGACGGGGACGTCATAGCTCTCGGCAACGATGACACCGTCCTGGACGAGCTTCATCAGAGCGCGAAGGCGGCGACCGCCGTCGAACACCTCGAACGAGCCGCGCGGCTTCTTGACCGGATTGACCAGCAGGTTCTGGAGGATGCCGCGCGCCTCGATATCGGCGGCCAGCTGCGGAATCTCGAGGAGCTCTTCGGGGCGGGATCGTACGTTGATCGGAGAAAGCGAAAGCTTCGAAAGCTTTACCGTAATGGTCATCGGATGAAGTCCTTCTGGCGTCCGGAACAGCCCGGACACCGGCTCCCCTCCCCCTCCCCTTTTCGTGGCGCCCGGGACGCCTCGAGCCGCCGACCGGACCGTCTGCGGCAGCACCATCTCGGCGCGGGCCGGCTATCTCGATTGCCATTCTGGACCGGATATGGGCTCGATCATGCCGCGCCCGGCGATTAGGCTGACGGTGTTTTGTCCCGGCCGCGAGGCCGCCGGGCCATGAGAGATTATCTGGTCGGGGTCGGGGAGGATGTCGGTATCATGCAGGATGTGTTGAAGATCGCGAGCGGCGTGTTTCTCGGAATGATGGCCTTCTGGATCGTCACCGTCGCCCTTCCGGCCGTGATGCCGCCCAGTGCCGGAGAGCGGGCGGCTCAGGGTCTCCTCGACCGGCAATTTGCGCCTGCGAACTGAGCCGGCCCCTGCGGACCACGAATTCAGTCAGCCGTTTGAGGCCTCAGAGTGATGAGTCCTCGCTAGCCCAATCAGAACTGATCCGGTAATTCCGGGCGGTGCGCAACTTGACAATCTTTGCCAATTTTCTTATAAAGATTGCCAAAAGGAGCGAAGCGCCCATGGCGACAATGAACATCTCTTTGCCGGATCCGATGAAGCTTTGGGTCGAAGGCCAAGCCGACACGGGGCGCTACAGCAATGCTAGCGATTATGTGCGAGATCTTATCCGTCGCGATCAGGAACGGGCGGGAAAGATTGCCAATATGCAGCGGTTGGTTGACGAGGCGCGGAGCAGCGGAGTCAGCACTGAATCCATGGCGGACATCCGCACTCGAGCGCTCGAACAAGCACGCGCGCAGTCATAGGCGTGCCATCGTATCAGCTGACGCGTGCTGCCAGCGATGATCTGGTCGCGGTTTACCTATACGGGCTCGAAAGGTTCGGGCCGGCACAGGCCGACGGATATCACGATGGGCTAGAGGCGACCTTCAATTTTCTTGTAGAATATCCCCGCGCGGCGCGCGAGCGTGAGGAAATCCGGTCGCCCGTCCGCATCTATCCCTACAAAGCTCATCTCATCGTCTACGAACTCGGGCCGAATGACAACGTGCTGATATTGCGCGTCCGTCATGCACGCGAGGATTGGCTCTCCGAGATGGACGAAGCCTAGCGAACCTCCGCGGCGGTCATGTAGTCGCCTCCAGGACAGTCTCCAGAATAGCCTCGGCCAGCGCTACGGGGACGAAGACCCGCGTGCGATACTGGATCACTTCGGTGAAACACCCCGCCGCCTTCAGCCATGCAAGCCGGTCGGCTGGAAAGCCGACGAGCTCGATACGCTGGGAGCCGTTGACGATGCTCCTGTTGATCGTGAGCGGAAACGGATGGGTGACGTCGATACTGCGCCCGGCAGCAACCGCCTTGGCGATCGCGGAAGCAGGCAGGGTCTCCTTGCGATCGATTCCGAGCGCCGAGAAAAGCCTAAGCACATGATCGTCGAAGACGAGGCGCCCGAGCCAGGACCGCCCTTCCCCATCGACGATCCGGTTGACCGCGAGATGGTCGCTCGGCAGCGCAGACCATATCGGCAGGAGCAGCCCGGTCGCGAGGCGAAGCGTCTCGGTGTCGACCTTTTGCCGCAAGGTTTCGGCTTCCTGCGTCCAGAGGGCGATAAAGCTTGCCCGGTCGATCTCCTCCCATGAGGATTCGAACAGGTCGGCCGAACGCATATAGTCGTTGCGCGACGGACGCATGAGTTCGACCCGCGGGATCGGCGTGCCTTCCTTCTCCTCCATGAGCGAGCGGGCCTGCGTCCGGAGCGCCGCCTTGCCCGACTTCCGGTTGATCATGAACGCCGCGCTCTGGTCGCCCTCGGCAATCCGCATGATCCGCTCAAGCGAGACGGGATTGCGGCGGCGCTCGATCTCGATCGTCAGGAGGTGCGAGGTTGCCCCCGTCCCGGGATCGGTGCGCAGAACGACATCGTCGACCAGCCGCGCCGTATCGACAAGGATGGTTTCCACGCCGACATCGAGGCGACCCGCGTCCCGCGCCGCCGCCACACGGGTCTCGGTGAGCGAGAGGAATTCCTCGAAGATGTTATTCTGCAACGCGATCGGTAGAGCCAGGATCCGGTTCAGCCAGCGCTGGATCGGCGGCATCTCGTCCTTCATGACGCCGTCCTTGTCGACGAGTTCGAGGCCGGTCCGATTCTGGAAGTCGTCCAAATTGGTACTCGCGAGCTTTCCGGCGGCGAGGAGGTGGAACCAGCTCAGAAGAGCGCTGCACGCATATTCGCTCTGGAGATTATCGGCGGGATCGAAAAGCCCCTGCCCTCCGGTCTGGCGCTGACCGCGCGTCAGCGCCCCAAGGGTGTCGAGGCGCCGCGCGATCGTGCTGGTGAAGCGGAGCTCGCCCTTGCAATCGGTCGTGACGGGCCGGAACAGCGGGGTCGACGCCTGGTGCGTCCGGTGCGTCCGACCCAGTCCCTGGATCGCGCGATCGGCACGCCAGCCCGGCTCGAGCAGCAGATGGACACGTTGCTCCTGGTTCACCGCGTCGAGCGAAGCGTGGTAGCTCCGTCCCGTGCCGCCCGCGTCCGAGAAGATCAGGACGCGCTTGCGCCCGGCCATAAAGGCGGCGGCCTCGGCCTGGCTGGTGCGCGCCGAGCGGGATTCGAGCTTCTGGCGGCCATCGCCCGCGGTGACGAGCCGCTTGGTGCGCCCCGTCACCTCGGCGACATTGTCGTGCCCGAAATGTCCGAGGAGTGCGTCGAGCGCCGACATGATCGGCGGCAGCGCGCAAAGCCGCTCGATGAGTTCGGCGCGGGCGGTTTCCGCTTCGGGATTGTAGACGGGCTGTCCTTCATCGTCGAGCATGGGGACCGAGCGCGGCGTACCCGTGTCGTCGGTAAAGATCCGCATCTGGCGCGTGGGAAAGGCGCGCTCCAGATAGTCGATCACATATTCGCGCGGCGAGAGATCGATTTCGAGGTCGGCCCGTTCCTCGGGGCTCAGTTCGGCGAGCCGGCGATTGAGGATCGATTCCGCGGTCGTGACGAGCTGGAGAACGACCGATTTGCCCTCGCCGAGGTGGTGACGGACCGCCGCGATCACTGTCGGCAGCTTCATGCTGAGAAGAAGCTGGCCGAAGAAGCGCTGCTTTGCGGATTCGAAGCGGGAGCGCGCCGCGGCCTTGGCGCCGCTGTTGAGCGTGGCGTTCTCGAGGCCATCGACAATGGCGGTCAGTTCGAGCGCCCGTTCCATGTTGCGGTGGATGATCGACCAGGCGTCAGCATAGCTATCGTAGATCGCAATCTGCTCGGTGGTCAGCGCGT
>CAZQWC010000017.1:0-19053 GCA_964597055.1 uncultured Sphingorhabdus sp.
GAATGAGCCCCAAAGCCACCGGCACGACGACGCCGAGCCGGCGCTTGGCCTCGATTAGATTCTTGAACTGTCCGCCGACCTCGATGCTGTAACCGTCCGGCAGCTTGATCTCTCGGGCGATCTTGACCTGGGCCTCCAGAACGAAACTCTCCACATCGCGGCCGCGCAGGTTGATCATGATCGCGCCGCGCCGCTGGCCGTATTCGCGGGAGATCGCCGCGACCTGTTCGGTGACCTTGAAGTCGGCCACCTGTCCCAGCGTGAGCAGTCCGCCGTCGTCCACGCGCACGGGCAAACGCTTAAGCTCGTCGATATCCTCCCGAAGGTTTTCTCTCAAGCGCACCACGATGTCGAACCGCCGGTTGCCTTCAATGAGCTTGCCCACTTCCTCGCCGGCAAGAGCGGTGTTCACGACGCGATTCAGTTCCGCCGCATGAAGGTTGTATTTGTTCATCGCCTCACGCTTAGGAACGATCTCGAGAAGCGGAGATTTGCCCAAAGCGTCGAACTCCACATCGGCGGCTCCCGGAACTTTTTCCAGGATCTCGCGGGCCTGCCCGGCGATCTTCTCGATCACCGCGAAGTCCTCGCCGAACACCTTGACGGCGATATCGGCCCGGGTGCCTTCGAGGATCTCGTTGAACCGCATCTCAATGGGCTGGCTAAAAAGATGCGCTTCGCCGGGAACATAAGTTCCCAGTTCCTTCGTCATGAGATTGGCGAGCTCGTCCTTGGTGATACGCCGCCCTCCGACCTTGCGCCAATTTTTATGCGGCTTGAACATGATGTAAGTGTCGGCGACGTTCACGCCCATCGGGTCCGTAGCGACTTCCGCCGTGCCCAAGCGGCTGAAGGTGTAATCCACTTCCGGGAACTTTTCGATCAGCATTTTTTCACCGCGCTTCTGCATGTCGATGCTGGCGTCGATGCCGATACTCGTCGTTCGGATCATGTGCGTGGCAAACGATCCTTCATCCAACTGCGGCACGAATTCCGCGCCCAAGCGGCCAAAAAGAAGCACCGCCAGGACAAATAGCGCCGCTCCAACACCCGTCACGATCCACCTGGAGCGTAAAGCGAAATTGAGCACCGGCGCGTATCCTTTTTTGGCCATGCTGACGAGCCAGGAATCTTTTTCCTTGATATTGCCGCCCAGCAGATACGAGCAGAGCGCAGGCATGAGCGTCAGCGCCAAAATAAGCGAACCGATGAGCGCGAAGATCACGGTGATCGCCATGGGCTTGAACATTTTTCCTTCCACGCCGGTGAGCGAGAGGATCGGGAAGTAAACGACCGTGATGATCAACACACCGAAGAACATCGGGCTTGCGACTTCCTTGGCGGACGCCAGCACTTCCTGAGTCCGCTCCGAAACCGTGAGCCGCCGACCCGTCTCGTGCTGTTTTTCCGCCAGACGTCGGATGATGTTCTCGACCATCACCACGGCCCCGTCCACGATCAAGCCGAAGTCGATCGCACCCAGGCTCATCAGATTTCCGGAAACGCGGCTCTGAACCATGCCCGTGATCGCGAACAGCATCGAAAGCGGGATCGCAAGCGCGACGATCAGCGCCGCGCGCCAATTCCCGAGCATGAGCAGAAGGACCACCATCACAAGGATCGCGCCTTCGAACAAACTCGATTCGACCGTGTGGATCGTGCGGTCCACGAGCACCGTGCGGTCATAAACGGGGATGATCCGGACGCCTTCGGGGAGCTTCTTTTCCAATTCTTCGAGCTTCTCGGCGACCGCCTTCGCGACCAGTCGGCTGTTTTCCCCGGCCAACATGAGAGCCGAACCCAGCACGCATTCTTCGCCGTTGTAGGTGCTCGCGCCTGTCCGGACCGCCTTGCCGATGACGACTTCGGCGACGTCCTTCACGCGCAGCGGCGTCGCCCGCGCGCCGAACTTGAGCGGCAGCCTCTCGATCTCCTCGACGCTTTGCACCCGACCAGCGGCCCTCACAGCGACCTGTTCGCCGCCGATCTGGATCACGCTGCCGCCCGCGTTCTCGACGTTCTCACCGATAGCCTCGGCGACTTCACTGAACGACATTCCGACGCTTTTAAGTTTGTCGGGATTGGCTTGTATCACGATCTGCTTCTCATAACCGCCCGAAGAGTTGACCTCGGCGATGCCGGGCGTCGATCGCAGACGCGGCTTGATCACATAATCGTGAATGAGCTTGAGCTCCATAAGCTGTTCTTCGCGCGTCACGGGCTTCTTGCCCGCGTCAGGCGCGTATTCCACGACGTAATAAAAAATCTCACCCAAACCTGTCGTGATCGGCGCGAGTTTGGGCGTAAGACCCGGAGGCAGCTCGTCCATCACGGTCTGCAGCCGCTCGCTCACAAGCTGCCGGGACCGGTACAGGTCCGTGCCTTCCGCAAAAACCATCGTGATCTGCGAAAGCCCGAACTTCGAAATGGACCGCAACTCCGTAAGCCCCGGAATTCCGGCCATTTCGTTCTCGACCGGAAACGTGACGAGCTTTTCGATCTCTTCCGGCGCAAGAGAGGGCACGGTCGTATTGATCTGCACCTGGATGTTCGTGATATCCGGCACAGCATCGATAGGGAGCCGCACCGCCGACCAAAGACCGACGCCAACAAGAGCCACAACGGCCATTAGAACAAAAACGCGCTGACGGACAGAAAATTCAATAATTTGGTTCAGCATAAATCAGTGGGAATGACCCCCTCCTTTAGTCGCGCGAAGTTCGATCAGCCACAATGTTTGGACCGGAGAAGTCACAACCCGGTCGCCCGCGGAGAGACCTTCCGCGATCTCGATTTTTCCATCCGATTCACTTCCCGGCTTGACGGCGGTGCGGCGGTAAGCGTTTTGACTCGCCACATACACGAAGGTCCCTTCGGATGTGCGGAGGAGCGCCGAAGCCGGGATCACAACGACCGCCTCGTCACGCGGCACTGAGACGACCGCCGTCAAAAATTCGCCGTCCTCAAGCTTGTCGGCGGCACTCGTCACGCCGACCACGACCTCGGTCTCACCCAAAGCGGGCGTTTTTTGGACCGCCACAACAATGCCCTCCAAAACATCCTTGCCGGCGGTCAGCAACTTGAGCGGTTGCTGCGGGCGGATCAGATCTGCCTTGTCTTCAGGCAGATATCCCGATCCGTGAACATCGCAACCGGTGTGGTCCATGTCCAGATGCGGGAACGGGTGGGTCTCGCCAAAGACCTGGACATTGAACCGCACAGACCGGGAGAGTTTTTCGGAAGCCGCTTCGGCGGTCTCGACCCCGAGTATTTTTTCGGTCTCCTCGGTCAAAGTGACGCCTTTGCCCAGTTTGAATGACGCTCCCGACGCGGGTTCATCGTGACCTTCTTCATGGCCTTCCTCATGATCTTCTTCATGACCTTCTTCGCCGTGACCCTCATCATGATCCTCATCATGGCCAACTTCACCGGCCTTGCTCGGATTTTCACTGTCATGGTCATGAGATTTGGCGCTGTGATCATGGTCCTTCGACTCACCGTGCTGAGCGTCGGATTCCTTGTGACCACAACCCGCAGGAAGTGTCGCCATCAAAAAAATAACCATCAAACGCATCCAAAAGTGAATAAACTTCATCGCTTTTCCTCCCCGGCAGACGCGCCGATGAGATCAAGCGACATCTGAGTGAGTAATTCGAGTTCCAAGGCCGCTGCGAGAGCTTCTCTTCTGGTGCTCTGAAGCCCCTCGACCGCTTCGAGATATTGGGTCTGAAGTTCCAGGTAAATGGAGACCGGAACTGCGCCTAAGCGATAATGGCGGTCGGCCAATTCAGCCGCTTCCTTGAAGTGCCGAACCGAATCAGGCCGCCATGCCGCCATTTCCTTGAAGCGGGTTTCGTAGATCACCGCCGCTTCGGTCACCCGCCGCTCTGCCTCGTGCCGCGCGATGTCGAGAGACGTTTCGGCCTGGGACTTTTGAGCTTTGGCCGTTTCGATATTTCCCTGGTTTTGGTTCCACAGAGGCAGCGGGACGGACAAGGCCGCTCCGATCACGCGCTCGCGGTCTCCGGCCCTCTCTTGGGAAAACGAGGGCCCGACCGCAACCGCCCCAAACTGCTCGTTGCCCGCCAAATCGACGCGGAAACCCTGTCTAGCGAGCTCGAGTTCACGCAGCCGAACCGAAAGATCTTTCGCCGATGCCAACGCCGCCAGCGTGCGGCGGTCTTTTTTAAGCGGTTGAAACGACAGGGTTGGCTGACCTAAAAGCAGTTCGGCATCTGCCGCCGCGCCGCGCAGCCGATTCAACCGAAACAAAGCTGCCTGCGCGGCGATCGCAGCCTCGCCAGCCTTCCGCTGCATGGTGAGCTCCATCGCCTCGATCACGCGCGTTTCAAGCAACGGTGTCAGCCCCGCCGGATCGCGCTGAACGAGAACTTCGCGCAAACTCCTAAAATGATCGGCCACCTCGCGCGTCGCCGCCGCTAGTTTTTGCGCGGCTGCCGCATCGTAGATCGCCGATTTGGCCTGCCCAGCAAGTACGGCACGGAACTGCTCGAGCCCCAACTCCGCGAGCTCTATATCGCGCTCTGCGATGGCTCGGCGCAGTCCGATCCGGCCAGGCCACTCGAGCGACTGCATGACGGATACTTCGCCCGCCGCACCTTCACCGGTGAGCTCGCCTTCTTCGTCCCACACCCGTTTACGGCCAAGCGAGCCGCTGAATTCGGGATTGGACAAAGCGCTCGCGGTTTTGCGCGCGCCTTTGGCCGCGTCGATCTCGGACCGGTACAACGCAAGTTCAGGATTTTTCTCAAGGACCTCGTTCACCAAAACATCCGGCGCGACGGCCCCGGACCCATTGACCGGTTGGGCCGCCTGCGCCGAACCCGATCCGAACATGATCAGCGTTGCGAGCACAGGCCATCGCAAATGATAAAAAATAAATTTGGACACACGCCACCTGCTGTAAAAGAAGTTGTTTAATTGATTAGAACGGAAAAACGAACAGGACTAGGCAGAGATAGGCGGGCGAAACGGGTGCGATAGGGGTGCTTGGACCAGAAAGTTTCTGTCTTGTTCGAACGAAAAAGTGTTCGGTTCCGGAGCGGGAATGGAGGCGGATGGAAGCTCCACAGCGATGTGATGTCCGGGCTGGCAATTCATGCAACCGTGAGTATTCGCCGCTTTGGAACTCGACGATATCGGAGCGGAGGACTTGTCATCCTGACAAAAGGCCGTCTCAACGCCCGAAAAGTGAAACGAAAATGAGGCCAAAAGAAACACACAGAGCGTCTTCGAGAAAATGTTAAAGCCCAAGATGCGTTTCATGAACAAACCATATCATAAAGAATCATATAAATCCATCCATGCGAATTGATTTGCTTAAAACTTCTCAAATCCCGGTTCTCCTGAGTCGGAGCGCATTGACGATCACGGACACGGAGCTGAAGCTCATCGCGGCGCTCGCAATGATCGGGCTGAGCAACACCCCGAAGAACGGATACAAGATCCCGGCGGCGACCGGCACGCCCAAGACGTTATAAATAAAAGCGAAGAATAAATTCTGCCGGATGTTCCGCATCACGGCACGGCTCAGTTTTCTCGCTTTGGCGATGCCGCGCAAGTCGCCTTTGACGAGCGTGACACCCGCGCTCTCCATCGCAACGTCCGTTCCTGTGCCCATCGCGATTCCGACGTCGGCCTGCGCCAGTGCCGGCGCGTCGTTTACGCCATCCCCGGCCATAGCCACGCGCCTGCCTTTTGCCTGAAGCTCCCGGATGATTCTGCCTTTATCCTCCGGCAGGACGCCCGCCCTTACCTCGTCGATGCGCAGCTTCTTGGCCACGGCCTCGGCGGTCGCCTGATTGTCGCCGGTGACCATGATGAGCTTCAAGCCCTCGCGGTGCAAAAGATCAATCGCTTCCGGAGTTGATTCCTTAATCGCATCCGAAACTCCCAGAAGCCCCAGAATTTTTCCATCTTGGGCGAGAAACATAACCGTCTGCCCGTCCTTGCGTAACACATCGGCCCGGGATAGAAATTCTCCGGCTGGAATTCCCATCTCCTCGATCCATTTCTGATTTCCAAGAACCACCGAACGGCCGTCAACGGTTCCTTGTACGCCCTTTCCGGTGATCGATTTGAACCCCCCGGCCTCCACAAGCTTCGCGCCCTTGGCCTCCGCGCCGTTCACGATCGCCTGCGCCAGCGGATGCTCGCTCCCCCGCTCAAGACTTCCCGCCAGCCGCAGGAATTCGACTTCGCTGGCACCCTCCACCGTCACGACCGAAACGAGCTTCGGCTTCCCCTCGGTGAGAGTGCCCGTTTTGTCGAAAATCAGCGTATCGACTTTTTGAAAAACCTCAAGCGCTTCGGCGTCCTTGATCAAAACACCTGCCAACGCTCCTCGCCCGACGCCCACCATGATCGACATGGGCGTCGCAAGGCCTAATGCGCAAGGGCACGCTATGATCAGGACCGCCACTGCGTTCACAAGCGCATAGGCCATCCGGGGTTCCGGACCCCAAATACCCCACACCCCGAACGTAGCGACGGCGATCAGAACGACTGCTGGTACGAAATAACCCGAAACCATGTCCGCCAGCCGCTGAATCGGCGCACGGCTGCGCTGCGCCTGACTCACCAGATGCACGATTTGGGAGAGGAGCGTCTCGCTGCCGACGCGCTCGGCGCTCATCATCAAACTCCCCGTTCCGTTCACTGTGCCGCCGGTGACCTTCGCGCCCTTCGTTTTCTCGACCGGCATCGATTCGCCGGTTACCATGGACTCATCGACGGCACTCGCGCCTTCGACTACGACGCCGTCCGTAGGAATTTTTTCACCCGGACGGACACGCAGCCGGTCTCCGCGCTTCACGTCCTCGAGCGGAATATCCGCTTCGGTTCCGTCCGTCCTGATGATACGCGCATTTTTTGGCGCAAGATCCAAAAGCGCCCGGATCGCGTCGCTCGTCCGCGCTCTGGCCTTGAGCTCCAGCACCTGTCCCAAAAGAACCAGCACCGTGATGACCGACGCCGCCTCGAAATAAACGGGCACCTGGCCGCCGTGCCCCTTGAGCGCTTCCGGAAAGATCCCCGGCAAAAATGTAGCGACAACGCTGTAAACATACGCGATGCCGACGCCCAAACCGATGAGCGTGAACATGTTGAGGCTCCGACGAACGACCGAGAGAACGCCCCTCTCGAAGAAATGCCATCCTCCCCACAAGACGACCGGCGTCGCAAAAAAAAGCTCGATCCCGTTCACCCAAGTCATCGGCACACGGCCCTCAAGCGGTCTGCCCGGAAGCATTTCCAGAATCGCCAGCGCTACGACCGGCACCGAAAGCGCCGTGCTCACCCAAAACCGCCTCAACATATCCCGATACTCGCCCTCCTCCGCCGATGGCGCGCCGCCTTTCGGCTCAAGCGCCATCCCGCACTTGGGACAAGAACCCGGCCCGGCCCGCTCGATTTCCGGATGCATGGGGCAGGTATAAACCCCTCCGGATTTCGGCGGTACGGGCGAAACGGTCTCGAGAGTCATCCCACACTTAGGGCAGCTTCCTGGCCGGTCGCTGCGAACTTCCGGATGCATGGGGCAGGTGAATTGCATATGTCGCTCGCTGGCTTGTCGCTAATTCAGTTAGTGATGCGCTGCGTGATCCGCCGCATCAGACGTAGCGGCTCCCGTCGATTGAGAGTCCGCTGAAACGGTATCTGAATCTCCGTCGGAGCCCATCATCCCGTCTTTCATCATGGGACACATCTTCATCATGCCCATCATGTCCTTCTGCATCATGTCCATATCGACGGGAACTTCGGCCTTATTGACGAGCTTGAGGCCCTTATCGTATTTGAACAACTGATTCCCGGCCAAAACGACAACGCCGCCGTCGGAAGTAGGCGTGACGGTTTTGCCCATCATGCCCTTCGTCGTCATGCAGCCCATCATTCCCTTGCCCATCATGTCCTTTTTACCCATCATCATGCTCTTGCCGTCCTTGCCCATGGTATCCTCGGCAAAAGATAGGGACACCACAGATATACCGATCAATGCTGTCAGAACCGCCGTCAGAACCGTTACCTTTTTCATTGCTGTCTCCTGTTTCGTTCGATTGATTAAAAGTTTTCTGCCGGTTTACATATTCGCATGTTGTTCTGGGGTCATGTTATGGTCTTTGGCGCTATTTTGACATCCCGCAACAGATCCAGCGATTAATGTAATTAAAATGAGTGGCAACAATGTTTTCATTTTCTCTCCCCCTGTTAGTTTCATCTGCATTATCAGTCGAAGGACGACGACGCTAACCGCAGCAGCCGCTGGATTTTGTATCGGGTTTTGCTCCGGCCGGCGCGGACAAATACTTTTTCCGGCAACTATCGCCGCAAAAGTAGAATGTCTGTCCATCGCGTTCGACACGGAGGGCGGATGCCTCGTCTACGATCATCCCGCAGACAGGATCTTTGGTTACCTGTTTTGATGTTTTCATGTTCGATCTCCTTTTGCCATGGGTCACCGCACACCAATCTCATTTTGTATCAAAACTATCGTAGGCCAAAACCCTGAGCATAGTAATCAGGACTACTGCCCGATCATTCATCGGGGAAATGTCTACGGGTCGTCAAGTTCTCAACCGCGGCAACCACGCTCCCACGCGTGATCGATATGCCGCATAATCCGCCGGAAATTGACGGGACACCTCCGCCTCCTCTTTGCGGGCGAGCAGAATGTACCGCGCGATCAGAATCGGCGCCATGATCAATGTCACCAAGGTCGGCCACTGGATCAGGAACCCTAAGATCACCGCGATAAATCCGATGTATTGCGGGTGCCGAACCACCCCGTACACCCCCGAGGTCACAAGTCCGCCCTTGGCCTTGTGGATCTCGCCCCACCCCTTGGCGATCACGAAGGCGCCTCCGATAATGAGAACGTTGCTCAAAAAATGCAACGCGGTTCCGTGATCCGATCGAACACCGAAAAAGACCCCGAGCAAATGCCCGTTCTCGTGCGAAAACGCATTCGCCACCGGATACTTGTCACCCAGCCATGACACCAGGAAATAAATCGTCAGAGGAAATCCATACATCTCGACAAACAGCGCCACGATGAACGACGAGAATAGGCCGAGACTTCTCCATTCGAGCTTGGTGCCGGGCTTGGCAAACGACAAGAGAAACCCGGCAAAAAGCGCGATATTGATCAGGACCAACGGCCAGAGGCCGTACGCATAAGCATTATGATTTTCCATCAGTCGTTCCCTTCTTCTCGTTGTGTCCGCCATGACCACCGTGGCCTCCGAACAAATGCATCAACGGGCACAACAGAAAAAAAGCGAACGGAAGGAACTGAAATACATGCGCCCGGTGCTGTGACCAAAGATAATAGACTCCTCCGACCGCGAAGATCCCCACCACAGCCCAGTAGACCAAAGGCCGTCCCATGGGACACGCTTTCCCGTCCGGCTTTTTTGAATGACCGGAATGATCATGGCATTTCATGGCATCCTCCTTATCTAGTGTTGATGTCCCGTGTCATGATGATGCGCAAGCGCAACCTTGGCGTCCGCGGCGGTCATCTCCTTTTTTTCAAGGAACATGCCGCACAATTCGCACTCGCCGGGTTTTTCGGACGTGTACCCGTCCATCGAGCAGGCATAGACTGTTTTCATGTCGCCCGCTTTCGCATGGGCAGCGTGATCGTGTTCCGTCGCGGCATGGCCAAGCGAAGCGAATGCCGTCATGCCCAAAACAGCCATAGCGGCCAGACTTTTTGCTTTCCAGTGATTCATTTTCCACCTCCTGTTGTTGAAATACTCGGAACTTTTTTAACATGTAGCTCGCGCGACTTCCAAAGCGAGTAGATCGCCGGATAAACCAGAAGCTCGAGGATAAACGATGTCGCGAGTCCCCCGACCATGGGCGCCGCGACGCGCTTCATGAGGTCAGAACCCGCGCCATGGCCCCAGAGGATCGGCAAAAGGCCGAGCATCGCGGCCAACACCGTCATCATCTTCGGCCGGATACGGCGGACGGCACCGTGCATGATCGCCGCTTCCAGTTCACGCTGAGTCGAGAGCTTGCCCTCGCGCCGAGCGCGGTCGATCGAGAGGTCCAAATAGAGAAGCATGAACACACCCGTTTCCGCGTCGAGCCCCATGAGCGCGATCATCCCGACCCAAACCGCGATCGACACGTTGTAATCCAGGAAATACAACATCCACACCGCGCCGATCAGCGAAAATGGCACCGCAAGCATGACAATCCATGTCTTCACCCACGACTTCATGTTGAAATAAAGCAACAACATGATGATGACCAGCGTCAAAGGCACGACGATCTTGAGCCGTTCGCGCACGCGGATCATGTTCTCGTACTGGCCGCTCCAGAGGAGCGCGTACCCTTCGGGCAAGCGGACCTTCGCGCGCACCGCTTCCTTGGCGTCGTCAACGAAACTGCCGATGTCGCGGCCGGAAACGTCCACATAAACGTATCCGGCGAGCATCCCGTTCTCGTTGCGGATCATCGCGGGGCCATTCTCGAACTTTACCTTGGCAAAATATGAGACCGGCAATTCGCGTCCGTCCATGGTGCGCACTGTCACGCGCGAAATCTGGTCCGGGTCGCCACGGAATTCGCGCGGGTACCGCACATTAACCGAATAGCGCTCGCGCCCGTCGATAATTTCGGTCACGTTCTCGCCGCCGACGGCGGCCGCGATCGTGTCCTGGACCTCGGACACCGAAAGTCCGTACCGCGCGAGCTTGTCGCGGTCGAGGTCCACATCAAGGAAGTAGCCGCCCGCCGCGCGCTCGGCGAAGGCGCTGCGCGTGCCGGGCACGTCACGCACCGCCGCTTCGACTTCAAGCCCGATCGTCTCGATCGTCTTCAGATCCTTACCCAGCACCTTTATCCCGACCGGCGTGCGCACGCCCGTCGAAAGCATATCGATCCGGTTCTTGATCGGCAGCGTCCAAGCGTTCGTCGTACCGGGGATCTTGAGGGCCTGGTCGAGCTCATCGATGAGTTTTTCGCGCGTCATGCCGGAGCGCCACTCGCTCTCCGGCTTGAGAAGAACGACTGTCTCCATCATTGAGAATGGCGCCGGGTCGGTCGAACTTTCGATGCGTCCGGCCTTGCCGAAGACGCGATCAACTTCGGGGAATTGCTTGATGATGCGGTCCTGCGTCTGCAGGAGATCAGCGGCGGAACCCACCGAAATGCCGGGAAGTGTCGTCGGCATATAGAGGAGATCGCCTTCCCATAGGGGCGGCATGAATTCATTGCCGAGTTTGAGGTACACCGGCACCGTTCCGATCATCGCCGCAACGGCCAGCGCGATCGTCGTCTTACGATGGCGCAGCACCCAGCGGCACACGGGTTCATACACAAAAAAAAGCGCACGGCTCACCGGATGTTTTTCCTCAGGCCGGTACGTGCCGACGAGAAGGGCCGAGAGCGGCTTCGACAGAACCTTTGGCTTGAACCGGAACGGCTCCACGCGCGTAAAAAGCATCCGCAGGGCCGGGTCGAGCGTCAGCGCAAGCATTGCCGCCAACGCCATGGCCAGCGTCTTCGACCATGCCAAAGGCTTGAAAAGCCTTCCTTCCTGATCGAGCAGCGTGAAGATGGGCAAAAATGACACGGACACGACGAGCAACGAAAAGAAAACCGTCGGGCCCACTTCCTGCAGTGATTTGAGCCGCACGTCGTGAAAATCCCCTTTCTTCCCACCGGCAATCCATTCCTCGATACGTTTGTAAGCGTTCTCGACCTCCACGATCGCGCCGTCCACGAGGACACCGATCGAGATCGCGATGCCCGAAAGCGACATGATGTTGGACGAAAGACCCATGAGCTGCATCGGGATGAACGCGAGCAGGACCGAGACCGGGATCGTGAGAATGGGCACGACTGCTGACGGAAAGTGCCACAAAAAAATAAGGATCACAATGCTCACCACGATCATTTCTTCGAGGAGTTTTTCTTTGAGCGTGTCGATGGCGCGGAGGATGAGCGTCGAGCGATCGTATGTGACGACAAGTTCGACTCCCTCCGGGAAGGAGGGCTTCACTTCTTCGATCTTCTTTTTGACACGCTCGATCACTTGAAGCGCGTTCTCGCCGAATCGCATGACGACCGTCCCCGTCACGGCGTCGCCTTCGCCGTCCAGGTCCGCGATCCCGCGCCGGATCTCGGGCCCGATCGCCACGCGCGCCACGTGCTTCACAAGGATCGGGATCCCCTCGTGCGACATGCCAACTACGATCTTTTCGAGATCTTCGACCGTGCGCGCGTAGCCGCGTCCCCGAACCATGTATTCGGCGCCGCTGAATTCGACGAGACGGCCACCGGTTTCCTGATTGCCCTTTCGGATCGCTGCGGCGACCTCCATCATCGACAGGCCGTGATTCTTGAGCCGCACCGGATCGACCGTGATCTGGTACTGCTTCACAAATCCGCCGAGCGACGCAACTTCCGCGACGCCCGGAACGCTCTGCAGGTAATACTTGAGAGTCCAGTCCTGGAAACTCCGCAGGGTCTGCAGGCTCTGCTTACCCGATTTGTCGACAAGCGCGTATTGAAAAACCCAACCCACACCGGTCGCGTCCGGTCCAAGCTCTGTGGAAACGCCCTTCGGCAGGTTCGGCGTGATCTTGCTCAAATACTCCAGTACGCGGCTGCGCGCCCAGTAAATGTCCGTCCCATCCTCGAAGATGACGTACACATACGAAAAACCGAAGTCCGAAAATCCGCGGATGGCCTTCACATTGGGCGCGCCCAACAGCGCCGACACAATGGGGTACGTGACCTGATCCTCGAGAATGTCGGGACTGCGGTCCCATTTGGAATAAATGATGACCTGCGTGTCGGAGAGGTCCGGAATGGCGTCTAGCGGGATCGACCGGAGCGAATGCACCGCCGCCACGATCGCAAAGACAGTCAGCAAAAGGACGAGAAACTTGTTATGCGCCGACCAGCCGATGATCTTTTGCGACAGACTCAACCGCGGCTCGGATCCGGGCCGGTTCGGAACGTCCGCGTCAACCTCAGTGCGCATGGCTTTCCTGAACCGCGTCGGCCGACGCGCCTTCCATCGCCGAACGCAGCCGGCTTTCGGAATCGATGAGGAAGTTACCGCTCGTCACGACCATTTCATCTTTGTCGAGACCTGACTCGACCGCGTAGTATCCGCCGGCCTTCACGCCAAGTTTCACCTCGCGCGGCTCGTAAACGCCTTCGGCTTTTTCGACAAACACAAGCGTCCTTTGCCCCGTAAAAAAAACCGCCTCTTCCGGTAGTGCCGTCCGGCGTCCGAGGTCCGTGACAACCTCTACGTCCGCACTCATTCCGCGGCGCAGTTGCCTTTCAGGGTCGTCCAGACGCGCGCGGAGCGTTATCTGACTCGACGCCGTGTCGAGCACCGCGCCTGGACCAAACGAGGAGATCGCCGCATCGCGGTCAAGCGACCACGGGATCCGACTCACCTGTCCCAAGAATTCTCGTCCGACCGCCGGAAAATAAGCTTTGACGACGGAATCTTGGTTGATGCGCGGCATGTCACTTTCGTAAATGAAGAGGTTCATTTGCGGGGACGCGAGCGCCAGACCGGACGTGCGCAAAGACGTTTGCAGCGGGCGCTCTTCGATCTTTGCCGTCTTGACCCCGATCAGCTGACGTTTGCCGGGACTCAACGCGATGACAGCATAACCTTCCGGCTGACCTGACAATACGCGCACGGGAGTCATTTCCGATTCGTCGATGCGCTTTTGGCACACGGGGCATTCCGGCGTTTCGCCGCTTTCCGAAACAATGAGCATCGGGCAATTCTCGCCGGCTTTGATCATAGGGCATTCGTGGCGCAGACAAACGGTTTGCGCGTCGGTGGGTTTCATCGCCTTGGGATCACGCGTTACCGTGCTCGCTGCGGCCGCAGGCTCCATGGGAACGAGCTTCATGTTGCAGATCGGACACACCCCCGGCTTGTCGGAAGTGTAGGTCGGATGCATCGGACAATAATATTTGGCAGTCTTGGCATTTACGCCTGGCTTGCCGGAAGCATCGTCGTGCTCGTGTTTCGCGCATCCCGCCACAAACCCCGAGATCGCGACCACTCCCGCGATAAAAAGCATGCCGACCACCCGAAAAGTACCGCTCACTGCAGCATGGGCACGGCTCATCGCACGAACCTTTCGATCGTTTGGACGAGCTCGCGGATGGAGGCTTCGCCCTTATCGCGCTTAATGGCGCCTGAGACGCAGGTGTTCATGTGGCACTGGATCATTTCCAGACTCACCGAGTCGAGCGCGCGTCGCACCGCGGCGATCTGGTTCAGGATTTCCGGACAATAGCGCGGTTCGAGCACCATTTTCTTGATGCCCTTGACCTGGCCCTCGATGCGGTTCAACCGGCCGATAAGGTTTTTTTGTTTCGCAGCATTGAGCATGGATGTTATCCTCCGGATTTGAGTATATACCTATAGGGGGTATATTTCAAGGCTGAGCCACTCAGGCCGGGGTAATCCCTGCAGCCCAATAGACAAATGGCCGCTTCATGCAACACGCTTTCTTGTCCGGTTTTTTTGAATGACTGGCATTATCGTGACATTGCATAGCGTCCTCCCTGTCTAGTGTTGATGTCCCGAGTCATGCTGATGCTCTTGCGGCTCTTGCCCAGACGACCCTGGGATAGGACATGTCATCGTGCCCGGATTAATTCCCACGGCTTTGCCGTAAACCATCCGCCCGCCCATATCCGCCTGCTGGATTAACACCGCCGCCAACAGCACCGAACCCGCCAAGAACGGAATGGCGGCCTTTCGCTGCAGATCCAACTTGGCGATCAATGTCCAGGCGCTCAAGATGACCGCCAGCCCCAACGTCACCCATCCCAGATTCTGGTGGACGGTCATGATGGCGTGCACCGCGTCATCGTGACCGACAGTATTCGCGGCCTGCAAACCCGTCCAAACAGCCGCAACTGCGCCCAAGGTTCCGCAATAAAGCATCCACTTCGCGGCCGATAGTAGGCTGTCTTTCTTGAGAACGTGTCCCAGAAGAAAGAAAACAGTCGAGATCGGTAAAAACGCGACAGGCAGATGCACCACAAGCGGATGGATGTTGAGCATTTCCCTCATCCCTTCCAATCCCCACTTCACGACCTCCGGCGCGGCCGAAGTATTTTCATGAACATGCCCGGCATGTTCTCCGGCAAGCGCAACCGTCGCGGACAGCGCCGTAAATCCGACTCCGACCGCACTCTTCAGCCACTTATTCATAACAACTCCTTTTTTTTCCATACCTGAATACCATCCGCTACCCAAGCCATTGCTAGTGCTAGCTAAAGCTCTGCCGCTTTTAATGCTTGTGCGGAGGAGGAACCGCCTTATAAGTGTTCGGGTCATCCTTGCCGCTTACAGAATCCATCTCGGGCTTCAGATTCATGCCGCATTTCGGACATTTTCCAGGGGTATCCTGACGCACCTCCGAATGCATGGGGCACACATACACCTTGCCGGCCACATCCATTTTCTGCTCATAACCAGGAGCAATGTCCGCTACCGTTCCGGGAGGATTTTTGAACCAGCCGAAATCACCCGGCAATTGAACCTGCCGGTTGTAATCCGCGGCATCCGCAAAATTTGGAATATCATCGTGCACTTTCACGATCGTGAACATACCCCCCATTCCGACGCCTCCAAAGGGCCCCTCTCCGCCCATCATGGGGAGCGTGTTTTCCGGCCCCTGCATGTGTTTGGCATGTTCCATATGCTCATGCATGCCGGTTTCCCCCATCGCCATGTAACCCGGGAGGTGCTTTTGGATCTTTTCCTCCAGACCTTTCTGATTGACGCCGAGAACATTCGGAATTCCATGACCCATCGCGTTCATGGGATGATGACGTAGATGGCAATGAAGCGCCCAGTCACCTGGAATGGCGATGAATTCGTAATCACGGGTCTGCCCGGGCCCGATCGTTACTGTCGTTTCAGGCCATTGGGCGGATTCAGGAATGTCTCCGCCGTCCGTTGCGACGATCTTGAAAGTATGTCCATGCATATGGATATTATGAAAGCCCTGCGAGATATGTCCGATGCGTACGCGCACCCTTTCGCCGGGCCTGGCAAGAAGTGGTGCCGTCCCCGGAAAAGCCCTGCTATTGAAGGTGAAGAGGTTGAACTCCGTCATGACATTCGGATCGGGTCTTGATGTGCCCGGCTCAACGAACCATTCATTCAAGAAAATCGCGTAATCGCGGTCGATCTTCTTTTCCCGATTTTTAGGATGAATGATGAAAAATCCCATGGCCCCCATTCCCATCTGGACCATTTCGTCTCCGTGCGAATGATACATTTGGGTGCCGTGCTGCTTAAGCGTGAATTCATATGCGAACGTCTCTCCCGGCATAATGGGTTTCTGATTCAATCCTTGCACCCCATCCATGCCGCTCGGCAGAAGGAGTCCGTGCCAATGAACGGCCGTCGGCTCCGGGAGCTTGTTGGTCACGAGGATGCGTACACGGTCCCCCTCCACAGCTTCAATAGTGGGCCCTGGCGTCTGGCCGTTGTAACCCCAAGCCCTGATCTTCATTCCCGGCGCGACCTCCCACTCGACCTGCTCGGGAACAAGATGAAACTCTTTGACGCCGTCGACCATCTTCCAAGGAAGCGTTGAACCGTTCAGCGTCACGACGGGCGTATAAGGCAAATCGTTCGCAGCGGACCCCTTTTGCCCAAAAATATCTAGCCCGACGATAAGCCCCGCAACCAAGCCGATTGATATAAAAAATCTCTTTTTCATCACATTCCTCCGTGTTGCGAGTGATCGTTTTTTTCGGATTTTTCGGATTTTTCGGCGGTTGCCTGCTTCATGCTTTCTCCAAGGGGGAGCGCTCGGCCTACGGCTCTTTCGAGCTCCGAACGTGAAACCCAGTATTCTTGGAGCGAATCGATGTATTGTTCGCGGGCGTTTATCTCGTCGCGCTTGGCCGCGAGGAGGGCATAGACACCGATAAGCATATAATTTTGATGCTTCTGCATCTCTTCGACGATTTTTGCTTTTGCCGGAATGATCGAGTTGTTATATTCCTCCACGCTATTGCGAGCCGCCAAAAGCCGGCCATGGGCAAGCGCGACTTCCGAGACAACCTGGTTTTCTAGAGCGGCGAGTTCGTGCTCACTCTGCCTGACTCGCGCCTCCGCCCCCAAGACAGCGTTGCGGCCCAAATCGAAGATCGGCACCCCGGCTCTTATGCTGGGGCCGTCCAAACGCTCTCCATCCAATTCCTTTTCACTCCGGTAACCCACATCGACGTCGTCAAGAATTCCGGCACCGCTTAAAAATACGTTTTTCTTCCGGATCTCGACCTCTTTCCTTGCGGCCAAAAGGTCCACACGATCGTTGAGCGCCTTTTTTCCGAGACCATCCAAGACTGGATCGATCGACTGAATATACGGCAGCTCACCCAAAAGTTTCCAATCGCTCCGCCTTTCGGGAAATCCAAGCAGATCGCTCAGGTGCTGGCGCTCAAGATTCACTTCGGCTTGAGCCTGAGCCACGGCCAATTTGGATTCCAAGAATACGGCTATTTCATTCTGAAGAAAGAACTCGTTCACGTTGCCAGCTTCGCGTTGGCGTCCGGCAAGTTCGGCCGCAGCATCGGTGGTCTCCAAGACCGCTTGTCGCAGCTTTAGCTTTTGCTCTGCGGCAAGCACCAAGTAGTAAGCTTTTTTTACGTCGAATGCGAAGCCGGCCAATTCCTGACTGAGACTATATTCCAGTTGTCGATACTGCGCCCCAGCGACCTGACTTTTCATCGGCAAAAGGAGCAGGCTTAATAAATTCTGTTCGATAGAAATCTCGGTGATTTCTCCATCTCCGTGCTCAGGATAGAGAATACTTCCCTCAATCACAGGGTTGCGAGGTAAAGCCGTCCCGGATATTTCGGCTGAAGACACACCAAGACCTTCCAGACGGCCTTTGAGCGCCGGGTTGTTTCGAAAGGCGAGCTGAACAGCGCTTTCCAGCGTAAGCGGTTCTTCCTGATGGAAGCTCGTCGTAGTTTCTACATTTTTATTCGTTTCGTATTTGTATCCCGTTTGATCTTCAACCCGCTTGGAAACGTCGCGCATGGATTGAGAAGCTGAAGCGCATCCCGACCCCGCAAAGCCAAGACATAAAATAGCTGTAAATATTTTTTTCATGAGTTACCTATTCAGTTGAAAAATGCGTGAGATACGAAAGCGGTCGCTTCCGCGAAAGATTAGATTAAGGCGGGAGGAGCGTGGATGGAGTTGGTAGCTAAAAAAACGCGCGGCGGAGATACGTCGGAAGGAAAGTAGAATTCTTGCGAAGAAATAATTATCGGCTCGACAAGGTTCTGAGACGGATCAATGTAATCAGCGGTCGTTTCTAGAAGACTGTCGAGCGGTTGAACCGGTGAACCCACGAGCGCCACAAAAGCAGGGCAGCAAGACTCGCCCGCACCATGATCCGACTTATCCTGAGTTGGCGTTTCTTTCTGACAATGATGGGAAGAAGTTTCTTGAGGCGGGGGCGCTGCAAGTGCACATTCTGCAAAGCAGAAGGTGCTTATAACAGCGGTTGCAAATACCAGCGAAGATGAAATTATTTTACGCTGAAACTGATGCATATTAGTAGCTTACCATATCCGCTTAGTTCTTATCAGCCAATCCTGCTTCGTCTATGAGCTGCGCCAAAATTTGACGCATACCAATCTTATTTTGCATCAGGGCTTCGAGCACCATTCTCTTGATACCCTTCACCTGGCCCTCAATGCGGTTCAACCGGCCGATAAGGTTTTTTGTTTCGCAGCATTGATCATGGATCGACCCTCCTAATTTGATCCTATACCTATAGGGGTATATTTCAGACCGGAGTTAATCGCGCAACTCACCCTCACTCTACGCCAAAAATCACGACCCCCCTCCCGCGGCGGCGAGAGTTCGCTTTTTCTCGTGCACCCCCACACCCCCAGTAGAGCAAATCGCGGCGCGGCCCAGCGACGCGGTGGCGCGACCAAGCGCCACAAATGAGCGAGCGGCCTAGCGAGCGGAGGAGCGAGGCGGAGCGC
>CAZQWC010000018.1:0-16297 GCA_964597055.1 uncultured Sphingorhabdus sp.
CCTTGATCTCGTTGAGCGACTTGCGGCCGAAGTTCGGCGTGCGCAGCATCTCGGCTTCGCTCTTCTGAACGAGGTCGCCGATATAGATGATGTTGTCGTTCTTGAGGCAGTTGGCCGAACGGACCGAAAGCTCGAGCTCGTCGACCTTCTTGAGGAGGTAACGGTTGAGCTGGTTGGCGTCCGATTCCTCGCTCGAGGCTGGAGCGGCAGCGAGGCCGATCATCGGCGACGAAGCAGCCATCGACTCTTCGAAGTGGACGAAGACCTGCAGCTGGTCCTGAAGGATGCGCGCTGCATAAGCGACGGCATCTTCCGGGGTTACCGTGCCGTCGGTTTCAACGGTCAGGTTCAGCTTGTCGAAGTCCAGTTCCTGGCCGATACGCGCATTGTCGATCTTGTAAGCGACCTGGCGGACCGGCGAATAAAGCGAGTCAACCGGGATAAGACCTATCGGAGCGTCTGCCGGACGGTTGGCAACAGCGGGAACATACCCCTTGCCGGTGTCGGCAGTGATTTCCATGTTCAGCGTCGCACCTTCGTCGAGGTGGCAGATGACCAGATCCGGGTTCATCACCTGAATGTCACCGGTTACAGCAATGTCGCCAGCCTTCACGGTAGCGGGGCCGGTAGCCGAAAGCTGCATGCGCTTCGGGCCTTCGCCTTCCATCTTCAGGGCAACCTGCTTGATGTTGAGGACGATGTCGGTGACGTCTTCACGCACGCCAGCGAGCGACGAGAATTCGTGAAGGACATTTTCGATCTTGATCGAAGTGATCGCCGCACCCTGCAGCGATGACAACAGAACGCGACGCAGCGCGTTGCCGAGCGTCAGGCCAAAACCACGCTCGAGAGGTTCGGCGACGAAGGTTGCCTTGCGACGTGCGTCGCCAGCAGGCTTCACTTCGAGGCCCATGGGCTTTTTCAGTTCCTGCCAGTTCTTCATGTTGACGGACATGGATTTCCCCTAGGTTGGGCGGGATCGGTTTATTGGTGCACCTTACCGAACCGCCTTGAAAATGAAGGACGCGGACCGGATGGCCCGCACCCTTGAAACGGCTTCAGACGCGGCGACGCTTCGAAGGACGCACGCCATTGTGCGGGATCGGCGTCACGTCGCGGATAGACGTGATGGTGAAGCCGACTGCCTGCAAGGCGCGCAGGGCGCTCTCGCGGCCCGACCCCGGACCCTTCACTTCGACTTCAAGCGTGCGGACGCCATGTTCCGCTGCCTTCTTGCCGGCGTCTTCTGCAGCAACCTGTGCCGCATAAGGTGTCGACTTACGGCTGCCTTTGAAGCCCATCGTGCCTGCCGATGACCAGCTGATCGCGTTGCCCTGGGCATCGGTGATCGTGATCATCGTGTTGTTGAAACTGGCGTTGACGTGCGCGACGCCAGCCGAGATGTTTTTGCGTTCCCGCCTGCGGAGGCGCTGAGGTTCGCGTGCCATGATGCGTTATCCTGTCTACAAAATCTGGAATGAAGACGAAGAGCCTGAGAGGCCCGTCTTACTTCTTCTTGCCGGCGATCGGCTTGGCCTTGCCCTTACGGGTACGCGCATTGGTGTGCGTACGCTGTCCGCGAACAGGAAGACCCTTACGGTGACGGAGGCCGCGATAGCAGGCGAGGTCCATCAAACGCTTGATGTTCATCGCGGTATTGCGGCGAAGGTCGCCTTCGACCGTATAGTCGGCATCGATCGTTTCACGGATTTTCAGAACTTCGGCATCCGAAAGATCCTGCACCCGGCGAGTGTGATCGATTTCCAGCTTGTTGGCAATTTCGACCGCTTTGGTGCGTCCGATACCATGGATGTATGTCAGCGCAATGATAACGCGCTTGTTTGTGGGGAGGTTGACCCCGGCAATACGTGCCACTTTACTTTTACTCCTGCTCCACAGGGCTGGCCACGGGGACCGCTCCCTATCTCATAGCGTGGTGAATGGGCCGACAACGCAGAAAAGACCAGCGGGCGCAACAAGGCGCTGCTGGTTTCACCAGTGTATCGGATAAAGCGCCTTTAAGGTGAGTCGGGCGCAGTGTCAAGCCGCAGCTACCCGTGCTTTGGCGATCACCCCTTACCCTTGGTTGCCGTTTTCCCCGCGACGGCATTTTCCTCGATAAATTCGATAATCCTGGTCGCGATATCCTTATTGGTCGCTTTTTCTATGCCTTCGAGGCCTGGCGAACTGTTCACTTCCATGATGACGGGTCCGTGATTCGAGCGCAGCATATCGACACCGGCAACGTTCAAACCCATAGCGCGGGCAGCGCGAACCGCAGTCGAGCGTTCCTCAGGCGTAATCTTGATAGCGCTGGCAGTCCCGCCGCGATGCAGGTTCGAACGGAAATCGTCATCCGCACCCTGCCGTTCCATCGCCGCGACAACCTTGTTCCCGATAACAAAGGCACGGATATCGGTGCCATTGGCTTCCTTTATGAATTCCTGGACGAGGATGTTCACATTGGCGCCGCGAAAAGCCTCAATCACCGAACGCGCGCTGTTTTCGGTTTCGGCCAACACGACGCCGATGCCCTGCGTGCCCTCCAGCAGCTTGATCACCACCGGTGCGCCGCCAACCATCTGGATCACCTCGCCGGTCTGGCGCGGATCGTGGGCGAAAGCTGTGACCGGCAGCCCGAGCCCTTTGCGCGCGAGTATCTGCAGGCTGCGCAGCTTGTCACGCGAGCGACCGATCGCGACGCTTTCATTGAGCGACCAGATTTTCATCATCTCGAACTGACGCAGCACGGCGAGCCCGTAAAAGGTCACCGACGCTCCGATGCGAGGAATGACAGCGTCATAGCGCTTGATCTTTTCGCCCTGATAATAGGCTTCGGGCCGATGCGAGGTGATATTCATCGTCACCCGCAATGTGTTCAATATATCGATGTCGTGCCCCCGCGCCCGAGCCGCTTCGGCAAGGCGCTGGTGCGAATAAAGCCCGGCATTGCGCGCGAGCATGGCGATTTTCATTTTTCCTCCGATGGTACGGGTTTTCCCAGCACCCATTTGCGACCGCTGTTCACCAGCATCAGCCCCCGGCGCAAAGCCCGCCGTCCGATAAGGACGGGAAAGGCCATTGACCGGCGGTTCGCCAGTGTCAGCTCAGATTTCCAGCACAACTTACCCAGACAGATTTGCGTTTCGATGACAAAGCGATGCTGCCTTTCGCCGTTCGAACTGCGCACCTGGCGCCGATCAACCAAAGGCGCTTCAAAGCGGCCGGGCTTGTCACCCGGAAAGGGACGGAACCAGAATTCGACCCACTCCCTGCCATCACGTTCAAAAGCCTTCACGCGCGTAGCGTGGATTGACGATGTAGCCGCACCCGTATCCATTTTGGCATGGATTGCAGAGAGTCCGAGGCCGGGCAGATCCACCAGTTCGCACCAACCGATTTCGGCCTTGGTTCGCGAAGCGGATTTAGTCCTTCTTTGAACGGACTTGGCCCTGCCTGACATCACAGCCTATTCGGGCTGCTCGGCGGTTTCACCCGTGTCCGGCTCGACTGCTTCCGGCTTTCCGACTTTCGGTTCTGGCTCGATAGCCTCGACCACCTCGTCGAGCCCCTTTCGCTTTTTCGAACCCTCAGTTTCAGACTTCACAGGTGGCTCGACATCGGGCGTTGACTCGTCCTTCTTGCCCGAATCCGGAGCATCCCCCGCTTCATTTCCGACGACCTTGCCAAGTGGTTTGATCATCCGGTCAAACTGTTCGCGCAGTACGGCGTCAACGGCGGGACCGATATCTGCGGTTTTGAAACGCATATAGCCGCCGACAACATAGGAAAAGCTGACCCGCGTCCCCGCCCCGCTCTTCAAAGGCTCCATTGCGACGGTCAAAGTCCCGGTCACTGCCTCTGCCTGCAGCGGACCGAGGCTGCCGCGCATACGAAGCACTTTGCCCGGTTGGGCAAAGATGACGCGCATATGCTCGACACTGCCCTTGGTGACGATCTTCCCGTCCTTGTCCTTGTCTTGGAACAATTCGCAGAAGCAGCCGCCAGCTTGCGGGTCGATATAGAAACCTTCGGTGCTGCCCGACCAGCTGTGTGAAGGATTCCACCAATCCTTGGGGGCAAGCAAACGCTTCCAGACATCTTCCGGCTTCGCCAGCACGTCGGCGGCATGAAGTGCGGAAAAGCCTTGCTCGGTCATGGTTTTGACCTCTGCGGCCGCAGGGGTCGTGAATAGCGCCACCATCGTGGCTGCAGATGCAATGGTTTTTATCATGCGTCTTATTAGCCGCTAGGATACGCACTCGGCAACGACGATTGCAGGGCTAGAACAACTCAGCCGAGAATATCGGCGATTGCCTTGGTCACTTCGTCGATATCAGCCATGCCGTCGACCTTGCTGACCAGGCCACGGGCTTCGTAGATTGGCAAAATAGGTTCGGTCTTGGCGCGATATTCAGCCATGCGGGTGCGGACGGTTTCTTCATTGTCGTCCGGACGGCGTTTGAATTCGGTCGAGCCGCATTTGTCGCAGACGCCGTCTTTTGCTGGTGCCTTGAACGTATCGTGATAGCCCTCACCGCAATTGGCACAGGTGAAGCGACCGACGATGCGTTCGACCAGAGCATCTTCGTCGACCACCAGTTCGATAACATGGTGCAAAGCACGGCCGCGTGCATCAAGGATCGAATCGAGCGCATGTGCCTGCGCATCGGTGCGCGGATAACCGTCAAAGATAACCCCCGTGTCAGCGGAGAGATGATCCAACGCCTCACCAATGATGCCGGACACGATTTCGTCCGATACCAATTCACCTGCATCCATCACGGCTTTGGCTTGAAGGCCAATAGGGGTTCCAGCCTTTACCGCTGCACGCAGCATGTCGCCGGTGGACAGCTGTACCATGCCGCGACTGTCGACAAGATTACCAGCTTGCGTTCCCTTGCCGGCACCCGGAGGGCCGAGAAGAATGATGTTCAGCGTCTTGCTCACTTTACCCCTGCCCCTTTATTCGGCGGCCAACCGGATCAGCGTCCGCGATTGCCCTTCAATTTCGCCTTCTTCAGCAGATCGCCATATTGATGCGCCATCAGATGGCCCTGGATCTGTGCGATCGTATCGACCGTCACATTGACCAGAATCAGCAAGCTGGTCCCACCAAGGACGAAGAACTGCTGCTGGCCCGTTTGCCCCATCATGAAATCGGGGAGGAGACAGACCAATGTCAAATAGGCCGCACCCAGCACGGTGATGCGCGTCAGCACATAATCAAGATAGTCCTGCGTGTTTTTGCCCGGACGGATGCCCGGAATGAAGCCGCCGGCCTTTTTCAGATTCTCGGCTGTTTCTTCAGGGTTGAAGACAACCGCCGTGTAGAAGAAGCAGAAGAAAACAATGCCCAGACCATAGAGCAGCAGATAAATCGGCTGACCATGTTGCAGCCATTGCAACAGCTGGATGATGATATCACCGGTTGCGCTTTCGCCTGCAACCTGATTGCCGCCCAACTGGCTGATCGTTACCGGCAAAAGCAGAAGCGACGATGCGAAGATCGGCGGAATAACGCCAGCCGTGTTGAGCTTGAGCGGAAGGTGGCTGCGGTCAGCCTGCATCATGCCACGCTGGGTTGCACGTTTTGGATATTGGACCAGCACCCGCCGCTGCGCCCTTTCGACGAAGCAGATGAGCAGTGTCAGGCCCACGAACATCGCGATGAAACCAACGACGATGACACCGCTGATCGAGCCAGTGCGGCCGCCTTCAAGCAAGTTGGCGACCAGACGCGGCATCTGCGCGACGATACCGGCCATGATGATCAGCGAAATACCGTTGCCGATGCCACGGCTGGTAATCTGTTCGCCCAGCCACATCAGGAACAGCGTGCCGCCGACAAGACTGATCGTGGCGACCACGCGGAACATCAAGCCGGGTTCAACGACCGCCCGAATTCCGTTGGCGGCGGCGAGCGACTCCAATCCGGATGCAAGGAAAAAGCCCTGCACAGCGGTCAAAAGCACCGTGCCATAACGGGTATATTGGTTCAGCTTCTTACGGCCGCTTTCGCCTTCTTTCTTGATCGCGGCGAGCGTCGGTGACAGCGAAGCTGCCAGCTGTACGACGATAGACGCGGTAATATAGGGCATCACACCGAGCGCAATCAAACTCATGCGCTCCAGCGAACCGCCAGAGAAAGTGTTGAAGATGTCGAGGACACCGCCCGCTGCGTTATTCGCATAAAGCGCTGCCTGCGCGACAGGGTCGACACCCGGCAACGGAACGAAGCTCAAAAGACGAAAGACGATCAGCGCGCCGATAGTGAACCAGATACGGCTCTTCAGATCGGTGGCTTTTCCGAAATTCGAAAAATTTACGCCGGATGCCATTTTGTCGGCTCGCGATGCCATGAAATTACTTTCCCTTGATTCCTGATTGCTGCGCTAGCCGTTGCGGCGGGAGCAATCTACCCCGAATTGACATGTCGATGTTTCCGTGGCCCGGAAACACCAAACCCCGCAGCCCATATCAGCCAAAGCCAATATCGGGACGCGGGGTCTGTTACACAAGAGTACTATGCCTCTTTAATCACTTGGCCTTCTTGGCGCTGCCTTTCTTCTCGGCAGCTTTTTCAGCTGCGGGCTTCACGACCAGGATTTCAACCTTGCCGCCAGCCTTTTCGACAGCTTCGACAGCAGCCTTTGACGCACCGGCCACCGACAGGTTGACCTTTGCAGTCAGCGTGCCTTTGGCGAGGATGCGGACGCCGTCCTTGCCACCACGCGACAGACCAGCAGCGCGCAGCGCAGCCTGATCAATGACAGCCTTGGTGTCGAGCTTCTTCGCGTCGATGAACTTCTGGATCATGCCCAGATTCACTTCGGCATAATCCTTGGCGAAGATGTTGTTGAAGCCACGCTTCGGAATACGCATGTGAAGGGGCATCTGACCACCTTCAAAGCCCTTTACGGCTACGCCCGAACGGCTCTTCTGACCCTTTTGGCCACGGCCAGAGGTCTTGCCCTTACCTGAACCGATACCACGGCCAACGCGCATCTTGCGATGACGTGCGCCTTCATTGTCACGGATGTCGTTTAGTTTCATGTCTTGCACTCGCTTTCGCTTTGTTTCGCGCACTCTCCCCCCTTCAGGGGAGAGAATAGGGAGACTTGGCGATTTATCGCCTAGTCGGACTTAGAGAGGGGGCTAACCCCTCTCCCACTGCGACTAGGGCCTGCTGCACAGCCCCAAGTCTCGTTGCCCTCTCCCCCGAAGGGGAGAGAAGAAATTACCCAATCACCTCAACCATGTGCCGCACGGAGCGGATCATGCCACGCACTTCAGCAGTGTCTTCAAGTTCGACCACCTTGTGCATCTTGTCGAGGCCCAGACCCTGCAGCGTTTTGCGCTGAACGGCGGGGCGGCGGATCGGCGAACCGGTCTGCTTGATTTTGATCTTTGCCATTATCGCTTACTCCGCAATAGCTTCGGCGTCGGCTTCGGCAGTCTTGCTACCACCGCGACCCAGAAGGTCGGCAATTTTCTTGCCGCGACGCTGTGCCACCGATTTGGGGCTGGTCTGATCCGACAGCGCCGCAAAGGTAGCGCGGATCATGTTATAGGGGTTCGATGTGCCGATCGACTTGGTCACCACGTCGGCAACACCAAGACTTTCGAACACAGCGCGCATCGGACCGCCGGCGATGATGCCTGTACCGGCAGGTGCCGAGCGGACATAGACGTTACCGGCACCGAAACGGCCATTGCCGTCATGATGCAGCGTGCGACCGTCTTTCAACGGAACGCGGATCATCTTCTTCTTCGCAGCTGCGGTTGCCTTGTTGATGGCTTCCGGCACTTCGCGCGCCTTGCCATGGCCAAAGCCGACACGGCCCTGACCGTCACCGACAACGACGAGCGCTGCGAAACCGAAGCGCTTACCGCCCTTTACGGTCTTCGAAACGCGGTTGATGTGCACGAGCTTTTCGATCGTGCCGTCATCTTCCTTTTCTTCACGCGGACGACGGTCATCGCGACGGCCACGACCGCCACCTTCGCCACGACCGCGACCGCGGCCACGACGACCACCTTCGGCTTCAACTGCTTCGGGAGCAGCTGCGTCGACGACGACGTTTTCGTTTGTGTTGTTTTCGTCAGCCATCATCAGAACTCCAGCCCGCCTTCACGGGCAGCATCGGCCAGCGCCTTGACGCGACCATGGAACAGGAAACCGCCGCGATCGAACACAACGCTGGTCACGCCAGCCTTTTTCGCAGCTTCTGCAACGCGCTTGCCAACTTCGGCAGCAGCTGCAGAGGTCGATCCGTTTTTCGTTTTGACCGCCTTGTCGTTGGTCGAAGCCGAAGCAACGGTGACGCCCTTGGAATCGTCGATGATCTGGGCGTAGATGTGACGGCCTGTACGGTGCACCGAAAGACGCGGACGACCGGCAACCTGCGAACGCAGTTTCGAACGGACGCGCTGGCGGCGCTTTTCAAAGAGAGAGAGCTTTGCCATGGCTTATTTCTTCTTCCCTTCTTTGCGGAAGATATATTCGCCGCGGTACTTGATGCCCTTGCCCTTATAGGGTTCCGGCTTCCTCCAGCGACGGATTTCGGCAGCAACCTGCCCAACCTTCTGCTTGTCGATACCCGTGATTTCCACCGTAGTGTTGTCGGGCGTCTTGATTTCAATTCCTTCGGGGATCGCGAAATCCACGTCATGGCTGTAACCAAGCTGAAGCTTCAGGTTACGGCCCTGCGCGTTGGCACGATAGCCGACGCCGGTGATTTCGAGGACCTTGGTGAAGCCTTCAGTCACACCGGTGACCAGGTTCTGTACCAATGTACGCTGCATGCCCCAGAATGCGCGAGCTTCCTTGCTCTTGTTCGCGGGCATGACCGACAGGCCTTCATCCTTCATTTCATAGGAAATGAGGTCGCTCATCGGCATGGTCAGTTCGCCTTTGGGCCCTTTTACCGACAAGGTGCCATCGCCCATGCTGGCGGTGACGCCAGCAGGAATAGCAACCGGTTTCTTACCAATGCGGCTCATTAGAACACCTCCGCCAGGATTTCACCGCCGACATTGGCTTCGCGTGCTTCGGCATCCGAGAGCACACCCTTCGGGGTCGAAACGATGGTGATGCCCAGGCCGTTGCGGATAACGGGAAGCTCGCTGCTGCCCGAATAGACGCGGCGGCCGGGTTTCGAAACGCGGGCAACATGCTGGATTGCAGGCTGGCCTTCGAAATATTTCAGCTCGATGCGCAGGCCCTTGTGGGCACCCAGTGCTTCTTCGCTGTAGCCACGGATATAGCCTTCACGCTGCAACACGTCGAGGACGCGGGTACGCAGCTTCGATGCGGGCGAAACGACAGAGTCTTTCTTCGCGCGCTGGCCGTTGCGGATGCGGGTGAGCATATCACCCAAAGGATCGGTCAATGCCATTTTCTCTATCCCTTACCAGCTCGATTTCGTCACGCCGGGGATCAGGCCCTTATTGGCCAGATCGCGCAACTGGATACGGCAGAGCCGGAATTTGCGGTAATAAGCGCGCGGACGGCCCGTGGTTTCGCAACGGTTGCGAACACGGGTCGGGTTGCCATTGCGCGGGATCTCGGCCAGTTTCAGGCGCGCGATCAAGCGCTCGCTTTCGTCCTTCGACTCGTCATTGGCAATTGCCTTCAGCCGGGCATATTGCCCTGCATATTTCTTGACGAGCTTCTTACGACGCTCATTTTTATTAATGGAACTCAGTTTCGCCATGACTTAAGTTCTCGTCCTTTCTGACAAGAGGGCGAAAGCGGGCATTACGCCGCTTCCTTTTCCTCTGCTTGTTCTTGCGGGAAGGGGAAGCCGAACAGACGGAGAAGCTCACGGGCTTCGTCGTCGCTGTTGGCGGTGGTGGTTACGATGACATCCATACCGCGAACGGTATCGATTGCGTCATAACTGATTTCCGGAAAGATGATCTGCTCTTTCAGGCCCATGGCAAAGTTGCCACGACCGTCGAAGCTTTTCGGGTTCAGACCACGGAAGTCGCGGATGCGCGGCATCGCAATCGTCACCAGACGATCAAGGAATTCGTACATCTGCTGGCGACGCATGGTCACCTTGACGCCAATGGGCATGCCTTCGCGTAGCTTGAAGCCCGCGATCGACTTTTTCGCCTTGGTGACAACCGGCTTCTGGCCAGCAATCAGTTCCATTTCGGCAAGCGCGGTCTGGACCTTTTTCTTGTCCTGCGAACCTTCGCCAACACCCATGTTGAGCGTGATTTTTTCGATCTTCGGCACAGCGAAGCGGTTGGTATAACCGAATTTTTCGATCATCGCTTTGACGATTACATCGTCATAGCGCTGCTTCATGCGCGGGGTATATTTTTGATCAGCCATCGACCTTCTCCCCGGACTTGACGGCAACACGAACTTTCTTGCCATCTTTGCCGGCTTCAATGCGAACGCGGGTCGGCTTGCCGGTCTTGGGATCGGCGAGTGCCACATTCGAAATGTGCAGCGGTGCTTCGAACGGCTTCTTGCCGCCCTGCGGGTCTGCCTGGGTAGGCTTCGCATGGCGAACGCGGACGTTCACACCCGAAACGACAACCTTGTCAGCCTTCGGATCGACGCGGGTGACTTCACCAGTCTTACCCTTGTCCTTGCCAGCGAGCACCACGACGGTGTCACCCTTTTTGATCTTTGCCATTGCCATCTTACAAAACCTCCGGCGCCAGGCTGATGATCTTCATGTGGTTTTTCGCACGAAGTTCACGGCAGACGGGGCCAAAAATACGGGTCCCGATCGGTTCCTTGTTGTTGCCGATCAATACGGCAGCGTTGGTGTCGAAACGGATTACCGAGCCATCGGCACGGCGAATATCCTTGCGGGTGCGAACGATGACGGCCTTGTGGACGTCGCCCTTCTTGACCTTGCCGCGCGGCTGGGCTTCTTTGATCGACACCACGATGATGTCACCAACGCCAGCGGTGCGACGCTTGGAACCGCCGAGTACCTTGATGCACTGAACGCGCTTGGCACCCGAGTTATCGGCCACATCGAGGTTTGATTGCATCTGAATCATGGATCAACCCTCCGCCAGCTCGGCTGCAGCTTCAGGGGCCGCGTTGACGCGTTCCACCAGAGTCCAGCTCTTGTTCTTCGAGATCGGTGCGCATTCCTGAATGCGAACAACTTCACCAGCCTTTGCCGAGTTCGACTCGTCATGGGCGTGATATTTCTTCGAACGACGAATGATCTTGCCGTAAAGCGGGTGCTTCACCTTGCGCTCGACGAGCACAACGACCGTCTTGTCGTTCTTGTCGGACACCACAGTGCCGGTAAGAATACGTTTGGGCATTGCTATGCTCCCTTATGCCGACTGCTTGGCGGCGTTTGCACGCTCGCTTTGCAGGGTCTTGATACGCGCGATGTCGCGACGCACTTCGCGGATACGGGCTGGCTTTTCGAGCTGGCCAGTCGCACCCTGGAAGCGCAGGTTGAATTGCTCGCGCTTCAACTCGCCGAGCTGTGTAGCCAGCTGGTCGTCAGTCTTGACGCGGAAGTCTTCGGTCTTGCTCATCCTTCGGCTCCCAGATGCGAGGTGTCGCCAAGACGGGCGACAACCTTGGTCTTGATCGGCAGCTTCATCGCAGCGCGGCTGAATGCAACAGCAGCGAGGGGGCCCGGAACACCGTCGAGTTCGAACAGGATACGGCCCGGCTTGACGCGAGCTGCCCAATATTCGACCGAACCCTTACCTTTACCCTGACGGACTTCGGCCGGCTTCTTCGACACAGGCACGTCGGGGAAAATGCGGATCCACAAACGACCCTGACGCTTGATGTGACGGGTAATCGCACGACGAGCCGCTTCAATCTGACGCGCGGTGATACGTTCCGGCTCAAGAGCCTTCAGACCGTATGAACCGAAGTTCAGATCGGTTCCGCCCTTGGCATTGCCATGGATGCGGCCCTTGAACTGCTTGCGGAATTTATGTTTTTTAGGTTGCAACATGATGCTTGCCTATCTTCCTATCAGCGGCGGTCAAACTGCGGGCGAACACCCGAAGTCTGCGCTTCCATCATCAGGCGGTCGGTTGCCATCGGATCATGACCCAGGATTTCACCCTTGAAGATCCAGACCTTGATACCGATGATACCATATGCGGTCAGCGCTTCGGCTTCGGCATAGTCAACATTGGCGCGCAGTGTGTGCAGCGGAACGCGACCTTCGCGATACCATTCGGTACGCGCGATTTCTGCGCCACCCAGACGGCCACCGCAGGTGATCTTGATGCCTTCTGCACCCAAGCGCAGCGCCGACTGAACCGCACGCTTCATGGCGCGACGGAAGGCGATACGGCGGATCAACTGGTCAGCAACGCCCTGCGCAACAAGCTTCGCGTCGATTTCCGGCTTGCGGATTTCAACAATGTTCAGCGAAACGTCGGCGTCGGTATATTTGCCGATAGCCTTTTTCAGCTTTTCGATATCCGCACCCTTTTTACCGATGATAACACCGGGGCGGGCTGCGTAGATCGAAACGCGGCAAAGCTTGGCCGGACGTTCGATGACGATCTTCGAAATGGCTGCCTGCGGAAGTGTCTTCATCACGAACTTGCGGATGTTGATGTCTTCCAGAAGCATACGGCCATAATCCGCACCTTCGGCGAACCAGCGGCTGTCCCACGTGCGGTTGATCTGCAGGCGGAGGCCGATCGGATTGCTCTTCTGACCCATGATTAAGCCTCTTCTTCCTGTTCGCGAACGACGATGCGCAAGCGGCTGAACGGTTTCAGGATGCGGGTCGACTTGCCGCGGCCACGAGCGTGGAAACGCTTCATGGTCAGCGCCTTGCCAACGCTTGCCTCGGCAACGACAAGGCTGTCGACGTCGAGATTGTGGTTGTTTTCCGCATTGGCGATAGCCGAAGCCAGAACCTTGCGCGCATCGACAGCCATCGCACGCTTCGAAAAGCTGAGGATGTTCAATGCTTCTTCAACCTTGCGGCCGCGGATCAACGCTGCAACCAGGTTAAGCTTCTGGGCCGAACCACGAATAGTGGTGCCGACAGCCAGCGCTTCCTTGTCGCCTACGCGGCGGGGGGCGGCTTGCTTACCCATTAGCGTTTGCCCTTCTTGTCTGCGCCGTGACCGTGATAGGTACGGGTGGGCGCGAACTCGCCCAGCTTGTGCCCGACCATGTCTTCGCTGACCGAGACAGGGACGAACTTGTGGCCGTTATAGACGTTGAACGTCAGGCCGACGAATTGCGGCAGGATCGTCGAGCGACGCGACCAGGTCTTGATCGGCGCGCTGCTGTTCGCATCCTGCGCGGTTTCTGCCTTTTTCAGCAGATAAAGGTCGACAAAAGGACCTTTCCAGACGGAACGAGCCATGACTTACCTCTTCTTCTTCGCATGACGTGACCGGATGATCATCTTGTCAGTCGATTTGTTCGAACGGGTGCGGGCACCCTTGGTCGGCTTGCCCCAAGGCGTAACCGGATGGCGGCCGCCCGAGGTGCGGCCTTCACCACCACCATGCGGGTGGTCGACCGGGTTCTTTGCAACACCGCGGGTCAAAGGCTTGATGCCCTTCCAGCGGTTGCGGCCAGCCTTGGCGAGCGTGGTGTTCGAGTTGTCGGGGTTCGAAACCGCGCCAACCGTACCCATGCAAGTACCGAGGATGTAACGCTGCTCACCCGAGTTCAGGCGAACGATGACCTTGCCGCCATCACGACCAACGAGCTGCACATAGGTGCCTGCCGAACGGGCTATCTGGCCACCCTTGCCCGGCTTCATCTCGACGTTGTGACAGATGGTGCCAACCGGCATCTGCGACAAAAGCATCGCATTGCCGGGCTTCACATCGGTCTTTTCGCCAGCAACCACCGTATCACCAACATTCAGGCGCTGCGGAGCGAGGATATAGGCCTGTTCGCCGTCCTCATATTTCACCAGCGCGATAAACGCAGTGCGGTTGGGGTCATATTCCAGACGCTCGACAGTTGCAGGCATATCCCATTTGCGACGCTTGAAGTCGACGATGCGATATTTCTGCTTGTGTCCGCCACCGATGCCACGCGATGTGACATGGCCCTTGTTGTTACGTCCGCCGGTCTTGCGCTTGCCCTCGGTTAGCGCCTTGACGGGCTTACCCTTATATAGGCTCGAACGGTCGACGAGCACGAGGCCGCGACGCGCCGGGCTGGTTGGTTTGTAGCTCTTGAGTGCCATTTTCCTGCCCTTAGATACCGGTGGTGACGTCGATCGACTGGCCTTCAGCCAGAGTCACGACAGCCTTTTTGACGTCGGTGCGGGTGTAGGGCTTGCCCTTCCACCGCTTGGTCTTGCCCTTTTGGACAAGCGTGTTCACGCCTTTCACCTTGACGTCGAACAATGCTTCCACTGCCGCCTTGATCTGCGGCTTGGTCGCATCGCCTGCCACCTTGAAAACAACGGCGTTGTTTTCGGACAGCAAAGTCGCCTTTTCGGTGATGTGCGGAGCAACGATCACGTCATAGTGACGGACGTCGATTGCTTCTTTCTTAGCCATTGAAACGGGCCTCCAGCTTTTCAACCGCAGCGCGGGTCAGAACCAGCGTTTCATGCTTCAGAATGTCATAGACGTTGGCGCCCACAGCGGGGAGCACATTGACGCCGACGATATTGGCCGAAGCCTTGCGGAAATTGTCGTTCACGCCTTCACCGTCAATGACGAGGGTCGTCTTGCCGAAGCCAAGCTTCGAAAGCTGATCAGCAAGAGCCTTTGTCTTGCCTTCTTTCATATCCAGATCTTCAAGAACGATCAGCGTGCCGGCTTTCGCCTTGCTCGAAAGCGCCATTTTCAGGCCGAGCGCACGGATCTTCTTGTTGAGCGACGGGTTGAAGTCGCGCAGACGGGCGCCGTGAGCCTTACCGCCACCGATGAAAGTCGGGGCAGCACGGTCACCGTGACGGGCAGTACCGCCACCCTTCTGACGACCGAACTTCTTGCCGGTGCGTGCAACGTCCGAGCGTTCGCGGGTCGGACGAGCCGTACCGCGTGCCTTTTCACGCTGCCAAGTGATGATGCGGTGCAGAATGTCTGCGCGCGGTTCAAGGCCGAACACAGCATCATTCAGATCAATGTCGCCTTTTGCCTTGGCGTCGAGGGTTTGAACCTTGAGCTTCATGGCTTAGCCCTCCTTCTGCTCTTCGCCTGCGTCCGCGGCAGGTGCCTCGGCTGCAGGGGTTTCAGCGGCAGGTGCTTCAGCAGCAACTTCTACAGCCGGAGCTTCGGTGACTTCGGCTTCAGCGGCAACGACCACTTCTTCCTCGATGACCGGTGCTTCATTGTCATTCTTCAGCGCGCCCGGGAACGGAGCACCTTCGGGTGCCGGAACCTTGACCGCATCGCGAACGAGCAACCAGCCATTCTTCGAACCCGGAACCGAGCCACGAACGAAAATCAGGCCGCGCGCAACGTCGGTGCGGACGATTTCCAGATTCTGCTGGGTACGCTGACGATCACCCATGTGACCTGCCATTTTCTTGTTCTTGAAAACCTTACCCGGATCCTGACGGTTACCCGTCGAACCATGGGCGCGGTGCGAGATCGAAACACCGTGGGTTGCGCGCATACCGCCGAAACCCCAACGCTTCATCGCACCAGCAAAACCCTTACCCTGGGTGTGGCCAGTGATATCGACCAGCTGACCGTCCACAAAGTGGTCAGCCGCGATGGTTGCGCCTACAGGCAGCAGTCCGTCGGCATTGTCGACACGGAATTCAGCAACGCGGGCCTTGGGCTCAACCTGAGCCTTGGCAAATTCACCACGTTGCGGCTTGTTTACATTTTTCGCCTTACGGGCACCTGCTCCGAGACGAACAGCATAATAGCCATCCTTGTCTTCGTTGCGTTGTCCAACCACCTGGCAGCCTTCCAGCGCCAGAACGGTGACAGGTACGTGACGGCCATCTTCATTGAAGAGGCGCATCATGCCCATTTTTTTGGCGATCACGCCAGTACGCATGACCAGTTTCTCCTACAGAGGCCGAATGGACCATCCATCCGGCTTGTCAGCCCTGATTGTCATGCATCGCCCCGTCCGGGCTGAACCCCTCAAACAAGAGGGAAGACGGGGGACGCAGCCCGGAACAGATCCGGCGGTATCCCTACCTCGCCAGCCTTAGGCCAGCTTGATTTCTACGTTAACGCCAGCAGCGAGTTCGAGCTTCATCAAAGCATCGACCGTCTGCGGGGTGGGCTGCACGATATCCAGCAGCCGCTTGTAAGTGCGCACCTCAAACTGCTCGCGCGACTTTTTGTCGACGTGCGGGCCGCGGTTGACGGTGAACTTTTC
>CAZQWC010000019.1:0-15230 GCA_964597055.1 uncultured Sphingorhabdus sp.
ATCGTATTAAGTCATATGAAATTGTCAGCACACAGCTGACTGTCTCTGGACCAGAAGACAAGTTTTATGCGCGGGCATTTGTATCGAACTTGTTCAACTCGCAGGCGATCACAGGCAAGTATATTACAGACCCGTCATCGGGCCTGTTCACAAATATCTACACGCTGGATCCGCGCACCTACGGCGTTGCGGTAGGTTTCCGGTTCTGACCTGAGCCGGTAGCGCAAACATCAAACCCCGGAGGAAACTCCGGGGTTTTTTGTTGGGTTACGCGAGCAAGATAATCTTGCCGACAAAATTGCCGCTTTCCATCAGGCGGTGGGCTGCGGCGGCTTCCACCAGCGGAAAGGACCGCGCCATTTCGGGGCGAAGGCGCCCTTCGACGACATCGGGCCAAACATTTTCGTAAATCTCCTGCGCCAGCAGCCCCTTGAATTCATTGGACCGCGGACGCAGCGTTGATCCGGTCAAGGTCAGCCGGCGGCCCATCACCTGCGCCATGTTGATTTCAGCAACCAGCCCGCCCTGCACGGCAATCGTCACATGCCGCCCATCCTCGCGCAAACATTTGAGGTTGCGCGGAACATAGCTTCCGGCGACCATATCGAGCACCAGATGCACGCCCTTGCCGCCGGTGATCTTGCCAACCTCCTCAACAAAATCACTCGCCTTGTAATCGATGGCGTAATCGGCGCCGATGGCCAGCGCCGCTGCGCACTTTTCAGCCGAACCGCAGGTGACGATGACTTCCAGCCCGAACAGCTTCCCCAGCTTGATCGCCATCGTGCCAATCCCGCTGGTGCCACCATGCACCAATATCGTCTCACCATCTCTCGCATAGCCGCGTTCGAAAACATTGTGCCAAACCGTCATCAGCGTTTCGGGGATAGCCGCCGCTTCTTCCATCGGCAGGCTTGGCGGCACAGGCCAGCAAACATCAGCGCGGGCGATGCAATATTCCGCATAACCGCCACCCGCGACCAGCGCGCACACTTTCTGCCCTAGATGCTCGCTCTCAACACCTGATCCGATTGCCACCACAGTGCCCGAAATCTCAAGACCTGGCAGGTCACTCGCCCCCGGTGGTGCCGGATAGAGCCCCATGCGTTGCACCACATCGGGGCGGTTCACGCCGGCAGCGGCAACCTTGACCAGCACTTCACCCTCGCGGGGAACAGGAACCGGCCTTTGGCAAGGCAGCAGCACTTCGGGCCCGCCCGGTGTCGAGATTTCGATTGCAGTCATCTTATCGGGCAGAGCCACGGCCATTCCCCCTTGCCGGTCGCTGGAAAACGGCGGCATATTGACAGCGGCGAAGGTCCAGTCAACACTCGCGCCATGGATATGGATGAGAATTTACCGCTCCGTGGCACCGAGCCGCTCAAGCAACTACTACGCGAAGACCTTGATCCCTTGTCGATCGACGAGCTCAAGGAGCGTATCGAGCGGCTGAAAGGCGAAATCGCCCGCTGCGAGTCCAAAATAAATGCGGCATCAAGCCATCGCAGCGCCGCCGATGCGCTGTTTCGCAAGGGCTGAGCGCCGCCGTTAAGCGTTTATCCGCAACATTTCGGCAACCATTTTCGGGAAAATTCGAAAACCACCGCAAGCGCGGTTGAAATGCGCCGTTAAAAGGGCGACATGAATTAAGCGGGGCAACCGGCGGTCGGTGGCTTCGCCACGGAGTGTATCTGAATGCCCAGTTTTGCCGAATCGCTCGAAGCCACGCTGCACAACGCGTTGAAAAACGCTGCGGAGCGTGCGCATGAATATGCAACGCTGGAGCATTTGCTGCTGGCGCTGATCGAAGACCCGGATGCGTCCAAGGTGATGCAGGCCTGCGGCGTCGACTTGGGCGAACTCAGCGATACTGTGATCCAGTATCTCGACAATGAACTCGAAAGCCTGAAGGTCGGCGGCAATGTCGACCCCTCCCCCACCAGCGGGTTTCAGCGCGTGGTGCAGCGCGCGATTCTGCACGTGCAAAGCTCGGGCAAGGATGTCGTTACCGGGGCTAATGTGTTGGTCGCATTGTTTTCCGAGCGCGAAAGCTATGCCGTCTATTTCCTGCAACAGCAGGATATGAGCCGCCTCGACGCGGTTAGCTATATCAGCCACGGCATCGGCAAAGATGGCAAGCTGATCGAGCAACGCCCGGTCGAAGGGGCGGAAGAACGCAAAGAAGAAGCCAGCCCGGAGTCGAAAGACAAAAAGTCCAAGGAAGGCGCACTCGACCAGTTCACCGTCAACCTCAACGAAAAGGCCAAGCAGGGGCGTATCGATCCACTGATCGGCCGCAGCGAAGAAGTCGACCGCACGGTGCAGATTCTCTGCCGCCGCTCGAAGAACAACCCGCTTTATGTGGGCGAACCCGGAGTCGGCAAAACCGCAATCGCAGAAGGCCTTGCCCGCCGCATCGTCGAAAAGCAGGTGCCCGAAGTGTTGCTGCCTGCGGTGATCTACTCGCTCGATATGGGCGCGCTGCTTGCAGGCACCCGTTATCGCGGCGATTTCGAGGAGCGGTTGAAGGCCGTGGTGTCGGAGCTTGAAAAGCTGCCCGACGCGATCCTGTTCATCGACGAAATCCATACAGTGATTGGCGCTGGTGCCACCAGTGGCGGGGCGATGGATGCGTCGAACCTGCTCAAGCCCGCTTTGTCGGGTGGTACTATTCGCTGCATCGGTTCAACGACTTACAAGGAATTCCGCAACCATTTCGAAAAGGACCGCGCGCTGCTGCGCCGCTTCCAGAAGATCGACGTTAACGAACCGACCATCGACGATACGGTGAAGATCCTCGCTGGCTTGCGCAGCGCGTTTGAGGATCACCACAAGGTGAAATACACCCCCGATGCGCTGAAAGCGGCGGTCGAATTGTCGGCGCGCTACATCAACGACCGAAAGCTGCCCGACAAGGCCATCGACGTGATCGACGAGGTTGGCGCGATGCAGATGCTCGTGCCGCCGTCAAAACGCCGCAAGCTGATTACGCCCAAGGAAATCGAGGCCGTAATCGCCACCATCGCGCGCATCCCACCTAAAAATGTCTCGACCGACGACCGCGCCGCGCTCGGCAATCTCGAGGCCGATCTGAAACGTGTGGTCTTCGGGCAGGACAAGGCGATCGAGGTGCTGTCCTCGGCCATCAAGCTCAGCCGAGCTGGCCTGCGCGATCCGGACAAGCCGATCGGCAACTATCTGTTTTCGGGTCCGACCGGCGTCGGCAAGACCGAAGTGGCGCGCCAGCTGGCGAGCATCATGGGCATTCCATTGAAGCGCTTTGACATGTCTGAATATATGGAGCGGCACAGCGTTTCCCGCCTGATCGGGGCGCCGCCGGGCTATGTCGGTTTCGATCAAGGCGGTTTGCTGACCGATGCCGTCGACCAGAACCCGCATTGCGTGCTGCTGCTCGACGAAATCGAAAAGGCGCATCCGGATCTGTTCAACATCCTGTTGCAGGTGATGGATAATGGCCGCCTGACCGACCATCACGGCAAGACGGTCGATTTCCGCAATGTCATCCTGATCATGACGACCAATGCCGGGGCCAGCGACATGGCCAAGGAAGGCATCGGTTTCGGCACAAATATCAGCAAGGAAGATGCGGGTGAGGAAGCGGTCAAGGCGATGTTCGCCCCCGAATTCCGCAACCGCCTCGATGCGACGGTTCCCTTCGGCTATTTGCCGCCAGAGGTTGTCGCAATGGTGGTCGACAAATTCATCCTGCAACTCGAACTCCAGCTTGCGGACCAGAATGTCCATATCAAGCTCGATGACGAGGCGCGCGCATGGCTGACTGAGCGGGGTTATGACAAGCTCTATGGCGCCCGCCCGATGGGCCGTGTGATCCAAGAAAAGATCAAACAGCCTCTCGCCGACGAACTGCTGTTCGGCAAGCTGGTCAATGGCGGCGAAGTGGCGGTCCATATCAAGGACAACCAGCCGGTGTTTGAAGTGACGCCTGCAGCGCCAAAGGCTGGTAAACCGAAGAAGCCGAAGAAGACGGTCAAGACTGACTGATCGTTTCTCCTCCCCATCGACTTGCGATGGGGAGGGGACCGCCCGAAGGGTGGTGGAGGGGCAGCGGACGCAGTCCGCCCAACAATTGCCAAAGTCCCCTCCGTCAGTTGCTTCGCAACTGCCACCTCCCCAACGCAAGTCGTTGGGGAGGAATACTACCCCCTAAAGCCGCCCTATCCCCCCGCCAACATATCCTGATTTGGCCTTTGCCGCGCCAAGGCGCATCTTGGCAGCATGGAAAAAGGCACAGTCTATCTGGTCGGCGCAGGCCCGGGTGACCCCGATTTGCTCACGGTAAAGGCCGCGCGGCTGATCGCTGCGGCGGACGTCGTCGTACATGACGGGTTGGTCGATGATGCGATATTGGCGCTTACACGCGCCGATGCGCGGTTGATTTCAGTCGCCAAGCAACGCAGCCGCCATTCGGTGCCGCAGGAAGGCATCAACGCCATTCTCGTGCGTGAGGCGCTCGCTGGTTACGCCGTCGTGCGCCTGAAGGGCGGCGACCCCTTCATCTTCGGGCGAGGTGGCGAAGAGGTTGATGCCTGCCGTGAGGCTGGCGTTCCTGTCGAAGTCATCCCCGGCATTTCGGCTGCTGTTGCTGGCGGGGCGGAAGCCTTGCTCCCCCTCACCCACCGTGATGCATCGAGCGCAGTCACTTTTGTCGCTGGCCAGTGCAAGGGTCTGACCGACCAGAATTGGGCCGGCCTCGCTGGCAAGGGCCGTACGCTCGTCATCTATATGGGCGTCGCGACTGCCGACGACATTTCCGAGAAATTGATTGCCGACGGGCTTTCCCCCGACACGCCCGTCGCGGTGCTGGAGCGTGTGGGCCGTAAAGACGGCCGCGCGCTCCGCACTATCCTGACCGACCTTGGCGGTATGATCGCACGCGAAGCCGTGCGTTCACCCGCCATCATCATTGTGGGCGATGTGGTGCTGATGTCCAATGCCGAAGACCGGCTGGCTGCCCTTGCCCGTGAAGCGGAGTATCTTGCGTGAAATTGTTGACCGGAAATGATCTCGCCTCTGGCGCGGTGACCTGGTGGACCGGCAATGGCTGGTCGATCCATGTCGAGGATGCCGTTGATGTGGGCGAAAGCGGCGATGCCATTTTGCATGCCGAAGAAGGCGCGCGCCGTGTGAATGCGCCCTACATCATCGAAGCCGTTCCCACACCGGAAGGCCCACGCCCCGCACATATCAAGGACCGCGTACGCGCACTCGGCCCGACTGTCCGCCCTGACCTGACCTTAAAACCAGCCGATCCTGATGTCGGCGCCTGGGTAATTTGAGCGAGTGATCTGACATGTATAAATATGACAATTACGACCAGGCAATCGTCGACGCGCGCGTCGAGGAGTTTCGCGATCAGGTGAAGCGCCGCCTTGCCGGTGAAATCACCGAGGACCAGTTCAAGCCACTGCGCCTGATGAACGGCCTTTATCTGCAGCTGCATGCCTATATGTTGCGCGTTGCCATACCCTATGGCACGCTCGACAGCCGCCAGATGCGGATGTTGGCGCATATCGCGCGCAAATATGACCGCGATTATGGCCATTTCACCACCCGCCAGAATATCCAGTATAACTGGATCAAGCTGGAAGAATGCGCCGACCTGCTCGCGGAATTGGCGACGGTCGAGATGCACGCAATACAGACCAGCGGTAACTGCATCCGCAACATCAGCTCGGATCAATATGCCGGAGCAGCGGCTGACGAAGTCGCCGACCCGCGCCCCTGGGCCGAGCTTCTGCGCCAGTGGAGCACATTCCACCCCGAATTCAGCTATCTGCCGCGCAAGTTCAAAATTGCTGTCATCGCGGCCGACGAAGATCGCGCCGCAATGCGCCTGCACGATATCGGTATCCAGTTGGTCAGTCGTGACGGCAAACTGGGCGCGGCATTCTATGTCGGCGGTGGCATGGGCCGCACGCCGATGATCGCGCCGCTGATCAAGGACTATGTGCCGATCGAGGATTTTCTCAGCTATGCCGAGGCCTGCCTGCGTGTGTACAACCGCTATGGCCGCCGCGACAATATCTACAAGGCGCGTATCAAGATCCTCGTCCATGAAATCGGTGCCGACGAATATCGCCGTCAGGTCGAAGAAGAATTCGCGCATGTGAAGACGCTGGGCATTGATCCGCCTGCGGCAGAGCTTGAGCGCATTGCCGCCTATTTCGCACCGCCAGCGTTCGAAGCAGGCCTCAGCGACAATATCGACCGCAGCGATCCCGACTTCGCTGTGTGGCTCGACCAGAATGTGAAGCCGCACAAACAGGCTGGCTATGCCATCGTCAATATCAGCCTGAAACCGATTGGCGGCATACCGGGCGATGCGTCGTCGGCGCAGATCGACGTGATGGCCGACTTGGCCGAGAAATACAGCTTTGATGAACTGCGCGTCACCCATGCGCAGAACATCGTGCTGCCCCATGTCGCCAAGCGTGATCTCTATGCCGTGTGGCAGGCGCTGAATGCGGCAGAGCTCGCCAATGCCAATCTCGACCTGATCAGCGATATCATCGCCTGCCCCGGTCTCGATTATTGCAGCCTTGCCAATGCCCGTTCGATCCCGATCGCACAGAAAATTGCCAAGCGCTTTGAAGACCCAGCACGCCAGCGCGATCTGGGCGAATTGAAGCTTAAGATTTCGGGCTGCATCAATGCCTGCGGGCATCACCATGCAGGCCATATCGGCATATTGGGTGTCGACCGCAAAGGTGTCGAAAATTACCAGCTCACTTTGGGCGGGTCGGGCGCCGAAGACGTGTCGATCGGCAAGATTACCGGTCCCGGCTTTGACGAGGATGGCATTGTCGATGCCGTCGAGCGGGCGACCGAAAAATATAAGGAACTGCGCGAGCCCGGTGAGCGCTTCGTCGATACCTATCGCCGCGTGGGCATGGAACCGTTCAAGGAGGCTATCTATGGTTGAGCATCATGCAGCCGAGGGCGAAGAGCCCGCCGTCACGCTCGACGCTTTCCTCGACCAGTCCAACGCCACGGCGGTACGGCTGGAGCCCGATGATGATGCGCGGGCGTTGATCCCGCATCTCGACCGGCTGGCGCTGATCGAAATCGCCTTCCCCAAATTTCGCGACGGACGCGGCTATTCCTCAGCCCGCATCCTGCGCGAGGCCGGCTATACCGGCGAACTGCGCGCCCAGGGCGACGTTTTGGTGGATCAGATCGCCTTCATGAAGCGTTGTGGTTTTGACAGCTTCTCACCCGAAGCGCCGCTGAATCAGGCCGATGTTGAAGCGGCTTTGTCGCGTTACGATCATGTCTATCAGGGCGCTGCCGATGCAGCGACACCTGTCTGGAAACTGCGTCATGGCTGAACAGAAACTCCGCACGCCCGACCGTATCGATGCTGCGCCTCGCTATAGCGAGACCGATGCCATCCGCCTGAACCATATGTTCCGCGGTCGCGACACGGTTGAGATGCTGGAAGTTCTGCTGAAAGAGAATATGCTCGGCGATGTTGCCATCGTCTCCAGTTTCGGGGCCGAAAGCGCGATACTGCTGCACCTCATCGCCAGCGTTGATCCAACGGTGCCCGTGTTGTTCCTCGATACGGGAAAGCATTTCCCGGAAACGATCACCTATAAGGAAGAGCTGCGTCAGCAACTGGGCCTCAAGGACCTGCGTGACCTGAAACCCGATGCCGACCTGCTGCGGCAAAAGGATGAAAACGGCCTGCGCTGGTCCTACGACCCCGATGGTTGCTGCGAAATCCGCAAAGTCCTGCCGCTCAAGCAGGCATTGGCGGGCTTCGATGCACAGTTCACCGGGCGCAAGGCGTTCCAGTCCTCAACACGCAACGCCCTACCTCGCTTCGAGGTTGAGGACGGGCGATTGAAGGTCAACCCGCTCGCCGATTGGAGCAAGGAACGGCTCGACGCCTATATGGAAGAGCACAATCTGCCCGCGCACCCGCTGGTCGAACTGGGCTATCCGTCAATCGGCTGCTCACCCTGCACCAGCAAGGTCGCACCGGGCGAAGACCCGCGCTCTGGCCGGTGGAAGGGCTGGGACAAGACCGAATGTGGAATCCACACCGCCGTCACGCCGATTGGCGAGGATGACAACGGCGCCAACGATCCGGTTTTCTGAACAGCAAAAGGCCGCGCAAATCGCTTTGCACGGCCCTTTGTGGAAAGTTTGAGAATTCAGATTTCGCGGTCGCCAATCCGGATATCGTCGACGCGGCCATTGTTGACCGTGCAGGTGAAGCCATCGTTTCCGATTTCGCCTTCGACGCGCCAGCCATTGCCTTCGCGGGTGACCGAGCCGATTTCATCGACCCGACCGTTGGAGGTGCGTTCGGCGGCTTCGGTGCAGGCGGTCACCGCGCTGCCGACATCATCTCCGCCATTGTAGTTCGGTGCCGGTGTCTGATCATAGTCACGATAGCGCGGTTCATCATCGCGGCGCGGTTCGCTGCGACGGTTCTTGTCTGCGGAATCGGCGACGGCAGCAATCGCGGCAATCAGGCCGATGCCAAGAATCACATCCCCCGCATCGACATCGAGCCGACGGTTCCGCCAGCGGCGACGGTGATAGTCCGACGCATCGTCATAAGGTGATGCTTCTTGACGTTGGGTCGCCACTTCACGGCTGCCATAGGCGGCCATAGCAGGTAGCGGCGTTGTGGCGACCATCGCGGTCAATCCGGCAGCCAGGGCTGCCTTGCCAAATCTGTTCATTCAAACCTCCTGTGCAGGAGGGGTTACACCCCTGTATTCTGCAAATATGGGCGGCCCAGCCTGTCAGCAGGCTGAACCACCCGAAGAATTTACGTTGTGCTGTGCATCACCGATTAGCGCCAGCGATCAAGCCCGCGATAATCGACATCAACCACCCGCCCGCGTTCGACATAGCAGGTGAACCGGCCCTTGTCGTATCCGCGTTCATAGCCGTAATTGTAGCGGTCACGGCCGCGCCAGCCATCCTTGACAACGATGTTGCCCTGGATGCGATAGCCATTGCGGGTCCGATCAATGTCGTGGATCTTGGTGACATCGGTACGGCTGTAGCGATTGCCCCAGTTTTCGACGGCGTTAACACACTGGTTGACGGCCGCGCGGCTGCCGCCATAGCGGTTGTTATAGCCATAGCCGCGGTCATAACGGTTCCCGTAACGGTTGTCGTTGCGATCATCATAGTAGCGACCGTCATTGTAACGCCGATCATCATTATCGCTGGCGATCACCGCCGCAAGGCCGCCAAGGATCACAGCACCTGCAATCACTTCGCCAGCGCTGATGCCATCATTGTCCCGATGGCGGTCACGCGCCTGTGCGGGGGCGGCAACGCTGACCAGGGCCGCAGCTGCGGCACCGGCGCTGAGCAGGCTCTTGGTCAAAATCTTCATCGAACTTCTCCTATGTGGCGGTGGGATGATTCCCGCCGTCGAGAGAAGATTTACGCGATTCGAAATGATGCGTTGCTGAATCGACTTGTCAGCAGTCGTTCATGTTAATGGCTATTTTTATGAACAATTGGTCAGAGCAGATACGGATTGTCGCTTACCACTACCCGAGCAGGCGTGTGGGCCGTGATGTCGCCATCGGCCTGGATTGGCTGAGACGAATCGGAATCAATCAGCACTTCCCGACCTTTGGCAAGTTGCACATTCGTCAGGCGATCTACCTTGCTTACCATCATGGCGAGAAAGAATGCAGCAAAGTCCCGGCGGCGCGCGCGGCGCAGTGCGACTATATGTAAATCTGCATCTTCCAGCCGTGCTGCGGGCGCGAAACTCCATGGGCCAGCGTAAAATCGTCCCTTGGCGATGAAGACGGCCTCGCATGCGACTGGCTTTCCGTCGACCAACAGCTCCAGACGCGGACGATGCCAACTCACCAGCACCCTCATCATAGCAGCTACATAGGCCAGTCGGCCGATGCGACGTTTCAATGCCACGGACAAACCGGCAACAGCGCGCGCATCAGGACCGATGCTGGCGCAGGCCAGAAAGCATGTGTCGTTCAGTCCGACAGGGAAAAGGCGGCGAGCGGGGCGCGCGGTGGACTGCTCCACAAAGCCGTCGGGATCGGACGAAACACCCCATTCGCGCGCAATCAGGTTGATCGTTCCCGCGGGATAAATGTCCACTGCGACGCCGGATGTGCGCAAGTCCGAATTGTCCAGCACGTGCCGCGCGGTGCCATCACCGCCCGCTATGCACACACGTGCCGCACCAGTCGCCAGTTCGAACGGGGTGACAGGAGAGCTTTCCGAGAAGATGGCGTCAAAGCCGTTACGGACATAAGCATCGCGCAAATGCTTTAGCCGCCGCGGCGAATGACCGCCCGATGCCGGGTTGCTGACGATCTGCACTAGAGGTTTGGCTAACGGAGGGAGCGAATAGGACGTGGTGTCCTGTCGAGCAAGACCGGGTTGAGCCAGTCGAAAGTGAGCGCGCGCCATCGCCATAGCGCCCAAGGCCTAGCCTATAGCTGGTAAAATAGGGTTAACCAAGCCGCGCTTCGCCCCATTCGATCCAGCTGAACGGCCGGGGGGATTTGGGCATATAGCCCTTATCGCCTCCTGATACCTTGAAGCCCGCCGCTTCATAAGCGCTGGTGATCGGACGGGTCAGGTGGCAATTGCCACCAATGCGCTTCCAGATGGGTTCGATGCGGCGCTGCCATTTGCGGACATCTTCATCCGGCGCGCTGCCATGTTCGAGGAACAGCACTTTCCCGCCGGGACGCAGCACACGGCGCATTTCGGCCAGTACCTGTTTCTGCTCATTAACCGAACATAGCGTGAAGGTGCACAGCACGGTATCGAAACTTTCGCCGGCGAAGGGGATCGCCTCGCCAATCCCGCCGCGAATGTCTGCTTCCATGCCTATGACTTGCGCGGCCTCGCGTGAGCGATCGAGCAAACCGGCAGAAGGATCGACGCCCGAAAAGCTTTTGACCTTTGCCGGATCGTAAAAGGCCATATTGATCCCGCCACCACAGCCCAGTTCGAGGACATCGCCCTCGGCCTTGGGCACGATGCGGCTTCGTGCCTTCATGATCTGCGGTTGCGCGCAGGCACAGCCAATCAGTTTGGGAACCATGACCCTTTCCCACCAGCTGGCGGGGCGGGGTTGCCATTCACTTTGCTGCGTCATTCTCCAACTCCAATCCGGTCCATTTGGCGAGAAAGCCATAGATTTCGGAATATTCCTCGATCAGCTTGGCGGTGGGTTTTCCGGAACCGTGCCCCGCCCGGGTTTCAATGCGGATGATTTTTGGTTTCGGCCCGGTATCGGCGGCTTGCAAGGCCGCCGTATATTTAAAGCTATGGCCGGGGACCACGCGGTCGTCGGTGTCGGCGGTGGTGACGATAACCGCCGGGTAATGCACGCGCGTCTTGATATTGTGGTAGGGTGAATAGCTCAGCAGATTTTTAAAATCGGCCTCTTTATTGGGATAGCCATAATCATCGACCCAAAAGCGTCCGGCAGTAAAACGATCGAAGCGGAGCATATCCATCACGCCGACCGCCGCATGGCCTGCCGCGAACAGATCAGGGCGCTGGTTGACCACTGCCCCCACCCAACAAGCCGCCATTGGACCGGCCTTCGATCGCCAGCTTATCCTTGGTCGTGATACCTTCCTTGATCAGATACTCGCCCGCCGCGATGAAATCGTCGAAGACATTCTGCTTGTTGAGCAATCGCCCGGCATCATGCCATTCCTTGCCATATTCCGAACCGCCACGAATATTTGCGAGCACATAGACCCCGCCCGACTGGATCCAGGCCATTTTGCGCGGGTCATAGGCTGGCAATTGCGCAAGGTTGAACCCGCCATAGGCATAAAGCAGCGTCGGCGCGCCTTTGGATAGGTCCAGGTCTTTCCGGCGCACAATGAACATCGGCACCTTGGTGCCATCCTTCGACGCATAGAAGCGCTGTTCGATACTGATGCTGGCAGGGTCAAAGCTCAGTTTCGACTGCGCGAAGGTGCTGCTCTTGCCCGTGGTGGAATCAAAGCGGTAAATCGCGCCCGGCTGGTTGAAGCTGGAAAAGGCATAATAGGTTTCCGGATCGCCGGGCTTTCCCGAAAAGCCGGACGCGGTGCCGATGGCGTTGAGTTGAATACGCTGCAAGGGCTTGCCATCGAGGCTCACCATTTCAGCGACCGATGCTGCATCCTTCAGATAGGAGAGGACCAGTCTGCTGCCCACAATCTGTGCCCGCGCCAAAGGTTCGCTGCGTTCGGCAATAATGTCCGAAAAAACCGGTTGCTTGCCACGTAAATCAACTTTGACGACCTTCAGTTTTGGCGCATCCTTGTTGGTGACGAACCACAATTCATCGCCCATGCCCTCGATCAGCTGCCAGTCATGGTCGAGGCCGGGGATGAGCGTCTGCGGCTTCCTTTCTTCGACCGGCAGGGTGCTCCTGCCCTTGGCTATGGGGATCAGGCTGATCTCATATTTCTCATCAGTGCCCTGTGCCGATGTGATGACCACCCAGCGATTATCATGTGTCACTTGCGCGGTATGGCCAAGCTTCGGCCGATCCGTCGTCGCATAGATCAGTCGGTCCTCCGACTGGCTTGTACCTATGCGATGGAACATCAGCTGCTGATTCTCGTTCAACGCCTGAAATTCCTGCCCCTTGGCGGGTTCTGCGAAGCGTGAATAGAGGAACCCTTCATTGCCTACCCAGGCGATGTTGGTGAATTTGGCCCATTTGATCTCATCGCCAACGGGCTTTCCGCTTTTCACGTCGATCACGCGGATCGTGCGCCAGTCAGAACCGCCATCCTGAATCGAATAAGCGAGCAATTTGCCATTGGGTGACGGTTCATATTGGTCGAGCGCAGTCGCACCATCTTTTGACCAGCCATTCGGATCGATCAGGACGCGGTCCTTGCCCTTCAGGCCCTTGCGCACGTACAACGGCGACTGGTTCTGCAACCCATCATTCTTCGTGAAGAAATAATACCCGCCCGCCTTTTGCGGAATGCTGAAGCGCTCATAATCATAGAGCGCCTTCATGCGCGCCGCGAGCGCCTGCTTGCCAGGAAGACTTTCAAGATAGGGATCGGCGACAGCCTTTTGCGCAGCAACCCAATCGGCGACATCCTTGCTGTTGCGGACATCATCTTCCAGCCAGCGATAGGGATCGGCAACTTTTACCCCGAATTGTTCTTCGATCAGATCGACTTTTCGCGTTTCGGGATATGCGGGCGCTGCGGCATCATTCGCCGCTATAGCTGGAACGGACAGGCTCAAGGCAGCAATGCCGAGCAATAGTGCAGCACGCATGAAGGGAAGGTCCTCTCTGAAATCATATATGCGGATTGGGTTAGTGCGCGGTTGGTTTTAAGGCAAGTTGGCAAAGCGGACTGCACGAAGAGCGCGCGCCAAGCTTTCGGCATTCGCCGATATCTCGCCACTCACCCATGCGCGCAAGGTTGCGATCTGGCCATGCGCGGCAGCAATTGAAAAGATTTTGTGATCGGCGTGTTGAGGTTCTGAAAAATCTAACCGCTCCTCAATTATGGCGGCCAGTCGCGCCGCAATTTTACGTTCTGCAGGACTTGAAAGAATAGATCTGAAACGGCTACGACGGTCCCAGACATGTATCAGCAGTACGCGCAGCATTGCTTTTGAAGCCCGACCACTCGCTGCATTGGCAAGCGGCAACAAAAGCGGCTCTAGCGAGGCAAGCAGCAGGGCATCTTTGTCGGTGAAATGCTCGTAAAATGTCGAGCGGCCAACACGCGCTTCCTGAACGATGGCGGCGGTGGAAATGTTTTCATAGCGCTTAACGGTAGCAAGCCGCCCAAAGGCGTCCAGTAATGCCTGGCGTGTATGGGCTTTGCGTTGATCCATACTTACTCCATACTCACCCTGTCTTAGAGTCCGGGCTCTGGCTCGCCGGACAGATAAGCCAATTTGTCCGGAAATGCCATTGGTGCATCATTTACCTCTCGCCCGCGCGGAAACAGTACTCCATGAAGCAGCGTCCATATCGTCAACGGGGACCAACGATGCACTATGCCGTCACCATCTTACCTGCCAGCAATTTGGATGCTAGCGAGGCTTTCTATCGGAAGCTCGGCTTCTCGGTAGAGAGCGACTACGGCCATTACCGCATATTGTCAGACGGCAAGGGCTGGCACCTGCACCTGAACCGCGTTGAGGGTTGGCCGAAGCAGGTCGAGGACAACCCCGTCGGCCTTTATCTTTATGTCGAGGACGTGGACGCCGTGGCGAATAGGGTGCGCGAGCATATCATCGAAGCGGGAAGTCCGAACCTGAAGCCGTGGGGCTGCTATGAATTTGCGGTCAGCGATCCAAATGGTACGCTGGTTCGCATAGGCCGGACTACGGACTAAACGGAACCTGTTGTCCAACAAAAAAGGCGCCCCGAAGAGCGCCTTTCCTGATATTTGATTATTCGGAGGCAGCTCAGGCCGCTTCGTCCATATCCACATCGACCGGACCCGAATCCTGGCCCTTGGCGCTGGTGTCGCGATCGACCAGTTCGATGATTGCCATCGGCGAAGCGTCTGAAGCGCGGTAGCCAGCCTTGATGATGCGGGTATAGCCGCCGTTGCGGTCCTTGTAACGCTCTGCGAGCACGTCGAACAGCTTGGCGAGTTGCGCATCGTCCATAAGACGGCTCTGCGCCAGTCGACGGTTCGAAAGACCGCCCTTCTTGGCAAGCGTGATCAGCTTTTCGACATAGGGGCGAAGTTCTTTCGCCTTGGCAACGCCGGTGGTGATCTGTTCGTGCTTGATCAGCGAAGCCGCCATGTTGCGCAGCATCGCGATGCGGTGGCTGCCGGTGCGGTTCAGTTTACGTTGGCCTACTTTATGGCGCATGATCTTTTCCTTCGTTCGTAAGGGGGCCGTGCAAGGTACCCCAGTCCAGGCAGCAATTGGGGCCACTGCCAGTTACCCGTATTTTCCTCTCTCCTTTAGGGGAGAGGAGCGAGACTTGGCATGCTTCAGCAGGCCTTAGTCGCAGCGGAGAGGGGCCCCTCTCCAAGTTCGGCTAGCGAACAAGTTCGCAAGCCTGCCTAACCTCTCCCCCAGAAGGGGAGAGGCTTGTCCAGTTCAGCCCAGCAGCTCTTGTTCGAGCTTCTTGGCCATTTCTTCGATATTTTCAGGCGGCCAGCCGGGGATGTCCATGCCGAGGCGCAGGCCCATCGAGCTCAGGACTTCCTTGATCTCGT
>CAZQWC010000020.1:0-11774 GCA_964597055.1 uncultured Sphingorhabdus sp.
CGCAATTCGCTTGGCGAAATTTCATCATTATCGCTGATGTTGACGAGCTGGAGAACAAGTCGTTGGTAGCGCCGCAACTCCTGCGCCATTGCGTCTTCGGCGCGACTCCGCGCCTGACGCCACATATCGGCAATCCGGTAATCGATCATCCCAATCCCGTCATCCGTAAGCCGCAGCAACTGGAGACGCAGAAAACACGCAATCTCAAGCATGTTCTTTTCAGCGCGCATCCGACGCAGCGTTGCCGGTTTCCTGTAGAGCATGGGGCGAGCCATCGCTTTGAGCAGTGTGGTTGAAACATCGAGATCAAGCCCATTAGCGCCAAGACCCTTCAGGAAGTCGATCTTGTCCATATGATTGGCAAGTGCTCGGGGCCTTCGTGATGCCGGGCCATCTCGTAGCCACTCAATCCGCGTTTTGCTGTTATCCATGGTTTCCAGGAGCGCGGCACGCCAGCTATCCACTTGTTCCGCCGAGAGATGCTGTGTGGCGCGGACGAAGAGGGCAGTATCAAAATGCCGCCGCGCTGCATTGGCCAAGCTTTTCAGCCGTCGTGCGGGAATCTGGAGATATTTGTGGTCGGCTAGCCAGCTACGTCCAGCAATGACAAGGTCAGAAACGGCATGCCGTTCCCCGGCTTCGCGGCGCAAGAAAGCCGTCAACGACCGCTCGGCATGTGGGCTCAAATCGCGCAATCCAAGCGCGGCTTTGGCCGCAGATTGATGTTCGAACAACGTGCGTCTGCGTCGATAAAGCGCACGAATAGAGGCCAAATGCGGTGCTGCGATAGCGAGCTGCCGCCCTACATGCGCTAGGATTTGAGGTGGGATCATTTCCACGGCCTTCATTGGAAGACCGGTCAACCGGAAATAGCCAATCTGTAGCGCCACTCCCAAGCGATTTAGCGAACGTCGCCTTCGGGATACGATTTCTTGCTCATTGATTGAAAGCGTGAAGAAATTCTCGATCTCGATTTCTGCCAGATTATCTGGCAACCGTTCCCAACCCAAATATTGATGATCTATCTGGCTCACGACTCGCACCTCCATGTGTGAGCCTACACAGCAGCCATTCAATGTCGATAAATCTGAATATTGTTTAGTTTGAGTACGTTAGGAGGATAAATATGGGATTTATTCAATTATAACAACGGGCTACTAAGCGGCACTTTTTGCAGGTTCGTCACGAGAACGCCAATATACTTGCATCCTTTTGATTGCAGTGGTTCTACCGCCACAGGATGAGGAATTCGGGTCGTTTTGATTGGATAGAGCAGCTTGTCGGAAGCGGAACGCCTATTCCGCCGGACACTGCATCGTCGAATCTTATCGGGCGCATTGTATCGGCGGCGGTTTCCCGGGGTGCCAACCGCCCCGCCTTGCTCGAAGCCGTTGGTACAAGCGAAGCAATTCTCCGCAATCAGTTAAGCCGGGTTTCGGGCCAGGTCTTGATCCGGTTGTTTTCTGCACTTGAGCATCATCTGTCAGACCCGGCCATAGCTTTGCGCATCGGCAAAGAAGCCAAGCCATCTTGTTTTTCCGATATCGGTTTCGCCACCCGCCTTTTGCCAACTCTGTCGGACGTCCTGGCTGCCAATGTCCGGATGCAGATGTTGCGGCAGACATTGTATCGGGTCAAACAGGTTGAAGATGGCCGAACGGTCAATCTGGAGTGGGACATTGGCAGTTATGACGCACACGAAATAGCGGCAGCGGTCGAATTTTCCTTCGGAACCCATATTCGACTCGCGCGGGAAATATGGTGCGACGAACTGGTGGTTGAAAAAATTGCCTTCCAGCATGCCTCGCGATTTGATGTGCAACACTACACAGAGCTGCTGGGCGCTGATGTTACATTCGGTGAAAGCAGTAGTTACGTGACCTTTTCGGCCGAGCAGGCTAACAAGCCGTCGCCCTGTGCCAATGCGCTTTTGCTGAACGCCGCTACGACCTGTCATTCGGCTCCGGTCGAATGGCTGCGCAGCGGCCGGCGCCATTCGGCTTTCACTTACTTCTATCTCTGGACCGAGTTGAACAAATCCCCAGCAACACTTGACCGTGCAGCCCGTTCCTTTGGTATGACCGAACGGACATTGCGACGACACCTTGTCGATGAAGGCCATCCTTTCCGGACACTTCTCGACGATCTGCGCAAAAGCATGTGTGAACTGTACCGGTTAGAAAACAAAAGGTCACTGGGCGAAGTCGCCGAACTGCTTGGCTATGGCGAACTCAGCGCATTTTCGCGCGCCTATCGCCGCTGGTTTGGCGAGCCACCGAGCCGGGCATGGGATACCGCCACTCGAAACGCATAGCGATATCGGTTGCAGCGCTTAACGGCGCTCCGGCGTGTACCGGATATTGGCCTTGCCGGTCACATCCACCGGCAGGAACAATCCCTGCCCGGTCGCAATGACAGTCCCATGACTCACCTCATTCACTTCAGCGGACAGGGTGAAGTCGCCTTCGCGGCGCATGGCAATCGCCTTTTTCGCGGCGAGCAGCACTTTCTCATAATCCTTGTTGAAATCGGTAACCAGCGCCTTGCTGATTTCCGCGAGCACTTCGGGGTCCTCGAACAGTGCAAAGAGAAGGTTTACCGCCTCACGATCGGTAGTGCCTGCGATGCGCAGGTCACGGACATTTACCACCTCGGAATTGGCTGCATTATAGGGGATGGCAGAGAGCCAGACTACGCCATTTGTTCCTTTGAGCGGGCTGCGAATTACATCAGCATTGGCTTCGATCCCGACGGCAATCCTGCCGCCTTCGGTTGCGTAAACGGTAACCTTTTTGAAATCGACCTTGACCGGCCCGACCTGATCAAGCGCGATGCCCTTTGCCGCCAATTTCTTCAGCGCTCTCAGGATAACCGGTTCCAATTCCCGATAATCGGCCAGCACGGGAATATGAAAGCGAAGGCCATGGTCGCCTGCAAGCCTTGTCGGCGGCGGTAAGGGCGTGACATTTGGCTTATCGAGTCGGTTGCCAATAAAGGTTTCGGTGACCGCCTCTGCCGACAGCGTCATCATCAATTGCTTCCCGTTAATCCGGTAACCACCAAAGCCCAGCTTCTGCGGTGTTACCCGCATCCAGGCAGGCGGGCGTTCGCGGTTGAGCATGATCGTTGCAAAGCCTTCTGTCCATGCACCCTCGACAATGGATCGCGTCTGTACGCGGGCAATTTCGCGCGAAAGGTCGCGCTCAAGCCCCGCAATTACCTTCGCCAATTCGGCATCGGCCTTGCGAACGAAGCGAATCCTCTTGCCCAGGAAGTCAATTCCGGGCGGCTCCTTCCAATCATAGGCGATGTCTACCTTTGCCCGGGGCGACCAGTTGTCGGCAATCGAGATGCGAACATGGGCGCGCACATCGGCCGAAGCATTGGCCGTCTCGCGTTTGATAACGCCGCCTACATCGCGCGCACTGACGACCGCAGTTACGGGCATCGTTACGGTCAGCAAATCACCGCGCCCGGATAGCCGGATACGCCCCCTGTTCACATGCCCGACGATGGTGCACGCAACATCCGGCGTAACTTTGGTTCGTTTGAAACCGATTTTGCAATCGACATTCTTGCACGCTTTGCCCTTGCACTTTTTCTTATGCACCGGGCAGATTGTTACCCGCTGCGCCGGGATGCATTTGGGTTCATATTGGTTGATTGCCCACAGCCGCGTCGGGGCCGAGCGGTTAAGCTTTGCCTCCAGCCCGCCGATATCGATGTTGAGCGGAACGATGATCGTCGAAGTCTGCTTTGGCAGTTCAGCAGCCGTGTCAATGCGCGGGGGTGCGGGATTGCCCGCCTGCTTGTCACAGCCGCCTAGAAATGCGGCTGCACATAAGAGCCAAACGACCAGCCTTGCCCGAGCAAACTGCACCCCGTGCCCGCCTTCCCCACTTGCGAAACGCCGGTTTCGCTGAATTCCAATATAGAGGCGACCGATATGGTTTGAACTAACGCTGGCACCAGTAGCACGCAAACTCAAGTCGAAATGACGGACAGGGCCGAAACGGAGACATCAGAAACTAAATGATATTCTGCGCGCTAGCCGCCTTGCGACGTGAAATCAAAGATAGGGGAAGGAAAAATGGTGGGCGTAGCAAGGATTGAACTTGCGACCCCTGCGATGTCAACACAGTGCTCTACCACTGAGCTATACGCCCACGCTGCGCGCCCTCTAACGACCTTAGTGATTCCGTTCAAGCCCGAATATCACCCATTAAATCTGGCCGCTGGCACTTTCCTTGTTGAACAACCGCTCAACCTCGAGCACCAGATCCTTCAGATGAAACGGCTTCGACAACACCTTTGCCTGCGGCATCGACTGCCCCGCGCGCAGTGCGACGCCTGAAAACCCGGTTATGAACATCACCTCTGTGGCCGGAGAAACCTTGCTGCAATGACGCGCCAGTTCGATGCCATCCATTTCGGGCATGACGATATCGGTCAGCAACAGATCAAAATGTTCGCTTTCGAGATAGGGAACAGCTTCGGTGCCGCGATCAACCGACACCACTTCATAACCTGACCGCTCAAGCGCGCGCGCAAGATATTCGCGCATCGCCTGTTCGTCTTCTGCAAGCAAGATCCGGATCATCGGTCGTCCTGTCCTTGGGGCATTTACGCCATAGTGAGTCTCTTGAGCGGAAGCTTTATCACCAGAACTTAAAAAAATTGCACCTCTTTTGCCAATTTTGTCCTAGCAAATGGGGAGGATGGCTCGGACAATCGAAACAGGCACTGCTACCCACGCGGAGAATGCAGGTTTTCAACTGCTTAATGCGGCCCAGCCAGCGTTTCCTGTGCTGATCTCAATTCCGCATGCGGGCCGAGACTATCCACCGGAATTGATCGACAATTTGCGCGTTTCGCCCTCAGAACTCATGCGGCTTGAAGACCGCTATGCGGATCGGCTTATCGGGCCAGCTCTCGCCGCAGGTATGACAGCGATTGTAGCGCACCGTGCCCGCGCATGGATCGACCTCAATCGCGCAGAGGATGATCTCGACCCTGAAATGGTATCGCCGCGCATAGACGGATTCAAATCGTCGAACAGTATGAAAATGCGGGGCGGGCTTGGCCTGATACCGCGTCGCTTGATGCATGTCGGCGATCTTTGGAAACGCCCATTGTCGGCTGATGAAATCGAACTTCGACTGGACCTTTTCCATCGCCCTTATCATCGGACCCTCGAACAAACCTTGGGTGATATCCGCGAACGTTTCGGTACAGCTCTTTTGGTAGATATACATTCGATGCCGCCCTTAACAGCGACGACAACTCCAGCACCCCGTATCGTGATCGGCGACCGTTTTGGCCAATGTGCGCCAGCACTATATGCTGAAATGCTTTTGTCGCGGTTGAAATCGCTCAACATTCCTGCCGCACTCAACCATCCCTATCCGGGCGATTATATCTTGCGGCGTCATGGGAATGCGCAGGGAAGCATCCACGCCATCCAGATCGAAGTGGATCGGTCGCTTTATCTCGACTCGATGCAGCGCGAACCCGGCGCGGGACTCGAATCGATGGCATCGCTGATCAGCGAGTTGCTGTTCTTTCTCGTCGATCTAGTTGGCGGACGCGCGATACCATTGGCTGCCGAATAACTCCCTGATCCAGCGTCATAAACAAAGAAAAAACCACCCCGGATAATCCGGGGTGGCCAAGGTTCAGGGAGGTGGCGCTGACCAGCAGCGCCGAAGGACAGACAAGGGAGGGGAGATGCCTGTCCTGTTTAGAAGATGGGATTTTCAGTCCGCCAAATCAATAGCACAATTGTATTTTTCCGTATCGACGGGGTGAAGCGACTGAATTCAGGGCGGAATTGTGAAATACCGCTCCGATGAAATTCAGGGCCACATGCGCTGGATAAACGGCAGCCTATCTGCAAACTGGTGCTTCAAAGCACCCAGTATGTGCAGCAGGATCAGGATGAATAGAGGCTTGGTCAGGATTTCGTGCACTTCGTGACCGATGCCTGCTAATCCTTCATCCTTGCCAATGGGCATAGTGACATCAAAAAGTCCGAAGAAGTCGACTGGCGGTGCTTTTGGATGCGCAGATGCCATCACCCAGCCTGAAAGCGGAACGGCAATTATCAAGAAATAGAATAACAGGTGGACAAATTTGCCAAGCCCTGCCTGCCATCCGGCAATGCTCTCTGGCAAAGGCGGGGGCTTGTGGCCGATGCGCCACAACAGACGCAATACCGACAAGAATAATATAGACACACCTAGGGCTTTGTGCGGTGCCATCAGCGCACCCTGCGCTTCGCGAGGCAGATCTTCTGCCATGCTCGCAAGCACGAAATTGGCGATTACCAGTGCGGCAATCAGCCAGTGGAACAGAATTGCAACTTTGCTATATTTGGTCATTGCGGCGGCCCTCCTTGCGTCGGGCCGCCCCAATGGGATCAAGCGGTCGGCAGCTCGACTTGCTGCGGAACCTTACCCTGTTGCATTTGCATTGCAAATACGTCGCGCACGAGGTTCAGCGAGAAAAGATGCGCGTAGATCAGCGGCAGCATGCCGCTCTGGCTCATCTTGCGCAGTTCGTCACCGCGGAGGTCGCGCAGCTTTTCTTCGTTCACCATCTGAAAGCCGCGATAGACAAAGGGGTTTTCGCTACCTTCCTGCTGGATGGCGACTTCACCTTCCATAAGCAGCTCGGCTTTTTTCAGCTCTTCGACAAAAGCCTGGGTACGGGCGCCAGCCTGTTCGAAGTCTTCACAGAATTTGAGGATATCCTTGGTCATCTGCGTCGGTTCGGTACCATCGAACAGCGGATCGCCCTCTTTCTTGAACTCGCCAAGCGCTTCCGATGTCGGGTCGAAGCATAGCGACAGTTCGTCACTGTCCGGACGCAAGCGGGCCAGCATGAAGGGATAGCGGCGGATGTACGCCGGCAGATAGACAGGGTTATTGAACTTGCCCTGATCATCCATGAAGACGTTGATGCCTTCGTTCATGCCCATCAGCGCCAGTGGCACGGGATTGTCGCCTGCCGAAAAGATGATGGGATAATAACGCGATGCCGAAACAAATTCTTCAACCGTCAACGGAATAGCGTGCTGACCCTGCATGAAGGTGGCATTGTCGATCTGGCGGCTCTTGAAATTTGCATGCTCATTGCTGTTGAGCGGAACCAGATCCTTGTAGAAAAGCGGCAAGCCTTGTGCGGCGGGCTGGGTAGCCATTGAGTAACTCCATTGTCCGGATTCGAATTAAAGATTGCGCGCGGCTTTAAGCGTCAAGACCCGCGCTGGCAAGAGGAACGAGTTTCCCGGGATTCATGATGCAATAAGGGTCCAGAGCATTCTTGATCGCTCGCAAAGCGCCGAGGCGCGCTGGATCCGATGTCCTGGCAAATTCGGCAATTTTTGCTTGTCCGATACCATGTTCAGCGGAAATGGATCCGCCATAGGCCACCACCCGGTCATAGACATCAGCGCTGATGCTGGCGGCGAAATCTCGATACCAATTCTCTGCTGTGACGCCCTGGGGTGCCTTGACATGATAATGGATGTTGCCGTCACCCAGATGTCCAAAGGCGATGACTTGGGTTCCGGGATAGCGCGCCTCGATTTTCGGCGATTCAATGTCGATAAATCGCGCCATATCCGAAACCGGAACGCTGATGTCATGCTGCAAGGCCGGGCCTTCGGCCCGTTCAGCCTCGGCTATGCTGTCGCGAATTTTCCAGAAAGCCTCTGCCTGCGCCTCATTCGCTGAAATGGCCGCATCCAATGCCAACCCATTTTCCATCGCCTTTGCCAAGAAGCGCTCCGCAAGTTGCGCGGGCGCCTCCTGATCTGCGGAATCCTTGTCCAGCTCAATCAATACATGCCAGGGTGATGCCGATTCCAGCGGCGCACGCGTGCCTGGTATATGCTTGACAACATGGGTCAGGGCCGCCTCAGGCAAAATCTCGAACCCTTCTAGCATGTTGTGACATTCGGCCTGCGCGGCCAGAAGCAGTTGATATGCATCAGCAGGACTGCCCACTGCGACCCAACACACTGCACGCTCAATCAGTGCAGGCACTAGATGCAACGTCGCGCGGGTCACGACACCCAATGTCCCCTCGGCACCTATCAACAGATGCTTGAGGTCATATCCGCGATTGTCTTTTTTCAACGGCGCGAGTCCATCATAAATCGAACCATCGGGCAGTACGGCTTCAATTCCCGCAACGAGACTTCGCATCGTACCATGGCGCAGCACCTGCGTGCCCCCTGCATTCGTGGATATCAGACCGCCAACAGTGGCTGACCCCTTGCCGCCAAGCGTAAGAGGAAAGCGCAGTCCGTGCTTTGAAACGGCGTCGTGCAGATTTTGCAGAATGACGCCCGCTCCGCACCGGACCAGCCTTGCATCCTGATCGATCGTTTCGATGCTGTTCAGTCGTCGCAGCGACAACAGATAGGATTGTCCATTGGCATCAGGTGTCGCGCCCGCAACCATTCCGCTGTTCCCGCCCTGCGGGACCAGGGTAATGCGAAGCTTCGCAGCCAATTTGATTACCGCCGAAACCTCGTCGGTTGTCGAAGGCGCCAAAATCGCCATGGCCTGACCGCGGTACCGACCTCGCCAATCGGTCAACCATGGGGCCATATCGTCAGAATCGTCCAGATACCCCTTCGGGCCCAGTAACGCTCTCAATTCATTGACTACATCCAAACCGGCCAAAATGCTGCTCCTTTTCGGGTTCGAATTGACTCGAACCTTGCCGCTACATAGGGCTGGATTAATGCTCCGTTCAACCGTTACGGCTATTGCCTTGAAGAGGCGAATCTTAGTCGGGATCCGACATTGCGCATTATAATGATTGTCATTGCCGGGTTCGCGCTTGCGCTGAGCGTCGCATATAGCGCGCAAGGACAGTCTTTGACGTCGATAATTGACCTCCTTGATGGCACAAAGGATTTCCAGTTGCGCGTTGAACAGCGGGTCATCGTCCGCTTCCCAAACCAGCCGGTCGTCGTTTCAAGCGGACGCGGCGATAATCGCAAATTGGTTATCTATAATGAGGAAAAGATTGGCAAATGCCTGTTGATGGATAGGCTGATTGCTTCGCGACCCGGCCCAAAAAACACACTCGAACTGGTGACCCGCGAACGGCAATTGATCCGGGCGTATCTGGGCGATGGCTGCCTGGCTCGCGAATTTTATGCCGGCGCTTATGTCGAACGATCGAAGGACGGGAAACTGTGCATAGACCGTGACTTGATGCATGCGCGGACGGGGGCCAAATGTGAAATCGACAAATTTCGACTGCTGGTTCCAGAGTAAGACACCCCAATTTCCTTGACTTTTTGCGTTTGTTTCGCCAATCGGCGCGCACCGGACGCGCGGGGAAGCGCCGACCGGCCTGCCACCTTCCTTGATATTGGAACCATATGTCCTTTGCCGATCTCGGCCTTTCCGATGAGCTTTTGAGCGCCGTCTTAGCCGCCGGTTACGATACGCCGACGCCGATTCAGGCGCAGGCAATCCCTTCCGTTTTGATGATGCGCGACCTTATCGGCATTGCACAGACTGGTACTGGCAAAACTGCTTCTTTCGTTCTACCGATGATCGATGTTTTGGCGCACGGCCGCGCGCGGGCACGGATGCCGCGCAGCCTGATCCTTGAACCTACCCGTGAATTGGCTGCCCAAGTCGCCGAGAATTTCGAGAAATATGGCGTCAATCACAAGCTGTCGATGGCGTTGCTAATCGGTGGCGTATCTATGGGTGATCAGGTGAAGGCGCTCGAAAAGGGTGTCGACGTTCTGATTGCGACCCCGGGCCGCCTGATGGATCTCTTCGAGCGTGGTAATATTCTGCTCAACGGTTGTGAACTGCTTGTTATCGACGAAGCTGACCGCATGCTTGATATGGGCTTTATTCCCGACATCGAGAATATCTGCACCAAATTGCCCACCAACCGACAGACTCTGCTCTTTTCGGCGACCATGCCGCCGCCGATCAAGAAACTGGCGGACAAATTCTTGTCGAACCCGAAATATATCGAAGTTGCTCGCCCCGCTTCATCAAATGCAAATATCGAAGCAAAACTGGTCGATGTCGCACCGATGAAAAAGCGCGAAATGCTGCGCAGCCTGTTGCGCAGCGAGAATGTACATACAGCGATTATATTCTGCAATCGCAAGACAACCGTGCGCGAACTCAACAAGAGCTTGCAAAAACATGGGTTTCGCTCTGGTGAAATCCACGGCGACATCGATCAGGCATCTCGCCAGCGCCAGCTCGACGCTTTCAAGAACGGAACCATCAATCTTCTCGTGGCATCTGATGTCGCCGCACGTGGGCTCGACATCAAGGGAGTCAGCCATGTGTTCAATTTCGACGCACCATGGCATCCCGACGATTATGTCCACCGGATAGGCCGAACGGGTCGCGCGGGCGCAAAGGGCAAGGCCTTCACTTTCGTCACCAAGGCGGATGAAGAAGCCATCGACAATATCGAGAAGCTGATCGGTTTGAAGATCGAGCGCCTCGGCAAGCCTGCAACCGAAAGTGCAGACGAACCTGAACGCGAACGCTCTACCCGCCGCAAAGCCCGGACCGAACCACAGAAAGCTGGCGACGCCAAAGCTCCCCCTCGGTCTGCAAAGCCCGAATCGAGCAAGCGGGCTAAGCCTGTTCGTAAAGAACGTGCAGATGAGACGAGCGACTGTGACTGGAATGGGCCAATGCCCGATTTCCTGAGTGTCGCTATACCGTTATAGTCGACAATCGCGACCGAAACGAAAAAGGCCCGCCGAAGCGGGCCTTTGCTTTTATCGGTTCCGCTTTCCTCAGAATTTGCCGCGGAGCGTAATTCCATAGGTGCGCGGTTCAGCCAGAAAGTGCGAGAAGAGCTGGCGACCACCCGGAAACTGCGGATCGGTAAATTGCGCGCTGGCACCACCCGCCTGGAACGGCGTGTTGAAGGCAACTTGGGCATAATCCTGATTGAAGATATTCTGGCCCCAAAGTTCGAGCGACCAGGCTTCATCAGGCCCACGGATACCGATACGGGCATTGAAGATCGCATAGCCATCCTGTTCCTTTTGCGGGAACAGATCCGAACCGGTGTTGTAGTCGCCGGTCAAACGACCATCGATATAGAACAGACCGGTAAGGCCGCTGCCACCGATCTCCGGCGTCCAGGTCAAGCTGGACGTCGCGACCAGTTCAGGTGCGTTCGACAGATTGTCGCCCGGCAGTTTGCGCAGGACGGCATCGAGCGGCGCGCCCGACTTGTTGCCTACAAGGTTGCTGCGATAGCTGGTGTTGGCATAGGTCAGGCCAGCGGCCATCCGGAAGTTGCGAGCTGGCACCAGCGAGGCTTCCAGTTCGAAACCTTCTGCGCGGACGCCATAGCCGACATCGCTGGCAGCACAGGCTCCGGTGGCATTGCTCGAATCACGATCTGCACCACCGAGATCATTAGAACAGCCATTGACGGTCTGTACTATGTAGACAGCGCCATTAAAGGTATTCAACTGGAAGTTGCTGAAATCCGAACGGAAGGCCGAAAGGCTCAGACTGAATGGACCGGTTGCATATTTCGCACCCAGTTCATAACTGTCGACCAGTTCGGGATCGAACTGTAAATTGCCAACCACTGCCTGTGCGCCGCCTACAGCCGCAAAAGTTGTTATGGGTGATTTCAGTGCGGATCGGTCAAGATTGAATCCACCGGCCTTATAACCACGCGCAAAGCTGCCATAGAGCAGTAAGTCATCGGTTGCCTTCCATGAAAGGATCGCGGTGCCGGTA
>CAZQWC010000021.1:0-7967 GCA_964597055.1 uncultured Sphingorhabdus sp.
GAGGTTCTGCCGCGGGTCCCGTTGGTGCCCTTTATCACCGACACAGATGAAAACCGGATAACCGACATAGATGTGAGGAGAGCGAGATGAATGCGATAGTGGATCCCCAGAAATCGACTACCAAGGCCGTTACAAGGGTGCTGAACCTGAAGAAGGCAGTGCAAGCAGAGGAGTACGCAGCCTGTATTGAACGCGCGATGCTCTGGACACAGTTCAGCAAGAACAAAAACAATAAGGCGAAGTCCCGCCCCGTGTTTATCGCCGAGGCTACCCGCCATGTTTTGAGAAACAAGACAGTGGAAATCTACCCGGAGGAGCTTGTCGTCGGCAACTTCACTGCCCATCGCGTCGGCGGCATCATTTATCCCGAGATGACCGGCATTGCGCCGATGATGGAAATCTTCAAGATCCCCACCCGCAGAGTTAACCCTCTCAATATCAAATTTCTTGATCGGATTAAACTGGCATTAACTATCCCTTATTGGCTCACAAGAAACCCAGCAGTTCTTGCATTCGATAACAACGAAGATCGTGCGCGTTTTGCGAAAGAGCAGGGCGAGGCACTGCAGTACCAATTGTATGAGGCTGGAGGAATCGCGCACCTGGCACCTGGCTACGAGAAGATTATTCGATTGGGTGCTGAGGGCATCATCGCCGAGGTGGAGGCCTTCGAGGCACAAACCACTGATCCGGAAAAACTCGAATTCTACCGTGGCGTGAAGATCTCCATGGAGGCACTAGGTGAATTTGGTGACCGTTATGCGGCGGAGGCCACGCGAGTTGCTAGCGATGAAAGGGATCCTGTGCGTCGTCAGGAGTTGGAAAAAATTGCGGAAGTTTGTACCCGCGTGCCTCGTCACGGAGCCTCCAGCTTTTACGAAGCGGTCCAATGTATGACCTTAGTACATATCGCGATATTCCAGGAAACTACTGGGGAGACGACCTGCCCGGGTCGTATAGATCAGTTCCTTAATCCGTACTATGAGCAGGACCTGGCAGATGGCGTCATCACCCGGGAGGAGGCCAAGGAACTCCTTGGCGCTTTCTGTGTGAAAATTTGTGAAACGATTCCCGTATGGTCTGAAACTACCGGCGCAATGCTGGGCGGTATGACCAGCTGGGAAGTCATTACCATCGGGGGCCAGGATTCCGAGGGCAACGATGCGACCAATGAGCTGAGTTTTATTATGTTGGAGCTCGCCGATGAGTTACGCATGCGTCAGCCCAACTTCCACGTCCGTATTCACGAGAACACACCCAAGGCATTCTACGATGAGGTCATCCGGGTGAACTTCGGCCCGGGTTCGGCGCCCGCCATGTATAACGACGAGACCATCATCGAGTCCATGATGAATGTCGGTTATTCCCTGGAGGATGCCAGGGACTATGTCGCCATCGGCTGTGTTGAGCCCACGGCGCCGGGCAAGACCCTGGGTTCCACCGACGCCGGGATGTACAACATGGTCCTGGCCCTGGAAATGGCACTCAATGAAGGGTGTCAAATTGGGTCGGGTAAGTTAATCGGCGCGCAGACTCCGCCAGTATCTTCAATGACATGTATGCAGGATGTACTGGACGCCTACGATGTGCAGACAAAACATCAGCTAGCCAAACTCCATCGGGATCTGCAGGCGGTAGAGCGTTTTCACGCCAAGCACCACCCCACCCCTCTTACCAGCGCTACACTCGAAGGCTGCCTGGAGCAGGGCGTTTGCTCTACGCAGGGTGGCGCGAAGTACAATTTCTCCGGCATCCAGGGCACCGGTATGGCGGTCGTGGCCGACTCCCTGGGGGCTATTGAGAGTGCTGTGTTCGAGGACAAGTGGCTCACCCTTGAGGAGTTGGTTGCGCACCTGAAAGACAACCTCTCGGATGAGGTTGTGCGGACCAGGCTGAAAGGCATCGATAAATTTGGCAACGACATTCCCAAGGCGGATGCCTGGATGAAGTGGGTCGGTGATCACTACTCCGATTCCATTCACGCGCTGGGCAAGAATACCCGTGGCGGCCAGTACCTGGCGGGCGTGTACTCCAATACTTCCCATACGCATTTTGGCAGTTTGACTAGCGCTACACCCAACGGTCGCCGGGCTGGTGAGACCTTCGCCTCGGGTTTTGCGCCTGAAAACGGAGCGGACAAGCGAGGTACCACTGCGTTGTTGAATTCCATGAACCGCATCGACTACAAGAAGTTCGCCAATGGTATTAATTTCAATATCAAGCTGGATGCCTCCAGTTACGACTGTGAAGAGGGACGAGATGCGCTAGCCAGCTTGTATAAGGTGTACTTCAAGCGGCACGGTATGCAGGTGCAGGCCAATATGTTGGATCCGAAAATCCTGATTGAAGCACGGGACAACCCGGAGTTGCACCCCAACCTGCTGATTCGGGTATCGGGCTACTCGGCATACTTCAACGATCTATCACCTGAAATGCAGGATGAGGTGATATCGCGTAGTAGTAACAGGGGCTGAGCTGAGACTACTTTTGTCCTACCTTAACTCTGTTCGTAGAGTTTTACCAAAGTGTGCCTGCGAGCTGAACCTTGGGCAGTTCGCAGGCCTACCTCAATAGAAGAGATATCAATCTGTCTTGAGTTGTAGCGGTACTTGGTGTTGAGCTAAGTGAAACACTCGAAAGTTCCAGTTCTGGTCAGTCCGAGCTCAGGGTAGCGCCATACACCGCTGACAACAGAATACCTGATCCCATTGTTTTGTCTCGTGCGAAGATACCCCTATAACCTGCTGCAACAGATCTCTTCTTCGAACCTAGGGCGAAAACGTGTCCGCAAGGGCCCGCCACTGCGAGCAGTTGATATCCAGATTAGCTCTGATCATGGCAGATTCAAATTTCATGCTTTGGACAAATATCATGTGAATTTTCGTCTCAGCAGTGGGATTTGGTCGAATGGATTAGTCCTTCTGCTTTCCGTTGCTGGGGTTCTTCCAACCAGGCAAAAAGCTGAGACTTAGCCACCCAACAATAAGACAGCGTAGATTTTGCCGTTGGCAATTCACACACCTCAGATCGGCGGCTGACCCTCCTAGGTTGTACGTTGGTTGCTCGGATATAAGTGAGCAGAATAGCGTTCGTCAATACAGGACGACGCGACATTGCGGTGCCTGTTTCCTTTGTATTGAACACTACGGTCTAAAATTGATCTCCAAAATCATTCGTTTCTTTGCCCGCATAATGGAAATTACCAGTTCGATGCGATATTTGGTTTGACGGGGGATCAGTTCGCCACCCGTATCTGTGGGAAAACGCGCTGATCACCCGTTACGTGCGCCGAGCGTATTGTCGGCACTTGCCTTGCATTGATTTCAATGGGCAGGCACGGCGTAGAGAACGGCATGAAAATTATATATGGGAGCGGCACCGCACATGGCGATTGATAGATATCCAAAGTTGGAGATTCCGCAAACGTTGGCGGCAGGTCCGGGGCCAGGCCACACGGATGAAAGGGTGCTACAGGCCTTCGCGACAGCCGGTGTTGCCGATCATATGCAGAGTGATGTGTTACGAGGATTGATTGAATGTAAGCACATGCTTCGGGAACTTTGGGGTACCACAAACATACATACGTTCGCAGTGGCTGGCACTGGCTGGAGTGGACTTGATGCGATGTTTTCCGCAGTTATGCCTGGTGACAAAGTCGTTGCCTTTAGCAACGGAACATTCTCTAGTATTGATGCACTCACTCTCAGAATAAAGGCGGCAACCCCTGATGAACTGGCGGAGGATTCGCTCAACCCGCTGGCTAAAAGTGTAGTTGTTATTAAAGCGGAACACGGGGAGTCTGTGTCTGAAGAGTGTATAGACGCTGCACTTGAGGAACACCAGCCCAAATGGGCTTTCATGGCTCACTGGGAGACTGGGTCTGGGCGCATCAACGATATCCGGGCTTTCTCGGATGCATGTAAACGTCATGGAGTGATGGGATTGGTAGATGCAGTCTCCTCCTTTGGGGTGGAGGCATTCGCAATCGACGATTACCCGGGAGTCGTAGCGTGGGCATCGTGCCCCCAGAAGGGACTTTGCTGCCTTCCCCTGACCTATGCACCCGTAAGTTTCCGCGATGTCTATATTGATACGCTAATAAAAAATGGTGCCTATACGTACGTCCACCATCCGATCTTTGAGGCGCGACACTGGGGGATCATTGGAGGGCAGGACGTCGAGAAAGGCACTTATCATAGAACGCACTCACCTTATGCCGTGGCCGCCTTTCATGAGTCTTTGCGGTTGGCATTGAAGGAGGGTCTTCAGAAGCGCGCTGAGTCATATCGTAAGCACGAGGTCGCCTTGAGGGAAGCAGTGACTACTATGGGATGCGAAGTTACCTCGGATATGAGCAGCTTGGTCGTGCTGAACTTGCCCGCGGATTTGTCAGGGCGTGAAGGGGAATTGGTCGAGCTGTGCCGAGCCAATGGATTTGGTCTCTGGCCGACATTGTCCGAGCCAATACAGGTTCGCATTGGAATACTCAATCAGCTAAATGCTGGGGCCGTCAGGGATATCGTTGGCCGCTTTATGGATGTCCTCCTTGAGATGGGATGCGATGTGGATCGCGCTCGCGTTGGAGAAGTGATGGACAAGCATTTTCCCGTAGATTGCGTAGCCTGACTAGAATCGAGGTATTGCTGGCCCACGGTTGTTTCGGCTGATAGCGATTAAATCGCCAGTGGTATGGATTAATCTGCTAGTTCAGCGGCTGATAAGGCTTGTTGCCTAGGCAAGTCACAACTTTTATCAAAGAGGTTTTAGTGATGGGAAAACCATCAGTATTTGTGACTCGACGTTGGCCAAATGCCGTCGAGTCCCGACTGTCCGAGACATACGATACTACATTCAACAGGCAGGATAGAGCACTAACTCCGACGGAGCTTAAAGAGGCGCTCATAAAGTATGACGCTATATTGCCAACCGTCACAGATAGCTTGAACGCTGAAGTACTAGATGTCGCCTCACCTAAGACGAGGTTTCTGGGAAATTTCGGTGTCGGTTACAGTCATATCTGTGAAGAGTCAGCTCGCGCCCTGGGATTGACAGTAACAAACACACCAGGTGTTTTATCGGAGTGCACTGCCGATCTGACTATAATGCTGATGTTGATGGTAGCCCGCCGCGCCGGCGAAGGCGAGCGGGAATTGCGCTCGGGTAAGTGGTCGGGTTGGGCGCCAACACACATGGTCGGCACGAAGGTGTCAGGAAAGAGATTGGGCATTATCGGTTTCGGAAGAATTGGCCAGGAAGTAGCTCGCCGTGCGCATCATGGCTTCGGCATGAACGTTGTTGTTTACAATCGAAGTGCCATAAGTAGTAAAGCTCTTGCCGAGTGCGGTGCACGTCAGGTGGACACATTAGATGAGCTGATACCGCAATGTGATTTTCTATCGTTACACTGTCCCGGCGGTTCATCCAATCGCCACCTTATCAACGCGGAAAGGCTGCGCCTTATGAATAGAGATGCATACATCATCAACACCGCCCGAGGCGAAGTTATTGATGAGTTCGCTCTCGCCGAAGCGCTAGAAGATGGCAGCATTGGCGGGGCAGCCCTGGACGTCTTCGAGGGTGAACCAATAATCAATGCGAGTTTGCTGGAGTGTGGTAAGACCGTACTGCTGCCACACCTAGGCAGCGCAACTCTTGAGACTCGTCAGGCTATGGGATTTCGCGTAATTGAGAATCTGGATGACTTTTTCGAAGGACGAGAGCCCAGAGATCGCGTTATTTAGCGTGTCAGCACTTGCGTTTAATCTCTATTCACTATTCGGGTATTTTAAGATGAATACACGTCAAAAATTGGCTGGCTTCTTTACAGAAGGCGTGGCAGATAGCGATCCTGAAGTCTATGCGAGCATCCAGGATGAGTTGCATAGACAACGAGATGAGATAGAGCTGATTGCCTCTGAGAATATCGTCTCCAAAGCCGTTATGGAGGCGCAGGGTACCGTATTGACGAACAAATACGCAGAAGGTTATCCAGGCAGACGATACTATGGGGGCTGCCAACATGTAGATGTCACTGAGAACCTGGCAATTGAACGAGCCCAAGAGCTGTTCGGTTGTGCCTTCGCTAACGTCCAGCCCAACTCCGGTTCCCAAGCTAATCAGGGAGTGTTCCAGGCCCTTCTCGAACCCGGCTGTACGATTATGGGGATGAACCTGGCTTCTGGAGGCCATCTTACCCATGGGGCGGCGCCGAACCAGTCCGGAAAGTGGTTCGAAGCAGTTCAGTATGGTGTAAGTCCACGAGATAACAGAATTGACTATGATCAAGTTGAAGCGTTAGCGCGTGTCCATGTTCCGAAGCTGATCATCGCCGGTGGTTCCGCTATTCCCAGGGTAATAGATTTTGAACACATGCGCGCAATCGCCGATGAAATTGGCGCCTATTTAATGGTCGATATGGCCCACTTTGCCGGATTGGTAGCTGCAGGCGAGCATCCTTCTCCATTTCCGCATGCGCATGTTGTAACCACCACGACGCATAAGACGCTGCGCGGACCTCGTGGCGGAATGATACTGACCAATGATGAATCAATCGCCAAGAAAGTTAACAGCGCGATATTTCCGGGTATACAGGGTGGTCCTCTAATGCATGTCATTGCTGCCAAGGCGGTAGCGTTCGGTGAAGCATTGCGCCCGGACTTCAAAAAATACATACGTCAAGTGCGCTTAAACGCAGACTCGTTGGCCGATCAGCTGATCAAGGGTGGCCTGGATATAGTAACGGGGGGCACAGATACCCATCTTATGCTGGTGGACCTGCGTTCAAAGGGAGTTACCGGAGATAGGGTCGAAAAAGCGCTCTCCCGAGCCTGCATTACTACCAATAAGAATGGGATTCCCTTTGATCCTGAGAAGCCTACGATCACTTCAGGAGTCCGCTTGGGGACTTCGGCTGGTACTACGCGTGGCTTTGGAGAGCAGGAGTTTCGAGACATCGCTGATTGGATTGTTGAGATAGTCGATGGCCTTGCCACTTATGGCGAGGACGCCAACGACACAATTGAATCGAGTGTGCGCGAAAAAGTGTCAAAACTTTGTGCGCGTTATCCTATCTATTAGCTGTACGATGGAGTCGCAGAACACCCCAGATTGGCATTTGTTTTATGCCTCCGGGGCGCTCGAGCTCGATGGGCGGCATTTTCAGGATGTCCACAGAGCCTCACCATGAATCTGGCAACGACCGAAAATCTCAGGGCTCGAGCGAAATCAATATTTGACTGCGCGGTGGCTGCAGCAGATCCTGCAGAGGCCTTGAAGCGCACGTTGGTGACCCACCCGCTGCCAATACCCGCCGAGGGCGGGAGAACGTTCCTAATTTCAATCGGTAAGGCCGCGCCAGAAATGCTAAGAGAAGCGTTACCCCATGTGGTGGGCGAGCGTCAGGCGCTTCTCGTGACCCATTACGGTAACCAAGCGGATGTACCTGGGGTAGAAATCATTCGTTCGTCCCATCCGTTGCCGGATGCCAATGGCATTCTCGCGGGCAACCGCGTATTAGAGCTGCTTGAGACTACCAGACCACCTGATCAGGTCATCGTATTGATATCAGGGGGCGGTTCGGCATTGCTTCCGGCACCTGTCCCGGGTGTGACCCTTGAGGACAAGATTGCGCTTAACCAGTTATTGCTATCCGCTGGACTTGATATCACCGAAATGAATTTGGTGCGGCAGCAAGTTAGCAGGCTAAAAGGAGGGGGATTAGCTCGCCTCGCAGCGCCTGCACCGGTGACAGCCTATATCCTTTCCGATGTCATTGGTGATGATTTACGCGTTGTTGCCAGTGGGCCGACAGCCGCCGCCATCGGCTCGCCGGTTGATGCAATGCACGTCCTCAAGAAATCTAATCTAGCGAATCGAGTCCCTAGTAGCATCCTTGCAGCGCTTGGGAGCAACCAGGGGTCCTAGGGATTTTGCCTCCAAATATTGCAAAAACCGCCGGAGGCCCCGCC
>CAZQWC010000022.1:0-4905 GCA_964597055.1 uncultured Sphingorhabdus sp.
AGAGAGGCCTCCAGAGCACTTTGTCGTTTTTGGACGGAAAATCCCTAGAACCCCTGATTGCGAAGATGAACCAGGGCGAAGCCCCAAGCCGCAAGCTGCGCCTGCAGGCCTATGACATGCTGGTGGCCACCAACCGCCAGACCAGCGGCGAAGGCTACCGCCTGCTGACAGACGCCCTCACCCGCCTGCGCGGGACAACGGTTAGAACCAACATCAAGACCGGCGGCATCGAGGAAACCAAGATTTTCGGCCTGATTGAGGATGCGACGATCACGCGCAAGACGTTCGATGGCCGGATGCTAGACCTTGAAATCACGCTGTCCGAATGGGTTTACCGCTCTGTCATCAGCAAGAACGTGCTGACGCTGCACCGCGACTATTTCCGGCTCCGCAAGCCTTTCGAGCGCCGCATGTATGAACTGGCGCGCAAGCACTGCGGAATGCAGGATGAGTGGTCAATCGGGCTGGAACTGCTGCAGAAGAAATGCGGTTCCAACAGCCCGCAGCGGGTATTCCGCGCGCTGGTGAAAAAGGTCTGCGAACATGACGCCGAGCATGGGCATTTTCCCGACTATGCGGTGACGATGGCCGATGACGTTATCCGCTTTCACAACCGCTCAAGCCTCAAGGCCAAGCCCGAAGCCCTGCAGGACGATTCAGACGTTCCCTACATTGACGCAGAGGCCATGCACGATGCGAAAACCGCCGCGCCGGGTTATGACATTTACGCCCTGCACAGCGAATGGCTGGCCTGGTGGCACGACATGGGCAGGCCTGACCTGAAAAGCCCTGCTGGTGCCTTCATCGGCTTTTGCAAGAAAAAGCACGAACGCAAGCCATTGCGCTGATACGGCATTCATGCAATGCTGCGAAGCGTATTTACTGCATTACGGAATTAAACATGATAGTGGCACTTCTCAACCAGAAAGGCGGCGTCGGCAAAACCACCCTGGCCGTGCATCTGGCAGCCGCGCTGGCCGAAAAAGGCCGCACTCTGCTGCTGGACGCCGATCCGCAAGGTTCGGCGGTGTCCTGGTCGTCGCAGCGGGAAAGCGCCCCTCCCTTCACCGTCACGGCGCTGGCCAAGCCGACAATTCACCGCGACATTGAACAGATTGCCCATGGCTATGACCATGTGGTGATTGACGGCCCTCCCCGCGCCTCCGACCTCGCCCGCTCGGTCATCATGGCGGCGGACTTCGTGCTGATTCCTGTCCAGCCCAGCCCCTATGACCTCTGGGCGGCACAGGAAACCGTTGGCCTGATACAGGAAGCAGCCACCTACAAGCCCGGCATAAAGGCGGCTTTCATCATGAACCGTAAAGCCGTAAATACTGCAATCAGCAAATCAGCAAAGGAGGCGCTTGGCGATTTGCCGTTCCCGGTGCTGACGGCGGAAGTCGCGCAGCGGGTCATATTCGCGGAAACCGCCGCCACGGGCGAAACGGTCAGCGAACGCGAACCCAACGGGCAGGCGGCAAGGGAAGTGGCCGCATTCGTTGCTGAACTCGAAAGGATGGCCGCATGAGCAAGTCCGTTCCCATCCGCCTCAAGCCCAAGGATGCGGCGCAGGCCTTCGTGGAAGCCGGAGAGGAGCCGCGCGCCAGCGATTTCCGCAAGCCGGTCAAAACCGCTGCCCCCGACAAGGGCGAGATTGTCCGCATCACGCTAGACCTGCCCAAGAGCCTGCACCGCAAGCTGAAAATCCATGTGGCAGGGGAGGGGGTCACCATCGCGGATTACCTCCGCGATATGCTCAGCGACAGATTACAGTGACCACTAGGCTCATACCGGGTTTTCAAGGATGATCGATGGCAGATGAATTAAAGCTCACGAAGCTCGACCGCATATTTCTGGTCAACCAGATCAGGATTTTGGAAGGGCTGTATCCCGACGAAGCGGAATCGCTCAGCGTCCAACGCGAGGCATTAGAGCACGGTTACGAGATGCTCTACGCTTGGGACTTCGAATATATCTACGACGGCAACGACAAGATGACCGTCGAAGAGTCCCGAGAGGTTTGGGATACCATGGACATGTTTGATGCCATTGGACGCTCAATGCCAGATGGGTTCGACCTCAAGGATTTCCCTTTTAATAAGTTCGCCGGTTACGACGGCAACAACGAGGCTAAATTCATGTCCTTTGCTCGGTTCACGGTCGAGCGTCTGAAGCGGTTCGAATATGTGCCGATGCAGAAGCCGGGTTACTGGAATTCCCACATGCCCGTTCGCGACATTTATGGCCGAATGCTGGCGGAGTGGATAAAGGAACCGATGCCGGAGCGCATGACGATGTCGGAAGCACGGCTCAAGGCTGTGCTCGCTGCCGCCATTCACCCAGAAAATCGTTAATCATGGATACTGCCTTAGCTGTCCTGAACTTGCTGACAACCCCAGTGGGTGACTTAGTCCTGTCGGTAGCAGGTTTGGGGCTATCAATTTGGGCAATGCTACAAGCCGGTGGTGCCAAGCGGGCGGTTTCCAAGGTTTTGGCCAGGAATAATGACCAGGTCACGAGAGACAATGCTCGCGATTTACTGATTAAACTAACGACTGCAAAAGATGCCGCAATGGCAAGGCGTCAAGGTGCCCCACGCTCATCAACCGCTGGCCGCGTGATGGCGACAGACCTGGAAGTGTTGCAACTCGCCCAGGATGCGCTGGCGACTTCGACGTTAGGCACTGGTCAATCGCTGGCCGTTGACTTGCAACGCGCAGCCGTCCAACTCAACAGTGCCCTACAAGGTCTGGCCGGGAACAGCGTTCGCGATGAATGGGCAGACGCGCTTGGTGTGTTGCAAGGCATCATTCCCAAAGTCGATGTGTTGCAAGCTGAGCTTGCCGCGAAGGTGCTGCGTTAATTCTACAACCTCAATTACTGATTTACTGCATTACAGATGCCGGGTTGCATCCATACGCTGGTGCAGGATGCGGACAACGGCAATGCCGTAACTGGTCGGCTTGAAATAGATGACGTGATGCTCCACGCTACGACGGCGATAACCTGGCCGAATGTAGGCGCAACTCTGCGCCTGCTGTGGGGCTTCGGCCAAGTCGGCGCAGGCGGATTCGATCAAGTCGGTGTAGCGCAGTGCCTGCGGCAAACCCCATTGCGCTACGGTGTAATCGAAAATCCCGTCAAGGTCGCGCTGCGCCCTTGGGCTGAACCGATAATCAGCCATACTGCGCCGCTTTGCGCTGCTTGAAGGCGGCGAAATCGAACGGCTCCGGCTCGCCACTCTGCTCGCCCTCGATGAGCGCCTGGCGGATGCTCTCGATTTCGGCGCTGCGCTCCTGTTCACGCCGGATAAGATCGCGGATGGCTTCGCTATCGTTGGTATAGCTGCCAGCGGCGATTTGCGCCGAAATCCAGGCGTCTTGCTGCTCGGTGAGGGTGATGGTTTTACGCACGGTTGCCATGGGTAGCCCTCCAAAAATTTGCTATCAGGGGGTTGGTGAAATTATCATACTATTGGTGTAATTTTGCACATTTTTACTCTGAAAGCAAGTTTTCTCTTTTTTCCTCATGGGGAACCGTTCGCGGGAACGGGTAGGTAGCGGTAAAGGGTGGCCGTGGACACGTCCAAAGTCCTGGCGACGTGACGCGGGCTTTCGCCGCCCTCTATCAGCTTCCTGGCATGGGCAACCTGGGCAGGGGTTAGCTTCGGCCTGCGCCCCAACCTGGTGCCGCGCTTTTTCGCTGCGGCTAGGCCTGCCTGGGTGCGCTCGACGATCAGGTTGCGCTCGAACTCGGCCAGCGCGCCCATGATGTGAAAAAGTAGCCGCCCTGACGAGCTGGTGGTGTCTATAGCTTCGGTCAGTGACCGGAATCCGATGCCCTGTTCGCCCAGCTGCCCAGTAAGCTGGATGAGATGCGAGAGAGAGCGGCCAAGCCGGTCAAGCCGCCATACCACCAGCACGTCACCGGCCTTGAGCGCGGCGAAGGCTTTGGAAAGGGCAGGGCGGGTGGCGGCGCTGCCGCTTATACCCTCGTCCACGAATACCTGCTGGCAGCCTGCGGCCTGCAGCGCGTCCAGTTGCAGCTGCGCTTTCTGGTCGCTGGTGGATACGCGGGCATAGCCATAAAGCATGACCAATTATGAGACTATATTTTGCGACACTCAACCCCCTGATTTTGCAGGGGACGGCAAACTGTCTCAAAAACGACCGTTTTTGAGAAAACTACCTCTCGGCCAGCCCCTGCAGCGTCCTGCGATGCCGTTCGATGAAATTTTCGATACGGATGCTCTCCGGCTCCGGCGTCTGCATCGGGGTGTGGCACTGGCCGCATAGCAGCGGCACGGCTTCAAGGGCGTAAGCCTCGTTGCCGCAGTCCCGACAGAAACGTTGCACCAGCTGCAGCGCGTGCAGCACTTCGGCGGCGACTTCTTCCCGGCCTGCATTCGCTTCGCCGCTCTTGGCGGCGATCACGCGGGCGAGAAACCGCCGCAGGGTAGGGGGCGTGGTCAAGCGTCCGCTTTCCAGATGCGCCGCTCCGGCGCGATGGTCGCCCGATAGGCCAAGATTTTTTCAGCCTGTGCAAGAAACAGCGGGAAATGCGGGTCGTGCGGTCGGTCTGCGACAGCCTGCGCCATGTTGTCCCGAAACCTGAGCCAGCGCGACGTGCTGGCAAGCCTGCTCGGCGGGTCAATGAGATAGTCCAACATGCCGACAATTTCCGGGGATTCGTCGGGATGATCGTATAGCAGTTGGCCGTATTCATCAGAAGTCAGGGGCAGGGTGCCGCGCTGTTCCAGAAAAATCGGCATTTCTTGGTCGGCGTCCATAAAGACCTGCGATGTGTTATGCGTTTCCGTGAATTTTGACTACCAATAGCATGGCAGGATGCGGCTCTGTTGCAAAGATTGGCGGCAGTCAGAGGTAGGCTGTCGCTCTGCGCCGA
>CAZQWC010000023.1:0-3780 GCA_964597055.1 uncultured Sphingorhabdus sp.
CCATCAGAATCGTATTCAAGCTAAAAGGTTCCATGTTGATCATCCTTTTTTAAGGGAACTATATATTTAACTAGCCGCAGACTTCCACAGTTCATAAGCCGCTGGCACCATAGCTATCTGGTCATCGGCAACTCGCTCGCCATCTGAATCCAAAATGTACTCCCCGTTAGGGTGCCTAAGAAATACAGTATTGCCTCGCTTGTCGATTCCAGAGGTTGACGGTGCCGACATAAATATCGAGCCGCGAGTATCAATTATTCCTTTGTTTGCATCGAGATACTCCTGATGGCTGAATTTTTGAACGATCAAGACACTTGGGTTGTTAACTCCTTTGTTCCGACCAAAAGTCTCTTTGGGCAGTGCGACAGACGCAACAATTTTTGAATGACGTATCAGCCAATCACGAAGAAATGCGAGGCCGGGATTATTCAGTATCCCATCAGGCAAAACAACGCCCATAAAGCCGCCCGGTTTCAAAAAATTCATGCCCGCCTCAAGGAACAGTTGTTCAGCTGGCATCGACGAGCGGCGGTTTTTGGCCCCCCATGTTGCGATTTGATACTGCGATAAAACGTGCGCATCATCGACAGTTACTTCCGTTCCGAATGGCGGGTTTGTTATAACAACGTCCATCTTACCAAAGGGAATGGCCCGCCGCGCTTCTTCTGACCATTCTCCCGGCCTTGTAAGCGAACTGGCGCGATGAACATTAGTGGAGCCATCGCCATGCATAACGAGGTTCATCTGAGCTGTTCGCACGAGAAACGGATTTATATCCGTGCCATAGAGATGCTTTCCGCAAATCTCCTTGATACGATTGCGAACGCTGATAGTTGGATCACTATTGCCCCGCCTGATCTCTTGCTGCGTTAGAATTTTGCGCAGGTTGTCAATCCAAGACACAAGGAATCCGCCAGTTCCGCAACAGCAATCTATCACTTTGACCGAACTCAAATCTTTCTCAGGGAAATGCTTCATAATGACCTGCACGGTCATATCGCACACATTTCGCGGAGTGAAATACTCCCCGCGATCCCCGCGCAAGTTTGCGCCAACCAGAGTTTCGTAAGCCTCGCCTTTGACGTCTGTGGCGCTGTTGAGGATTGAGATGAACTGCAATTCGCCTACGACATAAGCGGCGACTGAAGGCTCAAGCCGTATCGTTTCATCTTCCAGAAAGATGAAGGGGTAAGCGACCTTCACATGCTCAAATAATGGCTTCAAGCGATCTTCAACCAATTTGCGTTGACCGCCGATTGATTTTTTCTCAGCTGGTGAAATTGAAAAATCTAACTCGTCGCCCCCTTCCTGCTCATCATAGGTCTTGCAGAATATCAGTTTCAGCATTTCGTGAAACGCTTCTGCTTTTTGCAAACCGCCGTTAGCATGGATGTAGTTGTGACAACGGCGAAACACAGACGTCAGCTCATGCACGGTCCTTAGGTCAGTGCGTTGCGGCCTACGCGGTGAGTCATCCCCAAATCTCGGAATGTCGGCTATCTGACTAATCGCGTGGTCTTGCGCCTTCTCATAGCCGCGCATCTCCTGCCCAACCCATAGGCCAAATTTGGCCGGGCAGGCGGACATATAGCTGACAAGTTGCCCGTCACCTTCTTTTGCATCCGAGGGCTTCACATCATCCCGTTTGACTTCAACGCAAATGAGAATGTTTTCTTGCTCGTGCGCCATTCCCGAACGGAAAATAGTGAGATCGCAACGCTTGGAAGCGCGCCCCATTTTGATTTTTGTCTCAACGCCTATATCAGCTTTTGGATAGCCGTAATCTTCGACCAGTGCCCGCGCCCAGCGCTGTCGCACGTTCTCTTCGGGCGTGTCAGCGCGCAAAACGCCAGTGATAAAACACAATATCTTGCCGGGTGGAACCAACGGGATGATGTTATTGCCGTTAGTCATTCTGAAGGGCCTCCGACAAGTCTTTGCGGGCAGTTTGCATGAACGCCAAGGCGTCGGCGCGCATGCGATCGGCTTTTGCCGCAGTCTCTGAAATTTTCTCAACAACGCTACTATCAAGCACTGGTACGAGGCAGGATGCAACCTGCTCAGCAGTTACATGGTCGATCTGACCGCCGTGCGTGTGGCCGAGAATCTGGATTTGCGCGTATTCCGATGTGAGATAGGCACGCAGGAACCCTTTTAGGGCGGGATCATGAGGAATTATCCGAACAAGGTCATGTGTCCCGGCCCATCCGTCCAGCGCTTTGGGCACGTCAAACACCCGCCCAATCGTGCCCGAACATGTTATCAAGATCATTTCGCGCTTAACGATTAAAGGTGTGATGTTTACTTCTGATGCATGAGATAAAAATCGCTCTTGAGCCGGGATGCCAAGCGCAAAATAACTCATAAGGTCGGTGGCATTCAGATATGGTGTGCCGTGTTTGGCATCCTTCGCCCATATCCGGGTAAACATACCTGGTAATTTGACGTCTGCAAAATCGGAGAGAGGCTTTAGCTCAACACCTAAGTTTCGTAGTTTTCGATCATTCTCATAAACGACAGGATCATAGTGCTCCGCATCGAGCCGGGTTTGACCTTGATTGATGACACTCGTAACCGGCACACCCCACGCCTTGGGTAAGGTCAATTCTCGAATTAATTCCGCATAGTCCGGAGCGCCAATCTCGACGGTCTTGTCGGGCGCTCCTGAAATCATAGCGCGCGCAACAGCGTCAAATGACGCGGCAATTGGTTCGATTAGCTTTTCGTTCTTAGGCATTGATCAAACTCTGATAAGTGAGGCGCTTGCCCGCCATGCGCGAGATTGTTGCGTCAATAAAGCCTAAAGTGCCGATTTCTCGGGTATTCTGACGAAAGGCAAACTCATCGACGTATCGGTGCAGATGTTTCGGGCTCATATAATGATAAATGCCGTAATGGCCTCGCTTCAGAAGCGCCCAAAAGCTCTCAATGCCGTTAGTGTGAATGCAGTAGTGGCGGACATATTCGCCAGCAGAGTGATTCACGGTCATGTGAGTATACCCGTCCTGAGACAGCCCGCGATAGGATGAAAATTCGTCGGTAACAACAGATGCGCCTTCCGGGACATTGTCTTTGATGAAGCCCCTTAATGTCGATGACTTTGTATCAGCCACCGGGGCAGCTCGAACCTGTGCATTTTCATCGCGAATACCCAAGACAGCCGTTTTGCCGACAGCGCCACGCCCAGCATGAAGTTTTTTGAACCCATGCTTGTTCTTTTCCTTACCGCCAATGTACGTCTCGTCGGCCTCAACTTCGTTACCCATCATACCTTCGTCGCCGCCCAACCAAGTTTCGCGGATACGCTGCGCAAGGAACCATGCTGACTTCTGGGTGATGCCAAGTTCACGCGCCATCTGGGTTGAGGGGATGCCCTTGCGCGCCGTTGTCATCATGTAAATCGCCATGAGCCACTTTTGCAGTGGCAAGCGACTTTCCGCCAATACAGTGCCAGTGCGGACGCTGAAATGCTGACGGCAATCGCGGCAACGGTAGGGCATCGGCTTCATGTCTTTGACGGGGGCGACCGAAACACTGCCACAGTGCGGGCAGGAGACTTCACCGTTCCAGCGGTTTGTCTCGAAATACTGCCTTGCGGCCTCCTCGTTCGGAAACTTTTGAAAGAAGGCGAAAAGGCTAATGGTCTCTGGCTTGTCAGTCATGATACTTAACTCGCCAAATATTGCAAAAGGGTCAAGTAAATTGGCTAGTTAAATATATAGTTCCCTTTTTTAAGGTTCATCGCGCTTTCCCGGGGAAGGCAGCCTTGATTTTCAGGAA
>CAZQWC010000024.1:0-3427 GCA_964597055.1 uncultured Sphingorhabdus sp.
ATTAAAAAACCCAAGTTATAAATGCCGATTTTGGCAAAGATAAAATCATTTTTGGTCCTGATATTAAGCCTGAAGATATTTACTTCACCAAAGACCAGAATAATTATCACCTGATCATCAAATTCAAGGATAGCCCGGGTGATGAGATCACTATTATTGGTCATTTAGCCTCCTATCTATCCCGAATAGAGAAGTTAGAGTTTAGTGACGGCACTGTAATCAATATCTTTGACCCAACTACTCTAACCTTGGTTATTGAAGGTGATGACAATAATAACAACAAATTAACTGGCACCAATAATAATGATGTTTTAAAAGGCAATAAAGGCGATGATATTTTGGTGGGTTATCAAGGTGATGATACTTATATTTACAATAAGGGTGATGGCAAAGACACCATTGATGAAAAATTATATGATGCCTTCAATAATGTCAGTTATGGCAATGACCAGATTGTTTTAGGTGCCGGAATTAGCAAAGAAGATATTTATTTTGCTAAACAAAATAATGATCTCGTCATCAAATTTAAAAATAATCCAAATGACCAGATTGCCATCAGGGAACATTTACAGGGATACCAAATCAACATCATAGAAAAGCTGGTTTTTGCCAATGGTGATATTATCAATTTACTTGATACCAATAATTTAAACCTGATTACTGAAGGGGATGACAATAATAACAGTATTCTTGGTTCAGAAAATGCCGATATTATAATTGGCAATAAGGGTGATGATTTTATTGGCGGCAGAAATGGTGATGATGTTTATATCTTCAATAAGGGTGATGGTAATGACACTATTTTTGAATATTATTATTCCAGTGGTGGTTCCAGCGCTAATTTTGGCAATGATACCATTAAATTTGGAGAAGATATTAAAAGAGAAGATGTTTCTTTTACCATAGATAGAAATTATGACTTGGTGATTAATTTCAAGAATAATCACAGTGATAAAATCACCATTAAAAATCAATTTGGCGGTGAACTTACTAGGATAGAAACCCTCGAATTTACTGATAATAGCAAAATTGATATTTCTGATCCTTCTAAGTTAACTCTCTTTTATGAAGGTGATGACACAGATAATATTATCACTGCTTCGCAATATGGTGATGTTATTAATGGTTATGATGGTAATGATTATGTTTATTCCAATGGTGGTACAGACATTATTAATTTAGGTAAAGGTGATGATCAAGCAGTTGGAGAATTTGGAGATGATACTTATATTTACAATAAGGGTGATGGTAAAGATGTTATCATAGAAAAAAATGATACGGTTTTTAGAAATTACAGTTACGGCAATGATAAAATAAAATTCGGCCCTGACATAAAAAAGGAAGATGTTTATTTAGTTACAGATACTCAAAGCGCTAGTCTTATTGTTAAATTCCTGCGTAACTCAACAGACCAGATCATCATTCAGGATTATTTCAGGTCAACTTCTGATCGCATTGAAACTTTGGAATTTGCTGATGGCAGTTTCATTGATATTTCTAATCCTTCAACCATTCACCTTTCTTTGGAAGATCAAATCACTAATTCCAATCAAAATGACATCCTTACCGGTGGTATTACTAACAACACCATCATCACTCATAATGGTAATGATATTTTAACCGGTGACAATGGTGATGATAAATTTGTCATTGATGTTAAAGCTAATAAAGCAGCGGGAGAAGTTATTGAAACCACTATTACTGATTTTAATGTTAGTGGTACCAAGGAAGTGATTGATATTTCTTTATTTAAGAATATCACCAAATTCTCGGATTTAATTATTACTCCAGGTTCTGCCGTAGTTCATTTATCTGACAGTCAGACAATTCATATTACTAACCTGCACCCCTCTGATTTAAGTGCGGATGATTTTATCTTTGCTGATAATTTTGCCCCAACGCTAAATGTTAATAACCATAATATGGTAGTTAGTGAAGCGGTAACTATCTCTGATGATTTTATCTTAACTTCTATTAACCAGAATCAAAATTCCTTACCGGTATTTGAAGATATTGATGGTGTGGAAGTTAATCCTGATCCGTTATCGAGCCATATTCTCACTTTAAATAAAGCTGGTGAGGTGATTGTTACTTTCAAGAATAGTGTGGCCGGTTATCACAATAGTTTGGGATATTATTTGATTGATGAGAAAGGCAATATGACTAATCCTAAATTATTATTTACTGATGCCAAGAATGTTGCTTCTGCTACTGAATTTAATTTAGGCAATTTAACCAAAGGAGCCAAAGTCGGATTCTTTCTGATTTCTGACGGTGGTAATAGTGCTTTAAACACTGTAAGTAATTTGAATCAACTTACTTTATCTTTTAATGCTAAGGCCAATATCTTTAGTCAATCAGCACCGGAATTAAGCTTTAATTACCAAGGCCAGAATTTAATAGTTCAAAGCAATATTTTTCATAGTTACAATAATCCATTCCTTAATCCGGACCAGAAGATGCATGGTGGGGCGGGATTTGATAATAACAAGCAACAAATATTAATCGGTTTTGAAGATTTATTTGGCGGTGGAGACAAGGATTACAATGATTTACTTTTCCATGTGAAGGTGAATGATAACCCTGATTATTATCACAATGCTCCTAATCTTGATATCAGCATTTCTGATCAAAATAATATCAAACAAGCAGTTATAAAGATCAATAACATGGATAACCATGATCAGCTGCTAATAAACAATAATAATCACGCCAACATTACCATTAGCCAAAGCAATAATGATCAAACCATAACTCTAAGTGGTGAAGCAACTGCCAGTGAATATCAGGAGTTAATTAATTCCATCAAATTCATTCATGTTAACAGCAGTAATAATAACAATAACATCACCAACCGTGACATCATAATCAGCGTTACTGATGAAGATGGGGCCAAAAGTAATATCACCCAAAAAATCATCATGACTAATAACCCAAAAATCGGCACAGACAATAACGACCACATCAGTGGAACTGATTTTAATGATTATCTCATGGGAGAAGATGGTAATGATCAATTAACAGGAAAAGCAGGACAGGATATTTTGTTTGGTGGTGATGGTGAAGATTATTTCATCTTCACTTCCCTTAATGATTCCAAGATTAATGCAGCTGATATCATTGAAGATTTTACCAAAGGGGAAGACACAATTGATTTATCCCAATTGAATAACCAACAAATTCATTCCTTCGCTGATTTGGAAATTACTTTTGAAAACGGCTTCACCAAAATCAAAGACAACCACCATCTTGATTTTAACATCGAGTTAAAAGGTGAAATCCATTTGAATGAGGGAGATTTTAATTTTTAGTGAAGGAAATTTTGAGTTTGAATTAGAATTTTCTAATTTGTTTCATCAGAATCGGTAATTAATTCTGCTTCAATTAGATTGCCGCCGGTATCAATTTTTCTTAATTTTTCGATATT
>CAZQWC010000025.1:0-2567 GCA_964597055.1 uncultured Sphingorhabdus sp.
TGTGTACCTGTGCTGAAAGCTGGGTGGAGCCCCGAGCAGTCTTTGACGCTGCAATCGAATATTTGGCTCGCCAGAAAATCGCAATTCCCGCCTATAGTACGCTGCAGAAGATCGTCAGTCAGGTTATTGGCCAGCACCAGAAACGATTGCATGACCAGATCGACGCCGCTTGCAGCCAAGGTCTATCAACTATGTTGCTCACACTGGTTTCCGGTGAAGGCCAGTTTACATTCCAGCAACTACGCCAGAGCGCCCGCAATTTTACCGGCACCGAGTTGCAAAAAGAAATAGCCGTGTATCACCATATTCAGCCGTGGATGACGGATGTGACGACTGTACTCGAGTCACTTTCTCTCTCTCAGAAAAACCAGCAACACTATGCCGAACGGGTTGACTACTACGGAGCCAAACTTAAACGTCAATCGCTTGCTAACCAGCGCCTGTACTTGCTGTGCTATCTGCAGTCGCGGCACCAGCAGGGCCTGGAACGTATTGCGGAAGGGTTCATACATCACCTCCGGCAAGTGAAACAACGTGCGCATCAAATGGCCCAAGAACGGGTCTATCGGGATTGGCAAAAGGCAGCTCGCAATGTGAGCAAAGCTGCTGATATCTTACACCTGTTCGTTGATGACAGCATCGATCCTGATACGTCGTTTCAAGCTGTACAGCAACGGGCGTTCCAGTTTCTCAATGTCAGCGACCTGAACTCAGTCTGCCGATACCTGAGTAATCAGAAACAGTCGGCGGAGGAGGCATTTTGGCAGCACCTGGATACGGAGTCCACATTGCGAGCCGGACTGTTGCGTTCGCTCTTTTGCTGTCTGCGTTTTGACGGTACCGACAAAACGCGGCGGTTAGCCGGGGCCCTGGCCCAAGCTCGGTTGGATTTGGTCGCCGGTAATAGGCTCGGCGATGTCAGCATTGATCAGCGTTTACTACCGAAAGCCACACGGCCATTGCTGTCGAAACCCGATGGCAGTATAGACAAATCCAAGTATGAATGGTTTTTGTATCTGCAGATACCCAACCGCTTAAACGGCCAGTTGACGCTGCCGGAAGTCATTCGATATCGGGCGTTAGAGGATGATCTCGTGAAGCCAGAGATCTGGAAAAACCAGAAGGGGTCCTTGGTGGAGGGCACTCAGCAACCCAATATCAGCGAGGATCCGAAACGTCTGATTCCACGCATGGCGGATGAGCTGACCCTTCGGTTGCACGAAGTCAGCCACTATTTGGAGCGTTCAGATACCAGGGACGTAATTTTGCGACCGAAAGACGGCAAACATCACTGGCGGCTGCCTACAGCCAGCAAGAAGCACCTAGTGAATAACCCGTTCTTCCAGCAAATGAAAGCGGTCAGCATCGCCGATGTATTGCGCGTAGTGGATCGGGATACCGGGTTCATTGACGACTTCCAACATGTGCTGGGCTTGAGCTCGAAAAGCCGTCAGTACGAAGTGGATCTGCTGGCGATACTGATTGCCAATGCCACTAATCAGGGCATCTATGGCATCGCGCAGATTTCTGACTGCACCTATGAACAACTCAGCACTATCCAAGCGAACTACCTTCGGTTGGAAACCCTGAATGCGTCCAATGACCGCATCAACAACGCCACTACACGACTGAGTATCTTCAAGCACTACAACATTCAGGAAGATATTCTGCACGCCAGTGCCGATGGTCAGAAGTTCGAAGCCAAACGCGAGACATTCCGCACGCGGTACTCCTCAAAATACTTCGGGACCAGCAAAGGCGTGTCCGCGGTCAGTCTGAATGCCAATCATATGGCCATCAATGCCCGGGTAATCGGGGCCAATGAGCATGAATCCCATTACATCTTTGACCTGTTGATGAACAACAGTACTGAGATAGTCCCCGACATGCTCTCAACTGACACTCATGGAGTAAACCATGTGAACTTTGCCCTGCTCGACCTGTTCGGATATCGGTTCGCACCTCGATATGCCCAGGTCGGCAGGGTCATCAATGAACTATTCAACATCACCGAAGACAAGAACCAGCAAGTGCATATATCGTTGCGCAAGCCGATCAACACGCAGCGTATCATGGCTCACTGGGACACCATCCAGCGGATTGCCGTCTCTTTGGCTCAGCGCAAGACCAGTCAGGCCAGGTTAGTGCGTAAACTATCCGGTTACAAGCACAATCACCCATTACTGGAGGCATTGACCGAATATAACCGGCTGCTGAAAGCCCAATATCTGCTGAACTACATTGACGACGCCAGCCTTAGAAATCACGTTCAGCGAGCGTTGAACCGGGGTGAAGCCTATCACCAGCTGAGACGGGCGATTAGCCACGTCAATGGCGACCGATTCCGGGGTAATAGCGATGAGGAGATCCAGATCTGGAACGAAAGTGCCAGACTGGTGGCAAATGCCATCATCTACTTCAACTCAAAAGTGCTCAGTAATCTGCTGGACAGCTTTGAGGATCAAGGCAATGCAATGTCTCTGGAAACAGTAAAGCGGGCCTCACCTGTAGCCTGGGAGAATATCAACCTCCGGGGTAGATACACATTCGCACCGACAGGTGAATTG
>CAZQWC010000026.1:0-1873 GCA_964597055.1 uncultured Sphingorhabdus sp.
CTTTTATATTGTAAATTCACATCTAATTATTCCATAATATTTTTAAATTTTTTACATCTATAATTCAATATAATAATTGAAATTAAAATATATCCAAATAAAATTCCCTGGCGTTCTATTATGGGGCTGTCGCAAATCTAATTTTTTTAAACCCAAAAATCAAAATTTCTACAATTCAAACAATTAAAGAATTTCATCACAAACCCCCTAAATTCTCCTCAACTTTCTTTCTAATTTTATCTATTATTTTGTTGTCATTAAATACTTATTCTTCTACACTACACCTGCCTTCGTGGCGTATAATAAATTTCATATACCGATCAAAATAACAAAATTCAAAAATGTCATTTGAGCCAAAACAAATAGAAATGATCTGCTTAGATGATTTAGTCACAAGCAATCATATTTATCGAAAATTTAAATTGCTTTGGGATTTGGAAAAGATAAGACCAGAACTAGAAAAAATTGAACAAAATTCTGACCATAAAGGATATGGTGTTTTTAGAATGTTTCTCTGTCTCCTTCTTCAGTTTGTCGAGGATTTAAGCGATAGAGAGTTAGAAAAGTTTTTGGTAGAAAACACAGCCTCAAAATGGTTTTGCCAATTTGGATTAACTGACAAAACTCCTGATCACAGTGCCTTTGGCAGGATAAGAGCCAAGATTGGTACTAGCAGACTTTCTAAAATCTTTACTCTCCTTCGCGATCAACTTAAGAGCCAAGGCTATATCAGTGAAGTTTTTACTTTTATTGACGCAACTCATTTAATCTCTAAAGCTACTTTGTGGAAGGAAAGGGATGAGGCAATTGAGAAGAAACTCAAGGCGGAACAAAAATTGAAGAAATCAAGAGAGAGAACTCTTATTGCCGTTACCGCTGAAGTTATCATTGAGAAAAAATTGTCAGTCTTAAACAACAAAAATATTGCAGATTTTGCAGCTGATAAGGAGGCAAGATTTGGGGCAAAAAGTAAGAAGAAATTTTGGTTTGGTTATAAAAAACATGTATCGGTTGATATGCAATCAGGTATGATTAATAAGGTTGCAATCACCTCTGCTGAAGTGATTGATTCCAAAGGATTTAAAAATGTTACTCCCAAACAAGGGGCAGTTTATGCTGACAAAGGTTACTGCGATAAAAATGTTCAAGCGGTTGCAAAGGCAAATAATCTTCATCTTTGCGCTATTAAGAAAAATAACATGAAAGGTAAAAACTTCGATCTTGATCGCTGGTATTCAAGCATTAGATCTCCATATGAAAGAGTATTCTCCAATTGCTCCAAAAGAACAAGATACAGAGGGTTGGTCAAAAACCAGTTCCATGCCTTTATGCAAACCATTGCTTTTAATCTAAAGAGGCTGGTGGTTTTAACGCAGGAAAATACCGGATCAGTTATTAATCCACCACCAATCTTTGTTACATGAACAAGGGATTAATGCGCCTACCTGCCATATAAAGCAGTAAAGGATTGGGAATTATACGGGAATTATTAAAAATGATGAAAATAATTTTGCAAAAATTTAAGGATTTAAGAAATTTCTGGATTGTAAAAAATTTTGTGTTTAGTTTTTTGGAAAGTTAGATTTGCGACAGCCCCTATGGTGGTCTAATACCATTTCCCACCAAAAATAGCCTTTTTTGACTTCATCTTTTTGGTCTAAAATTGACAAGAAAAACCTTATGTATATCCTGATACATAAGGTTTTTCTTGTCAATTTTATCCTCAAAAATATTTTGTCAAAAAAGGCTATTTTTGGTGGGAAATGGTATTACTGTATATCCAGATACAGCGGCGATTTTTGTGATGATTTATGATTTAACCCAAATCCGTCGTTAGAATCACACCATTATCTCTACTAATCCTAGATTTTAC
>CAZQWC010000027.1:0-1664 GCA_964597055.1 uncultured Sphingorhabdus sp.
AGAGAGGCCTCCAGAGCACTTTGTCGTTTTTGGACGGAAAATCCCTAGAACCCCTCTTGTCTTCATAGGCTTCCGGACCAGCCTTGCGCAGCATCAACGCGAACGCTTTGCGCGCAGCAGCGCCAAGCGAGCCGGTCTCGAACTCGGACTCGACCAATTCGCCGGGTTTGCTTACAAAATCGAGATCACGGCGGCGAATCACATCCGCAACGCGCAGCGTCCGGCTCAGACTCTCCAGCCCTGATGTTACCTCGATTTCCGATATGTCCGAATCGAGCTTCATATGAGTTGCATACCATCAACGTGTCATAAAGAGAACCCGCCCCCGTTTACTCACATAGACGAACCCCCGCCGACTCATGAAAAGAGGGCAGGGCGCTCTGTCACCAGCCCCCTGGTCCTCACATGAACGCGCCGCGAAACCCGCAGAAATACACGGGTTTAGGAGCGCCCCCCGATTCCTCACATAAACACGACCGGTTGGCCCAGATCATTCAGCTGCCGAAAGACCTGACAGTGTGCGCCCCCAGCGACTCACAATAACGCCGCTCCAAGCTGCTGATCCGAATCGGTTTTCCGGGGCGCCCCCGTCCACTCATATAAACGCCGATCGAAAGGACTGACCGCTTACCACTGCAAGTCCAGACGCCCCCGATCACTCATATAAAGAACCGCACGACCGGCGTCAGCCAATCCCGACCGCCACCATCGCCCTCAAAATCGACCCCAAATCCAGCACAGTCGGCCAACGAAACGATTCATTGGGCTGAATCAAACCCTTCCAAAGGCCACTTCATATGGAATCCCGGCCACCCCCAATCGCTCACATAAACCCCCGGACGCTCATCCAGTTGCCCCCATGCGCTCGCATTAATGCCCCCTTGCGCTCACGCTAAAGCCCCCACCGGCTCATATAGAGGCATATCAACGCATTGAGTTCCAACGACTAAATGGCCCCGAATCTTAGAATCCTGAATCTATAGAAGCTCCCGCGCTCCGCTTGGGCGTTTTTATAAGATGATTCTTTAAGAGGGATGCAACCGCGAGATTGGCTCCAGACACCAACGGCCTGCCCAATCGGACGCCGTAGCCCACAGCGCATCAAGCAACGGCGCTGGCACTCTGATTACGCTAGAGGCAGCAAACTGTCGACCATCGCAGCGTACATTGCCTCCACCTCCGTTTGCGACGCAACGCGGCTATCAGGGCTATCAGCTGGTGCTGTCCGCCACGGTATTCCTCTCATGACGCGCTTCGAGCGACTTCAAGGTCCGAGTAGGGGAGGGGGGAGGGCGATTCACTGCCCAACGCGGGGTTTGCGACAATCCCTCACCCTCACTCTGATGAAAGGCCCCTGCTATGCCGACCACGTCGGAAACCTCCGCCGAGCGCAAACTCAACAGCTTCCAGCGCGCCTGGGAATATGCCTGCCGTCGGAGCGAGCGAGTCGGCTACCCCCAGATCATCGTACGAACCGGGCTTGTCGAACAGCCCTTCCTGGTCACCACAACGCCAGACAAAGACGCCGAGATTGCTGCACAGGTCATGCCGTGACAAAATACCCCGCCCGGAAACCCACTATTTTCTCAACCGGCAGGCGCCCGGAATGTCGTTAGCGTCCGCGCTCGTGGTGTAATTTCCGGTGTAGGCGATGGTGTATTCCG
>CAZQWC010000028.1:0-1622 GCA_964597055.1 uncultured Sphingorhabdus sp.
CTTGCTGAAGTCAGGAGGGTTTAGAAATCAGCTACACCCTTAAATGCGAAGAGCCTTTATTGCACTGATTTTCGGGTGTTGGTGACCTTTCCTCGCGATAGCGGAAACGGTTTCATAAAACGGTCGTTTTTCGAAACTATCCAGACGTTGCAAGGGTTTGCGGGGCAGCGACTGAGCTTAAGTGCACTTTCTGTTCCGTTGCTCCCCCAACCCCAAGATCACCCCGTTGGATGCGGCGGTGCCGGATCAGGCGCAGACACTGATCGACCAGACCAGCCAGTTGCTGCCGCGCATCAAGATCACCGAACTACTGATGGACGTGGACGACTGGACGGGCTTCAGCCGCCACTTTACCCACCTGAAGGACGGGGCCGAGGCCAAAGATCGGACGTTGCTGCTGTCCGCGATCCTCGGCGATGCGATCAACCTCGGGCTGACCAAGATGGCCGAGTCGAGCCCCGGCCTGACCTACGCCAAACTGTCCTGGCTGCAAGCCTGGCACATCCGCGACGAAACCTATTCGGCAGCCCTGGCCGAGCTGGTCAACCACCAGTACCGGCATGCCTTCGCCGCTCACTGGGGCGACGGCACCACCTCATCCTCCGATGGCCAGCGCTTCCGGGCGGGCGGCCGGGGCGAGAGCACCGGGCACGTCAATCCGAAGTACGGCAGCGAGCCGGGGCGGCTGTTCTACACCCATATCTCCGATCAGTACGCCCCGTTCAGCACCCGCGTGGTGAATGTCGGCGTGCGCGATTCCACCTATGTGCTCGACGGCCTGCTGTACCACGAGTCCGACCTGCGGATCGAGGAGCACTACACCGACACGGCCGGCTTCACCGATCACGTCTTCGCCCTGATGCATCTGCTGGGTTTTCGCTTCGCGCCGCGCATCCGCGACCTCGGCGAAACCAAGCTGTACGTGCCGCAGGGGGTGCAGGCCTACCCGACGCTGCGCCCACTGATCGGCGGCACCCTGAACATCAAGCACGTCCGCGCCCATTGGGACGACATCCTGCGCCTGGCCAGCTCGATCAAACAGGGCACCGTCACTGCCTCGCTGATGCTGCGCAAGCTCGGCAGCTATCCGCGCCAGAACGGCCTGGCTGTCGCCCTACGCGAGCTGGGCCGGATCGAACGCACGCTGTTCATCCTAGACTGGCTGCAAAGTGTTGAGCTGCGCCGCCGCGTGCATGCCGGCCTGAACAAAGGTGAGGCGCGCAACTCGCTGGCCAGGGCGGTGTTCTTCAACCGCCTTGGGGAAATCAGGGATCGGAGCTTCGAGCAGCAGCGCTACCGGGCCAGCGGCCTCAACCTGGTGACGGCGGCTATCGTGCTGTGGAACACGGTGTACCTGGAGCGCGCCACCCAGGGGTTGGTCGAGGCCGGCAAGCCGGTGGACGGCGAGCTGCTGCAATTCCTGTCGCCGCTGGGCTGGGAGCACATCAACCTCACCGGCGATTACGTCTGGCGGCAGAGCCGCAGACTGGAAGACGGGAAGTTTCGGCCCCTACGGATGCCCGGAAAACCTTAGCGTACGATTTTTTCCGAATTCTGCGAGCCCCCCTTCTCCAGCTCGTCAACATCAGCGATAATGATGAAATTTCGCCAAGCGAATTGCG
>CAZQWC010000029.1:0-1513 GCA_964597055.1 uncultured Sphingorhabdus sp.
AACGCCAACTCGCCATGGGCGGCGCTGCCAAAGCGGTCAAGGACATAGGTCGCGGAACACCAGCCCAATTTGACCGATGCAGCGATCCTTTGCAGAGGATCCCAGCCCTTGGAAATCGCCCGGCTAGACACAGTTTCGCGGACGATGGGCTTGAGGCTTATTGGGACCGCCAGGCCCCGCGGCAAATAGAGCTTGCGGTCGCTGAGTTGTGCCAGACGAGGGCATAGGTCAAAGCCCACCATCTTCGCTATCGCCATTGCGAAATGCGTGAACCCATGCGTATCAACCGCGACACGGTCGAGCTCGACCTGCTCGTGACGAAGCGCACCCTCAATGGCGGCTCCTGCTTGCCGCTTGTTGAGGATTATCGGCTGATCGTGGAGGATTGCCCATTGGTCGAGAATATGGGTGTAGGTGCCGATGGCCGGCGTCTGGCGGCGCGGATCCTGACGTGCGGCCCAGTGATAGCGCGTCGCGTCGAGGCTTATCATGTCGGCCGATGCTTCAATGCCTGCGCCCCACAACTGCGCGATAGGCAACGCCCTGAAGCTGTCCAGGACGCGCATATTGGCTTCGGGCAACGTTCCTCTTGCTTCTATGCGCCTCATCATTTCTCCGACGGCATCGGCGCTCAGCCCGAGCGTCATCCGGGCCAGATCGGATGCGGTCATGTCTGAGCCCAGCGCAATCAGCGCTGCATATAAGATAACCAGTTCCTGCTCGGAATGCGGCGGACGGCCCAACAGTATCCAAGAAAAGCGTGTTTGAGCATCAACCTCAACAAGCAGATCGGGTAGTTGGATCTTCCCAACGCCTGCAAACAAAGCGCGCCGTATCGCCGCGCGCTGCTCGTCTTCGTCAACCGTTTTTACTTTGGGTACAACCAGTCGGTCATTTTCAATCCTGATATGACCTTCGCGTATCGCATCATCAAGCAAACTCATCGACAGGGTCAGCTCGTCCTTGATCCAGTCGATCATTGCCTCAGGTTTGGTTGACAGTGCCAGTTCACGCACCAACCGCGTGCGATCAGCACGCCAGGCCGTGATCGGGATCAGCCGGTCATCGGGTGCTCTGTGCTCAAGACTATGACGCACCGATGCCTGACCATTGCGGAGCGCGCGTTTTAGCAACATTAATGAAGCAGAACGATATGCGGCGAGGGCCGCTCGCCGGTCGATCTGGTCAACGAGGTGCCCCCATGTCGCGCCAAATGGGTTTGCTGTGCCTTCCGGGAGTTGATTTGCTCCAATCGCCTCCAGGTGATCAAGTGTCGCCAGAGCCTGCCGCAGCGGGTGTTCGAGCGGAAGATCGAGGCCTATCCCCGCGGTCGCCCGCAGCAGCTCGATTGCGCCTTTCTGATCGTTCACTAGCTCGGCACGAATACGGCCAACCTGAGTCGAGGCCACCGACGTGCCAACGAGCGCGAATGGCTGCAGAATGGCTCTCAGTTGATCGCGCAATTCGCTTGGCGAAATTTCATCATTATCGCTGATGTTGACGAGCTGGAGAA
>CAZQWC010000030.1:0-1265 GCA_964597055.1 uncultured Sphingorhabdus sp.
TGATCTGCCCCCTTTCTGGGTGATCCAAAAACAATGTTATTTTGGACACGGAAGGGAAAGACGAATGCCATTCAAGAAACACACGCCGGAGGAAATTATCGGCAAGCTGCGTGAGGCGGAAATTGTGCTGGCGCAGGGTGGGACGACCAGCGATGCGTGTCGCCGCTTGGCGATCAGCGAGCAGACCTATTACTGTTGGCGCCAGGAATATGGCGGCCTGAAGACCGATCAAGCGCGGCGGATGAAAGACCTTGAGAAAGAGAATGCGCGGTTGCGGCGTGCGATCTCTGACCTGACGCTCGACAAGCTGATCCTGCAAGAGGCTTCGCGGGGAAACTATTGAGCCCTGCGCGACGACGGCGCTGCATTGATCATATCCGCAAGGAACTGCCTGTCTCGGAGCGCCGGATTTGCCGTGTTCTGGGGCAGCACCGATCGACGCAGCGCAAAGTCCCGCGCGGGGCAAATGATGAGCAGGCGCTGACCGAGGACATTATTGCCTTGGCGCGGCAATATGGTCGTTACGGCTATCGCCGTGTCACAGCATTGCTGCGATCCGCAGGGTGGCATGTGAACCGAAAGCGCGTCGAGCGCATCTGGCGACGCGAGGGTCTGAAGGTGCCGCAGAAGCAGCCCAAGCGCGGCAGACTGTGGCTCAATGATGGGTCATGCATCCGGCTGCGCCCTGAATATCCTGGGCATGTCTGGGCTTACGACTTTGTCGAGGGCCGAACTCATGATGGTCGCAAGTTCCGCATACTGGCAATCATCGATGAGGCGAGCCGGGAGTGTCTTGCGCTGCTTGTGGCTCGCCGGATCAGAAGTGGTGACGTGTTGGCGATCCTGGCAGATCTGTTCGTAATCCATGGGCCACCAGCGCATATAAGGTCTGACAACGGCCCAGAATTTATTGCCATCGCCGTCAAGGAATGGCTGGCGCAGGTCGGAGTGCAGACATTGTACATTACCCCCGGCAGTCCTTGGGAGAATGGTTATTGTGAATCGTTCAACGGCAGCCTGCGCGACGAACTGCGCAATGGCGAAATCTTCTACAGCCTTGCCGAAGCGCAAATCCTGATCGAAGCGTGGCGGCGGCATTACAACACGGTGCGTCCACACAGCTCGTTGGGCTATCGCCCTCCCGCGCCAGAAGCTGCTCCTTGGCCAGTGCCGCCCTCCGGTTCCGCTTCGCTCCACCTACGGCCAGCACTGGCCAAGGAGGCAATCATGCACTAACAATCAAGCCGGACCACTCAATGGGGGCC